>NZ_FNQM01000015.1 GCF_900107585.1 Rubrimonas cliftonensis | reverse complement strand
GAGATCGGCTACAAGGATGTTCTCGGGGTCAGCAATATGCTGCAGGAAGCCGGGCTGTCGCCGCCGAACATTCTCAAAATGCCCGCCAACAACCTGATGCTCGTGGCCGAGCGATGAACTGTCCACTGTGTCGCGGAGTGTGAGTTGGTGGAGATCATGGCTCCGATCGGCCCCGCGCGTTGGCTCTCGTCGAGTTCGTCAGCATTGGGTCTAGGGAAGAGCGCGTGAAGGCGCGTATTGTTGACAGCTGTCAACTCTGGGATTCTGGAAATTGCAGAGGCCCGCAAGACGGCGGATCGGATCCCCCTACCCCACTGTTCCGGGCACACTCCATGCCTCAAGGAACCGACCGAGATGCGGCTCGCTGTCCTGGCGATCCTGCAGCCAGTCGGCGATTTCCTTCTCTATGTCGGCGCGCTGGCCCGCGGTGATCCTTCCTTGGACACGCAACCACGAGAGCCATACGAGGCTTGTTGAGAGCGTGTCGGTGACGCAGTAGGTGCGCACGTCCTCAATGCGTCCGGCGTCGACCATGGCCTCTACGTCGCTGCCGTCGACGTCGAGCTTGCCCGGCGCTCCGACTAGGCGGGCGGCGAGGTCAAGTGAGATCTTGCGCGACGCGCCGAACTCGCTGAGCGCCTCGCAGAGGTCGAGATGCCAGTCGACGGCGTAGCGCTGGCGATACGAGTCCCACTTGCTGTCGCCATGAAAGTAGAGCGGGGCCTCGAGCCCGTGGCGCAGCGACCGGTGGAGGAGCACCGGCAGATCGAAGCCGCGGCTGTTGAAGCCGACGAGCGTCGGTTCAGCCTTGCCCATCGCGGCCCAGAAGCCGGCGATGAGGTCGCGCTCCGGCGCGTCGACGGCGCCGCCGGCGCGCGCGTCGACGAACCGCATCGTCCCGTCGGCTTCGCGACGAAACTCAGTGACGGCGATGGCGACGATCCTGTGGAGCGGCGTGGCCGGGAAGAGCGCCGCGCCGGTCTCGGGATCGACGAGTTCATCGGGAAGCGCGATGAGGCGATCGGGCACCGTTTCGATGTCGAAGACCACGAAATCCCGACCGCGCATCGTAATCCCCGCCGCCGCTCAGAACCGCGCCGCGCGCCAGCCGGCGGCGCGGGCTTCCGCCTCATCGCAGAACCACCGCTCGCCGCGGGCTGTGCTGACGCCGGTGCGATCGTACCAGGGCGACCAGGGCGTGTGATAGATGCGCTCGCCGGTCCAACTGACATTGCCCTTGATTGGGCATCCCGGGCGCGGTGTCGTTGCGGCGGCGGCGTGCCATCGCTCTGCGCGGAAGTCCCAAGGAGGCTGGGTCGGGGCTTGCCAGACGCCTCGGCGCGCGGTTCGCGCGGCGTCCTCCTCATCGACATAGGCGTCGCTGTAGCGCCGGAAGGCCCAAGCAAGACCTTCAGAGACGAGGGCGGCGCTGAGATCGCGTGCGCCGCCTGCTGCGCTGCAAATGCTGACAAGGCGTCCGTAGCGGTCGATGTCGCGTACTGCGCAGGAGATTTGCCTGCCGTTGACTAGCGTTCGGAGCCGGCCCGTCGCACTCGCGCCGCAGTCCCAGTCAGCGCCGCTGGAGAGGTAGCAGCGTTGTCCGGCCTCAGCCGCGTCGATCCCAAAGAGCCTGACGGTCTCAACGCCGATATCGATCGTATCGCCATCGACGACCGTTGCGAAGCCGGAGACGGTCTCGGCGGCGACGGCTGCAGGCGGGGTAGGGGCCAGGATGATCAGCGCCAACAGACCAGCGCGCGTGACAGCTGTCATCAGAGCAGCTTCAATGTGCGAAACGAAGCCTCAGCGCCATTGCCGATTACGACATGGTCAATGACGCGGATGTCGACGGCGGCGCAGGCGTCGACCACGCGCCGAGTCATGACGACGTCGGTGTCGCTGGGCTTCGGATCGCCAGACGGGTGGTTATGCACGAGGATGACGCTCACGGCGTTGAGCGCGAGGCCCTGTCGGGCGACCTCTCGCGGATAGACTGGCGTAGCGTTAACGGTGCCTTCCGCGAACAGGCGGTCTTCGATCAGCGTGTTGCGCTGGTCGAGATAGAGCACGCGGAACTGTTCGCGGTCGCGGAAGGCCATTGTGGTTCGACAATAGGCGATCAGTGCGCTCCATGATCCCAGCACGCAGGTCTCGTTGAGTTCGGCGCGGGCGAGCCGCTGGGCGAGCGCGCCGGCGAGGCGCAGGTGGAGCACGACCCAGTCGTCGACACCGGGGATCTCGCGGAGCCGCGCTTCGGGGGCGTTGACGACGGCGTTGATTGAGCCGAAGCGCTCGAGCAGCTTCTTGGCGAGCGGCTTGACGTCGATTTTCCAGATGGCGTTGCACAGGACGAGCTCGAGCAGCTCATAGTCAGGCAGCCCGTCGGGCCAGGTGGCGAGAAACCGCTGCCGCAGCCGCGCGCGGTGGCCATGGTAATGCGGCTTACCGTCCTCGGTGAAGAAGTTCGCCGAACGCGGGGGATAGCGGCGGGTAGGGTGGGGCTCAGGCAGTCGTAGCAGGGCGCGCAGGAACTCAAGCATTGCACTGGCCCCGTCGCGCAGCGAACGGGCCGCACTCTTTGGCGTGGTGCGGGAAGCTGATTCTGGCTCCGCAATGGCACGGATGGCTGATGGCGTGGCTTCAGCCATGCCGGGCGGCGGCGACTGTGGGGCGTTTGGGGCTTCGCCGCCGGGGGCCAACGGTGCGCTAGCTTTCTTCACGTGGCGACGCTCTTTTAGCTGGTGCTGCGCCGAGTTGTGGAGCTGTGGCATTGCCAGCTTTCTGAACGCCGACGCTGGAGGCGTCGGCCATCGCAAGCGAGCCGCGGCTGCCCGCGCCGGGCTTTAATGCGGTGACCTCTGGCATTGGCGTTCCTCGGTTGCAGTCTGATCATAGGTCGGCGTTACGATTGGCGTCAAAGCGCAAGGCTGCGGCCTCGTCTTCTGAACCTGCCTTGGGTCGTACGCCAATTGATGTAGTACGCGCCTCGATACGGTTGTACGCGCCAGCCAAGGGCACGGGAGAGGCAAGCGTGGGGGCGGGGCGCGCGCCAGCCGCTCCATTGTAGTTGACAGCTGTCAACTTGGTCGCCGTGTGAAAGTTGACAGCTGTCAACTCAGCCCCCTTAAGCGGGTTGACAGCTGTCAACTTTCTGGACGGCGCTTCTGACCGGCGGAGCGCTCTTCAAAATGGCCATCAGCATTCCGATGGGCGTGAACTGGCTCGATCGCGCCTTGAAGATCAACGCACGGAGATAGCCTCCTGGGTTGCGGATCTCCGAGGATCGCTCCAGCATACATCCCAACGTGAGGCTCGCCGTTATGTTGCCCATAACATCAACCGCCTCTTCCCAAGCGCTCGGACTGACGCCCATCAGGCCGCGTACGAAATGCGCGGCCCGTGTGACGTCGCGCCACCCGTCAAGGCGACCGCCATTGTAGGCCGCCAATTCGCGGCACGCCTCGCGTACGAGCGCGAACGGAACATCCTCCACCAGTTTGGTCGTCTCCTCGCTTCTCCTCAATCCACGCAGGCGCTGCCTCTCTTCGCCACAGCGATTTTTGGCGTGCTTATGTTCTAAGGGTTCAAAACAAGAAGCGTCTGTTTTTGAATTCTGATGGCGGCGCTCGTTATCGGCGTCATTGCCGTCCATTTTTTCAGAACTTGGCTGGACACTGGCCTGCACCAACTCCATCGCAACCTGCACGAGTGCGGTTGCATCGGCCAATGCGCTGTCGAGTTCGCGCTCGTCCAGGCGACGGCGCGCCCGGGAACGCAGCGCGAAAAGTTCACTTAGGAGCTGCTCGATCGCAGAGCCTGCCTGGTCACTCGAAGCGTCTTCGACATAGGCTACTAGCTTCGCGGCGTCGCGCATCGCGAGGCTCAGCCGCTCACGTTGCATCTTCATTCGCTCAATGGCGTCCCGCGCCGCCTGCGCGGCGCCGGCGATTTCCTGAGCCCTCACGAGGAGCGGTCTCAGATCGAAACCGAATGCGACGACGACATCTCCAGCGGCGCTTTTCCGGGCGTAGCGCTTCCCGTTGGGACTGTCGTGCCTCAGGACGAGGCCGGCGCGCGTGAGCGCGGCGAGGTGTCGCCGCAGTGTGCTTTCGGCCATGCCGTGCGCCCGCTCTGAGAGGGCGGCGTTGGAGGGAAACACGACCGTGACCTCGTTGTCGCTGAGAGACGCGCCCCGATGGAAGCTGAGGAGTGCGTTCAATACCGAGAGATCGCGATCGGAGACGCCAAATGCTGCGCGCCCCACACAGAGGTCGCGAAAAATGGTCCACTTGTCAGCATGGGGCACATTGGCCTGCCGTGCGACGCGTTCGGTCGTCGCCAGAAGCGCAGCCGATACCGGCCGCGCCCCAAAGGGCGTGGTTGAAAGTCTCTCCATAGCTGTCCGCTAGGCAAAGCCGTACCCTTCCGCGGAGACCGACGGTTGTTGACTGCTGTCAACTGAGTGGCTACGTTCATGCTGCCAGGCGATGAACGGGCCTCTCGGGATGTCATGTCCTGGGGGGTCTTTTCTTTTTGCTCCGCCGGGTGCGCCTCCTTTCCTACATGGTCACATCATTGCCGTCCGCGCGGCGCGCGGATGGTCACTCGCCGCGACGGGCAAGCCAGTCGCGATGAATTTCTTCCAGGTTATCAACCAGCCACTCGTCGAAGCCATCGCTGCGGCCGAGGTCGAAGGACAGTGTCACCGCGGACGGCGTGCGCTTGATCTGGCCCCGCGCCGGCTCATCGCCGAAACGGATTGGCGCGAGGCTCACGCGCGATGGCGCTTTGACCGCGCGCGGGGTCAGGCTGACGAACAGCTCCTCGAACCTGCCATCGGAAGTCTCGACGCGCGTGGGCCCGAATAGGGCAGGGTGTTGCTCGGCCCCTTCCGGGTTTTTCTCGATCAGGTCGGCGAGTTGCAGCCAGCGGTCGCGACCGATCGACGGCGCGGCGCCGATGGCTTCAATGAGCGTGATCGGCACGCGATCCACCACTGACAGCATCCGGGATATGATGGTCTTGTCGATGTGGAGAGCGTCGCAGATGATCCGGCGGTCGTAGCCGGCTTCGCGCATCTGGCGAGCGAAGTTCGCTTTCTCCATGAAGCTCAGATCGCGCCGCGCCGAGTTTTCCTGACCTTGTGCGACCACGGCCTCGCGATCGTCGAGATCGCGGATCATCGCCTTCACGGTCTGCCCCAGATCCCGGATGGCCTGCACCCGGCGCCTGCCGTAGACGACTTCGAAGCGGCCGGCCTCATGCGGATGCGGTCTGAGCAGCACCGGCACCTGCTGCCCGTAGTCGCGGATCGACGCGACCAGCGACGCGTGCGCTTCCGCATCGTGTTCCAGCCGATCGCGGATGCCGCCATCCGCGATGCTGGCTGGATCGATGTCGTTGATCGCCCGGCTCTTCAGGTCGGCGATGGATTGCCCGACCGCGCCGATGGCCCCCTTGGTGTAGCGCGGCCGCGGCGCCTCGGTGGTGTCGTCTGATGCTGGCGGCGCATCGCCAATCAGCCCCTTGAGAAGGTTCTTGCGCGCCATCAGCGACCCCATGCTTTCTGGATGAGCCCGGTGATTTCATCGTTCACCGCGTTCAGGCTCTCCATCGCCCGTTCGTATGTTGCGCGCGTGAACTGGGTCTTCTCGACTTCGTAGAGCGTTTGCTTTGTGATCGCCGCATCGGAGATCGCCGTGCTCTTCAGGACGGAATGGTTCAGGACGTGCTCGCCGAACATGCCGCGCATGAACGACACCATCTGGTTCTGCGGGCCGTCGCCAGGCTCGTAGCGGGTGACGACGTAGCGTAGCCAGTCATAGCTCATGTCGCCGCCGGCTTCCGAGACCACACCGAGAAGATTCGAGGTCATGAGAAGGAACTGGCACATCGACATGACGTCCAGCATCTGGGGATGGACAGTGACGAGGACAGCCGTCGCCGCCGAGAGTGCGGACATTGTGAGGAAGCCAAGTTGCGGCGGGCAGTCGATCACGACGATGTCGTAGCGTTCCTCCACCTCGCTCAGCGCCTGCCCGACGCGGGTGAAGAACAGCGAACCTTCGCCGCGCGAGAGCATGCGCGGCGTGTCGTGTTCGAACTCCATCAGGTCGAGGTTGCCGGGGACGATATCGAGGTTGGTGAAGTAGGTGCGCTGGATGATGTCGGCGATAGGGCAGGGGTCGTCGTAGCGGATCGCATCGTAGAGGGTGCCGCCGTCCAGCAGGTCGAATTCCGGTTGGAACCCGTGCAATCCTGAGAAGCTTGCCTGCGGATCGAGATCGAGCGCCAGCACGCGATAACCGTCGAGCGCGGCCTTCTGCGCAAGATGGGCCGACGTCGTTGTCTTGCCCGATCCCCCTTTGAAGTTGATCACCACGATGACCTGTAGATGATCCTGCGCTCTCCGGCCGGGAACATAGGTTCCAGGGGACTTTGCGCCCGCCTCGAGGAACTGCCGCAGATTCTGGATGTCTTCCGGGCTGTAGTACCGGCGGCCATTGGTGCGAATCTCCGGCGACGGGCCTTTGCCATCGAGGTGCAGCTTGCGCAGGTAGGCGTCCTTCACGCCCAAGAGCTGGG
The DNA here is from genome assembly GCF_900107585.1 of Rubrimonas cliftonensis. Taxonomy (GTDB): domain Bacteria; phylum Pseudomonadota; class Alphaproteobacteria; order Rhodobacterales; family Rhodobacteraceae; genus Rubrimonas; species Rubrimonas cliftonensis. The sequence goes on along the minus strand of NZ_FNQM01000015.1, from coordinate 72,449 downwards.
CGACTTCGCCGGACGTAAATTTTCGCAGCGCCTTCTTGGCGTCTGGCGGGTAGAGCTCGTTGCGATGGGCCTGCAGTCGCTCCGACAGGCGCGCTGCATGCTCTCCGACAAGCTTGTCAATTCGCTCGCCGCGACGCAGCGTCGGGCCAGGTGCAGGTTTCGCCATGTCCGCCTCAATCGACGGGGTTGTTACGGTCCCCATCGTTTTATTCAGTTGTTGCCGTAATTTTGTGCCGGCTTGCTCAAGGCTTGGCAAGCCGATTCCGCAACATCTGGTGTGCCGAGGGTACTTTAGGCGTGTTTTTGGGGGCCTGATGCCGTTGCTGGCGTCGCTGCAGGGCCGTGGCGCCAGTCCGACGCACGCTTTGACGAATCGCATCGGCCCTTCGCGCGACCCGTACAGCCGGCCTCCGGAGAGCGTCGCCGGATCGATTACGCTTGGCGCATGGACTGGGCGATGATGCCTTGGCTCAGTCAGCGCCGGGCAGAGCGGTGGCGTTCTGAAACCACGTCGGGCGCCCCATGAGCGTCGGGCGGCCGGCAAAGACGCCGTTGCTACGCGGGACGCGCGCAGGTGGCGCAACCGCTTTGCCGAGCACCTGAGAGGAGCGGCGACCTCTATCGAAGCGACCCCCGTCAAGGCGTTGCGCGACCGGTGCTTCGACCGGGCGCCCCGCGGTGATCGGACGACCATGGCCAGAGCCCGCTCGCCTGAAAGCCGTCCGGCTTTCGGGCGAGCGGAGCGAGGCCTTGAAGGGGCGATGGGAGGCCGGTCAAGGCGCGCGCGGCGCGCGCCGGCCGCAGGCCGCTTGGCCTTGACGGGCCGGGCCCGGCCCGGGCCCTGGAGCGGCGCGCAGCGCCGGCCGCGTTGATGGTGGGGTTGCGAAGCGTCTTCATTCGGCGGCGTCGAGCATCGAGCGCTGGGCGGGCCCATCGGAGCCGGGCGCGGGCGCGTCTGAAGCGGGTTCGCGGCGGTCAGCCTCGCGAGGTCCGGCGTCGAGTTCGTCGGCGACGCGCCGGACGAGCTTGCGATAGGCCTCGACGAGGGCGTCGTTGAGCGGGAGCTCGTAGCCGAGCGCTTCCGCGCGCGCCTTCAGCGCCTCCAGCTCGTCGGCGAGGTCCTCCGGCGCGTTGAAGCTGATCTTGCGCATCCTGGGCGGCGCGGGTCGGGGTTTCAGGAGGGGCGGCATGGCGGCGTCCTTGTGCTGGAGGTGAGGGCGCGCGCGGCTTATCGCTCGAAGCCGCGCGAGGGGGTCTGGATCTTGTTCGCGCGTTCGTTCTCGAGACGGCGGCGCTCGACGTGCTCGGCGAGCTCCTGCATCGTCTCGGGCGCGCGAGCGCGTTTGGTCTCGCGGTCCTTGTCGCGTTCCTTCTCTGGGTCGCCGACGCGGTGCGTGTCGCCGCGATGGGCGCCGGCGTCGCGGGCGATGGCGGGATCGCGGCGGAAGAGGTCGGCCGGGCTTGGGAGCGTGCGGCGCGGCGTGTAGACGCGTTGCCGCAGCGCCCGGACCGCCTCCGACACGGCTTCGCCGAGGCGGGCCTGGGTCGATAGCCCGCGAGCGTCGGTCTCGGCGGCGACGCGGCGGGTCTCCTCGGTCTCCAGCGCCGTCATCTTGGCGCCGGCGCGCCCTTCGAGGCCGGCGCGCAGCTTGTCGGGATCGTCGGTGGCGAGCACGCCGCTGTCCTTGGCGCGCGAGAGCGCGACGTAGAAGCTCGAGGCGTTGACGAGGTTGATGCGGGCGGACTCGGCATGGATCAGCACGCGCTCGGCGGTGCGCCCTTGGGCGGCGTAGGCGGTCTGGGCGTAGCCGTGCCGCCAGTGGCCGCGGCGGAGGTCGTCGACGTCGATGGTCTTTTCGCCGCCGCCCGAGAAGGCGATGATCGCCTGGCGCGCGCCGATGTCGACTACGGAGACGCGGCCCGTCTGGCCGTTGCGCAGTCCGAGGGACGGGTCGTTCCGGGTCCAGACGACGGCGTCGCCGGCGCGCAGCTCCGCCGTCTCGCGCGAAAAAATCTCGGCCTTGGCGGCGCCTTTCTCGGCGGGTTTCCAGTCGACGACGGCGCCGCCGGGCGTGCGCAGCTCCACGACGCCGTCGCCCTGGCGGGTTCCGACGACCGTGAGATAGGCGCCGGCGGCGACGGAGACGCCGCTGAGGCGGTAGCCGCGGGCGAAGCGCACCTGGTCGCCGACCTCGTAGGAGAAGACGAAGCGCTTCTCCGCCACCGTGAGGCCCTTGGTCTCGAGCCGCGCCGCCGTGAGCGCCGACAGGCCAAGGGCGCCTTCGGCGATGAGGCCTTTGCGCACGGCGTCGGTGATTTTGGCGCGGCCCTCGCGGCTGGGATCGATGAGGATGGTGTTCGAGCGGTCCTGCGGAGAGAGGGCGAGCCAGCGGTCGGCAAGCGCCGTGCGGCGCTCGTCCGCCGTGTCGGCGACGATGAGGTTGTCCTTGGCGGGATCGAAGTAGCGCATGCTGATCGCCGCGCGACCGGCTGCGGCCTGCTCGACGGAGAGGCGCAGCGCGTCGTTGGTCTGGCGCACGATGCGCTCCAGCACCGCGGTCTGCATGCCGGCTTCTTGAAGTTGGCGAAACCCCGCGCCGGCTTCGACCGAGCCGAGCTGGCGCACGTCGCCGACGAGCACGAGGCGGGCCTTCTCGCGTTCGGCGGTCTCGATGAGCGCGCGCAGCTTCGCTGTCGAGAGCATCGAGGCTTCGTCGACGATCCAGATTTTTCGCGCGCCGCCGACCTGGGTCTGCGGCGCGTTCTTCGCGGCGGCGCGCGCCTCCTGAAGATGGCGATCGACGGTCTTGCCAGTGAGCCGCAGCGCCTCGCCCAGCGTCTCCGCGGCGCTGGCGGTCGGGGCGAGCGCGCGCACGTTGTAGCCGCTGCGCTCGGCATAATCGGCGAAGCTCGCGAGCACCGTGGAGGTCTTCGCCGTGCCGGCGAGACCCTGGACGGCGACGACCGCGTTGCGGCTGGTCAGGAGCGTCGCGGTCGCCGCGCGCTGGTCGTCGGTCCAGGCGTGTCCGTGTCTGGCGGAGCGCTTCTCCGCGATGTCGACGACATGGGCTGCAATGCCGGGGCTCGCCAGCCGCGTGACGGAACCCCGGCCGGCGGCCTCGGCGGCGATCATGGCGCGTTCCATCGCGCGGAGCTTTTCGGTGGTGACGCCGGCCTTTTCCTGGTCGACGCGGGTCTGCCGATCGGCCTCGACGACCTGGCGCCCGAGCGCGTCGCCGCGCGCGACGGCCGCCTGAAGCGCCGTCTTGAGGTCTTCGTCGGTGGCGCGGCCGATGGCGATTTTGCCTGCGACGGCGAGCAGGCGCTCCGTCGAGAACGCCGCCTCGCGTTCGGAGAGCGCGTCGATGGCGACGCGTAGGATGTCCGTAGCATCCTGGGTGCGGGCCTCAATGGTGAGCAGCGCGGAGAACGCCGCGGTGCGGCCGCGCGCCTCGGCATGCAGCCCCTCGATCGCCCCCAGCGCCGCCGGCGTGATCCGGATGCGCCATCCCTCGTAGACGGCGTCATGGTCGACAGCGCCCTTGGAGCGGCGCGTGCTGAGCGTCGCGGCGGCGCTTTCCTTCGCGCTGGCCTCGCCGGGCTCGATGCCGAGGGCTTCCAGTTTCGCCTCGATTTCCGTGCGCCGCGTCGAGAACGCGGCCATGGTCTCGCGGCTGACGCCGCGGATCTCGAACGTACCGTTGGGCTTGATGTCGATGTTGTACCCGAGCTGCTGGACGCGCAGGGCGAGCTCCTGCCGGTAGCGCAGACCGATCTCCATCTTGGCGTCGTAGAGCCGCTTGTCGTCGAGGCTGCGCCAGCCGCGCGCGGTCTCGGTGGCGTTGGCGACGACGGCGTGGGTGTGCAGCTGCGGGTCGCGATTGCGGTTGAGCTCGTGGCGGAAGAGCGCGATCACGAGATTGCCGGTGGTCTCGTGTCGATGGACGCCGGCCTCTTTGATCCGGGTTCCGGCGTGCTCGCGTTCGACGGCGGCGAGCGTCGCGCGGACAGCCTGATCGTGAGCGGTGGCGAGGCGGAGATCGCCTGCGACCTGCGCCATCACCGAGACCGATTTCGGCGCGCTGAAGGTGAGATCCCAGCCGGCGCGGTGCTTCCAGACGCCCTTGGCTTCGAAGCCGAGCCGTTCCGCCTGGCCCGGCAGCTTGCCGTCGAGAACGGCGGCGAAGTCGGCGCGCTGGACGGGTCCAGCGAGGCCGAGCGCCTCGGCGCCGGCGCCGGCCCAGGCCGACGGGCCGTCGGCGTCGCGGGTGTAGTAGTCGTCCTTGCTGAAGTAGGCCGACGCCGCGCCGGCGCTGGCCACCGCCCCTATCGAGAGCATGGCGCGCCCTCCCGAGGGGTCGGTTCAGGGGCGCGTCTGCAGCGCGGCGCGCTCACAGTTTCGAATCCGGGCGGCGTGAAGACGGAGCCGCGGCGCCATCGCCGAAGAGGTCCGGCGTCTCTGCCGTGGCGGCGTTCGGCGGTGTCTGTGGGCGCGGCGCGGAGGGCGTCGCGCGGCGACCCAGATCGCCGACAGGGGGTCTCGCCATACCGGGATGGCTTGACGCCGTGGGTCGGTCCATGGGGGCCGCGTCGCTTACCGGAGCCGCGGCGCGCGGGGCCTCAGGTGTCGTCGCCGTCGCTGGATCAGGTTTCCCGGCCGCGTTCGGCGTGGTGTCGGCGGCGCGCGACGGCCGCGCAGGTTGCGCGGACTTCGCCGCCGGCGCCGCGCCGGCGGCGTCTTTTGCGCGCATCGCCGGGCTCGTTTTCTCCGCCGGAGCGGGGTCCGGAAGCGTCGATCCCTTGAGCGTGCGGGCGATGTCGCCGGCGCCGAGCGGGTCGTCGCCTTCAGGGATCGGCTGCCATCCCTTGCGGTCGAGCGCGTGGAAGATGGTCTGTTCCGGCGGTCGCGGCGTCAGCGCAGCGGCGATCGGCGGCGGCGCGTCGCGACGCTTGTCGAAGGCGAGCTGGATGCGCCCGACGGGCCAGTTGCCGGGCAGCGTGAGGTAGCAGTGCAGGTCCGGCTGGCGGGCGATGTCGCCGGCCATGACGATCGGCTCGGTGCTGCGATGGGGCGAGAGCTGGGCGCCGTCCATGGTCTCCGAGGTGCCGTAGCGGATGCTCTCGCCGATGCGCTCGACGACCGCCGAGCCGATGGCGTCCTCGCACCATTTCGCGGTGCGCGGCTCCGGCAGGCGGAAGAACGTCTTGGTGTTGAAGAGCGACATCAGCACCTCGGCGCGGTCGGGGCCGTAGTTCTGGCGCAGCTGTCCCATGTTCTGCACGCCGGCGACGACGCAGGCGCCGTACTTGCGCCCTTCGGTCAGCAGCGGCTGCAGCGAGGGCAGCTCCTGCAGCGCCTGCAGCTCGTCGAGCATGAGCCAGATCCGGCGCTGCGGGTTGGGGGGCAGGCTCAGGATCGTGTCGGCGACGGCGTCGAGCCAGAGCGAGAGCACCGGCCGCACGGCGGCGAGCTGGCGCTGGTCGGACGCGATGAAGAGCCAAGGCGCGCCGCGTGCGCGCAGCCGCGCCGCGGCCTCGCGCCGGCGCGCCTCACGCCCCGCCAGAACGTCGTCGCGCGCGGCGTCCTGAGCGCGCCAGTGCGCCTCGATCTCGGCGCGGTTGGCGTCCCACCAGACGGTGAACCCCGCGCCCTCGGCAGGCGCGGCCATGCCGTCGGGCAGCAGCGGAAACACCAGCGATACGCGCTGGACGAGGCGCGCGGCGCGCGCGAGATCGCCGACCGCGAGCAGGTTTCGGGCCTGCAGGAGCTCGGCGTACTCGGCGTCGAAACGGGCGGCCAGCGCGGCGCGCGCCGCGTCCGGGCGCGTCTCCATCGCCGTGACCGCATCAGTGATGAAGTCGCGCACGGAAAAATCGTCGGGGCCGCCGGAGCGCGTCGAGAGAAACCGCAGGGCCTGGGTGTAGACCGACATCGTGGCGTCGACGTCGTGGCCGGAGCGATGGTCGCCCTGATAGTGTTTGGCCGCCGACGTGCCCTCCAGCAGCGTCGCCTTGCTCTCGCGATCCCAGATCAGCGCGGCCTCCAGCAGCGCCATGAGCGAGCGGTTCCTCATGCGCCAGATGCGGGTGAGCAGCGTTGCGAAGAGGTCCTGCGCGGCGGTGTGGAAGAAGTTGTTGTCGCCTTGGGTCGAGGGGATCAGCGCGCGCGCGATGCGGTAGGCGTCGGCGATCGAGCGCATCTCCGCCCACGGGCTCCAAGGCGGCGAGCGCGCGTCGAGCGGGTTGAGCAGCACGTCGCCGCGGCGCGCGTCGAAAAACTCCGCGGTGAAGTCGCCGACCTTGTCGAAGACGATGGCCATGTCGCCGCGCGCGCGGACCTCGCGCAGCCAGCGCTTGATCAGCACCGACTTGCCGGTGCCGGGCGTGCCTAGGGCGACGAAGGCGCGGTTCAGAACCGCCTCCGGCATCGGCACGGCGCCGATCGTGAACTTCGAGACCGCGGCGCCGCGGCGCACGAGACGGCCGAGTTCGCGCGCCTCGACGACGCGCTGGCCGCGCGCGAGCAGGTCCGCCGTGGCGGTGTGACCGCGCCGTTTGGCGAGCAGATAGAGCGCGTAGGCGAGCGGGCCGGAGAGCAGCAGGAACACCGCGACGGCGTGCAGCGTCGCTTCGACGGCGAGGTTCCAGGCCCCGACATGCCACGGATCGCGCAGGATGCGGGCTGACGGCCAGCTCTGCCAGCCGCTGTCGGTGAGCACCGGGATGGCGTCGAGATCGACGCCGACAAGCCCGGTGACGACATAGGCGCCGACGTAGCGCGCGGCGCCGAGCAGCACGAAGTCGGGCACGGTCAGCCACACCCAGACGCCGACGCCCAACATCCCGATCGCGCCCAGGATCTTGAGCATCAGCGCGATGGAGCGCGCCTGCAGCGTCGCCTGCAGACGGAAGATGTCGAAGCCGCGGGCGAAGCTGTCGCCCATCAACGGTCGGTGTCGGATGGGCGTCATGGCGCGGCTCCCTGCGGGTTCGGATGGCGTCGCGCGCCGCTATTCGGCGGCGCGCCGGCGCGTCGGCGCGTCTTCGAAACTAAAGAGTTCGTCCGCGCTCGCGGTGGCGCTGCCGGGCGTGCGCGCCGCGTCCAGCGCCTCCTGCGCGGCGTGGTCGGCGGGGTCGAAGAGCCGCTCGAGGAGGTCTTCATGAGCGGCTTGAACATACGCGCGGGCGGCGTTGGCGTCGGTCGCGCCGGCCGTCATCGACAGCCCCTCGACCGCCGCGGACGTCGCGCAGAACTGCTCCAGGAACCGCGCGAAGAGATGCATCTGACGGGCATGCAGCGTCTCGATCCGGACGATCCGCGCGGCCGTCTCAAGGGTTCTGAACGGCGTCGAGACGACGTCATGGAGCGCTTCGACGCGCGCGTTGAGCCGCGCGAGCTCCGCCACGATCGCCTCGAGCTGATGCCGCTGAGGCTCTCGCGAGCGCGCCGCCTCCGCGTCGGGATCGCGGCGTTCCGCGGCGATGCGCAGCGCTTCCCTGATGGCGCCGGAGACGTTTTTCTGCTGACCGAGCGTGGCGATGTCGGCCTCGCTCAGGCATACCGTGATGCGCCTGGCCGATGTGTTTCCGGCCGCCGTCACGAGACCATCCTCGTTGCTACGGCGCCCTTTTCGCTGGGGCCTCGCGCCGTTTTTTTCGGATTGCGGATGTGCCTGAGTACCCTGTCGAGCTGGGGTTCGTCGACTGTGTAGCGCAGCGTCTCAAGCATGATGACCACGGCGCGCGAGTGTTTCTCGTTACCAGCGCCCGCACAGGCCCTTATCCATTGCGCAAGCTCTTTCGTGACGCGCATCGAGATTACTACCGTATTGCCGATACGGTCCTTTTCTCCATCCAGCATTGCCTACATTCCTCATTCTGGCGAATGATGAGTGGTTTTGTCTGCGTTTGTGCTTGGATGATATTTTTACCATGTGCTTGGCGGCTCTGCACATGTAAACATGAAGTTCTAATCTCCCCCTAGATTAGAACGAGTCATGAGATCAATGACTTATGGCTATCGCCGGCCGTCTTGCCGCTTCCTGCGACAATCTGTCAACATCGACGGGGCTTGCGGCGCCAGGAACGCGGTTCTGGCGCCGCGCCGCGCCGGTGGATGGATTCGTTTTCGGGGGCCCGCGCCTCTTGTGTTGAAGCCGTTCGTAAATCTCGCGATTGTATGAGGTAGTATGACGGTGGCAAAAACCTCGCAGAACATCAATATCGCGTATTTTCAACAAACGCGCTTCTCGGCCTCGTCAGGGGCCTCAGGTGTGCCTCTCCATCAAAGGGGCCCCGCTCGCGGGGTATCACTGTGGGGTGGTTGTCGGGGGGTCAGGCGGGCCTGATGCGGCTGAAGTAGAACGGCTGCGGAAGCCGCTGAACCGCATCTGGCGCTATCGTCGTCGCTTTCGGAGCGCTGGTGGGGTCCTGTCCATGGCGCGTGTGGGCGATGCGAAGCGCTCGCGATAGCGACACTCACCCGCAAGGGCGGAGACCCGGCCCTTCGCCGGGGCTTCGTTCATGAGTGGCGCGGCGCCGCGGCCCGGAACGGGCTGCGGCGATCGCCCGGATGCTGGTTCAGGATGCGCAAGGCTGGCGGGATGAGCTGATGTGTCAGCATCGACGGTCGGGCGATCTGCAGCACAGCTTTGGTGTCGAGCGCGAGAGTAAGTGTGATCGGTTGAGCAACATAAGTCGGACTGCTTTAGGAAAGCGCGGCTGTTTGAGGCGGTCGGTCTGCGCGCCGAAAACGGGCGCAGGGTTCGATGCGCCATCGATGTCTCTGAGAGCGGGAAAGTCAGGCGCCGATGGGCGAGGCGACGTCGCTTTACGCCGTGTCGGATGCAGGACCGAAACGTCGCCAGCGCGGCGGCGGGCGACGACGGCGACGACAGCACCCGGCTTCAGCGCGGCGCGTTCGCGATCTCGCGCAGGACGTCGGCGTGGCATCGCTGGGGCGCGCATCAGCAGATGAGGTCCTTGCCGGCCAGTTCCCGGCGCGCGGCGGCGACGAGATGGGGCTGCGCGAGCAGCCAGTCTCGGTAGCGCCTGATGACCGTGTCGCGGTCGCCATCGCGGCCGATGACGAACGGGTTGCCGAACTTTGACGGCCGGCCGACGTAGACGGCGCCGGGCGCCGACTTGCCGACAGCACGGGCGTTGAGGGTTCGCGGCGAAGCGGTGGCTGCGGTCATGTCGTCGTCTTCCTTGTCCACGGCCGAGAGGATTCTCCGCCTCGGCGCCGTCGCCGCAGGTCTTGAGAGACGCGGCGGGGCGGAGAGTCCTTCGGGCGGACGCTGGACGTCGACGGCGAGATGGCCGGTTCGGCTGCGACGCGACGCGCTGCAGGCGCGTCGCGTTGGCGATGTCAGTCGAATTCGACGTCGCCGCAGCCGCAGGGGCAGCAGTTGTAGTCGAGGCCGTGCATGCAGAGGTCGTCGGTGGCTTCGAGCAGCCAGCCGGCTTGGACGTCGGGATCGTAGAAGCCGCGGTTGCGGGCGGCGGCGAGGAACGTGTCGCGCTGATCGCCCTCGAAGCGCTGGGCGTGTTGCAGGGACGCCGCGTTGGCGCGGGCGATGTAGAGTTCATAGGGCGCGCCGCGGGTGTCGGCGTCGATCTCGCGTTCGAGGTCGCTGAGCGCGGCGGCGATGTGGGGCGGGGTCATAGTGGGCTCCTCGACGGTGCGGTGGGTGACAGGAGTGCGGCGCTCGCCTCGGGCGCCGCGTCGCGTGGATCAGAAGGGCAGTTCGGCGAAGTCGATGTGCAGGCGGCCGAGTGCGACGAGTGCGGCGGCGCGGTCGTCTTCGGCGACGTCGTCGTCGAGCGGCGGCAGGTCCTCGTCGTCGCCGAGCGGCGCGATGACGATTTCGTCGTCGAGGATGGTGATGATGGGGGTCATGGTCGGCGTTCCTTGTGTTGGAGTGTCCACGGCCCGCACACACGCGCCGTGGTGCTGCCGCCCCGCCGCGCCCTGTTCATGGGGTCAAGGATCGGCGGAGCCGACGCGCGGAGCGCGCGAGCCGGCGGCGCGGTTTTTTTCTCGGGGGCTGTAGGCTCGGCCATCGCGCGGGCGGCTCATTGCGAAGTGCGCGCCGCGCGCGCTGTCCTCGCCGAAAAAAACCGTGTCGCCGGTGATGTGCTTGACGCCATGGGCGGGGGGTGGCCGCCGAGCCCGCCAGCTGTCGCGCGTCAGCGCGTCGGCGTCGCGGGCGAGGCTGGCAGCGACCACGGCGGGTGTGTGTGGTGGAAGAATGCCGGCGACCAGCCGGCATGCCTGCCGCAAAGCTGAGGCGTCGCGGCACAGGCGCGACGCCGACCGCCGACGAACACGCGGCCCTCTTTGGCCGCAGTTCGGCGGGGGTCAGCGTGCGGTCCGACGGGGGTTGAGCGTGGCGGGCGCTGGCCGTGAGGCCGCGCCCGGCGCGCGACCGCCCGTCGGGGAGGCCGCCGCGAGCGGCCGACAGGAGGAACCGCAGCCCCGGCGTGGCCGGGGCGAGGACTGCTGCAGGACTGCTGAAGGTCCGACGACCAGCGCTGTGCGGCCCTCGACGGGCCGCGCGGCGCTTGGATGCGGGCCGCAAGACGAAGGGCGCCTGGCTTGCGCCGGACGCCCATGCGTCGCTGTGATGGATTGCTTGGTCAGTCGGAGGGGGTGTCGGGACCGATGACGTGCTGCGCGCCGTCGCGCGGCAGCGTTTCGGGCGCCTCCGTGAGCCAGAGCTGGGGTTCTTCGTCGCGACACGGATCGCGTCTCGCGACGCCGTCGGCGGGGAGGTTGAGCGCTGCGATGGCGGCTTCGCGCGAGGCGAAGGCGCCGACGAACTGGGCGACGTTGGCGCGGTTGACGAGGCAGAAGTCTGTCATGGCGTCAGCCGTAGACGTAGAGGCCGGTGTGGCCGTCCCGAGAGAGCGGGACGAGGCGCGTCAGCGGCCCGAAGCTGTCGCGTTCGCCGTCGCGCCACCGACCGACTGTGAAGCCGAGCGTCTGCAGCGCCGGTGTGGCGACGTCGCGCTCCCAGTCTTCGTAGCGGTTGGCGTCGCAGTAGTCGGGGTGTTCGAAGGCTGCGGGGATCAGCGCCGCGAGGTCGCCGGCGTCTGGTTGTGTGAAGGCGGTGTTGGTCGGCATTGCGGTCATGGCGCGAGGCTCCTTGCTGTGGCCGTCGGCGCAGCGTGCCGTTGTGTCGGGGCTGCGGTGTGGCGAGGCCCGCCAGCGCGCGTCAGGGGCGCGCTGGCGGCTTGTTTGCGGGTCCGGTGGCGTCAGGCGCGGCCCTCCTCGCTGTCTTCGACGGGCGCGAGCTTGCCGCGCCGCGCCTTCGGCGTCTCGATCGGGGCCATCGCGTCGATCGGATCGAGCGGGTCGGGCGTCGCGGGGGCGGCCATGCCGCCGAGCCCGGCGAAGGGATCTCCCGCAATGCCGCCGGTCACGCGATTGGGGTCGGGACGGTTCCAGATGACGGCGAAGACGTCGTCGTCGTCCTGGTCGGCGGCGCGACCGAGGGTGGCGTAGATGGGCGCGGGCAGCTCGGGGTAGTCGAGCTTGACGGAGACGTAGGTCCCCTGCCCGTCGGTGCGCATCTTGATCCAGGCTGCGCCCATCTCGAACGGGCCGCCGTGATCGCCCGCGCCGTAGATGCGGTAGGCGGGCGCCTTGTCGCCGGTCGCGCCCGTCGGGCGGAACAGCGTCTTGCCGGTGTAGCTCTTGAGCTGGAGCGTGCCGGCGTAGGTTGCGTCGGAGCGACGGGTGACGGTGCCGATGGTGGCCATTGGGTTGGTTCCTTCGATGGAGGGGATGGACTCTCTTGCGAGCCGGAGGCGGCTCGCCTCGGCCCCGTGGGGCCTTTCGCTTTCGGGCGCCCGCCCCGGTTCGGGACGGACGCTTGCGCAGGCGCGGGTCAGGCGGCGTTGGCGAGACGGGCGAAGGGATCGCCGGCGGCGCCGGCGCGCGCCGGGTCTGGGCGGTTCCAGATGACGGCGAGGACGTCGTCGTCGTCCTGGTCGGCGAGCTGGCCGAGGGTGGCGTAGATGGGCGCGGGCAGCTCGGGGTAGTCGAGCTTGACCGAGACGTAGGTGCCCTGCCCGTCGGTGCGGGTTTTGGTCCAGGCGGCGCCCATCTCGAAGCGGCCGCCGCCGGCGGACTCGCCGTAGATGCGGAAGTCGGGCGCGGCGTCGGACCGCTTGGTCGCCGGCGCGAAGAGCACGCGGCCCGTGTAGGACTTCATTTCGAGCTTGCCGGTGATCGCGCCGTCGGCGGGACGGCGGGTGACGATGCCGAGAGTGGCCATGGGGGAGATCCTTTCGGGGAGGGGTTGAGCTTTCTTGCGAGCGCGGAGCGGCTCGCGAAGGCCGAACGGCCCTCTCGCTTTGCGGGGGGCGCGCGGTCGGGACGACGCGGCCGGCGGGGAGGCGCCGGCGCAGCAGTGGCGCCCCTGCCCTTTCGTCTGCGGGCCGCAAAAAAAAGCGACGCCCAGGCGCAGGGCCCGGGCGTCGCGTGTCGGTGATGCGGCTCAGGCCGCGCTTGCGGCGCCGCCATCCTTGCGGCCGACGCGCCAGACGGCGATGCGCTTGGCGGCGGCTTTCTGGATGAGGTTCAGCGTGATCCCGTTCGCTGGGTGGGCTGCGTCCTCGAAGGTGACGACGCCGGCGGGCTTCAGTTCGAGCGCGGCGTCGATCGCCTTGAAGGCGGCCTGTTTGCCGAGCGACCAGTTGGGCGTGACGGTGATCTGGTCGACGCCGCGCTGGGCGGCCCATTTGCGGGCGATGAGCTCGGCGCCGCGGGCGTTGCGGGTGACGACGACCATGTCAGGCCTGCGCTCGCGCAACCTGTCAAGCGCGACGAACACGGCGTCGACGTCGGTCCAGTCGACATGGCCGGTGACGATGAACTTCGGGCCCTGCGGATTGAGTTCGGCGACGCGCTGGTCGCGCTGCGCCCTCAGCATCGCGCGGGCGTCGATCTGGGCGGCGGTGACGCCGTGCCCGGTTCTGGAGCCGGAGCGGGGCAGCCAGGGGTCGCCCGTGGCCGTCGCGTAGGCCTCGGCCGCGGCTTCGCGGAAGGTCGAGAGCGCGTCGCGCAGGTCCTCCATGCGCTCCTGGGCGGTCATGGCGTCCTGCAGTTCGACGTCGCGGACTTCCGAGCCGTCCTGGGTGGACATGAGATCTCGGATCTCGGCGGCGTTGGCGTCGGACTTGCGCTCGAGCCGTTCGATTTCGCGGTGGACTGCGTTGACGACGCCCCAGCCGATGCTGGCGGCGACGTGGTTGAGGCCGCTCTCGGCGAGCGCCTCGAGGAAGCCCGCGACGGCGGCGTTGGCTATCTGGGCGATGGCGTCGTGGTCGGCGAGGGGCGGGACGTAGTCGTCGCCGGTCATGCCGAAGGCTTCGATGTCGTCGTAGATGCTCATGGCTGTGATCCTTGCGATGGGGCCGCTGCGGGCCGCCGGGATTGGGAGAGGCCTTTCTCTGCGCACGGGCGCGCGTGCGCCGGCTCTCACCGGCGCTTTCGCTTTCGGGGGTGAGCCGGGCGTCCGGCGTCAGGCCGTGAGCGCCGCGCTGCGGAGGCTCCGGCGGGCCCAGGCGATGTCGCTGACCGCCAGGCGCAGGACCGCGTCCTGTTCGTCCTCGTCGTGGTCGATGAGGAGCGTGACGGGTCCGAAGTCCTCGTCGCCGTCGATCTCGGGCGGCTCGAGCCCGTCAAGTTCGGGCAGGTCCTCGTCGTCGCCGAGCGGGGCGATGATGATCTCGTCGTCGGTGACGGTGATGATCGCGGTCATGGGAAGTCCCTCCGCGGAAGCCGACCGGGCGCTGCGCACGGTCTTCCTGCTATCCGTGAAGGGTCGCGACGAAGGCGGAAGGTTTGCGGAAAGCCCGTGAAACAATTGGTGATTTTCTCTTGGGAAAATCAGGAATTGTTTCAGCCGCAGGCCGAAAAAATCCAGCGAAGCGTCCACGCGCCTTCTTACTAAAAAACTGGCGCGATAGCGCCTCGACTGATCGCGTGGGTTTGATTTTTTCGGGGGCTTGGAGCGGGCCTTCCGCCCCTTCGTATCATCCGCACTTAGGATATGCTGGGAGGGCGTGCGTGCGTGCTGTGACGTCAGCCTGCGCCAGCGCGTCCGCACCGCAGCCGCCGGATGAACCCGGGCGCGGCGCCGGAGCGGAGCGTCGCCCTGCGCCCGCTTGGGGCGCGGGGCGACCGGAGCGCAGGCGCGGCGCTGGGGCCGGCGCGCGAGGACGGACGGCAAGCAGGCGGGCTCTCCCGCGCCGACGCCCGCGCGACTGCGCGCGGCGGCCACGGGCCGCCGGCGCTGGCTGAGGCCGTCGAAGCCTGCGGCGTGGCCGGGCCCCTCGATGGGGCCTGGCCGCGCAGTTTGGCGGCGTGGTGTTGCGGCGTGATGGTGATGCGATGCGCCTGCGATAGCGACACTCACCCGTGAGGGCGGAGACCCGGCCCTTCGCCGGGGCTCCGTTCATGAGTGGCGCGGCGCCGCGGCCCGGAACGGGACGTGGCGATCGCCCCGTTCGGCGCGTGGCGCAGCCTCGAGGCCGTCGAGATCGCCACTCTCGAATGGGTCGATTGGTTCAACAACCGCCGCCTTCTCGAACCCATCGGCAGCATGCCCCTGCCGAGGCCGAGGACCGCTACTACTCTGAACTCGAGGCCGGCGCCGTGGCGGCGTAGGCCTCAAAGAAACCGGCCTCCAGGAATCGCGGTGCGGTTCAATCTCGCATAGCAGCGCGAGGGCTGACCGTCTCCGGTGGCTGCATCCTGACAACTTCGTGGCCTCCCCGCCGCCTGATGGTGGTCTATCCAGCGCCACACAGGGGATCGAGCTTGCTCGACCTCGCCGGTGTCGCGTACTGTGGCCCAAGCGCCCGGGGCTTCAGGTTTGACACCGGAAGGTCAGATTTTTATCAAATAATGCTTTCGGAGAAAGCAACGACGGCCGTCGCACCTATTGGGCCGTTTTTGTATATGTCCTGCTCATCGATCCAACGAGTTACTCCGTTAGCATCGACCGACGCAAAGATGGCGTGCCACATGACGTAAGGTGGCGCCGTAGTCAGCAACGCGGACGCTTCTTCGCCGAACATGATTCCCTTTGCGTCGCCTACACCACGCACCTGTTTGCGGATGTGATCATGTGTCGTGATGATCATCACATAATTCGTGTCGTTTTCAAGACTGTAGGCAGTTGAAAGATGATCACTGCCATGAAACGCTTCGATACGAAACAGATTGTAAAATTTTGCCAGAACAAGAACGGCCTTTGGTTCGTCAGCATCTACTCCTGCAGCAGCGACGCGGTTCCCAAGTAATGTTTCAGGTTCATTCGCGACGTGCTTGAAGGCCTGGTAGATGCATTTCTGATTATCCTTCAACTTATTGTAAGTCGTTAAACCATTGCTAACGGTTTCGGATGTCTTGGGTGCCGTTTTCTTGCCTGGCATTGGAGTCTCCTTGTCACGCAGTTCTGAGCCAGGCGACGCAGTGCATGGCTTGGCGTTAGTCGAAGTCTGGATTTTGGCTTCCCATCAACAACAACACGCATTAAGGCGACGCTCTGCGTAAAAAATACGCGCCCTCAATGATTGAGTGAAACGCTCTCGCTGCGGCTTCAAATAACGCAGGCGCTTTAAGGGCGAGAGCTCGCGAAGCGGCGATGAACAACATGGAAAACATGCTCTGCTCCGAGGTTGAAGCGGCCCGGGCGGACACCGGCTCCATGCCGATTGATAACGCGACCAGCCCACTCTGGCGAAGCCGCCAAAAATGTGCCCCCCCGGAACGTTTTGCTATGCATGGCGCGCGCCGCCCTATGCGGGGTTCGGCCATTTGGTCGCCGCCGGCGACTATGTCGGCGATCTCGCGTCGCCGCGCGAGGGTTGACCGTCTGCGCCAGCAGCATTTCAACGCCTTCGTCGCCTCCCTTCCGCCTGATGATGATCTGTTCAGCGCGATACAGGAGAACGATGACGACCAACGTGGAGCGCCGTATCGCTGTGAAGGCTTACGCCTGCATCGCCGAGGTCGGCTGGCCTTACGTCGCGCGCGTCCGGGCGGCTGTGGCTGATGACGCCCGCCGTGGACGCCTGCGTAGCGGCAGGGCCTGCGCGCTCTGACGCGGCCTTCGCCAGCGCCCGCTGGCGGGCTGATTTGAGGGCGTGGCGCGAGCGCCGTGGATCAGCCGGCGTAGAGGCGCACGAGCGCCAGGGTCAGCCCGATGGCGCCGGCATAGATCGCGATGATCTGGAAGGAGGTTTGCCAGATGCTGGCGCGCAGCTCGCCCTTGAGGGTGGCGAACTCGTTTTCGACGGCGTTCATCCGGCTGAGGATGGCGTCGAGCTTGTCGTTGATCGAGCGGCTCTCGTCGGCGGTCATCGCGGTCTCCTGTCGGTTGGAAGGTAGCGCATCCGGCGGCTGCGTGCGACCGCCTGCGATGGATTGGTGCGAGAGCCCCGGCGCCGTGGGCGCCGGGGGCGGCCGCGTCAGCGGCCGGTCTCGGGGCGGTTCCAGATGATCGCGAGGACGTCGGCGTCGTCCTGGTCGGCGGCCTGGCCGAGGGTGGCGTAGACCGGCGCGGGCAACTCGGGGAAGTCGATCTTCAGCGAGATGTAGGTCCCCTGCCCGTCCGTCTTCGTGCGCACCCAGGCGGCGCCCATGTCGAAGCGCTTGCCGTTGTCGGCGCGGCCGTAGAGGCGGTAGTCGGGAGCGCGATCGTTGGCCTTTCTGGCGACCGGGATCATCCGGACCTTGTCGTTGTAGGATTTCATCTCGAGCGTGCCGTCGAAGCTGTCGTCGTCGTTGCGGTTGAGAAGGCCGATCTGCGCCATGGTCGTGATCTCCGTCCTTGCCGGGGGCCAATCCCTCCGGCGACGTCGGTCCGTGATGACGGGGCGGTCGCGCTCAGCATCCGAGGCCTTTCGGGGCCTCGGACCGGAGCATCGCGGAGGACCGCGGCTGCGCGGAAAAATGGCTTGCGCGAGGAGGACGGGCGTCTTCGACCGTCCGGGGATTTTTCTGCGCCTGCCGTGGTTGCAGGCGGGATCGCCCCGTCATAGGGCCGAAAGACGCGCCGGCGGATGGCTCCAGGCTGACGAGGGGATCGTCGTTGAGGCGCTGGTCGGCTTGCGTCGCCGTCATGGCGCTGCTGTTATGTCGGCGCTCGGGATGAACGTCGGGGAACGGCTCCGATAGAGGCGGCGCGGATAGCGCTTATTGCGGCGCCTGCGCCCTCCATGGCGCGGCGGCAGGCTCTGGGCTCGACATGGACGCCCGTGTCGGCGCAGACGTCATTGGCTGGGACCAAGGGGCTCGCCGTGCGGAGACGTCGTTCCGCCTGCCTCCTTCCGTCTACGCCGCCCTCGGTCGTGTTGGCGATCGCGGTCCTAGCGGTCGTCGTCAGCGATGTTGGTTGCGAAGCGCCGCGGCGATGGCGTCCGCCACGTTCTGTCCGACGACCTGGATGTCCAGCGCATCCTCGTCATGCTCGGACGCTGCGGCTTGCGCGAGGATGGTTTTGCGCCAGACGCTCGGCAGTCTGACGCGCATTGCCAAGGCGGCGCGAGGTTCCGTGCGGTTGCCGGTTACGTGGCCCCGGCCGATGCGGGCGCCGTCGAGAAGGATGGTGAACTTTCGGCAGCGCCCCTGCGGATGCTCGTCGACGGCGATGATGACGGCAGTCGTATAAAGCGGCGTGACGAAGACGCCGCGCCAGTTGTTGGCGTCATGCCGATGGAGCGTTCCGATTGATTTCATGAGCCAGGTCCGCGAAGTCGAGTCGACCCCGGAGGACGTGCGGTCTATGGGATGCCGTTCAACTCGTAGTCGCATAGAATACACGGTGTACGTGCATAATTTGCTCAATACACTTTTTCATGGTTGCGTTTATCTGCGCCGCGTGGGCGACGCTTGCATCGCCGCCTTCGCTCCCTCAATTATGCCGGGCGCGCTGTGACGGTTTCGTGTGGAGGCTCCATGGCGAAATCCGTGAATCCCGACAAGGGCGTCTTGATTGCGCGTGAACGTATTTACCCTGCCGCTGTTCAGCGTCACGTTCTGGCGGTGCTTCGCGATTTTCGCGAGATTGTGGCGCGCGAGCCTGAAAGGATTTCACCTACGGCGAGAGCCGACGACGTGGACGTCGTTTCGCCTTGCAAGGTGGTCGAAAAGCTTCTGGTGGTGCGGTTTATGGCCGTGTCGCCGCGTCGCGACGTGATGCACCAGTGGGTGCAGATGGGCGTGATGCACAACCTTGGCGTCGCGGCGGAGCGTCTGACGGACTATCGTCACGTCGTCGTGCCGTTTCTGCTCAACCAGGCGCTCAGCTACGGCGTGGGCTACCTCATCCGGCGGTCGACCACGCCGACCGAGCTGCTCGCCGTGATCGATGCGGCGATGCAGGACGTCGAGGCTGGCGGCCCGGCCGGCATATTCGCCATCTGCCTGCAGCCGCCTTACCCCGAGTATTGGGAGCCCGACGCGTTGTCGGCGCAGCTCAAGCGGCGCGGATGGCCGAAGCTGGTCGACGTGGAGCCGGAGAAGTAGCGCGGATCGTCGCGAGGGGGCTTGCGTGCTGGTGCAGCTGCGCATTGTCGTATGATATTATATGCGATTGTATGATACCGTGTCGTATCATACGATATCTTGTGATATCATACGGTTTAGTATCCTCTCATACCATGCGATACCCTTTCGTAGCGTAGCGTATCCATGCGTATGGTAGGTGGCGCTAACATATGATAGAGTAGCGTAACAATCGCCGTTGCGTCGGTTGGAGCGAGATCAGGAGGGATCATGCCGACGATCAGTTTCGCCAACTCGAAGGGCGGCAGCGGCAAGACGACGTCTGCGCTGTTGCTCGCGTGCGAACTGGCGCATTCGTCGTCTGTCACGCTGATCGACGCCGATCCGCGTCAGCCTGTGACGCGTTGGGCGGCGTTGTCGGAAAAACCGGCGTCGCTGACCATCGTCAGCAATGCGACGGAACGAACCGTGCTCGATCAGATCGAGGCGGCCGCGGTGCGCGATCCGTTTGTCATCGTCGATCTGGAAGGCACGGCGTCGCGTTTGACGAGTTACGCCATCAGCCAATCTGATCTCGTCATCGTTCCGATGAAGGAGCAGCAGCAGGACGCGTCCGCCGCATTGGACGTCATCGCCGAGATCCACCGAGACATGAAGGCGGTGCGCCGAGAGATCGATTACGCGGTGTTGTTCACGCAGTCCAAGGTCGTCGCCAAGAGCCGCACGGCGCGCCACATCGCCCGTCAGTTTCGCGAGAATGATCGCGTCGCGGTCTTTGACGTGGAAATCAACGAGCGCGACGCTTTTTCGGCGCTGTTCGCCGTCGGCGGTACGGTGCGCGATCTCGATCCGAAGTCGGTGAACAACCTCGCAGCCGCGATCGATAACGTCGCGGCGTTTGCGGCGGAGACCATTGAAAGGCTGCGCAAAGCCGCGGCTAAGCGAAAGGTGGCGTGATGTCGGAAGATCGCAAATCGCTGGATTTCGGGGTGTTGGAGGAGTTCAAGCCGCGTGCCCCAAGCCGCGAGCCGGACCGGGCGGCGGTCGATCGGGCTGCGGCGTTTCCAAGCCGCGAGCCCGCGGACGACGCGCAGATGAACATCCGCGCGTCGAAGGTTGAGATCGAGCGCTTCAAGGCGATGGCCAAAGCCGAGCGATACCGGCATGGCGAGTTTCTTGTGATCCTCATGGACGCCTATGAGCGCTCAGCCGCGCGGTAGCGGTGGTCAAGGCGCCGCCTTGCAGTCCTGGGCCGCCTGCAGCAGATAGTCTGCGCCGCGCTGGGCGTCCGCCGCCGCCTTGAGGATGAAGCGCTTGTCGCCGCGCAGGACCTTTAGCCAAGACTGTACATACGCGGCGTGGTCCTCTATGTGCGTTGGTGCGAAGCATAGATGCGCACCAAGCAAGGATGCAACAAGCTCAGCGTAGAGCTCGCCCAGGGCGTATGCTTCGTTGCCGAAACATTTGTCGCCATAATCGATGGCGAGCCGCTTCGGATGCTCCGTTGCGTGCGCCATCTCATGGATCATGACGGCGTAGTATTTTTCCGCGTCATGGAAGCGCCGGATTTTCGGCATGTGGATGGCGTCGAGCGCGCGGATGTAGCAGGCGCGGTCGCCGCCTGACTGGAACCCGACGCCGAGCCCGTCGCGCATGGCGTCGGTGATCTCCTGCAGCGCCGCGATGGGCCGTGCGCCGGCGTCTTCGTCGAGGTCGCGCTCGGGGTGGTAGCGCGCGGGCAGGCCGTCGACCTGGTCGGCGTTGAAGGCCGCGAAATGCTTCAGGAAGCGGTAGGCGCCGCCGTCCTCGCCGCCATTGTCGCCATCGACGCCTGATCGGCCTGCGCGGTCGCCGGCGTCGTCGGCGCGCTTGTCGCGGGCGACGCCGTAGTAGACGACCGTGGTCGATTTCTCGCCCTTGCGGACCTGTCCGCCGAGCTGGACCGCCTGATTGTAGCTCATCCAGTAGGGCGAGGCGTGGCCCTGCGCCATTGCGCGCAGGCCGAGAAGGAAGACGTTGATGCCGCGATAGGGCGTGCCGTCGTGGCGCAGCGGCAGGCCGCCGCCGGCGCAGGTCCAAGGCTTGCGCCACGGCAATTCGCCGCCGGCCTCCAGCAGCGCGATGATCTGGTCGGTGATCTCCTGCGCGATGTCGCGGCGCAGGGAGGGATCTGGCGTGAAGGCGCGTCGCGGCGCCCGGCGCCGGGCGGCGTCGAGGGGCATGGTCGTGCTCCATTATGGCGTGGCGTGGCGGGGAGGGGGGTCAGTCTTGGACGAGGTCGATCAGGCGCTCGGGCGACCGTCCGCGGCGCGGCATGACGAGCGTTTGACCGGTCTCGCGTTCGACGGCGTCGTATTCGGCGAGGAGGTCGGGCCGCAGCCGCGCCGCGCTCTTCAGGTCGGCGCGGCTCGCCATGAAGCAGAAGCTGCAGCTGCAACGGCTGAGTCCTGCCTCATAGACCCAGTGCGGGCGCTGTCCGGCGCTGCGGATGGTGAGAAACACGGCCTGCGCGCTGAGGCGGTGGATCGGCAGCCATGTGCGCCAGTCGCGTCCCGCCCTGGAGCCGCTGGCGTTACGCGCGAGTTCGGGTGCGTGGGCTCGGCGGGGCGACTCGTCGGCGCGCAGGCCGATGCAGCTTACGACGCGGCCGCCGTGCTCGCGGCGATCGCGCAGCCAGCGGCGCACCTCGCGTTCGATCGGGCCGCGCTTGAGGTCTGACGTGCATTGCCGTTGCGCCGGCGACGGCCATCGACCCCGTTCCCGCGTCATCGTCAGAAGATCGCGCCGCGCGGTCGCCACGACGAGCGGCAGGCCGCCGATCGTCGCGCGGATGTGCTCGATCGTACCGGGCCATTCGACGCGGCCGAGATGGGCGTGGAAGACCACGATGAGCTGGTCGGGGATGACCGTGCGCAGGCGCAAAAGCATCGCCTGGCTGTCCTTGCCGCCGGAATGGCTGACGGCGAAGAGCGCGCCTGCGTCGCGCAGGCGCAGGATGTCCGGCGGCGGCCACCGGGCGGGCGTGGGCGTGTTCATGTCGCGGCTCGGGGCTTGGGGCGCGGTGCGAGGCTCATCCGTCGCCCTGCGCGCCGCCGCGGCTGGCGGCGCGCAGGGCCCGGTCGCGGGTTATTCCGCGGCGATGGCGTCGACCGTCGGCGTCTCGGCGGCCGCGTCGTCGTCTTCCGCGAACTCCGGGTCCGTGGCGTCGGCGTCGGTCCGGTCGTCGCTCACGGGGCCGCCGACGGCGTCGTGGCGCATCACCGCCGGGACCCAGAAGTCCAGTCGCTGCAGCGTGGCGTCGTCGTAGCGGCTGCGGGTCTTGGCGTCGTTGAAGGCGGCGTGGACGGCGTCGACGAGATCGCCCTTCTTGGCCGCCATCAGCTGCCGTGCGACGTCGCCACCGAGGGTCTCCTGCACGATGTCGAGCAGGACGGGCTTGGCGAGCCGGGACAGGAAGTTGTCCTTCGTCGGCGTCCAGATCCGCCGGATCTCCGGTTGCGCGCAGGCGACGAGGTTGGCGGTGGCGTGGCCAAGCTCCTTCCACGACGTGGCGTAATCGGTCGGATTGATCTCGACCGGCAGCGCCGCCTTGACGCTTGTGGCGACCGCATCGGCGAGCAGCGCGTCGCGATCGGCGCTCGGAAGCGCCCGGAAGGCGGCGAAGGCTGCGGCCACGTCGAAGGGTCCGTCGTCGCCGCCGAGGGCGACGGTGGAGAGCGCGCCAGGCGTCGCGGCCATTTCCTCGTCGAAGCGCCAGCCGTCCTGCTTCAGCCGGGCGACGGCGCTGGTCAGCCGCAGTTCGAGCGCGCCGTGGCGCCAGCCATACGGGGCGCGCGCGTGCATCACGGTCTCGAACTCCAGCAGGTCGCGGGCGAGGGCGGGGTTCTCGGCCACGCTGAGCTGGAGCGCGCCCTTGAGGATGGTGCGCAGGTCGTCGCGCAGGGCGGCAGAGTAGGGGTCGCGCTTCGGCTTCGCCGCGTCGGCGTCGGGCCTCGGCGTCTCGCTGACCACGGTTTCGCCTGCGCCGATCTGGAAGACGGCGCGCACGACGGGCCCCGACGGCGCGTCGGGCGCGCCATCGCCGCCGGCGTCGTTGCGCGCGTCCTCGTCGCCTCCGCGATCAGCGTCTGCGCCGCCGCCGGCATCGTCGCGGCCCGGTTCATCGGCGGCGCGCGCCTTCGGCGTCATGTCGTCAGGGCGCTGCAGGCCAAGCTCGCCGCCAAGCTCGCCGTCGCGGTCGATCCAGAGCAGCACGCCGCCTTGCGCCTTCTGTGCGTCGGTCCAGGTCCGGGTCTTCTGTTCGAGCGCCTCCATCTCGGCTGCGAGCGCGTCGTAGGCCTCTTCGTCGAGCTCCTCGGACTCCATCTCCGCTTCGATGGCCTCCCAGCGCGCCTGATCGGCCTCGTCGAGCGCGATCTCGACGGCCGTCATGCGGCTCAAGCCGCGCATGGCGGCGTAGTTCTGCTCCAGCATGACGCCGGCCCATTTCCAGCCCTCGGCCGTGTAGGCGTCGGCGGCGGCGTGGAGCTTCTCGGTGGCGAGGCGCTGAACCAGCTCAGGGTCGCAGAAATACGCCCGGTCGCCGAACAGGTCCTCGTCGATGCGCCCGCCGGCGGCGAGATAGGCCTCGCGGCCGATGAAGACGGCATGGGGATGGGTGGCGGCGACGCGGTTCTCCGTCATCATCCGCCTTATGGCGTCGGCGCCGCGCTCCCAGTGGCCGGCGCGCGACCACGCTTCGAAGACTTCCGTCTGGCGCGCGGCGTCGTCGCTGACGCCGAAGGCCTGCGCCTGCTCGATGCTGAGCGCGCGCGCCTGGAAGGCGGCGAAGACGGGCTCGGCGAGCCGGCCGAGGCGCTCGCGCGCGCGGACATGGCGTTCGGTGCGCCCGAAGCTCGCCGCGATGGCCGCGACCTCCATGCCGTCGTCGATCAGCCGGGCGAAGGCGGCCGCCTCTTCGGCGGGGTTCATGGCCTCGCGCTCGATGTTCTCCATCAGGGAGAGCTCGAGCGCGATCTCCGGCCCGACCACCTTGCAGGCGATCCTGACGTCGCCGGGCGTGAGCCCCGCCTCGACATTGTGGGCGACGGCGAGCCAGCGCCGGCGGCCGGCGGCGATGTCGAAGCGGCCCTTCGGCTCCTCGACGACGATGAGGTTCTGGATCACGCCGGCGCGGGCGATGGTGGCGGCGAGCGGCTCGATCGGCGCGTCGCTCATCTGGCGCACGTTGTACTTGCCGGTGAAGTGCAGCTTGTCGAAGGCGATCTCACGGATCGCAGAGGTCTTCGCGGCCATGTCGGCCTCCTTGTCGATGCTGGGATGGACGCCGCCGGGGCCGGCGACGCGGGATCGCGATGCGGCGTCGCGCGCCGCAGCCGTCGTCATTCGGTGGTGATCTCGGCGATGACGCTGAGGCCGGGCCGCTCGTCATGCGGCCAGGTCTGGGTCAGGACGCGGCGCCGGCGCGCGTCGAAGAGCACGGCGCGGTCGAGGCCGTCCTGCAGCGTCGCCGCCGCGGCGCTGGCGACGGCGGCGCGCAGGTCGCGTTCGGGGATGCGCGCCGGCGGCGGGCCGAGGATCGCGGCGGCGGGCGAGCGACAGTGGGTCATGGGGCGGGCTCCTTTCTCTGGGCGCCGGCAGGGCGCGCAGGGAAGGGCCGGACCTCTGCCTTTTTCCGGGGTCTGGCGGCGCATCACGGCGCCCTAGAAGATCGTGAGCAGCGCGATCTGCTCCGCGCCGTACACTTTCAGGGCGCCGCAGCTTTCGCAGGGGTAGCGCTCCGCGTCGGGTTCGACGCCGTGGTTCTCTGCGCCGCAGTCGAGGCAGAAGCCGACGCCGTCTTCGTGTTGGGCGGCGTCAATGAGATCGTCGAGGCTGACGCCGGGCGGCAGGCCGCCAGCGGCGGCGGGGACGGATGCAGTCATGGAAGACGTCCTGTCGGCAGGCGCGCGGCGTCGGCCGCGATCGCAGGGGCGATGCGGGCGGCGCGCGCGGCGGTGGTTTGGGGTCGTGAAGGTGTTTGTTCGACCGGATTATCGGTTCGCCCGGGTTATCCGGCGCTCGGGATCATTCCGCATCGGCTTGTTGGGCGGCGAGGCGGGCGGTCTCGAAGGCGAGGATCGCCTTGAAGGCGCTTGCGTGGCGCACGACCGCGGCGAGGCTCTCGGGCGCATCCGGGCGCCAGCGTCCGATCACCAGCGCGTCGTCGGCGTCCGTGGCGTCGCAGAGCACCGTCCAGTCGCCGTCATCGGGCGCGTTGCGGAAGGCGCCGAGAACCGCGCGGCCCTCAAGCCGGCGCGGAACCGGCGCCCAGGGCCAGCGCTCGGGCGCGGTGGCGCCGAGGGCGGTGTGTGCGCGGGCCTCGTTCTTGGTCATCGGCCGGTCTCCTTGTCTCCATGAGAGCCGTCGCGGTCCGCCGCGCGGTGGCGCAGTCGCGGGTTGTCGGCCGCCACCGGCGGCGGGACCGCGATGTCGAGCGCCAGGCTGCGCGCCAGCGGGAAACGCTGGCCGGCGCCGTTGCGGATGGTGACGCAGCCGGAGACAGCGTCATCGTCGGCGACGATCACGTGGATCGAGAACGCGGGATCGTCGGGGTCGAAGGGTCGGTCGGCCGGGCCGGCGGCGTACCAGAAGCCGACGAGGGATGGCGCGGACGCGGTCATGATACTGAGCCCCGGCGGGGGATGAACTCCTCCAGCCGCAGCGGCGGCAGGACGGGCAGCCGGTCGCTGGAGGTCATGAGCGCGCCGGCGTCGTTTCCCTCCGGATCGGCCGATGGGTAGAGCGCGACGCCGTTGTCGAGCATCAGCACCGGCGGCCTCAGCGACCAGTGCAGGACGCGCCGCGTCTGGTCGCGGTCGGCGTAGACGACGTCGACGATGCGCCGGCCACGCAGCAGCTCTGCGGCGCGCGTCGTCCAGACCGTCTCGAAGCTGACGACGCTCATGGGGTGACCTCGGCGGGCGCCGCCGCCGCCGCATCGTCCTCAAACCACGCGAGCGCGTCCACGACCGGTCCGTCCCGGTCGAAGAGGACGTAATCGCAGGCGCGTTCGCGGGCGTAGGCCAGCACCGCCTCCAGGTCCTCTGGCCATGTCCGCAGTCCGGGCTCGCTGGCGACGTAGACCAGCCAGCCAAAGGGGCCGCGCAGGAAGGTCGTGGGCGCCTCGGCGTCCTCAAGGGCGTCGAGCGCGTCGCGCGTCGCGGGGCTGAGATGCCCCGTCGATGCGTCGAGCATGGGCCGCGCGACGCCGCCGCCCTCCGCCTCGAGCCAGTCTAGCCAGCCGAGGATGGTGCGCCCCAGGGCGACGTCGGCGCGCCACCGCTCGACGGAGCGGTCGGTTTCCGCGGACACGGCTGTCCCTTGATCGATGGCGCCGCCCATCATCCAGGGCTTGAGCGGGATCTCCGCCACCCAGTCCTGCAGCGACGGGATGCGGCCGAGATCCTCGCGGATGTGCTGCTCGGCGATCATCCGCACCGGGACCATGCGGCCGGCCCCGTTGTCGATGGCGCGCCCGTAGACGCGTTCGGCCTCGAATACGCCGAAAGCATGGTGGCGGCCGGCGCGATGGCGACGGTCCGCCGTCGCGATTTTGGTGGCGTCGAGCCACTCATGAATGGGCATGTAGGCGGTTGGATCACCGCCGAAGCGGCGCGCCGAGCTTTCGGCGTGATGGAGCGCGTGCGCCATGGATCAGCCCTCCCGCGACGCGGCTTCGGGATGGTGGTCAGGCGCCGCAGCCGTCGGTTCCGTCGGCGCATCGCCGTCATCGTCTCCCCACGCGGTGAACTCCGAGGTTCTGACGGTCTCCTCGTGTTCGCCGGTCAGCCGGTCGGGATCGTCCGCGACATGCCAGACGATGGAGCCGCTGGTCTCCACGTTCCCATCCCACCAATTGCCGACTTCCGCCGTGAGCGCCCAGCTCAGAAACGTCTCGGCGGCGGCGAAGAACGGCGTGTCGATTTCGATTTCGACGTAGCGGGCTTCGTCGGGGTTCCAGAGCTGGCCCGTCGTCTTGACGACGACGCGGCCGAGCACGTCCTGGGCGGCGACGGGTTGGGCGACAAGGCTCTCGAAGGCGCCGCTGTCGCCGCCTCCGGCGTAGTCGGCTTCGATGCTGGTCGCTTCAGCGGCGCGGGCCGCGGCGAGCAGCGCCGCGCGCAGCGTCGTCATCTCGGCCTCTTCGCGGGCCTTGGCCTCGCGCGCCTGCGCGGCCCAGTCGGCGGCGAGCTGATCGGTATGGCGGTCCATGGCGTCGGTCATGACGGCAAGTCCTCGTGGTCAGGAGCAATGAAGGGGAGGCGCCCGCAGGCGCGCGGCGTCAGGCGGCGGATCGGGACGGCGGCGACGTCGCCGCCGCATAGGGTCGGGACGTCCATGCCGAGGTGCGGACATGCAGCGGCCAGAGCTTGCCGAGGCGGCCGAAGATCGTCTCGGCCCGCGTCGCGAGCGCAGCCTGCGCCAGTGCGGCGAGGCCGGGTTCGAGGTCCTCGCGCACGGCGATCGTGACATGCGCGCGGCCGTAGCTGTCCTCGTGAAGCGTCAGCTCATGCAGGCGGTTGGCGGCGACGACGTTGGCGCGGTTGCGCCAGCGATCGCAGCTATGCCAGCTGGGCGTCAGGCACGAGAGCACGTCGTCCTCGAAGTCGCGCCAGATCTCGCAGCGGTCGTCGGGGTCGAGTAGATCGCCGTCCTCGAACGGCTCGGCGTAGACCGTGAGTCCGCCGGGGTCGCAGTAAAGGCCTTCGCCCATGACGCGCTCCTTGGGATGATCGGCGTTGGGGGAGGGGCGCGCGGCGCGGCGCTCAGCCGGCGCGCCGCTGCGGCTCGCGCCGCCAGGGCGCGGTCTCGAAGGGGCCCTTGGGGATGCGCAGGCTGAGGCGCAGCGCCAGGCGTTCGAAGATGAGTTCGGCCGAGGCCGTCAGCGACGCCGCCGCCAGCTTCGCCTCCACCGATCTCAGGTCCTGTCGCGCTGCGACCGTGACATGGGCGCGGCCGTATCCGTCCTCAAAGCTCGTGAGCTCGAAGAGACGATGGACGGCGAGCACGGTGGCGGGGCCCTTGGCGCGTCGCGTCGGCGTCCATTCATGGCCGAGCGCGGAGAGCAGGCGCGCCTCGTAGTCGGCCCAGACGGCGAGGCGCTCGGCGTCGCCGGCGCGCTCCGGCAGCGACGCCAGCGGCGCCGCGATGACGGTGACGCCGTGGGGATCGATGTGGTTGCGCTCACGCATGACGCGCCTCCTCGATCTCGTCGGGGAAGAGGATGCGCTCCTGGCCGCCTTCGGCGGGGCGGTAGTAGTCGCCGGCGCGATGCCAGCGGGCGTAGGCCAGCTCGGCCGTGGCGAAGTCTTCGCCGTAGAGCGTGGCGATGGCGGGTCGGCGTTCCGCGCGCACGCGAAACCGCCGCGCCGCCGGGGGAGGCGGGTCGTCGGGCATGGGTCGACTCCAGGGTTCGAGGGGTTCGCGCGCCTAGTATTCGTCGGCGCGCATGACGGTCAGGACGCGGTGGCAGCGCGCCGGATCGAGCGGCTCTTCGGCGCCGTATTCGCAGTCGGCGTTTTCGAAGTAGTCGATCTTGAAGAACCACTTCGCGCCGTCGTGCTCGATCGCGCCGAACTCGTGCTCGCCGTTGGGATCGTCGTCTTCGGGAAACTCGGCGTGACGCGCGACCGCCTGCATCAGGCGGAAGACGCGCGGCGCGTCGAGCGCCATCACGCCCTGCGTGACGACGAGCTGGCCGGGATAGGCGGGGTGTTGGCCGAGCGCGCGGCGGAAGGCGTCGTTCTGCTCGGCGAGCGTGGCGTGAGGCGGCGCGCCGGGGATGGCGGCGGCATGGGGGGCGGTGCGGGACGAGGGCGGCATGGGAGGACCTTTCTCTGCGGCCCGGGAGGGGCCGCGAGAGAGGGTCCGGCGCTTGAGCTTTATCGGGGCTGCTGCCCTGTTTCGCTCAGGGCGATACCGAGGATGACGGCCATCAGTCCGAGGATGATGCCGAGATGGCCGGTCATCGTGAGCGGCGTGATCTGGGGCCGCGCGGCGGCGGCGACGCCGCCGAGCGACATCAGCAGTCCTGCGCCGACGAGGAGGAGGGCGTCCATGGCGCCGTCACGCCATGAACACGAAACGCAGGAACGCCGCCGCCGCGAGGGCGAGGATCGCGCCGTTCATCCATTTCAGCAGACGGATGTCGCCGCCGAGGTCGGAGCGCGCCAGATCGATCTTGCCGTCGAGATCTGCGTGCAGGCGGTCGACTTTCCCGTCGAGCGCGCGCATGTCGGTTTTCAGGCCCGCGACGTCGTCGCGCAGCGCCTGCACATCGGCCTTGCTGGCGGTGTTGTCGCTGACCGCCAGGCCGAACGCGCCGACCATCGCCTCCGCCTGGGCTTCTTCGAAGCCGGCGGCCTTGAGTTCCTTGACGGCCTTGAGCGTGTCGAACGCCATCTGCATCTGAGCCTCCGTTGCGGGTTAATGTAGTCGATCGCGCAGCGTTTCGCGATGCGCGATCGCGGACCGTCCGGTCAGGGGCGTCGGCGGCCCTCGCCGACATGGGCGCCGAGGCGGCGAAGCGTCTCGAAGACGTAGGCCCGCGGAGCGAAGGAGAGCGCGTGCCACGGGCCCGGCTCGGCGGCGCGTCCGCAGGCGATCATCGGCGCGCGCATCAGCCCGCCGAGATCGGTCACGGGCCGCGTGTCGACCCAGGGCGCGCCGGCGACCATCGCCGCGAGCGCGGTGTGGCAATGGCGCAAGGAGTAGCCGCTGAGGGTTCCGCAGGTGTAGCTGGTCCTGTCGTCGCCGCGCGGTCTGCTCGAGTAGTGGACGCTGACGCCGTAGTTGCCGATGTGGACATGGCCGCCTTCGCAGCTTAGCGCCATCCGGATCGTTTTGAGCGCGCTCTGGATGCTGGCGCGTTGCGCTGCGCGGTCGCCGGCGTGCGGCGGCCAGTCCTTCGCGCCGAGGTTGAGAATGCGGTAGATCGCGACGTTCATCTGCGCCTCCTCACGAGTGGGCCCGGCCGTCGGGCTCAATGCCGACGAAGAGGCGGTCGGCGATCCAGCCATGGACCATGCCGGTGTCGCGCTCGCGCCTGAACGCGCCGAGATCGGGGAACCCGGCGAGTTCGAACCGTTCCCAGAGGTCGAGGATCTTCCGCGCCTGCGCGAGGTTCGGCAGATCGGCCGGCTCGGCGATGACGTCGAGCCAGCCGGGGCGCTCGGCGAAGATCCGCCGGAGGGCGTCCGCGCAGTCCCTGATCAGGTCGCGTCGGCCGAGGACGAGGCGCGCCGCGTCGGCGCTGACCCCGGCCGACCACCATGCCGGACCGTGGGCGGACATGATGCTGAACGGCAGCTGCAGCCGCGCCGTCTCCGCGAGCCACAGGCCGTCGCCCATGCGCGCGCTGACGGCGCAGATGTCCGGGGCGAGCATGGCCGCCTGCGCGACGGCGCCCCATGGCGACGGCGCGCCGGGTGCAGGCGGGGCGTCGCGGTCGATCCTTTGAGCGGCGAGAAGCGTCATCCTACGGCCTCCCCGTCCTGGCTGATCGTATGCCACACGCCGCCGATCCAGCCTTCGACGGAGCCGCTGCGATGGGAGCGGCGAAAGCCGGCGAGATCGACCGTCGCGTCAGGCGCGATCTGCGCCCTCAGGTCCTGGATGCGGCGGGTCTGGGCCGCGTTGACGACGCCGCAGGGCGCCGCCAGCGCGTCGAGCCAGTCGGGCTTCCAGCGGGCGAGCGCTGCGATGGCATGGCTGCGGGAGTTGTCGGTCGTGTGCAGTCCGAAGACGAGGAGCGGCGCCCAGATCTCGCAGTCCTCCTCCCACCATGTCCGGCCGTGCATCGGCTGGAGCGCGGCGGGCATGCGGGTCTGCGCCGCCGGCGAGAGCCAGGCGCCGCCATGGCTCGGCGTGGAGACGAAGACAACGTCCGGCGCGAGAACCTCGACGCCGTCGACGGCGCCCCAGGGGCTATTGCCGCCACGGCGCGGCGCGTCAGGCGGGGCGCTCAGGGGCGCGGTGTTGGTGCTGGTCATTGCGAAACGATCCTTTTGCGCCGCGTCGCCGCGGCCGGTTGACGGTGAGGGGGCAGGCGCTGCGCCGTCGCGAGACGGCGTCAGCGGGCCGCGAAGAGCGGCAGGTCGGAGCCTGCGGCATCAGTGGCGCGGGCCTCGGCGTCGCCGGTCGGGTCGATCGCCCATCCGGCGGCGGTGCGCTCGATGGAGGCGGCCGCGCCGTGGCGCGCGATGAAGGCGGCGTCGGCCGCCGCCTTGCGGGACTGGTGGAAATCGCTGGCGCGGTGGCCTGACGGACGCATGCACATCGCGCCGATGCGGGCCTTGCAGTCGGGGCAGGCGACCGCGAGGACCGGATGCGCGAACCCGCAGAAATCGCCGGCCGGGTCGTCGTCCGTCATCGACCGCCCGCCGGCGCGTCGCAGCGGCCGGCGATGCGTCTTCGAAGTTCGGCGACGCCGGCGGCGATGGGGTCGGCTTCGCCCTTGAAGGCGATCCAGAAGGCGAAGCGGTCGTGATGGTCGCGGCCCACGCCGGCCTGCGCCTCCAGCGCGCCGATCGTGCCGGGCGTCGGGTCGGGCGCGCCCATCACCACGCCTCCGCGCGGACTTCGGCGCGCCGCTCGTCCAGAAGCGCCGCGATCCTGGCGAAATCCGCGATGGCCGCGCTGCGCGAGGCGACGCCTTCCTCGCGCAGCTCCGCGATGATCTCGTCCAGCGTCCAGCATTCGACGATGAAGTCCCAGCCGTCCTTCCCGTAATGCGCCTGCGCATGGGCTGCGACGGCGGCCGCTATGGCCGCGAAGTCGACGCCGGAGGCGAAGACGCAGGCGTCAAGACAGCCGGTGATCCTGCGCACCGCGTCGGCGCGCCAGTGGCGGTAGGGCGTCTGCGCGGCGGGCGGCGGCTCCTCCGCCCCGAGGACGAGGCAGACGAGATCGCCGACATAGCCGGCGGCGTCGAAAGGGTTGTCGGGGAAGTCGAGCGCCTTGCGGCTTTCCCGGGGGCTGCGGGCGGTCACGCCGCCTGCTCCGTGTCGCCGTCGCGCATGTCGGCTTCGGCCGCTTCGCGCGCGGCGTCGTCGGCGGCGATGGCGGCGTCGACCGGGTCTGCGAAGATGTCGGCGTCGACGAAGGCGCACATGCCGCGGCCGAGCGAGGCGCCGGCGAGAAACCCGCGGCCGTGGTTGAGGCGCGCGACGATCGGCGTCCAGGCGTCGAGGCCGAATGCGCCGCGCCAGTCCTGCGCGCAGGTCCAGTGGGCGGCGGCCAGGCCGAAGCGCAGCCGGAACGAGGAGCCGGCTTCGTCCACGGCGGCGGCGTCGTGCGAAGAGACGTAGAAGCCGCGCCCACGGTTGGGCGGGCAGGGGCGCCAGCGGTAGGGACCGCAGGTCCGGCGGCTGCGGCGGCGCTCGGCGAGCGGGCGCCGATGATCCAGCATGACGATTTCGGTGAACATGGGGGAGAGGCCTTTCTCTGCAGGCGGCCATGGGGCCGCCCGGAGGGGAGGGCTCTTGCTCTTTGACGCGCCGCCGGCGTCCGGCCGCGCTCAGGCCTCCACTGGCGGCAGCAGCGCCAGCACGCGCGCCAGCGCCTCGACGCCTGCGGGTTCGAGGTCGGCCGTCACCGGCGCGAAGACGCGCGCGCGGTACTGGATGATCTCGACGAAGCAGCCGGCGGCCTTGAGCGCGCGGGCGAGGTCGGCGGGGGCGTTCTCGATCTCGCAGCGCTGGCTGCCGGCGACCAGCCGCCGCGCGAGGCGCGCGTCCTGCGCCAGCGCGATCTTCCGCCCGCCGATCATGACGGCGTGGGCGACGCCCTGCGCGTCGGTCGGGGCCGCGGCGCGCATGACGGCTGTCAGCCCCTTGAGCCGGTCGGGGGCGACGACGCGGCCGATCAGCGTGCGGCCGCAGTCGGTCGTCACGCGTCGGATGGTCGGGGCCTCTTCGCCGAGGTGCTTCCAGACCGGCAGGATCAGCCCGCCGATCAGGATGACCTCCTCGCGCTCGAACTCCGGCAGGGCGGCGACGGCGGCCTGCCAGAGGGCTGCGAAGCGGTCCTCGTCGCAGGCTCGCCAGCAGGATTTCCCGAGCTTGGCCAGCGTCATCACTTCGCGGCCGTGCGGGCGGAGCAGCTGCACCTGCTCCTCCACCATGCCGTCGTCGTGGTAGCGCGCGTTCCAGCCGCGCTGGAAGGCGACGGCGCCGCTGTCGTCGTTGACCATCGTCGCAAGCGCCTCGCCGTAGCGGCGGCGCATGTCTGCGACGCTGAAGCGCTCGATGCGGGTGGAAAGCCTGAGCCGCCAGCCGATCGTCTCGGCTCCGCTGACCGCGCAGGTCCGCAGGATGTGGGTCTCCAGGAGCTCGACGCTGTCGGCGACCAGCGTCGCGCAGCCGTCCTCCAGCTGGCCGGCGGCTTCGGCCTCGGCGACGCGCTCCGCGATGATGTCGGTGAACTCCTCGAATATGGCGTTCTGCTCGGCGATGCGCAGGGCGAGGATGCGGTTCAGGAACCGCGTGATCGGGGGCAGCTCCTCCAGCAGCGCGCCGTCCTCGCCGACGAGCTTCAGGCCGGTCTTCGCCTCGAACGCCTCCAGCGCGATCGAGCTTGCCTCGCCGCTGGACACGGCGGCGTAGAACACCCGCAGGGCCGCCTTGGCGAAGCGGCTCTCGAGGTTGTCCTCGGTGCGGAACATGCCCTGGCCGCCGGTTCTGGCAGCGCCCTTGGTGAGCGCGCCCAGGGAATCGAGCCGCCGGGAGATCGTGGAGATGAACCGCTTCTCGCCCTTCACGTCCGTCGTGACCGGCTTGAAGAGCGGGGCGGAGACCTGGTTGGAGCGATGCGTGCGGCCGAGGCCCTGGACGGCCGTATCGGCCTTCCAGCCCGCCTCGAGCAGGTAGTGGACGCGCCGCTCGCGGTTGGGCGCGTCGCGGTCGGCGTGGTAGCTGCGTCCGGTGCCGCCGGCCTCCGAGAAGACCAGGATGCGTTTGTCGCCGCGCATGAAGGCCTGCGTCTCGGCGGTGTTGGCGGCGCCGGCGCGGCGCTCGACGCGCAGCCGGCGTTCGCCGCCGTCCTCGACCTCGACGACGCGGCGCGTGCGCCCGGTCGCCTCCGCCACGGCGCGCGGTCCGAAGCGCCAGAGGATCTGGTCGAGCGCGGTCTGGACCGGCGTCAGCATGCAGAGGTTTTCGATCATCGCGTCGCGCAGGGCGGCCGCCTCGCGGCTCTCGACCACGCGGCCCGTCTCGTCGCGCACGAGCTCGGTGTAGGGGGCGCCGTTCTCGTCTTCGCACACCCGGCGCAACTCGGTGGGAAAGGCCTCGCGCAGGTACTCGACTACGTATTCGAGAGGCGTCGCACTAATCACCAGATCCTCGCGCTCCTCGGCCGTCAGCGCGTCGAGGCGGCGGTCCATCAGCGCCTCGCCGGTGGAGACGATCTGAATGACCGCGCTCATGCCGGCCGCGAGGGTCTCTTCGACGTCGTCGAGCATGGCCGGGGTCTTCATGCCGGTGAGCAGGTGGTTGAAGAAGCGCTGCTTGAGGCTTTCGAAGCGCGAGCGCACCGCCGCCTTCGCGGCCTTGTCGTTGCAGGCGCCGTCATGGCCAGTGATCCCGGTCGCTTTCATCGCCGCCTCGAGATTTCTGTGGATGACCTGGAACGAGTCGGCGAAGGCGTCGTAGACGGCGGTCTGCGCCGGGGTGAGGGCGTGCTCGAGGATCTCGTACTCGACGCCGTCGAAGCTGAGCGCGCGGGCGGTGTAGAGCCCCAGCGCCTTGAGGTCGCGCGCGACGACTTCCATCGCCGCGACGCCGCCGGCCTCCATCGCCGTCATGAAGGCCTCGCGGGTCTGGAATGGGTAGTCGCCCTGGCCCCAGAGGCCTAGGCGGCTGGCGTAGGCGAGGTTCTCGATGGTGGTGGCGCCGGTGGCCGAGACGTAGAGGACGCGCGCGCGGGGGGCTGCGAGTTGCAGGCGCAGGCCTGCGACGCCCTGCTGGCTGCCCTTCCTGTCGCCGCGATCGGACTTGGATCCTGCGGCGCCGCCCATGGCGTGGGCCTCGTCGAAGGCGATGACGCCTTCGAAACCGGCGCCGAGCCAGGCGGCGATCTGCTCCAGCCGGCCAGCCTTGCCCTGGCGCGGCCCGACGCGCAGCGTGGCGTAGGTGACGAAGAGGATGCCTTCCCGCCTTCGGACGTCTTCCCCGAGCTTCCACTTGGCGAGCGGGCGGACGTCGCCGGCGTCGCCGCCGAGGGCGGTCCAGTCGCGGATTGCGTCCTCGATCAGCTTGTCGGATTTCGAGAGCCAGACCGCGCGGCGCAGGCCGCGGTTCCAGGCGTCGAGGATGACGCCGGCTACCTGGCGGCCCTTGCCGCAGCCGGTGCCGTCGCCGAGGAAGAACCCGCGCCTGAGCTTGACCGCGTCGGGCGCGTCGTCGGGGCAGGCGACGGCGCTGCGCCATTCGGCGTCGATGCGCACCGCGCCGGGCAGGTCGCGCTCGAAGGCCTCCGCTGCGTAGATCAGCGTCTCGAGCTGGGCGTCGGAGAGCGCCCCGCGACGCACCAGCGACGCCGGAATCACGGGCTGTGCGGTCGGCGCCGGCGGCGCGATCGACGCCATCGCCGCAGATTCCACCAGCGGCGTGGGGTGCTCGCGCGCGTCCGGGATGGCGACGCGCCCAAGCCGCCAGGCCGCATAGAGGCCGTCCTCGCCGGATGCGGTCGCCTCGTCGCGCACCGTGTAGACGAGCGGCGCGCCCGCTTCGCGCCGGATGGCGAAGAGCAGCTCCGGCTCGCGCTCGGCGTTCGCGGAAGACGGCTCTGCGACGCGCTCAGAGCGTTTCGCGGCGGGCGGCGCGACGATGTGGGCGTCTGTCGGCGACGGGCGCGCGGCCTCAGAGGGTCCGCGCGTCAGCGTCGCGGCCATCGCCAGCGCCTCGTCCAGCGTAGCCGCCTGCGCGATGAGCGGCGCGACGTCGCTCTGGGCGATCTTGTCGAAGACCGCGAGCACCGTGTCGACGCGCACGCCGTGGCGGGCGAAGGCCGCGCCCGGCAGCGCGATGCGCGCGCGCAGGCAGGCGCGCTCCGTCGCCGCGATCCAGCCGGCGCGCCCTGAGCCTTCCGCCGAGAAGCCTGACGGCATGATCGCCGCGAGCCTGCCGCCGTCGGCGAGGCGCTTCAGCGCCGAGACGAGATGGCTGCCTGCGACGGTCGGATCGCCGGCGCGCGCGACTGTGGCGCTGAAGGGCGGGTTCATCACGACGAGGCTGGGGCGGATGTCGGGGTCGAGCAGGTCGTCGATGAACTCCGCGTCATGGGCCGTCGGCGCGACGCCGGTGGCGGCCTCGGCCAACGCGCGGCGATCTGCGTCGATCTCGTTCAGGACGAGCCTTGCGCCGAGGGCTGCGAGCGGCGCTGCGAGCAGTCCTGTGCCGCAGCTCGGCTCGAGCGCGGGCTCGCCGGCGCGCACATGGGCCGCTATCGCCGCGACGACGGCGAGCGGCAGGGGCGTGGAGAACTGCGACAGACGGTTCTGCGTCTCGCTGCGGCGCGATTGCAGCGGCAGGCGGGCGGCGGTCTTCGCGGCGAGCGCCGTGAGGGTTTCCGCGTCGCGGCGCTTCATCGCCTCGGCGTTGCGAATGAACGCCTTCGCCGCGGCCGCCTCGCCGACGTCGTAGGCCTGTCGCCACGACCACCGCCCACTGGCGTCCCCGCCGTCGAAGGCGTCGGTCATGAGCCGGCTGAGGAGCGCCGGCGTCAGCGCGGGGCCCGAGAGCGCGCGCAGGAACAGGGCGCGCGCGAGCTGGGCGAGCGCGGGGCCGGCGGCGGAAGGCGCGGCGTCTGCGATGGGGGTGAGCAGGTTCATGGCGCGGGGACCCTCTTTCTTGCGGCCCCCATGCGGGGCCGGAAGGAAGGGATGGCGCTTGGGCTTTGGCGCGCAGCGCTCGCGCAGCCGGTCCGGTCGGACGGGGCTGAGGATGCGTCAGCGCGCCGGTCGGCTGCGCGCGGCGCTGATCCAGTCGGAGCCGGCGTAGCCGATGGCATGGACGAACACGGTGCGTGTCGCGTCGTCGACGGTGAAGACGACGACAGCGCGGCGTCCGGCGGGGATCGCGCGCAGACCCGGCGCGATCTCGTCGCGGATCGAGCCGCGGTGGGGGATCTCGCCGAGCTTCTCGATGACGGCGCGGATCTCCGTGAGCTTGCGCCGTGCGGCGGCCTCGCCGGCGTAGTCGCCGATCAGCCGCCCGATGCGGACCAGGTCGCTGCGAACCGCGGGGTGCAGCCTGACGGCGTGGCTCACGCGCCGTCGGGCGCCGCGATGTCGCGTTCGACATCGGCGAACACGGCGTCGATGTCGCGATAGTCGTCGCGCGACGTGCCGAGACGCGCGCGAATGTCGTCGGCCATCGCGCCGAGCGCGGTCTCCCGCGCCTCCTCATCTTCGATCAGCCGCTCCACGGCGGCCGCGACTGCGGCGCTCGTCGTGGCGAACACCCCGTCGCGCACCTTTTCGCGGAGATAGCTGTGGTGCCGCTCGGTGAAGCTCAGCGTGGTCTTGACCGTCATGCCGCCCTCCGTATGACCAAGTCATACGATTTCTGCTCAGCGTCGCCAAGGCGATCGCCGCCGCCCGTGGCGTTGTTTCTCGACAATCGTCGTTGTGCAGTGCAGCATGTCGAGCGATGGCGCAGGTTGCGCGGAGGATGGCGGCGATGGACGGCGGCGGCGGCGTACGGGCTTCAAAAGGGTCGACCAGGCGCCCGCTGCAGGACGTCTGGCTCGCGGCGGCGGCGGCGCAGGCGGCGTCGGTGCTGATTTATCTGCGCAGCGGCGTAAAGCTCGAGGGCGTGGTGACGGCCTTCGACGCCTACGCGTTCCTTCTGGCGCGCGGCGGCGCTGCGCAACTCGTCTACAAGAGTTCGGTTGCGAGCGTGCAGAGCGCCATGATCCTGAACCTCCACGAGGACGGCGGTCCTCCCGGCGTCGACCGGGAGCGCGCAAACCGGGCGCCTGCCCGCCGCTTTGGCGGGCATTCCGACGGCGTGGTCCGCAAGCCGTTGGTCGAGCGCCGCAAGTTGCGCTGAGCAACTGCACGCGGAGCGTGTTGCGCACAGAAGCGCGCACAGAGTCTGTGGATGGATCGTCGGCGCGTTGATCGCGCGGCTACCCGACGCGCCCGATGCGGGCTATATTCGTTCGGCGCGCTGCGGCGGTCTCCGTCTTCATTCACGGGAACCCGCCGATGTTCGACAAACTCGCCGCCACGCCAGGCGTCGCGCGGCTGCGCACGCTGGGGCGCAGACACGCCAACGTCCGAGGTCTGGCCATCGCCGCCGCCAGCCTCGCCGCGCTCCTCGCGCTTCTCTATGCGCTGAGCGACATGTCAGCCTTCGGCGAGCGCCGCCGTCAGGCCGAAGAGGTCGCGTTCTCGCGCGCCTTCGCGCTGGCCACCACGCCCGACGCCGCGTCGGCCGACGGCGTCCTGTCCGGCGAGCTCGACAACGGTTGGCTGTTTCTAACGCGCCAGAACGGCGGCGAGTTGGCGGCGCGCATTCCAGCGTTCGCCGGCGACGTCGTCAGCGGGCTTTTCGTGCGCGCCGCGGTGCCGGTGAGCGATCTCGGGATCAGGAGCAGCGTCGGCTCCGTGCTCGGCATGCTGTTCACGCTGGCGCTCTTTGCGGTGCTCGGGCGCTACGCCATGACCATGACCGGGTTCGGCCGCCAGGTCGGTGAGGCGCTCTGGGTCGACGAGATTGCGACGCGGTTCGCCGACGTCGCGGGCGCCGACGAGGCGCGCCGCGACCTGACCGAGTTTGCGCGCATGATCCGGGGCGAGTTGTCCTACGGCGCCGTCGGCGCGCGCACGCCGAAGGGCGCGCTGCTGGTCGGCCCGCCCGGCACCGGCAAGACGCTGCTGGCGCGCGCGACCGCCGGCGAGGCGCGGGTGAACTTCATCGCCTGCGCCGGCAGCGATTTCGGCGGCATGCTGGTGGGGCAGGGGGCGCGCGACGTCGGCCAGGTCATGGCCCGCGCGCGGCGCATGGCGCCCTGCATCGTCTTCATCGACGAGATCGACGCGATCGGCAGGGCGCGCGGCAAGACCAGCCACACCGATTACGAGACGACGCTGATGAAGCTGCTGGCGGAAATGGACGGGATAGCGCCGTCCTCGGGTGTCTATTTCCTCGCCGCGACCAACCATGTCGACGCGCTCGATCCTGCGCTGGTGCGACCGGGCCGCTTCGACCGGGTGATCCGGGTGCCGCTGCCGGATCTGCCGGCCCGCGTGGCGATGCTGCGCATCCACACCCGGACGCTTGTCCTGGAGCACTCCCTGGACCTCGCCGAGGCGGCGGTGATGGCGCACGGGTTCTCCGGCGCGCAGCTGGAGGCGCTGGCCAACGAGGCCGCGATCCAGGCGGGCCGGCTCGGCGCCGCGGCGGTCGGCCTGGAGCATTTCCGCATCGCGCTGATGAAGGTGTCGATCGGCGAGCGCGTGGAGGGCGCGCCGCTGTCGCCGCAGGCGCGTCGACTGGTCGCGGCGCATGAGGCTGGTCACGCGGTGCTGGCGCTGACCGATCCCGACGCCGATCCGGTGGAGCGCGTGACCATCGTGCCGCATGGGCAGTCGCTCGGCCACGTCGCGGCGCGGCCGCCTGAGGATCTTCGGGTGATCGACGAGGCGCGCCTGCGCGCGCGGCTGCGGGTGCTGGCCGGCGGGCGCGCGGGCGAGATCGTGGCGTGCGGTCCTGAGCGGCGCAGCACGCTGGCGGCGGCCGACATCGCCGAGGTCTCAAGGCTGGCGCTGGAGATGGCGCACCATTGGGCGATGGCCGACGCGGCGGGATTTTTCAGCGAGCCCGACGCCGGCATGCTGGAGCGGCCCTCCGAAGCCGTCATGGCGCAGGCGCGCAGCATCGCCGCCGCCGCGCTCGCCGAGGCGACGGAGCGCGTGCACGCTCTGCGCGAATCGCACGAGACGCTGACGCGCCTTCTGCTCGAGCGGGAGACGTTGAGCGGCGAAGAGGCGGCGGCGGCGGTCTCCGAGCGGATGGCGGCGGCCTGACGCCGCCGTCCGGCCACCATATCTTGCGCTGCAGCGTAACGGCTCGCGCAAAGCGTGATGTTTTTGCCTCACCGACACCATTTCCAGTTGTGGGAATTGTGGGTAACTGGTGGAATCCTCGCGTTGATCCCGTGACCAGTCGCGAGGGTTGCCCATGCTCGATCTGTCGAAGCCGCCGCCGGAAGGGCATCCCCTCGCCGATTTCTGGGACTGTCTGCGCTGGCTCAAGGCCAATCGCGGCGCGCGTCGGCCGCCGAAGGATTTTCCGCCGATGCTGTGGGGCTCCACGCCCTATGTCGGAGCCCAGCCCGGCCCTTTTCTGAGCGATCCGCCGGATGAGACGCTCAACCGCCTCTGGTCCGCGGTCGAGCCTTCGCAACAGCTCGACATCGCGATCGGGCTGTTGCGGCTAGGGGTTCGCGGCGCGCAATTGCATCGCGATCTGGCGATGAACCAGCACGTCGTGCACGGTCTGGTCGACACCCTGGGATGCGGGCAGAAACCCGGCCCGCTGCCGACGATCCGGCAGATTTTCCGCCTGCATCCTTCTGCGTCGCAGGCGAACTCCCTGATCGACAGCCTCCTGAAGCGGCTCTTCTTCGGCCGCGCCGACAACATCCTCTACAGCATCCGGGCTTTCGAGCTCGCGTTCGCCGAGTATGACGCGGTCGTCGATGTCGAGAACGAGAAACTGAGCGCCGCCGAGGCGTGGTCGGTCTTCATCGCGCTGATCCTCGGGGAGCTTGAGGTGCGCATCTGCCACCGCGTGACTCAGCTCTATTTCACCAGAAAAGTTTTAAATACGCGATGCGCGTCATTTATGGACGATCCTGACAAGGGGCTCACTGCTGCGGATCGTATTCGTTTTTATCTGCAGTACGGATTGCTCTCGCGCTCCCGGTATTAGTCTTTGCTACGGCTATAGGGGGCGCCGCGCGGGCCCCCATGACGCGAATCGCGCCTGCCTTACAAAAGCCATAATGCGTGAAAATTAAGCAGATTCAATTCGCGCCATGAAAACAATATGTTGGCTGTAAACACTAAGTTCTAATTACCATTTTGTCGCACCAAAATGTTTACACGTGCGAAATCGATCGTTCTGCGTACCCTTGAATGCAGGAGGTCGCCATGTCCCAATACATGCTGCCGAGAACCGTAGACGAGCCTATCCAGATACTATTCTGGCGGCTTGACGAAGCGTTGCTGCCGATACTGGGTGTGATGATCGGCGGCATCATCGGCTACATGCTGCCGCTGTTTTTCGGCGGCGTCCTGTTTTCATTCGTCTACATGCGGCTGCGGCTCGGCATGCCAGAGATGTACGTGGTGCATCTGGCCTACTGGAACGGGCTCTACCCCGACCGCGGCCACAGCTTCATCAACGCCTTCGAGCGCGAGGTCGAGGCATGAAGCTCAGCGCTTTCAGCCTCACCTACGAGGCGCAGCACCGCGTGCTGATCGTGCTCTTCGGCGTGCTGGTCGTGATGACCGTGGCGCTGGCGACGATGGGGATCTCGCTGGTGCGCCGCGAACAGATCGTGGTGGTGGCGCCGCCGGTGCTCGATCGCGAGATGGCGATCGGGCGGTCCTCGGCCGACATCGACTACAAGCGCGCCTGGGCGGTCTTCGTCGCCGAGACGCTCGGCGACATCACGCCGGCCAACCTCGCCTTCATGCGCGAGACCGTGGAGCGGCTGGTCGACGCCAGCATCTACCGCGAGGTCACCGACCGGCTGGAGGCCGAACTCGACAAGGTGCGCCGCGACCAGCTCTCGATCAGCTTCCTGCCGCACCGCGTGCTGGTCGAGGAGGACCGCGACCGGGTGTTCGTCCACGGGATCAGCACGGTGCGCACGCCCTTGGGCGGCGAGGTCCGCACCGCGCGCACCTTCGAGATGACCATCGCGGTCAGCAACTACGCGCCGCGCCTCACCTTCCTGACCACCTACGCCGGCGACCCGCGCACCGCGGACGTCCTGGCCCGCATGCAGGAGCCCGCGCAATGACGCCGCGAACGACCTTCTGCGCCGCCGTCCTCGCCGCGCTGGCGGCCGGCGCTCTCATGGGCGCCGCGCGCGCCGACGGCATGGTCGACGGCGCCGAGGCGGCGCTTCGCGCCGGGGCCGGCGACGCGTCCGCGTCGGCCTCCGACGCCGTCGTCGCGAAGGTGTCCGTCGGGCCGAACGACGTGTGGGTCGCGCCCGGCGAGGAGGTCGCGCTGCGCGTCGCGCAGGGTCACATCAACCGCGTCGAGACGCCGTTTCCCGAGTTCGACATCTGGACGGAGAGTTCCGAGGAGTTCGAGCAGCGGGGCCACGTCTTCTACGTCTCGCCGGGCTCTGACCGTCCGATCTCGATGTTCGTGACGCCGAAAGGCGACGAACGCCTCGCCTTCAGCCTGATGCTGATCCCCGCCGCGATCCCGCCGGCGCAGATCCGGCTGCGCCTCGGCTCGGCCGACGGCGCCCTGCCGATCCCGATCGCCTATGGTCCCGGCGGGGCCGGCGCGGGCGCCGACAGGGCGCCTTACGTCGAGGCGACGCCGGCGATCTCCGCGCCGAGCTTCGAGAGCGGGCCCTACGAGGACAGCCTCGCCGCGCTCGTGAAGGCGTTCGTCGTCGGCATGGTGCCGCAGGGTTATGCGGCGGCGGGCCAGACCGGGGCCCATCCGCGCTGCCGCAACGTCGGCGCCATGTCGACGGCTTTCGGGGCGGGACAGCGCTTCATCGGCCCGGCCTTCGAGGTCTTCGTCGGCGTCGCCGCCAACGACAGCGGCGCGCGAAAAACCTTCGACGAGACCTGGTGCGCCGGTCCCGACGTCGCGGCCGTGGCGCTCTGGCCGAGCGCCGATCTCGGTCCCGGCCAGCGCGCCGAGGTCCTGGTCGTGCGCCGCCGGGCGCCGGTGAACGAGAGGCCGATGCGCATGCGCGCCAGCCTCGTCGGCGTCGAGTAGGGGAGATCTCGCCATGGCCGTGCAGATAACCCCGCGCAGCCGTCGACGGCTGGTCTGGGTCGGCGTCGTCGGCGGCGTTCTCGCTGTGGCGTGGTTCATGACGCTGGA
This sequence comes from Rubrimonas cliftonensis, assembly GCF_900107585.1. Classification (GTDB taxonomy): domain Bacteria; phylum Pseudomonadota; class Alphaproteobacteria; order Rhodobacterales; family Rhodobacteraceae; genus Rubrimonas; species Rubrimonas cliftonensis. Next base: position 29,786 of record NZ_FNQM01000015.1, on the reverse strand, counting down.
GGACGCGGATGGCGTGCGGGTCGTGGAGACGCCGGCGATCGACGCGCTGATCATGCCGGGCGACACCTATTCGGAGTCGCTGGAGGCGGTGTCGGCGACCATGCAGGCGATGCTGCGCCGGCTCGCCGCGCTGGAGGCCTCCAATGTCGCCGAGCGCGACGCGCGGCGGCGCGAGCTTCAGCACCTCTCGGCGACCCTGCAGGCGGAGATGCTGAGCGCCGACGCCGCGCGCCGGCGCGCCGCCGAGATCGAACTGGGCAGCCTGCGCGCGGAGATGGCCGCGCTCGGGATCGCGGTTCCCGAAGGGACTGCGCCGACGCCGCGCGAGACGCCCGCCGCTGAAGCCGGCCCGTCGGTCCTGTCGTTGCCGTCGGGCGACGGCGCCGCGGCGGTCGACGCGCTGAAGGGCGCCGGCGACGACGAGGCCGCGCCGTCCGCCCCCGCGCCCAGCCCGGAAGCGGCCCCGGTCGAGCGAAAACCCCGCCCCAACGCCTTCGCCCGCAGCGAGCCCGTGCCGCCGCAGGTGCTGAGCGCCGAGGAGCTGCAGGCCGCCTTCGAGCGTTCGGGCGGCTCCGGCGGGTCGCGCGTCGCGACGCCCGCGTCCGTCTCCGCCGCCGGGCTCGAGGCGACGCCCGACGTCGGCGTGCGGCTGGTCGCGGCGGCGACGGCGTCAGGTCCGCGCCGCAGCGCCGTCGGCGGGGCGGAAGTCTTCCTGCCGACCGGCTCGATCCTGTCGGGCGTGCTGCTGACCGGCCTCGACGCGCCGGGCGGCTCGGCGGCCAAGGCCAATCCGGTGCCGGTGCTCCTGCGGCTCAAGCACGAGGCGATCCTGCCCAACCGTTTCGGCGCCGACGTGCGCGAGTGCTTCGCGCTGCTCTCGGCCTTCGGCGATCTCAGCTCCGAGCGCGCCTCGATGCGCGGCGAGCAGATCTCCTGCATCCTCATGGACGGCACCGTCATGCAGCGGCCGCTCAAGGCCTATGGCGTCGGCGAGGACGGCAAGGCCGGCACGCGCGGCCGCGTGGTGACGCGCCAGGGCGCCTTCATCGCCCGCGCCATCCTCGTCGGCGTGCTCGACGGCGTGGCGCAGGCCTTCAACGACGGCGTGCAGGTCTCGGTCGGTCAGGCCGAGTCCGCCGGCGGCGCCGCGATCAGCGGCTTCGGCGTGGGCTTCGGCTCCGCCTTCGACCGCATCGCCGACTGGTATCTCGAACAGGCCGACGCGCTGTTTCCCGTCATCGAGATCGATGTCGGGCGCTCGGTCGACATTGTGCTCACCGAAGGGCTGGAGTTCCGGCTCGATCTTGGAGGCGTGCGATGAGCCTGCAACCCCTCTCCGCGCTCGGCGCGCTGGCGCTCGGCTGCGCAGCGCTCGCCGGCTGCTCCTCCGGCGTCGCCGTGCCCGGCGAGACCGAATACTCCTGCGCCGGCCGCCCCGACGGCGTGGTGTGCCAGTCGACGCGCGGCATCTACGCGCTGACCGACACGCGCGACCATGTCCATCAGGACGATCTGGCGGCGCCCGTCAGCCCCGGCGCCGGCGGCGCCCCTGTCGCGGTCTCGCCGGCCGGCGCGCCGGCAGCCTCGGCCGCGCCGACGGCGCCGCGCGAGGGCGTCCTCGCCGCCGCGATCCCTGCGCCGGCCCCTGCGCCGGTCGCCGATCCGCGCGCCTTCGCGCTGGCCTCCGTCGCGGGGCCGACGCGCCGCGACGCGCGGGTGGTGCGGATCTGGATCGCGCCCTGGCAGGACCAGCACGGCGATCTGCGCATGCCCGGCCACATCTACGCCGAGGTCTCGCCGCGCAGCTGGAGCCTTGGCGCGCCGCCGCCGGTCGCGGAGGCCTCCAATCTGCTGATGACGCCTGAGATGATCCAGGCGCGCGACGGGGATGCGCCGACGGCCGGCGCTCCCCTGACGCTGCCGGCCGCCCAGCCGGCGCGTCCCGTTCCGCCCGCGGGCGGCCCGCAGCCGGGTCGGCCGAGGACGATCGAAGTCCGCTCCTAGACGACGCGAGAGCCGCCGGCTCCGCGCAACCGCCCTTTTGGGCGGACGGGAGAGGTTTGTCTTGAGACCGTCGAGTACGCGCAAGAAAAAAATGCCGCTGACAAACAAAATAAGTGACAAAAGCGGAAATACATGATAGCCTGAGGCGGCCCGATACATGGGCTATCGAAGCAACCACAAGCAATGAGGAGTACTGCAATGACCCTGATGAAGTTCCGCGTCGATCCACGGATGGCGTGGATGATTGCGCTCGGCGCCTTCTTCGCCGTCGCCATCCCGGCGCTCTTGTCGGCGACCACGCTCGGCGGCGCGCAGTTCACGCCGGTCTACGCCGGCATCGTCGCCCTGCTGACCGGCGTGCCCGGCAAGATCGGCGTGATCGTCCTGTTCGCGGTGACGATGTTCCAGGTGGTGCGCGGCGGCCTCGGCCTCGCCGGGCTCGCCTTCGTCGTCGCGCTCATGCTCGCCAACATCGGCGCCATCGTCGACGCCTTCTTCGGCGCGACGCTGCCGCTCGCCGGCTGACGGGAGGGCAGGATCATGACGCCGCGGGCGCAGCAAAACACAACCGTCGCAGCGCGCAACTGGGTCGGCCCTGCGCCCGCGGCGCTTCTTGTCGCGACGCTTGCGGCGTCGCTTGTCAGCCTCGGGCTCGCCGCGCCGCCGGCGACTGCCGGGGGCCTGGCGGCGTCGCCGCTTCTCGGCGGCGTCGAGGAGATGGCCGTCGTGCCCGGCGGCCCCTGGCGCGCCGCCCGCGTGGCGGGCTCCGACGCGCTCTACTTCGTCTCCGGCAACGGCCGCTGGGTGGTCAAGGGCGAGGCCTACGATCTCTGGGGAGGCGAGCGGCTCAGCGATTTCGAGGCGATGCGCGCCTCCACGCGCAGCATCCGGCTCACTGGACTGGGGCCGATCTGGAACGACCTCGCCCCGGTGTCTTTCGGCGACGGCGCCGAGGACGTCATCGTCTTCTCCGATCCGCGCTGTCCGACCTGCGAGGCGCTGATCCACAGGTTGCGCAGCTTCGAGGACCGCTACCGCATCGTCGTCCTGCAGATCCCGATCCTCGGCGAGGCGTCCGGGCGCATCGTCAAGACGGTCCATTGCGCGCAGGACGCGGACGCCGCCCGCGCCGTGGTGCGCGACGGCGCGCCCGCAGCGAAGCTCGCGGTGCGGCCGGACTGCGACGGCGAGGCCATCCTGCGCCGCATCGCCACCGCCCAGCTCATCGGTCTGCAGGGCGTGCCTTTCATGATCCACGCACCGTCGGGGCGCTTCATCGAAGGCGAGCCCGACGATCTCGCCGCCTGGCTGGAGGCGGGACGATGACGCTGCCAGCTTCGGTCCTGTCGCCGGTGATCGCCTACGCGCTGGATGAGCGCGTCTTCGTCGGCCATGACCAGACCATCGGTTTCGGGTTTCACTGCCTGCCGCGCCCCGGCGCCGGCGACCGCTCCGAGCAGCACGTCCGCACGCTGCTGGAGGATGAGTTCCCGCCCGGGACCATGATGCAGATCCTGCTCTACGCCTCGCCCAACCTCGTGGAGGCGCGCAAGCGGGCGATGACGCATTTCTGCGCCGACGCGGGCAACGCGCCGGCGGCGATGATGCGCGGCGCGGTCTCCTGGCTCTACGACCACGCGGGAGGACCGTTCGACGAGTTCGCCGGCGTCTGGCTGCGCGATTTCCGCGTCGCGATCTCGCTGAAGACGCCGATGGACGGCGCGACGCCGACCGACGCGGAGATCGACCGCGCCCGCCAGACGGCGCGGCGCATGGAGCGCGCGCTGAACGCGCTCGACGTCGCGCCGCAGCCGATGACCGCCAAGAGCTGGATCACGACCTGCTCGGAGCTTCTCAACCGCGGCGAGCACGCCTCGTGGCGGCGTTTCGGCGAGGTCCATGTCGACGAGGAGACGCCGCTCAATCGCCAGCTGCTCGATCTCGGCTCGCGGCTGCGCTTCGAGAGCGGCGCGGTCGATCTGGAGGGCGGCGGCCATCTCGCCTTCCTGTCGCCGCGCAGTTTCGGCGAGAGCGCCTGGTTCGGCATGTCTTCCGCGCTTGTCGGCGATCTGATGCAGGGCAGGCGCGGGCTGCGCGGACCGTTCTTCGTCAACGTCAACATCCACTACCCCTCGGCGGAGTCGATGAAGTCGCGCCTCGGCAAGAAGCGCGCCTGGACCGTCAATCTCGTCGGCACGCAGTTCCGCCGCTGGATGCCGGCGCTGGAGGGCCGCTACCGCGATTTCGAGACCATCAGCCGCGCCATGGAGGACGGTCGCCGCCCGGTGCGCTTCTCGGTGACGCTCGGCGTCTACGGCCGCGATCGCGACGAGCTCGACCGCGCCGTCACCGACGCCATCGGCTACTGGGGCGAGTACAACACCATCCTGCTGCGCGACCGCTACATCTGCCGGCCGCTGCTCATCAACAGCCTGCCGCTCGGCGCCGACCGCCGCTGCGACGCCGATCTCGGCCGCTACCACACCATGACGACGCAGGAGGTCGCCTGCTTCGCGCCGCTCTTCGGCGCCTGGCGCGGCACCGGCAGCCCGTCGCTGCATCTCGCGGCGCGCGACGGACAGGTCATGAGCTTCGATCTCTTCGACGGCTCCACGAACTTCAACGGCGTGATCGCCGCGGAGTCCGGCGCCGGCAAGAGCTTTCTCATGCAGCTCATGACCACGAGCTACCTCGCGCAGGGAGCCATGGTCTGGACCATCGACAACGGCGGCTCCTACGCCAACCTCTGCGAGACGCTCGGCGGCGAGTACATCGACTTCGGCGAACGGCCGATGTCGCTGAACCCGTTTCGGCTGGTGCGCGATTACGCCCGCGAGAACGCGCTCCTGCAGCGGCTGGTCGCCTCCATGGCCGCCCCCACCCAGCCGCTCGACGATCTGCAGAACGCCACCCTCGAGGAGTGCATGAAGGCGGTCTGGGCCGAGTACGGCCTCGACATGACGGTCGACCTGATCGCGAAGCGCCTGAAGTCCTCGAAAGACAGCCGCGACGTCGATCTCGGCCGCAGGCTCTACGCCTTCACCTCCGAGGGCCAGTACGGGCACTACTTCGCCGGCGACAACACCATCAGCTTCTCCGCCAGCTACACCGTGCTCGAGCTCGGCGGGCTGAAGAACCAGCCGCATCTGCAGGCCGTGGTGCTGCAGCAGCTCGTCTACCAGATCCAGCAGGCCATGGCGGAGCTGTCGCGCCAGCGCCGCACGCTGATGTTCATCGACGAGGCGTGGGAGCTCCTGCGCGAGGGCGAGATCGCCAAGTTCATCGAGAGCGGCTACCGGCGCTTCCGCAAGGAATGGGGCGCGATGGTCATCGCCACCCAGTCGCTCGGCGATCTCTACGGCTCCGACGTCGGCCTCGCCATCGCCGAGAACTCAGCCACAAAGATCCTGCTCGGCCAGCGCGCCGATGTCATCGAGCGGTTGGTGACGAAAGGCCAGCTCCTGCTCGACCCCGGCCACATCGAGCAGCTGAAGACCGTCCGCTCGGTGCGCGACGCGTTCTCGGAGGCTTTCTTCCAGACCGACCGCGGGACCGGGATCGGCCGCATCGTCGTCGATCCCGCCATGCGGCTCCTGTTCTCCAGCCACGCCCCCGACGTCTCCGCCATCCGCCGCCATCGCGCCGCAGGCCTCACGCTCGACCAGGCCGTCGACGCGGTCCTCGCCGAGCGCGCGCGCACGGCCATGGCGGCTGAATGACCGCATTCGCAAGAAGGACCAGGCTCCATGACCGCGCTCAGATCCACCATCGCCCGCCTGCCTGGCGCCGACGCGGCGCCCGCCGGACCGCCTCCCGCGTCCGCGCGCATCGACTGGGTCGTCGTCGCCGCCGTCGCCGTGCTCGGCGTCGCCGGCGCCGCGTATCTCAAACTCGGCGTCGTCGACCGCATCGCCGATCTGGAGGCGGCGCTCCAGTCGCGCCCTCCGGTCGCCGTCATCGACTACGCCTCGATCCAGGAGGCGCTCGCCGCCGGCGCCGCGCCCGCCGACATCCAGCCCGCCTTCGCCGCCGTGAAGGGCCGCGCCGCGGCGCTCAAGGAACAGGGTTTCCTCGTCATCAACCGCGCCGCGGTGGAGACGGCGCCGGACCGTCTCCTGCTGACCGCCGCCCCGGTCTATCTCGCCCCGCGCGCGCCAGTCGCGCCGGGCCTCGTTTCTCAGAGTGCGTCGCCAGCGCCGACGCCGGCGCAGGACGCGCCTTCGCCGCGCGGCGCGATGACGGACGCCGAGGCCGCCGCCATGCTGCGCGCCTTCACCGCGCCGGGAGCGGTCCGGTGAACGCGGCCTCGATGATGCGGCGATTGCGCCTGTTCGGCCGCTATGCGCGGGCGGGCGTTCGCCGACGGCGTCATGTCGTGGCGCTGCTCATCGGGCTGGGTGGCTACGGCTCGATGGCCGTCGACGCCGTCGCGGCCAACTGGCAGCTCGCCTTCGACCCGCAGTCCAACCGTTCGCTCGCCGAGGGGGTGCTGTTCCTGCTCGACAAGCGCGCGGCGGGCCCGGAGCTTCAGCGCGGCGACATCGTCGCCTTCCGCCCGCCGGCGCATGCGGCGGCGCTCTTTCCCGAACCGGAGCGGCTGAAGTTCATCAAGCGCGCCGCCGGCCTGCCCGGCGACCGCGTCGAGGTCACGGTCCGCGACACCCGCGTCAACGGCGTCGTCGTCGGCGAAGGCCTCGCCCTCGCCGCGTTCCTGCAGGCCGACGTCGGGTTCTTCGTTCGATCGTTCACCGTGCCCGAAGGCTTCCTGTTTCCCATGGGCGAGACCGAGGACAGCTACGACGGCCGCTACTACGGCCTGACGCCTTTCGCCTCGATCCTCGGCCGCGCGCGGAGGCTGCTGTGATCTCGCGGGGCCGCGCGCTGCGCGACGCGCTGATCTGCGGCGTCGCCGCCGTCAGCCAGAGCCCGGTCTTCTACGCCGCCGCCGCCGCGCTGATCGCGACCGCGCTCTGGGCCGACGAGCCGAACGGCCGTCGCGGCCTCGATCCCGCCGCCGTCGCCGCCGACGTCGCCGCGCGCAGTCAGGCCGGAGGCGGCGCCTTCGACGGCCTGGCGCTGGAGGCGCTGCTGCCGCAAGCGCAGCGTCCCGGCGCCGACGCGCTGGCCCGGCTGCGGCGGCTCATCGAGGCCGACGCCGGGATGCCGGAACGTCCCGCCGACGCGGTCGGTGCGCCGGCGGCGGTCGCCGCGGCCGATCCCGCCGCGCCCGACCGAAAAACGCCGCTGCGCTATCTCGTCTTCGCCAGCGAAGCGCTGGGATCGGGCGCGCTGGCCGCCATCGACGCGCTCGCCGCCGCGCGCGGCGACATGGAGGTGGCGTTTCGCGGCCTGCGCCCTGGCGAGAGCATCGACGCTTTCGCCGAGCGCCGTCTGCGCGGTCGCACTGCGGCTCCGGCGACGATCGATCCCCGGCCGTTTCGCGATCACGGCGTCGACCGCGTCCCCGCGATCCTCGACCGCGCCACCGGGAAACTGGTCTGGGGCGTCGCTGACCCCGACGCCATGGACGGCCGCGACGGCGGCGAGGTGCTTGGGAGCCTCGTCGAGGTTTCCGAGATCGACATGGCGACGGCGATGCGCGAGCGCGCGCTCGCCGTCGACTGGACCGGCCGCATGCAGACTGCGGCCGACACGTATTTCGAGCGCGCCAGGATGGAGCGGCTCGCGCCCGCCCGCGAGGCGCGCACCCGCCGCATCGACGCGCGCGTGCGGCTGGCGAACGACTTCGTGCTGCCCGACGGCCGCGTCGTCGCGCGGGCCGGCGATCTGCTCGATCCCACCGAACTGATGCCGCTGACGCTGACGCTGGTGGTGTTCGACCCCCGCGACGCGCGCGAGGTCGACATCGTGGCCGATCTCCTGCCCGACATCGCGCGGCCCGTGCTGATCGCCAGCCAGATTGATCCGCTGGAGGGCTGGAAGACCTTCGAGCGGCTGGCGGCGCGTCTCAATGAGCCAGTCTATCTGCTGAAGCCCGACATCCGGTCGCGCTTCGCCCTCGAGCGCACCGTCTCCGTCGTCACCGGCGGGCCGCGCGGCTCGGGCTGGTTCGAGGTCCGCGAGATCCCGCGGCCCCTGGGCGAGGCTCGGGGCTGATGTGGCGCGCTCGTCTCACGGCCCTCGGCCGCTGTTTCGACCCCGCCATCCTGCTGGTGGCGCGCGCGAGCCTGTTTCTTGTCTTGCTCACCCTGTTGTCGGTCACGGCTCTCGGTCTTCTCGCTGCGATGGCGCCCATCCTGGCGCCCCTTCTGGGCGCCTTCTTCGAGCCTTACGACGCCTGCTCCCACGCGCCGCTCGCCGTCAGGTTTCCTCCCTTCGCCATACCGGGATGTGCTCATGACGCGTCTTCTTGAGATCGCCGGCTACGCCGCGGTCGCGGTCGCCGTCGCGCTGGCGGTCGGAGCCGCCGCGACGGCGCTCGCATGGGCGCGCGGCCGCAGGGCTTCGCCGCTGCATGTCTGGGTCTTCGTCGGCCGGAGCGATCGCGACGACGGCATGTCCTCGGCCGTCGCCGCCACCCTCGGCCGTCTCGGCCGCGACCGCGACCGCGACGGCGCCGCCGCCGACCCCGCGGCTCCGTCCGCCGCGCCCCTGGAGGATCGGCCATGATCGCCCGTGCGCTCGTCGCCGCCGGTCTCGCGGCGGTGCTCGCCGGCGGCGCGGCGCAGGCTGAGACGGTCGACTGCGACAGCGCGCCGGTCTTCGGCCCGGCGCTCTTCACCGATTTCTGCTGGGACTGCGTGTTTCCCATCCGCATCGCCGGCGTCGGCGGATCGGCCGGCGAGACGCCCTCGCGCGCCAACGACCAGCCGATCTGCCTCTGCCAGGACACGCTCGGCGTGCCCCATGTCGGCGTCGCCATCTCCTACTGGGAGCCCGCCCGCGTCATCGAGCTCGTCAACGCGCCGGGCTGCTCGCCCGCGCTCGGCGGCCTCAAGCTGCCGAACGCCGGGATCACCAACTACGGCACGCTCGGCACGCCGCTCAACACCGTCGGCGACGCCGCCTTCCAGCATTACCACATGTGGTCGTTCCCGGTGATGGTGATGCTGCAGCTGCTCACCGTCGACCGCTGCGTCCAGGACGGCTATCTCGACCTCGACCTCATGTACATCTCCGAGCTCGATCCCACCTGGACGCGCTCGGAGCTCGCCTACTGGACCACGCCCGAGGTGGCGCTCGTGGCCCAGCCGGAGGTCGCGCTGCTCTGCGTCGGCGACGCGATCGCGGCCAACGCCGGCGAGCCCATCGACGCGCTCTTCTGGTGCGCCGGCTCCTGGGGGTCGCTCTACGCGCTCGACGGCGTCGTGCTGTCGCCGGCGAGCCGCCCGGTCGCCACCTCGATCATGGCGACGCGCGCGCTCGCCGTCGCCCACCGCCGGGGCCTCTCCTGGCGCACCATGGGCTCCGACACGATGTGCGCGGCCAAGCTCGATCCGTTCATCCCCAAGAGCCAGTACCAGATGTCGATGTGGCATCCGCTGCCCGAGGCGAACGGCAAGCACGCCATCGGAGAAAGCTCGCTCCAGTGGGGCGAGTGGCGCAATGTTCCCGGCCAGGACGACACCGTCTATGTCGTCTGGCGCTGGAACGACTGCTGCACGGCGAGCCGATGACGCGCGCCGCCGCCATACCCGCTCTTGCGCGCGCAGCGCGCTGCGGCGTCACTGTGGTCGCCGCCGCGGCGCATCTCGCCGTTCTGACCGCGCCCGCCTTCGCCGATCCGATGCAGGACCGCGCCGCCGAGGGCCAGGGTTTCGCCAACACCCTGATCGTCGATCCCGCCACGCTCGCCCGGCTCAACACCGACGGGACGGCCGTCTCGCTCTATCCCGACGCGGCGAGCCCGCGGGTGGTCGATCTCGCCGACCTGTTTCCCGCCTCAGGCGGTCCGACCGTGGTCGATCCGCGCGCCTTCTACGGCGACGACGAGGCCGCCCGCACCGCCGGCGTCGCGGCCGCCGGCGCGCTGGAGGGCGCGACGACGCCGCCGGGCGCCGCGTGGCGCACCGCCGCAGGCAGCCGCGACCGCGCCGGCGTCGATCTGCGCGACGACCCCGTGCTCGATCAGACGAAGGCGCTGGTGGGATCGCTCGATGCGCTGGCGACGGAGTTCACCGCGTGCGCGCCCGTCGACAGCTTCAAGCCGCGCGACATCGTCAACCGCGTCACCACCGAGCGCACCTGCCTGCGCGTGTCCGCGCCCAGCGGCGTCGTGGAGATGCTCCACGATCTCGACATGAGCGTCGACATGCAGGCGCTGAGTTTCGCGACGCCGCAGCGCGTCGACCGCGTCGAGGTCGATTTCCTCGCCGGCGAGCGTCGGATTTTCTGGTCGACCTCCGTCACAGAGGAAGTCTGCGAGTATCGCGAGAGCGGATCCGAGACCGGCGTGGGCAGCGAGGTCTGCGAAGACGTCACCACGGTCACGCCGCGCGTGAGCGTGGCGCCGGCGCCGGCATGGGATTTCGACGCGTTCTGCGGGCCTGACGCCGATCGCGTCGCCACGGTCGCGCGCGAGTATTTCGAGGCGACGGGCGTCACGCGCACGCTGGGGCCGGGCGACCGGCCCGACTGCGCCAACGGCCTGACCTATTCCGCGACCCTGACCGGCGCCGCGTGCTGGACCCAGACGCGGTTCGTCGGCGGCGACGACGGCGAATGGGTGACCGAGACGGTGTGCCCGTCTGGCGCCGTCGATCTCGATCTTGCGATCACGATCATCGAGGCCGACGCCTGGCGGTTGACGAGCACCGTCGACGGCGTGCTTGCGCTGCAAGCGTCAGGGTGCTCGCCGGCGCTGACGACGGTGGCCGGCGGCGCCCTGACCTCGGCGCGGTGCCTCAACCTCGGCGGCGGCGAGATCTGTCCCGGCGATCTCGCCTTCGACCTGATCAGACCGCCGCCCTTCGATCCCGGCGAGACCGTCGTCTCGCGGCTCGCCATGCGCGTCCAGGCCGATCTTGCGACCTGCACGCCCGTCGTCTCGCCCACTGAGACCTGCGCGCCTCTGGTCGCCGACCCGGCCTGCACATACCGCACCACCTGGCCGGTCGGCGGCGCCGGCGGTATGCACGAGGACGTCTACGACTGCGAGACCGCGCGCACCGTGCGCACGGCGGCCGCTACCGGAGCGCTCAGCTGTCCGCCGGTCGTGCGCGGTCTTGAAGGCGATCTCGTTACGCCTGTCTATGAGACGAACACGAGCTTTCACGAAGTCGCCGCCGAACTCGCCGCGCTGCAGTTCACCTCCATGGACACCGCCTGCGGCGACGAGAGCGACGCTTCCGTCGATCCGCTGGAATGCACCGTCTTCGAGGGCGAGCGGCGCACCTGCAAGGTCGCCGCCTTCGGGGTCGTCGACTGCTGCGAAAGCCCCGGCGGCATCTCGCTGGCGCAGTACCTGCAGCTCGCCTTCGCCATGGGCGAGCTTGAAGGCGCCGTGAGCGCGCTCGATCCCAACACCGCGCTCTCGGGTGCGTGGGAGGTGGTCACGGGCCCCTTCGACGCAGCCTACGACGTGGTGCTGGAGGGGTTCGGGTCGGCTTGGAACTCGGTCACTGGCAGCGAACTCGCCTTCATCGACGATCTGGTCCGCGACGGCGTCATCGGCACGCTCAAGCAGCAGCTCATGAACCAGACCGCGCAGTGGATCGCCACCACCTTCGGCGACGCCGCCGCGAATGCGCTTTTCGTGTCTGCGACCAGCACCGCAGGCAGCGTGGTCCCTGCGTCAACGGGCGGCGTCGTCGCCGGCAACGTCGCTTTGGCTCCGGCGCTGGCGACGGCGGCCTCCGTGCTCAGCGTCGTCATGATCGCCTATGCGATCTATCAGGTCGCGGTGCTCATCGCCACGATCGTCTGGGCGTGCTCGGATCAGGAGCTCGAGACCGCCGTCAAGCGCGAGCTCAAGTCCTGCCGCTACAACGGCCAGTACTGCGCCAGCAGCTTCTTCGGCGTCTGCCTTGAGCGCCGGCGCAGCTACTGCTGCTTCGCCTCGCCGCTCTCGCGCATCATGCAGGAGCAGATCCGTCTCCAGACCGGCGCCGGCTGGGGCACGGCCCGCAACCCGCAATGCGGCGGCATGAGCGTCGCCGACCTGCAGGCGATCGACTTCGCCACGCTCGATCTCGGCGAGTGGATGGACATCCTGCTCGACACCGGCGTCATGCCCGACGGCGCCGACGCGACGATCGCCGCCATGACCGGCGCAGGGCGCTCCCTCGCCGACGCCGCGCCTGCCGACATGCCCCGTCTCGACGTCGTCGACCGAACGCTGTCGCGCACCGGCGGCGTCGCAGTCGGCGACATCGAGGATGCAGCCCAGAGACAGATCAGGGGAGAGCTCGAATGACGCCGAGAACCGCAGTCTTCGCCGCGCTGTTTGCGGCGCTCACGCCCCTCGCCGCCGCCGCCGGGAGCGCCCGCTACGTCGTGGCGTGGTGGGACGGCGCCGACAACCCCGGCGTCTGGTTCCGCGCCGAGGGCGCCGTCGTGCCGGCCGGCGTCGCGCTGACCCGTGTCGACGATCTGCCGCCGGGCCTCGTCGTCCGCCCCGATCCCGGCCGCCTGCATCTGTCGCGCGATCTCGCCCTTCTGCTCGACGTCGCGCCGCGCACGCCGACGCTTCTGCGCGTCGCTGCGCCCTCCGAGGCGCCGCTGGAGGCGGCGCGCGCCCCCGTCGTCCCCGCGCGAACCTCGCCGACGCCGGGCGAGCCCGCGCCCGCGACGGCGCAGACGCTCGCCTCGCGCCAGGAGCGCATCGCGGCGCTGCTGGCCGCCCTGCAGGCCGAAGCCGCCGCCAGCGCCGAAGAGGACGCAGCGGCGATGGCGGCGGCGCCGGCCTTCGATCCCGGCGCGCCGGTCCAGCCCCATCAGGCCGCGGCCGCTCCCGTCGCCCGCGGCCGTCTTGTGCCGTTCATGCCGGGAGACCTGCCATGAGACGCCGCGCCTTTCTCGGCGGTCTCGCCGCAGCGCTGACCTCCGCCGTCCCTGCGCTGGCCGCGCCGACGCTCTACCGCACGCAATGGGGCGGCATCGCCCAGACCCATCTGTGGCTGAAGCTCGCCGGCATCGGCGAGGAGGCCCATGTGCGGTTTCGCACCGACGACGGGCGGCTGCTCGAAGACGGCGTGCGACGCCTGTCCTGGACGTTTCGCGACTGGCGCGACCACGACGCCGCCGTCTGGATCGACTACCGCCTCTTCGACGTGCTCGCCTTCATCCAGACCGCCGCGAGCCTTGAGGCCGGCGCACCGGCGCCCCTTGTGGTCAACAGCGCCTACCGCACGCCGCGGCGCAACCGCACGATCGAGGGCGCCGCGCGCCACTCCCAGCACATCGTCGGCCGCGCCGCCGATCTCGCGACGCCCGACCTCGACGTCGCCGAGCTGGCGCGCCTCGCCGACAACGCCGGCGCCGCCGGCGTCGGGCGCTACCGGCGGTTCGTTCATGTCGACGTCGGACGGGAGGGACGGCGATGGGGTTTTTGACGCGCGGGCGCCTCGGCGCGTCGCAGGCTCGCATGCTGTCGCTGGCGCTCCTGCTTGCGGTCATCGCCAGCGGCGCACTGGCGTCCGAGATGTCCGTTCGCTTCTACGACGGCCGCGAGGACGGCTGGTTCTGGTATCAGGACCCGGCGCCTGAGCCGGAGCCCGAGCCCGAAGCGGCGCCGCCCGCCCCGCCGCAGGCGGCTGCGCCGGCCGAGCCCGCCGGGCCGAAGCCGCTGTCCTCGGCCTGGCTCAAGACCGCGATCCCCGAGTATCTCGAGCGCGCGATGGACGATCCTTCGCCCGACAACGTGCGCGCGGTGCTCTACCTGCAGCGCATCGCCGTCGACAAGGCAACGCAGTACGCCGAGCTGAGCCAGGCGGTGACGCTCGGCGATCCTTTCCTCGACACCGAGTTCGAGCGGCCGCTCTCCAACTTCGCCGCCCAGGAGGTCGACCGCGCCGCGCTCGCCGCGCGCACCGGGCTCCTGCGCCATCTCGCGCAAGAGATCGGCGTGATGTGGTTCTTCCGCTCCGACTGCCCCTACTGCGAGCGTCAGGCGCCGATGATGCAGGCGCTGGAGTACGCCACCGGGCTCAACGTGATGTCGGTCTCGCTCGACGGCGCCGGCCTGCCCTCCGGCGCTTTCGCCGACAGTTTCGTCGTCGATCGCGGCCAGGCCGCGCAGCTCGGCGTCCAGACGACGCCGACGATCTTCGTCATGCGCCCGCCCGGCGACATCGAGATGGTCGCGCAGGGCATGATGGAGTTCTCCGACCTGCAGGCGCGCCTCCTGCTGATCGCGCGCCGCAAGGGATGGATCTCGGAAGAGGCGTGGGAGGCCACCCGGCCCCAGCGCCGCACCACCGTCGCCGTCGCCCCCGAAGAGCTCGATCCCGCCCTGCTCGACGATCCCGCAGCGCTCGTCGCGCATCTGCGCGCCGCGATGGCCAGACCATGAGCGCCCGCCTCGACGCCGCCCGCGCATGGCGCGCGCCGCTTTCCCGGAGGAAATCCATGGCGATCCTGAACCGCGCCGCAGCGCTCGCAGCCGCAGCGATCCTCGCGCTGACGCCGCCCGCCTCGGCCGACATGAACGGCCAGATGGCCTCGATGTTCAACAGCCTGGTCAACACCACCCCGCCGGGTTTTTACGACACGTTCCGGCGCGGCGAGCTGTCGGGGGGCTCGATCTACGTCCGCAACCGCATCGTCTCGCCCAACATGATCGGCTTCAACCCGCCGAGCTTCCGGGCGGGCTGCGGCGGCATCGACTTCTTCGCCGGCTCCTTCAGCTTCATCAACGCCGAGCAGTTCGTGCAGCTGATGCGCGCGGTGGCCGCCAACGCCGCCGGCTACGCCTTCAACTTCGCGCTGGGTCAGATCTGCCGCGACTGCATGCAGCACATCGAGACGCTGCAGCGGAAGATCCAGGAGCTCAACCAGTTCGCCGGCAACTCCTGCCAGCTCGCCCAGGGCATCGTGAACGACGGGATCTCCGCCTTCATGGGCCAGAAATACGGCGAGGCCTCCATCGTCGGCATGGCCGAGGGTCTCGGCGACGTCTTCGAGAGCTGGACCATCGGCGACGGCCAGTCGCCCACCGAGGCGCTGACCGCCGCCGGCAATCCCGCCATGACCGAGCGCATCTCCGGCAACGTCGTCTGGCGCGCGCTGAAACGCGGCAACACGGCCGGCTGGTTCGCGACCGGCGGCGGCGACGAAGTCGACAGCGTGCTGATGTCGATCGCCGGCACCGTCATCGTGGAGTGGGACCCAGCCACTGACGAGCCGCAGATCCAGACCCTCGCCGGCAACGCCGAGCTGATCGAGTCCTGGGTCTTCGGCCGCGAAGCCCGCTACTACTCCTGCGCCGGCGAGGGCGAGAACGGCTGTCTCTCGCCGACGATCGCGACCTCCAACTGGCAGGCGAACGCCTTCGTCGACCGCATCTACGACCGCCTCACCAATCCCACCGACGGTCTGATCCGCGTCATCCGCACCAACACCAACCCCACCGCCGAGCAGCGCGGCCTCGTCGGCGCCATGCCGGCCTCGGCCGGCGCTATGTTCGTGCGGCTGGCGGCGATCTCCGACGCGGCCGCCGTCACCTTCGCCCGCGAGGCCGCCAACCATCTCGCCCTGGAGATGGCGTCCAACCTCCTGCGCGATCTCTACGGAACCGTCGCGCGCGCCGTCGACGCCAGCGAAGACCCCTTCGCCCCGGAAGTGAAGCGCGTCATGGCCGAGGCCGCCCGCGCCAACGAGGCGGAGTTCGCCCGGCTGCAGAAGAAGTTCGGGTCCGTCCCCGAGCTCGTCGGCCTCTGGAACAACTACCTCGACGCCATCCAGCCCGTCATCGACAGCGACAGCCGCTCGCGGCTCGTCAGCACGGCCTTCTGAGGAGGAACGCGCCATGCAATGGTTCGTCTTCGGCGATCTGCTGTTTCTCGCCGACATCGTCAACGGCGTCGCCGCCATGACCGCGACCGTCGGCTCCGCCAACGTCGACGACTACACCGGCATCGTGAAGATCGCCGCGATCATCGGCGTGGCGGTGATGTTCATCCAGGGCATGAGCTCCGGCGGCATGCTGCCGATCAGCCGCTTCCTCATGGTGCCGATCTTCTTCGCCATGATGATGGTCCCAAAGGTCACCGTCACCATGGAGAACGTCTATTCCGGCGTGACGCGCACCATCGCCAACGTGCCCTACGGCATCGCGCTCGCCGGCCAGACCTTCAGCTTCATCGGCCTGCGGCTCACAGAACTCGCCGAGACCGCCTACACCTATCCCGGCGTCACCAACGACGGGCTCACGCAAGCGCTCGACAACTGGCGCACGCTTCGCCTCGTCGCCGGCGACGCCTCCTACTACGGCGCGGCCAACAACGCGGGCGGCGGCGACTTCGCGCGCTCCTGGGTCAACTACATCTCCACCTGCACCGCCTTCGGCCTCGACGTCGGCAATCTCACCTCCACCGGGATCAACCGCGATAACCTCGTCACCTCGGGCGTCTACAACCCCAGCCGCTCCTTCGGCGCGGAGGTCTACGTGGGCGGCGGTCTCGCCAGCAATCTCGACTGCGTCGACGCCCACGCCCAGCTCATGATCTACTCGCGGCTGACGTTCCTGCCGGCGCTGAAGAACAGCGTGCTGGCCCAGCACTTCTATGATCCGGTGCGCGACGCCGTCTCCGCCGGCCCCGGCACGCCGTCCTGGGCGCTGGTCGAGCCGAAGCTCACGTCGATGTTCAACGTCTTCGGCGGCTTAGGGGCGATCTCGCTCGACGACGCGCTGCTCTCGATGTTCGTCGGCAGCATCTATGATCACGGCAGGATGCGGCGGCTCCAGCTCGACCGCAAAGACGCTTACGCGATCATGACAGGCGACGGAATCCGCGCGCGCAACGCGCAGTGGATGGCCCAGGGCGACATCTTCCAGCAATACGTCAAGCCGCTGCTGAGCTTCATCGAAGGCTTCTGGTACGCGACGTTCCCTCTGGTCGTGATCGCGCTGCTGCTCGGCGCGCAGGGGCTCATGGTCATGATCCGCTTTCTGCAGATCGGTCTCTGGATTCAGCTATGGGGCCCCTGCATCGCCATTGTGAACCTCTTCGTCCATCACACGATGGTCGGGGAACTTTCGAACCTCGATCAGGCCGCGCTCACCCTCACCTCGCTGGCCGGCCAGTTCGCCGCCGACAGCGTCATCCAGAACTATCTTGGCGTCGCGGGGCTCTTCGCTTCGGCCGTGCCTGCGCTCGCGCTCCTGCTCGTCACCGGCTCGATGTATACCTTCAACGGCGTCGCCGCGTCGGTGGGCGGTCCGGACACCATCAGCGAGGGTAACGCCGCACCGGCGCGTCAGGCGCTCTCGCCGAAGATCCAGGTCCTGCCGGAAATGGAGGTCAGCCCGATGCACGGGCTGATGCAGACCGGAGCGGCGCAGCAGATGCCGCGCATCAACCTCAGCCAGATGGCCGAGAACCGCCTGTCCAGCGCCGACACCGAGCTCGGCGGCCGCCGCGTCAGCTTCGCCCAGTCCATCGACAAGGCGCTCACCCGCACCACCGGCTCCAGCAGCGAAAGCTTCAGCGGCTCGCTCTGGCGCGACGGGACAAGCGCGCAGATGTCCGACGTGTATCAGCATGCGAATAATGAAGCGTTTCGGACCATTATGCGAGATATGCAATCAAATGGCATGACTGCCAATGAAGCAGCGACATTCACTGCGACAGTCGGCGCAAGTGTTGCAGCTGGACGGGGAGCGCCAAAGATTTCTGGTGATTTTGCTTCAAGCAGCACCAAAGGCATTTCTGAGCAAAAACTCCAAGAATGGGGCAATGATATCGCTCGTGCATACTCCGAGGACAAATCTCTCTCAGCCGGCCTCACCACCGCTTTCAGCCGCGATAGCGACCGGGGTTTCCGCCAGTCGGGCTACAGCAGCAACGCGCTGACCTCCAGCCAGTCCGTGCGCGAGGAGGCTCAGGATTACGCCGCCGCAGAATGGCGCTTTGAGCAGGCCAACAGCTTCGCCGGCAGCGTCGGCGTCTCCGCCAACCCCGACGTCGCCATGCTCGCCCGCCGCATCGTCGACGATCCCTCCCGCTACCTCGCCTTCGCGCGCATGATCGGTCAGCAGGACCTCGTACGCCCCGCCACCGAGCGCGCCCAGGAGCTGCACGCCTGGGGATGGTCGCGCGCCACCCGCGACAGCGAGCGCATGGCGCTGGCCGCCGGCGGTCTTCTCGCGTTGGCCGACGCCAAGCGATACGACCATCTCGCCGCCGCGATAGCGCCCGACGGCTTCACCACGCCGATCGTCGGCGACTTTGACCGCCACCAGGGCGCCAGCGACGCCCTCGGCGCCGGGCCGTCCGTCGATCTCAGCGGCGCGCGGGCGGGCGGGTTCAATCCCGACGTTGCGCCCGACTGGTCGCCGGAGTCAGTCAACGCGAACAATCGCGAGGCCGTGCGCGAGAGAGTTGATGAGAAGATCCGCCCCATCGTGCAGGATCGTCTCGCGGAAGACCGTGGCGCGGCCGAAGGCGCACGCGATGACGCGCTGACCAATCCAGGTGTTGGCGCGCGCGTCGGTTCCGCCATCGCGAGCATGGCCGACGGTGCGGCCGACATTGGTCTCGGCGCGGTGCGGCGGCAGTTTCTCGCTGGGTTCGAGACCGACGCGATGAACGCCGGTCTCGCGCCGGCCGAGGCGCAGTACTACGCGTTCATGCGCGCCACGCCCAATGTCGACGGGCCGGAGCAGACCGCGCAGTACGAGGCGCTTCGCGGCGCGGTCGAAGAACGGTATGCTGCGGTGCCCGACGCCGGCGCCGCGCAGATTGCGGAGATCGAAGAAGCGGCTCGCGCCGCTGGGGTCAGGAACACGCAACTGCTCGGGTCCGTCGCCGAGCGTGGCGAGCGCGTAGCGCCCGACGCGGACGACGCAGACCTCGACATGATGCAGAGGAACATGCGCTGATGGAGCTGTTTCTGATCGTAGTGGGACTCGTCGCCGCCAACATGGTTTGGGCGGTTGGCCGTGAAATCTGGCGGCGCTATAATCTTCCACCTCTTTTTCGAGTAATTCCTCACACCCCCTATGTCGATAGTAGTCAAAAAACAGTTTGTTCTGATTTGGCAATTGAATCTTGGCATAGAGAGAATGTGCGCGAAGCTTTCGATAGTGTAACTTCAAAGCAAGCTGGCACCTGAGATTATGCTACTGGAGAGCGTTCTGTCTGATTACGCGGCATCCTTCTGGCTGAAGCACGCTCTTCGCACAGCGCTCGACCGTGATCCGATTGACGCGGCGCGCGACGCGGAGATCCTCGCGCGCGTGCTTGCCGAGCGCTGCGACACGATCCTGGCGGCCGACGCGGCCGATCACTCTTCGCGGTAGATCGACCAGTTCGCCGGCGTGCCGGCCGGACAGCGCACGCAGTGGATCGATTTCGCGAGCTCGATGATCCGGCTGTACTCCGGCGCCTTGCGCGCCAGCTCGGCTGCCTCGATCAGCGCGATCCGCCGGCACCCGTCGCAGCGCACATGAAGATAGTGGCCCGGCGCGAGGTCCCGCACACGCAGCTGGTAGCGCGGCGCGACGATGTCGGGAATGTACCGCTTTCGTTCCATTAGTCGATCTAGAACGAACCGACGTGCTCACACAATCGCGTCGCGGGTCGCGCTGCGACGGCGAGCTTGAAACCTTGCCACGAAGCGCATGCCGGCGGCTGAAACCTGTCGATGAAACCGCGTCGGAATGGTATTTTTGGCGGGGCGCAAGGAGGAGGCTGCGATGCTCGACACGGCTTGTCCCTTCGATCGCTCGTACTGGGGCCGCATCGACGCCGCGATCACGGCCTGGCGCAGGATGGCGCTCGGCCGGCAGGTCGTCGTCGGCGTCATCATGGGCTTCATCGTCGGCGCGCTGGCGCCGGCGCTCCTGTTCACCGTGATCGATCTGGTGGAGGCGCTGGTCCGCTGGAGCGTCGCGCCGCTCGCCCGTCTCGAGGCGACATGGTCCATGGCGCGCATGGGTGAGCTTGGCCGACTGTCGGCCGTTCTCACGCCCGCTCTGGCTCTCCTGTGCCGGTTCATGGAGCCCGCGCCGGACGCTGATGGAACCTGACGCCTGACGGCGCCGCGAATAAGGTATTGGGGAAGATGGCCGCAGACACCCTTGAGCCGCTCTCGCAGTGCGACGCAGACCTCCTGCGTCCTTGCGCCGGCGCTTTGGTGGATCTCGCGGAAGGTCGTCGCCCACCCCAGACCGAGGCGCAGGCGCGCTTCGTCGACGTCGCCGCAGGGCGCCTCGAGGCCGTCAGCGACTACGAGCTCGCCTTCATGCGGTGGCGCGCGCTCGGCTGTCCCCCGCTTGACGCCGCCGTCCGTGCCCCGCCCAAGAAAAAGCGCAAGCGCCGCAAGCCGAAGATCCGCACCGGCATGAGCGTGTCGGCCGCCAAGGCGCCGCGCAAGCCGCGCTGGACCGAGGCCGACATCGCCCGGATGCACTCGCTCTCCGGCTTCAACCGGATCGCCGCGCGGTTCGTGCCAGGCGGTCGGGCGAGCCCGCGCTGAGCCGCCTTCGCTGCTCCGGGAGCCCGGTCGCGGTGCGAGCGTAGGCTATCATACCGTAGCTTACGCTATCATGGCTCCGCCATGCCTGCCCGGCCTGGCCGTCGTTCTCACTTTGTCTCCTTGCCGTATATTCCTGCCCGTTTCGTGGCGCGCCCGGTTTGACGCTCCTGTCACGCGGCGAGCGTATGGTGAAGGCCAGTCAACGACGCCGAGGAGAACCCGGTCATGACGATGCGCCCGACGCAGATCGCAGCCTTGCTCGCCCTTGCCGCCGGCGCGGCCGACGCCCAGGCGCTGCGGGTGATGACCTGGAACATCAACGGCGCCGAGGCGACGCCGGCGGCGCTCGAGGAGAACGCCCGCGGAGCCCTCGCCGAGCTCGGGCCCGTGGACGTGGTGATGCTGCAGGAGGTGATCTCGCAAGACCAGGTCGCCGCGATCGCGCGCGGCTTCGGGCTTGAGCACCATGCGATCAGCGACTTCTCGCCCCCGCCCTCGATCACGCGCTCGCCGTTCAGCTCGCTCGAGGTCGCCGTGATCAGCCGCACGCCGATCCTGGGGGCGGCCGAGTGGGATCCGACCGGACGCGATCCCAACGGCGACGGCTTCGCCCCGCGCGTCTCCGACGCGGCCGCGCCGGTAGAGGAGCTGCCGATCGACGTCACTTTCGCCGACGACACGCCGGATCGGGGGTTTCTGCGCGTCGACCTCGATGGCGAGCTCTCGGTCTACGCCGTCCACTGGAAGTCTTCCCGTGGCGAGAGCTGCAACGCCGCAGATCTCCTGAACGCGCTGCAGCGCGAGGAGCAGGCCGAGGGGCTCGCGCAGGACCTCGCGCGGAGGCTCTCCGATCCAGCGAGGACGGTGATCGTCGGCGGCGACTTCAACATCCAGGCGCCGGGCCGCGCCGCGCGGGTCGGCATGGATCTCGGCTCCGACTGCGCGCCGGCGGGAAGCTGCGACGGCGTCTGCGGCGCCGACGGCCTCGACGGTTACGACGACAGCATCAGCGCCCTCCTCGCAGGGGTCTCGGGCGCGCGCCTGCTCTCGGCCGACCTCGACAACACGTTCATCGGTCGGTTCTTTCCCGGCGGCGCCATTGACCACCTCGTCGTCGCCGGCGCGCGCGCCGGCGCGTTTCAGCTCGCGTCGACACCCGTCGTCAACGGGTCGAGCTTCTTCGGGTCTGATCATCGGCCGGTGCTGGCGACCGCCTCGGATGGGGAGACAGACGGTTCAGACCGAGCGCGGATACGCGCCCTCATCGACGAGATGAGGGCGCGGCTCACGGAGCTCGAGGCGCTGATCGGCCGCTAAGCGCAGGCAAAGGTCATTCGTGCCGCGCGCGGCGGAGGGCTGGATCACAGCCCGGTTTCGCCAGTACCTATGTACAGAGGAACAAACGCCATGAAAGTTCTCCTTTGATGACACCACTTCTCAATGCATTGTATTGTATAATATTAGTAAACGTGCCAGAATGACACTTTGATCTGGCTGTAGCGATCAATTGAAGCTTGACTAGGAGAATGAGGTTAAACAATGCTCAAAAGGTCCAGCTTCATCGTGAGCCTTTCTATAATAATTGGCGGATGCGGTGATGCAATTTATGGAACGTCTGGCTATTATAGAGCGCAAGAGAGCGTAGGACGAATATCTATAGAGCCGAGTGATAGATTGGATGCTGACTACCGCGTAAAGATTGCGTGGGCGCTGACTTTAGATGGACATACATGGGACCTCGAAAACCAAAACGATCGAATTCAATTCACCAAAGATTATTTAAAACCGACGTGTGCAAACGCACATTTTGTCGATGAGCAGCGGTTGAATCTTGGCTCAAGCGCCCTCGGCGAGATGGAAGAAATAAGGTACTTCATGTGGATGAAATGTACCTCTACCCAGCCCGGAAATCTGCAAAGATGAGTAGTCGACAAGAGGCTTCCGCGGGTATGGGTGGGATCGGCTTCAAACTTGACGCCGTCAGACAAGCGACTTTTAACCACCGCCTGCCGTTGCCAGAAAGCGCCTGGTGCCGAAAGTGGCCTACAGCCTTTCGTAACCATGGCCCGCTCCGAGCCTTTCTGATCAATGCAACTGTGTATCGCGAGGCGGGAGTGCGCGGACTCCCGCCGTTCGCTCCGGGCGACCTGGAGGTCGGCAGTGCGGACATTGCTGTCGTTCGGGTTCCGGCGACGACCGGCAGAAATGCGCACCTTCCTGCCGTTCGCTGCAGATGCTCGATCTATGCTGCGTATGCGAAGGCCCCGGCAGAGAGGGCGGGAAGCGGTCCTTCGCTACATATGCAAAATTGCAGGTGGGCGGAGCCGAAAGCAGACTATCAGATCCATTAATACTGTGCATTCAGCCTGGTATTGGCAGCTTCGGACCGATTACTCTTGAAAAGAAAAGGGTCCAAGGAACGCGCCAGAAGCGATGACGTCGCACACAAGGCCTGAACCCGGCGCATCGATCCAGCGGCAGACCGTGAAGCCGCCCTGCTCTAGAACCATCTGCGCATCAAGGCCGGGTCGGTGATCGGTCAGCACGGCGTGGCAGGTTGCAGGGGCGATCTGGCAGACGACGCGCCCGATTTGGCCGGTCATCGCGCGGTGGACATGGCCTGAGAGCATCCGCACCGGGCCGGGATGGGCCTCGAGCCTCTCGAGAAGTGCCGCGCCGTTGTGCAGGTTGTCGGCATCCATCGCCGGGATTCCCGAATGCATCCACGGATGGTGCGTTGCAAGGACGACCGGCTGATCACCAAGGTCGGCCAGCGTGGCATCGAAAAACGCGAACCCTTCGGTACAGAGCTCCCCGTGATGAGCGCCCTCAAGCAGTGTGTCTAGGGCGATCACGGAAAACGGTCCGAAATCACGCAACCAATGGATCGGCCCGGCCTCAGGCATCCAAGGCCTATCGGAAAAGGCAGCGCGCATCGCGTCGCGCCGATCATGATTGCCGGGGACTGCCCGCCAAGGCAGCACCAGATCGGCCATGATCTTCGCGAAATGCCCGTATTCCTCGGGTGTTCCGTGATCTGTCAGGTCGCCGGTGACGATGACACAGTCGATCCCGTCCAGCACGGGCAGCTTTGCGTTGATCGTCTCGACGGCGCGGCGCAAGGCCTCGGCGGTGTCCGAGTGCCCGCAGACCAGCTTGCCGGGGGCAACGATATGGGTGTCGGTGATCTGGATGAACCCGGGCATCAGGCGGCAAGACCCCTCGGCAGGATCAGCAGCGCTTCGCTGGCGATGGATAGACGCACATCCTCACCGGGCTTCGGCGCGCTGAGGCCGGTGTGCAGCGCAAAAAGTGGTCCCTCCGCCAGCCCACCCAACGCGATGCGGTAATGCGTGCCGAGAAAGGTCACCGTCTCGACGCGGGCCGAAACCGGTCCTTCGGGGTCGATCCGGATATCCTCGGCCCGGACCAGAACCTCGCTTCCGTCTGCCGGTTTCGGCAGGGCAAGCACTCCGCCGCGCAGGTGCAGCCGGTCGGCCTCGATCCGGCCTTCCAGCGGCATGGCATCACCCACAAAGCGCGCGACAAAGCCGGTGGCGGGGTTGCGATACAGCACCTCGGGCGTGCCGATCTGGGCCACCTCGCCCTGGCTCATCACCGCGACGCGGTCGGCGATGGCCATGGCCTCGTCCTGATCGTGGGTGACGAAGATGGCGGTGATCCCGAACTGGCGCAGCAAAAGCGCCAGTTCGTCGCGCAACTGGCCGCGCAGGGCGGCATCCAGCGCCGAAAGCGGCTCGTCCAGCAGCAGCACCCGCGGGCGCGGAGCCATGGCGCGGGCCAGCGCCACACGCTGGCGCTGCCCCCCCGAAAGCGCAGTGATGGAACGATCAGCATAGGCATCGAGACGGCAGAGCGCGATGACCTCGTTCACCCGCGAGTCGATCTCGGCCCTTGGCAAGCGCTGCATCTTCAGACCGTAGCCGATATTGCCACGCACTGACATATTGGGAAACAGCGCGTAGGACTGGAACACCATTCCGATCTTGCGGGTCTCGACCGATTGATGCGTTACGTCCTCGCCGTCGAAGACGATCTTCGCACCTGCATCGGGGGTTTCCAGCCCGGCGATGATCCGCAGCAGCGTAGACTTGCCACAGCCCGACGGGCCGAGAAGCGAGACGATTTCGCCTTTCGAGATTTCCAGGTCGGTGGGCAAAAGCGCCTTGGTGCCGCCGGGAAATGTCTTGGCGATATTGGTAAGTGTCAGTGTCATTGCACGATCCTTTGAGCGCGGGCGCTGGCCCATTGCATGGCGATGAGAAGCGGAACAATCATCACGAAAAAGACGAGTGTGTAGGCCGAGGCCACCTCGAGCCGCATCGAGGCGTAGCTGTCGGCGAGCCCCACGGGCAGGGTTTTCAGATACGGCGTGTGCAGCATCCAGGTGAGGTTGAATTCGCCGATCGACAGGGTGACGACGGTCAGCGCCCCGGCAAGGATGCCGGGCAGCGCGTTGGGCACAACGATGTCGAAAAAGCGCCTTGCGGGCCCGGCCCCCAACGACGCGGCACCTTCCTCGAGCGATTTCAGGTCGATCGCGGCCAGGACCGACAGGACCGAACGCACCATGAAGGGCAGCGTGTAAAGCACGTGACCGACGAGGATGAAGCTCCAGCTTGTGCGAAAGCCTTGCAAGGTGCCGTAAAGCTGCAATAGCGCCAGCGCCAATGCGAGGCCCGGGATCGCCAGCGGCAGGGAGATGAATTCCTCGAGGATACGCGAGGCCCGACCGGGGTTGCGTGCCAGCGCATAGGCAGCCGGCACGCCGAGGATCAGGGTGACGACAAGGCAGGCGAGCGCCAGCCAGATCGACAGGAAGATGCTGCCGGAATAAAGCTCCCAGACCTGTCCGACCCATTTCAGCGTCAGACCCGAGGACAGGCCCCGGAAATAATTCACCGTCAGCCCGGCCAGTACCGACTGGATGATCGGGATCAGCAGAAAAGCGCAGGCCAGAAGCGTGACGATCAGCGGGATGGATTTGGTTACGGATTTCATGATTTTACCCTCCCGCCGCAACGGCTTCGCCGGAGAAGCTACGCGCGATCAGCAGCATGGCCCAGGTCACCACACCCAGCACGACCGAAAGAGCCGAGGCCATGGCAATGTTCGCCGACAGCGTGAATTCGGTGTAGATCACCATTGGCAGCACATCGATATCGGTGGCCAGCGTGAAGGCGGTGCCAAAAGCCCCCATGGCGGTGGCAAAGGCGATGGCACCGGCGGCGATCAGCGCGGGTGAAAGTGCAGGCAAAAGCACGTCGATGATGACGCGCCAAGGTGGCGCGCCCAGCGTCTGCGCCGCCTCTTCCAGCGCGGGGTCAATCTTTTCAGCGGCGGCCATCACGGTCAGCAACACGCGCGGGATCGAGAAATAGAGATACCCAAGAAACAGGCCGATGATTGAATAGGCGAACACCCAGTGTCCGGGCAGGATCTGGTTCACGAGTCCTTGCCTTCCGCCCAGCAGGATAATCATGAAGCCTACGACGACGCCGGGAAAGGCAAGCGGCAGCGTCAGGATTGAAAGCAGGACGTTGCGGCCGCGGAAACGGTTGCGCACCAAAAAGAGCCCCGCCGTGGTCGAAATCGCCAGCGCCGCAACTGTGACGGCCAGCGATACGACAACCGTTTGCACAAGGGTCGACAGATAGCGCGGGGTCTGCAGTATCTGAAGATAAATGCCCCAGCCTGCATCGCTCTCACCCGAGGCGAGGATCAGCCGCCCGAGCGGGATGGCCAGAAAGGCAAGCGTGAAGATGGCCAGCGGAAGCAGGCACAGCAAGATGAAATGACGTTGGTTCATGGACGCGGCTCCAATCGCGGAAGGGTGCCGGGCAGAGCAAAAGCCCTGCCCGGCCCAAAGGTCGGGATGGTTACTTGACTTCGTTCAGGTAACGCTCACCGAAGGCGGCCTGAGCGCGCTCCATCTCGGCATAGTCCACTGCGACCGCCCGCTCGTAGTCGGAGGCTGGCAGGAACTTTGCAGCCACGTCCGCGGGCAGCTCGACCGGGCGGGCGGGCTGCAGGTAGGCGTTGGTCCAGATCGCCTGGCCCTCATCCGACAGGATGAAATCCAGAACGCGCTTGCCCAGTTCCGGGTTAGGCGCATCGGCGACAAGGCTCATGACATAGGGCACACGCACCGACCCTTCGCAGGGTAGCACGAATTCGAAATTGCCGTCTTCCTCGTATTTGCCGCGATAGGCGTTGAAATCATAATCGAAGAGGATCGGAATTTCACCCGACACGACGCGCGCGAACGACGTCTGCTTGGGCACGATCGGGTTGTTTTCGGCCAAGGCGTTGAAATATTCGATTGCCGGGTCGAAATTGCCAAGGTCGCCGCCGTTGGCGAGATTCACCGCCACGGCACCGGCATAGCCGACAAAGGCCGAGGACGGATCGAGGTAGCCGACCATGCCGCGATACTCGGGCTTGGTCAGATCGGACCAGCACTGCGGAACCGGCGCGCCGCCAAGCGCGTCGACATTCACGAACAGGCCCAGCGTGCCGTAATGGATGGCGAACCACTTGCCCTCGGGGTCTTTCAGGCCCTCGGGGATCTCGTCGAAACCGGCGGGCTTGTAGGGCTCCACAACGCCTTCGTTGCCGGCCTTGATGCCGGTCGTCACGCCGTAATATGCAACATCGGCCACCGGGCTGGCGCGCTCGGCCAGAAGCTGGCTCAGGGTCTGGCCCGAGTTCTTGTTGTCATGCGGCATCTGGATGTCGAGCTTTTCGTCGATCGCTTCGAGCATCGAGGCCCAGTCGGCCCAGGCCGGTGGGCAGTTGTAACAGATGGCATCCTCTGCCAATGCGGGTGCGGCAATCGCGGTTGCGAAAAGCGCCGAAAGAACAGTATGTTTCATAGGTTCATCCTTGTTTGAGATCGGTCTTGAGCGAGGGAACAGACGGCGGCCAGGAGGCAACCTGGTCGTCGTCGCGGCTTTCCGTGCGGGGGCAGCCGAGCGTGGCGCCCGCACGGAAATCGAAGGACAAGGGAGGCCGCTGCACACAGACCTTTCCTTGCAACATGTCCAAAAGGGTCTGCGCGGCCTGACGGCCCATGGCGTCCGGCGCGGTCTCGATCGTGGCGAGCGGCACATCAAGCAGGCGGCCGATCTCGATCCCGTCGAAACCCACGACCGACAGATCCTGCGGAACGCTTTTGCCCATCAGGCGCGCGGCCTTCTGAACGGCAATGGCAAGAAAATCGTTCGACGCAAAGATGGCCGTCACGGCGCCGAGGGTGGCGAGGATCTCTGCCAGAAGTTCGGGCGTGTTGACCTCGGCCTCACCGAGTTCGATCAAGGCCGGGTCCGGAAGGCCCCGAGCCCTGCATTCGGCGTGAAACCCGGCATAGCGGTTGCGTGACCGGTCAGAACTGGAAAAGCGCAACGCCAGAAATGCGGTGTTGCGGTGCCCAAGATCGGCGAACCGCCGTGCCACCTCCCGCGCCGCCTCGAAATTGTCCACATGGGCGGTCAGGAAGCCGTCGACCGGGTCGTGAAACATCAGCGACACCGGCAGGCCGCGGCTCCGCGCCTGCTTCAGCGCCACGCTGCGTTCGGGTGCGACCATCGTCACGATCAGACCGTCGACCTCTTTCGCGACAAGCGTCGCAATCGCCTCGTTATCGGCATTGCCGTCATAGTTCGAGCTGGCGATCAGAAGCTGGTGGCCGGTTCCCGAGAGCGTCTCCTGCACGCCCTGCACCGCCTCCGCGAAGACCGGGTTGGCGAGCGATGGCACAAGACAGCCGATCGTCATGCTGCGGCCCCCTTGCAGGGCTCGCCCGATGGCGCTGAACGAAAATTCAAGCTCGCGCGCCGCCATCTCGACGCGTTCACGCACCTCGGCGCTGGCGGGGCCGGATTTGTTCAGGACCCGGCTGGCCGTGGCGATCCCGCACCCGGCTTTGCGGGCAACATCCTTGATAGTGACTTTCTGCCTATGGTCCATCCGTGCAGTCTTTCCGGTTCAGGTGCAATCCAAGGAGAATCTTATGGAAACGTTTCCAAAAGTGATACCGATGATTCGCTACAGGAATGTGACAGGCAGTGTTCAGGGTTACAGAAGCATTCCCCTCAGGACCAAGGACACATCTCCAAAATCCACGATGCATTCGCAGGAAGTGTCCGCTTCAGCAAAGCTGCGCTGCAATATCTTGTCACACCACAAAGGTCCGCTCAGGGCCGGCGGCAACCCACTGGCTTTTTTGCGCCGGCGGCATTCTGCAGGTGCGAACGTGGTCGTTATGGGCTCCGATCCGCCTTTCGCCGCGCGCCACACGAACGGCCGGAGTGTGCGCACTCCGGTCATTGGATGCCGCCGAGATAACGTGAGGATGGGCGTCACACACGTCTGATCGTGTCCTGGCTCACCTTGAAGAGCAGCGCGATCTCGCTGATCCGGCGCCCGTCCTGGTCGCGCATGCGGCGCGCCTCGCTCGCCTGGTCGGGGCTCAGCGCCCTCGGCCGTCCCCCTACCCTTCCCCGTCGGCGTGCGGCCTCGAGGCCTTCGCGCGTGCGCTCGGTGATGCGCTCACGCTCGAACTGGGCGATGGAGCCGAAGACGTGGAACACCAGCCGGCCGGCCGGCGTCGTCGTGTCGATCTCCTCGGCCAGCGACCGGAAGCCGGCGCCTTTGGCCGCGATCGCCTCGACGATCTCCAGCAGATCCTTGAGCGAGCGCGCGAGGCGGTCGTACTTCGTAACCACTACCACGTCGCCAGCACGGAGCTGATCGATCATCTTGTCCAGCTCCGGCCGGTTGCGGAGTTTGCCCGTGACGCGGTCAGTAAAGATGCGCTGGGCGCCCGCCGCGGCGAGCGCGTCGTTCTGGCTGTCGAGGTTCTGGCCCTGCGTCGAGACGCGCGCGTAGCCCAGGGTCATCATCGCCGCCACCACCTCGTCCAAACCACCGCAAAAACCTCGCTAAACTCAAGAGGTTTTGCAAGGGGGTATTGCGGCAACCAGACGCCATATGGCACTCACTCGCCCCGTGACGTCGCAAAAACCACCGTTTTCGCGAGATATCGCGAGCGCACGTCAGAGCCTTTCGTGCAGGCGCTCGATCAGGTCCATCCGCTCGTGCAACACCGCCACGATGGTGACGGCGGCATCCTGTTTGATGAAGAACAGATAGTGATGCCG
>NZ_FNQM01000080.1 GCF_900107585.1 Rubrimonas cliftonensis | reverse complement strand
GACTTTCGCCGCGCCACTGGCGCGACGGTTCCCTCCAACTCTTCGACGTGACCTGCGGCCGCGAGGAGTTGGTCCGCGACCTGCCGCTGCGCCGGCTGCCGCAGAGCCTGCCGACGGTGCTCAGCCAGGAGGAAGTCGCTGCGCTGCTGACGGCGGGGCCGGGGCCGGGGCTGAAGTATCGCGCGGCGCTCGAGCCGTCTCGTACGGGGCCGGGCTGCGCGCGTCCGAGGTCTGCGTGCTCACGCCGGCCGACATCGACAGCGACCGGATGCTGATCCGGGTGGTGCAGGGCAAGGGCCGCAAGGACCGCCACGTGATGCTGTCGCCAGCGCTGCTGGAGCTCTTGCGCGCATGGTGGCTTCAGGCGCGGCCGCAAGGGTGGCTGTTCCCTGGCAAGCCCCGGATCAACCCGCTCTCGGGCCGGCGGATGAACCGCGCGTTCCACGAGGCGCTGGAGGCGGCCGGGATCCAGAAGAAAGCGACGCTGCACACGCTCCGGCACAGCTTCGCCACCCACCTGCTGGAGGCCGGCGCCGACGTGCGGGTGATCCAGGTTCTGCTGGGGCACGCTCAGCTGGAGACGACGGCGCGCTATGCGCACGTCGCCGCCAGCACGATCCGCGGGGTCAGGAGCCCGCTCGACGCGCTGTGGGAGACGCCGCCCGAGCCGGACTGACGGCGCGCAGCCGTGCCCAGACCGGCGCTCGAGGTCGCGGACATCTTCCGCGACGTCACGCCGAAGGCGTGCTTGCAGCACGACGGGCCGGCGTGGCGCGCCGCCAACGCCGGCCATGTGAGCCTGGACCAGCTGCGCGTCATGAGCGCGATCGAGACCTGCCGGAGTTGGAGCGTCCGCCGATTGATCCGGGGGGATCAATCGCAGCGACAACGCGCTTGGGGGCCATGTCGCGGCGTGCGACGCCTGCGGCCGGGAGCACGTCGCCTACAACTCCTGCAAGAACCGCCACTGCCCCAAATGTCAGGGGTCCGCGGCGCGCGACTGGATGGCGGCGCAGGGGGCCGATCTGCTGCCCTCCGGGCAAGCCCGGACCGGCTCCCAAGGGTCGAGTACTTCCACGTCGTGTTCACCGTGCCGGCGGCGGTGGCGGAGATCGCGTTCTGGAGTGAGCCATGGAGCCGCCACTGGTCCGAGGCCCATGGCGAACGGCGGTTGTCTACAACCTGCTGTTCCGCGCCTCGGCCGAGACCATGACCACCATCGCCGCCGAACCGCGTCACCTCGGCGCCCGGATCGGCATGACCTCGGTGCTGCACACCTGGGGCTCGGCGATGACCCATCATCCCCACATCCACATGGGCGTGCCCGGCGGCGGGCTCTCGCCCGACGGCAACCGCTGGGTCTCCTGCCGCCCCGGCTTCCTGATGCCGGTCAAGGTGCTGGGCGCGCTGTTCCGGCGCCTGTTCCTCGAGGGGCTCGCCGCGCTGCACCGCCAGGGCCGCCTGCGCTTCTTCGGCGCGCGCGCCGGGCTCGCCGACCCGGCCGCCTTCGCCGCCCATCTGGCTCCGCTGAGGCGCGCCGACTGGGTCGTCTACGCCAAACCGCCCTTCGGCGGGCCGGAGCAGGCGCCAGCCTATCTCAGCCGCTACACCCACCGCGTCGCCATCTCCAACAACCGCCTCGTCAGCGCCGACGCCCAGACCGTGGCGTTCACATGGAAGGACTATCGCGCGCCCGAGCGGCGACGCCGGCGCGTCATGCGGCTGGCGACGGGCGAGTTCATCCGGCGCTTCCTCATCCATGTCCTGCCCGACGGCTTCCACCGCATCCGCCACTACGGCTTCCTCGCCAGCGCCGCCCGGCGCCGCA
>NZ_FNQM01000061.1 GCF_900107585.1 Rubrimonas cliftonensis | reverse complement strand
GTGCCTCGGGGGTGTCAGCTTGCTCATGCACCTCAGCTATCACGCTGGATTCGCGACGTGAATCCCTCCGTCAGCCGCTTTTGCGCAACAGAGCCGCGCTTCGACCACCTCAAGCAGCGTCGTCTTTCCGCACCGCTTCTCGGGGCTTTGCACCAGCAGCTTGGGCCACAGGCCCCATGCGTCCATCAGGTAAGTTCCCATGATCCAGAGCGCCGCCGCGTCGGCGTCGCGCTTGGACGGAAACACCACATGGGCGAGCAGCGCGGCCCGGATGCCGTCGCAAATAGCCGCGACCGAAGCATATCGAGAGAGGGAGGATCAAACTCACATCTTTCAAATCCTCGTAGGTCAGCATCGCCTCCAAGAAGTCCGTATACAGAGTTTTCCAGCGGGAACCGCGCGGGTTGTCGCCTTGCCGCTCAGCAAGGCCAGGCTCGACGGCACTCTATGGCGGCGATGGCGCGTTCAGCCGCCGAGGAAAGCGCCAGGTAGATGATCGCTGCAGAGAGAAACACCTCATAGGGCGCGAAGGTCTCGGCCGCGATGGTCTCGGCCACGCCAGTCACTTCGGCCAGCGTCACCGTACTGGCCAGCGCGGAGGTCTTGATCATGCCGACCACCTCGTTGCCATACGGGGGCAGCGCCAACCGCAGCGCCTGCGGCCATAGCACCAGGCGGAAGATGCGCGCGGGCGACAGCCCCAGCGCGCGCGCCGCCTCGGCCTGCTCGGCCGGCACACCGGCGATCGCGCCGCGCAGGATCTCCGCGGTGTAGGCGCCGGAATTGAGCGAGAACGCCAGCACGCAGCACCAGAACGGTTCACGCAGCACGCCCCAGGCTGCCGTGGCGCGCAGCCACTCGAACTGCGCCAGCCCGTAGTAGATCACGAACAGTTGCACCAACGCCGGCGTGCCGCGGAACGCCCAGACGTACACGCGCGCCGGCCCGCGCAACCATGGCGACGGGCGCATCAGCAGCCACGCCGCCGGGCCGGCAAGCAGCGCGCCGCCGGCGAGGCTCATGGCGATCAGCGCCAGCGTCAGCGTCAACCCCTCGAGCAGCCGCGGCAGGCTCTCGGCGACGATGGCGAGATCGAAGCTCACGGTGCGTAAATCCGGGATCTCATCGGGCGAGGTGGCGCGCCGCGCGGCGCTCCGCAGCGGCCAGCGCCGCACTCAGCGCGGTCGTGAAACCGAGGTAGATCACGGCGACGGCGGCGAACATGGTGAAGGGTTGGCCGGTCACCGATGTCGCCATCCTGGCGGTGAACATGATCTCGTTCAGCCCGATCACCGACACCAGCGCAGTGTCCTTCATCAGCCCGATCAGGTGGTTGCCGAAGGAGGGCAGGGCGATGCGCCAGGCCTGCGGCAGCCGCACGAAGGCGAGGATCTGCCATGGCGCCAGACCAAGCGCCCGCGCCGCCTCTATCTGCCCCGGGGCCACGCCGAGAAACGCGCCGCGAAAGCTCTCGGTCGCGTAGGCGCCGGCGATCAGCGCGATCGCGAGCGATCCGGCCCAGAAGGGCGGAATGTCCACGAAGCCGGCGCCGGGGTCGATCGCCCGCGCGATCGCCGTCAGCGTGACCGCGGCGCCGAAATAGAACAGCAGCAGCACCAGCAGTTCCGGCGTGCCGCGGAAGAAGGTGACGTAGAGGCCCGCAAGCCGCGCCCAGACGCCGCCCGCAAGCCGCGCCGCCGCGCCGAGCACGCCGAAGATCAGCGTGAGCGCGGCGGCGACCAGAAACACGCGCAGGATCAGGAACGCGCCCCAGGCGAACTCGTCAAGCCAGCCTGCGAGCGCGCCCATCCTGCGCTACCGTGACGTCAGGAAGCGCCCTGCCAAGCCTGCGGGTGAATCGTGAAGGGGAAGTGGCGCAGGCCGAACTCGGCAAGCTTGCCGTCCTCGGTCATGCCCTTGAGCGCGGCGTCGATGCGCGCCTTGAGATCGTCCTGACCCTTGCGCAAGCCCACCCCGACGCCGGTGCCGAAATAGGCCTCGTCGGCCAGCTGCGGGCCGACCACCTCGAAGCCCGCGCCGTCGGGCTTGGAGATGAAGCTCAGAAACGCCTTCATCGGATTGGTCATGATCGCATCGACGCGGCCGGCCTTGAGGTCGAGATACATCGCCTCGTTGCTGTCGTAATAGGCGACGTTCGCGCCGGGGGCCTTGGCCTTGAGCCAGCTCTCGTAGGTGGAGGCGCGCTCCAGCCCGATCTTCACGCCCTCCAGCGCCGCCGGCATCAGCGCGCCGTCGGCGTCGAACAGAACCAGCCCCTTGTCCTTGGCCGCAACGAACTGCCCGATGGAGACGCGGTAGGGGGCCGAGAAGTCGATCTTCTCGAGCCGCTCGGCGGTGATCGACATGGAGGCCACGATCAGGTCGAACTTGCCGGCCAGCAGCGCCGGGATCATGCCCTTCCACTCCTGGCACACGAACTCGATCTCGGCGCCGATGCGCGCGCCGATCTCGCGCGCCACATCGACGTCGTAGCCGGAAAGCTCGCCCGCATCGGTGCGGTAGTTGAAGGGGAAGTAGGTGCATTCCGTGCCGACCTGGAGGGTCTCGGCGGCGCGGGCGGCGGGCGCGGCGGCGGTCGCCGCCAGCAGGGCGGCGCCGACGAGGGAGGCGAACAGGCGCATGGCGTGACCTTTCACGAAGATGAGAGGCTTGAGGCTAGTGCGCCACCGTCTCGGTTCCGCGACGACGCCGCTACGGTTGCGTGACGGCGCCGGCGAGCGTCTCCAGGGCGGCCGCGTGCAGCGCGGGGGTCGCGCTGGCGAGAATGGCGCCGCTCGAGGCGATGGTCAGCGCCTCGCCCCGCCAGCCGCTGATCACTCCGCCCGCGCCCTCGACCACGGGCACGAGCGCGGCGATGTCGAAGGGTTCGAGGTTGGGGCCGTTGAGGCACAGCCCGATCCGTCCTTCCGCCAGCGCGCCGTAGCCGAGGCAGCCGCCGTCATAGACGTTCCAGCGCGTGCGCGCGCGGATGGCGGCGAGGCCGGGCGAGGTGGCGGCGTCGTAGGCGTCAGGGTCGGAGAGGCTGGCGACGCAGTCCGCGAGCGCTGCGACCGGGGCGCAGCGCACCGCCCGCCCGTTGACCGTGGTCCCCGACGCCGGCCCCGTTCCGGCGACGCCAAGCCACAGTCGTTCGCACCAGGGCTGGTCGATCACGCCGATGACGGGGCGGCCTTCGCGGCACAGCGCGATCAGCGTGCCCCAGTTCGGCAGGCCGGCCGCGAACTGCCGGGTGCCGTCGATCGGATCGATCACCCATACATGGGGCGCTTCGGTCCGCTCCGGCCCCTCCTCCTCGCCGAGCACACCGTGGTCGGGGAAGGCGGCGGCGATCTCGCGGCGCAGGCGGCGCTCCACGGCGCGATCGAGCGCCGTGACCGGGCTGCCGTCGTCCTTGATCTCGAAGCCGACCGGCGCTTCGTGCGCGCGATGCACCTCGCGCGCCGCATGGGCGAGGCGCCGGGCAAGTTCGATCAGGCGGTTGTCGGGGGTCTCGTCCTTGGCGCGCACGCCGCTCTCCTCATGATCGGTTCAAGCTTCTCTATGGCGATCCGCAGAGTTCCCATACTGCGAAAAGCGGCTGGGCGGCGCAGCTGCCGATCATGACGGAGTTGGTCATCCAATCCGCCACAGACGGCGTCGTCGTGCGGCATTGTTTCGCAAATCACCGTTTGGCCGGAGTTTCGTTCTTCCCGGACAGACGCATCCCGTGGCGCGAGTGGCGCGGATGCCGAGGGCTGTGAAGCGGTTGAGGACGGCAACCCCGACTTGGATCTCCGCAACCTGCCGGTCGAAGTCCCCCGCCATGAGGCGCTGACCGAGCAGCTTGACGCAATGCATCTTCGTCTCGGCGCGGCTGCGCCGATGGTAGCCGCTCCATCGTCGCCAGATCGCGCGGCCGAGGCTGCGTCACGCCCGGAGGGCCTCGTTGCGCGCCGTGGCGCCCTCGGTGATCTCCTTCCAGTGCTTGGCGTTCCTTCGTGGCGGGATGACCGCCGCGGCGCCGCGGTCGGCGATGGCCTCATGGCTCTTGCGGGTCTCGTGGGCCCTGTCGGCGGTGACGCTCGCCACCTCGTGGTGCGGGGCGATCTGGCCGAGTAGTTCCGGCAGCATCGGCGCGTCGCCAATGTCGCTGCTCGTGACCTCGATGGCGCGGACCTCAAGGGTTTGCTCATCAATCCCGGGATGGACCTTGCGCCAGACCCGGCGCTTGGCGCCGCCATGCTTTCGCGCGTTACACTCGCCCTCGCCTTCGACCTTGATCCCGGTGCTGTCGATCAGCAGGTGCAGCGGACCGTTCGAGCCGCGGTACGGAATGATCACGGCCGGGGTCTTCTGGCGGCGGCGGAGCGTGCTGAAATCGGGGACTCTCCAGTCCAGACCGATCAGCCGCAACAGGCCCTCCACGAACCCGGTGGTTTGCCGCAGCGCCATGCCGAGCAGGACCTTCATCGTCAGACAGCTCTGGATGGCCGGGTCACCGTAGCTCTGACGGCGCCCGCGCTTGCCTGTCGCCGGGCCCTCCCACTTCATGGCGGGGTCGAACCAGGCCGTCAGCGAGCCCCGGCGCTTGCGCCTCGTTGTAGCTCGGCCAGTTCGTGGTCTAGGAGCGCGGGGGTGTCGGCTTGCTCATGTACCCCGGCCATCATGCCGGATTGGCGCGACTCTGTTGTGCAAATCGACGTGGGGACGGACTTCCCCTTTCCCCGGACGGACTCATCCTATGGCTTCGGTGACGGGTATGCCGAGGGCGGTGA
>NZ_FNQM01000035.1 GCF_900107585.1 Rubrimonas cliftonensis | reverse complement strand
TCCGGAAAATGTCGGCGCTTCCTGCTCGCCATCGGACACTCCTCTCCTGGCTCGAAAGCCATAGCATGGGTGTCCACCAATCCGGGGCAGGATCACTGCTCCCCCGTGGCTCCCGGTTCCGGCCAGTCGCGTGGAGGATGGTGGACTGCGGTAGGCGGCCGCTCGCGCGGGCGGCGGGTGCGGAATAAGCTCGGGCGTTCGCCTCTCCAGGCAGGCCGAGGGTTACGGTTCCGGCCGGTCGCGGCGTGGACGCAGCGGCTCGATCAACAGCCGTTCGATGGGTTGGTGGGTCTACCTTCGCTTGTCCACCCCGATGCGGACCTCGAGGCCCGGAGACGCGTCGCGCCCTTGTCGGGGATCAAAGCGGGCCGCGCCGGCTGCGGCGAGAGTTGCGCGGAAGGACCAGTCGGTCCGCCGCCGCCCCGGCGCCACATGGCGCTTTCGACGACGGGCCGCTATGCGTTCCAGCGATTGGTCGCTGATGGGAGAGCCCGCATGACGCCGCGCATTCTGGCTTCGCTGGTCGTGCTGCTGGCGATCGTCGCCGCCGCTCTGTTTGGTTGGGGCGGAGTCGGTGGACCGCATCGCGGCGTTGAGCTGTCCATCGTCTCGGGGTCGGAGAATCGCCCGCTGGGGGCGCTCGTGCAGGACTGGGCGCGACAAGAGGGCGCCGAGGTCTCGATGACCTGGCTCGGCTCCGTAGACATCGCCCGCGAGATCGAGAAGGGGACCGCCGGGGCGCATGACGCCGTCTGGCCCGCGCATTCAATGTGGATCGAGTTTGGCGACGCGCAGCGGGTGGTCAAGCACGACCGCTCGATCCTGCGCTCGCCGGTGGCTCTGGGCCTGCGCCGCTCCATCGCCGAGCGCCTGGGCTGGATCGGCCGCGACGATGTGACGGTGCAGGACATCGCGGCGGCGGCGGAGAGCGGCGCCTTCCGGCTGGCCATGACCTCGGCCAGCCAGTCCAACTCCGGGGCGAGCGCCTATATCGGCTTTCTCTACGCCTTCGCGGGCGACCCCGACCTGCTGACGCTGGACCATCTCGCCGATCCGCAGGTCCGGGCGCGGGCGACCGACCTGTTCGCGAGCGTGGACCGCTCCTCGGGCTCTTCGGGCTGGCTGGGCGAGGCGTTCGTCGCCCATCCGGACCGATTCGACGCGATGATCAACTACGAATCCGTGCTGATCGACACCAATCGGGCGCTGGTCACCGCCGGGCGCGAGCCCTTGCATGTGATCTATCCCGCCAATGGTCTGGCGGTGGCCGACAGCCCCCTCGGTTATGTCGAGAAGGGCGATGCGAGCCGCGAGGCCGCCTTCTTGTCGCTGCAGGCGCATCTGCTGTCGCCGCCAGTGCAGGCGGAGTTGTTCGCGAGCGGACGCCGGGCGGGCCTTCTGGGCCTGTCGACGACGGACGCTCCGCCCGCAGTCTGGAACGCCGACTGGGGGTTGGACCCGGCGCGCGAGATCGCCCCGGTCCCCACGCCCGCGCGCGACGTGATCCGCGAGGCGCTGCGCCTCTACCAGACGGCGCTGCGCAAGCCGTCCTTCACAGTCTGGGTGCTGGACGTGTCAGGGTCGATGGAAGGCGTGCCGCTGACGGCCCTGAAACAGGCGATGGGCCTCGTGCTGGATCCCGAGCGGGCTGCGCTGCTTCTGCTCGACCCTGCGCCCGGCGACGTGACCGTTGTGATCCCCTTCAGCAGCGCGCCCGGCCCCGCGCGGCGCATCGACGGCGCGGACGGCGCGGCGCTGCGGAGCCTGCTGGCGGAGGTGGAGGCGCTGAAGGCCGGCGGCGCGACCGACCTTTACGCCGCGCTCGGGGCCGCGCTTGCTGTGCTGGAAGCGGCCGAGCGGGACGGAAGCCTTGACGGGCGCCTGCCCGCGATCATCGCCCTGACCGACGGGGCCTCCGACGAGACGGGGCGCACGGCGCTGCTCGACCGGCTCCAAGCCTCCGCGGTGGGGCGCGACACGCCGATCCACGCCATCGCCATCGGCAAGGCGGACGAGCGCCAGCTCTCGGAGCTGAACGACCGCACGGTGGGCCGACTGTTCAGGGCGGACGACGACATCGCAGGCGCCCTTCGTGGCGCGCGGGGCTACAATTGATGGCCTCAGCGGGACGCGCACCCGGCGGCGGGGGGCGAGAGCCGGCGGGGCTCTCGCGAACGACCGCCGCCGCGCTGGCGGGCGTCGCGGCTTCC
Source organism: Rubrimonas cliftonensis (assembly GCF_900107585.1). GTDB lineage: Bacteria > Pseudomonadota > Alphaproteobacteria > Rhodobacterales > Rhodobacteraceae > Rubrimonas > Rubrimonas cliftonensis. The sequence goes on along the minus strand of NZ_FNQM01000035.1, from coordinate 20,238 downwards.
GCCGCGTTTCTCGGACTGTATCTCGGGGCCGGGCTCGCCTGGTGGGCCGCTCTCGGCCTCGGGGCGGCGGTCTATGCCGGCGCGGTCCTCGTGATCCCGCACCGGCGCCAGGCCTTCGGGATCGCGCGGGCCGAGGGCGTGACCGAAGCCGACCTGCGCGCCGCCCTCGCCCAGCTCGCCGAGGCGCAGGAACGGATGGCCCGGCTTGCGGAGCGGGCGCAAGGCGACGACGCCTCGGCCTTCCGCCGGATGGCCGATCTGCTGGGCCGCATCCGCGACCATCACAAGAGCGATCCCGACGACCTCCGCCTGTCGCGGCGGTTCCTGCGCTCCTATCTTCCGCGGATGCTCGACAGCAGCGAGGCCTATGTCGACCTCGCCGCTCGAGCGGACGCGGGGGCCGGGCGTCTCGCCGTGGTCGGCGGGCGCGTGCGCGGCTTCGTCCCGGCGCTCGAACGCATCGAGCGCGCCTGCGTGGAGAACGACATGACGGCGCTCGAAGTGGAGGTGGAGGTGCTGGGCGAACAGATCGCCGCGCGAGGGGGCCGCCCATGAGCCGCTCGCTTCTCGGCCTCGGCATTCTCGCCGCCGTGGCGCTCGCAGCGCTGGCGGCGACCACGCTCGACTGGTCCGCCCTGCGCCGCGACGCGACCCCGCGCGAGCGCGTGCGCGTCGCGATCTTCTATGGCGGCGAGAAGAGCGCCTTCCTGGAGAACCCGGCTGTGCGCGACCTGCTCGACCGCCGCTTCCGCATCGACCTCGACGCCCGACGCGCCGGCTCGGTCGAGATGGTCACGACCCTGCCGAGCGACGGCAAGGACTGCCTGTGGCCCTCGACCGCCGTCGCGGTGGAACTGGCGCGCGCCTCGGGCCGCCCCGTGCTCGGGGCCGAGACGGTGTTCTCGTCGCCGATCGTGCTGTTCGCCTGGGCAGAGGTGGCCGACGCGCTGCAGCGCACGGGCGTCGTGCGCCCGAGGGCCGACGGCTTTCTCGCCGCCGACCTCGGACGGCTCGGCGAGATGCTGGCCTCGGGCGCGCGCTGGCGCGAGGACCTCGGGGTCAACGTCTACGGTCCCGTGCGCGTGCTCTCGACGGACCCGGCGCGCTCGAACTCCGGCAACATCTGGTCGGCGCTGCTGGCCACCGCCTTCAACGGCGGCGAGACGCCGACGGCGGACGACCTGCCCGCGCTCCTGCCGCGGATCGAGGCCTACTTCGCAGGCCTCGGCTACATGGAGTCCTCCTCCGGCGACATCTTCGAAGGCTTCCTGAAGCAGGGGATGGGGGCGCGGCCGGTGATCGTCGGTTACGAGAACCAGCTCGTCGAATTCCTGATCGCCAACGCTGCATATGTCGAGACGATCAGCGCGCGCATCCGGGTGATCTACCCGGAGCCCACTATCTTCGCCTCGCATCCGCTGATCTCGCTGACGCCGACCTGCCGGCGGCTCGAGGAGGCGCTGCTGGACCCCGACGTCCAAGCGCTGGCCTGGTCCGACCACGGCTTCCGCACCGGGCTCATGGGGGTGACGGACGACCCTGAACGCCTCAAATCCGCGAGCCTGCCCGAGCGCGTCGATCTCGTCGCGCCGATGCCGGCGGCGACTGTGATGGAGACCATCATCGCCGCCCTGCGTTGAGACGGTGGCGCAGCCAACTCCCGGTATCGCGCCCATCCACCCCGGGGAGGCTCCTCCCGGTTCCGGCCAGTCGCGGGGCGCCCTGCGGCGCGCGGTAGACAGCAGGTCGCGCAGGCGACGGGCGGGGGGGTTCAGTCCCGTCGTCGGCCTCGCCTGGCAGGCCGTGGGTTAACGATTCAGGTCGGTCGGGGTATGGATGGCCGCGCGCAGCTTCCTGCCATTTATACACTCCGGCGCGCTCTCCCCCTCTATAGCCATCGCGCGCACTGAGGCAGCTGGGCATGCGGATCGGCGTGGATATGCTTGGCCGTTCGGAACCGCAGGCTGAACACCTCTTGCTTTGTCGATGGGCGTCTTGCGCCGCTGATCCCGAGGCGACGACCGCATCGGCACGCGACCACGCGAGGCGAGGCTCCCGATAGCCTTCTCGCGGTGCGACGCAGCAATGCAATCGTCAACGCTGCGCCGAGCTTCATGGCGCGAGACGCGGCATGGTCAGTGTCCGGACGACAGCATCTTCTTCGTCCGGTTTTCATCCGCGAGAACTGCGCTGGACGGCATCGCCGTGGCGTTGCGGCGAAATGCAGCGATCAATCGTGCGGTATAGGCGGAGCCTGGCGTGAGCAGCGTCTCGCGCGTCGGCCCGTGGTCGCGCGCCACGCCGCCCTCCAGCACCAGCAGGCGATGCGCGATCGATGCGACCAGCGCCAAGTCGTGCGAGATGAACAGGATCGCGAGGCCATGTTCGGACTGGATGCGGCGCAGCAGCGCGATGGCCTGCGCCTGCACGGTCGCGTCCAGCGCCGACGTTATCTCATCGCACAGCAGCACGTCGGGCCGCGCCGCGAGCGCCCGGGCGATGGCGACGCGCTGCTGCTGGCCGCCCGACAGATGGCGCGGCCCCCGGTTCATGGTCTCCGCCGGCACGTCCAGCGCCGCCAGCAGCCGCGCCGCCTCAGCGCGCGCCTGCGCCGCCGTCGCGCCGAAATAGAGGCGCGCCGGGCGGGCGACGATATCGACTACCGTCTGGCTGGGGTTCAGCGAGGCAAGCGGATCCTGAAAGATCATCTGAATGCGCCGGCGCTGGTCCGCCGGCCGGCTGCGCGCCAGACCCGCCAGCGGCCGGCCGTCCAGACGCAGCGACCCGGCGCCGCCCGTCAGCGCGCCGCAGACCAACGCCGCGAGGGTGGACTTGCCGGACCCGGATTCACCCACCACGCCCAGAGTCTCGCCGCGCGCAAGATCGAAATCCACCCCGTCCAGCGCCGGCCGGCCGACCGCGCCGCGACCGAACAGTCCCGCAGGGGACCGGTGCGTGAAGCGCAGGCCGCGCGCCGACACCACGGGCGGGCCGGCGGGCGTGGCCGGCGACGGCGCCCTTTCCGGCGCCAGGCGCGGCATCGCGGCGATCAGCGCCTCGGCGTATCCCGTCCGCGGCCGGCGCAGCAGGGCCGCCGCGTCGCCCTCCTCCACCACGGCGCCGTCGCGCATCACCATTATGCGAGAGCACATGCGCGCGACCACGTTCAGGTCGTGGCTGACATAGACCAGCGTCGCCGACAGTTCGGCCTGCAGCCGCGCTACTAGGTCGAGCACATGCGACTCCACCGTCTTGTCGAGCGCGGTGGTGGGTTCGTCGAGCACGATCAGTTCGGGACGCGCCGCCAGCGCGGCGGCGATCACGATGCGCTGGCGCTGGCCGCCCGACAGCTCGTGAGGATAGCGGTCATGCAGCGACGCCGGGTCCGGCAGATCGGTTTCGGCCATCAGCTCCAGCGCCCGCGCCCGCGCGGCCCGGCCGCGCAGCCGGGCGTGGCGGCGCAAAAGCTCGCCCAGCTGCGCCCCTACGGTCATGTGCGGCGTCAGCGACGACAGCGGGTTCTGCGGCACCATCGCCGCGCGCGCGCCGCGAAAGGCGCGCAGTGCGCGGCTGTCCAGATCGAAGGGCGCGACGTCGCCCACGCGCACGTGGCCGCCCGACACGCGGGCGCCGGGGCGGAGATGGCCAAGCAGGCAGCGCGCAAGCGTCGACTTGCCGGAGCCCGACTCGCCGACGACGCCCAGCGTCGCGCCGCGCGCCAGCGCCAGATCTACCGCCCGCACCGCGGCGCGCTCTCCGCCCAAGCCGTCGCGGTAGGTCACGGTCAGGCCCGCGGTCTCCACATGGGCGCGCGTGCGGGGCGCTTCGTGGCGCATCGCTCAGGCCTCCGTCGCGCTGACGCCATAGGCGCGCGCCAGCCCGTCGACGGCGAAGTTCACGCCGATGATGAGGCTGGACAGCGCCGCAGCCGGCAGGATCAGGAACCAGGGATCGGTGAAGACCACGCTCATCGCCTCCTGCACCATCAGACCCCAGTCCGGCGTCGGCTGGCTGACGCCGAGACCCAGAAAGGACAGCGCCGAGATCTTCAGCACGGCCGACGACACGCGGATCGCCAGCTCCACCGCCAGCAGGCCCGACAGGTTCGGCGCGATCTCCCGAAACAGCACATGGGCGCGCGTCTCGCCGCGCAGCTCCGCCGCCAGCACGTAGTCGAGCGCGGCGAGCGAGATCGTCCTGGCGCGCACCACGCGCACGACGCCGGGGGTGTAGACGACGGCGACGATGATCGACAGCGCCGCCAGATCCTTGCCGAAGGTAAGGACCAGGATCGCGATCAGCACGATCTCGGGGATCGCCATCAGCGCGTCCGTCACGCGCATCACCGCATCGTCCAGCCAGCCGCCGGCGTAGCCCGCGACAAGCCCCAGCGCCGCGCCCAGCGCGACCGCGACCGCCACGCCCAGCCCTGAGACCAGCAGGGCCACCCGCCCCCCCGACATCAGCCGCGACAGGTAGTCCCGCCCGATCTGGTCGGACCCCAGCCAGTGCGCCGCGGACGGCGGCGTCAGGCCCTCGGCGACGATGGCGCTGATGGAATAGGGCGCGATCAGCGGCGCGAACAGCGCCAGGAACAGATGCAGCGCCACCAGCGCCAGACCAACCACGGTCGCTGGGCTCCGCAGCGCCTTGCGCAATGGCGATGGCGTGCGCGCCGTCGCCGCCGAGGGAGCCAGCGCCGCGTCAGCCATCGGCGCGTCTCCGCACGCGCGGGTCGAGCGCCAGAATGGCGAGATCCGCCAGCAGGTTGCTGAGGATGACCCCGAACGCTGCGAGAAACGCGATGGCCTGCACCGTCGGCACCTCGCGCTGCGCGACGGCGCGAACCAGCTCCAGCCCGATGCCGGGATAGCGGAACACCGCCTCGATCACCACGGCGCCCGACACCACGCCGGCGACGAACTGCGCCGAGCCGTTCAGCATCGGGATCAGCGCTCCGGGCAGGGCGTGCGTCAGCACCAGACGCCGCTCCGACAGCCCCGCGAGACGCGCCCGCTCCACGAACTCGCTATCCATCGCCTCGATCATGCCCGCGCGCAGCAGCCGGAACTGGTAGGCGACGCCCGACACCGCCAGCGCGGCGACCGGCAGCGCCGCAACCGACAGCATCTCGCCGGCCGGTGCGCTCTCGGCCACCATCAGCACCGCCGGCGCCAGGCCCAGCTGCAGCGCGAAGACGATGATGAAGACGTTGCCCACCACGAAATCGGGCATGGAGTAGCCGAACAGCGTCGCGCCGGAGATCGCGGCGTCCAGCCGACCGCCGGGCTTCAGCGCCGCCAGGACGCCCAGGCCGATGGCGACCAGCGGCGTCAACACCACCGCGACGCCCGCCATCAGCAGCGAATTGAGCAGCGGGTGCCGGATCCCGTCCCAAACCGGCTCCCGCGTCACGATGGTCACGCCGAAGTCGAAGGTCGCAAGACCCGTGAACACCGACCAGAACCGCTCGACCGGCGGCTTGTCGAGGCCCAACTCGGCGCGCATCCGCGAAAGGTCCTCGGCGGTGTAGTAGATCAGTTCGTCGGCCGGGATGGTGCTGTCGAGCGCGTCGCCGGGCAGGATCTCGGTGCCGACGAACACGATCGCCGAGACCAGCGACAGCACCACAGCCGACAGCGCGAGCCGTCGCAGCGCCATCGCCGCGACGGCGTTCATGCGTCGCCTCTCCGCCCGCCCGGCGCCGCGGTCATGCGTCGAGCCATACCGTCTCGTAGCGCGGCCCCTGCCAAAGCTGGGTGTGCGGGCGCAGGTTGCGGAACGCGGGCCGGTGCACGACGTTCGTCCGCCGCCCGCCGATCATCACGCCGGGCACCTCTTCCTGCGCGATGCGCTGCATCTCGTGATAGATCTGCAGCCTCTTCTCGGCGTCGGTCTCGGCGGCAGCCTGCGCCAGCAGCGCATTGTAGCGCTCGAAGCCCGCGCCGGCCCAGCCGCCGGGCTCGGCGGGGTTAAGGTTGGAGAGGCGCGACAGGTTGATGGCGGGATTGCGGGCGCCGACGAGGTTGCGGCGCGGGCGGCCGATGGGCTGGTTGACAGCGCTCACGAACGGATTGAAGCCGTCGCAGGGGCGCTCGGCGAAATCCAGCGCGATGCCGGCCTCCTTGAGGCTCTCGGCTACGACGGCCCAGAGCCGCGGCTCCTCAGGATAGCCCGGGCAGTAGTAGATCGCCGGCAGCTCGATGCCGTCGGGATGCCCGGCCTCGGCCAGCAGGCGGCGCGCCTCCGCCACGTCGCGCTCGACGGGCCTTGGCAGGAACTCGCGGTTGACGCCGTTCATGTGGGTGTCGTTGCCGGTCCAGCCGTCCGGGTCGGCGTAGACGATGCGGTTGACCGCCGGGCGGTCGATGGCCAGCGACATGGCGCGGCGCACGCGGACGTCATTCCAAGGCAGGTTCATGTTCTTGGGCAGCACCAGCCAGAACTGGTCGCCCGACGGCGCCGTCCGGACCTCGGCGCCGGCCTCGCGGAACTGCTCGAACTGGCCGGGGTCGGCGTTCAGGATCGCGTCGAGCTGGCCCGCGCGGTAGCCGTTGATCGCGTTCTGGCCCATCGCCAGCACGCCGTTCAGCCCGTCGAGATAGGGCCGGCCCGGCATCCAGTAGCCCTCGAAGCGCTCGGCGCGGAACTGGCGCTTGTTGTCGATCTCCAGCAGGCGGAACGGGCCGGTCCCGACGCCGTCATAGCCCATCTCGGCGAGGTTCTCGCGCGCGGGCAGCATCATGGCGCGATACTCGGCGGTGGCGTGGGGAAACTCGACGTTGGGGCGCGTCAGGTGAAAGCGCAGGCCGTAGCGGCCCATGGGCTCCACCTGCGCGATGTCCTGCTTGAAGAAGCCGACGCCGCCCAGTTCGGGGTGCGCGTGCAGGCGGCAGGAGGCCACGGCGTCCTCGGAGGTGAACTCGCGCCCGTCGTGGAAGGTCACGCCCTCGCGCAGCTTGTACTCCCAGACGGTCGCGGTCTCGTCAGAGACGTAGCTCTCGGCGAGCTCGGGCACGACGTCGAGGTTCTCGTCGACCCAGGTCAGCGCGTTCCAGACGCCGCGTGTCTGGATATCCATGAAGAAATAGGGATGCGCCCCGCGGTCGGACTGTCCCAGCGCCCAGTTGGGCACCGGGTTGCCGTAGGTCAGCACACCGCCGGACTTCGGCGACTGGCCCGCGATCAACCCGTCGACGAAGTTTTCGACGCTGTCGGCGCGGGCCGAGGGCGGCAGGGCCCCGACGCCGAGGATGGCGGCGGCGCCGGTGAGGAAATCGCGGCGGTCGAGCATCTGGTTTCTCCCTGAGCGGCGCTGCGCCGGGCCGCTCGCGGCCGCCCGCAGATATCGGGAATGCGGCGCTGGGCCGGAGGCTTCAGGCGGCCCGCCTCAGCCGTCGATCCAGACGTTGTCGAAGCGGCTCGACCAGTTCTGCGAGTGGCTGCGCAGGTTCTTCACCGCCGGCGCGTGGGCGACCATGTTGCGTCGGCCGCCCAGCATCACGCCCGGCGTCTCCTCCTGCGCCAGCCGCTGCGCCTCGTGATAGAGTTCGAGGCGCCGCGCCTCGTCCGCCTCGCCGACGGCCTGCAGGATCAGCGCGTTGAAGCGGTCCGAGCCCGCGCCCTGCCAGCCGCCGGGCTCGGCGGCGTTGCGCACCGACAGGCGGGAGAGGTTGATGAACGGGTTGCGCGGGCCGACGAGGTTGCGGCGCGGCCGGCCGATCGGCTGGTTGACCCCGTTCACGAAGGGGTCGAACCCGTCGCAGGGCCGCTCCTCGAAGGCCAGCCGGATGCCCGCCTCCGCGAGGCTCTCGGTGACGATCGGATAGACCCGCGGCTCCTCGGGGAAGGACGGGCAGAAGTACATCGCCGGCAGATCGACGCCGTCGGGATACCCGGCCTCGGCGAGCAGGGCGCGGGCGCGGGCGACGTCGCGCTCCACCGCGCGGGGCAGGAACTCGCGGTTGACGCCGGTCATGTGGGTGTCGTTGCCGGTCCAGCCCTCGGGGTCGCCATAGACGATGCGGTTGATCGCCGGGCGGTCGATGGCGAAGGACATCGCCTGACGGACGCGCTGGTCGTTCCAGGGGAAGTTCACGTTCTTGGGCAGCACCAGCCAGAACTGGTCGCCGGCGGGCGCGGCGTGGATCTCGGCGCCGGCGTCGCGGAACTGCCCGATCTGGCCGGGGTCGATGTTGAAGACGCCGTTCAGCTGGCCGGCGCGGTAGCCGTTGATGGCGGCGTTGCCGAGCGCGAGCACGCCGCGCAGTTCGTCCAGATAGGGCTTGCCCTCCATCCAGTAGGCTTCGTTGCGCTCGGTGCGGAACTGACGGGCGTTGTCGATCTCGATCAGGCGGAACGGGCCTGTGCCGACGCCGTCGAAGCCTATGGTCTCCGGGTCGGCGGCCTTGAAGATCGCGGCGCGGTACTCGGCGAGAGAGTAGGCGAATTCGGCGTTCGGCGCGTTCAGGAAGAAGCGCACGCCGTGGCGGCCCACCGGCTCGACGCGCTCGATCTGGGCGCGGATCAGCCCGACGCCGCCGAGCATGTGGAACTGGATCGAGGACACGACGTCGGCCGAGGTCATCTCGGTCCCGTCGTGAAACGTCACGCCCTCGCGCAGCGTCGCGTCCCAGACGTCGAGCGCGTCGTTGGGCGTCAGCGAGGCCGCGAGCTCAAGCCGCGCATTCATGTCCTCGTCGACCCAGGTCAGGCAGTTCCAGACCGAACGCGTCAGCAGGTCCAGCCAGTAGTAGGGATGCTGGCCGCGGTTGGACTGGCCGAGCGCCCAGTTGGGATAGGTCTGCCCGTAGGTCAGCACGCCGCCGTATTTCGGCTCCTGCCCAGCCAGCGCGTCCGCGGCCCAGTCCGGCGTCGCGCCGAGCGCAAGGGCGGGGTCGAGCAGATGGCCGAGGCCGATCACGGTCGCGCCGGCGGCGGCGCTGTCGAGGAACTGGCGGCGGGTCAGGCGCATGGCGGGCTCCGATGTCATCCGAAACACCAATGATGCTACGTCGCCTGATTGATTCTTCGGATTAAGGTTCCATGAACACTTCGCGTCCGCCCTGAGACGGCGCCGCATTCTCGGGCAGAGCCGCGCTCTCCAGCAGAAGGCGCGTGTAGGGATGGCGCGGATCGGAGAACAGCCTTTCGGTCTGGCCGCACTCGACGATCCGCCCCGCCTGCATCACCGCCACGCGGTCGCAGAGCGCCCGCACGACGGCGAGGTCATGGCTGATGAACAGCAGCGTCAGCCCGAACTCGGCGTGGAGACCCCGCAAGAGGTTGAGGATCTGCGCCTGCACCGAGACGTCGAGCGCGGAGACCGGTTCGTCCGCCACCAGAAGCTCCGGCCCCAGCGCGAGCGCCCGGGCGATGTTCACCCGCTGGCGCTGGCCGCCAGACAGCGCGTGCGGGTGGCGCGCGCCATGCTCGGGTGAAAGGCCGACCCGCTCCAGCAGTCTCGCCACGGAGACCGCGCGGTCCGCCGCCCGGCCGATGCGATGGATGTCGAGGCCCTCGCGGATGGCGGCCCCCACGGTCATGCGCGGGTCGAGCGAGGCCTCGCTGTCCTGAAACACGACCTGGGCGCGGCGGCGAAACGCCATGAGCGCGGCGCCCCGCAGCGCGAACGGGTCGAGGCCGCCGACGCGCACGCGCCCCGTCTCGGGTCGGATCAGCCGCAGCAGCGCGCGGCCGAGGGTGGACTTGCCGGAGCCGGACTCGCCGACCAGCCCCAGCCGCTCGCCGCGCGCAAGGTGGAGCGAGACGTCCTCGACCGCGCGAAAGGCCGGGCCGCGGCGCGGCCATGCGGGGCGGAAGGCGACGCTTAGGCGCTCGATCTCGACGAAGGCGGCGCTCACGCGACCGGCCGCCAGCAACGCGCCCAGCCGGCGGGCGTCTGCGCCTGCGGCGGCTCGCGCCGGCAGGTCGCGTCGGCCGCCGGGCAGCGTGGATGAAAGGCGCAGCCTTCCGGCGCCGCCCAGGGCTCGGGCGCCCGACCGGCCAGCGGCGCGCCTCCGCGGCCCGGCGCGCTGTCGAGCAGGGCCGCGGCGTAGGGGTGACGGGGCCGTGCGAAGAACGTCGCCGCAGGGGCGAGCTCGATCAGGCGGCCTGCGTACATCACCGCAACGCGGTCGGCGATGCGGCGCACGACGCCGAGATCATGGGTGATGAACAGCATCGCCATGCCGCTCTCGCGCTTCAGCTCCGCCAGCAGCGCCAGCAGCCGGGCCTGCACGGTGACGTCCAGCGCCGTCGTCGGCTCGTCGGCGATCAGCAGGCGCGGTCGCCGCGCCGCGGCGATGGCGATCATGACGCGCTGGCGCTGCCCGCCCGACAGCTGGTGCGGAAAGTCGCGCGCCCGCCGGGCGGCGTCGGCGACGCCCATCCGCTCCAGCAGCGCCGCGGCCCGCGCGTCGGCGGCCGCGCGCGAAAGGCCGGGCTCGGCGGCGCGCGCGGCCTCCGCCACCTGCCGACCGATCCGCATGACCGGGTTCAGCGCCGACATCGCCTCCTGAAACACCATGGCGATCTCGCGCGCGCGCACCGCCCGGAGGGCGCGCGCATCCGCCTGCGCCAGGTCGACAGGACCCGCCGCGCGGCCAAGCAGGATCGATCCGCCCACGCTTACGCGGCTGCGGGTGAAGGGCGGCTGGTGCTGGCGCAGCACGGCGCGCGCGAACGCCGACTTGCCGGAGCCGGACTCGCCGACGATCGCCACCGTCTCGCCCGCAGCGACGTCCAGATCGACGCCGCGCACCGCCATGCGCGGCCCGGCGCGCGTGGCGAAGGTCACGGTCACGCCGCGGGCGCTCAGCAGCGGCTCAGCCATCGCCGCGCACGTCCACCCGGTCGCGCAGCGCGTCGCCGACGATCTGGAACAGGAGCGTGATCGCCACGATCACGAGCGAGGGCATGCCCGACAGCCACCAGCCGTTGACCAGATAGTCCCGCCCGTCGCCAATCATGCGCCCCAGAGAGGCGGTCGGCGGTTGGACCCCGACGCCGAGAAAGGACAGCCCAGCCTCCATCAGCAGGACGCCCGGAAAGCTCAGGGTCAGCATCACGACAAGCGGCGAGGCGAGATTGGGCAGGATGTGGCGGCGCGCGATCCACAGGGCCGAGCCGCCGAGCGCGCGGGACGCCTCGACATAGCCGGCCTCGCGAAGCTTCAGCGCCTCGCCTCGGACGATGCGGGCGTAGCCCTCCCATTTCACGAAGCCGATCATCACCACGAGCACCCAGATTTCGGTGCCGAGCAGCGCGATGCCGCACAGCAGGAGCAGCAGGTTCGGCAGGGTGATGAACACGTCCGTCACAGTCATCGCCGCCCGGTCGATCCAGCGCCCGCCCAGACCCGCCAGCAGGCCGAGGCCGATCCCCAGGACGGCCGAGAACAGCAGGCCGAGCGCGGCGACGCCGAAGCTGGTGCGGATGCCGTAGAGGCAGCGGGAAAGCAGGTCGCGGCCGATCTGGTCGGTTCCGAGCGGATGGGTCCACGTCCCGCCATCCATCCACACCGGCGGCGCGATGCGGGCGAGCATGTTGACGGCGTTGGGGTCGTGTGGCGCGATCACGGGCGCCGCGAGCCCGAGCAGCACTATCAGCGCAAGTCCGCTTCCCGCCAGCGTCAGCGTGTCGGCGCGCAGGCGGCGGCGCCGGCGACGTCCTGCGCCCGGCGCCGCGGCCGAGGGCGGCGCGTCCAGCGCGGCGTCGCTCATGCGTCCTGCTCCAGCCGCACGCGCGGGTCGGCGGCGACATAGAGGCAGTCGACGACCAGATTGATCGCGACCACCAGTCCGGCATAGGCGATCACGCCGAACTGGAGCACGGCGAAGTCGCGATCCTCCACGGCGCCGACAAGGATGCGGCCGACGCCGGGCAGCGAGAACACGGCCTCGACGAAGATCGAGCCGTTGATCAGCCCCGCCACCTCCAGCCCGAGCACGCTTATCAGCGGCGTCATGGCGTTGCGCAGGATGTGCACGCGCGCAATGCGGCCGGGCGCAAGGCCCTTGCTCTCGGCGGTCACCGCGTAGTCCTGCGCGATGGCGTCCAGCATCGCGGCGCGCATGAAGCGCGCGAGGCCTGCGATCATCGGTATGGCCAGCGTGATCACCGGCAGGACGTAGTGGGCCGGCGTCGCCAGCCCCGTCGTCGGCAGCGCGCGAGCGTAGTAGCCCAGCCACAGGATGAGCCCGATGCCGATCACGAAATGCGGCACGGCGTAGCCGAGGAACGCCACGCCCATCGCCGCCCGCTCCCCGGCCGCGCCGCGATAAAGCGCTGACAGCGCGCCAAGCGGGATGCCGATCGCGATCGCCAGCAGCAGCGCGAGCGAGCCGACCGCCAGCGTCGCGGGCATCCTCTCGGCGTACATCGCCCAGACCCGTTCTCCCGTGAACAGGCTTCGGCCGAAGTCGCCGACGGCCAACCCGCGCAGATAGGCGGCGAACTGCGCCCAGAACGGCTGGTCGAGCCCCCATTTCCGCTCCAGAGCGGCCTGGTGCTCGACCGTTACGCCGTGCGGGAACATCCGGTCGAACGGCTCCCCGGAATAGCGCAGCGTCGCGAAGGCGATCAGCAGCACCAGCAGCATCGTCGCCAGCGCGCGCAGCAGGCGCCAGCCCAGAAACCGGGCCATCGCTCAGCGCCCGCTGCGCGCGGCCGGTCGGCGCTCCCCGCTCAGTTCTGCGCGCCGAAGGTGATCTGCCCGGCGCGCAGCGGAAGCACGTAGGGCCGGTGCGCCTTGGGCGGCTCGAAGGCGATGTCGGCGCGCATGCCGTAGACCTCGTGCGGCTCATAGAGCAGGACCCAGCCGGACTCCTCTTCCGCGAGTTCAAGCAGCTTGCGGTAGGCGGTCTTGCGGGCCTCGACGTCTACGCCGTAGCGCGCCTGCTCGTAGGTCGCGGCCCATTCGGGATGCGAGGGCTTCCAGAGATCGCGGCTGTAGGTCCACGAGTTCGTGGACCAGTGCGTGTCCATCGCGCCCATGGGGTCGGGATAGTACATCGGGTTGGACCAGGCGCGGATGTCGAGCTTGTCGTAGTCGTAGCTCTCGATCTGGTCGAGCACGAGGTTCAGACCGCACTCCGCCCATTGCTGCTGGATCACCTGCGCCGCGAGATCGCCGTAGAGGTAGTAGCTCTCGGTGAACTGCGCGACGATCGGTTGGCCGTCGTAGCCCGCCTCGGCGAGCAGCCGCCGGGCCTCCTCGGGATCGTGCCGCACGAGCGCAAGGTCGGGCATGTAGAATGGCGCGCCGTACTCTTCGAACTGGTGGGCGGTCGGCACATGGCCCTTGCCGCCCCACAGCCCGTCCACCAGCGCCTGCCGGTCGGTGCACAGGCGCATCGCCTTGCGGACGCGCGCGTCGTCGGTGGGCGGGGTGGTCTGGCGGATGATCCAGACATGGAACATCGGCCAGGTCACGCCCATGGTCGCGACGCCCTCGACCTTGAGCGCGCCCTCCTGATCGGGGGGGATGTTGGCCACGATGTCGAACTCGCCGTTCACCATGCCGGTGACGCGCGAGGCGACTTCCTCGACGCGCTGGAACTCCAGCCGCTCGAACGGCGCCGGCTCGCCCCAATGATCGGCGAAGCGCTCCATCGCCGCGCTGTCGCGCGGCGTGAACGCGACCACGCGGTAGGGGCCTGAGCCGACGGGCTCGTTCGCGGCGTCCTCGAACGCCCGTCCCTCGTAGTGCTCCTTCGAGGTGATCCCGGCCGAGCGCGCCGAGATCAGCGTCTCGAACAGCGGCTCCTCGCGATGGGTGTGGATGCGCACGGTCAGCGGGTCGACCACCTCGACGTCGCGGAAGTTGTAGAACCAGCGGCCCCAGGCCCCGAAGAACTCCGGATCCTCATGGTGGAACATCCGGTTCAGCGAGAACGCCACGTCCTCGGCGTCCATCACCGTGCCGTCGTGCATCCGCACGCCCTCGCGCAGCGTCAGCTCCCACACGGTCGGCTCGATCCGGCGCCAGGCGGTGGCGAGACCGGGCCTGAAGGCGAGCGGGCTCGCGAAGGGGTCGCGCTCGATCAGGGTGTCGTAGACCTGATACAGGACGGGCGCGCCATCGTTGCCGGTCTGGTCCTGCGGATCGAAGTTCGAGATGAAGGTCGGCAGCGCGACGCGCAGCGTCTGGGCGCCCGCCGGCGCTCCCAACGCGGCGGCTGCGACGGCGGAGATGAGAACGGCGCGAGGGGTCATGGCGCGGGCTCCTGCCTGATTGACTTGGGCAATAGGCTATCGCTCGCTCATTCACCTTCCTAATTAAGCTTTTTTGACGCTCAGGCCGTGACGCCGGCGTCCTGCACGCCGGGCGCCGCAGCCTCGAAGAGCGCGGCGACGGCCGGCAGCGCCCGCGCGTCCAACGAGGCCGCGACGTAGACGCCGCCGCGCGCCGACACTCCCAGAAGGGGCGACGCGACGACGCGGGCGTCGGCGCCCGCCTCGCCATCCAGCACGATGCCGACGCCGAGACCTGCTGCCGCCGCTTCGCGGACCGCCTCCCGCGTCGGGGCTTCGAGCAGGCGCAGGGGCGGCGCGCCGGCGCGCGCGGCGGCGTCCTCGAACATCGCGCGCGTCATGGATCCCCGCTCGCGCACGATCACCCACCCGCCGGTCAGGTCCGCCCAGCGCAGCGGGGCCGGCTGGGCATCGCCCGCGCGGCGCAGCCCGACCAGCCCCTGCTCGGCGATCAGCCTCGCGGCCAGGTTGGGCGGGGGCGCGCGCAGCGTCATGATCGCGGCGTCCACCGCGCAGGCCTCCAGGTCCGCCGTCAGCGAGGCGGTGTTGCCCGACGTGAGCGCCAGCGCGAGATCGGGATGCGCGGCGCGCAGACGCCCCAGCGCGGGCATGGCGAAGGCCGGCGTGCTGAAGCCCACGCGCAGGCGGCCCATCCGCAGCGCCCGCAGGTCGTCGGCGGTGCTGTCGAAGCGGTCGATCTGGGTCAGGATCTGGCGCGCGCGGTTGTAGAGTTCGCGCCCTGGCTCAGTCAGCGTCACGCCGTTGCGGCGGTCGAGCACGCGCAGGCCCAGATGGTCCTCAAGGCTCTGCAGCCGCTGGGAGACGGTCGGCTGGCTGATCGACAGCGCTTCGGCGGCGCGGCTGAACCCGCCATGCTCGACGACGGCGGAGAAGGCGCGCAACTCGGCTATGGGTATGTCCGCGCTGCGCGATCGACCGTCCTGCGCCATCGGCCCTTCGCCCCTTGCCCGCCATGGTTCGCGTCCCCATACCGCGCGGCCGGCCGGGCGAAAAGCGCCCGCCGCCCCTCAGGCGTCGAACCAGAGCGCCCCGGTCCAGGCGGCGCGGCCCATGGCGTCGCGCACCGCGATGCGCCGCCATTCGCCCGGCGCCGGCTCCAGCGGCAGGCTCGCGCGGGTCAGCCCCTCGCCCACGACGCGACGGTTGAAGCTTCCCGGCCCCAGCAGGATGATCGACGCGGCGGGGGAGCAGACCACCTCCAGCGCGTCGCCGATGCGCCGCAGGTCGTGGATGAGCGGCCCCTGGCTGGCGTAGTAGGCGCCGGCCTTCAGCGCCTCCAGCAGCGCCTCTGGCGCGTTGCGCTCGGCCTTCACCATGACCCAGCCGCCGAACGCGTCGGCGACCTTCCAGTGGCTGTCATCGACGGCGATGGCCCCAAGACGCCGCCCCGACGACAGGAGCGCGTCATACATCACCAGCCCGTCACCGCGGTCGGCGTTGACGGCGCTGGTGTGGTTGTAGACCTCGACCGCATGGGCCGCCTCGATGCTCAGCGCGTCCTGCAGCGTCAGCTGGTACCAGTGCGGATGGGCGATCGCCACGAAGGCGCCGGCCTCGGCGCAGCGGCGCGCCAGCGACGGGCCGGTTTCGTCTGCGGCGGTGGCGGGAAAATCAGATGGCAGGCCGACCGCCAGAATGTGCCATTCAAGGCCCTGCGCGGTCTGGGGCGCATGCACCTCCGCACCGAGCAGCGTCGTGAACGCCGCGGTGCGATACGCCCGCGTGTCCGTCAGCGGAAAATTGTAGTTCGGTCTGAAATGATCCGTCACCGCCACGAAGTCATAGCCGGCGTCGCGATAACGCCCGCAGACTGTCTCAGCCGGCAGAACGCCGTCGGAATTGTCGGAATGGCCGTGCAGGTTGCCCCGCCAGAACACGCCGGGTCGCTCGAACGCCGTCAGCATCGCAGTTTCCCCCTAAATCTCAGCAACCGACGTAGCCGCGCCGAACGACAGGTTGATGACGGCGGTTGGTCAGCGCTGCCAACAATTGGGAGGGTCGAGGCGAATGGCGGCTCCCCGCCCTGAGTGAACGAACTCACGTGACAACGCGCTGCTCAACGCCGCCTGGGACAAGGGGCTCGACCTCCCGGTTCCGGCCGGTCGCGGGCAGCCCTGCTGAGCGCGGTAGCCGGCCAGTCGCGCAGGCGGCGGGCGGGGGGGCACCTTCGGTCGACCGCCGCGCCGGGAAGACGGCGGGTCTAACGAAAGCCGCCGGCCGCGGTCGGCACCGCCGGAGGCGAATAGCGGACGCTGGCGGCACGCATTGCCGCTGCGGGTTTCCCATTTCTTGTAACCGACGGACCAATTCGGCTTTCCAAATGCAAACACCGTCGCTGACCAGCAGCGTGCGGCTGCCTGCTCGGGATTCTGTCCGAGCAGTCTTCGCCTTGTCCGCTGATGCCCGCATGCTTGACTGCAGGCGCCCTTTAATCCCGAAGGCATTCGCTCCGTTTGCAAGAGAATGTCTTGGACGCCTCATGCTGGCGAAGGCTGTTGAGATCGCCACGATCAACTGAGTCGATTGGTTCAGGCGCGTCGCCGACCGGTGATCACCAAGGCGCCAAGGCCGGCCAGCGCCAACAGCAGGGCGGGGGGCAGTGGGATCGGGGTGAGGTCATCGAGCCGGCGCAGCTCGAATTCCGCGTCGCCCAGCAGCGCCGGGAACGCCGCATCGCGCAAGATCGCCAGCAGCTTGCCGTTGGTGAAATCCCCCGCCGCCGAGCCCGTCAGATCGCCCGGCAGCAGCGCGACGAAGCCCGTTCCGACCTCGATGTCTTCGAGCCAGATCGCACTTATCGCCGTCTCCAATGTCGTCGCGTCGCTCAGCAGCAGGTTCACGCCGAAGGGATTGTCGCCAGACGTGTCGGGATCGAAGGCGCCGCTGAGCTCCATCAGAAAGGCGCCGTCCGTTGTGGCTGCGATCGCGAGACCGAGCCCGTCGGCAAGGTCGATCGAATAGCCCACCGAGCCCTCAAACAGCGTTGTGGAGGGGCGCGCACTCAGCGAGGCCGCGGCGGCCATGCCGGCGATCAGGAAGACGAGCGCGGCGGCAAGCGCGGTCGCCATGGGGCGGATCGTCACCGGGGATGCTCCTTGCGAGAACGGCGCCGGCGGCGCGTCAACTGAGGGAGAGACGAGGCGCGTCATGTCGGCGTCAGGGCTCCGCTGGTCCAGGCGTCGGTGAAGTCGGCTGCGGTCAGCGTCGCGCCGCTGACAAACAGGGTGTCCCGGTCCGGCGTGTCGAGCGTCACGACGCTCGTCGAGCCCAGGGTGCGCAGGGTGTAGCCCGCGCCGCCGGGATCGATCAGGTCGCGGCCCTGCTCGAAATCGCGCAGATAGGCGACGTCGCGCCGACCGTCGCCATCCGTAAGCCCGAAGACGAAGACGTCTGCCTCGGCGCCGGCGGTCCCATCGATCCGCGCCGCGTTCGGCGCGCCCTCGATCACGGTCAGGGGCGGGGCGACGCCCGTGACCGCGACCGTCACGGTCGCCGTCGCCACGGCCTCGCCGTCGGTCACCCGGCAGGTGAAGCTGTCGAGCGCGGTCTCGCCGGGCCCTAGCGCGCCGAAGGCGCCGGCGGGATCGTAGCGGAAGGTTCCGTCGCCGTTGTAGCTGACGGCGCCCGCCGCGCCCGAGGCGTCGAAATCGAGGAACGCGAGTGTCTCGCCCGGGTCGGGATCGGCGTCGTTGCTCAGCACGTCGCCAGTGTCGAAGGCCGCGGTCGCGACGGTCTCGAAGCCTTCGCCGGCGTCGTCGGTCGCCACCGGGGGGCCGTTGGGCGGCGGGGCTTCGGCGACCACGACGCCGCCTTCGCCCAGCGTCAGCGACAGGCCCTCCGCACCGGGGCCGGCGAAGGCGAGCGTCGCAGCGTCGAGACCGGTCACGGCCGCGCCCGTCAGCAGCGCGGGCGCGGCGGCGGGGTCGAAGCCCTCGGCGACGATGATCTCGATGGCCGCGCCGGTCAGGTCCAGCATCCCGGTCGCCTCGATGCGGTCCGCGCCGTCCGGGCCGACCTCAAGCGTCAGCCGTCCGGCGATGTGCGCGTCGCCCTCGATGCGCAGCAGGCCAAGACGCAAGACGAAGGAGATGATGGCGCGCTCGGTCATCGAGCGAGCGCGGCCAGGCGAAGCGGGTCGGCGATGGCCAGGCCTTCGGCGACGGCGACCCGCTCGACAACCTCGAAGGCCATGATCGTCAGCACGGCGGTCGCGAGGGCGACGAGCATGTGCGTTCGCAAACCCGCCGCCCGTTGGCGACGTTCGCGCTCAAGCCCGATCAGACCCGAGAGCGCGATGGCGCCGGCCGTGCGCGCCAGAGCGTCCGACGGTGAAATCCGCAGCGTCCACAGCTGCTGCGCCAGTTCGTGAAGCGTGGCGGCGGCCGACTGCACATCCATCGCAGCGATGTCGCCACCGCGGTCATCAGCGCGCCGACGGCGGTCGCGGAAACGCCGAGCCGCAGCGAGATCTGGGCGCCAGTCAGGGAGATCACCCAGCCGGCCAGGCCCAGAACCGCGGCGAGCGCCGCAAACTCCAGGGCCAACGGAAAGACGGCGGCCGACTGCGCCTGCTCATCCGGCGCGTCGACGCGGGTCTGCGCCGTCGCGACGGGTTTCCACATCGGCGCCGATCGCACCCGCGATCCGATCCGCACCCCCACGACATACATGACCGGCAGCGCCAGCGTCGCGGGGTGAGCGCCCGCCACCGCGATCTCGGGGCCGGCATAGGCGGCGACAGGAATGCCGAGCAGCAGCGTCAGGAAGGCAGCCTGATAGAGGTTCGACGCATCGGCTGCGGCGTGCTCCAGATTGGCGCGCCGATAGACGAGATCGGCCAGTGCTATAAACGCGGTCTGCGCCGCGATCCCGCCAACGGCGTTGGGGAACGCCAGCGACGGCTGTCCCTCCATCGCCGCTGAGACCGATACGACGACGCCCGAGAGCGAGGTCGCCATCCCAAGCAGGACGACGCCCGCGATCGCCTCGCCCATCCCCGTGACGTCCGCGAGCCTGTCCGCCTGCACCGTCAGCCTGAACCCGACCCCGCCGACGACCAGGGCGGCGGCGCCGAAGCACGCCAGAAGGGCGCCGAGAGAGAGCGTGTCAAAGTCCATCTCAAAAATCCGCTTCGCCACGACCGGGGCGACGATGCCTGATATGCGCCGCATCCATTGAACTATGTCGGGTCTCGCCCCGCCGACAGGGCGCCGCCTCGATCGGGCCAGGGGCCGGGCGGGACGTCTCCGGGAACGGGCGGTTCAGACGTTCGGGGCCGGTCTCGCCCAGAGGCCGGGGGTCGCGAGTTCGACCAGGTTGCCCGCAGGATCGCGGAAATAAGCGCTAGACTGTCCCCCCGGCCACTCCACGACGCTTTCGATCCCGACCCCGCTTGCGACAAGGCGTCGTCTCCAGGCCATCATCCTGTCGGCCTCGACGGCGAACGCAACGTGCATCCTGCCGCTTGCATCATGCGGCGGTGATCCGTACCCCCGGAGTTCGACACTTCCGGCCCCGATTTTCGGGCACCCGGACCGTTAGCCTCTGGGTAATCAATAACTTAGCCTTTGCCCGGGGGTGATTTCAGCGAAGTTGTGTTGTGGCACGTCATCGGTATTTCACGATGGAAAGCAGTTTTCTGCCGTGATATCGTTGCGGCATGTACACGAAGATCACCCGGTCGGGCGGACGACGCTATCTGCAGCTGGTCGAGGGCTATCGTGATGATGCGGGAAAGGTTCGCCACCGCGTGATCGCGAACCTGGGGCGGATCGAGGATCTCACGCCCGAGAAGCTGGATCCCCTGATCAGTGGGCTCAACCGCGTCCTGGGCCGGGCGGAGAACACCGCCTCGCACCTCACCCACGAACCCGCGCAAAGCTACGGCGACGTCTTTGCGCTGCACGAGCTGTGGAAGGATCTCGGCTTCGACCGGGCGCTGAGCCGCGCGCTGCGCTCGGG
>NZ_FNQM01000009.1 GCF_900107585.1 Rubrimonas cliftonensis | reverse complement strand
GTACGTCGGGGGTGTCGGCTTGCTCATCCACCCCGGCTATCACGCTGGATTCGCGACGTGAATCCCTCCGCCAGCCACCTTTGCGCAACATAGCCCTCCGTCCCGCTACTGTCGATGCAAAACCGGCCCGCTTGCGGTCTGCGCCCGGCCTGTTATTTTTTGCATTGCAACATGTTGGGGGATGGTTCGATGCGGTTCGAAGGCGCGCCGGGATACGTGGCGACCGAAGACCTGATGGTGGCGGTGAACGCGGCCATCGCGCTGGAGCGCCCCCTGCTGGTGAAGGGCGAGCCCGGCACCGGCAAGACCGAGCTGGCGCGGCAGATCGCCGGGGCGCTGGGGCTGCGGCTGATCGAGTGGAGCGTGAAGTCCACCACCCGCGCGCAGCAGGGTCTTTACGAATACGACGCGGTCTCGCGGCTGCGCGACAGCCAGCTTGGCGACCCGAAGGTGGCCGACGTCTCGAACTACATCCGCCCCGGCAAGCTGTGGGAGGCCTTCGCCGCCGATGAAAAGGTGGTCCTGCTGATCGACGAGATCGACAAGGCCGACATCGAGTTCCCCAACGACCTGCTTCAGGAACTCGACCGCATGGATTTCTACGTCTACGAGACCGGCGAGACCATCGCGGCGAAGCATCGCCCCATCGTCGTCATCACCTCCAACAACGAAAAGGAGCTGCCCGACGCGTTCCTGCGGCGCTGCTTCTTCCACTTCATCCGCTTCCCCGACGCCGAGACGCTGGCGCGCATCGTCGAGGTGCATTTTCCCGGAGTCAAGCAGACGCTGATGCGCGAGGCGCTGACGCAGTTCTACGCCGTGCGCGAGACGCCGGGGCTGAAGAAGAAGCCCTCCACCTCGGAGGCGCTGGACTGGATCCGCCTGCTCGCCGCGGAGGATCTCGATCCGTCCGACCTGCGGGCCGACGCCCGCACGGCGCTGCCGAAGCTGCACGGGGCGCTCCTGAAGAACGAACAGGACGTCCATCTCTTCGAGCGGCTCGCCTTCATCGCGCGGCGCGGCGGCTGAGGCGGCGCGCGACCCGGCCATGCCCCGCGCAAGGGCGTAGTGCGCGCGCGGCGGGGCTGCTATCCCGAGGCGGCCGCTCCGCCTGCGCTCCTGCCCGAGGTTCCCACCCCATGCGCGTCCTGATCGTCCACGCCCATCCCTCGCCCGACAGCTACAACGCGGGCCTCCTGCGCACCGCGCGCGAGGCCATCGCCGCCAGCGGCCATGAGGTCGAGACGATCGACCTCTACGCCGAGGGCTTCGACCCGGTGCTCACCCGCGAGCGCTGGGAGGCGATCGAGGACGGCGCGCGCAACACCGCGGGCGTCGAGCGCCATGCGGCGCTGCTGGCCCGGGCGGAGGCGCTGGTGTTCGTCTATCCGACCTGGTGGTACTCGATGCCGGCGATGCTGCACGGCTGGCTGGAGCGGGTGTGGGTTCCCGGCGTGGCCTTCGCCCTGCCGCGGCCTGGCGAGACCATCGTCCCGAAGCTCACCCACATCCGCCGCCTCGTCGTGGTCACGACCTGCGGCGCGTCGTGGTGGCTGACGCGGCTGGTCGGCGCGCCGGGCAAGGCGATCCTGACGCGCGGCTGCCGGCTGCTGATGGCGCGGGGCTGCCGAACGACCTATCTCGCCCACTACCTGATGGACAGCTCCACCCCCGAGAGCCGCGAGCGGTTCCGGGCCAAGGTGGCGAAGGCGCTCGCCTCGCTCTGAAAACCGCCCCGCCGCGCAGGGCGCGCCCGCCCGGCTGGCCTTCCGGCGCCGAGAACGCCATGCTGGGGCCATGAGCGTGACCAATCTGCCCCGACCCCGCCGGCTGCCGATCGAAGAGCCCGAGGAGATCGCCGCCATCGAGGGCGGGCTGACCGCCGTGCACGGGCTGATGTCGGCCTCGGGCGGCTTCCTCGCGCTAGCCGGCGTCGAGATTTCCGAGATGAACGTGCTGGCGCGGGCCGAGACGCTGACGCGGATGTATGACGCGGGGGAGGTCGTGGTGGGCTGGCGCGACGGGCGCGACGGGCGGATCGTCAACGTCGTGATCGAGAAGCTAGCGATCGAGCCGGCCGGCGGCGGCTTCCGCGCCGAGGTCTATCTCGAGACGGAGGGCGGCCATGCGCTGGCCGGGGCGCTCGCCGGGCGCACCGCGGAAGACCTCGCCGACGCCCTGCTCGAAGCCGCCGCGGACGGGCTGGCCGCCGGGCTGCCCTCGCCGGGCGCGGCGCTGCTCAAGCTCTCCGAAGGCTGATCCCCGGCCCGTGCGGCGGCACCCCCCCCCCGGACCCGTCACTCCGCCGACCTGCCGAGCAGCGCCATGGCGAGGCCCAGGCAGGCGAGCGCGACGAAGCCGGCGGCGCGGCCTGGCGCGGCGCGCGCCGTTGAGAGCGCCGCGATCGCCGATTGCAGCGCATAGTAGAGCGCGAAGGCCCGCGAGGCGTAGCTGATGATCTCGAAGACGTCCGCGGTCCAGGTGAGCGCGAGCCCGATCGCGACGAGCAGCGCATAGCCCGCCCGCGCCGGCACGCGCCCGCCGGTCAGCTCCTCGATCAGCCCGCCAGAGCCCCCGGTGTCCGCAACCGCCGCGCTGAACTGGGCGCTGAGCGCGGCGGCGACGAGCATCGCCGGCAGCACCGGCGCCACGACGCGGATCATGTCGATGATCGCCGTCTCGTCGAGGCCCAGCGCGCCCGGCGCGAAGGAATAGCTGAGCAGGCCGATATAGACGAGATAGACGCCGGCGGAGAGAAGCTGCGCGAGCCGCATGGAGCGGATGCGCGTCGGCGCGTCGTAGCGCGCCCCGAGATAGCGCGAGGTCTCGAAGCCCTGAACGGTGACGATGAGGCCGAAAGCGAGGGTCAGCCCATGCCAGGGCGACAGCGTCACCGGCGCGGCGACCAGCGCGCCGGCGGTCGCCGCCGCGCCGAAATGCGCCGCCAGCCCGGCCAGCAGCCCCGCGATGATCGCGAGCTTCACGCTCACCGACGCCTGCTCCAGCCGCTCCAGCGCCCCGAAGCCGTAGAACACGCCCACGAACAGGATCAGGACGAAGACGCAGCTCGTCAGCGCCCGCGCGTGGAAACGGTCGTCCACCTCGGTCAGGCTCACGCCGAAGGCGCCGAGGAGGTTGAGATAGTAGGCGACCGAGACGACATAGGCGAAGGCCAGCGTCCAGGATGCGGCGGTCTCCAGCGCGCGCGCCGCCGCGCAGCGCTCGGGCGACGCCTCCAGCGCGCGGATGTTGCTGCGGATCGCCGCGCCGAAAAGCCACGCGCAGAGGCAGAGCGCCGCCATCGCGAGCGGGGCGGCCCAGCCGTAGGACGCGTGCAGGACGGGGCCGAGGACGAGAAAGCCGCTGCCGATGATCGAGGCCAGCGGCGTGACGGTCGCGCGCCACAGCGTCGCCTGCGACAGCCGCGGATAGGCGAGGGCGAGCGCGCACGCCAGCGCCACGGCCAGAATCACGACGTTCACCATGGCCCGATATGACGCCATGCGCAGCCCGGCGGCGAGCCTGCGGCGTCGTCGCAGCCGCGCGCGCCGCCCTCCCGTCCCCGGCGGGGCGGCGCGCGACCGGCAAACCTGGCGTCCCCTCGCCGCCGGCGCGTCACGCCGCCGCGACGCGCATGGCGGCCGCCGGCGCGGCGGCTGCCGGCGCGTCGGCCAGCGCGTCGGCGTCGAGAAACGCCTGCGCGGCCTGAAGGCCCTCGACGTCGATCTCGGGCGGTTCGCGGTTGACGAGCCCGCGCACCGCGAGCAGCGCCAGCGCGCCGGAGAGCGGCCCGGCGGCGACGAGATAGCGCGGCCGCCAGTCGGGCCGGAACGCCTCCTTGAAGCGCCTGAGCCCCTGGAGGCCGCGCCCCGCGGCGGTGCGCCCGCAGATCGCCGCGCCGACGCGCGACAGCGGCGTGACCGGCGCAATCCGCTCCAGCCCGCTCAGCGGCGCCATGCACAGGTTGAACCGCGCCGCGCCGGCGGCGCCGGCCGCCTCGATCGCGGCCGCGGTCAGCGCGTGCATCACGCCGTGCGGCCCGCCGGGGACGAGGCGCATGAGGTCGATCATGTGCTCGGAACCGTCGCCCGACGCCCAGACCGAGAGGAAGCCCAGCGTCTCCTCGCCGCGGCGCGCCTCGAACACCGCATGGCGCGAGAGGAACGCGACGTCGAACCAGCCCATCGAGAAGGTCATCTCGCGGCCCGCCTTGGCCTCGCGCCACATGCGGGCGACGGCGGCCAGGCGCGGCAGGGGCGCGGCGCCGGGGGCGTGGCGCAGGATCGTCACGCCCGCCTTGCGCGCCTGGCCGATCTTGCGCCGCAGCTCGCGCCGTGACGACGCCTTGAGGTCGAAGCCGGCGACGTCGACCGACGCCTCCTCGCCCAGCGGCTGGAGCCGGAGCCCGCGGCCCGCCCAGAACGCGGCGTCCTCGGCCTTGTATACGCTGAGGCGCGCGCCCTCCCGCCGGCAGCGCTCGGCGAAGCGGTCCACCAGCGGCCCCCAGGCTTCGCGCGGGCCGTAGGGGTCGCCCATCAGCACGCGGTCGCGCCCGCGCGCGCCGAACATCAGGAACGCCTCGCTGTCCGGAGAGACGTGAAAGCGCTTGTCGCCGAGAAAGGCGAGCTCGCGCTCGGGGCGGGCGCACCGCGCCGCGCCGCGCAGCGCCGCCGGCGGCGGCCCCCCGGCCGTCGCCGGCGCGGCGGGGCGGGCGCGGACGACGATCCATCCCGCCAGAAGCGACGGAGGCGCGAGGTAGACGGCGCGATAGGCGATGGCGGCGGCGATCAGCGCCTCCGCCGGCGCATCGGGCAGGCCGACGAGCAGCGCGGCCTCGAAAGCGCCGATCCCGCCCGGGGCGCCGCTCGCCTGGCCGAGCAGCAGCGCGCCGACATAGACCACGAAGAGCGTTGCGAAGGGCGGCGCCGCCTCGACGGGCGTCAGCGCCCAGAGCGCGCCCGCAGCCGCGCCGAGATCGACGCCCGCAAGAACGGCGCAGAGGGCGACCCAGCGCCAGTCGGGCGCGGAAAGCCGCATTCCGCCCAGCGTAATGGTGCGGCGCGCGCGGCCGCGCCGGATCAGCAGCGCCGCGCAGAGCGCCAGCGCCGCCGCGCCGGCGGCGGAGACCGACGGCTCCGCGAAACCGCCGAGCCGCGCCAGCGGCGCCGGGTGCAGCAGCGCCATCGCGCACAGCAGCACGGCGGTTCCGGTGAAGAAGCCGGCCGCCACGAGGCCGGTCACGGCCGCCGCGGCGCCTGGCCCGACGCCGTCGCGGCGATAAAGCCGCCAGCGCGCCGCGGCGCCGACCAGAAGGCCGAAGCCCAGCGCCTGCCCGAGCGTCGTCGCCGAAAAGCCCCCGGCCAACGCGCGCCGGAACGGCACGTCGAGGCCCACCCGCCGCAGCGCGACCGGATCGTAGCAGGCCACCGCCGCGTGGCTCACGGCGGTCAGGACGAGCGCGGCCAGAACGCCTTCCGCCGGCGCTGCGCGCAGCAGCCGGCCGATCTCGCTCAGATCGAGCCCGCCGAGCCTGTCCCACGCCAGCCACAGGGCGCCCGCGACGATGACCGCGGCCACCGAGAGACGCGTCAGAACGGCGCGCGCCTCGGGGCCGGAACGGCGCCAGCCTGCGCCTTCGCACTCTCCGGCCTCGATCATCTGCGCTCCCGAACGTCGCTCGAATGGACCTTCTGCTAGGGCCGCAAAGCTTTGCGACGCATTAACCCGCGGCGAGCATCGTGCTGAACGAATCTCTCACGGCGCCTCCGGGCGCCCCATTTCCCGGCGCGGCGGCCCGGAGGAGCCATGACGAAGATCGGCGTCGTTCTGGCGGTCGCGGCCCTCGCGGGCGCGGCCCTCGCGGCGAACCCTCCGGCGGCGCAGGGCGCGGCGTCGCCCGCCGCCGTGCATCGCGTGGCTGACCAGCGCACGCGCTCGATCGCCGTCATGGTCTCGGGGGCGGAGGGCTGGACGGCGGCGACCGACGCGCTGGCGCGCGACCTCTCGCGCTTGCATGCGCTTGTTGTGGGGGTCGACCTGCCGGCGTGGCTGGCCGCCGAGCCCGGCGGCTGCGTGGACGCCGCTTCGGCGCTGCTCGGCGCCGCCGACGCCGCGCGCGCCCGCGAAGGGGTGGACGCGCGCATCGCGCCGACGCTGATCGGACTGGGGAGCGAGGCCAGCGCGGCGGCCTACGCCGCGCTGGCCCAGGGCGCGGCGGGAGGCGGAGCGCCGTTCAAGGGCCTCGTCACGGTCGGGTTCGACGGCGTCGCGCCGCGGGCCTTCTGCGGCGTGACGGGCGCCGACGGGCGGATCGCGCCGCCGGCCAAGGCGCCAGCGCTCTGGAACGAGGCGCCGCTCCTGCCCGGCTCGGGAGACGAATCGCCCCTCGCCGCGACGCTCGCGGCCATCGACGGCGCGCGCCTCCAGCCGCTGACCGAGAAAGGGCGCGTCGAGGCGTTCCGGCAGGCCTATCTGCGCATCGCCGGCGCCGACGCGCGCGCCGACGAGGCGACGATCTCGACGCCGGCAGAGTTCACCGACCTCGCGCTCGTCGTCCACCGCGACGCCGGCGCCCCGCAGAGCGACGCGATGGCGGTGTTTCTCTCCGGCGACGGGGGATGGGCGGCGATGGACGTTGAGGTGGCCGAACGGCTGGCCGCGGCGGGCGTGCCGGTCGCCGGCGTCTCGACGCTGCGCTACCTGTGGCGCGAGAAGCGGCCGGAGCGCATCGCGGCCGACGTCGCCCGCATCCTCGACCACTACGCGGCGGTCTTCGGCGCGCGGCGCGCGCTGCTGATCGGGTTCTCGCTGGGGGCCAACGTCACGCCCTTCTACGCCCGCCATCTGCCGCCGCGCTGGCGCGACCGGGTCGCCGGGCTGGGGCTGATCGCGCCGGAGCCGCGCACCGGCTTCGAGTTCCATGTCGGCGGCTGGCTCGGCTTCGCCGGCGACGAGGCGGACGTCGGCGCGGCCATCGACGCGACGCCCTTCCGCCTCGCATGCCTGCACGGCGCGGAGGAGACCCAGAGCCCCTGCCCCGGCCGGCCCGGCGCGAGGGTCTTCGACGGCGGGCATCATCTCGGCAAGGACTATGACGGCGTGGCGCAGGCGCTGCTCGCCCTGCTCGCCGGGCCTCCGGCGCGCTGAAGCCCAGCCCCACGGCGGCGGCTTCGGGCTTGACGGCGTCGCGCTCTGCGCCTAGACGGCGCACTTCCTATTTCTCTCGCGCGCGGACGACCGCGCGCTCATACAGCAGGTGATCCATGTCCCGTCGTTGCGAGCTGACCGGCAAGGGCGTGCTGACCGGCAACCGGGTCAGCCACTCCAACATCAAGACGCGCCGGCGCTATCTGCCGAACCTCAACACCGTGACGCTGACCTCCGACACGCTCGGCCGCAGCTACCGTTTCCGCATCGCCGCCTCCGCGCTGCGCACGGTGGACCATCGCGGCGGGCTCGACGCCTTCCTGATGAAGGCGCGCGACGAGGAGCTGAGCGGCCGGGCGCTCGACGTGAAGCGCGATCTGGTCAAGGCGCAGGCGAGCGCCTGAGCTTCCGGGCCGCCCCTGGGCGGCTCTCCGACCGCCTTGGCCGCCGCCAGACGGCCGGCCGGGCGCCCTTTCCGGGAGCGACGGAGATATGGCTGAGCCTGCCGGTCTCGACGCCCTCGCGACGCCCAGGCTGCTGCTCGACAGGGACCGGCTGGCAGCCAACATCGCCGCCATGGGCGGCGCCGCGCGGAACGCCGGCCTCCCGCTCAGGGTCCATCTCAAGACGGTGAAATGCGCCGAGGCCGCCGCGATGCTGCGCGAGGCCGGCGTCGACCGCTTCGCCGTGTCGACCGTGGCCGAGGCGAGCTTCTTCGCCGGGCGCGGCTGCGCCGACCTCCTCTACACCACCCCAGTCACCCCCGCGAAGGTCGCGCCTCTGCTGGCGCTCGGCCCCGCCGCCATGGCGGCGGTCGAGAGCCTCGACATGGCGCGCGCGGTGTCGGACGCCGCGGCGGCGCTGGGCGGCGCGCTGCCCGTGCTGATCGAGCTCGACGTCGACGGTTATCGCGGCGGCGTTCCCTTCCCCGGACCGGAGTTCGAGGCGCTCGCGGCCTTCGCCGCCGCCGCGCCGGGGCTCACCCTGCGCGGCGCGATGAGCTATTCCGGCGCAACCTACGGCGCGGCGGACGCGGCGGCGCGGGCCGGTATCGCCGCGGCCCACGACGCGGCGCTCGCCGAGGCCGGGGAGCGGCTGCGCGCGCTCGGCCTGGCGGCGCCGCTGCTCTCCACCGGCGGCTCGCCGGGCGTGCTGGCGACGCCCGCGCCCGACGGCGCGAACGAGTTCCGTCCCGGCGTCTTCTGCTTCTGGGATCTGTTCCAGGCCGGTCTCGGCGTCTGCCGCGAGCAGGACATCGCGATCAGCGTGCTCGCAACCGTGCTCAGCGTGCGCCCCGACCGCGGACAGGCGCTGATCGACGCCGGCGCGCTGGCGCTCTCGCTCGACCGCTCCACAGCCAGGCAGGCCGTCGACTGGGGCCATGGGCGGGTCTGCGACGTCGAGGGCGCGCCGCTGGGCATGCTGAAGGTCTCTGGCGCCTCGCAGGAGCATGGCGTCGTGACCGGCGACGCGGCGGCGCTGGCGCGGCTTCGGCCCGGCCAGCGCGTGCGCATCCTGCCTAATCACTGCTGTCTCACGGCGGCGGCCTATCCGGCCTATGACGTGATCTCGGGCGGCGTGCTGACCGGCGATACCTGGACCCGCGTCAACGGCTGGTGAGCCGCGCGCCGTGCCGAGCCGGCGCTCCGCCGCCCCGCCGGGCATTCCCACCATGACCAAAGCCGAAGGAGCGCCCTCGTGCGCCGCGCAGCAAAATGGCCCGGGCTTTCGCCCGGGCCGAGTACGGCGCGGCTGGGAGGAGCGGCCGCGCCGGTTGGTCCTTGCGTCGGCTCAGGCGAAACGGGAGCCCTTGCCGAATTCCGGGTAGGCTTCGAGGCCGAGTTCGGCGCTGTCGAGACCTTCCATCTCCTCCTCCGGGCTGACCCGAATGCCCATCGTCGCGTTCAGGATGAACCACACCACGAGGCTTGCGCCGAAGACGAAGACCCCGACGATAATGATGGGAATGATCTGGCCCATCAGCGTCGCGTCCGGGTTCGTCAGCAGCACCGCCAACGTTCCCCAGACGCCCGCGAACAGGTGCACCGGAATGGCGCCGACGACGTCGTCGATCTTGAGCTTGTCGAGCAGCGGCACCGCGAAGATGACGATCACGCCGCCCACGGCGCCGATCAGCGTCGCGACGCCGAGCGACGGCGTCAGCGGCTCGGCGGTGATTGAGACGAGGCCCGCGAGCGCGCCGTTGAGCACCATGGTGAGGTCGACCTTGCCGTACATCACCTGCGTCAGGATCAGCGCCGCGATGGCGCCGCCGGCGGCGGCGGTGTTAGTGTTGGCGAAGATGCGGCTCACGTCGGCCGCGTCGCCGATGGTGCCCATCGCCAGCTGCGAGCCGCCGTTGAAGCCGAACCAGCCCAGCATAAGGATGAAGGTGCCGAGCGTCGCCAGCGGCAGGTTCGAGCCAGGAATGGGATCAACCGACCCGTCGGCGCGGTACTTGCCCGTGCGCGCGCCGAGGATGATTGCGCCGGCGAGCGCGGCCCAGCCGCCGACCGAGTGCACCACCGTCGAGCCCGCGAAGTCGAGAAAGCCGTACTGGCTGTCAAGGAAGCCGCCGCCCCACTTCCAGGAGGCCTGGATCGGGTAGATCAGCGCAGTGAGGACGAAGGTGAAGACGAGGAACGGCCAGAGCTTGATGCGCTCGGCGAGCGTGCCGGAGACGATCGAGGCGGTGGTGGCGCAGAACATCAACTGGAAGAAGTAATCGGAGCCGGTCGAGGCGTAGTCGATGTCGTCGGCCCCGTCGGCGCCGATGCCCACGGCCTCCAGCACCGCCACGCCGAACGCGCCGAGATAGCCGCCGGTCTCATCCGAACCGATGCTCCAGCTGCCGAGCGGGTACATCAGGTTGTAGCCGATCAGGTAGTAGGCCACCGCAGCCAGCGCGAAGAGCGCGATGTTCTTGGTGCACTGCATCGCCACGTTCTTGGTGCGCACCAGCCCGGCCTCGAGCATGCAGAAGCCGGCGGCCATGAACATGACAAGAAAGCCGCTGACCAGGAACAGCAGCGTGTTCATGATCCAGACGCCGTCGCGCGGCAGCTCGGGCGCAGCGGCCGCGGCCTCCTGCGCCAGCGCCGGCGTTGCGAGAAGCGCCGCGCCAGACGCGGCTGCAAGGGCGATGCGCCCGAACGGAGAAGTGACAATACGCATTGGATTCCTCATGGTCGGGATGGCCGGCGGATCAGAGCGCATCTTCGCCGCGCTCGTCGGTGCGCACGCGGAGCGCCTGGTCGAGATCGAGCACGAACACCTTGCCGTCGCCGATCTTGCCCGTGCGGGCCGCCGACGCGATGGTCTCGACGATCTTGTCCACGGCGCCGTCGGCGCAGGCGATCTCGAGCTTGATCTTCGGAACGAAGTTCACGACGTACTCGGCGCCGCGATAGATTTCCGTGTGGCCGCTCTGACGTCCGTAGCCCTTGACCTCGGACACCATCAGGCCCTGCACCCCGACGCCGGTCAGCGCTTCCCGCACCTCCTCCAGTTTGAATGGTTTGATCACGGCGATGATCAGTTTCATGCCTCTCCCCTCGGCTTCCGCAGGCGCCGCGCCTGCTTGCCCATCATTTATGCAATGACCGTGCCAGACCGGGCTCACGCGCCCGAATGGCGGCCAAGGCCTTGAAAAGGCGCGACCAGGCCATGCGACGCCGATGCGCCCCAAAAAACCTCATGCATGATTTGCTTATTTCATCGGCAATGATGACAGTTTAGGCAGTAGTTGCGCGCCGTTCGTGAAACGCGCCGCGCCCCATTATCGCGTGCGCGCGGCCCAGCAGGCCGCTAGGGTGGCGCGAACAGCAGGCGGCGGGGCTGCGGGCCGGTGAGGAAATCATGATACGCGATCTCGGACCCGGCCGCGGTCAGCGGCGCTGGAAGGCGGCGCAGGCGCTGCTGCGCGCGGGGGCGGCGCCCATAGTCCATATCGACACCGGCCTCGCGCCGCATCCGGCGCTCGGCTTCGTCGGGGAGACGCCGCCGCCGAACATCAGGCTCGACCTGGGGATCAACTACTACGACCCGTCCCGCAGCCTCGCGCCGCTGGCCCCGCGCGCCGACCCCGGCTCGACGATCGAGGCGCTGACCGAGTTTCCCGATCACGGGGTGAAGACGCTCTCGGTGATCCTGTCGGACCAGGCCGAGCTTCGCGGCGTCGCGCCGGGCGCCCATGTCGTGCCCTATCGCGTCGCCAACGGCCCGGTGTTCCGCGCCTCCGCGCGCACGGGGCTGATCGGCGACGCGATCGACCATGCGCTCGGGCTCGATCCGCAGCCGCGCGTCATGTCGATCAGCATGGGCAATCCCGGCCCCATGGGGGCCTTCGAGCTGCTGCGCGCGCTGCTCGGCGGCGAGACGGTGACGGCGCGGGCCACCCGGGACGCCATCGACCGCGCCTATGAGGCGGGCGTCATCGTCGTCTGCGCCGCGGGCCAGATCATCGATCGCGTCGTCTATCCGGCGCGCTTCGCGAGGACCATCGCCGTCGGCGGTTTCGCGAAGCAGGGCGCGAAGCTGATCCACTATCCGACCGGCGGCTATGCGGAGGCCGAGCGCGTCGACGTCTGGGCGCCGGCCGTCGGGGTCAACCGCGCGGCCGTGCGCCCGGCCGGCGAGGACGATCCCTACGTCTTCGCCGACACCGTCGGGGCCGAGGCCACCGAGGTCAGCGGCACCTCCTACGCCTGCCCGCAGGTCGCCGCGGCCGCCGCGCTCTGGGTGGCCGCGCACGCGGATGCGCTGGAGAGCGCCTACGGCGCGCCGGGCGACCGCTGGCGCATCGTGGAGGCGTTCCGCCGGGCCCTGCGCGACAGCGCGACGCCCGCGACCGCCGAGAACGGGGCGCCGGGCGGCGGCGAGGCCGGGATCCGCACGCTCGACATCGAGGCGCTGCTCGGCCAGGCCCCCGACACGGCATCGCAGCACCGCAAGCGCCAGCCGGCCGCGAACGCCGTGCTGTGAGCGCGACGGAGAGCTGGCCGGCCGATGCGGCGGCCCCGTCGCTGGCCGACATCGACGCCCTAGCCCGCGCCGCCTTCGCCGCCCTGCCCGAAGCCATGCGCGCGCGCTGCGACCGCCTCGTGATCGGCGTCGAGGAGTTCCCCGACGACGCGCTGCTCGACGACATGGGGATCGAGGAT
Source organism: Rubrimonas cliftonensis (assembly GCF_900107585.1). Lineage (GTDB taxonomy): Bacteria > Pseudomonadota > Alphaproteobacteria > Rhodobacterales > Rhodobacteraceae > Rubrimonas > Rubrimonas cliftonensis. The sequence continues at coordinate 139,430 of NZ_FNQM01000009.1, read as the reverse complement.
CCGTTCGAGCTGACGGGCCTCTACGAGGGCGTCGCGCTCACCGAGCAGTCGGTGGACGACGCCCTGCGGCCGCCCGACCGCGTGACGCTCTATCGCCGCCCGATCCTCGACGAGTGGGCGGACCGCGCCAACGTCTCGCTGCGCGAGCTGGTCGCCCATGTCCTGGTGCACGAGGTCGCGCACCATGTCGGGCTGAGCGACGACGACATCGCCGCCATCGACGACTGGACGCTCTGAGGGCCGAGGACGACGCGCCCGGAGCGGCGTTCGACGCGACTGCGTCGGGTCTGCCGCCCCGCGCCGACACCCTGTCGCGGTTTTCCTGTCGCTGGCCGCGCCGGTCGGCCCGGGAAAACACTCTAGCGGCGACGCCAGACGTGATAGCCGGCCTCCGCCATGATCTCCGCGACCGGCGCCGCGATGCTGTCGAGCGCCGCCTGCACCGTCATCTCCCCCGTCATCGCGCGCGCCAGCGCGAGCCCGAGCATCGCGTTGATCCGCCCCCAGACGGGGATGATCGGCCGCCAGTCCGGGTCGGCGTGCCGCAGCGCCTCGCCGAAGACCGCGAGATGCGGAGTCCGCGCGTTGAGTTCTCGGTCGGCGTGAGTCGAGAAGCGGGACGGGTTGCCGCCGCCGAGTGCGATCAGGCGGTCGACCGGCTTCGAGGTGAGCCACTGCATCAGCAGGAACGCGGCCTCCGGGTTCGGCGCGTTGCGCGGAATCGCGAGCCCGAAGCCGCGGGTCTGCGAGGCGCGGCGGACCCCGACGGGATGCGCCGCCCATCCGACCAGCCCGGCGACGGGCGATCGGCCCACGGCCCCCGCGGCCACCGAGCTGTCGAGATACATCGCCGCCCCGCCTTCCAGAAACAGATCGCGCGCCTCGCCTGCGTCGAGCTGCGCGTCGGCGCCCCCGGAACAGGCGAGAATGCGCTTGAGCGCCTCGCCCGCCGCCACGCCCTGCGGATTGTTGGCGACGTAGTTCCAGCCATCGTCGAACACCCTCCCGCCAAGTGGCGCGAGATGCAGCAGGAAGGCGTGCGTCAGGTTGTGGCCGGGCTCGCTGCGCGACGCGAGGCCGGCCATGCCCGGCTCGAGTTCCGGGATCAGACACGCCGCCCCGAGCAACTCGTCATAGGTCTCCGGCGGGGCGAGGCCGTGGCGCTCGAACACGTCGCGACGGTAGCCCAGCACCGACGTCTCCGCGCCGAAGGGCACGCCGTAGGCGCCCTGGAGCGCTCCGGGCAGATAGCCCTTGGCCCCGCCGACGACGCCGACATTCTCCAGATAGCCGGTGACGAGATCGGCGGCGTCGTAGTCCGGATCCGCCAGGCGCGGATTGAGGAGAAACGGCGCCAGGGGCCATATCCGGTCCGCCGAGACGAGGTCCGCCTTGGTGAAAGCGACATAGGCGATGAGGTCGTGCCGGCCGACGCTTGCGGCGAGCAGCTCCGACTGGCGACGCATCATCGCCAGATAGTCCATCGTCTCCACCTCGACCTCGACACCGGTCTCCTCGGTGAAGCGGGTAAGGAGCGACGCGGCGGCGTCGAAGTGGGGATGGCTCGGGAACATCACGCGCAGGACGTCGCCGCGATAGGGCGCGTAGGGGTCGGCCGCGGCCGCGGCGCAGTTCAGCGCGACTGCGCAGATCATCGCCGCGAGAGCGAAGAGACGCCGCCTGCACCCCGCCAGCCCGCCGCCTCTAATGCCGCCGCCGCCCCTCATGCCGCCGCCCCTCATGCCGCCGCCCCTCATTCCGCCGCCGCTCGTTCGGCAACCGCTCGTTCGGTCGCCGCGGCTCGGCGGGCCCCTGCGCAGCGAAGAATGGCCGCGACGAGAAGACTGTCGTCCACCGGCTTCGTCACCACGTCATCCATCCCGGCGGCGAGGCAGCGCGCCCGATCCTCCGCAAGCGCGTGGGCCGTCAGCGCGATGATCGGGGCCGCCTCGCGCGACCGGTCCGCTTCGAAGGCGCGCATGCGCGCGGCGGCGGCGAAGCCGTCCAGCCGCGGCATCGAGAGGTCGAGCAGGACCGCGTCCCATACACCTTCAGGGAAAGCCTCGGCCGCGGCGAGCCCATCGTCGCATATCCGGACCTCGGCCCCGCTGCGTTCCAGGAACGCGACGATGATCATCCGGTTGATGGCGTTGTCCTCGGCGACGAGGAGCCGAAAGCCCGCGAGCGGCCCCGGCCCGTCGACGCCGGGCGCGGACGCATCCGAGGCGCCCAGCGCGCCTTGCCCGGCCTCGACGGCCTTCGCCAGCGCGTCGAGCAGGACGGCGCCGGGGCACGGCGCGGTCAGGACGGCGAAGAAGCCGGCCGCGTCGAATCGCGCCACGTCCGACGGCGCGGCGCTCACCAGTGCGATCGTCGGCACGGCCTCCGCCGCAGGGACAGGCGCGGCCCGCCCCGGCGCGCCTTCCCGCATGGCGACCAGCGCGACGTCGAACCGGTCCCGTGTCGCGGGCCCCGGCGAGGCATCGAAGGCCTCGACGCCCATGCCCGCCGAGCGGAGCGTCTGCGCCAGCGCCCGGCGCGCAAGGGCGTGGGGATGGACCAGCAGCGCCCGCCGACCGGCGAGCGCCGGCGGCCAGGTCGGCCCGGCCCCGCCGGCGGCGGGCGGCAGCTTCAGCGACGCGGTGAAGGTCGACCCGCGGCCCGGCGTCGACGCCGCGACGACCTCTCCCTCCATCAACTCCGCCAGCCGCCGCGTGATGGCCAGCCCGAGCCCGGCGCCGTCATGGTTCCGGGTGCTGCTGTCGTCGGCCTGGCGAAACGCCTCGAACACGAGCGGCAGCTGGTCGGGCGCGATGCCGGGCCCGGTGTCCTCGACGTCGATGCGGACGCGCCCCTCGGCCTCGCCCGCGACATTGATCGCGATGTGCCCCCGTGTGGTGAACTTCACGGCGTTGCCGGCGAGGTTCGTCACGATCTGCCGGACGCGCCCGGGATCGCCGATCACCTGCGCCGCCACGGACGGCTCGACCGAGACGACCAGCTCCAGCCCCTTCGCCGCGGCCGCCGGCCCGAGCATCGCGGCGACGCCCTCGACGATCGCCCGCAGGTCGAAGGGCTCGGCGTTCACCCGCATCTTGCCGGCCTCGATGCGCGAGATGTCGAGGATGTCGTTGATCAGCGTCAGCAGCGCGTCGCCGGACGAGGCGATCACGCGCGTCAGCATCCGCTGCTCCGCGTCGAGCCGGGTGGCGTCCAGCAGCCGCGCCGCGCCGATCACGCCGTTCATCGGCGTCCGGATCTCGTGGCTCATGTTGGCCAGGAAGCTCGACTTGGCGCGGCTCGCCGCCTCGGCGCTGTCGCGCGCCGCGCGCAGGGAGTCCAGCGTCCCGCTGATGCCGCCCGCCATCCGGTCGAACGCCTCGCCCAGCTTGTTGACCTCCACAATGAAGCCGCTCCGGGACCGCGCGTCGTACTGGCCGGCCTGAAGCCTGTCGGCGACGGCAGTGAGCGCCTCGACCGGCTGCGTCACGAGCCGCGTCGCGACGAGGCACAGCCCGGTCAGCAGAAGCGCCGTGATCGCTGCGGTGGCCACGGCCTCCCGCGTCCAGGCGCCGAGCGGGGCGACGGCTTCGGCCTTGTCCATCTTCGCGACAACCAGCCAGTCGACCGCGCGCACGAAGGCCGCTCTCGCGAGCGTCGTCTCTCCGCGATAGTCGGTGAGAACATGCACGCCCTGCGCCCCGGCGGAGGAGAAGACCGAGTCGAGGCTCGCCTGCTCCGCCGCCGTCGCAGCAGGGCGCGGATACACCGCCGGCCTGTCGAAACGCAGCGGCGTCGCATAGCTGAAGGCCCCGTCCGCACCGCGCCTGACAACGACGACCTCCCCCGTCTCGCCAAGGCCGTCGAAGTCCCGCGAGACGTCGGCGATGGGCTCCATGGAGAACTGCGCGATGACGTAGCCGACGGTGCGCCCCGCCCGCACCGGGGCCGCCAGCGCGAAGCTCGCGCCAAAGACCGTCGGGCGCTCGCCGAGGGAGGTGACGCGGTCGATGCGGCGCAGATCGACCGCATCGCGCCAGTCGGCCACGTCGCCGGGGTGGAGCGAGACCTCGTGCACCAGGTCGCCATGCCTTGAGAAGAAGGCGAGCCCGACGAGATCGCGATGGGACGGCTGGCCGAGAACCGACAGCTCAGGCGGCGGGGGCGCGGCGTCAAGGTCGCCGCGCTCCTCCTCCCGCAGCCATCCCGCGACGGCCTCGCCGCCGACGATGAGTTCCACCCTGTCGCGCCAGCCGCGATGAACCTGGTCGACAGTCGCCGCGCGGGCGGAAGCGACCGCCGTCAGCCTAGCGACGACGGACTCGCGCAGCGCCGACGCGGCGAAACCGTAGGAAACGAACCCGAAGGCGATCAGGCTTGCGAACACGGACGCCAAGGCGAGTCCGACGATCAGCGCGCGAAGCGAAATCCGCATCGATCCAGCCTTGCCTCGAACGCTCGCAGAAGGTCGGATTTCTGCGGCGCGTCGCCCCACCTCCCTGCGTCACGACAACGCAAGGTCTTCCGGGACAAACTAAATGCCACGGAAGAAACGGGAAATTAAGGCGGCGATAAAATCTGGCGGAATGTCCGTGTTCGTACTTCTGATCTCGCGACGCCGCCCCCGCGGCGCGCGGCGGTAGCGCGCCGGCGGGCCTGGGCTCGCCGGCGCGGGCGTCAGTGCGCCCGGACTTCGCCTTCGTCGACGTCGCCGGGGCTCGCCACGGCCTGGTCGATCTGGTCGGGATCCCACTCGATCGGCACGGGCGCGGAGACCAGCGCCGTCTTCAGCACCTCCGCCACGGTGGCGACGGGCACGATCTCAAGCCCCTCCTTCACGTTGTCGGGGATCTCGGGGAGATCCTTGGCGTTCTCCTTGGGGATCAGCACCGTCTTGACGCCGCCGCGCAGCGCGGCGAGCAGCTTCTCCTTCAGCCCGCCGATCGGCAGCACCTGACCGCGCAGCGTGACCTCGCCGGTCATCGCCACGTCCCGCCGCACCGGGATCTCGGTCAGGACGGAGACGATGGAGGTGACCATCGCGACGCCCGCCGAGGGCCCGTCCTTCGGGGTGGCGCCCTCGGGAACGTGGACGTGGATGTCGAGCTTCTCGAACAGCGTCGGCTTGACGCCATACTGCGGGGCCTGGCTGCGCACGAAGGACGCCGCAGCCTCGATGGACTCCTTCATCACGTCGCCCAGCTTGCCGGTCGTCTTCATCCGGCCCTTGCCGGGCAGCTTCAGCGCCTCGATGGAGAGCAGGTCGCCGCCGACCTCGGTCCAGGCGAGGCCGGTGGTGACGCCGACCTCGTCGCGCTCCTCCGCGAGGCCGTACTTGAAGCGGGGCACGCCGAGGAACTCCTCGACCCGCGCCTCCGTGACGACGACCTGCTTCTCCTCGCCCTTGACGATGCGGGTCAGCGCCTTGCGGCAGAGCTTGGCGAGTTCGCGCTCCAGGTTCCGCACGCCCGCCTCACGGGTGTAGCGGCGGATCATGGTCATCAGCGCGTCGTCCTCGATGACGAACTCGCCCTTCTTCAGGCCGTGCGCCTTCTCCTGCTTCGGCTGCAGGTGACGGCGCGCGATCTCGCGCTTCTCGTCCTCGGTGTAGCCGGAGAGCGAGATGATCTCCATGCGGTCGAGCAGCGGCCGCGGCATGTTGTAGGTGTTGGCCGTGGTGATGAACATCACGTTCGAGAGGTCGTACTCGACCTCCAGATAGTGATCCACGAACGTCGCGTTCTGCTCTGGGTCGAGCACCTCAAGCATCGCCGAGGCGGGATCGCCGCGGAAATCCTGCCCCATCTTGTCGATTTCATCGAGCAGGATGAGCGGATTGGTGGTCTTGGCCTTCTTCATCGACTGCACGAGCTTGCCCGGCATCGAGCCGATATAGGTGCGCCGGTGGCCGCGGATCTCCGCCTCGTCGCGCACGCCGCCGAGCGAGATGCGGATGAACTCGCGCCCGGTGGCCTTCGCGACCGACTTGCCGAGCGAGGTCTTGCCGACGCCCGGCGGGCCGACGAGGCAGAGGATCGGGCCCTTCAGCTTCTGGCTGCGCTGCTGCACGGCGAGATACTCGACGATCCGCTCCTTGACCTTCTCCAGACCGTAGTGGTCGGCGGCCAGCACGTCCTCGGCGAGCTTGAGATCCTTCTTGACCTTGCTCTTTCTGCCCCACGGGATCGAGAGCATCCAGTCGAGGTAGTTCCGCACGACCGTGGCCTCGGCGGACATCGGCGACATCTGGCGCAGCTTCTTGAGTTCGCCGAGCGCCTTCTCTCGCGCCTCCTTCGACAGCCTCGTGGCCTCGATGCGCGCCTCGAGCTCCGACGCGTCGTCGCGGCCTTCCTCGCCCTCGCCCAGCTCGCGCTGGATCGCCTTCATCTGCTCGTTGAGGTAGTACTCGCGCTGGGTCCGCTCCATCTGGGACTTCACGCGCGTCTTGATCTTCTTCTCGACCTGAAGAACCGAGATCTCGCCCTGCATCAGGCCGTAGATGCGCTCCAGCCGCGCGCCGACGTCGGTCAGCTCAAGCAGCTTCTGCTTCTCGGAGAGCTTGACGCTGAGATGCCCGGCGATGGTGTCGGCCATCTTCGCGCCGTCCTCGATCTGGGCGACGGTGGCGACGGCCTCCTGCGGGATGTTCTTGTTCAGCTTGACGTATTTCTCGAACTCGCCGGAGATCGAGCGCACGAGCGCGGCGACGGCCGAGGCGTCCTCGACGGTCTCCTCCAGCGTCTCGGCGGTCGCCTCGAAGAACTCCGCGCGGTCGGTGTAGGAGAGGATGCGCGCCCGCGCCTTGCCCTCGACCAGCACCTTCACGGTGCCGTCGGGCAGCTTCAGAAGCTGAAGCACGTTGGCGACGGAGCCGGTCTCGAAGATGTCACCGGTCTCGGGGTCGTCCTTGCCGGCGTCGCGCTGGCTGGCGAGGAGGATCTGGCGGTCCTCTCGCATCACCTCCTCGAGCGCGCGGACGGATTTCTCGCGGCCCACGAACAGCGGCACGACCATGTGCGGAAACACGACGATGTCGCGCAGCGGGAGCACGGGGAGAACCATGGTTTTCATTGCTGCTCTTGCCCTTTCGCAAGACGCGCCGCCCCGTGGAGCGGCGGCGGCGCATCTCCAGTATTCAGAGACGTAGCCATCATGTCGTGCGCCGTCGCGCCGCGATCAAGCCGCGCGCCGCAGAAGTCCCCCGTCGGGGCCGGCGGCGGCGGCCGAGCCCCGTAAGGGGCGCGGCCGACCTTCAGATCGACAGCTCAGGCGGAAGCGCCGTCGCGCTTCTCGGCGTAGATCTGGAGCGGCTTCGCCTTCCCGTCGATGACTTCCTCGTTGACGACGACTTCCTCGACGCCGTCAAGATCGGGCAGATTGAACATCGACTCCAGCAGCACGTCCTCGAGGATCGACCGCAGGCCGCGGGCGCCCGTCTTGCGCTCGATGGCGCGGCGGGCGACGGCCTTCAGCGCCTCCTTGGTGAAGGAGAGCTTCACGCTCTCCATCTCGAACAGGCGCTGATACTGCTTCACCAGCGCGTTCTTCGGCTCGGTCAGAATCGTCACCAGCGCTTCCTCGTCGAGGTCGCGCAGAGTGGCGATCACGGGCAGGCGGCCGACGAACTCGGGGATCAGACCGAACTTCAGCAGATCCTCCGGCTCCAGCGCCATGAGCAGCTCGCCGGTCTTCTTGTCGTCCTCTGCGCGGACATTGGCCCCGAAGCCCATCGCCGAGCCCTTGTTGCGCTGGGCGATGATCCGCTCCAGCCCCGCGAAGGCGCCGCCGCAGATGAACAGGATGTTGGTCGTGTCGACCTGCAGGAACTCCTGCTGGGGATGCTTGCGCCCGCCCTGCGGCGGCACGGAGGCGACCGTGCCCTCCATGATCTTCAGGAGCGCCTGCTGCACGCCCTCGCCGGACACGTCGCGCGTGATCGAGGGATTATCCGATTTGCGGCTGATCTTGTCGACCTCGTCGATGTAGACGATGCCGCGCTGCGCGCGCTCCACGTTGTAGTCGGCCGACTGCAGCAGCTTGAGGATAATGTTCTCGACGTCCTCGCCGACATAGCCGGCCTCGGTTAGCGTCGTGGCGTCGGCCATCGTGAACGGCACGTCGAGGATGCGCGCCAGCGTCTGCGCCAGCAGCGTCTTGCCGCAGCCGGTGGGGCCGATCAGCAGGATGTTGGACTTCGCCAGTTCGACGTCGGACGACTTCGCCGCGTGATTCAGGCGCTTGTAGTGGTTGTGCACCGCGACCGACAGCACGCGCTTGGCCACCGTCTGGCCGATCACATAGTCGTCCAGCACCTTGCAGATGTGCTTCGGGCTCGGCACGCCGTCGGTGGACCGGACGAGACCGCTCTTGGTCTCCTCGCGGATGATGTCCATGCAGAGCTCGACGCATTCGTCGCAGATGAACACCGTCGGGCCGGCGATGAGCTTGCGAACCTCGTGCTGGGATTTGCCGCAGAAGGAGCAGTAGAGCGTGCTCTTCGCATCGCCGCCGGTGGTCTTGCTCATGCCTTCACTCCTCTGGCGTCAGCGGCGCGGCGGATGTCTCCGTCGCGCCGTCGCGTCTCTGTCATAGGAACACGCCCGGGGGTGGGGTTCAAGCGCGCGCCGTGGTGAATGACGCCGCGCTCAGGCTTCACCTTCGGGCGCCTCCCGCTTGGACACGATCTCGTCAACGAGCCCCCATTCCTTGGCCGCCTCGGCGGTCATGAAGTTGTCGCGATCAAGCGCCTTCTCGACCGTGTCGTAATCCTGCCCCGTGTGCTTTTCGTAAATGCGGTTGAGACGCTCCTTCAGCTCAAGGATCTCCTTGGCGTGAAGCGCGATGTCGGAGGCCTGCCCCTGGAAGCCGCCGGAGGGCTGGTGCACCATGACGCGGCTGTTGGGCAGCGAGAAGCGCATCCCCTTCTCGCCGGCGCAGAGCAGCAGCGAGCCCATCGAGGCGGCCTGGCCGATCACCAGCGTCGAGACCTTCGGGCGGATGTACTGCATCGTGTCATAGATCGACAGGCCGGACGAGACGACGCCGCCGGGGCTGTTGATGTACATGGCGATGTCTTTCTTCGGATTCTCGGCTTCGAGAAACAGAAGCTGCGCGACCATGAGCGTGGACATGCCGTCATGCACCGGCCCGGAGAGGAAGATGATCCGCTCCTTCAGCAGCCGGGAATAGATGTCGTAGGCTCTCTCGCCCCGGCTGGTCTGTTCGACCACCATCGGGACGAGGGTGTTCATGTAGACGTCGATCGGATCACGTTCGCGCATCGCAGCGGCCTTTGCGGGTAGAGGAAGCGCGACGCGGGAAAGCGCCGCCGCAGGTCAGTCCTAATTGCTGCCCGTGCCCCCGGCAAGGTTTGGCGCGCGCCGCAACCTCGGCGGGTTGCGGCGCGTGGCGGAAACCTCCGCGCGCCGCCGGCGGAGTGGGGCCGCGGCTCCCCGGAGCACGCGCGCCGGACGGCCCCTGCGTCGAACGACAAAGAAACCTGACACCATTTTTGTAAATTTATCTTGACAGCACCCCCAAGCGGGCCAAGCATCGCGCTTGTCCGGCGAGAGGGGTCGGCGCGTGCGAGAACCTGCCGGCGGGAGGGCGCGCCCCCGGCATGATGTCCCCCTGCGCCCCGCGCCGACGAAACCCCTCGAAGCGGTCATCCGTGATGATGTTCACTCTGGGAGGGGAGACGACCATGCCTGAACAAAACTCCGTCATGAATCCTAACGGGATTTCAGACGACGAAGCGAAGGAGATCCACGGCTACTTCGTGCGCGGCGTGCAGGTGTGGGCGGCCGTCGCCTTCATCGCGCACGTTCTCGTCTGGCAGTGGCTGCCATGGTTCCCGGGCTGACGCCCGACCGCGAACCCAAGCGCCACCCCGCGCGAAAGCGCATTCGGAAAGCCCGCGCTCAGGCGCATTCGGAAAGGACGAGACGATGAATGACCTTTGGAAGATCTGGCGTCACATCACGCCGCGCGAAGGCGTCTTGGGGCTCCTGGTCCTGATGCTCGCGTCGTTCCTGATCCATGTGATGGTGGTGTCACTGTCGGAACGCTATGTGACTGGCCTGCTGGGCTGAGCCGGCCCGGGCGTCGCCCCCTCGCCTTGGCGGGCGACGCCAACCACTCGCCTTGACGACCACTCGCCTTGACGGGCGACGCCAACCCCTCGCCTTGATGGGCGGCGCCGTCCCGGCGCTGCTGGCGGGCGACGCCGTCCCGGCGCGGGCGCAGCCGTCGCTTCACGCCTCGTCGAGCTTGTCGAACTCGGCCTGCAGCTCGTCCTTGGTGACGGTCCGCTCGGTGATCGTCGCGAGTTCGAGGATGTAGTCGATGACCTTGTCCTCGTAGAGCGGCGCGCGGATCTGGGCGAGCGCCTGCTCGTTCTGGCGCACGAAGTCGAAGAACGCGCGCTCCTGACCGGGATACTGGCGCGCCTGCGCCATGATCGCCTGCGTCATCTCCTCGTTGGAGATGCGGACCTCGGCGGTCTTGCCGACCTCGGCCAGCAGCAGGCCCAGCCCGACGCGCCGACGCGCGAGCTTGAGGTGCTCCTCGTCGGGCTCGATCTCGGGGTGGTCGTGGCCCTGAACGTCCTTGTGCTCCTCGTGCCAGAGCTGGTGGGCGATCTGCTTGGCCTCAATGTCGACCAGCGACTCGGGCAGGTCGAACTCGGCCCTCTCGTCCAGCGCGTCGAGCAGGCGGCGCTTGAGCAGCGCGCGGGCGGCGCCCTTGTACTCCTCGCCCAGCCGCTCGCGGATCTGGCCCTTCAGCGCCTCCAGATCCTCGGCGCCGAACTTCTGCGCGAGCGCGTCGTCGACCTGCGCCGGAACAGGCCCGCGGACCTCCTTGACCGTGCAGGCGAAGACCGCGTCCCTGCCGGCGAGGTTGGGCGCGCCGTAATTCTCGGGGAAGCTGACCTTGACCTCGCGCTCCTCGCCCGCCGCGGCGCCGACGAGCTGCGGCTCGAAGCCGGGGATGAAGCTGTTGGAGCCGATGACGAGCGGATAGTCCTCCGCCGCGCCGCCCTCGAACTTCTCGCCGTCGACGCTGCCGACGAAGTCGATCACGACCTGGTCGCCCTCGGCCGCGGCGCCTTCCTTTGCCTCGAAGTTCTCGGCCGTCCTGGCGAGGTTGTCGAGCGCCTCGCCCACCGCGCCGTCCTCGACCTCCGCGACCAGCCGCTCCAGCGAGATGGAGCGGAAGTCGATCTCGGGGATCTCGGGCAGGCGCTCGTAGGCGATCTCGATGTCGAGGTCGTCGCCTTCCTTGAAGTCCTCGTTCGCGATCTTGATGTCGGGCTGCGAGGCGGGCTGGTCGCCGGTCGTCTCGAAGTGGCTGCGCAGCGCGTCGTCGACGGTCTCCTGCACGGCCTCGCCCAGCACGCTCTTGCCGAACATCTTCTTCAGCAGCGGCACCGGCGCCTTGCCCTTGCGGAAGCCCTTCATCTGGAAGTCCGCCCGCACGGCCTCCAGCTTCTCGGCGACCTTCTCGCCCAGCGCGGCGGCGGGCACCTTGACGGCGTAGGCCCGCTTGAGGCCCTCGGCCCTGGTTTCCGTCACCTGCATCTCACCACCCCTGTTCCGACAGCCATCACCGGCCGCATCTTTCCGCGGCCGCGGCGTGTCCTGGTGCGGACGGAGGGACTTGAACCCCCACGCCTTGCGGCACGAGAACCTAAATCTCGCGTGTCTACCAGTTTCACCACGCCCGCGTGTTCCGAGGCCCCATTAGCGCGTGCTTGGACCGGCGCCAAGAACCCCCATCGCTAGAAAGCGCGCGATCGGAAATCCGGCGCGGCCATGCGGGCGAAGACGCCCGGCAGCGCGTCGGGCAGGTCTTCGGCGATCAGACCGGGGCCGACGGCGCGGGCCGCCTCGACATGGAGCCATGCGGCCTCGGCCGCGGCGACCTCGGCGCTCCAACCGCGGGCCATGAGGCCGACGAGGACGCCGGCCAGCACGTCGCCGGCCCCGGCGGTGGCGAGCCAGGGCGCGGCGCGGGCGTAGGCGGCGGCGGAGACGACGGCCGCGCCGTCCGGCGTCGCGATCGCCGTGTCGGGCCCCTTCAGCAGGACGACGCACCCCGCCCGCGCCGCCGCCCGCGCCGCAGCGTCCACGCGCGAGAACGCCGGCCCGCGCCGGGGCGGCGCGCGCAGCGCATCGGCGATGTCGGGAAAGAGCGCGGCGAACTCGCCCATGTGCGGCGTCAGGACAGTGCGCGGATGCGTCATCGCCCACAGCGCGGCGGGGTCGTCGCGGAAGCTGGTGAGCGCGTCCGCGTCAAGCGTGACGGCGCGGCCCGAGCCGAGCGCGGCGGCCGTGAGCGCCCGCGCCCGCGCCCCGACGCCGAGGCCCATGCCCAGCGCGACGGCCGAGACGCGCGGATCGGCCAGCGCCTCGGTCAGCGCGGCGGCGTCGGCGACCGGGCGCAGCATCACCGCGTCCAGCCGCGCCGCGTTCTCGATCAGCGCCGCGGGCGGCGGGCAGAGCGTGACAAGCCCCGCCCCCGCCCTGAGCGCCGCCCGCGCCGCCAGCCGCGCCGCGCCGCCGCGGCCGACCCCGCCGGCGAGAACCAGCGCGTGGCCGTGGGAATACTTGTGGCCCGGGCGCTTCAGATGCGCCGGGCCGGGCGCGGCGAGCCGCGCGCGGCCGGCGGCCGCGTCGCGCCAGGGCGCGAGCCCGATGTCGCCCACGGCCAGCGCGCCGCAGGTCTCGGGGCCTTCGGCGAGGACGTGGCCGAGCTTGGCTGCGTGGAACGTGACGGTCAGAGCAGCCGCCCCGGCGAAATAGCGCGGGCACAGCAGGCGGCCGCTGTCGAGACACAGGCCGGAGGGCGCGTCGATGGCGACGACGCGGCCGGCGAGCGCCTCCGGCCCGCCGAACCGGGCGAGCGACGCCTCCAGCGCCGCCATGGTCTCGTCGCCGAGGGGCCGGTTCAGCCCGGTTCCGAAGACGGCGTCGATCACCAGCGCAGGCGGCTCGTCTCCGGGGCCGTCGACAGAGCCGAGCGGCAGGGTCCGCCCGATCCGCGCCCAGCGGCGCTGCGCCTGCGCGGCGTCGCCCGTCAGCGCGGCGACGTCGCCAAGCAGGCGCGCCTCGACCGTCCAGCCGCGCTCGGCGAGCAGGCGCGCCACCACGAAGCCGTCGCCGCCGTTGGCCCCCGGTCCACAGAGCGCGAGCGCGGTGCGGCGGCCGGCCTCGACCCCGGGCGGCCGCGCGCGGATCGCCTCGGCCGCGAACCCGCCGGCGCGCTCCATCAGTTCCGCGCCCGAGACGGCCCCTGAAGAAATGGCGGCCGCCTCGACGGCGCGCATCTGGGCGGCGGTCAGCAAATCTTCGGACATTCCACGCTCCCGCCCGGCTCCCGCAGTTGAAATTGCACAAACGTTGCGCAATCTGCCTACAATCGCGGCGCCGAAGCCGGATTCGGCGCCGCTCCCTGCGTCGCGCCATCCGGCCCCATTGAAATGGACGGGCCGAAATGCTCCGCATCTGTGGCGCAAGCGCCGCAAGGCGCAGGCTGGCGCCCGCTGACATATGAGGGAAGCGTGAAGATGAAGAAGATCGAGGCGGTCATCAAGCCGTTCAAGCTCGACGAGGTGAAGGAAGCCCTCCAGGAAATCGGCATCCAGGGCCTCAGCGTGATCGAGGCGAAGGGATTCGGCCGCCAGAAGGGGCATACCGAGCTTTATCGCGGCGCCGAATACGTTGTCGATTTTCTGCCCAAGGTGAAGATCGAGGTCGTCGTGTCGGACAGCCAGTGCGAGCAGGTCGTCGACGTCATCGTAGCCGCGGCGCGGACGGGCAAGATCGGCGACGGCAAGATCTTCGTATCAACGGTCGAGCATGTGGTGCGCATCCGCACCGGAGAGGAAGGCGCCGACGCGCTCTGACGCGCGGGCGCATGAATTCAAACAAGGCTGCTGTCGGTAAAGAGGGAACGAAATGAGCGACGTCAAGAAAGTCCTGCAGATGATCAAGGATGAGGAGGTCGCCTACGTCGACATCCGCTTCACCGATCCTCGCGGCAAGCTGCAGCATGTCACCGTGCTCGAAGACCAGGTCGACGAGGACTTCCTCGCCGAAGGTTTCATGTTCGACGGCTCGTCGATCGCCGGCTGGAAGTCGATCGACCAGTCCGACATGAAGCTGATGCCGGACCTGTCCTCGGTCTACATGGACCCGTTCTTCGCCGAGAAGACGCTCTGCGTGCACTGCGACGTGCTCGAACCCGACACCGGCGAGCGTTACGAGCGCGACCCGCGCGGCACCGCCAGGAAGGCCGAGGCCTACCTGCAGTCCTCCGGCATCGGCGACGCTGCCTATTTCGGCCCAGAGGCCGAGTTCTTCGTGTTCGACGACGTGCGCTTCCAGGTCTCGATCAACAAGGTATCCTACCAGGTCGACGCCGAGGACGGCTCCTGGAACTCCGACCGCGAGTTCGAGGGCGGCAACATGGGCCACCGGCCTGGCGTGAAGGGCGGCTACTTCCCCGTCCCGCCGACCGACATCGCGCAGGACCTGCGCTCCGAGATGCTCTCGACCATGAAGCAGATCGGCATGAAGGTGGACAAGCACCACCACGAGGTCGCGTCCTGCCAGCATGAGCTCGGCCTGATCTTCTCGACCCTGACCGATCAGGCCGACCAGCTCCAGAAGTACAAGTACGTCATCCACAACGTGGCGCACGCCTACGGCAAGACGGCGACCTTCATGCCGAAGCCGATCGCGGGCGACAACGGCACCGGCATGCACGTCAACATGTCGATCTGGAAGGACGGCAAGCCGCTGTTCGCCGGCGACAAGTACGCCGACCTCAGCCAGGAGGCGCTGTGGTACATCGGCGGCGTGCTGAAACACGCCCGCGCGCTGAACGCCTTCACCAACCCCGGCACGAACTCCTACAAGCGGCTGATCCCCGGCTTCGAGGCCCCGGTGCTGCTGGCCTACTCGGCCCGCAACCGCTCCGCCTCCTGCCGCATCCCGTGGACGCAGTCGCCGAAGGCGAAGCGCTTCGAGGCCCGCTTCCCCGACCCGTCGGCGAACCCCTACCTCGCCTTCTCGGCGCTGCTGATGGCCGGCATCGACGGCATCAAGAACAAGATCGATCCGGGCGAGCCGGCGGACAAGGATCTCTACGACCTGCCGCCCGAGGAGCTCGCGGGCATCCCCACGGTCTGCGGCTCGCTGCGCGAGGCGCTGGGCGCGCTCGAGGCCGACATGGACTTCCTGCTGGCCGGCGACGTCTTCACCCGCGACCAGATCGAGGGCTACATGGCGCTCAAGTGGGAGGAGGTCTACGCCTACGAGCACACTCCGCACCCCATCGAGTTCAAGATGTACTACAGCTGCTGATCGCGGCTTCGGTTCGGGAAACGCTTCGGGGGGCGGCGCTGCAATGCGCCGCCCCTCTGCTTGCGCGGCGCGCGCAGGCGCATCGGACGTCCGGCGTCGGCCCCGGCGCGCGGCTCGACGCGATCACGAAGCCGTGCGGCGGGTGCGCAGGACGCCGCCGCGCGTTAGGTCGAGAGGCGGAGAGACGTTACACTTCCCCGGCGCGCGCAGCCCGATGACGCCGGCGCGAAGCCAAGGAGCGCGAACGATGCAGATCACCACACACAGCCGCCGTTCCCTGCTGCTCGGCGCCGGCGCCGCCGCCGGCGTTCTCGCCGTGGGGTCAACCGGACTGATGCGGCCCGCGAGCGCCTCGACCGGGTTCGAACCCACGCAGACCATGCGCGGCGGCAGCAACAACTATCGGCCCGGCGCGCCCTTCGTGGAGCGTCTTGGCGAGGGCTTCTGGATGTCGGGCGCGGTGCGCCGCGCCGGCGACGGCGCCCCCCTGGCGGGCGTGCGCATCCAGATCTGGGCGGCGACGACGCTGGGCGGCGAGCGCGAGCCCGCCAACCATGGCAGCGTGCTGACGGCGGAGGACGGCTCCTACCGGCTGGAGATGCCGCAGATCGTGCCGAATTTCGGCCAGCCGCACGCGCATCTGGCCTATGACGACGGCGCTTTCCAGACAGTGTTCCTGCGCCCGGTGATGCCCAGCGCCAGCGACACGAGCCTGTCCGCGGACTTCGTGCTGGCCCCGGCGTAGGCGCGGCGCACGCGCGACATGGCGGAGAACGCGCGCAGCGGCGCGGCGCGGCTGCTCGCCTGGGCGGCGCTCGCCGCAGCGATGATCGCGCCCGTCGCGGTCGCGGCGACCAGCCCGCTGCTGGCGAGCCGCGGCGCGCCCTACGTCATCGCGGGCCTCGCCGGCGCGGCGGGGCTGGCGCTGCTGCTGGCGCAGCCGCTGCTCGCGGCGGGATACCTTCCGGGACTTCGCGCCGCGACGGAGCGGCGGCTGCACCGCCGGGTGGGGGCCGGGATCGCGCTGGCGGTGGCGCTGCATGTCGGCGGCCTCTACGTCACCAGCCCGCCGGACGCGCTCGATGCGCTGCTGCTGGTCTCGCCGACGCCCTTCTCGGTCTATGGCGTTGCGGCGATGTGGGCGCTGATCGCCACGGCGGCGCTGGTGGCGCTGCGAGGCAGGCTCGGGCTGCGCCCGGCGGCGTGGCGCATCGCCCATAACGTGCTGGCGGTGGTCATCGTGATCGGCTCGGTCGTCCATGCGATGCTGATCGAGGGCACGATGGGCGCGCTCTCCAAGACGGTGCTCTGCGGCGCGGTGCTTGCCGCCACGGCGGTCGCGGTCGTCCATCTGCGGGTGCTGAGGCCGATGCGGCGCAGGCGCGCGCAGGCGCCGGGCGCCGGCTGACGGCGCGCGGGCTCAGCCCTCCGCCAGCACGCCTTCGGCCCAGAGCGCGACGGCGGCGGTCTCGGCGTCGCGCCAGATCGGGCCGACAACCTGCACGCCCAGCGGCAGGCCGCGGGGGCCGGTTCCAGCGGGCAGGGTGAGCGCCGGGCCGCCGAGAAGCGTCCAGACGCGGTTGAAGGAGGAGTCGCCGGTGCTCGCAAGGCCCTCGGGCGCCTCGCCCGGCGCGCTGAGCGTCAGCACGACGTCGAAATCCTCGAAGAAACCCGCCATGGCGGCCTGCGCCCTGACGACGCGGCGCATGTGGGCGGCGTGGTCGCGCGAGTCGACGCCGCGGCCCTCCTCGATGAGCGCCTGGAGCGGCGCGCTGAGACTTTCCCAGGCCGCCGCGACCTCCCACGCCAGCGCCTTCGCGCCTTCATGCGCCATGACCGCCTGCTGCACGGGGAGCAGGCCACGGCAGGCCTCGGGCAGGTCGACGTTGCGCACCGCGGCGCCGGCGCGGGCGAAGCGGCCGGCGGCGTCCTCCAGCGCGGCGTGGGCCTCTGGCGTGGCGGGCCCCCATTCGGCGCCGCGCACGACGGCGATGCGGGGGGCTGCGGCGGCCGGCGTCAGCTCGACAAGGTCGCGCCGGCCGGCCATGGCGCCGATAAAGCGCGCGGCGCCGGCGACGTCGCGCGCGAAGCCGCCGATGGTGTCGAGCGTCTCGGAGAAGAGCGCGAGGCCGCTGCGGCTGACGAGGCCGCGGCTCGGCTTGAAGCCGACGACGCCGCAGAAGGCGGCGGGGCGGATGATCGATCCCGCGGTCTGCGTGCCGGTGGCGTAGTCCGCCCCGCCCGCCGCGACCGAGGCCGCCGAACCGCTGGACGACCCGCCCGGCGTGTGGGCGGGGTTCAGCGGATGCGTCGTCGGGCCGGGGTGCATGTAGGCGAACTCGGTGGTGACGCTCTTGCCGACGATAACGCCCCCGGCGGCGCGGATGGCGGCGACGGCGGCGGCGTCGCGGCCCGGCCTCCGGCCGGCGTGGATGGGCGAGCCGCATCCGGTCGGCATGTCGGCGGTGTCGAAGATGTCCTTGATCGCGACGACGGCGCCGCAGAGCGGGCCGGAGTCGCCGCTGGCGTCGAGCGTGCGCGCGGCCGCAAGCGCGGCGTCCGGATCGAGATGCGCGTAGGCCCGCAGGACCGGCTCGCGCGCGGCGATGGCGGCGAGGCGCGCCGCCACGCGTTCGGAGATGGGGCCTTCGGTCCGCGCCTGCGTCATGCCGTCTCGCTCCTTCTGAGGTTTCAGCCCCGCGCCATCGGACCGCCGAGCGCGGCCTCGAGCGCAGCGCCGGCGCGCAGCACGGCCGCCTCGCCGAACGCCGGACCGGCGATCTGGAAGCCGATCGGCAGGCCGTCGCCGTCGACGCCGCAGGGCAGCGAGAGCGCCGGCAGGCCCAGCAGGTTCCACGGATAGGTCAGCCGCCACGAGACCGCCAGCACGCTCTCGCTCCGGCCGCCGATGTCGACGCTGCGCTCGCCCATGCGCCAGGCCGTCAGCGGCAGCGTCGGGCCTGCGACCACGTCGACGTCGGCGAAGCGCGCGGCGAAGACCTCCCCCAGCCGGCGGCGGTAGCGCTCGGCCTGCAGGTAGTCGGCGCCGGAGACGAGGCGGCCCATCTCCACCAGCAGCCGGACGTCGGGCTCGAAGCCCGCGACGCGGCCCTCGCGCAGCCGCCGGTCATGCCAGGCCGTGGAGGACGCCAGCTCGATGGCGAAGATGGCGCCGAGGCCGACGGAAAGCTCCGGCGCGTCGAACTCCACGATCCGCGCGCCGGCGGCGACGAGCGCGGCTAGCGCGGCGTCAGCGGCCCGCTCGACGGCGGGCGTCAGCCCTTCGAAGAAGTGACGGTGGCAGACGCCGACGCGCAGGCCCGCGACGGAGGCGCCGGGCGCGGCGGCGGCGGCGAGGCCCGGCGCGGCCAGCCCCGCACAGCCGGGGTCGTCGGGGTCGGGGCCGGCCATCGCCTCGGTCAGCAGCGCGGCGTCGGCGACCGAGGCCGCGAGCGGCCCGGCGTGGTCGAGCGACCAGCTGTGCGGCACGATCCCTCCGCGCCCGATCAGGCCGAAGGTCGGCTTCAGCCCGACGCAGCCGCAGAGGCTCGCGGGGATGCGGATCGAGCCGCCGGTGTCGGAGCCGAGCGCGGCGGCGCAGAGACCGGCCGCCACCGCTGCGCCGGAACCGCCCGAGGAGCCGCCGGGCACGCGCGAGAGGTCGCGCGGGTTGGCGGTCGGCGGCGTCTCCATGCCCCAGGCGAACTGGTGCATCCGCGTCTTGCCGATCAGCACCGCGCCCGCCGCGCGCAGCCGCGCCACGGCGGTCGCGTCGCGCAGGGGAAAGGCCTCGCCGGGGGCCCCCGCGGTCGTCGGCATGTCGGCGGTGAGATGGTTGTCCTTGACGCCGATGGGAACGCCGTGGAGCGGCCCGCGCCAGCGCCCCGCGGCGATCTCGGCCTGCGCGGCCTCGGCGGCCGCCCGGGCGTGGGCGTTGAGGTGGACGAAGCTGTGCAGCGCGCCGTCCAGCGCGCCGATGCGCTCGAGATACGCGTCCAGCAGGTCGACCGGCGACAGCGCGCCGTCGCGGATCAGCGGCACCAGCTCGGCGATGGAGAGCCGCCAGGGCGCATCCGCGGCGCTCATCGCTGGCGCTCCGGCGCGAAGACGACGGCGGGCGCTGTCTCGCCGAGGTCGAAGGCGCGCAGGCGGTCGATCTCCGCTCGGATCTCCGAGAAGGCGGCGGCGACCTCGCGCAGCCGTTCCGGCGGCAGGTCTAGGCCGGTCAGAAGGGCGGGGTCGAGCGGATCGGCGGCGTCATCCATGGTCTGGCTCCGGGGCGCGTCAGGGGTCGCGCGAGCCGCCGCCGGCGGGGCGGTCGGGCGGCGAGCGCAGCAGCATCTCCACCACCGCGTCGGGGGCGGGCGTCGTCGGGCCGCCGCGCCGGGGCATCCCCGCGACGAAGGGGGCGAGCTGCGCGGTCGCGACGGTCAGCACGCGGCGCAGCTCAGCTATCGGCGCGGCGTGCTCGTCCACGCGCAGGTCGACGCGCGGGTAGCTCTCGGCGGTCGTCACCATCAGCGCCGCCGCCTGCCGGCCCCGGCGGTCGCCGCCGGCGGCCTGCGCGGCCTCCAGCGCGCGCATCAGGCGCTCCTCCAGCGGCGCGGCGGGGTCGCCGGCGAAGGCGTCGGACATGGCGGCGATCACCTCGGGCCCGGTCAGCATGTTGCCCTGCGCCGCGAAGCTCTCCGCCGGATGCTGGCCGGCCCAGGCGGTGCAGCCCGCGCCGGTCCAGGCCGCGCCGGGGCCGGCGGCGGCGATGGCGCCGATCTGACGAAAGCCGGCGGCGTCGTCCGCGGCGAGCGCGGCCTCCAGCGCCGCCGGGGCCTCGCCGCCGCCGGCCATGGCGTCGAGCGCGGCGTCGGCGAGATAGGGGTTCACCCAGGACTGGGTGCTGACGATCCCGACGCCGGGGAGGAAGCGCAGGCAGACGGCCCCGACCGCGGGCACGGCGGAGGCGACGCAGGCGCCGAGTTCGCCGGTGCGGCCGCAGCGGCCGACGAGCGAGTAGGTGTTGACCTCGAGTCCGCGCATCGTCCTTACACCTTGAGATGATCCGCCAGCGCGCCGGCGGCGGCGGGGTCTCCGGCGGCGCCCTCCTCGATGATCTCGCCAAGCTTCAGCACGGCGTATCGGTCGGCCACCGACAGCGCGAAGGCGAGGTGCTGCTCGACCAGCAGAATGGCGACGCCATGGCCCTCGCGCGCGGCGCGCAGCGCCTCGGCCATGCGGTCGATCATGGTGGGCTGGAGGCCCTCGCTGATCTCGTCGACGAGCATCACCCTCGGCCGGGCCAGCAGCGCGCGGCTCATCAGCAGCATCTTCTGCTCGCCGCCGCTGAGGGTGCCGGCGCGCTGGCGCAGCCGCTCCAGCATCCGCGGGAACACGCCTTCCAATGCGCCGAGGCGGGCGCGGTAGTCGGCGTCGCTCGACACGCCGAGGCGCAGGTTCTCGGCGACCGTCAGATCCTGGAAGATTGTGAACTCCTGCGGCGCGTGCGCGACGCCGGCGCGCGCGACGAGGTGCGGGGCGCGGCCGGTGACGTCCTCTCCGCCCAGCCGCACCCGGCCCTCGCGCGCCGGCAGGAAACCCATCACGGTCTTGAGGAGCGTGCTCTTGCCCATGCCGTTCTTGCCGAGCACGGCGACGATCTCGCCAGGCGCAAGCCGCAGCGAGACGCCGCGCAGCACCATGGCGCCGCCATAGCCCGAGACGAGGCCCTCGACCTCCAGAGCGGGGGCGACGGGCGGGACGTTCACGGCGCCGTCTCCGCCCGCTCGCCGGCGTAGACCGCCTTCACGAGATCGGACGCGACGACCTCCTCCACCGTGCCCTCCATCAGCAGCTCGCCCTGGTGCAGCACCACGACGCGGTCGGAGATCTCGCGCACGAAGTCGAGGTCGTGCTCGATCAGCAGGGTGCAGAGGCCGTGGGCGCGCGCCAGATCGACCAGCACGCCTCCGATGGCGGTGCGCTCGGCCTTGGTCAGCCCCGCGGTCGGCTCGTCCAGCAGCAGCACGTCGGGCTCGGTGGCCAGCACCATGGCGAGCTCCAGCCCGCGCTTCATGCCGTGGGAGAGGTGGCGCGTCTCCAGCCCCAGACGGTCGCTCAGCCCGGTGGCGGACAGGATGTCGAGCGCCGGCTGGGGCAGGTCGAGCGCGAGGCGGCGGGCGAACTTGCGGGCGCCGTCGCGCTTGTAGCGGGCGAGCGTGAGGCATTCGCCGACCGTCAGCGTGTCGAACAGGTTGGTGTTCTGGAAGCTGCGGCCGACGCCGAGCGCGGCGACGGTCTGCGGCGCGCCGCGGCCGATCTCGACGCCATTGACGTGGACCCTGCCGCCGGTGCGCTCGCCGCCGTCCGAGAGGCAGCGCATCAGCGTCGTCTTGCCGGCGCCGTTAGGCCCGACGATGGAGAGGATGGCGCCGGCCTGCGCCTCGAAGCTCACGCCGTCGAGCACCTTGAGGCTGCCGTACCGGCGCGAGAGGTTCTCGACCTTCAGCGGCGCGGCGACGCCTTCCCGCGTCTCGGCGCGCGCCGGCGCGGGCGCCAGCGCAAGCGGCGACGGGGCCGCCGGCCCGCGCCCCAGCAGCCGCCGCGCACCGGAGGCGACCACCGGCGCGACGCCCTGCGGCAGCAGCACGATCACCGCGACGAAGGCGATCCCGATCAGCAGCGACCACAGAAACGGCAGCGCGCCGGTGAGGTAGGACGCCGTCACGTCGATCCCCAGCGTCCCCAGCACCGGCCCGATGAGCGTGCCGCGCCCGCCCAGCGCCGTCCAGATCAGCAGCTCGGTGCCGAGCAGGAAGCCGCCGAGCTCCGGCGCCACGACATTGGTGAAGGCGGCGTAGCCGAAGCCGGCCCCCGCCCCGACCGCGCCGGAGGCCGCCATCAGCGCGATCTTCACGCCGGAGACCGGCACGCCGAGATAGGCGCAGCGCTCCTCGTTCTCGCGGATCGCCACCAGCAGTCGGCCGAAATCGCTGCGCACGAACAGCCACGCCGCGGCGGTGACGGCCACGAGATAGACCCCGGCGATGGTGAACCATGTCCCGACCGACCAGTAGTAGGTCGGGAACGCCGAGAGCCCGCTGGAGGAGCCGGTGAACCGCCCGCCGGCGAAGATCGCCTGCACCAGCACGATGGGCAGCGCGAGCGTGATGATCGAGGCGTAGAGCGGCGAGGCGCCGTGGTAGAAGGCGAGCCATCCGACCAGAGCCGCCACCCCCGCCGCACCCAGCACGCCGAGCGCCAGCGCGCCGACGGCCCAGCCCGGCCCGAAGCCGTAATGGGTGAAGACCAGCGCGCAGGCGTAGGCGCCGACCCCGAAGAACGCCGACTGGCCGAAGGTCAGCACGCCGGCGTAGCCCCACAGGATGTCCACGCCCACCACGAGGGCGGCGAGAAACAGCGCCCGGATCAGGATGTTGGTGGTGTAGGTGTCGAGCAGGAACGGGCCGGCCGCCACCGCCGCGAGCCCCAGCGCCGAGCCGACCAGCGCGCTGCGCCACGCGCTGCGCACGGGGGTGCGGGCCGTGGCGCCTGACGCGCGCTCGGCTGCGGGCCGGGCCGCGCGGGCGACGGGAGCGGGCTCAACCAAGGCTCAGGCCCTTCGGGTTGATCCGCAGCAGCGCGGCGGCGAGCACCACGATGGTCATGCCGCCGAGAATCGGGCTTACGAAGCTGGAGACGAGCACCTGCGCGCCGCCCAGCAGCAGCGAGGCGAGCATCAAGCTGGGGATCGAGACGCCCGAGACCAGCACCAGCATGAAGGAGTTCACCAGCCAGGGAAGACCCATGTTCGGGTCCACCGACAGCAGCGGCGTGATCAACGCGCCGGCGGCGCAGGCGAGCCCGGCGCCGAGGCCGAAGGTCGTCGCGCGCACCCGGCCGCTGTCGATGCCGAGGCCGCGCGCCAGCGGCTCGTTCATGATCACGGCCCGGGCGTTGAGGCCGAAGCGGGTGAGGTAGAGCAGAGCCGTCAGGCCCGCCCCCACCGCCAGTGCGACGCCGGAGACGACCAGCCGCCACGCGGAATACTCGGTGTCGCCGAGCGGCAGCGTGCCGGTCATCGGGCTCGCGGCGAACTGCACCTCGCGCCCGAAACCCAGCGTGATGAGCTGGGTGATGACGATGCCGAGGCCCCATGTCGCGAGGATGGCGTCGAGCGGCCGGTCGTAGAGCGGGCGCACGATCACCCGTTCGATCAGCAGCCCGGCGCCGAAGCCGAAGGCGAGCGCCGCCGGCGCCGCCAGCCACGGCGAGAGGCCCGCGTCGGTCACGACCATGGCGGTGTAGCCGCCGACAGTGAGAAAGGCGCCATGGGCGAAGTTGATCAGCTTCATGACGCCGAGAATCACCATCAGCCCGGCGGCGACGACGAAGAGGATCAGCGCCGTGGTGACGATGTCGAGCGCGAGGATGGTCATCGGGGCGTCCCGGCCGAGGGGCGGCGCCTGCGCGCCTTGGGGCGGAAGTGACGGCGCCTGCGCGCCTTGGGGGTCTGAGTGGGCGGCGCCTGCGCGCCAGGAGGGGCCGGCGTCCGCCCGGCGCAATCGCGCGCCGGGCGGCCTGTCAGAGCGAGGTCAGCCGGAGAACTGCGGGCACTGCTCGCCGGGGTCGACGTTCTCGAAGGTGGAGATCACCTCAACCGAGCCGTCGGCAAGCACCTGCCCCAGATACATCGTCAGCGGCGCGTGGCGCTGCTTGTTCATCTGGATCACGCCGCGCGGCCCGGTCACGGCGACGTCGTCGAGCGCGTCGATGACCGCCTCGGCGTCCGTGGAGCCGGCCGCCTCGGCCGCGGCCTTGTAGGCGTAGATCGCCTCGTACTGCGGCACGCTAAGGTCGTTGGGCGTCTTGAGGTCGGCGCCGAACTTAGCCTCCATCGCGCTCAGGAACGCCTTGTTCTCGGCGCTGTCGATCGAGGTCAGGTAGGAGGCCGCGATGAAGATGCCGGTCGCGTCGGCGCCCATCGCCTTGGCGGTGCCCTCGTCAACGGCGAGGTTGCCGTAGGGGATGTCGACGCCAGCGGCGCGGAGCTGCTTGGTGAGCGTCACGTTCGGTGCGCCGCCGGCGGTGGAGGTGATCAGCGCGTCGGGCGCCGCGGCGCGGAGGTTGGAGATGATCGCGGTCCAGTCGGAGCCGTCCATGGGCAGGTAGTCCTCGCCCAGCACGGTCCCGCCATTGGCCTCGACATAGGCGCGGGTGAATTCGAGCATGCCGCGGCCGAAGGCGTAGTCGGAGCCGATCAGGTAGAAGGTCTTGGCCTCGAACTCCGCCATGAAGTGGTCGACGATGGGGGCCACCTGCTGCTCGGGCACCCAGGCGTTGACGTACATCCACGGGCTGCAGGAGCGGCCCTCGTAGAACGAGGTGTAGATGTAGGGCGTGCGGCCGCGGTTCACGATCGGCAGGCCGGCGTTCCGGGCGGCCGAGGTCTCCATGGAGATCAGGACGTCCACCTCGCTCTGGAACACCAGACTGTCGAAGGCGCGCTGGGCGCCCTGCGCGCCCGAGCCGTCGTCGGCGACGATCAGCTCGATCTGCCGGCCGAGGATGCCGCCCGCGGCGTTGATTTCCTCGGCGGCGAGTTCGGAGGACTGCACCACCGAGGGCGCGACGACGCTGTTGGCGCCGCTGAGGCCTACGGGAATGCCGATCTTGACGGTCTCCTGCGCCGAGGCGCCGCCGGCGAGCGCGGCGACGGCGAGCAGGGCGAGGGTCGCTTGGGTCTTCCAGGTCATGCGCAGCGTCCTTTCCGTGGTGGTGGGGGCCGGCGCTCAGCGCCAGCCGGGCGTCGCCGCAGCCCCGAGGGTCGCGTCGTAGAGATCCTCCCGCCGGTCGCGCAGGAGCTGGTTGAACTGGTTGAGCGAACGGCCGCGCCGCGCCTCGGCGAGGTTCACGCGCGCGGTCAGCACGGCGTCGCCGGTCTCGGCCGCCGGGCCGGCGAGGATCCAGCCCTCGTTGTTGACGATCAGGCTCTGGCCGATGAAGGGCTGGCCGCGCTCGACGCCGGTGCGGCAGGCCGCGGCGACGAACATCGAGTTGGAATGCGCCGCCGCCATGCACAGGATGTTGCTCATGGCGAGCTGGCCGTCGGGCTGGCTCGGCATCGGCACCCAGTTGGTCGGCACGCAGACGATGTCGGCCCCCTGCACGGCGCAGAGCCGCCAGGCCTCGGGAAACCAGCCGTCGTAGCAGATCAGCGCCGCGATCCGCCCGAGCGGCGTGCGGAACACCGGAAAGCCGAGGTCGCCGCGCTCGAAGAACAGCGCCTCCTCGCCCCACAGATGGGTCTTGCGATAGACGCCGATGAGGCCGTCTGGGCCGATCACGGCGGCGCTGTTGTAGAGCGACGGGCCGTCGCGCTCGGCGAAGCCGGTCACGAGATGCATGCCCCGCCGCTGCGCCACCGCGCCCCAGGCGGCGAGCGCCGGCGAGGATGCGGGGCTGGCGGCGAGCGAGAACGCCTCCGCCCGCGTCTCGAACACATAGCCGCTGTCGGCGAGTTCCGGCAGCACCGCAAGCTGGGCGCCCGCGTCCGCCGCCTGTTCGAGCAGGGCGACGCCCGCATCGATGTTGCGCTCCAGCGCGCCGATCACGGGCTCGAACTGGATCGCCGCGACGGTGATCTCGGCTTCGGGAGACGCCGGCATCCTGACTCCCCATCGTATGGTCTCGGAGTGATTAACGATCGCCGCGGCGCACAGAGTCAAGTTTCTTGAAAATCAGCCGCCTGCAGCGCGGCGCCGCGCGCGGGCGCGGGCGCCTGCTGGGCGCCGAGCGGGGCGAGCGCCTAAAAGGTGGGCGGCGTGTTGACCCACAGGATCCGCGCCACCGTCTCGCCGACATTGCGATACCCGTGCGGGCGCTCGGAGCGGAAATGGAAGGAGTCGCCCGGTTTCAGGCGAAACACCTCGTCGCCGACAACCAGCTCGATCTCGCCCTCCAGCAGATAGCCCATCTCCTCGCCGACATGGGCGATGAGCCCGTCCGAGGCGCCGCCGGGCAGCAGGATGTGGATGTTGGCCTGCAGCGCGACGCCCTCGGCGTAGGGCGCGAGGCGCTCCAGGATCACGCCGTCGCCGCTGCGCAGCGCGTCGCCGTCGAGTTGCGGGCGCGCGCCGCTGCGCTGCACCACGCCATGCGCCGGCGCGTCGTCGAAAAGCAGCGCGACGTTGAGATCGAGCGCGGCGGCGAGCCGGCGCAGCAGGGTGAGCGACGGGTGCACCCGCATCGTCTCGATCTTCGACACCATGCTCTCGGAGCACCCGGAACGCTCGGCGACCTGGCTGAGCGTCAGGTCGAGCTGGCGGCGGCGACGGCGGAGCTTCGGCCCGACCCGCGTCTCGCGCAGGCGGCGCTCCTGCTCGGCGTCGTCGTCGCGGGGGAAGAATCCCGATTTCTGATCCATGAGCTCTCCGTGCGGAGGAAGCGGCAGTTTGCGGCGCAAGCCGAGGCGCGTCCAGACAAACGCCGGACGAGCCCGCCCCGGCGGCCCGGGGCAGGGCTCGGCGAAGCGGCGCGATGCGGGAGCGATGCGGCCGCGCCGGTCAGCCGGCGGGCGGCGTCACGCGGCCCAGAACCTCCGCCTCGCCGTCCACGCCAAGGCGGAACACCACGATCTCGCCGGAACGGACGCCGCCGCCGACCAGCGCCGCGACGTTGACCTGATGCGTCACGAGCAGGGCCGTCGCCCCCTCGGGAAGCCCCGCGACCAGCGCCCGTGTCGCCTCGGTCTGCGCCGCGCGGCGGCTGCGCGCCTCGAAGAACGAGTTGAGAGGGGGCGCCTCCTCGACGGCGCCAAGGGCCATGAGGCGGGCGGTCTCAAGACAGCGGCACCACTGCGAACTCAGCACACGGTCGATCCGCGCCCCGGCCGCGCGCAGCATGTCGCCGGCCGCCTGCGCCTGCGCCCTGCCCGCCGCGTCGAGATTGCGCTGGGTGGCGCAGTCGTCGAGCCGAAAGTCGGCCGGATCTGAGTAGCCGGGAGCGAGCGCGTGGCGCATGACCGCGTGGACGCCCGGCTCGCCCAGACGCGCGAGGACGGCTCTCTCCTCCGCGGTCATGGCCCGCGCCGCACAGGTGGCGAGCGTCGCGATCAGCAGGCCGGCGATGATCGGCAGTCTCATGGACGCTCCCGGGTTTCGGTCGCGCAGGGGTGTAGCGCCGGCGGCGGCGCCGTCCACCTCCGGGGCGCCCTGCAGGCGCTTTTCAACGGGCCGCGGCGCGCCTATACCCCCGCCCATGCCAGACGACGCGCCCATGATCGGTCACAACGCCCCCGCCCTGCCACCCGAGGTCGCGCGGCGGCGGACCTTCGCCATCATCTCCCACCCCGACGCCGGCAAGACGACGCTGACCGAGAAGCTGCTGCTCTATGGCGGCGCGATCCAGATGGCGGGCCAGGTGCGCGCCAAGGGCGAGGCGCGGCGCACACGGTCGGACTTCATGAAGATGGAGAAGGAGCGCGGCATCTCGGTGTCGGCGTCCGCCATGTCGTTCGAATATGACGGGCGCTGGTTCAACCTCGTGGACACGCCGGGCCACGAGGATTTCTCGGAGGACACCTACCGCACGCTGACGGCGGTGGACGCGGCGGTGATGGTCATCGACGGCGCCAAGGGCGTCGAGAGCCAGACGCGGAAACTGTTCGAGGTGTGCCGGCTGCGGGAGCTGCCCATCCTCACCTTCTGCAACAAGATGGACCGCGAGAGCCGCGAGACCTTCGAGATCATCGACGAGATCCAGGAGGCGCTTGCGCTCGACGTCACGCCGGCGAGCTGGCCCATCGGCATGGGGCGGGACTTTCTCGGCTGCTACGACCTGCTCAACAACCGCATCGAGCTGATGGACCGCGCCGACCGCAACACCCGCGCGCAGTCGATCAAGATCGCCGGGCTCGACGACCCGAAGGCCGCGGAGGTCATCCCCCCCGCTCAGCTTTCAAGGCTGCGCGAGGAGGTCGAGATGGCGCGGGAGCTGCTGCCGCCCTTCGACCGGCAGAGCTTCCTTGAGGGCACGCTCACGCCGATCTGGTTCGGCTCGGCGATCAATTCCTTCGGCGTGCAGGAGCTGATGCAGGGCGTCGCCAACCACGCCCCGCCCCCGCAGTTCCGCGGCGCAGCCTCGCGCGACGTGGCGGCGTCGGAGGACAAGGTGACAGGTTTCGTCTTCAAGGTGCAGGCGAACATGGACCCCAAGCACCGGGATCGCGTAGCGTTCGTAAGGCTTTGCTCGGGGCACTTCCTGCGCGGCATGAAGCTCAAGCACGTCCGCTCCGGCAAGCCGATGGCGATCGCCTCGCCGGTGATGTTCCTCGCCAGCGACCGCGAGATCACCGAGGACGCCTGGGCCGGCGACATCATCGGCATCCCCAACCACGGCCAGCTGCGCATCGGCGACGCGCTGACCGAGGGCGAGGATCTGCGCTTCACCGGCATCCCCGCCTTCGCGCCGGAACTGCTTCAGAACGTGCGCGCCGCCGACCCGATGAAGGCCAAGCACCTGGAGAAGGCGCTGACCCAGCTCGCGGAAGAAGGCGCGGCCAAGCTCTTCAAGCCGATGCTCGGCTCGGGCTGGATCGTCGGCGTCGTCGGCGCGCTGCAGTTCGACGTGATCGCGTCGCGCATCAAGGAGGAATACGGGCTGCCTGTGCGGCTGGAGCCGACCCAGTTCAACGGCGCGCGCTGGATCTCGGGGCCGAAGGAGAAGGTCGAGGCCTTCATCGGCGCCAACCGCGGCCACATGGCCGAGGACCATGACGGCGATCCGGTCTACATGACCCGCCTGCAATGGGACCTCGACCGCGTCGTGCGCGACCACCCCGACGTGAAGCTGACGGCGGTCAAGGAGACGCTGGTCTGAGGACTGCGCGGGGACAGGAGGAGCAAGCTCGCGCCGCCCCGCTGCGGTCAAGCTGTGCTCGGCCTTCGCGAGCGTCGTCAGGCCGCTGAGGACGGCGCTCTGGAAATCGGCCGAGTTTCATGGCGTCGCCGGAGTTCCGGGCTGAGGACTCCCCTTTCGCAGTTTCCCCGTTTTCGCCCGCATCAGAGGGGGTGGGGGCGGTTGCGGCGACAGTCCGCGAGAGCGCCGAAGCGCGACGGCGGGGCCCCCTGAGCGATGAGGGCCGCGCCTTCGCTGGGGGGTGAGCCGCGCCCGGAAATCCCTCCAGTGGAGGGATTTCAGCGGCGAACGGCCGGAGCCCCGGCAGGAGGGCGCGGCCAGTGCTGGCCGCACGGGCCTAGGTTGGAGCAAGGTTTGGCGCATCAGCATCCGTTGTGCGCGGGAGGCGGTCGTCGGCCTGACGGCGCATCGCTCGCCCCTTGGCCCGTGCGACCAGCACGCGCCGCGCCCTCCCTCCCCCAAGGGAGGGCGCGGCCCTCATCGCCCAGGGGGCGCCGCAGGCCAAAGGCCGCTTCGTGCGCCAACCCGCCCCTCAGAACGCCTTGAAGGTGATCGTCGTCACGGTGCGCTCCACGCCGTCGACGTCGTGGAGGTTCTCGGCGATGAAGCGGCCGACGTCCTCTCCCGGCGCGAGGTAGAACTTCGCCAGCAGGTCGTACTCGCCGGAGATGGAGTGGATCTCGGACGCGATCTCGCGGTCGGCGAGCTTGGCGGCGACCTCGTAGGTGCGGCCCAGCCTGCAGGTGATGTGGACGAAGAAGCACTGCACTGCGGGCGCTCCGGTCAGGGTTGGAAAAGGGTCGCCGAGGTCAGCGGACGGGTCAAGCGCCCGCCCCGCCCACGCCGCGACGGCCGCTCAGCGCACGCGCACCGAGACGGTGTGCACCACGTCCGGCCGCGCTCCGCCGGTCAGCTCGCGATAGACGACCGTGTCGACGCCCGAGACGCCGGCGGCGGCGTCGTAGAACACCGCCGAGGCCTGCGCCTCGGTCCCGTCGCAGGGCGCGTCGGGGGCGCTGAAGGTGCGCGCGACCGAGCCGAGGCTCGCGACGCCGAGCGCGCCGGGCTCGACGATCTCGAGGACCGGCGCGGAGACGGCGCACTCCTCCCCGAGGCTGTAATGCGCGGCGATCTCGGCGCTTGCGCCGGCCTGCGCGTCGGCCGCGGTCGAGGCGTAGGCGATCCACGGATCGGCCGGCTCGGAGGCGCAGCCGGCGAGAAGCAGGGCCGCGACGGCGGCGGTGGCAGCGAGTTTCATGACGATCCCCAGACGCTTGGCGCGCAGACTTTACACGCGGTCGCGCCATCGCGGCAACGCATCATTCGCCCTCGTCGCCGGTTCGGGCGCGGGCGGCCGCGGCGGCGGGGGATGGCGCGCGGCGCGCGCCGGCCTTATGTGCGGCCCGCGAAGGACGCGGCGCGCCGCGAAGGCGGCCCAGGGCGCAAGCTGGGGCGCAGGCTGAGGCGGCGGACCGGGCTGCGACGGAGGGACCATGCAGGGCGAGAGAGACGGCGGCGCGGCGGGCTGGCATGGCACGACGATCATCGGCGTCGCCAAGGGCGGGCGCGTGGTGGTGGCGGGCGACGGCCAGGTGAGCCTGGGCCAGACCGTGATCAAGGCGACGGCGCGCAAGGTGCGGCGGCTCAGCCCCGGCGGGCGGGACGTGGTGGCGGGCTTCGCCGGCTCGACCGCCGACGCCTTCACCCTGTTCGAGCGGCTGGAGAAGAAGCTGGAGGCCGCGCCGGGCCAGCTGCGCCGCGCCGCTGTCGAGCTGGCGAAGGACTGGCGCACCGACAAGTATCTGCGCAACCTCGAGGCCATGCTGATCGTGAGCGACGGGACCGACCTGCTGGTGATCACCGGCTCCGGCGACGTGCTGGAGCCCGACGGCGGCGTGGCGGCCATCGGCTCGGGCGGCAGCTACGCGCTGGCGGCGGCGCTGGCGCTTTATGACGGCGAGATGGACGCCGAGGCCATCGCGCGCCGGGCGATGGAGATCGCCGCCTCGATCTGCGTCTACACCAACGGCTCGCTGACGGTGGAGAGCATCGCCCCGGCCGAGAGCGGCGGCTGATGGCCGGCGGCGCCGCGGAGGGATTTAGCGCCGCGGGCGCGGCGGCTACGGGCGCGGACGCGGCGGGGCGCGCTCACGCCGCAGTTGCGGCAGCCGACCTGCGCGCCGCGGTGGCGGCCGGCGTGCTCGACGAGCGGCAGGCGAGCCGGCTGGCGGCGCTGGCGGAGGCGCGCTCGGGCCGGCGCGCGGCGATCGGCCCCGACGAGGAGCCGTTCGAGCTGTTCCGCGGCATGGGCGAGGTGTTCGTCGCGCTCGGCGTGGCGCTGCTCGGCGCGGGCGTGTGGCTGTGGGCGCTGGCCTCGGGCGTGGGGGAGACCGCGCCCCAGCTCGCGGCCATCTCCGCGGCGTGGATCGCGGCGGAATACCTCACCCGTCGCCGTCGGATGGCGCTGCCCAGCCTGCTGCTCGCGTTCGGCGTCGCGGCGCCGGCGGCGGGCGTTGCGGGGACGGCGGCGCTGAACTGGATGTTCGAGGCCACGCCGCCGGGCGAGCTGGGGCGGATGTTCGAGGACGGGAGCGCGGCGCGGATCGTCTTCGGCGCCGGCTGTGCGGGGGGCGTTCTCGGCGCGGGACTGTTCCACCTGCGCTTCCGCCTGCCCTTCGCGCTGTTCCTGATGGCGGTCGCGGGTTTCGGCGCGGTGATGACGCTCGCCGGCATGTTCGACCCGATGCGGCTGTCGCAGGGGGGCGTGCGGCTGGCGGACCTCTTCGACCTCGGCGCCGGGGCCGCCGGGCTGGCGACGCTCGGCTACGGCCTGGCCGTCTTCGCCGCCGCGATGGCCTTCGACACGGCCGACCCGCACCGGGTGACGCGGCTGAACCTCTGCGCCTTCTGGCTGCATCTGGTGGCGGCTGCTGCGATCGTGAACACGCTGGCGGTGAGCGTCGTCGGGCTCGGCGCGCCGTGGGGGCAGGCGGGGCTGGGGCTGGCGGTGCTCGCGATGACGGTCGTGGCGCTGGTGATCGACCGGCGCTCGTTCCTCACCGCCTCGCTCGCGTGGCTGTGGGTGCTGGCGCGGGCGACGGTGGGCGACGGCGTCGGCCCGCTGCCGCAGGCCGCGGCGCTGGTCGCGCTCGGCGGCTTCATCGTCGCCATCGGCTCGGGCTGGGCGCGGCTGCGCGCGGGCCTGATGGACATGCTGCCGGATTTTCCGGGAAAGGACCGGCTGCCGCCCTGGGCGGGCGGGCTGGACGACCGACGCACTGACAGGACTGGGGAGACCCGATGACCGACCTCACCCCGCGCGAGATCGTCTCCGAACTCGACCGCTTCATCATCGGCCAGGCGGACGCCAAGCGGGCCGTCGCGGTGGCGCTGCGCACGCGCTGGCGGCGGCGGCGGCTGCCCGACGACATCCGCAACGAGGTGTTTCCCAAGAACATCCTGATGATCGGCCCGACAGGCGTCGGCAAGACCGAGATCAGCCGCCGCCTCGCCAAGCTCGCCGACGCGCCCTTCGTGAAGGTCGAGGCGACCAAGTTCACCGAGGTCGGCTATGTCGGCCGCGACGTGGACCAGATCGTGCGCGATCTCGTCGAGGCCGCCATCGTCATGCAGCGCGAGAAGGGCCGCGCCTCGGTGCAGGCGCAGGCCCATGCGGCGGCGGAGGAGCGGGTGCTGGCCGCCATCGTCGGGCAGAACGCCTCGCAGGCGACCAGGGACAGTTTTCGCCGCAAGCTCCGCGACGGGCTGCTCGACGACAAGGAGGTGGAGATCGAGGTCGCCGACGCGACCAACCCGCTGGGGGGGATGCTCGACCTGCCGGGCCAGCAGGCGGGCATGGGCATGGTCAACATCGGCGACCTGTTCGGCAAGGCGTTCTCCGGGCGCACGAAGCGGCGCAAGATGAAGGTGGTCGAAAGCTACCCGGTGCTGGTCGCCGAGGAGGCCGACAAGCTGGTGGACCAGGAGCAGATCACCCGCGACGCGGTGGCGAGCGTGGAGGCGGACGGGATCGTTTTCCTCGACGAGATCGACAAGGTGTGCGCGCGCGAGGGCGCGCGCGGCGCCGACGTCAGCCGCGAGGGCGTGCAGCGCGACCTGCTGCCGCTGATCGAGGGCACCACCGTCGCCACCAAGCACGGGCCGGTGCGCACCGACCACATCCTGTTCATCGCCTCGGGCGCCTTCCACGTCTCGAAGCCTTCGGACCTGCTGCCGGAGCTTCAGGGCCGGCTGCCGATCCGCGTGGAGCTGAAACCGCTGACGGAGGCGGATTTCATCGCCATCCTCAGCGAGCCCGACAACGCGCTGACCAAGCAGTATTCGGCGCTGCTCCAGACCGAGGGCGTGACGGTGAGCTTCACCGAGGACGGGGTGGCGGCGCTGGCCGCCATCGCGGCGGAGGTCAACGCCTCGGTGGAGAACATCGGCGCGCGGCGGTTGCACACGGTGCTGGAGCGGGTGTTCGAGGAGCTGTCCTTCGTCGCGCCGGACCGCGCCGGCGAGCCGGTTTCGGTCGACCGCGCCTATGTCGAGAGCCGGCTGAGCGACCTCGCCCGCTCCACCGACCTCTCCCGGTACGTGCTCTAGAGGCGCGTCGCCGGGGCGTCGTCCTTGGCGGCGCCGGGCCGCTGCGCCCTCCAGATCACGGACGGCGTCTTCGATCTCGTCGAGGCGCCCGGAAGCCCGGGCGCGCCGCCCGCCGCCGATCTCGCCGCAAGGCGCCGGACGCCGCCCATCACCGACGCCAACGCCGCCCCCGGCTCACCGACGGCGGCGCTGATGGCGGGGGAGGCGGGCTCCGCCAGCGCGCCCGAGACCATCCCGAGCGCGCCGCCGACCCTCATGCCCGCCGCACCCGGCATGACCGTGGGAAAGGGCGTCGACGCCGACGCGACCTTCTCCCGGGCGCCCGGCCGGATGCGCGCCGAGGGCGGCGTGATCCGGGGCGACCTCATCCTGCTTCGGGACTGCTGCGAACCTTGTGGCGGGACCTGGTCCGGCAGAGCCGCAGCGGCGGAGCGGCCACCCGCCGCTGCTTCCTCAGGACCGGCCGAGCGCCCTTTCGAGCTCTGCGATGTCGATCTTGCCCATCGCCATCATCGCCTGTCGTACGCGGGCGGCGGCGGCGGCGTCGGGCGCGCCGAGCAGCCGGGGAAGCGCCTCCGGGATGATCTGCCACGAGACGCCGTATCGGTCCGCGATCCAGCCGCATCGGCCTTCGCGGCCGCCGTCGCGGAGCAGCGCCGCCCACAGCCGGTCGGTCTCGGGCTGGTCTTTGGTCAGCACGCTGATGGATGCCGCCGGCGATGGCTCGACATGCGTCCCGGTCGTGAGAATCATCATCGGTGCGCCGTGGATCGTGAATTCGACGACCATCGGATCGTCGGGACTGCCCTGCTCGTGGACCGCGTCGATCCCGCTGTCGGGAAGCAGGCCGACATAGAACGTCGCCGCCTCCAATCCGCCTTTCTCGAACCACAGGCAGGTGCGCACCCTGGACTTGAAGATCACGGCGCCCTCCCCTCCGCCTGCGCCTTCGACCCGGTGAAATTCAGCATCCATGGCGTGCCGAACCTGTCGGTGAACATGGCGAAGCGCTCGGCCCAGAAGGTCTCGCCGGGCGGCATGGCGATGGCGGAGGCCCCGTCCGCCAGCGCCGCGAACACCCGCTCGAACTCCGCCAGCGAGGGCGCCTCGATCTGGATGCGGAAGCCCTGCGGCGGCTCGTATGTCGCGTCGGAGTTGTCCGAGGCCATCATCAGCGTGTCGCCCAGCCGCAGGACGAGGTTCATGACCAGCGCGTCGCCGCCGGGCATGCGGTCTTCCGTCGCGGGCGCGTCCCTGTTCAGGAAAACGCCCTCGATCGTGCCGCCGAGCGTGTCGGCGTAATGCGTCATGGCCGCATGGCAGTCGCCTCTGAAGAACAGATAGAATTGAGGTTTCATCATGTCGCCGCATCTCCCGAACGGTTGTCGATCGCCGGGCTTTCCGACATTCCGCCTTGGGACGGAGTTGAGCCCGCTCAAAACAGTTGATATCAACTTATCATGATGGAGTCCACCGTGAAGCCGCTCGACCGCGACATCGTCGCCCATGTCGCCCAGACTTGTCTGTGCCTGCATGCGCAGCGGGCGGCGCGCGCGCTGGCGCGGCTGTTCGACAAGGCGCTGAAACCCTACGGCCTGAGCAACGGGCAGTTCTCGCTGCTGATGGCGCTCAACCGCCCCGAGCCGCCCACGATCGGCGAGCTCGCGCCCTTTCTCGCCATGGATCGCACATCGCTCACCGCCGCCCTCAAGCCGCTCCAGCGCCGCGGACTCGTGGGCGTCGAGGCTGACAGGGCGGACAGGCGAAGCCGCCGCGTCCGGATCACCGCCGAGGGCGTGGCGCTTCTGGAGGCCGCGCTTCCCAGCTGGCGCGACACCCACGCAAGGCTCGACGCCGCGCTGGACGCAGACGCGCCGAACCGCCTTCGCGCCGACATGCGGCGGGTGCCGCCCATCGCCGCGATGCTTTCCGCGTCAGGCATGGAACCGGACGGTCAGCCGCAGGACTGACCGCCTTTCGCGCCGCGAAACCGCGGCGCGAGGCCGGGACGGGCTGACCGGCGCCGGAGCGCGGTCTCCCTCATCGCACAACATCAACGCCTCATGACGCCGCTCGGCGTTGCGGCCGGTCACCGATGACCGCGCGGAAACCGTCGGCCGCGCGCATGATCCCCGGCTCCGAAGGCTCGGCCGACGCCGTCAGGCGGCCTGGCCGCCTCCCCCTTGCGAACGCCTCGGCGGCGCCGACGCAGGCCTCCTCCGCAGGCTCCGGCGAAGTTGCCGTCCACACTCGGCGCCGATGCGCGAAGGCAGGTCCGCAAGTCTCCACGCATGGCGTTCGAGCCATCGTCAGCGCCGGCCAGAGGGCGGGCGCCTCGCGGTCAGGGCGCTGCCGAGCACGCCGCGGCGGGGTTTGAGCCGGTCGTGAACGGCGGCTGACAACGTCGCGGGCCGCGCAGCCCGACCTGCCGGAAACGGGCGCCCGGGTCCGGGCGGTCAGCCGCCTGGCGTCGCCTCCAGCACGGCGCCGACGATCCGATCGACAGTGATCCCGAAATGCTCGTAGAGCACCTCCGCGCGCGCGGAGGCCCCGAAGCCCGTCATGCCGATGAAGCGGTCGCCCTGGCGCAGCCAGCGCTCCCAGCCGAAGGACAGCGCCGCCTCGACGCCGATGCGCGGGGCGTCTCCCAGAACACGCGCGCGATACTCGGCGTCCTGCGCCTCGAAGATCTCCCAGCAGGGCATCGAAACCACCGCTGCGGCCACGCCCTGCGCCGCGAGGTTCCGCCGCGCCCCCATCGCCAGCGCGACCTCGGCGCCGGTGGCGAGGATCGTCGCCGCGCGCGGCCCGTCCGCCTCGGCCAGCACATAGGCGCCGCGGCGGCTGCGGTTCTCGCCCGCCGCCAGTCGCACCGGCGCCGTCGCCTGACGCGAGAGCGCCAGCATGGTCGGCCCCGTGCGATGGTCGAGCGCGATCTCCCACGCCTCCGCCGTCTCGACCGCATCGGCCGGGCGGAACACGCGCATGTCGGGCATGGCGCGGAAGCTCGCCAGGATCTCGACCGGCTGATGCGTCGGACCGTTAGAGCCGACGCCGATCGAGTCGTGACTGAACACGAACAGCGCGGGCAGACCCATGAGCGCGGCCATGCGCATCGCCGGGCGCTCGTAGTCTGCGAAGGCGAGGTAGGTCACGTTGATCGGCCTGAGACCGCCATGGGCGGCGATGCCGTCCGTCATCGCGCCCATGAGGTGCTCGCGCACGCCGCAGTGGACGTAGCTCCCCGCGCGATCCCCGGCGGTGAAGGCGGCGCGGCCGCGCTTGTGGTTGGTCGGCGCCTCCAGATCGGCGCACAGCACCATCGTCTCCGGCAGCGCGCCCGCCAGCGCGTCGCAGACGTCGCCGGAGGCGGCGATGGTCGGGCGCGGTTCGGCGACGGCCGCCGCGGCCTCGGCCAGCGCCGCCGCGACGCGCGGCCAGTCGGCCGGCGGATCGCCCGCCGTCCAGCGGCGGAACTCGGCCGCATCGGGATGCGCCGCCAGCCGCTCAGCCCAGCCCGTGCGGGCCCCGGCCCCGCCGGCCAACGCGCCGCGCCAGTCCGACAGCACCTCCTGCGGGACATGGAACGGCGGGTGCGGCCAGTCGCGCGCCGCCCGCGCCTCGGCCGCGTCCACGGGCGTCAGCGGCGCGCTGTGGCCGCCGCGCCGACCCTCCAGCCGCGGCAGGCCCCGCGCGATGGTCGTGCGGCAGGCGATCAGCGACGGCCGCGGATCGCCCTTGGCCGCCGCGATGGCGGCCGAGACGGCGTCGACGTCATGCCCGTCCACCTCCTCGACATGCCAGTTGGCGGCGCGGAAGCGGGCTGGCGTGTCCTCGCTGATCGACAGCGCCGTGTCGCCGTCGTCGGTGATGTGGTTGTCGTCCCACAGGAAGGTCAGCTTGCCCAGCCGCAGATGGCCGGCGAGGCTGATCGCCTCCTGCCCGATCCCCTCCTGCAGGCAGCCGTCGCCGACGAAGGCCCAGGTGCGGTGGTCCACTAGCTCCGGCCCGAACCGCGCCGCCAGCCGAGCCTCGGCCACGGCCATGCCGACGGCGCAGGCGATCCCCTGCCCCAGCAGGCCGGTGGTGATCTCGATGCCGGCATGCTGCTCGATCTCGGGATGCCCGGCGCAGACCGAGCCGAGCTTGCGGAAGCCGCGCAGCGCCTCGGTCGTCACATGCGGATAGCCCGACAGGTGCAGCAGCGCGTAGAGCAGCATCGAGCCGTGGCCGTTCGACAGCACCACCCGGTCGCGGTCGGGCCAGAGCGGGTCGGCCGGATCGGCCTTAAGGTGGCGGGCGTAGAGGGTCGCGGCGATCTCGGCCATGCCCAGCGGCACGCCCTGATGGCCCTCGCCGGCGTTCAGGATGGCGTCGATGGAGAGAAAGCGGATGGCGTCGGCCATTCTGCGGATGTCGGGCATGGGGGCTCCTTCGGGCCGCGCGCGTCGGCGGTCGCTACGGATGCTTGGCGGAAGCCGCGTCGGGTCGAAAGAGGCGTCTGCGACGCGACCCGACCCGCCGCGCAACGGCGCATTGGCGACAAGCTTTTGAAGCATATAGACAACAAGCCCAGCGCAGAGCGGATCGTGAAGCTGAGCTGAACATCTCTTTCAATTTTCGCAAGGGTCAGCGGCCGCCTGGCGGTGCTATCGCTCACCTCCGACGGGCGCAGAACCCAGGGGGAGGGAGACGATGACAGCGCATGATCGGCCGCACGCGACCGCGAACGTGTCGCTGGCGCGGCGCGCCTGGAACATCCGGCGCACGGCGCTGCGGATGGGCGCTGTGCAGGGCCAGGGCTACATCGGCCAGGCGCTCGGGATCGCCGACGTGCTCGCCGCCGCCTACTTCCACGCCCTCGAATACCGCCCCGAGGATCCGGAGTGGGAGGGGCGCGACCGGTTCCTGCTGTCCATCGGCCACTACGCGATCGCGCTCTATGCGGCGCTGATGGAGGCCGGGATCCTGCCGGAGGAGGAGCTGGACACCTATGGCATGGACGACAGCCGCATGCCGATGTCGGGCATGGCGTCCTACACGCCGGGCATGGAGATCACCGGCGGCTCGCTCGGCCACGGCCTCGGCGTCGCGGTGGGCATGGCGCTGGGGCTGAAGCGGAAGAAGAACCCCGCCTTCGTCTACAACCTGATGTCGGATGGGGAGCTGGGCGAGGGCTCGACCTGGGAGGCGGCGATGGGCGCGGCCCACCACCGGCTCGACAACCTCGTTTGCCTGATCGACTTCAACAACCAGCAGGCCGACGGCCCCTCGACCGAGATGCTGTGCGCCGAGCCGCTGAAGGAGAAGTGGGAGGCGTTCGGCTGGCGCTGCCAGCGGGTCGACGGCAACGACCTGCCCGCGGTGGCGGCGGCCCTCGACGCCGCCCGCGCGGCGACCGAGCCGAAGCCGCGCGCGATCATCTTCGACACCCGGATGTGCAAGGGCGTGCCGTTCCTCGAGGACCGGGAGATCATGCATTTCGTGCGGGTCGAGGCGGACGAATGGGCGAAGGCGCTCGCGGTGCTGGAAGAAGGACGCCCGGAATGACCCTCGCCTCGATGGCCCGCAAGCACGAGCCGCGCACCGTGAAGCTCGACCCCGACGGCAAGCCGGCGCGCACCTCGGCCATGATCGCCTCGCTCGACGCCGAAGGCTACGACACCGTGGCGGCGCCCTTCGGCCACGCGCTGGTCGCCGCGGCCCGCGAGGACGAGCGCATCGTCGGTCTGAGCGCGGACCTTGCGAAATACACCGACCTGCACGTTTTCGCGCAGGCGATGCCCGAGCGGTTCTATCAGATGGGCATGGCCGAGGCGCTGCTGATGTCCGCCGCCGCGGGGCTGGCGCGCGAGGGGTTCATGCCCTTCGCCACCACCTACGCCGTGTTCGCCTCGCGCCGCGCCTACGACTTCATCGCGATGCAGATCGCCGAGGAGAACCTGCCGGTCCGCATCATCTGCGCCCTGCCGGGCCTGACCACCGGCTACGGCCCCAGCCATCAGGCGACCGAGGATCTGGCGATCTTCCGCGGCCTGCCGAACATGACCATCGTCGACCCCTGCTGCGCCGACGACGTGGCCGGCATGGTGGCCGCGATGGCCGCCCATGACGGGCCGGCCTACGCCCGCCTTCCACGGGGCCGGGTGCCGAAGGTGCTGACGCGCTGGAAGCCCGACTACCGCTTCGAACTGGGCCGCGCGCAGCTGATCCGCGACGGGCGCGACGCGCTGGTGATCGCGACCGGCTTCATGACCATGCGCGCGCTCGACGCCGCCGAACGGCTCGCGGCCGACGGGGTGGACATGGGGGTGCTGCACGTCCCCACGATCAAGCCGCTGGACGTGGCGACCATCCTCGCGGAGGCGGGGCGCGGCGGGCGTCTGGTGGTGACGGCCGAGAACCACACCGTCGTCGGCGGCCTGGGCGAGGCGGTGGCCGCCGCGCTGCTGACCAATGGCGTCGCGCCGACCTTCCGCATGATCGGCCTGCCGGACGAGTTTCTCGAGGCCGGCGCGCTGCCGACGCTGCACGACATGTACGGCCTGACCGTCGAGAAGTTCGCCGAACGGATCAAGGGCTGGCTCTGACGGCCGGCGGAACGGACCGTTACAATCAAGGGAGGAAGGCATGGGCCTTCTGGAAGGCAAGTTCGCCGTGATCACCGGCGCCGCCTCGGCGCGCGGGCTCGGCAAGGCGACCGCGCGGCTCTTCGCCGAGCACGGGGCGACGGTCTCGATCCTGGACCTCGACGCCGCGGCGGCGCAGGCGGCGGCGGCCGATCTGGGCGCGGGCCATGTCGGCCTCGCCTGCGACGTGACCGACCCCGACGCCTGCAAGGCCGTCGCGGCGGACCTCGAAGGCCGCTGGGGCCGCATCGACGTGCTGGTGAACAACGCCGGCATAACCCAGCCGCTCAGGCTGATGGACATCGCGCCCGGGAACTACGAGGCGGTGCTGGACGTGAACCTGCGCGGCACGCTCTACATGAGCCAGGCCGTCATCCCCGGCATGCGCGCGCGCGGCGCGGGCGGCATCGTCAACATGTCCTCCGTCAGCGCCCAGCGCGGCGGCGGCATCTTCGGCGGCCCGCACTATTCCGCCGCCAAGGCCGGCGTGCTGGGCCTGACCAAGGCGATGGCGCGCGAGCTTGCGCCGGACGGCGTGCGCGTCAACGCGATCTGCCCCGGCTTCATAGACACCGACATCACCGCCGGAAAGCTGACGGCGGAGATGCGGGCGCAGGTTCTCGCCGGCATCCCGATGGGCCGCGCCGGCGAGGCGTCCGACGTCGCGGGTTGCGCGCTGTTTCTCGCCTCGGACCTCTCGTCCTACTGCACCGGAACCGAGGTCGACGTGAACGGCGGCTCGCTGATCCACTGAGACGACCGACGAAAGAACAAGATCACCAGGAGGAAGACATGAAGACGTCGTTCATCGCGCTCGCCGTCGCGGGCGCTTTCGCCGCGGGCGCCGCGCCCGCCGCCGAGGTCATCTTCGGCCACGGCGCCAACCCAGGAAACCCGCGCTACGTCGCCGCCGAGCGGTGGGCCGAGCTCTTCGCCGCCTGCACCGGCGGCGCGCACAGCGTCAACGTCGCGCCGTCCGCCACCATGGGCGACGACGTGGAGATGCTGACCTCGACCGTGGCGGGCGTGATGCAGGTGACGGCGAACAGCCAGGGCGCCATGTCCCAGATGGTTCCGGAGATCGGCCTGCTCGGCCTGCCGTTCCTGTTCGCCGACCTGCCCGCCGCGTGGAAGCTGCTGGACGGCGAGGTTGGCGTGATGCTGGACGCCCGCGCGCAGCAGGCCGGCCTCAAGGTTCTCGGGTTCTGGGACAACGGCATCCGCCATGTCAGCCACGTCTCCAAGAACGTGCCGGCGCCGGGCGACGTGTCGGGCATGAAGATCCGCACGCCCCCCGACCAGATGACCGTCGCGATCTTCGAGGCGCTGGGCGCCGCGCCAGCGCCGCTCGCCTTCTCCGAACTGCCGACCGCGCTGCAGTCCGGCGTGTTCGACGGGCAGGAGAACCCGCTCACGAACATCTACTCCTCCAAGATCCACGAGATCACGCCGTACATCACCCTGACCGGTCACAAGTACGAGTCGACCCCGGTGGTCGCGGGCCTCGCATGGTGGTCGGGTCTCGACGAGGCGACGCAGGCCTGCGCCCTGTCGGCCACGGCGGAGGCCGGAGAGATGCAGCGCAAGCTGTCGCTGGCGGCCGAGACCGAGCTGCGCCCGAAGATGGAGGCCGAGGGCGTGACGTTCGCCGAAGCCGACAAGGCCGCCTTCGTCGCTGCGACGTCGTCGGTCTACGACGCCTACGCCGCGGACTTCCCGGAACTGGTCGCCGCGCTGCGCGAAGCCGCGGGGCAGTGATGGGGCAGGAGGACCGCGAGGCCCCGCGCGGCGACGCGAGGGGGGCGCGGTCCCCCTTGCTTCGCCTGAGCGACGGGGCCGTGGGCCTGCTCGACTGGAGCGGCCGCCTGATCGCCGTCAGCTGCCTCGGCGTCATGTTCGCGGCGCTGCTGACCAACGTCGTGCTGCGCTACGCCTTCGGCTCCGGCATCGCCTGGGCCTACGAGATCCACGCCCTGCTTCTGCCCTGGCTGGTCGCCGGCGGCGTGGTGATCGCCGCGGCGCGCGGTCGCAACATCACCGTGACGCTGGTTCCCGAGCTTGCCGGCGCGGGGACCGCGCGGCTGCTCGCCATCGCGGCGCAGCTCGCGGTCCTCGCGATCTGCCTCGGCGTCCTGCAGTCCAGCCGGCCGATCCTGAAGGCCGCGCAGTTCCAGACCCTGTCGACGCTCGGGGTCCGGCAGATCTGGGGCTATGCGAGCCTCGTCTACGCCTTCGGCGGCATGGGCGTGATCGCGGCGCTGACCGCGCTGCGCCTCGTCGCGGGCGGCGACGCGCCCCTGCGGGATCCGGCCAGAGCCAGTCTGAGCTGAAGGGAAAGACGCCATGACCGCGCCGCTGATCTGGGGCTTTCTGCTGCTGATGGCCTTCGCCGTGCCGGTGGGCCACGCCATGCTGGGCGGCGTGGCCGCCGCGCTGCTGCTCGACGGCAAGCCGCTCGCGGTGATCGCGCAGCGCCTCTATACGCCGACGCAGAGCTTTCCGATGCTGGCGATTCCGTTCTTCATTCTGGCGGGCAGCCTGATGATGTCGGGCCGGTTCGGCGTCTATCTCGTCACGATCGCGCGGCTTCTGGTCGGTCACATGAAGGGCGGGCTTGGGCAGGTGTCGATCATCGGGTCGGTGATGTTCGGCGGCGTCTCGGGTTCGGCGGTGGCCGACGCGACGGCGCTCGGCAACGCGCTGATCCCGGTGCAGAAGCAGGAGGGCTATCCCGGCGGCTTCGCGGCGGCGATCAACTCGGCCTCGTCCACCATCTCCGTGCTGATCCCGCCGTCGATCCCGCTGATCCTCTACGGGCTGGTCGCGAACGTATCGATCGTGGACCTGTTCGTGGCGGGGATCCTGCCCGGGGTGCTGCTCGGCGTCGGCATGTTCGCCGCCGTGTGGTGGGTGGCGCGCCGGCGGAACCTGCCGCGCTCGCCGCTCGCCGGCGGCTTGCGGGCCTTTCGCAGCCAGATCCTGATCGCGCTGCCCGCGCTGCTCATGCCGGTTTTCGTCATCGGCACGCTGCGCTTCGGCGTCGCCACCCCGACCGAGGTCAGCGTGATGGCGGTGGCCTACGCGCTGCTGGTCAGCGGCGCGGTCTATCGCGACCTCACGCTGCGGACGATCTGGGACGCGGCGGTTGAGACCGCCCTGATGACCGGCGCGGTGATGCTGATCATCATGGCGTCCTCCACCATCCAGTGGGTGCTGACCGCCGAACGCGCGCCGCAGGCGCTGACCGCCTTCATGATCGGCGCGTTCTCGGAGCCGTGGATGGTGATCCTCGCCCTCAACGTCGTGATGCTGGTGGTCGGCGCGTTTCTCGACCTGCCGGCGGCGATCCTGCTGCTGGGGCCGCTGTTCGTGGCGATCGGCCAGGCGATCGGGCTCGACCCAGTGCAGCTTGGGCTCATGATGGTCGTCAACCTCTCGATCGGCCTCTACACCCCGCCGGTCGGAACGACGCTGTTCATCTCGGCGGCGATCGCCGGGGTGGGCGTCGGCGCAGTGGTGCGGTCGCTGGCGCCGTTCTACCTCGTGGCGCTCGCCGTGCTGCTTCTGATGTCCTACGTCCCGGCGCTGACGATCTACTGAGGGCCGCCGCGCGTCATCTCCGTCAGACGCCCGGGCCGGAACGCGCAGCCGAGGGAGGCGAGGAACGCCCGCGCCTGCGCTTCGTGCGCGGCGCAGGCCGCGGCGAGCCAGTCCGCGAAGCGGGCGACGATGCGGCGGTTGAGATGCCGCGGCGGGCACACCAGCCAGTAGCCCTG
Source organism: Rubrimonas cliftonensis (assembly GCF_900107585.1). Lineage (GTDB taxonomy): Bacteria > Pseudomonadota > Alphaproteobacteria > Rhodobacterales > Rhodobacteraceae > Rubrimonas > Rubrimonas cliftonensis. The sequence continues at coordinate 95,141 of NZ_FNQM01000009.1, read as the reverse complement.
GAACTCCACCACCGGATAGTCGGTCGAGAACGGCACGAGTTCGCCCCGCATCAGCTCCGGCAGGCACAGCATCACGCTGTCGAGCGCAAGGCCGCCGCCCTGCTTCGCCATCTCGATCGACATCGAGGAGCGGTCGAAGCGGAACGGATAGCCGAGATCGGGCACGACGACGCCGTTGGCGGCCAGCCACAGATCCCAGCGGTAGAGCATCTTCACGCTGTCGATCAGCCGCGCGGCGGAAAGCTGCGCCGCCGGATCGTCCGAGACGGCGCGCAGCCGCGCGAGGTAGTCCGTGCTGCAGAGCGGCGCGGCGAGGTCGTTCATCATCGGCATGACCGTAAGGCCCGCCCAGCCGCCGAGACCGTAGCGCACGTCGAGGTCGATGGCCTCGGTCTCGAAGGCGGTGAAGTCGGGGGTGGCGTCGATGCGGATGTTCCAGTCGGGGTTCTCGGCGGCGAAGCCGGCGATGCGCGGTCCGAGCCAGCGCACGCCGAAGCTCGGGCTGACGCGGATGGTCAGGCTGCGCACGTCGCGCTGGCGGGCGATGGCGCTGCGCGCGTTGCGCAGCGCGCCGAAGGCCTGCGTCGTGGTCTGGAACAGCCGGTCTCCGTCGAGCGTCAGCACCAGCCGCCGCTTCTCGCGCCGGAACAGGCGGACGCCGAGCTGGCCCTCGAGCAGCCGGATCTGCTGGCTGACGGCAGAGGGAGAGACGGCCAGCTCCTCGGCCGCCCTCGTCACGCCGCCAAGACGCGCCACCGCCTCGAAATACTCGGTAGCCTTCAGATTGATGTCCCGCATCGTCGGAGGCTAGCGCCGCCCCGTGCGATGCGCCAGCTTCCGCCGATGGCCGCCGCGGCGGTCGCGCCGGAAGTCGCCGCCCGAGGCCGGGCGGCAGGCGCGCGCAGGGCCCGTCCGCCTTCAATCGGTCACGCCAGCTTCACGGGCGCGTCATCGGAAAACGTTACTCAACCTCTGCGCGAAGCTTCCGCCGGGAAATCGCGTGAGATGAGAGGGCCGCTCCATGTCTTTCACCCTGCCCGCCGCGCCGACGGCTAGACTCGTCGCGCAGCCCGCGGCCTGCGCCTGACCCGGCGGCCCCGGAACCGTCCCGCCGTCCGCACCGTGCGCCGTCCGATCCCGGAGAGCCGTCGCGACGCCGCCGGACCGGCTGCAACCCCAAGAGGACCAAGAATGCGCCACATCGCCCTGATGACAATGACCATCGCCGCCGCCGCGGCTACGCCGCTCGCCGCGCAGAACCGCATCGACGGGCAGTCTACCGATGCGCCGGCCCTCGCCGCCTATGGCGATCTGCCCGTCGGCGTGCGCCGGTTCGACCTGGTCAATCCCGACCAGATCGACATCAAGGCCATCGACGTCACCGAACCGAAGCCGGCCGAGTATCCGCGCTACGACCGGCCGCTGACGGTCGAGATGTGGTATCCCGCCGCCAGCGGGGCGACCGGCGAGACCTCGTTCCAGAGCTACATCCGCGACGGCGTCACCGAGGTGACGCTGGAGGGCCGCGCGTTCCGCGACGCCGCGCCCGCCGCCGCCGGCGAGCCCTTCCCGCTGATCCTCATGAGCCACGGCTACCCCGGCAACCGCTTCCTCATGTCTCACCTCGCCGAGAACCTCGCCTCCAAGGGCTATGTCGTCGCCTCCATCGACCACACCGACAGCACCTACCGCACCCAGACGGTTTTCGGATCGACCCTCGTGAACCGCTCCCTCGACCAGCTTTTCGTGCTCGACGAGATGGCGCGGCTCAACGGCGACGCGTCCTCCGGGGTGGCCGGCTTGATCGACGCCGACAACGCCGCGCTCATCGGATACTCGATGGGCGGCTACGGCGCCGTCGTAACGTCCGGCGGCGGCCTCAGCGACGCCGCCATGGCCTACTCGCCGTTCGACACGCTGGAGATCCACAGGCAGGGCAGCGCGACACACGACGCCCTGCCCGACCCGCGCATCAAGACTTCCGTGGCGATCGGCCCCTGGGGCATGAACCGCGGCTTCTGGGACGAGGAGGGGCTGGCGGGCATCGAGATCCCCATGCTCTTCATCGCCGGCTCGGACGACCGCACGTCGCTCTACGAGGAAGGCGTGCGCGCGATCTGGGAGGGCGCGACCAGCGTCGACCGCGCCCTGCTGACCTTCGAGGGCGGCGGCCACAACACCGTCGCGCCGATCCCCGCGCCGAAGGAGAGCTTCGTCGCCGGCGTCTCGGGCCACTACACCGACGCGGTCTGGGATACGGTTTTCATGAACAATGTCGGCCAGCATTTCGTGACGGCCTGGATGGACGTGCTGCTGAAGGGCGACGCGTCCAGGGCCGCCTTCCTCGACCTGCCGACGCTCGGCGCAGAGGGATGGACCGGCTTCGCCGACGGCGCGGCGGAAGGGCTGCGCTACGAGGCTCTCGCCGCCGCGCCTGCGCCGGTGCCGCTGCCGGCGTCGGTCTGGCTGCTGGGGCTGGCGCTCGGCGGGCTCGGCGCGTTGCGCGGGCGACGCGGCCGGGCCGCCTGATCGCGGCGCGCGCCCGACGGGTTCCGGCGCCCGTCGCCGGGCGGGGCGCGCCAAGAGGCGGGGCGCCGCGGCCGTCTCAGGGCGGCGGCGCATCGCCCGGCGCGACGCCGCCTTGATCATCCTTGCGGAGACCGGGCGCCGCCGCCTGACAGAAGGGAAGCCCGGCCTCGCGCAGATCCTCATGCGAGGCCCGACGTTCGACAGGGTCGATCTGACCCGGGACCAGAGCCCGATCCGGCCGGTCCAACGGTGAGGGCGCGCTAGGCGCGAGCGTGGACTCCGAGCTACTCAAAAACGGCGGCGAGCCGCGCCTCACCGCCGAAGCCGGCGCGCCGAAGGGCGATCTCCGGGGCCAGATGACGGCCAGGGCGCGGACCGCCGGGCGCACCGTCGCGACCACCGGCGGTCTGATCGCCGCGAGCGCCAGGCGCCACGGCCTCGCGAGGGTGACGCGCGCCGTCGTCAATGCAAGCATCGTCGCCCGCCGGTCATAAGCACCAAGCCTCTGGCCGCGTTCCGAGCCTGACGCACGTCGCTGCCGAAGCGCAGGCCTCGCGGACCTTTCCGCGCCAACCGCTCAGTTCCCGCACAGTTTTTTCGCACTTTCATCCATTTGCCGCACCCGCGCCCGAAAAAGCCGCAGACCCGAATGGCGACGTCGCCGGACTGCGAATCTTCGGTGTTGACCCGCCCTTGCGTTGTTAGCGTTCCGGCCATGACGATTCTCCGCCTGAACAGCGGTGGTCGCCGCACAGTGGAGGTTCGCCCGGATGGTCTGGCTCGTTGTCGGCGCGATCGTCGCGCTTGTTGCGCTCGTGCTGTTTCTCAACCGCTTCTACATGAAGGCGAGCCGGGAAGTGGCGCTGGTGCGCACCGGCCAGGGCGGGCAGCGCGTGGTGCTCGACGGCGGCGTGCTGAGCCTGCCGATCCTGCACCGCACGTCCGAAGTGAACATGCGCACCATGCGGCTGGAGGTGGAGCGCGCCGGCGAGACCTCGATCATCACCGCCGACCGCCTGCGCATCGACGCCACCGCGGAGTTCCATGTGCGCGTGCAGCCGACCGACGAAGGCGTGGCGACGGCGGCGCAGGCGCTGGGGGGCAAGGCGTTCCGGGCGGAAGACCTCGCCGACCTGCTCGAAGGCAAGCTCGCCGACGCGCTGCTGAACGTCGCCGCCGGCTACACGATGGACGCGCTGCAGGACAACCGCGGCAAGTACGTCGCCGAAGTTGCCGATGCGCTGGCGGACAAGCTGCGTCCGAACGGGCTGCTGCTGGAGGCGGTGTCGCTGACGCGGCTCGACCAGACGCCGTTCCAGAACCTCGATCAGGGCAACGCCTTCAACGCGGTCGGCATGCGGCGCCTCGCGGAGGTGATCGCGACCAACAAGAAGGAGCGCGCGGTCATCGAGGACGAGGCCGACACCGCCGTGCGCCAGAGCCGCCTCGACGCCGTCAAGCGCCGCCTGCTGATCGAGCAGGAGGAGGAGGAGGCGCAGTTCGCGCAGACTAAGGCCATCGAGGCCGCGCGCGCCCGCACCACCGCCGAGACCGCGGAGGCGCAGGCGGAGGGCGACGAGCGGCGCGAATACGCCCGCATCCGCCGCGACATGGAGGTGCGCGCCAAGCAGATCCAGGCCGAGCAGGAGATCGCCGAGATCGACGCCCGCGCGGAGCTCGCCAAGCGCACGGCGAAGGCCGACAGCGAGGTTCTGATCGCGGCCAAGAAGGCGGAGGCCGCGACGGCCCAGGCGGCGGCGGCCTCCGCAATCGCCTCCGAGGTGACCGGCCGCGAGAGCGTGGTGACGGCGAGGGAGACCGCCGCCGCCGAACGCGCCAAGGCGCTGGCGGTGATAAAGGCGCAGGAGGCCGCGGCGGTGGACGACACGCGCGTGGCGTCCGAGGCCGGCACGGTGCGCGCCATGGCCGAGGCCGAGGCGCACGCCGTCGCCGAGAAGGCGGCTGCGGAGAAGGCGCGCCTGCTTGCTCAGGCCGAGGGCGAGGCGGCGCTGTTCGACGCGCAGAACACCCAGTCCGAGGCCATCGTGCGCATGAAGACCGACCTCGCCAAGATCAAGGCCCTGCCGGAGGTGGTGCGCGAGATGGTCAAGCCCGCCGAGAAGATCGAGAGCATCCGCATCAACCATGTCAGCGGCTTCGGCGCCGCGGGCGGCGGCGCGGGCGGCCATGGCGACGGCGGGCCGATGGTCAACCAGGTCGTCGACGGCATTCTCGGCATGGCCCTGCAGCTGCCCGCCGTCCAGAAGCTCGGCGAGGAGATCGGCATGAACATCGGCGCCGGCGTGGGCGGCGTGGCCTCGCGCCTGCGCACCGGCGACGCGCCCGGGACGGGCGGCGCTCCCAGGAACGGTTCGGGACCGGCCGAGAGCTAGGCGACGTCGCGGCGTCCACTGACGGATCAGCACAGGAGAACACCGAATGAAACTGTCCCGCCGCAGCCTGCTGCGCGCCTCCGCCGCCGGCGCCGCGACCCTCGCCGCGCCTGCGATCGTCCGCGCGGCGAACCCGATCAAGATGGCGGCGATCCTCGACCAGTCGGGCGGGCTGGAGCTGCTGGGCCGGCCGATGCTGGAGGCCACGAAGCTCGCCGTCTCGGAGATCAACGCCGCCGGCGGGCTGCTCGACCGCCAGATCGAGCTGATCGCCTACGATCCGCAGACCACGATCCAGTTCTACACCCAGTTCGCGACCCAGGCCGCCGCCGGCGACCGGGTGGATGTCGTCCACGCCGGCATCACCTCGGCCTCGCGCGAGGCGATCCGCCCGGTGCTGAACCGCTTCCAAACCCTCTATTTCTACAACACGCTCTATGAGGGCGGCGTCTGCGACTACAACAACTTCTGCACCGGCAGCACGCCGGCGCAGACTGTCGAGAAGCTCGTTCCATACGCCATGAACAAGTGGGGCAAGAAGGTCTACATCATCGCGGCTGACTACAACTATGGCCACATCACCGCCGACTGGGTGCAGAAATACGTTCGAGACAACGGCGGCGAGAATGTCGCGGTGGAGTTCTTCCCGCTCGACGTGACCAACTTTGGCCCGACGATCAAGAAGATCCAGACCGAGAAGCCCGACTTCGTGATGTCGGCGCTGGTCGGGGCGGCGCACATCTCGTTCTACCGCCAGTATGGCGCGGCGGGCGTGAACAAGGAAATCCCGCTGGCCTCGACGACCTTCACGCTGGGCGGCGAGCACAAGCTGGTCTCGGCGGAGGAAGGGAACGGCATGATCGTCTCCTTCGCCTATTTCGAGGAGATCGACACGCCGGCGAACAGGAAGTTCGTGAGCGATCTGCGCGCGTTCTCCAGCGAGGACATCAACTACATCTCCGAGACCACCGCGCGCTCCTATGAGGGCGTGCATCTGTGGGCGGAGGGCGTGCGGAAGGCGGGCACGACCGACCGCATGGCGGTGATCGAGGCCCTGCGCTCGCCGGTCAGCTTCGACGGGCCGTCGGGAACCGTGACCATCGAGCCCAAGACCAACCACCTCGTGCAGAACGTCGCCATCGCGGAGTTGCGCGACCAGGTGCTGCATGTGCTGGAGACCTTCGAGGCGCAGCCGCCGTCGGACACGCTTCTGGTCTGCGATCTCGACGCCAACCCCAACCAGTCGACCTTCTACTTCGAGAACGGCCTGAAGGCCGCCGGCATCGAGTAGCGCGCCTAGGGGCGCGCGCTGCGCGCCCCCGCCCTCCTTACGCCCTTCCCCGCGCCCCCGCCCGCAATATCCGGAGACGACGCTTGGACCTCTTCCTCGCCCTCGCGCTGCAGATCGTCTACGGCGTGAGCAACCTCGCGCTGATCAGCCTCGGGCTCGCGATCATCTTCGGCATGATGCGCGTGATCAACCTCGCCCATGGCGAGTTCATCATGCTCGGCGGCTACACGGTGATCGTCGCGACCAGCCATGGCGTGAATCTCTGGTTCGCGATGCTGGTGCTGGCGCCGCTGGTCGTCGGCCTCGTCGGCGTGATCGTGGAGCGGGTGCTGATCCGCCATCTCTACGGGCGGATGATCGACACGCTGCTCGCGACATGGGGGCTGAGCCTGTTCCTGATCGGGGCGGTGACGACCATTTTCGGGCCGCAGACCACGACGACGATCTCGCCGCCCATCGGCGCCGTGCAGATCGGCGGCTACGGCTCCTCGGGCTACGAGTTGTTCCTGATCCTCATCACGCTGGCCGCCGTCGCGGGGGTCTACGCGGTGCTGCGCCTGACCAAGCTGGGGCTGGTGGCGCGGGCGACGATGCAGCGGCCCGACATGGCGTCGGCGCTCGGCGTCTCGACCTCGCAGGTCTACATGTTGACCTTCGGCTTCGGCTCGGCGGTCGCGGGGCTGGCCGGCGGGCTGCTGGCGCCGATCACCGGCGTCGTGCCCACCGTCGGCGCGATCTACATCGCCAAGGCGTTCATCACCGTGATCTCCGGGGGCGCCGCGATCCTCGCCGGCACGCTCTCGGCGTCGTCGCTGCTGGGCGTGGTCAACGGCGTGATCTCCTACGCCACGGGACCGACGCTCGGCGAGGTGGCGCTGCTGCTGACCGCCATCGTCATCATCCGCATCATGCCGCAGGGCATCACGGGGCGGTTCTTCCGCAAGTCGCTGTGATGGGGGCTGAGACGGGCGCGGGCAGGCTGTGGCCGCTGGGCGCGCTGGCGGTGGCGTTCATGGCGCTGGCGCCGCAGGTGCTGCAGCTCTTCACCATCATCAACCTCACCACCGCCATCGCCCTGGCGCTGCTGGGCCTGAGCCTGGGGCTGATCTGGGGATATGGCGGCATCCTGTGCTTCGGGCAGACGGTGTTCTTTGGCCTCGGCGCCTACGCCTACGCCGTGGCGGCGCAGAATTTCGGCGACACCTCGACCGCGGTGCTGGTCGCCATCGCGGTCGGCGCGGCGTTCGCGGCGCTGCTGGGATACTTCATGTTCTTCGGGCGGGTCTCCGACGTCTATCTCGGCGCGATCACGCTGACGGTGACGCTGGTGTTCTTCAGCCTGATCCGCCGCACCTCCGGGCCGGAATACAAGATCGGCGACGCGCTGCTCGGTGGCTTCAACGGCACGTCGGCCCCACCGCTGACCCTGCCCTGGGACAGCGCGGCGATCCTGTTTCCGAACCAGCTGTTCTACGTGGCGATGAGCGCGCTGACCTTGAGCTATTTCGGCTGCGTCTGGCTGACGCGCAGCCGCTTCGGGCGGGTCTGCGCCGCGGTGCGCGAGAACGAGACGCGCGCGGAGCTGCTGGGCTACGACGCGCGGCTCTACAAGCTCGGCCTGTTCACCATCGGCGGCGGGCTGGCGGGGTTGGCGGGCGTGCTGATGGCCAACGGGGTGGGCCGGGTGACGCCGGACCTCTTCGGCCTGCCCTATGCCGCGCAGGCGATCATCTGGGTGATCGTCGGCGGCCGGGGCACGCTGATCGGGCCGATCCTGGGCGCCTTCGGCATCTTCTACCTGAACTCGTGGCTGGGCAGCCAGCAGCTGGTGAACCTCAACGTCGTGCTGGGGCTGGTGCTGATCGTGTTCGTGCTGCTGCTGCCGCAGGGGCTGGCGCCGACGGCGATGGACCTCGCCGCGCGGGCGATGCGGGGCCGCGGGCGCGCGCGGCGGCGGCGGCGACCGCGGCGCGCGCTCGCCGCCGAGCCGGCCGAGTAGCGCCATGGCCCGCGCCCGTTCCCGCACCCGTCGCGAAACAGTGGTGGAGACCCGCAACCTCAGCATGCGCTTCGGCGGCGTGACGGCCAACGACGACGTGAACTTCAGACTGGAGGCCGGCGAGCTGCGCTGCCTGATCGGCCCCAACGGCGCCGGCAAGAGCACCTTCTTCAAGTGCCTGACCGGGCAGCTCAAGCCGACCGAGGGCGTCGTGACGATCCGCGGCGTCGACATGACCGGAGCCGACCCGCACCAGGTCGCGCAGCTCGGCGTGGGCGTCAAGACGCAGGTGCCGAACGTGTTCGACGGCCTGAGCGTGCGCGAGAACATCTGGCTCGCCGCCCGCCGCGCCCATGGCGCGGAGCGCGCCGAGCGGCTGACGGCCGAGACGCTGGAGCGGGTGCGCCTCGGCGACATCCGCGCCCGCGCGGTCGGCGCGCTGGCGCATGGCCAGCGGCAGTGGGTGGAGCTGGGCATGGTGATGGCGGCTGAGCCCTGGCTCGTGCTGCTCGACGAGCCCGCCGCCGGCATGACCGACGAGGAGACCGTGTTCACCGCCGAGCTGATCCGCGAGATCAACCGCACCGCCAGCCTGATCGTCGTGGAGCACGACATGAACTTCATCCGCGCCATCGCCGGGCGCGTCACGGTGTTTCACCGCGGCGCCATCCTGATGGAAGGGCCGATGGACGAGGTGTCCGCGGACCCGACGGTGCGCGACGTCTATCTGGGGCACAAGCATTGAGCGCCGACGTCATCCTCGCGGCCAGGGGGCTGCGCTCGGGCTACGGCCGCGTGCCGGTGCTGCAGGGCCTCGACGTGACGGTGGGCGCCGGCGAGATCCTCGGCGTGCTCGGCCACAACGGCATGGGCAAGACGACGCTGCTGAAGACCCTGATGGGCCTCGTGCCGGCGACCGGCGGCGAGATCACCTTCGACGGCGTGGACGTGACGCGCGAGGGCGCGCATCGCCGGGCGCTGCTCGGCGTCGGCTACGTTCCGCAGGGCCGCGGGATCTTCCCGACGCTCTCGGTGCGCGACAACCTGCGCATGGGCGTGGCCAGCCACGGGCTGGAGGACGAGCGCGCGGCGCTGGAGGCGATCCTCGCGGAGTTCCCGCAGCTTGAGCGCCTGCTCGACCGGCCGGGCGGGGCGCTCTCGGGCGGGGAGCAGCAGCTTCTGGCGCTGGCGCGCTGTCTGGTCTCCGCGCCGGACCTGGTGCTGCTGGACGAGCCGACCGAGGGCATCCAGCCCTCCATCGTCGATCTGATCGAGGACAAGCTGCGAGAACTGGCCGAGGCGCGCGGCCTGACCATCATCCTCGTGGAGCAGAACCTGGAGTTCATCACCGGCCTTTGCGACAGGGTGCTGGTGCTCCAGAAGGGCCAGATCAAGGGCGAGATGGCGCGCGGCGAGATGGACGGCGCGCTGATCGACGAGTTCACCGGCTTCCGCAGCGCACGACCGGCCGCAGCCCCCGCCGGCGGCGCAGCCATGCCAGCGGTCGCCCCGTCGCCCTCGCCCGCCGGCCCGCACCGCAACGGCGCGATGGCGAACGAGACGCCGGCGCCCGCCCCTGCCCCGATCTCCGCCCCCGCCGACCTCACCGAAAGGCTCGCCCGCATGACCGTGCAGCGCCCCAGTTTCGACCAGCTCAAGGCGATCGTGCGCGATTTCGGCATGAACCTGTCCGATGACCGCATCCGCGAGTTCCTGGGGCTCATGGAAGCCTCGATGAAGCGGTACGACATCCTCGACGCGATGCCCGACAACCTGCCGGCGGTGGAGTTCCCCCGCACCGCCGGGCGCCGCCCGACCGAGGAGGAAGACCCCCTCAACGCCTGGTATGTCAGGACCGAGGTGCGCGGCGCGCCGCGCGGGCCGCTCTCGGGCAAGACCATCGCGCTGAAGGACAACGTGTGCCTCGCCGGCGTGCCGATGATGAACGGCGCCTCGACGCTCAAGGGCTACACGCCCGACATCGACGCCACCATCGTCACGCGCATCCTGGAGGCCGGCGGCACGATCGTCGGCAAGGCGCACTGCGAATACTTCTGCTTCTCCGGCGGCAGCCACACCAACGCGACCGGGCCGACGCACAACCCCTGGAAGCGCGGCTACTCGGCCGGCGGCTCCTCCTCCGGCTCGGCGGCCGTGGTGGCGTCGGGGCAGGTGGACATGGCGATCGGCGGCGACCAGGGCGGATCGATCCGCATGCCGGCCTCGTTCTGCGGCGTCTACGGCATGAAGCCGACCCACGGCCTCGTGCCCTACACCGGCGTCATGCCGATCGAGACGACCATCGACCACACCGGCCCGATGACCGCCAACGTCGCCGACAACGCCCTGATGCTGGAGGTGCTGGCCGGCGAGGACGGGCTCGACCCGCGGCAGTACGCGCCGAAGACCGACGCCTACACCGCCGCGCTGGGTCGCGGCGCGCGGGGCCTGCGCATCGCCGTGGTGCGCGAGGGCTTCGGCCGGCCCGAGAGCGAGCCCTGCGTGGACGAGGCGGTGCGGCGCGCGGCGGCGAGTTTCCGCGACCTCGGCGCCTCGGTCGACGAGGTGTCGATCCCGATGCACGACAAGGCGATGGCGATCTGGACCGCCATCGCCTCCGAGGGCGCCACCAACCAGATGATGAGCGGCAACGGCATGGGCACCGGCTGGAAGGGGCTCTACACGACCTCCCTGCTCGACGCCCACGCCAACTGGCGCAGCCGGGCCGACGAGCTGTCGGAGACGCTCAAGATCACGATGTTCACCGGCGAGTATTTCCTGCGCCACCATCGCGGCCACTACTACGCCAAGGCGCAGAACCTCGCGCGGCGGCTGCGGGCGGCCTATGACCAGATGCTCGGCGCCTACGATCTGCTGCTGATGCCGACGACCGCGATGCGCGCGACGCCGATCCCCGCGCCAGACGCGCCGCTGGCGGAGGTGCTGCAGCGCGCCTTCGAGATGCTCAACAACACCGCGCCCTTCGACGTGACCGGCCATCCCGCGATGAGCCTGCCCTGCGCGCTCGCCGACGGGCTGCCGGTGGGCGCGATGCTCGTCGGCAAGCACTGGGCCGAGAGCACGATCTACCAGGCCGCCGCCGCCTTCGAGGCCGCCGGCGACTGGAAGTCGATGTGACGATCCGCCGGCCCGGCGCCGACGAGTTGCGCGCGGTCGGCCGCGAGCTGGGGCTGTCGCTGTCGGCGGCCGACGCGGAGAGCTTTCGCGGACTGATGCAGGGGCTGTTCGACAGCTACGACATCGTGGATGCGATGGCCGAGCCGCTGCCGGAGACGAAGCATCCGCGCACGCCGGGCCGCCGCCCCGACCCGGAGGAGAACCCTTGCGGGGCCTGGGCGACGCTGGGAACCATCAGGGGCGCGCCGCGCGGGCCGCTCTTCGGAAAAACGGTCGCGATCAAGGACAACGTCTGCGTCGCGGGCATGCCGATGACGAACGGCTCCTCCATCCTCGAAGGCTACATCCCCGAGATCGACGCCACCATCGTGACGCGGCTGCTGGACGCCGGCGCGGAGATCCGCGGCAAGGCCGTCTGCGAGTACTACTGCGCCTCGGGCGGCAGCCACACCAGCCATTCCGGCCCGGTCGAGAACCCCGCCGTTCCCGGCGGCAACGCCGGCGGCTCGTCCTCCGGCTCCGCCGCGCTGGTGGCGGCGGGCGTCGTGGACATGGCGACGGGCGGCGACCAGGGCGGCTCGATCCGCATCCCCGCCTCGTTCTGCGGCATCGTCGGCATGAAGCCGACCCATGGTCTCGTGCCCTACACCGGGGTCTTCGCGGTCGAGGCCACCATCGACCATGTCGGCCCCATGACCCGCACCGTCGCCGACAACGCGCTGATGCTGGAGGTCATGGCCGGGCCGGACGGGCTCGACCCGCGCCAGAGCGGCGCGCCGTCGCAACGCTACACTGAGGCGCTGGCCCATGGCGCGGCCGGGCTTCGCGTCGCGATGGTCGCCGAGAGCTTCGCCATGGCCGGCGCGGAGGCGGCGGTGAACGCGCAGGTGCGCGCGGCGGGGGCGACCCTGGCGCGGCAGGGCGCGCGCGTGAGCGAGATCTCGATGCCGCTGCACGCCGTCGGCGCGGCGATCTGGACGCCGATCTTCCTGGAGGGCGCCACCGAGCTGATGATGCGCCAGAACGCCTACGGGACCAACATGAAGGGCGTGTTCCTTGAGAGCATGCTCGACGCCCATGCTCGCTGGCGCGCCCGGGCCGACGAGCTGTCGGAGACGCTGAAGCTCGGCATCCTGATGGGCCACTACATGACTTCGCGCCATCGCGGCCGCTTCTACGGCAAGGCGCAGAACCTCAACCGGCGGCTGACCGCGGCCTATGACGCCGCGCTCGCCGAGCATGACCTGCTGCTCATGCCGACCACGCCGATGGCGGCGCAGCCGCTGCCGCCGCCAGGCGCGAGCCGGGAGGACATCGTCGCCGCGGCCTTCTCGATGCTCCCGAACACCGCGCCGACCTGCGCGACGGGGCACCCGGCGATCTCCCTGCCCTGCGGCCTGACGCCGGACGGCCGCCCGGTCGGCGCGCAGCTCGTCGGGCCGATGCTCGGCGAAGCGCTGATCTATCGCGCCGCGGCGGCGCTGGAAGGCGCGGTGGCGGCCTCTTCACCGCGCAGGAGCGGCTGAGGCGCGGCGCAAGCGCTCTCGCCGCCGATCCGGCTGGACCGGTAGATGACGTGGCCCGCCCCGCATGGCGCCCGGAAAACGGTCCGGCGGCCTGCTTTCAGCCCTGAGCGGGCGGCGCGCCCCGCGGAGGTTCGGGCTGGCCCAGCGCCAGACTGCCGAAGTCCGAATCCGCATCGCCCCCATGAACCGCGTCACCGCACTCGGCGCAGCCGAGATCCTTCGCGTGGCCCGATGCAGGGGCCGCAGGGAGAGGCGCGTCTCAAGCCGACCTTCCGCGGCATGTGAGACCGCTCCATGGGCAACGAGGTTTTCGGAACTGCCGCCGGCGCGATGGGCGGGGGCGTCGCGCCGGCGGCATGGGAGCGAGATCATGCGCGCTCCCGCCGCCTTCGTCTTCGACGCGACGCTCTCGAACCTCGACGCGCGGCTGGGGAGCGAGATGCGCGCGGAGATCACGCGCCCGCATCTTTGGCCCAGCGCGACGGCGACGCACGTCGCCCATGATCGGATCGGGGCCATGACCGGGGGCGACATGCCGGATGTGATGAAGCGGGGTCGCGTAGAGCGGCCTAGCCCCCCGATCGCGCCTTGCGATCGACCGGCGAGCGCCTTCGTCGCGCGCTTCATCGGCGCGCCGTCCATGACCCTGACGACGACGCGGCGGCGTTCGATCAGGCGAGCGCCGCCGCGCCGCGAAGGGTTGCGCCGGTGGCGGCCGCATCCGCTGAACGCAAGTTTCAGGCGGCCTGCCGCTTCGCACCCGCGGCGCACCCTCGCGAATGCGCGGAGCCGCCGGGACGCTTCAGATCCATCACCACGCCTCCGCCCGTTCTCCGCGCCCAGGTTCAGGCGAACGGCCATCGACCGCTGAACCGGCCAGCCGCGCAGCATCGCTTCTCCGACCGCGCCCCCGGAGGGCCGCTCCCGCTTCCGGCCGGTCGCGGCGCTAAGGCGGGAATACGACGAGCGGCGGCTCGGGTGGCCCGACCCGATTCATGTGGTGAAGCCGCCCTCTGGCCGGCCGCGCCGACGCCCGGGGGCTCTCGCCGTGGACCGCGGTCGCGGCGCCAGAGCCCCCCTCAAAAAAATCCGAGGCCCCCCCCTCCGGATTTGGCGGCTCCCGGCCAAGGCCTTTTTGCAGGATTGATCGGGAATCGACGAGCAGATGGCGAGCGGCGCTGGAAACGGGAGGCTTGCGATGATGATGCGTCCCGCCGCGTCCCTCGAAAGCGTGTGCGAAAAGCCCGCTTCCCCAGGTTCGGGCGGGCAGCGCCGCGACGGGGAGGGCGCCGAGGTCGCCGCCTCGCTCGCCGGGGCGGTCGCCGACGCGCCGCCCAAGCAGCCCCCCGACGCCGAGCGCGTGACGGCGGGAACCCGCCGAGAGTCGCCAGTCCAGTCAGAGGAAAACACCATGTCGACACTGCTCAACAGCACTTCAACCGGACGCGCCAGGGCGCCGCGCCGGTCATGGGCCGCCTGCGCCGGGGCGCTCGGCGCGCTGGCGGCCGTCTGCGCATTCATCCCGTCGGGCGAGGCGAAGGCGGCGACGGTCTCGCTGATGGTCGGCGACGACGACTGCTTCGGCTTTCCGGGGCTGACGGTCTGCCCCGACACCGCGCTGATCGCCAGCGTCGCGCCCGTCGACAACAGCACGCCCGACGATCCGGCGGGCACCGACCGCTTCGGCGAACTCGGGCCGCTGGACTTCGACTTCATCGTGGACCTCGACGGCGCGCCGGTCCTCTCGGCGACGGTTTCGATCCGCACCGCCGGGATCAACCTCGGCGTGCAGGCGACCTCGCCCTTCGGCGACCCGTTCGTGGGCACGCGCTTCCTGTTCAACACGACCGACGTCGGGGTGTTCTTCGCCGATCCGGTGCTGCTAGGCGGCAATCCCGCCGCGCTCAACATCACCACGCTGAGCTTCGACGTGACGACGCTGCTCCGGCAGGGGCTGAACACGCTGACGGTGATCCCCGAGGACTCCTTCGCGCAGTTCAACATCGCCGACGACTACGCCGTGGACTTCGCGCGGCTGGACTTCGAGACGGCCGGCGCCGCCGTCGCGCCGATCCCGCTCCCGGCCTCTATCCTGCTGCTGGGCGGCGCGCTCGGCCTTCTGGGCGTCAACCGCGCCCGCAGGCCCGGACGCGCAACGCGCGCGCCCGGCGGCCAACGGGCCCGGTCATGAACCGCCGCGCGACCGTGAGGGGCCTTGTCGCCGCGCTCGGCCTCGCGGCGGGCGGCGCGCAGGCGCAGGAACGGCTGCTCGGCGAGATCATCCTCGTCGGCTACAGCTTCTGCCCCAACCCGTCGGTGGAGGCGGACGGGCGGCTCCTGCGGATCGACAGCAACGGGCCGCTGTATTCTATCTATGGCACGACGTTCGGCGGCGACGGCCTCACGACCTTCGCGCTGCCGGACCTGCGAGGCCGCACGCCGATCCATCTCGGCGAGGGGCCGGGGCTGAGCGCCTACACCCTTGGCGAGAAGGGCGGCGCCGAGACGCGCGTGCTCGACGCCGCGCAGCTTCCGCCCCATGCCCATGGGGCGACGGGCCAGTTGCACGGCCTCAACTCGCCCGCGTCGACGCCCTCGCCGCAGGGCGCGCTCCCCGCGCTCTCGACCGGATCAGCGATCTACGGCGTTGCGCCGCCGGGCGGCGCGACGGTCGAGATGGGCCCGCAGGCGGTGACCGTCGCGGTCGAGAGCGCCGGGGACGGCCAGCCGGTCGACATCCGCCAGCCCTATCAGGTGCTGCGCTTCTGCATCATGACGAACGGGATCTTCCCGTCGCGCAACTGAAGGGGCAGCGGCGGCAATTGCCCACGACGCCAGACCCGGCGGGCCGCCGAACGCCCGCCGGACCGAACATGAAGCGCCTGCGCGCCGCTGCATTGCGAATTGCGGACGCGCAT
This sequence comes from Rubrimonas cliftonensis, assembly GCF_900107585.1. Taxonomy (GTDB): domain Bacteria; phylum Pseudomonadota; class Alphaproteobacteria; order Rhodobacterales; family Rhodobacteraceae; genus Rubrimonas; species Rubrimonas cliftonensis. Next base: position 79,347 of record NZ_FNQM01000009.1, on the reverse strand, counting down.
CGTGCGGTCCTGCAGTCGGCGACTGCTTCAATTCTGACGATGCGACGCCAGCATCGATCTGGCGTCGAGGTGCGACGCAGGGTTCAAGATCGCGCCGCCTCAGCATGATCGACTTTTCGTCGCGCGTGCCGGGGCCTTCGCCCGGCGCAGCCATCTGACGGGTCGCCGTTTGTGGCCGATGACCCTGCCCCCGATGCGCCCTCGCTCATGAACTTGCGATGGCCTCGTTCTGAGCCGAATCCGTTCCTTGGAGCGTGCGAGGGTGGAGTTTTCGGGCTTCGGGCGACGGTCGGCCGGATGGGCCTTGAGCCAGGTCTCGCGAACCGCGGCGATCTCCGCGCGGTCCTGCTCGCTGGCGTGGGCGGAGTTCTCCCGAACGCGCGGTCGGGGCGACGGAAGAAGCTGCCCGCCGCGGACTGCGCGAAGCGCGCGCCGCGCCCACTCTCCGGACGCTCGGCGAGCCCTGCGGGCTTGATGTCCAGCGTCTCACCCGCCATCGCGAGCATCGCAAGGCCGACCGGCCCGATCGGGCCCGACCGCATGTCGCCGCGCGCCGCCGCGCCGCTCACTCGGCGTAGAAGGGGAACGGGCCGGGAGCGGGCTCGGTGGAGCTGACATGGCTCACCAGCGCGTCGCCGCGCCAGCGGTGGACCATGACGGCGCCGGGGTCGAGGTCGAAGCTCGCCACGGCGTCCGCGCGCAGGTCGATCCGCGCGGAGTGGGTCGGCGCCGGGGCGATGACCGCCGGGCGGCCGGCCCAGACGGTCGCCATGGCGCGGTGGACATGGCCGCAGGCGACCAGCCTCACGCGGGGATGACGGCGCACCGCCGCCTCCAGCGCCTCCGCGTCCCGAAGGCCGATCGCATCCATGAAGTCGAGCCCGGTGGTGAAGGGCGGATGGTGCAGGAACAGCAGCGCCGGGCGGTCGGGCTGGCCGCCGAGCGTCTCGTCGAGCCAGGCGACCTGCGCGGCGGAGACGGCGCCGTGGGCGGCGCCGGGCACCGAGGTGTCGAGCCCCACCAGCGTCAGCGCGCCGACGTCGGCGGCGAAATCGACCGGCGCGGCGGCGTCGCCAGCCAGCCCGAAGGCCGCGCGCAGCGGCGCGCGCAGGTCGTGGTTGCCGGGGATGACGAAGATCGGCGCGCGGATCGCGGCCGTCAGCTCGCGGAAGCGGCCATAGGCCTCCGGCTCTCCGGCGTCGGTCAGGTCGCCGCTGACCACGACGGCGTCGACGCCCGCGAGCCGGGCGTCGAGATCGACGATGTGCCCGACGGCGCGCGCGAGCCCGGCGTCGGTGTCGGCCGCGCCATAGGCCTTGGCGCCGCCGGCCAGCAGATGGGTGTCGGTCAGTTGAACGATGGTCGTCGCACGCAAGGCCGCCGCTCCCGGGTCGCCGTCACACACAGGGGGCCCGCCATAGCGCAAAGCGCGGGCGGAGGCGAGACGCGACCGGGCGCCGCGGCGAGATCCCGGGACCGGCGGGGGCGCGGGCCGGCGGGGTCATGGGGCCGGCGGGGTCATGGCGCCATGGCCTCGGCGAGGCCGGTGAGCGCCACGCCGGCCGCGACCAGTCCGCCGGCGACGCCCTGCGCCAGCGCGACGGCGGTCGGCCCGTCGCCATGCACGCAGAGCGAGTGCAGCGGCGCGGGCAGCACGCGGCCCGAGGGCGTCACGACGCCGCCGGCCTTCAGGAAGCGCAGGGCCTGCGCCACGGCCTGATCGGCGTCGTGGATCAGCGCGTGGGGTTCGCGCCGCGGGGTAAGCTCGCCGGTCTCGGTGTAGGTGCGGTCGGCGAACACCTCCTGCGCCGTTCGCAGGCCCGCGCGCTCTCCGGCGCGCGAGAGCGCGGTGGCGGCGGTGGCGAGCAGGATGAGGCCGGGGTCGACCGCCTTCACCCCGGCGGCGATGGCGTCGGCCAGCGCGTCGTCGCGGCAGGCCATGGTGTTGAGCGCGCCATGCGGCTTGACGTGGACGACGCGGGCGCCCTCCGCGGCGGCGACGCCCAGCATGGCGCCGGTCTGGTAGATCACCAGCGCCGTCGCCTCCTCGGCCGAAAGCGTCATGTCGCGCCGGCCGAAGCCCTCAAGGTCAGGAAAGCCGGGGTGGGCGCCGACGTCCACCCCCGCCGCCTTCGCCGCCGCCACCGCCCGGCGCATCGTGAGCGGATCGCCGGCGTGGAAGCCGCAGGCGATGTTGGCGGCGCCGACGATCTTCAGCAGCGCCGCGTCGTCGCCCAGCGGCCAGCGGCCGAAGCCCTCGCCCATGTCGGCGTTAAGGGTGATCTTCATGACTGCTCCTCTCGCGCGCTGACGACGCCGGAAACGAGGTTGGCGGAGGCGAGCGCCGCGAGGTCGACCGGCGCCGCGCCCCCCGCCACGGGGCGGATCGCGGCGATCGCGCGCGCCAGGTCCGCCGCCGCCGCGCGCCGCGCCGCCGCCGCCTCCGCCAGCGTCACGGCGGCGAAGCGCACCGTGCGGCCGGGCGTCAGCCGGCCGAGGCGCGGGATGTCGGCGGTGACGACGACGGCGATCTTGGGGTAGCCGCCGATGGTGTGGCTATCGACCCCCAGCACGATGGGCTGCCCGGCGCCGGGGACCTGGACCGCCCCGATCGCGAGACCCTCGGAGATCATGTCGGCGCCCTTGTCGGAGTGCCTCAGCCGCGGCCCCTGCAGCCGGGCGCCCATCCGGTCGACGTCGTCGGAGACGCGCCACTCGGCGGCGAGGAAGGTCTCCAGCGCCTCCACGGTGAAGTGGTCGGTCTGCGGCCCCATGATCACGCGCAGCGGCCCTTCGGGCGGCGGCGGCGGCGCGGCGAGGGCGCGCTCGGGGCCCTGCGGCGGCGGGCCGGCGAGGGGCAGCCGGTCTCCCGGCGCCAGCGCGCGGCCCCGGAAGCCCCCGAAGCCGGCCCTGAGATCGGTCGCGCGGGCGCCCATGACGACGGGCAGATCGAAACCGCCCTCGACGGCGAGATAGCCCACCGCGCCGCCGGAGACCGGGCCGACGGCGAGCGTCTCGCCCTCGGCGAGGGTGAAGGAGCGCAGCGCCGGCGCGCGGCGCGCCTCCCCGTCGGCGCCGGTGACGCGGCCCTCCGCGCCGCCGAGCGCGACGCGCGCAGGCCCGCCAGCCGCGCGCAGCGTCGGCCCCAGCAGGGCGAACTCCAGCGCGCAGGCGCCCTCGGGCCCGCCGGCGACCGCCTGCGCGAGCCGCCACAGCACGCCGTCCGCCGCGCCGCTGACAGGGGCGCCGACGCCGCGCCAGCCCGCGCGCCCGGCGTCCTGCGCCAACGTGCGCGGCCCCGGCGCGATGACGTCCAGCCTTCTCACGGCGGACGTCATGGGGCGCCCTCCCCGGTGATGCGGAAGTCCTCCGGCCCGATCTCGCCGGCCTCGGCGGCGGCGCGCAGCCGTTCATGCTCGGCGGCGGAGACGGCGTGCAGGCGCAGCCGGTCGCCGGCGGCGAACATCGAGGGGCGCGCGCGGGCGGGGTCGAACAGCGGCAGGCAGGAGGCGCCGAGGATGCGCCAGCCGCCGGGGCTGACCCAGGGGTAGATCCCGACGAAGCCGTTGGCGACGGCGACCGACCCCTTCGGCACGCGCAGCCGGGGCGTCGGCTTGCGCGGCAGATGCAGCGCGGCGGGCGCGGGACCGCAGAACGGAAAGCCCGGCAGGAAGCCGACCGCCAGCACGTCCAGCCGGGCCCCGAGCAGCAGGTCGAGCACGGCGTCCACCGTCAGCCCGGTCTCCGCGGCGACCTCCCGCTGGTCCGGGCCATGGTCGGGCTCGACGCAGAGCGGCGCGTCGAACGCCGCGCCGGGGCGGGCCTTCGGCGCGAGCGCAGGGTCTGCGAGCGCGAGGGCGCGGGCCTCCAGCGCCGGCCGGTCGGCGGCGTCGGGGTCGAGATGCACGGTCAGCGCGGCGAAGGAGGGCGCGAGATCCACGACGCCGGGCGCCTCCCCCAGCGCCGCGGCGACGGCGGCGAGGCGGGCCGTCGTCGCGGGCCCCGGCGCCTCGCCCAGGACCAGCGTGAAGGCCGCGTCGCCGAGCGGCGCGACCCGCGCAGCGACCTCCCCGCCTCCCGTCGCCGCCGACATCGCCGCCTTCCGCCCCGCGCCCGGCTCAGCGCGTCGGGCAGGGCGAGCGTGTCGCCGGGCGCCCTAGCTGTCAACGCGATCGAAGCCGGCGGCGCGCGGCGATCTTTTCTGATAGCCTGCTTCCGCAAGGGCGGCCCCGGATCGGGGCGGCGATCCGCCGGCGCGCGCGCCCTTGCGACCTCTCGGGAACAGCCGGCGCCCCGCCGCGGCGCAGGAGACCGCCGCACGCGCATGGCGGAGGAACAGGAGCACCGCGTGACCGTCAGCGAGGCGACGCATCCCACGCCCGCCGCGACCGGGTTCGAACCCGAAGCCGACGCGCGGCGCGGCGCGCGCTGCGACCGGGCGCGGCTGGCGCGCGTGGCGGCGGCGGCGCTTTCGGCGCCAGCGGCGGCGGTCTGGATCCACGGCGAGGGCTGGGCGACGCTGCACGGCCTGGATGCGCCGACCGAGGCCGCGCTGCATGTGGCGTCCATGGCCTTCACGGGCGGCGGCGCGCGCGCCTTCGCGATGGAGCGCGACGGATCGGCGGCGTTCGGCGACGCCTTCGACTGGTGCGCGGCGACGCAGGTCGCCGGCCCGGGCGGGACCGCCGTCGGCGCGCTGTGCGTCTTCGACCGCGGCCCCCGGACGCTGAGACCGCGCGAGGCCGCCGCGCTGGAGGACGTCGGACGCCTGCACGAGAGCGTATGCGACCCCGCCCCAGCGCGCGGCGGAGACCGCGAGGCGGGGCGGCTCCGGGCGCTGTTCGACGCCATTCTCGAAAACACCGACGCCCTGGTGTTCATCAAGCGCCGCAACGGCGAGCTGCTGGCGGCCAACCGGATGTACCGCCTCACCGCCCTGCGCGACGACATCGAGGGCGCGACCGACGCGGAGATCTACGGCCCCGCCACCGCCGCCGCGCTGCGGGCCAACGACAGCGCCGTGTTCGAGACCGGCGAGCCGTTCCACGGCGAGGAGCGCGTCGCCCTGCCCTGCGGCGGCGAGGCGGTCTATCTCAGCTCCAAGTTCCTCGTGCGCGACCCGGTCGACGGCGAGCCCGTGCTCTGCGCCATCGCGACCGACATCACCGAGCAGAAGGCGCTGCAGGCGCGGCTGGAGGCCAGCCGACGGGAGGCGGAGGCGGCGAACGTCGCGAAGTCGGAGTTCCTCGCCGCGATGAGCCACGAGATCCGCACGCCGATGAACGGCGTGCTGGGGATGCTGGCGCTGCTGGCCAACACCGAGCTGAGCGAGAAGCAGAAGCGCATGGCGACGGTGGCGCGCGACAGCGCCGCGAGCCTGCTCGGGCTGCTCAACGACATTCTCGACTATGCCCGCATCGCGACGCGCCAGAGCCCGGCGGCCCGACAGCACTTCAACCTGCGCGCCGCGATCTCCGCCGCGAGCGCGCCGCACCGGGAGACGATGCGCCGCAAGGGGCTGGACTTCGTGGAGACGGTGGACTCCGCGCTGCCGGGCCTCGTGGTGGGCGACGCCGGCCGGTTCCGCCAGGTGCTGGGCGCGCTGGTCAGCAACGCCGCGAAGTTCACCGCCGGGGGGACGGTGACGGTCGCCGCGAGCCTCGTCGACGGGCCGGCCGAGCCGATGGTGCGCGTCAGCGTCAGGGACACCGGAGTGGGCGTGGCCGAGGGCGTGCGCGAGCGCATCTTCCTCGGCTTCGCACAGGGCGACGGCTCCCACACGCGGCGCTTCGGCGGCGTCGGGCTTGGGCTCTCGATCGCGAAGCTGATGGTCGAGAGCATGGGCGGCGCGATGGATTTCCAGAGCGTCGAGGGCGAGGGCGCTACGTTCTGGTTCACCATCCCGGTCGCCGGCCCGCCCGGGCCCGGAGCCGTCCGAGACGCTTGACCTGCGCCGCCAAAGCGGGGAACGCTGCGCTGCGGCACGGCGGCGCCACGGCGCGACGGCGCCGGCGGCGGAGGAGCCGGCGACAGGGGAGAACGACGCCATGAAGAACGCTCTCGCACTCACGCGCCGCACGGCCCTCGCGCTGGCGCTCGCCGCGGCGAGCGCCAGCGCGGCGGCGGCGCAGGACGCGCTGAAGGTCGCCGCGATCTACACAGTGCCGGTCGAGCAGCAGTGGGTGAGCCGCATCCACAAGGCGCTCGAGGCCGCGGAGGCGCGGGGCGAGGTCGACTACAGCTTCTCCGAGAACGTCGCCAACACCGATTACGAGCGCGTCATGCGCGAATACGCCGAGGGCGGCGCCGCGCTCGTCGTCGGCGAGGCCTTCGCGGTGGAGCGGGCGGCGCGCAGCGTCGCGGCCGACTACCCGGAGACGGCGTTCCTAATGGGATCGAGCTTCGGCCCGTCGCAGCCGAACTTCGCGGTGTTCGACAACTGGATCCACGAGCCGAGCTACCTGACCGGCATGGTCGCCGGCCACGCGACCGCATCGAACCTGATCGGCATGGTCGGCGGCTACGCCATCCCCGAGGTCAACCGCCTGATGCACGCCTTCATGGACGGCGCGCGCAGCGTGAACCCCGACGTGCGCTTCATGGTGAGCTTCATCAACTCGTGGTACGACCCGCCCAAGGCTAAGGAAGCCGCCTTCGCCATGATGGATGCGGGCGCCGACGTGATGTATGCGGAGCGCTTCGGCGTGTCCGACGCCGCCGTGGAGCGCGGCGTCAAGGCGATCGGCAACGTGATCGACACCTCCGCCGACTATCCCGGAACGATCCTCGCCTCGGCGATCTGGCGCATGGAGCCGACCATCGACCGCGCCCTCGCCGCCGTGCGGGCGGGCGATTTCGAGCCGATCGATTACGGTCAGTTCAGTTTCATGGCCTTCGACGGCGCCTCGCTGACGCTCGACCCCGAACTCGTGCCGGCGCAGGTCGTCGCCGAGGTCGAGGCGAAGGAGGCGGAGATCCGCGCCGGGCTGTTCCGCGTCAACGTCAACGACGCCGAGCCGGTCCCCGACAACTGAGGACGCCGGGCATGGCGCCTTCGGCGCCGGTCGCGTTGCGCCTGCAGGGGCTGACGAAGCGCTTTGGCGAGGCGGTCGCAGTGGACGACGTGAGCCTCACGCTTGCGCGGGGCGAGATGCTGGCGCTGCTGGGCGAGAACGGCGCGGGCAAGACCACGCTGATGAACATGCTGTTCGGCCGCTACGCGCCAGACGCCGGGCGCGTGCGCGTGGCCGACTGCGAGGGCGTGCTGCGCGACCTGCCGCCGGGCCAGCCGCAGGCGGCGCTCGCCGCCGGCGTCGGCATGGTGCACCAGCATTTCGCGCTGGCGGAGAACCTCACCGGCTTCGAGAACATCCTGCTCGGCGCCGAGCCGCTGTTCGCGCTGCGGCGGGGGAGGCGCGCGGCGCGGGCGCGGCTGGAGGCGCTGATGGCGCGCACCGGCCTCGCCGCGCCGCTCGACGAGCCCGCCGCGCGGCTCGGCGTCGGAGAGCGGCAGCGCATCGAGATTCTCAAGGCGCTGTGGTGCGACGCGCGCATCCTCGTGCTGGACGAGCCGACGGCGGTGCTGGCGCCGCAGGAGGCCGAGGCGCTGTTCATGCTGCTGCGCGGCATGGCGCGCGACGGCCTGTCGGTGATCTTCATCTCCCACAAACTGCCCGAGGTGCTGGGGCACGCCGACCGCATCGCGGTGCTGCGCGGCGGCCGGCTGGTCGGCGTGCGCGCGGCGGCGGAGGCGGACGCGGCCTCGCTCTCGGCGCTGATGATGGGCGCCGAGCCGCCGCCGGCGCCGAAGGCGGGGCCCGGACGGCCGGGGGCGCCGGCGCTGCGGCTGGTCGCGGCGCGGGTCGATCACGCCGAGCCGCGCCGCCGCCTCGCCCCCTGCTCGCTGACGGTGCGTCGCGGCGAGATCGTCGGCGTGGCCGGCGTCTCGGGCTCGGGCCAGGCGGCGCTGGCGGCGCTGGCGAGCGGTCTGGCGCGGCCCGACGCGGGGTCGGTCGAGCTGTTCGGCGCGCAGGTCGCCCGGTTCACGGCGGCGGCCTTCGTCGCCGCGGGGGTCGGGCGCATCCCGGAGGATCGCCATCGCGAGGGCGTCGTGGGCGCCATGAGCGCGGCGGAGAACCTGGTGATCGAGCGGCTCGACGCGCCGGAGGTTTCGCGCGGCGGCTTCCTGCGGCGCGGCGCGATCGCGGCGGCGGCGGCGCGGGTGCTCAAGGCCCATGACGTGCGGGGGCCGGGGCCGGCGGCGCCGGCGCGGCTGATGTCCGGCGGCAACATCCAGAAGCTGATCCTCGCGCGGGTGCTGGAGGCGGGGCCGCGGCTGATCCTCGCCAACCAGCCGACGCGGGGGCTCGACGTGGGCGCCGCGGCGGCGGTGAGCGCCCGGCTGATCGCGGCGCGCGACGGCGGGGCGGGCGTGCTGCTGATCTCGGAGGATCTCGACGAGGTGCTGGCGCTGTCGGACCGCGTCGTGACGATGCACGCCGGCCGGCTGACGGAGGCCGGAGCGCCGGCGGAGCTCGACCGCGGGCGGCTCGGCCGGATGATGACCGGGGACGACATGGGCGCCGGGATGGCCGCCGGCGCCGGGGCGGCGGCGTGATCCGCATCGAGCCCCGGGCGGCGCCCGCAGTCGGCGTCGCCCGCGCCGCGCCCCTGCTGGCGGCGCTCGCGGCGCTGGCGCTCGCTGCGATACCGCTCTCGCTCGCCGGCGCCGACGTCGCCGCCGCCTATGCGCTGATGGCGCAGGGCGCGGCGGGCTCGCTGTTTGCGCTGAGCGAGACGCTGACGCGGGCGACGCCGCTGATCCTGACCGGGCTGGCGGCGGCCGTGGCGTTCCGCGCGAAGCTCTGGAACATCGGCGCGGAGGGCCAGCTCTATCTCGGCGCGCTCGCGGCCGTCGCGGTCGGAACCGGCGCCGTCGCCGCCCCCGTCTGGCTGCTGGCGCCCATGGTGATGGCGGCCGGGGCCGCCGCCGGCGGGCTGGCGATGGCGGGGCCGGCCTGGCTCAAGGCGCGGCTGGGCGTGGACGAGGTGGTGACGACGCTGCTCATGAACTTCGTCATCCTGCTCTTCGTCCAGATGATGCTGGAGGGGCCGTTGCAGGACCCGATGGGCATGGGCTGGCCGCAGTCCGAACCCGTCGTCGCGGAGGCGGAGCTCCCGAAGCTGCTCGACCGGATGCGGCTGCACGCCGGGCTGATCGTCGGCCTCGTCGCCGCCGCGCTCATGCATGTGCTGCTGAGCCGGACGACCGCCGGCTTCCGCATCCGCGCCGTGGGCGAGAACCCCGACGCCGCGCGCCACGCCGGCGTTCCGGTCGGCCGCGTGATGGTCGGCGTCGGCGCGCTGTCGGGCGCGCTGGCGGGGCTGGCTGGCGCGGGCGAGGTCGCGGGGCTCAAGGGCTATCTCACCGCTGACATCTCGCCCGGCTTCGGCTACGCGGGCGTCGTCGTGGCGATGCTGGCGGGGCTGTCGCCGCTGGGCGTGGTCGCCGCGGCGCTTTTCGTCGCCGCGGTGTTCGTGGGGGCTGACAGCATGAGCCGCGCGCTCGGCGTCTCCAGCTACCTCGCCGACCTGATCGTGGCGATGGCGCTGATCTGCGTGCTGGTGGGCGGCTTTCTCGCCCGCTTCCGAGTGCGGCTGGCATGACCGATCTGCTGGCCATCCTCGCCACCGAGAGCTTCTGGGCGGCGACGCTGCGCATCGCCACGCCGCTTATCTTCGGCGTGATGGGGGCGCTGCTGTGCGAGCGCGCCGGGGTGCTGAACCTCGGCGTGGAGGGCATCTTCGTCGCCGGGGCGATGGCGGGGTGGCTCGCGGTGTGGCTCGGCGCGGGGCTTGCGGGGGGCGTGCTGGCGGCGCTGGCGGTGGGCGCGCTGTTCGGCGCGCTTCACGCGACGCTGACCGTGCCCCTGGGGCTGTCGCAGCATGTCTCGGGACTGGCGGTGACGCTGCTGGCCACTTCCGCGGCCTATTTCACCTACCGCACCGCCCTGCCCGACGTGACCAGCCCGCCGCGCGTCGAGCCGTTCCGCCCGCTCCGGCCGGAATGGCTGACGGACATCCCCTTCATCGGCCCGGTGATGGGCGCGCAGACGGCCCTGACATGGGCGGCGCTGGCGCTGGCGCCGCTGATCTGGCTGCTGCTGAACCGCACTGCTCTGGGGCTGGCGATCCGCGCCGTCGGCGACAACCCCGACGCGGTGGACGCGCAGGGGCTCTCGGTGCACCGGCTGCGCTTCGGCGCGGTGGTGGCGGGCTCGGCGCTGATGGGCCTCGGCGGCGCGTTCCTCACGCTGTCGGCCTTCGACGCCTTCTTCTTCGGGATGGTGAACGGGCGCGGCTGGATCTGCATCGCGCTGGTGATCTTCGCGTCCTGGCGGCCGGGCAAGGCGCTGCTCGGCGCGATCCTGTTCGGCGCCTTCGACGCCTTCCAGCTTCGCGCGCAGACCCAGCTCGGCGGGCTGGCGCCGTCGCAGCTGTTCCTGATGGCGCCCTATGTGCTCTCGATCCTGGCGCTGACGCTGGCCTCGCGCCGCGCCGACTATCCCCGCGCGCTGCTGAAACCCTGGTTCAAGGGCCAGCGCTGAACTCCAACCGCCAACAGCGAGCCTCCATGACCGACCTTCTCTTTCGCAACGTGACCCTGCCAGACGGCCGCGCCGGCCTCGACGTGGCCTGCGCCGGCGGCCGCATCGCCGCCATGGCGCCGAACATTGCGGGCGGGGCCGGGCGCGTGGTCGATGCCGGGGGGCGGCTGCTGAGCGTCGCCTTCGCCGACTGCCATTTCCACCTCGACGCGACGCTCTCGCTGGGCCGGCCGCGCCTCAACGTCTCGGGCACGCTACTGGAGGGCATCGAGCTCTGGGGGGAGCTGAAGGCGATCCAGACCCATGAGGAGATCGTCGCGCGCGCGCTGGACTATGTCGACCTCGCCGTGGCGCAGGGGATCACCGCGATCCGCAGCCATGTCGACGTCTGCGGCGGGCTGCGCGGCGTCGAGGCGCTGCTGGAGGTGCGGGCGCGCGCAGCCAAGTGGCTCGACCTCCAACTCGTCGCCTTCCCGCAGGACGGGCTGTTCCGCGACCCGGGCGCCGAGGCCAACCTGCTGGCGGCGCTCGACCGCGGCGTGGAGATCGTCGGCGGCATTCCGCATTTCGAGCGGACCATGGAGGAGGGCGCGCGCTCGGTGCGCCGGCTCTGCGCCATCGCCGCCGAGCGCGGCCTCGCGATCGACCTGCACTGCGACGAGACCGACGACCCGATGAGCCGCCATGTCGAGACGCTGGCGATGGAGACGCAGCGTCTGGGGCTGACGCGTGCAACCGCCTCGCACCTGACCTCGATGCACTCGATGGACAACTACTATGTCTCAAAGCTGATCCCGCTGATCGCGGAGGCGGGGCTGGGCGTCATCGCCAATCCGGCGGTGAACCTGCTGATCCAGGGGCGGCACGACGGCTATCCGAAGCGCCGCGGCCTGACCCGGGCGCCGGAGCTGCGCGCGGCCGGCGTGACGGTCGCCTATGGGCAGGACTGCATGATGGACCCATGGTATCCGCTGGGAACGGCGGACATGCTGGAGGTCGCGAGCCTCGGCGTGCACGCGACGCAGTGTTCAGGCCGCGCCGGCGTAGCCTCGGCCTTCGCCGCCGTCACGACGGACGCCGCTTCGGTGATGGGGCTGGAGGGGCGCGGGCTGGCGCCGGGCGACCGCGCCGATCTGGTGCTGCTCGACGCGACCGACCCGGTGGACGCGGTGCGCCGCCGGGCGGCGCGGCTCGTCGTGGCGCGGGCCGGCGAGGTGGTCGCGGAGAGCGCCGCCCGGGCGCCGCGGCTCTCCCTGCCCGGCCGCCCCGAGACGCCGCGCGCGGGCCTGCTCTAGGACGCCGCTCCGGGGGGCTGCTCCGGTGGGGCGCCCCGACGGGCCGGGACCCGGGCGAAGGCGGCGGGGGCCTCAGCCCAGCGCGCCGGCGGCGGTCCCGGCGGCTTCGCAGACCCAGTCCGCCCCGTCGGCGATGTCGGGGCTCCAGCGCCGGGCGCCGCTGGCGAAGGCGAGCGGCGCGCCGCCGGCGGCGGCGGCCTGCGTCATCGCCGCGGCGACGCGCCGGGCCACGCCCGCCGCCTCCGCCGTGTCGACGTCGGTCATCAGCAGGACGAATTCGGCGGGGCCAATGCGTCCCATGACGTCGAGCCGGCGGGCGCAGGCGGCGCCGGCCAGCGCGGCCGCTCGCAGGGCGGCGTCGGTCGCGCCCCGGCCGTGGCGCGCCGACTGCGCGTCGAAACCGTCGCAGCGCATGGATGCGATGGCCCCGCGCACGCCGGTGACGGCGCAGCGCGCTGCGACCCGGTCGGCGGCGGCGGAGAAGGCCGCGCGCCCCAGCGCGCCGGTGAGCGTATCGCGGCACGCGCGCTGGAACTGCTCCTCGAGCGCGGCCGCGACATCGGCGAGATGCGTCGCGAGAGCCTGCGCGGCGGCGTCGAAAGCGCGCGGCGCGGGATCCATGATCGTGAGCGCCCCGATGCGCGCGCCGTCGCTCCCCGTAAGCGGCGCGACCAGGCAGGCCCGCATCGGATCGTCGCCGGCATGCCCGGCGGGTTGCAGACGCGGCGCCGCGGCCATGTCGGCCACGCCGAGCACGCGGGCGCCGTCAGTCCGGGGGCCGGCGCGCTTCGCGGCGGGCGGCTCCCCCGCGCAGCGGCGCAGCCAGTCGGCGTCGGTCGCGAACAGCGAGATTTCGGCTACCTGGGCCGCCAACGCGCCCCGCGCGACACTCAGCAGCGCGTCGAAGCGCGCCCCCGCAGCCAGCGCGCCCGCCGGCGCAAGCAGATCGCGCGCCGAGAGATCGACGCGCCGACGATGGTCCGATTTTCGAAGAAGCATACCGCACCCGCCGCGACGGTCCAGCCGCGGCGATCCGCCGGCACACCAGAGACGCGACCATCGCCTCCGGACCTTAACCGGCGCTTGACGCGGGCCCGCCCCGACTCACTTGCGGCGCAGATGCTCATCGAGGCGCGGCATGATCTCCACGAAGTTGCAGGGCCGGTGGCGCATGTCGAACTGCGGCTTCAGGATCTCGTCCCACGCGTCGCGGCAGGCGGAGGGCGAACCGGGCAGCGCGAACAGGTAAACGCCGCCCGCAACGCCGCCGCAGGCGCGGCTCTGGATCGCCGAGGTGCCGATCTTCTGGAACGAGACCATGGTGAAGAGCGTCGCGAACGCCTCGATCTCCTTCTCGTAGACGCGCCGGTGCGCCTCCACGGTGACGTCGCGCCCCGTCAGCCCGGTGCCGCCGGTGGAGAGGATCGCGTCGACCCCGCCGCCGTCGATCCAAGCCCTCAGCCGCGCCGCGATGTCGTCTGCCTCGTCGCGCACCAGCCGGCGGTCGGCGAGCGCATGGCCGGCCTCGGCGATGCGGGCGGCGAGCAGGTCGCCCGAGCGGTCCTCCTCGGCGCTGCGGGTGTCGGACACGGTGAGCAGCGCGATGCGCATGGGAATGAAAGGGCGGGTCTCGTCGATGCGGCTCATGGGGCGCTTTCAGGGCTGGGTGGGGTCAGCAGGGCGGAGCCTCGCCGTCGAGCGCGGCGCGCAGAGACAGCAGGTCGCGCCATGCGAGGCGCTTGGCGGCGGGGTTGCGCAGGAGGTAGGCGGGGTGGAGCGTCGGCAGCGCGGAGCGGCCGTCGGCCAGCCGCAGCCAGCGCCCGCGCATCCTGAGAATGCCGGTCTCGGTCTGCGCCAGCGCCCTGGTGGGCGCGTTGCCGGCGAGGAGCACGAAGGCAGGGTCGGCCAGCGCGACATGGCGGCGCAGGAAGGGCAGCAGCATGGCGATCTCGTCGCCCGATGGCGCGCGGTTGTCCACCGGCCGCCACGGGATCGCGTTCGTGATGTAGACCGCCTCCCCAACGCCCGCTGCGCCAGCCGCAGCGCGCCGATCGAGCCCGATCGCGGCGAGCATCCGGTCCAGAAGCTGGCCGGAGCGCCCGACGAAGGGTTTTCCGACGCGGTCCTCGTCGCGGCCCGGCGCCTCGCCGATCACCATGACGCGGGCGGCGGGGTCGCCGTCGGCGAAGACGCAGCTGCGCGCGCCGCGCTTGAGCGGGCAGCCCTCGAAGGCCGCCAGCGCGACGGCGAGGTCGTCGAGCGTGGCGCAGCCGGCGGCGATGGCCTCGGCTTCGGCGACCGCGGCGGCGGGCGCGTCCGCGGCGGGCCGCTGGGCGCCGGCCGCGGCGGAGTTAGCGGCGACGGGATTGGCGGCGACGCCGGGCGCGGCGGTTCGGGCGGGGATGGTCCGGGCGGGGATGGTTCGGGCGAGGGCGTCGCGCGCTTCGGCGGGCGACGCGCCCGCCTCGCCTTCGGCGCGGCGCCGCGCCTCACGGGCCGCCTCGGCGGCCTCCTCCAGCGCGAAGCGGTCGAGCGGCGTCTCCGACAGCGCCTCGTCGCAGCCGAGCTCGACCTGCCACGCGAGCGCGGCGAGCGCGGCCTCGGGCGGCCAGCTCTCGACCGCGCCGCCGCTCATCGCGGGTCGATGGGGGACGGGTCCAGCGCGAGCGCGGCCTCCAGCGCAGCGGCGGCGCCGAGCAGCGGCCCCTCGCCCCTTGGCCCGCCGACGAGCTGCACGCCGATGGGCAGGCCCTCGGCCGTGAAGCCGCCCGGCAGGCTTAGCGCCGGGCAGGCCGTCAGCGTCACGCCGTAGACCACCGCGAGCCAGTCGATATAGGTCTCGAACCGCACGCCGTCGCAGGATGTCGGCCAGCGCGTCTCAACCGCGAAGGGCGTCACGCAGGTCGCCGGGCACACCAGCACGTCCCATTCGGCGAAGAAGTCGCGGGCGCGGGCGACGATGCCGGCGCGCAAGGTCAGCGCGCGGGCGATCTCCTCGCCGGTCAGCGCGAGGCCCTTCTCGGTGTTCCAGATCACCTCGGGCTTGAGCAGGTCGCGGTGGTTGCGCAGGCGGTCGCCGTGGGCGCGGGCGAAGCCGAGCGCGCGCAGGGTCTGGAACGCCTCATGGGCGCCGGCGAGATCCGGGCAGGCCTCCTCGACGGTCGCGCCCATCGCCTCGAAGCGCCGCGCGGCGGCGGCGACGGTCTCGCGCACGACGGGCTCCACCGGCGAGAGCCCGAGATCGAGGCTGACGGCGACGCGCAGCGGCGCCTTGGCGGCGCGCGCCCATTCGCGGAACGGGCGCTCCGGCGCGGGCAGCGACACCGCCTCGCGCGGGTCGCTGCCCGAGAGCGCGTCGAGAAACAGCGCGCAGTCCTCGACCGTGCGCGCCATCGGACCGTCGACCGAAAGCGGGTTGAACGGGTCGCCGCCGGGGCCGGACGGCACGCGGAAGGGGCTGGGGCGCAGGCCGACGACGCCGCAGAAGCTCGCCGGGTTGCGCAGGGAGCCGCCGAGGTCGGAGCCTTGGGCGAGCCAGGCGCAGCCGGATTTCAGCGCCGCCGCCGAGCCGCCGGAGGAGCCCGCGACCGATTTCGTCAGGTCGTAGGGGTTGCGGGTCGGCCCGAACACCTCGTTGAAGGTCTGCGCGCCGGCGCCGAATTCCGGCGTGTTGGTCTTGGCGTAGATCACGCCGCCGCGGGCCTCGACGCGCTCGGCGACATGGTCGGAGGCGATGGAGACGTGGTCGGCGTGGATCGGCGAGCCCCAGGTGGTGCGCACGCCGGCGACCTCGGTCAGATCCTTGATCGCCACCGGCAGGCCCGCGAGCGGCGCGCCCTCGGGAACGGCCTGCGTTCGGGCGCGGTCGAAGCAGAGCGTGGGCAGCGCGTTGATCCGACCGTCCACCGCGGCGACGCGGGCCTCCAGCGCGTCGAGCAGCTCGCCGGTCGAGACTTCGCGCGCGGCCAGCATGTCGACCAGCCGCGCGGCTGTCATCGCGATCAGGTCGCTTCCGGCGTGGTCTCTCACAGCGCTTCTCCCTTGAGCAGGCGGGGCGTCTCTCCGGCGCGGCCGGCGGCGACGGCGACGAAGGCGCGCTTCAGCGCCGGGGCGCGCTGGACGAGGCCGAGCCCCGCGTCGCGCAGCGCCCTGAGCGGGCCGACATCGTTCGAGAAGAGCCGCGTCAGCGCATCCATGCCGAGGCTCATGCCGGCGGCGTCGAAGCGGCGCCATTGCTGGTAGCGCGCCAGCACCGCGGCGTCGCCGACATCCTCGCCGCGCCGCCGCGCCTCGGTCAGCACCTCCGCCAGCGCCGCAACGTCGCGCAGCGCGAGGTTGAAGCCCTGCCCGGCGATGGGGTGGACCGAATGCGCCGCGTCGCCCAGCAGCGCCAGCCGCGGCGCGACGAACTCGTAGGCCAGCGCCATCTCGAGCGGCCACGCCCAGCGTCCGCCCTCCAGCCGCAGCCCGCCCAGCAGGCCGCCGGTCCGCAGCGCGATCTCGGCGAGATAGCCCGCGTCGTCGAGCGCCGCGACGCGCTCGGCCTCGCGGGTTCTCTCGGACCAGACGATCGCGCTGCGGTCGCCGGGCAGCGGCAGCATCGCGAAGGGGCCGCCGGGGTAGAACGCCTGCCGCGCCACGCCGCCATGGGGCCGTTCATGGGCGACGGCGCAGACGAGCCCGGTCTGACCGTAGGGCCGAACGGTCCAGCCGACCCCCGCCCGCGCCGCGAGGGCGGAACGCCGACCGTCCGCCGCCACCGCCAGCGCGGCGCGCAGGCTCTCGCCCGTGTCGAGCGCGATCTCGACGCCGGCGCCGTCCTGCCGCGCCTCGACGACCGACACGCCGGCGTCATGGCGGATGTCGGGATGGGCGGCGACCGCCTGGAGCAGCGCGGGGCGCAGGAAACGCGTCTCCAGCAGCGTGGCGAAGGGCGCGTCGGCGAGGCCGTCGCCGTCGATGCGCAGCCGCGCCGGGCCGATGGCGCCGGGGCGCCCGTCGTAAATCTCGATCGCGCTCATCGGCTGGGCGCGGGGGGCGAGACCCTCCCAGAGCCCCAGGGCGCCGAGCAGCTTCATGGAGGCGGAGGCGAGCGCGTAGGCGCGGCCGTCGAACTCCGGCGCGGCGCGCGTCTCGACGGGTCTGGGGTCGATCAGCCGCACGGAGAAGCCGCCATGGGCGAGCGCGAGCGCGGCGGCCGCGCCGGCCGGGCCGCCGCCGGCGATCACGATGTCTGCGTCGAGGGAACTGACCATGGCTGCAAGTATCGGGCGCGGGCGGCGCTTGTCCACTTCCCCGACGCGCCGTCGTGCGCTTAGGTTCGGGCGCGGAGAAGCGGAGGGCGCGATGAGCGAATGGCTGGCAATGACGGCGGCGGCGCTGGGGCGCGGGATCGGCGCGGGCGAGATCGACCCCCGCGCGCTGGCGGAGGCGCATCTCGACGCCATCGCCGCGCATCCCGAGGCCGAGCGCGTCTACGCCCGCGTCACGCCCGCGCGCGCCCGCGCCGAGGCGGCGGCGGCGGCGGAGCGCGCCCGGCTCGGCGTGCGGCGCGGGCCGCTCGACGGCGTGCCTATCTCGCTGAAGGACCTGTTCGACACCGCGGGCGTCGAGACCGAGGCGGGCTCGCGCCTGCTCGCCGGCCGCACGCCCGACCGAGACGCGCCCTGCGTCGCGCGGCTCTCGGCGGCGGGCATGGTGTGCCTCGGCAAGACCCACATGAGCGAACTCGCCTTCTCGGGCCTCGGCTACAACCCGATGACGCAGACCTCGCCCAACCCCTTCGGCGCCGACTGGGCGCCCGGCGGCTCCTCCTCCGGCGCTGCGGCGAGCGTGTCGCTGGGGCTGGCGGCGATGGGGCTGGGGTCGGACACCGGCGGCTCGGTGCGCATTCCCGCCGCCTGGCACGGGCTGGTCGGGCTCAAGACGACATGGGGGCTGATCCCGAACGACGACGTCGTGCCGCTCAGCCCCTCGCTCGACACGGTCGGCCCGCTCTGCCGCTCGGTGGAGGACGCCGGCCTGACGCTGGCGGCGCTCACCGGCCGCACGGCGCCCGACCTGAACGGCGCGAGCCTGAACGGCCTCTCGTTCCTGATCCCCACGACCGTCGTGCTTGACGATCTCGACCCGGAGCAGACCGCAGCCTTCGAGGCCGCGGTCGAGGCGCTGACGGCGGCGGGCGCGAAGGCGACGCGGGCCCCTGTCCCTGAATTCGCGGAAGCGATGGAGACCGGCGGCAGGCTGGGCGCCATCGTCAACACCGAAGGCTACGCCTGCTGGGGCGAGACCATCGAGGCGCGGCCCGACGACATCTTCCCGATGATCCGCGAGCGCTTCCGCGCCGGGCGCACCTTCCGCTCCGACCAGGCGGAGGCGGCGCGGATGGCGTTCAGGGCGCTGGCCGCGCGGTTCCTCCAGCGGCTCGCGCCCTTCGACGCGGCGCTCTGCCCCACCACGCCGAACCTGCCGCCCTCGGTGGCGCGGCTCGCGGCCGACGAGGACTACTACACCGCGCAGAACCTGCTCGCGCTGCGCAACACCCGGCTCGGCAACCTTTTCGGGCTGAGTTCGCTAACGCTGCCGACCGGGCGGCCGGCCTGCGGCGTCATGTTCACCGGCCGCCCGCATGACGAGGCGCGGCTTTTGCGCATCGGTTCGGCGGCGGAGGCGGCGCTGGCGGGCTGAGGACGCGCGCGGAACTTTACCGCAACGCTCGGCGCCCGTACTGTCGCGTTCATGGGGCGTCAGACCCCGGATGAGGCGAAACCACGATGCAGTCGGCCGAGCGGTTCGAGAACCTGCCGGAATACGCGTTTCCGCGCCTGCGCGCGCTGCTCGACCCCCATGCGCCGGGGGCCGACCCGGTTGCGATGTCCATCGGCGAGCCCACGCACCCCTTCCCCGGCTTCATCGCCGAGACGCTGGCGCGCGAGGCGGCGGGCTACGCGAAGTATCCGCCAAACGAGGGGACGCCGGCGCTGCGCGAGGCGATCGCGGGCTGGGTGGAGCGGCGCTACGGGGCGCAACTCGACCCCGGCCGCGAAATCCTGCCGCTGAACGGCACGCGCGAGGGGCTGTTCATGGCCTGCCTCGCGCTGTGCCCCGAGACGAAGAACGGCGCGCGGCCCGTCGTGCTGCTGCCCAACCCGTTCTACCAGTGCTACGCGGCAGCGGCGCTCGCCGCCGGCGCGGAGCCGGTCTACGTCAACGCGACCGAGGCGACCGGGCACCTGCCGGACTTCGCCGCCCTGCCGGCGGAGACGCTGTCGCGCACGGCGGTCGCCTATCTGTGCTCGCCGGCGAACCCGCAGGGCGCGGTCGCCTCGCCCGACTACTGGCGCAGTCTGCTGGCGCTGGCGGAGACCCATGATTTCCGCATCTTCGCCGACGAGTGCTACTCGGAGATCTACCGCGAGACGCCCCCGACGGGCGCGCTGGAGGTCGCCCGCGCGGCGGGGACCGACCCCGAGCGCGTGCTGGCGTTCCATTCGCTCTCCAAGCGCTCGAACCTGCCGGGGCTGCGCTCTGGCTTCTGCGCCGGTGGGCCGGGGACCATCCGCGCGGTGCACCGGCTGCGCAGCTACGGCGGCGCGCCCTCGCCGCTGCCGGTGCAGGCCGCGGCGGCGGCCGCCTGGGCCGACGAGGCGCATGTCGTCGCCAACCGGGAACTCTATGCGGAAAAGTATGCGATCGCGGACGAGACGCTCGGCAACCTGCCGGGCTACGCCGCGCCTGAAGCGGGGTTCTTTCTGTGGCTGAAGGTGGGCGACGGCGAGAAGGCGGCGACGGCGCTGTGGCGCGGGGCCGGCGTGCGCGCGCTGCCGGGGGCGTATCTGTCACGGGAGACGCCGCAGGGCGACCCGGGAAAGGCGTATCTTCG
The DNA here is from genome assembly GCF_900107585.1 of Rubrimonas cliftonensis. Classification (GTDB taxonomy): domain Bacteria; phylum Pseudomonadota; class Alphaproteobacteria; order Rhodobacterales; family Rhodobacteraceae; genus Rubrimonas; species Rubrimonas cliftonensis. The sequence continues at coordinate 59,563 of NZ_FNQM01000009.1, read as the reverse complement.
GCTGGCGCTGGTCGCGGACGCGGCGACGACGCGCCGGGGCCTCGTCGCCGTCGCAGACCTGTTGAGGGAGGGGCTGGCGTGAGCGACTGGACCGACGCCGGGGGCCGCGCCCCCCTTCTGCCGCCGGGCGTGACAGCCTTCGCCCGCCGCCGCGGCTCAGAGCTCGCCGGGCTGGGCCTGATCGTCGTCGGGATGGCGCTGTCGCTGGCGCTGCTGAGCTACGACGTGGGCGACCCGAGCTGGTTCGTCTCGACTGCGCAGGCGCCGCGGAACGCGCTCGGCGAGGCCGGGGCGCTGCTGGCCGACCCGCTGATCCGCAGTCTCGGGCTGGCGGCCGCGGCGCCGGCGCTGCTGCTGCTCGTCTGGGGCTGGCGGCTGATCTCCCATCGCGGCGCCGAACGGGCCTGGACGCGCGTCGCGATCGGCGCGCTCGCCACGCCGGCCGCGGCGATGTTCGCGAGCTGCCACGCGCCCTTCGCGGGCTGGCCGCTGGAGACCTCCGGTCTCGGCGGCCTGCTGGGCGACATGACGCTCGCCGAGGCGCTGCGCGCCGCGCCGGTTCCCGCCTCGACCGCCCTGCCCTGGGCGACGCTGCTGCTCGGCCTCGCGACGCTGGCGCTCTGCGGGCTGGCGCTTGGGCTCGACCGCGCCGAGACCCGCGCGCTGCGCCGCTGGCTCGCCATGGGGCTGCGGCTGGCGCTGGCGACCGCGTGGCGGCTCGGCTTCGCCGCCGTCGACCTCGTCCGCGCGCGTCTGGCCGGGCCGCGCTCGGCGCGCGTCGCGGCGCCCGAGCCGGTGGGACGCGCCCGGCGGCGCGAGCCCAAGCTCAGCGCCAGGGTCATGGCGGAAGACGCCGACGAAGTGGAGGACGCATGGGCGCCCCCCGCCCCGGCCGCGGTCGCCACGCCGGCGGCCAAGCGCGGGCCGAAGCTCAGCCGCCGCGCCGAGCGCGAGGCGCAGCCCTCGCTCGATTTCGACACCCAGCCCTCCGCCGGCTATGACGCCCCGCCGCTGGCGCTGCTGCAGCCGCCGCGCCCGGACGCCGCGCCGCCGCTCAGCACCGAGGCGCTGCAGGAGAACGCGCGGATGCTGGAGTCGGTGCTCGACGACTACGGCGTGCGCGGCGAGATCGGCGCGGTGCGGCCCGGGCCGGTGGTGACGCTCTACGAGCTGGAGCCGGCGCCGGGCACCAAGGCCAGCCGCGTCATCGGCCTCAGCGACGACATCGCGCGCTCGATGTGCGCGGTGGCCACCCGCGTCTCGACCGTGCCGGGGCGCAACGTCATCGGCGTGGAGCTGCCCAACGACCGTCGCGAGAAGGTCTTTCTGCGCGAGATGCTGGCCTCGCCGGTCTATGAAGACGCCGGCTACCGGCTGGCGCTGGCGCTCGGCAAGGATATCGCCGGCGAGCCGGTGGTGGCGAACCTCGCGCGGATGCCGCATCTGCTGATCGCCGGCACCACCGGTTCGGGCAAGTCGGTCGCGATCAACACCATGATCCTGTCGCTGCTCTACCGGCTCGCGCCGGAGGAATGCCGGCTGATCATGATCGACCCCAAGATGCTGGAGCTGAGCGTCTATGACGGCATTCCGCACCTGCTCTCGCCCGTCGTCACCGACCCCAAGAAGGCGGTGGTCGCGCTGAAGTGGACCGTGGCGGAGATGGAGGATCGCTACCGCAAGATGTCCAAGCTCGGCGTGCGCAACATCGACGGCTACAACGCCCGCGTCGCCGAGGCGCACGCCCGGGGCGAGCCGTTCACGCGCACGGTGCAGACCGGCTTCGACGACGTGACCGGCGAGCCGGTGTTCGAGACCGAGGAGTTCGCGCCCGAGAAGCTGCCCTACATCGTCGTCATCGTCGACGAGATGGCGGACCTGATGATGGTCGCCGGCAAGGAGATCGAGGCCTGCGTGCAACGGCTGGCGCAGATGGCGCGCGCCTCCGGCATCCACATCATCATGGCGACGCAGCGACCCTCGGTGGACGTGATCACCGGCACGATCAAGGCCAACTTCCCCACCCGCATCAGCTTCCAGGTGACGAGCAAGATCGACAGCCGCACCATCCTCGGCGAGCAGGGTGCGGAGCAGCTGCTGGGCCAGGGCGACATGCTCTACATGTCCGGCGGTGGGCGGGTGACGCGCGTGCACGGCCCCTTCGTCACCGACGAGGAGGTGGAGGACGTCGTCAAGCACCTCAAGACGCTGGGCGCGCCGGACTACGTCTCCGCCGTGACCGAAGGCGGCGACGACGACGAGATGGCCTCGGTGGACGAGGTGCTGGGCCTCGGCGGCGAGATGACGGCCGAGCAGCTCTACGACCGCGCGGTGGCGATCGTGGCGCGGGACCGCAAGTGCTCGACCTCCTACATCCAGCGCAAGCTCCAGATCGGCTACAACCGCGCCGCGCGGCTGGTCGAGGAGATGGAGGCGCAGGGCGTGGTGACGCCGGCCAACCATGTTGGCAAGCGCGAAATCCTCGTCGGCGACATCGAGTGACGCCCGGGGCGTGAGGCGGCGGCGGCGCTTCCGCGCCCCCGGAGACGGAGGGGCCGCAGCGCGCCCTCTCGCAGGTGTCCGCGCGCCGGCTGCGACATGCCGCGCTGCGGATTGGCGAGACGGCCCCCAAGCCCTTGACCCGCAGCGACCCGCCCGCTCGCAGCGCCGTCACGACAGTCGAGACGCTCACATCGCCCGGAACCGCCCCTCCCGAACGCATCGCCTGCGGCGCGGCCAAAGCCCCTTGACGGCGCCGCCACGGCGCCCGACGGCGGAGCGCGCGCGGCGTCGGAGGGACGGGCCATGACGGGCGACGAAGAGCAGGGCGAGGGCGCCGGGCGCCGTTGGCGCAAGGTCGGCATCCGCGCGGGAACGCCTGCCGACGCGGCCGCGCTGGCGGCGATGATGCTCGACTTCGAGGCGACGCTGAACGCGATCGCCACGACTCCCGACGAGTTGACCGATCGCACCGCCGAGGCGGCAGCGGCCATGGCGGCGCTGGCGCTGCGGCCCGAGGGCCCGGCGCGCGTGCTGATCGCCGAGGCGGAGGGCGCCTGCGCCGGCTACCTCGCCTTCTCGCCGGTGCTGTGGATGGACGACGCGGCGACAGCGTTCTTCATCTCCGACCTCTTCGTGTCGGAGGCCGTCCGCGGCGCCGGCGCCGGTCGCGCGCTGATGGAAGCCGCCGCGGCGGCGGCGCGGGCGGAAGGGGCCGGGCGGCTGGTCTGGTGCGTCTGGCGCCGCAACGCCCCGGCGCTGGCCTTCTACGACCGCCTCGGCGCCGAGGAGCTGGCGAGCGAAAGGCTGATGACGCTGACGGTGGGGTGACGGTCGAAGTTGCGCGGAGTTCAGCCATCCGCCCTGCGGCGCCCCGGCGGGAGGGCGCGGCCCGTGCCGGCCGCACGGGGCCAACGGTCGAGCGACGCGCCTTCATGCCACCGTCCGCCTCCCGCGCTTCCCGGCCGATGTTGGCTCCCGCACTCCGCCCTCTTCACCCCGCCGACGCGCCCGGCGCGATGGCGAGGTTGCCCACCCCGTAGAGGGCGGCGCCGTTGCGCAGCCAGAGCTGATGGCGGGCGGGGTCGAGCTGGTGGTCGGGGCTGGCGTCCACGCTCCAGTGCAGCAGCGCGTAGCCAACCGTCGCGGCGCGCAGGCGGGTGCGCAGCACGCCCTCCTCCATCGCATAGTCGCGCGCGACGGCTTCGGGGCGTTCCAGGCCGGGATGGGGAACGAGTTCGAGCTCGACCATGCGCATCCACTGGTCGTCGGCCTCACGCTGCTCGGCCGCTCCGGCCACGGCGCCGAGCAGTTCCGCGCCGTCGATGCGCGTCAGCACGAAATCGCGGAAACCGCCGCTGCGCCGGTCGAAGGCGCGGGCGTGCCAGCGCACGCCGGTGTCGACCAGCGCGAAGGGGGCGATCTCGCGCTCGGTGCGGCCGCTGCTGAGGGAGTGGTAGCCGATGCGCAGCCCCCGCCCCTCCGCGATGGCGCGGGAGACCGCCGCGATGATCCCGATGTCGGGCGCGTTGAGGCGCAGCGGCCGCTCGGTGCGGACATGCTGGCCGACGGCGCCGGCGGCGTCGTCGCCGAGGCCCTCGGCGATGGCGGTCAGCGTGCGCTCCGGCGGGTGCTCGAACAGCGGCGCGAAGGCGCGCGCGCAGCGGTAGATCTTGTTCGAGCCGTCGAAGTCCAGGTTCATCGGCGCAAGCTTGCGGTAGAGCGCGAGGTCGCGCGTCGCCGCAGCCTCCTTGATGCCGAACCGCCCGATCAGCGCGCCCCGGCTGACGCTGCCAAGGAACCAGGTTCGGAAATCGATGTGGAACAGCCTCTCGCGCTGGGCCTGCCCGACCTCTTCCAGCATTGCGCCCTCTCCAACGGCCTCGCGGGACGGACTATGAACAAAAGAGGATCATCTTGCAAGGGCGGAGAGAATCGTTGAATTGCTCATTTTGATCGTCATAACGTTTATCTGTGAGTTGATTAGTGGGCGAAAAAGCGCCCTTTTCGGGCGCGTTGCGTAGCGCCCGGCATGTTTCCGGAGAAGCGGGATGGATGAGCCGATGGTGTATACAGGACACACGCCGCCGCCGTGGCGGGTCGTGCGCGTCGACGGCCGCGCGAGGCGACGCCGGGTCTTTTCCGGCGCCTTCCAGCTCGAAGGCGAGATCCGCGAGGTCGACGCGCAGCTTATCGCCGACGCTCCGGTGATCCTCGCCCAGCGCGACAGCGTGGCGCGGCGCGCGGTGGCGCTGTCGATCGCGCTGGACCGCCTCCTGCGGGAGGCGGAGCGGGAGAGCGCGCCCAGCCGCGACGCGCTCGACGAGGCGCGTGCAGCCCTGATGGGGGACGCCGACGCCGGATGAGGGCCGCGCGGGAACTGCGGCCTGGGCGCGCGCCGCCCTTGAGCGCCTTCCGAGTTGGCCGGACCGGTCAGCGACGGGAAGGGCGCGACAGGGCGACAGCGGCAGGGCTGACGCAGTCGGGTCGAACGCCGCTCTAGCGGTCGTCCCCGACGAGGCGCGGCGTCACGGCCGCCGCCTCGGCGTCGTCCACGGCCCGCCGCGCCGCCGCGCCGGCCGCGTGAGCCTCCTCACGGGAGAGCGGCGCGCCGGCCTCATGACCGGGGATGCGCACCGTCACCTCGCGATGGGCGAACCGCACGCCCTCGCGCTCGAAAAGCTCGCGGATGCTGGCGTAGACGAGCTTGCGCGTCGTCCACTGGTCGCCCGGCCGGGTCATGTACTTGACCCGAATGATCATCGCGCTGTCCTCCATCATGTAGACGCCCTGGCTCTTGAGCGGCTGCATGAACTTGTGGCCTTCCTCGGGATGTTCGAGCAGCTGCTGGCCGAGCTTCTTGATGAGCTTACGGACCTTCTCCGGGTCGGTGTCATAGGTCAGCCGCAGGGGCAGCTTCATCATCACCCAGTCGCGGCTGAAGTTGGTGAGGTGCTTGATCTCCCCGAACGGGATGGTGTGCAGCGCGCCGAGATGGTGGCGGAGCTGGAAGCTGCGCACCGAGATCTGCTCGACCGTGCCCTTCACCTCGCCCACGTCGATGTACTCGCCCTTGCGGAATGCGTCGTCGATCAGGAAGAAGGCGCCCGACAGGATGTCGCGGATCAGCGCCTGGCTGCCGAAGCCGATCGCGAGCCCGATGACGCCGGCGCCGCCGAGCAGCGGCGCGACGTTCACGCCGAGCTCCATGGCGATGAAGAGCACTGTGGCGGCCATGATCATCACCAGCACGAAGTTGCGCACCAGCGGCAGCAGCGTGGCGAGGCGCGAGGCGGCCGACGCCCCTCCCTCGTCGCCGGGCTCGGTCTCGACCTCGAAGCCGCCCTCGGCCTCGATGCGCCGGTCGATCCAGATCCGCATCGCGTGGTAGGCGACGTAGCCGATCAGCAGGATGTCGATCACGTCCTGCGCGACGTCGAGCGGCTGGCCGTCGGCGAAGGCGTCGCGCCCGCCCCAGAGCCAGGTCAGCGCCCAGATCGCGGCGCCGAGCGCGAGCAGCGTCGCGACCCGGCGCGCAAGATCCTCGAAGCTGCGCATCCATCCGCCCCGCGGCGCCGGCGCGGCGCGGGGCGGCGGGGCCGGGCCGCCGCCCTCGTCGTCGTCGCCGCCCATCACGCCGCCGTCGGCCCGGGGGTCGCGCGCCGCGAGGCCCGCGGCGCGCTCGGACTCGGCGCCGTCGCCGATCTCGACGCGGCCCGCGCGCAGCGAAGCCGCCGGCGCACGGCCGATTCGCTCCACGACGAACATGGTGGCGGCATAGACGCAGAGCGCGGCGACCAGCACCGCGAAGGCCACCGCCAGCGCCGGCGGGCCGAGCGGCTCGCCCATCACCGCGCGCCAGCCCGAGGCGGCCAGCGAGGCGCCGAGATAGACGAGCAGCGCCGGCCCCCACAGCAGGCAGAAGATGCGCGCGAGCCATGTCGCGTCGCGCGGCGCCCGCCCGCCGAGGATCGCCCCGGCGATCGCCGCGCGGTTCGCCCAGGCCCCCGCCGCGACGACGACGGCGGCCAGCGCCTCGACGAGGAGGCGGCCGAGCCGGACGACCTCCAGCGGCGCGCCGAGCAGCCTGAACCACTCAAGCGCCGCGGTCGCCACGATCATCGGCAGCGCGAGCCCGTAGAGCCAGCGATAGAGCCTGCGCGCGTCCCGGTCGCTCAGCCGCGGCACGCGGTACTCGGGCAGGTAGGGCGCCAGCGTCATGCGCCAGACGATCTGCACGATCCGCGCGGCCCCGTAGCCCGCGAAGACGGCGATGGCGGTGCCCACGGCGGCGGCGTTGTTCTCCGGGTAGAAGCCGGCCCCGACCAGCACGGCGACGGCGAGCGTGATCGCGAGCCCGGCGACGGTGAAGACGACGCGCGTCGCCAGCACGGGCAACTTCTCGGCCAGCCCCTGAGGCGTTGGCCGCTGCATCCTGACGAAGGCGGGCCGCGCGACATAGACCGCGAACAGCACCGCGACCGCCCTGCCGATCCCGAGCAGGAACACCAGAAAGACGAGCAGGCCGAGGAAGTAGGACGGATTGCCCCCGGGGCTCGCCGCCACGAGCGCCCGCCAGACGACGCCCGGCGCCTGCGGCGCCTGCGCGGCGAGCGCCATGAGACGGGCGCGGAACGCCGACACGCCGCGCTGGGTCATGTCGAGCGCGCTGTCGGAAGGGTAGGTCTCCGCCAGGCGGCCATAGTCCTCGAGCCGCGGCCCAGCATCCGCCGGCGCGCCGCCGACCATGCCGTAGTCGCCGAAGGTCTGCGCGACGGCCGCGCCGGTCAGTCCGGCGGCCGCGCCCGCAAGCCACAGGAACGCCAAGGCCGCCAAGGCCGCGAGCGCGCGGCGCGCGACCCTCGCCCGCGGCGGCCCCGCGCCGCGCGCGCCGGGCGGCGCGGGCGAGGGTGCGGCCGCCTGCGCCGGCAGCAATTGCGGCGATGGGGTCATGAAGGTTTCCCTGCGCGTCTCGCGGCGGTCGCGGCTTTCGCTGGCGTTCACCCCGGCGCCTCGGATAGGACAATGGAGCCGCGTGCGCGAAAGCGCAACGCGGTCGCGCCGGTCGCAGATGATCGGTCTGGCGCGCGGGGAGCAGATCGGGCAGCCACGGGCGCAGGAAGCATGCTGAACCGCAGCCAGTCGCCGCGACACCGCACCGGCCGTCGCGTCATGCTCTACAGCCATGACACTTTCGGGCTCGGCCATCTGCGCCGCAGCCGGACGATCGCGCAGGCGCTGGCGGCCGCCGACCCGGAGCTTTCCGCGCTGCTGCTGACCGGTTCGCCGCTCGCCGGGCGCTTCGACTTTCCCGACCGGGTGGACCATGTGCGCCTGCCCGGCGTCGTGAAGCTCGCCGACGGCTCCTACCGCTCGCACAATCTAGGGGTCGACATCGACGAGACGGTGCACCTGCGGGCGGCGCTGATCGCCGCCGCCGACCGCGCCTTCGCCCCCGAACTCGTGATCGTGGACAAGGAGCCGGGAGGCTTCCGCAACGAGCTGCAGGACATGCTGCCCGCGGCGAAGGCCCGCGGCGCGCGGCTGGTGCTGGGGTTGCGCGACGTGCTCGACGACGTGGCGTCGCTGCGCGAGGAATGGGGCCGCAAGGGCGCGGTCGACCTCGTGGAGCGGTTCTACGACGAGATCTGGGTCTACGGGCCGCGAGCGTTCCACGACCCGCTTGCGGGCCTGTCGCTCTCGGCGCGGGTGCGGGCGCGCACGATCTACACCGGTTTCCTGCGCCGCGACGCGCCGGAGCCTCCGGACCACGTCGCCCGGCCGTTCGAGGAGCCCTATGTCCTCGTGACGACCGGCGGCGGCGGCGACGGCGCCGATCTGGTCGAATGGGCGCTGTCGGCCTACGAGTCCGACGCGGCGCCCCCGTGCCCCGCGGTTCTGGTCTACGGGCCGTTCCTGCCCGCCGAGCAGCGCGCAGAGTTCGACCGGCGCGCCGCCGCTCTCGGAGACCGGATCCTCACGCTCGCCTTCGACAGCCGGATCGAGTGGCTGCTCCGGAGCGCCGCCGGAGTGGTCGCGATGGGCGGCTACAACACCTTCTGCGAGATACTCTCCATGGACATACCCGCCCTGATCGCACCAAGGACGCGGCCGCGGCTGGAGCAGTACATCCGCGCGGAGCGCGCCGAGCGCCTCGGCCTCGTGCGGATGCTGCATGCGCCGCGCGACGGCGGCGCGCCGGAGGTCATGGCGGAGGCGATCACGGCGCTTCTGACCCAGGCGCCGCCCTCCTCCGGCCGGATCGCCGGGCTGCTCGACGGCCTGGACACCATAGCGCAGCGCGCCGGCGCGCCCGCGCAACTCGCCCGAAGCACCGGGAGCTGAATTTGGCCGACGAAGACGCTCAGGACGCCGACGCCCCCGCGGCCGGCGGCGCGGCGGCGCCATCCGGGCCGACAGGCAAGCCGACGGCGAAGCCGGAGCCTCCGCCGCCGCCGCTGGCGATCGTGGTGAAGGGCTGGCCGAGGCTGTCGGAGACCTTCGTCGCGCAGGAGCTCAAGGCGCTGGAGGACCGGGGACTGCGCTTCGACATCTGGTCGCTGCGCCGACCGACTGACCGCCTGCGCCACGCCATCCACGCCAAGGTGCGCGCGAAGGTGCGATACCTGCCGGAATACACCCATGAGGCGCCGCTGACGATCTTCGACGCGGTGTTCAAGGCCGCAGCCCTCCCGGGCTTCGGCCGCGCGCTGAACCTGTGGATGCGCGACCTCGGCCGCGACTTCTCGCGCAACCGCATCCGCCGCTTCGGGCAGGCCTGCGTGCTGGCGACGCAGGCGCCGCCGAACCTGCGGTTCATCTACGCCCATTTCATGCACACGCCGGGCTCGGTCGCGCGCTACGCCGCCGCCATGCGTGACGTCGAATGGGGCTTCTCGGCGCACGCCCGCGACATCTGGACCACGCCCGACTGGGAGCTGCGCGAGAAGATCGCCGAGTCGCGCTTCGGCGTGACCTGCACCAATGTCGGTGCGCGCCGGCTGAAGGCGCTGACCACGAACCCCGACAAGATCTCGCTGGTCTACCACGGCCTCGACCTCTCGCGCTTTCCGCCGCCGCCCGAGCGCGAGGGGCGCGACGGCGCCATGGCGATGGCCCCGGTCCGCCTGATCTCGGTGGGGCGGCTGGTGGAGAAGAAGGGCTATGACGTGCTGCTGGACGCGCTGGCGGAGCTGCCGCCGGCGCTGCACTGGCAGTTCGCCCATATCGGCGACGGGCCGCTCGCCGGCGCGCTGAAGAAGCGCGCACGGGAGCTCGGACTCTCCGACCGGATCAGCTGGCGCGGGCCCAAGACGCAGGACGAGGTCATCGGCGCCCTGCGCTGGGCGGACATCTTCGTGCTGCCCTCGCGCCCGGCGACGGACGGCGACCGCGACGGCCTGCCCAACGTGCTGATGGAGGCCGCAAGCCAGGGAACGGCGGTGGTGTCGACGCGCTTCTCCGCCATCCCCGAGTTCGTCACCGACGAGGTCACGGGCATCCTCGTGAAGCCGGGCGACGCGGGGGCGCTGTCGGCCGCGATCGCGATCGTGGCGCGGCGGCCGGACAAGCGGTCCCAGATGGCGAGGGCCGCCCATGCGCGGCTGGTGGCCGAGTTCGGCGCGGGAGCGGCCGGCGACGCCGTCGCGAAGCGGCTGATGGTCGCGCTCGCGCCGGCGCGGGGCGCGGCGGGCGCGTCCGCCGCAGACTGAGCCGTGCCGCAGCCGGACAGACCCCGCGCGGCGTTCCACGCGCCGATGAAGCCGCCGGACCACCCGACGCCCTCGGGCGACCGTCGCATCGCGCGGCTGACGGTCAAGGCGCTAGACCGGGCCGGTTTCGAGCCGTTCGTGGCCAGCGCGCTGCGCACGCGGGACGGCGCCGGCGACCCGGCGGCGCAGGCGCGCATCGTCGCGGCGGCGCAGGCCGAGACGGCGAGGCTGGTCGCGGCCCTGCGCGACGCCCCGCCCGTCCTGTGGCTCACCTATCACTGCTACTACAAGGCGCCGGATCTGATCGGCCCCGCAGTCTCGCGGGCGCTCGGCGTGCCCTATGTCGTGGTGGAGGGCACGCGGGCGCCGCGCCGGCTGGCGGGGCCGTGGGCGCGCTTCGCGGCGGCGTCGGAAGCCGCGCTCGACGCAGCGGCGGTCGTGTTCTGGTTCACCCGTCGAGACCTGCCGGCGCTGGAGGCGGGGCGGCCCGAGGGCCAGAGCCTCGTCCACCTGCCGCCCTTCACCGCGCTGGGCGAGGTCGCGGCGCGGCCGGTCTCGGCCTCCGGGCCGCTGCGGCTGCTGAGCGTGGCGATGATGCGGGCGCCGGACAAGCTCGCCTCCTTCCGCGCGCTGGCGCAGGGGCTGGCGGCGGCGGTCGACGTCGACTGGACGCTGACCGTGGTGGGCGACGGGGAGGCCGAGCCTGCAGTGCGCGAGGCGCTCGCGCCGCTGGCGGGCCGGGTGCGCTTCGCCGGCCGCATCGACGCGCGGCCCGCGCTGCACGACGCCTACGCCGAGGCCGATCTCCTCGTCTGGCCCGGCGTCAACGAAGCGTTCGGGATGGTCTATCTGGAGGCGCAGGCGATGGGGCGGGCGGTGATCGCGGAGGACCGGCCCGGCGTGCGCGACGTGGTGGCCCCGGCCTGCGCGCTGACGCAGCCGGGCGAGCCCGAGGCCTTCGCCGCCGCCCTGCGCCGCTTTGCGATGGACCGGGGCGCGCTGGCGGCGGCGGGGCGCGCGGCGCGGGCGCACATGGAGGCCCGCCACGGCGTGCGCGCCGCCGCGGAACGCCTGCGCGCCGCGCTGGAGACGCTGCCGTGAGCGGCGCGCGGCTCGGCCTGCTGCGCCACTTCCCCACCGACTGGAACCGCGAGGGGCGGCTGCAGGGCCGCGTCGACCGGCCGCTGACGCCCGAGGCCCGCGCCGCGCTGGCGGGCCTAGCCCCGCCGCCAGGCTGGGAGGGGGCGCGGGTGATCGCGAGCCCGCTGAGCCGCGCGCAGGACACCGCCGCCGCGCTCTGGCCCGCCTTCGAGACCGACGCGCGGCTGACAGAACTGGCCTGGGGCGCCTGGGAGGGGCGGCGCGGCGCGGAGCTGCTGGCCGATCCGGCTTCGGGCTACGCCCATGTCGAGGCCTGGGGATGGGAGCGCCGCCCGCCCGGCGGCGAGAGCCCCGGCGACGCGCGCGCCCGCGTCGCCCCGCTGCTGGCGGAGATCGCGCGCGAGGGCTGCGCGCAGGACGGGCCGGCGGGCGGGGCGCAGGGAGGGGCGGCAGGTTGGGCGTCGGACGGGCGGCCGACGCTGCTCGTCGCCCATCGCGGGCTGATCCGGGTGATCCTGGCGCAGGCCTGGAGGTGGGACTTCGACCGGCCGGAGCCGTTCCGCATCCGCCGCGGCTGCATCCACACCCTCCGGCTCGACGCGGCCGGCGCCCCGTGCGACCCCGGCGGGGACGTCGCGCTCGCCCGCCGCGCGACGCCGGCCGGTTCTTGAGAGCAGCCCCATGAGACCAGCCCCGTGAGACCGGCCCCGTGAGACCAGCCCCATGAGACCAACCCCGTGACGCGCGTCGCCTTCCTCGTCTGCCACCTCAGCGGCTCGGGGCATCTGGCGCGGACCCTGACGCTGGCCAAGGCCGTCGAGGCGGCCGGCGGGGCGGCGACGGCGATCAGCGGCGGGCGGCCGCTGCCGCATCTCGACCCCGGCCCCGCCCGCCTCGTGCAGCTTCCGCCCGTGGCCGTCGCCGGGCTCGACTATTCGCGGCTGACGACGCCCGACGGCGCCCCGGCGGACGACGCGCTGACGGCGGCGCGGGCGCGGCGGCTGGCCGAGGCGCTGGAGGAGGCGCGGCCCGATGTGCTCGTCACCGAGCTCTACCCGTTCGGCCGTCGCATCCTCTCGGCCGAGTTCGACGCCGCGGTGGTTCAGGCGCGCGGCATGGGCGCGCGCGTCCTCGCCTCGGTGCGCGACATTCCCGAGCCGCCGCGCAGGCCGGGCCGCGTCGCCGCCGCCCACGCCGTGCTGCGCGCGGGCTACGACGGCGCGCTGGTCCACGGCGATCCGGCTGTCGCGCCCTTTGCGCTCGGCTGGCCGGGCGCGGCGGAGATCGCAGACCTGACGCGCGCGACGGGCTATGTCGCCGCGCCGCAGCCGGAACCTGTGGGCGACCCGGACGAGGTGCTGGTCGCCGAGGGCGGCGGCGCGCTCGGGCGCGGGCTGCTCTCGGCGGCGGTCGAGGCGGCGCGGCGCGACGACGGGCGCACATGGCGGCTGCGCGTCGGCGGGGCGGACGCGGCGGCGGCGGCGGCGGCGCTGACGCGCCTCGCCCGCGGCGCACCGGTGATCGCCGAGCCGGCGGCGCCGGATTTCCGCGCGCGGCTGCGGACCTGCGCCGCGGTGGTCTCGCGCTTCGGCTACAACGCCGCGGTCGAGATCGCTCAGGCCGGCGCGCCGGCGGTCGCCTGCCCGCTGAGCGATGGCGGCGAGCGCGAGCAGGGGCTGCGCGCGGCCGCCTTCGCGCGGCTGGGCATCGTGGAGACGCTCGACGCCGACGACGGGCCGGCGCTGCTGGCGGCCGTGCGCCGGGCGCGGAACAAGGGCCGGGCCGCCGGGCCGCCGCCGCTCGATCTCCGCGGCGCGGTGGTCTCGGCGCGGCTGCTACTCGGCTGATTGTCCAGAATATCGACACAGTCTGCCGAACGAATGCGGGTTTATGCGCGTTGCTTAAGTCATATCCTTTGTCGGCGGAGGAAAAGGAGACGACCGATGGGCCTTCTCGTCAACGGCGAATGGCGTGATCAGTGGTACGAGACCGGGAAGACCGGCGGCGCCTTCAGGCGCGACGCGGCGCGCTTCCGCAACTGGATCACCCCGGACGGCGCGCCCGGCCCGTCCGGCGAGGGCGGCTTCAAGGCCGAGGCCGACCGCTATCACCTCTACGTCTCGCTGGCCTGCCCCTGGGCGCACCGGGCGCTGATCTTCCGGGCGCTGAAGGGGCTGGAGGAGATCGTCTCGGTCTCGGTCGTCTCTCCGCACATGGGCGAGGACGGCTGGACCTTCGAGAAGAACTTCCCCGGCGTGACCGACGACCACCTGTTCGGCGAGGCCTTCCTGCGCGACGTCTACCTGCGCGATACGCCCGACATGACGGGCCGCGTGACCGTGCCGCTGCTGTGGGACAAGGCGCAGGGGCGCATCGTCTCCAACGAATCCTCCGAGATCATCCGCATGTTCAACAGCGGCTTCGATGCGCTGACCGGCGACGCGCAGGATTTCTTCCCCGAGCCGCTGCGCGCGGAGATCGAAACGATCAACGCGCGCGTCTACGACACGGTGAACAACGGCGTCTACAAGGCCGGCTTCGCGACGACGCAAGAGGCCTACGAGGCCGCCGTGATTCCGCTGTTCGAAAGCCTCGACTGGCTGGAGGGCCTGCTGACCGCGCGCCGCCACCTCGCCGGCGACCGCGCGACCGAGGCCGACTGGCGGTTGTTCACGACGCTGATCCGCTTCGACGCGGTCTATCACGGTCATTTCAAGTGCAACCGGCGCCGGATCGCGGACTACCCGGCGCTGACGGGCTGGCTACGCGAGATGTATCAGCAGCCGGGCGTGGCCGAAACGGTCGCCTTCGACCACATCTCGACGCACTATTACGCGAGCCACGAGACCATCAACCCGACGCGGATCGTCCCCATCGGCCCCCTGCCCGACTTCGACGCGCCCCACGGGCGCGAACGCCTGAAAGCGGCCTGATCCGCGCCCTTCTCTCGGCCGCGCGGGGCCGTTAAGGGTGTCGCCGGCAGTGAGGGGGAGACGGCGCATGGAGCGCGAACAGGCGCTGAGACCCGCTGACGACGCGGCCCGGGCGCAGGCCCGGCGCATGGTGCGGCTGGCGCGCTTCGGCGCGCTGGCGACGCTGGCGGGCGGCGGCTGGCCGATGGCGAGCCGGGTGGCGCTGGCCACCCTGATCGACGGCGCGCCCGTCTGCCTCGTCTCGCAGCTCTCCGCCCACACCGGCGCGATGGACGCCGACGCCCGCGTGTCGCTGCTCATCGGCGAGCCGGGCAAGGGCGACCCGCTGGCCCACCCGCGGCTGACGCTGTTCTGCGAGGCGCGCCGGCTCTCGCGCGACGAGGACGGCGACGCCCGCCGGCGCTACCTCGCCCGGCACCCCAAAGCCGCGCTCTACGCCGATTTCGGGGATTTCGCGTTCTTCAGGCTGTCGCCCCTGCGCGCGGACTTCAACGCGGGGTTCGGCGCCGCGCATGAACTCGGGCCCGACGACCTGCGCCCGCGCGCGGACTGGCGCGGGCTTGCGGAGGGCGAGCCTGCGGCGGTGGAGCACATGAACGCCGACCACGGCGACGCGGTGGCGCACTACGCGCGCATCTGCGGCGCGGACCCGGCCGGCCCGCACGGCCCGCCCTGGCGGCTGACCGGCATCGACCCCGAGGGCGCGGACCTGGCCTGCGGCGACGACGTGCGACGCCTGGAGTTCATGTCGCCGGTCGCGACGCCTGGCGCCCTGCGCGCCGCGCTGGTGGCGCTGGCGCGGCGGGCGGTGTGAGCGCGCAGACCGCGGTTCTGGCGGAGCAGCCCGACTGACGGTTTTGGGGCGGGAGGCGGACGTTCGGGGGCGCTGCGCGACATTCCTCCCCCTGGCCCACGCACCCGCCAGATGGGCGCCCGCCTTCTGCGCCGCGCCGTGGACCTTCGCGACCAGCGCAAAGTGAACCTTTGCGCGGCCAGCGCGCCGGGGTTCGTCGCGACCTGCACCGCGGCGCCGCCGCCGGTCCCGAGGGCCAGCAGGTGCGCCGCGGCGAGGCGCGTCAGCCGAGGCAGCCTTCCGCCTTCGCCCAGGCGAGCGTGGCGTCGAGGCTGGCCTCCAGCGGCGCGAACATCTCCTCGATCTGCTCCTCGGTGATCACCATCGGCGGGCAGAAGGCGAAGCTGTCGCCGATGGCGCGGCCGATGACGCCGCGCGACAGCATCTCGGCGGAGAGCTTCGCGCCGACCTTGCCGGGCTGGGCGAAGGTCGCGGCCTTCTCGCGGTCGGGCGAGACCTCCAGCGCGCCCATCAGGCCGACGCCGCGCGCTTCGCCCACGAGCGGATGGCCGGCATGGTCGCGCAGGCGCTTCTGGAACAGCGGCGCGACCTTGCGGACATGGCCGACGATGTCGCGGCGCTGGTAGATCTCGATGGTCTTGATCGCCACCGCGCAGCCGAGCGGATGGCCGCCATAGGTGAAGCCGTGGCCGAACAGCCCGATCTTGTGGCTGTTCTGCTCGATCGCCTCGGCCATCTCGGCGTTGATCGCGACGGCGGAGAGCGGCACGTAGGCGGAAGTGAGCTGCTTCGCCATCGAGATCGAGGTCGGCGTCATGCCGAGGGTGGTGGCGCCGAACCAGTTCCCGGTGCGCCCGAAGCCGCAGATCACCTCGTCATCGATCATCAGCACGTCGTGCTTCCTAAGCACCGGCATGATCGCCTCGAAATAACCCTCGGGCGGCACGATGACGCCGCCGGCGCCCATGACCGGCTCGGCGATGAAGGCGGCGACGGTCTCGGGGCCCTCGGCCTCGATGAAGGCGTCGAGGTCGGCGGCGAGGCGCGCGGCGAACTCGGCCTCGGTCTCGCCCGGATGGGCGCCGCGCCAGTGGTGCGGCGTCGCGACGTGCTTCACCCGATCGCTTACCGGCAGGTCGAAGTCCTTGTGATTGTAGGGCAGCCCGGTGAGCGAGGCGGAGAAGACGGTGACGCCGTGATAGCCCTTCACGCGGCTGATGATCTTCTTCTTCTCGGGTCGGCCCAGCGCGTTGTTGTAATACCAGGCCATCTTGATCTGGGTGTCGTTGGCCTCGGAGCCTGACGACTGGTAGAAGATCTTGCTCATCGGGACCGGCGCGAGCTCCTTGAGCTTCTCGGCCAGCTCCACCGCGGGCTCGAAGCTGCGCCCGGCGAACAGGTGGTAGTAGGGCAGCCTGCCGAGCTGCTCGCGCGCCGCCTCTATCAGCTCCTCGTCGTGGAAGCCGAGCCCGGCGCACCACAGGCCCGCCATGCCCTCCAGCAGCTTGCGGCCCTCGCTGTCATAGACATAGACGCCCTCGCCGCGCTCGATGGTGTGCGGCCCGACGCTGCGGTGCGCGACGGCGTTGGTGTAGGGATGCAGCAGCGCCTCGACGTCGCGCGCGTGCATGTTGCTGAGCGGCCCGCCATCCATGGCGCATCCTCCGAACCGGTGAAAGCGGCAGGGTATCAGCCCGCGGACGCGCCGCACAATGGACAGTCCCGCCGCAGGTCGCGACGCAGGGGACAGTCCCGCGGCAGGGCGCGACGCAGGGGACGGTCCCGCCGCAGGGGGCGCAGGCGGGGACCCGGGGCGCGCGTCGCAGCGGGACCGGGCCGGTCCTGGGACCGGGGCCGCTGGCGGGGATGGGGCCGAAGCGCCTACAAGGGAGGCTCGAACGCCGAGGAGCCGCCCCGATGCCCGACCGCCCCGCCCCGCAGACCATCCATGTCGTCGTCGCCGGCGTCGCCGGGCGCATGGGCGGAATGCTCGCCCGCGCCGTGATCGAGCACGACGGCGTGACGCTGGCCGGCGCCACCGTGCGGCCGGGCCATGACTGGGCGGGGCGCGACGTCGGCGAGGCGATCGGCCTCGGCCGGCCGATCGGGCTCGCGGTGTCGGACGATCCGCTGCCGCTCTTCGCCGGGGCGCAGGCGGTGCTGGACTTCACCTCGCCCGAGGCGGCGGTCGCCCACGCGGAACTCGCGGCGCAGGCGCGGCTGACCCATGTGATCGGCGTGACAGGCTTCGAGGCCGCCCATCTCGCCCGGCTGCGCGCCTGCGCCCGCCACGCGGTGATCGTGCGCGCGGGCAACATGTCGCTGGGCGTCAATCTGCTCACCGCGATGACCCGCCGCGTCGCCGCCGCGCTGGGGACGGAGTGGGACGTCGAAATCGTCGAGACGCACCATCGCTGGAAGGCCGACGCGCCCTCCGGCACCGCGCTGATGCTGGGAGAGGCGGCGGCGCAGGGCCGTGGCGCGACGCTGGCGGAGCTCGCCGTCAGGGGCCGCGACGGGATCACCGGGCCGCGGCCCGAAGGCGCCATCGGCTTCGCTTCCCTGCGCGGCGGCGACGTCGTGGGCGAGCACGCCGTCACCTTCGCCGGCATGGGCGAGCGCGTGACGCTCGGCCATGTGGCGACGGACCGGATGATCTTCGCCCGCGGCGCGGTGCAGGCGGCGCTGTGGGGCCAGGGGCGGCGGCCTGGAGAGTACGACATGCTGGACGTGCTGGGGCTCAACGAGGCCGGCTGAGGCTGCTGGCCGCGCCTCAGCCGATCGTGAGCGCCCGCCGTCGCGAATCGGCCTAGCCTCGCGGCGGTCGCGGGCGGCGGCCGCCACGACTGGAGCCAGAACGATGCAGCGCAAGACCGCGGCGGACTTCCACCCCCGCATCCTCGAAGTGTTCGACGGCTACGTTCACGGCGCCGTCACCAAGCGCCAGTTCCTCGACGAGGCGGCGAAGTATGCGGTCGGGGGGATGACCGCGGCGGCGATCCTCGACAGCCTCAGGCCCGACTATGCGCTGGCCCGGCAGGTTGCGCCCGACGACCCCGCCATCGAGACCGAGACCATCGAGTACCCCTCGCCCGACGGCCACGGGACGGTGCGCGGCCTGATGGCGCGCCCCGCCGGGGCCGACGGCCCGCTGCCGGCGGTGCTGGTCATCCACGAGAACCGCGGCCTGAACCCCTACATCGAGGACGTCGTGCGGCGCGCGGCCAAGGCCGGCTACCTCGCGCTGGGGCCGGACGGGCTCACGCCGCTCGGCGGCTATCCGGGCACGGACGAGGAGGGCCGCGAGATGCAGCGCAGCCTCGACCCGGTGAAGCTGATGAACGACTTCTTCGCCGGCTACGAGCATCTTGCAGGCCATGACGGCTCGACGGGACGCATCGGCGCGGTGGGCTTCTGCTATGGCGGCGGCGTGTGCAACGCGCTGGCGGTCGCCTACCCCGGCCTTGGCTGCTCGGTTCCGTTCTACGGCCGGCAGGCGGCGGCGGAGGACGTTCCGGCGATCGAGGCCCCGCTGATGCTGCACTTCGCCGGGCTCGACGAGCGCATCAACGCCGGCTGGCCGGCCTATGAGGCGGCGCTGATCGCGCATGGCAAGGAATTCTCCGCGCATTTCTATCCGGACGTGAACCACGGCTTCCACAACGACACGACGCCCCGCTACGACGCCGAGGCGGCGGAGTTGGCGTGGCGGCGCACGCTGGCCTTCTTCGAGACGCATCTGCGGGGGTGAGCCGCGCCGGAGCGGACTTCGGCGGCGGGCGGATGCCGAGCTCCCGGCGCCGGCGGGCCAGCGGCCGCAGCAGGTCGCACGGAGGCCGGCGAACCGCCCGAGCCGGCGCGGGTCCTCCGGCGCCGGAGCGCTTTTCCGAGCTGACTGGCTCAGAAGGCGACAAGAAAACGGCGACGGAGCACAAGCCTCGGGCGGCAGGTCCGGCTCAGTCGGGTCGAACGCCGCGCGTCAGCGCCGCTTCTTGAGATAGACGTAGAGGGCGCCGGCGCCGCCATGGCGCGGGTGCGCCTCGAACACGCCGACGACCATGGCGGCCAGCGGCGCGACGCCCAGCCATCGCGGGGTCTGCCGGCGCAGCACGCCGTCGCCGCGGCCGCCCTCGCCCCGCCCCATGCCGGTGACGATCAGCACGCAGCGCAGGCCCTGCGCGCTGGAGGAGGCGATGAAGCCGCTGAGCGCGCCATGGGCGCGGTCGGCCGTCATGCCGTGCAGGTCGAGCCGGCCCTGCGGCTCTAGCCGGCCGCGCGCCAGCCGCTTCGCGGTGCCGCCGTCGAGGCCGGGCGTGTTGCGCCCGACAGGTGCGGGGCGGTCGCTCGCCTGCGGCGACCACGCCACGCGCGGCGCCGGCCGGCCGCCGGGCCTTAGGGGCTGCGTCGCGGCGGCGAGCGCGGCCTCGCGCATCTGGGCTGCGACGTCGTCGCCGTCCCGGGAAGGCTGGCTCCAGGCCGCCGGTCGATTCCGGGCCGCTTCGCAGGCCTGCCGCGTCGCGGAAGCCGCGCCGGATTGCTCCGCCAGCGGCGGATGCGGTTCGCCGGCGGGTTTTTGGGGGACCGGCCGCAAGGGCGTCGCCGTCTGAGCAACGCGCGACCAAAGGTCGCGCTCCTCGGAAGACAGTCTGCGGCGGCGGCCGCGCGGTCGTCGGCCGTCCGCCATCGCGCGCGTCGCCGCTCAGTCGCCGGTGGCGATCAGCAGCCAGTTCGGGTCTGGAGAGCCCATGCGGCGGCCGAAGGTCCAGGTGTCGGTCTCGCGGCGGATCTCGTTGGGGTCGCCCTCGACCACCCGGCCGGCGCCGTCGCGCACCGCGGAGATCATCTCGCCGGTGAAGCGGATCGCGACCTCGGCCTCGCTCGAACCCCGGTCGAACCGGGCGCCGACGACGCGCGCCTCGCGCACGCCGACGAAACGCGCCTCGACCGTGTAGCCCTGCTCGCGCCGCGCCTCGATGGCCCCGGCGAAGCCCTCATAGACGTCGGGGGCGAGGAAGCGGCGCAGCGTGTCCAGATCGCCGTTCTCGAAGGCCATGAGGATCATCTCGAAGGCCTGGCGCGCGCCGCTGAGGAATTCGCTGGGCAGGAAGCCGGGTTCCGCGCGCCGCATGTCCGAGAGCGCGCCGCCGATGGCCTCGTCGCCCTCGGCGACGGTCGCGCTGTCGGGGTCGATCACGCCTTCCTCAAGCGACGCCGGCGCAGGCGCGGGCTGGGCGCGCGTCGGCTCGGCGCGCGGGGCGCGCGGCGCCTGCTGCTCCTCCAGCCCGGTCCGGGCGCCAAGCACCCCCCGCAGCCG
Source organism: Rubrimonas cliftonensis (assembly GCF_900107585.1). Taxonomy (GTDB): domain Bacteria; phylum Pseudomonadota; class Alphaproteobacteria; order Rhodobacterales; family Rhodobacteraceae; genus Rubrimonas; species Rubrimonas cliftonensis. The sequence goes on along the minus strand of NZ_FNQM01000009.1, from coordinate 39,190 downwards.
CATGAGCAGGAACACCGCGATGCCCGCAAGGATGAGTAGCTCGATTACGCCCGTCGGCATGATGTCGGAACCCTTCGTGTCCGGCGTCCTGCGCGCCTCCGCCGGCGATGGTGGCGCGCGGCTGCTCCGCTGGTTATGTATTGCGGCGACGCCCGCGTGTCCATTGCGCGGCCCGAACATGACGCGCGCGAGGACGCCGGAAAAGGACACTGATGCCGCTGCTCATCGCCCTGCTTGTCGTGCCGCTGGTGGAGATCGCCCTGTTCGTGCAGGTGGGAGGCGCGATCGGCCTCTGGTCGACCATCGGGCTCGTGATCCTGACTGCGGTCGCGGGAACCGTTCTCCTGCGCGCCCAGGGCTTCGCGGCGATCTCGGCGCTCCAGAGCTCGCTCGAGCGCGGCGAAGACCCGTCCGGCCCCCTGGCGCACGGCGCGCTGCTGCTGCTGGCCGGCGCGCTGCTGCTGACGCCGGGCTTCTTCACCGACGCGGTGGGGCTGGCGCTGATGGCGCCGCAGGCGCGCGCGGCGCTGATCCGCTGGGCCGGCCCGCGCGTGGCCGCGCGGGTGGTCCGCATGGGGCCGGGGCGGGGCCGGCCCGCCGCGGAGCCGGGCGGAGGCGGATGGCGCGGTCCGGTCGGCGGCGAGGCCGACGCGCCGATCGAGGCGGAGTATCGCGAGATCGACGGCGGCGCAGATGCGGGACGCCGCGACGGCGATGCGCCCCGCTGAGCCGGCGCCGCGGAACCGACCCCCGACAGGGGGCCCGACGTCATCAAGTCTTGCGCAAGGAACCATTCCCACGTTGCGCTGGCGAAACAACCTTCGAACGTTCTTGCGAAGGAGGTTCGACATGAAGATCAGTCGGGACGATTTGTCGCCCGCGCGGCCGCAGCTCGCGGGCCTGCTCCACGGCGCCGATATGGGCGAGATGCAGGGCGCATACCTCACGATACCGGCGGGAACGGACTTCTGCCCCCTGCTCGCCGGCCTGCCCAACGACCACTGCCAGCGCCCGCACTGGGGCTACCTCATCGAGGGCCGGATCGTCGTCACCTACGAGGACGGCCGCGAGGAGGTCGTCGAGGCCGGCGACTTCTACTACTGGCCGCCCGGCCATGTCGTGCGCATGGAGGAGGCGACGAAGCAGGTCGAGTTCAGCCCGCGCGAGGAGATGCACGCCGTGCTCGACCATGTCGTGAGCCGGATGGGCTGACGCGCCTTCCGGGGTGAGGACCGCGCGGCCGGCTTGTGCGCGGCCGCGCGCTTGGGCATGAAGCGGCATGCCCGCGCAGCTTCCCTACGCCGCCGTAACCGAGATTTTCACCCGGCTCCGCGCCGAGCGCCCCGAGCCGGAGGGCGAGCTGGAGCACGTCAACGCCTACACGCTGCTGGTGGCCGTGGCGCTGTCGGCGCAGGCGACCGACAAGGGCGTGAACCGCGCCACGCGCGCGCTTTTCGCCGAGGTCGACACGCCGCAGAAGATGCTGGCGCTCGGCGAGGAGAGGCTCGTCGAGCACATCCGCACCATCGGCCTCTACCGCAACAAGGCCAGGAACGTGATGAAGCTGAGCCGCATCCTCGTCGATGAGCATGGCGGCGCGGTGCCCTCCAGCCGCGCGGCGCTCTCCGCGCTGCCCGGCGTGGGGCGCAAGACCGCCAATGTCGTGCTCAACATGTGGTGGAAGATGCCGGCCATGGCGGTTGACACGCATGTGTTCCGCGTGTCGAACCGCACGGGGCTCGCACCGGGTAAGGACGTCGTGGCGGTGGAGCGGGCCCTGGAGGACGTCATTCCGGCGGAGTTCGCGCTGCACGCCCATCACTGGCTCATCCTTCACGGGCGCTACACCTGCCTCGCCCGCAAGCCGCGCTGCGCCGACTGCGCCATCGCCGACATATGCGCGTTCGAGGAAAAGACCGCGTGAAACGCGAGGAGAAGACCGCATGAAGAGCTTCCACGTCACCGGCATCGGCAACGCCATCGTCGACGTTCTCGCCCGCGTCGAGGACGGGTTTCTCACCGAGAACGGCGTCGAAAAGGGGATCATGCAGCTGATCGACGCCGGACGCGCACTGACGCTCTACGACCGCATGGGGCCCGCGACCGAGGTCTCCGGCGGCTCGGCGGCCAACACCATCGCGGGGCTGGGGATGCTGGGCGCGCGGGCGTCCTATGTCGGCAAGGTGCGCGACGACCAGCTCGGGCGCATCTTCGCCCACGACATCCGCTCGCTCGGCGTGAGCTTCGACACGCCGATGAAGCCGAATGCGCTGGAGGGCGAGGAGACCGGGCGCTGCATGGTCCTGGTCACGCCCGACGGCGAGCGCTCGATGAACACATATCTCGGCGTCTCCGCCGACCTCGGCCCCGACGACGTGAACGAGGCCGCCGCCTCCGACAGCGAATGGATCTACCTCGAGGGCTACCGCTTCGACGGGTTCGAGAGCCAGGAGGCGTTCCGCAAGGCCATCGCCGCCTGCAAGGGGGCCGGCGGCCGCATCTCGATCACGCTGAGCGACCCGTTCTGCATCGAGCGCCACCGCGACCTGTTCCGCGACATGGTGCGCGAGGACATCGACCTGCTGTTCGCCAACGAGCACGAGCTCGTCGCCCTCTACCAGACCGACACGCTGGAGGCCGCGATCGAGGCCGCCCGCGCCGAGGTCGCCATGACCGCCTGCACCATCGGGCCGAAGGGCGTGCACATCGCGACCGAGGCGGAGGTGCTGACCGTGCCGGCCGCGCCGATGCCGCGGGTGGACGCCACCGGCGCGGGCGACCTCTTCGCCGCCGGGTTCCTCTACGGGCTGACCCACGGCCGCGACCTGGAGAGCTGCGGGCGCATGGGCTGCCTCGCCGCCGGCGAGATCATCGGTCATATCGGGGCGCGGCCGGAGCAGGATCTCAGGGCGCTGTTCCGGGCGGACGGGCTTCTGTGACGCATGCCCCGGCCGCAGCGCCGGCGCGGCGCGGCCCGCTCTGGGGCGCGCAGGGCGTCGCGCTGATGGGCGTGCTCAACGTCACGCCCGACAGCTTCTCCGACGGCGGAAAATGGTTCGAGCCCGAAGCCGCCGTCGCCCAAGCGCGCCGCATGGCCGGCGAGGGCGCCGACGTGATCGACGTCGGCGGCGAGAGCACCCGGCCCGGCGCCGCGCCGGTCGATGCGGCCGAGGAGCAGGCGCGGGTCCGGCCGGTGGTCGAGGCGCTCGTCCCGACGCTCGACGCGCCGCTCTCCATCGACACATGGCGCGCCTCCACGGCGGCGATGGCGCTGGAGGCCGGCGCGCGCATCGTCAACGACGTGCGCGGCTTTCTCGGCGACCCCGACATCGCGCGCGTGGTCGCGGAGCACGGGGCCGACGCGATCCTGATGCACTGGGAGAGCCACGAGCAGAACCCGGACGCCGACATCCTGTCCACGGTCGCCGCCGGCCTCGCCCGCTCCGTCGAGACCGCGCTGCGCGCCGGCGTCGCGGAGGACCGGCTGACCATCGATCCGGGGATCGGCTTCGGCAAGACGCCGGCGCAGAACCTCGCGCTGATCGCCGCCACGGGCGCGCTGCGGCGCGAATTCGGCCTTCCGGTGCTGATCGGCGCCTCGCGCAAGCGGATGATCGCGGCGCTGCTGGGGGAGCGCTCGCCCGAGGCCCGGCTGCCGGCGACGCTGGCGCTGCATGTCGGCGCCGTGCTGGCCGGGGCTGACGCGATCCGCGCGCATGACGTCGCGCCGCACGTCGACGCGCTGCGCATGGCGCAGGCGCTGCGCGACGCGCAGGCGCCGCGATGAGCGACGCCATCCGCATCCGCAACCTCGCCGTCTTCGCCCGCCACGGGGTGCTCGACGCCGAGGCCGCGCTTGGCCAGCGCTTCCAGATCGACGTCTGCGTGACGCTCGACCTGCGGGCCGCCGGCGCCGGGGACGCCATCGCCGAGACGGTGGACTACGGCGCGCTGACCGCGGTCGTGATCGAGGCCTTCGCGCCGCGGCGCAGGCTGATCGAGGCCGCCGCCCACGCCGCCGCCGAGGCCGTGCTCGCCCGCTTCCCGCTGGCGGAGACGGTGTCGCTGACGGTGCGCAAGCCCGCCGCCCCGGTCGAGGCGATCTTCGACTGCATGGAAGTCTCGATACTCCGGGGCCGCGATGACCGCTGAGCGCTCGGCTGCGCTGGGGCTCGGCGGCAATCTCGGCGACCCCGCCGCGGCGATCTCCGCCGCGCTCGACGCGCTTGACGCCCGCGACGGGGTGCGCGTGACGGCGCGCTCGTCGTTCTACCGGACCCCGCCCTGGGGCGACCCCGACCAGCCGGATTTCATCAACGCCTGCGCGCTCGTCGCGACGACGCTGACGCCAGAGGCGCTGCTTGCGCTCTGCCTCGAGGTGGAGCGGGGACTCGGGCGGGCGCGCGAGAAGACGCGGCGCTGGGGGCCGAGGCTGATCGACGTCGACCTGCTCGACCATGAGGGCGAGACGCGCGCGGGCGCGGCGCTGACGCTGCCGCACCCGCGGATGATGGCGCGCGCCTTCGTGCTGGTTCCGCTCGCGGAGATCGCGCCGCAGCGGGTGATCGCGGGGCGCACCGTCGCCGAGGCGGCGGCGGCCGCGGACGCGACCGGGATGACGCGGCTGCCCTGAGCCTCCCTTGCGCAGCGCCGCCGCCCAACATGGCGGTCCCGCATGGCGGCCGGGGCGCTTCGCGCGGATTCTTGCGCGACTCCGCCGCGCCCGGATGCAATCCGGACGCAGGGCGGGCCTCAGAAGAGCGAACCCTGCTCCTTCGGCGCGCGCTTGCGCGGGGCGCGCGGCTTCGCAGGCTCCGCCGGACCGGCGGGCGCCGGGCCCGCCCCCCCGGCCGCAGCGGCGACCCGCCCATCGGCGAACTCGATCTCCAGCCCCGCGCCGGGGGAGACGTTCGCGGCGCGCTTCAGCACGGCGCCGTCCGCGCCGCGGACCAGTGCGAAGCCGCGCGCCAGCGTCGCCCTGTGGCTCAGCCCCGCGAGCAGGCGCGCCGTCGCCGTGAACCGCGCCTGCGCGGCCGGAAGCGGGGCCGCGCCAGCCCGCTCCAGCCGCGCCGCCAGCGCCGAGAGCCGCTCGTCGCTCCGCCTGCGCGCCCGCGCCGCCTTCTCGGGCCCCAGCCGCGCCGCGACGCGGGCGAGGCCGGTTCTCGCCTCGGCGACGCGGCGCCTGAGCCGGGGGCCGAGCGCCCGGGCCGCGGCCCCCATCCGGTCGCGCCGACGCGCGATCGCGCCGCTCAGCAGCGCCGGGCCGAAACGGCCCCCGGCCCCCCGCGCCAGCGCCAGCCGCCGACGGTCCGCCAGCGCCTTCAGCGCGCGCGGCGCGGCCTCCGAGGCGCGGTCGAGCCGCTGGCGCGGCTCGGCCAGCAGCGCGTCCGGCGCCGGGATCAGCCGGGCGAGGTCGCGCAGCCGCCGCGCCCGTTCCCGCCCGGCGCGCGCCATCGCCCGCGCGCCGCGGTCGCCGAGCGCGGCCAGCGTCGCGGCGATTTCGGCCCGCACCGGCGCCGCGATCTCCGCCGCGGCGGTCGGCGTGGGCGCGCGACGGTCGGCGGCGAAGTCGATGAGCGTGGTGTCGGTCTCATGGCCCACGGCGGAGATCAGCGGGATCGCGCTCTCCGCCGCGGCGCGCACAACGACCTCCTCGTTGAAGCCCCACAGATCCTCGACCGAACCGCCGCCGCGCGCCACGATCAGCACGTCGGGGCGCGGCGCGGCGCCGCCTGGGGCGAGCGCGTTGAAGCCGCGGATCGCCGCCGCCACCTCGCCGGCGCAGGCCGCGCCCTGCACCGCCACCGGCCACACCAGCACCCGCATCGGGAAGCGCTCCGCCAGCCGGTGCAGGATGTCGCGGATCACCGCGCCGGTCGGCGAGGTCACGACGCCCACGACGTTGGGCAGGAACGGGATCGGCCGCTTGCGCTCGGGCGCGAACAGCCCCTCCGCCGCCAGCGCCGCCTTCATCCGCTCCAGCTTCGCCAGCAGCGCGCCGGCGCCGGCGTAGGACATGCGCTCGATCACGAGCTGGTACTTCGACTGGCCGGGATAGGTGGTTAGCCGCCCCTCGGCGATCACCTCGTCGCCTTCCTCCGGGTCCATCCCCAGCTTCGCGGCGGCGCCGCGCCAGATGACCGCGCCCAGCACCGCTGCGTCGTCCTTCAGGTCGAGGTAGATGTGCCCCGAGCGCGGGCGGGAGATGCGGCCAAGCTCGCCGCGCACGCGCACGCGGCCGAAACGGCTCTCCAGCGCGCGCTTCACGGCGCCGGAGAGCTCCGACACGGTGAAGGGCGGCGCGTTGGCGCCCTCGCCCTCGCCGCCGGGGCCGTCCTCCTCCAGGATGTCGTCCGTCGCCATCTGCGGCCTCAGCCCTTCCGACGCCTTGATCCCGCCGCGCCAGCCAGCCTAAAGACGCCGGCAACCGGCGTCGAGGCGCCTCCCGGACAGCGGAACGACCGATGACGACGCCGATGAACGTTCTGCTTCTGGGCTCGGGGGGGCGCGAGCATGCGCTGGCCTGGAAGATCGCGCGCTCGCCGCTGCTGCGAAGGCTCTGGATCGCGCCAGGTTCGGCCGGCATGGCGACGCTGGGCGACTGCGTCGCGCTCGACCCGTGCAACCCCGCCGCGGTGGCGCTGTTCGCGCGGGAGCAGGGCGTCGACCTCGTCGTGGTCGGCCCCGAGGCGCCGCTGGCGGCGGGCGTGGCGGATGCGCTGTCGGCCTCCGGCGTCGCCGTCTTCGGGCCCTCGGCCGCGGCGGCGCGGCTGGAGAGCTCCAAGAGCTTCGCCAAGGAGATTGCGGACGCCTGCGGCGCCCCCACCGCCGCGTGGCGGCGCTTCGACGCGCTGGAGCCCGCGCTCGCCTTCGTCGCCACCCAGGGCGCGCCGATCGTCGTGAAGGCGGACGGGCTGGCCGCGGGCAAGGGCGTCACCGTCGCCGCCACCGAGGACGAGGCCGCCGGCGCCCTGCGCGACATCTTCGCCGAGCCGGGCGCGACCGCAGTGGTCGAGGAGTTCATGGCCGGCGAGGAGGCGAGCCTCTTCGCGCTCTGCGACGGCAGACGCGCGATCGCGTTCGGCGCCGCGCAAGACCACAAGCGCGCCTTCGACGGCGACAAGGGCCCCAACACCGGCGGCATGGGCGCCTATGCGCCGGCGCCGGTGCTGACGCCCGCCGTCGCCCTGCGCGCGATGGAGACCATCGTGCGCCCGACGCTGGCGGAGATGGCCCGGCGCGGCGCGCCCTATCGCGGGGTGCTCTACGCCGGCCTGATGATCAAGGACGGCGCGCCCCGGCTGGTGGAGTTCAACGCCCGCTTCGGCGACCCCGAGGCGCAGGTGCTGATGCTGCGACTGGAGAGCGACCTGCTGCCGTTGCTGCTGGCGGCGGCGACCGGGCGGCTCGACGAGGCGCCGCGGCCGGCATGGCGCGACGCGGCGGTGGTGGCGGTGGTGATGGCGGCGCGGGGCTATCCGGGCGCCTGCGCCCGCGGCGAGGCCATCGACGGGCTGTCCGACGCCGAGGCCGCCGGCGCCACGGTGTTCCACGCCGGCACCCGCGTCGAGGACGGCCGCTGGCTGTCCGACGGCGGCAGGGTGCTCAGCGTCTGCGCCGAGGGCGGGACGGTGGCGGAGGCCCGCCGCCGCGCCTACGCCGCGCTGGACCGCATCGACTGGCCCGGCGGCTTCGCGCGGCGCGACATCGGCTGGCGCGCGCTCGGCCAGTAGGCGCGGGCCCGGCGGGCGCGCCGCCGGTTGGCGCTGGGCCGGGAGAGGCCCTCAATCCTGCGAAGCGCCGCGCCGAGCCCCCGGCGCCATGCGCTCGAACACCCCGTCGCGCCGCGCCTGGCGGTGCCAGAGCGCCGCGCCGACATGCACGGCCACGAGCGCCGCGATGGCGAAGGTGAAGAGCGCGTGGGCGCCGAGCAGCCGGCCCGAGAGCGCGCGGTCTGGCGCGACGATCTTCGGCGCCTCGAACAGACCGAACACCGGCAGCGGCGCCGGATAGGCCGAGACGCCCGCCCAGCCCAGCAGCGCCGCGCCGATCAGCAGCGCGTAGAAGGCCGCGTGGCTGAACCGCGCGGCCTTCTCGGCCTGCGGCGGCAGGGGCGTCGCGTAGGGCGGGCTGGCCCAGCGCCGCCATGCCCAGAGCCTGACCAGCATCAGCGCCAGCACGAGCAGGCCGATGCTCTTGTGCAGATCATAGAGCGCGTCGAAGGCGCCGGCGCCGAAGGTCGCCTCGGTCCATGGCTTGTTGTCGAAATCGGTGAAGACGAAGCCCAGCGGCAGCGTCGCGATCACCAGCGCCGCAACGATCCAGTGCAGCGCGCGGCGGGCGGGGTGATGAGCGGGGCGATGGGGGGCGGCGTCTTGCGGCGTCGGCGCTTGGCTCATTCGGCGGCCTCCATGCACGGTCTCATGTCGCAGGTGAAGAGCACGTCGCCATCGTCGAAGACATGCACCTCGGTGCGCGGGCGCAGGGCGTCGTCGAGGCGCGAGATCGGGCGCAGCGTCAGCCCGGACTTGCCCGAGCCGAGGATCATCGGCGCGACCAGCAGGTGCAGCACGTCGATGCGGCCGGCGTCGAGGAAGCAGCCCAGCGTCTCCGCGCCGCCCTCCACGAGGATGCGCCGACAGCCCCGCTCGGCCAGCGCCGTGACGACCTGCTGGGGCGTGAACCGCCCCGCGCCGTCGCAGGGTAGCCGCAGCAGGTCCGCCTCGGCCTGCGGCGCGGCGTCGGGCGAGCAGATGACGAGGGCGCGGCCGGCTTCGTCGTTGAACATGCGCGCGCCGGCCGGCGCCCTGCCCGACGGGTCGAGCACGACCCGCGTGGGGTTGCGCCCGTCGACGAGCCGCACGGTGAGCTGCGGGTCGTCCGCCGCCACCGTGCCCACCCCCACCACGACCGCGTCCACCGAGGCGCGCAGCCGGTGGAGATGCTTCAGGGCCTCGGCCCCGGAGATGTACTTCGAGGCCCCGGTGACGGTGGCGATGCGGCCGTCCAGCGTCTGCCCGAGTTGGGCGATCACGACCGGCTCGCCCGCCGCGAGGTCGGCGACGCGCAGGGCGGCGTTTGCGGAGTAGGGTTTGGCGCTCATTCTGCGGGTGCCCTCGCGGCGATGCTCTGACGGGCGGGCGCGGGTTTGCGCCAGGGTTGATCCCTCACCCATGCGACAAGGTAGGCCGTTGCGACCAGAATCGCCACGCCGCAGAGATTGACCAGCGCCAACGCGACAAGTCCCTGCCCCAGATGGTCGAGCGCGAGGCCGCACAGCACCGAGAGCGGGATCGACGTCATGAACACGGCGAGCGACTGCGACCCCACCCGGCGCAGCGTCGAGACCAGCGCGAACCAGCCGTCATGGGCGAGCCACGCCGCGGCGCGCGCGGGCGCCGCGCACCAGAGCGCGGTCGCGACGCATACGGCGAGCGCGAGGCTCATCCATCCGGTCAGCTCCGGCGGCGCGAGCGGCAGGTTGCGCAGCGCCCAGGCGTCGAGCGCCGGGGCGACCGACTTGATCTCCGCGGCGAGGCCGTAGGGCGCGAGCGCCGCGGCGAGGGCCGCTGCGGCGAGGCCGAGGCGCAGCCGCGTCGCGCCTTCGGGCTGTGGCAGCGGCAGCGGGGCCGAGAGCCGCGCGCCCTTCTCGCCAACCAGCGACCACGCGACATAGGCCAGCGCAAGGAAATGGACGACCCGCAGGGCGCCTGACCATGTCTTCCACCACAGCGGCTCGATCGCGTCGCGCAGCCCCGCCACGGCCTGGGTGAGCGCCCAGTCCGCCGGCAGCCAGAAACCCTGATGGATGCGGAACCAGCCGAGCGGGACGCTGAGCAGCAGGACAGTCCACGCGCCGCACCGCAGCGCCGCCGAGCGGGGCGGCGGGGCCAGCCAGCCCATGCCGAAGGCGAAGCCGGCGAAGAACACGATCTGCCAGCCGAACGGGTTGAAATACCAGATCGTCGAGCCCCACGGCGTCGCCGGGAAGTTCATCCACGCGAAGCGCTCGCCCGCCGCCGCGGCGAGAGAGCCCAGCGGGCCGAGCGCGCCGCCCGCCGCCACGATCTCCTCCGCCATGCGCGCCCAGCCGGCGAGGTTGGCGGCGAGCCAGACGACAAGCACGAACGCCGCGACGGCCGCGCCGCCCCCGAACGACCGGAGCAGCATCACCACGGGGATCATCGCGAGGATCACGAGATACATGGGCAGGATGTCGAACAGACCCGGGACGTAGCTCAGCGTCAGCAGGCCGAGCAGCGCCTCCCCCGTGCGGTCGAGAAACGGCGTGATGAGCGGGCGATGCAGATAGTTCACATCGTCGACCCCCACCCCGCTGCGGGCGATCGCCACGAGCAGCGCCGCCGTGACGAGGAACACCCCGACATGCGCCCAGTAGACCTGCCAGACGCGGTGCACGATCCGCGCCGCCCCGAGCGGCCATCCGCGCGTCGCGAAGGTCGTCCCAAAGGCCAGCGCCGAGGCGAGGCCCGAGCAGAACACGAAGATCTCCGTCGCGTCGGAAAAGCCGAACCGCGCGGGGATCCACATCGTCCAGCCGTTCACCGGGATATGCGCGAACAGGATGATCAGCATCGCCGCGCCCCGGAAGAAGTCGAGGCGCGGGTCTCGCTCCCGGCGTCGGATCGCGTGGTCGGCTATGGCGCGCTCCTCCCTGTCTTTCGCCGCCTCCGGGCGGCGCCGGCCTGTCTGTCGTCGCCCGCAGTGGGCGATCGGGGTCATTATACGGCGCAATGCGGCGGGAACAGCGCCGGTTCTCGGGAAAGAGCCCCGATCTCACGCAAGCGTCAGCGCCGGGGCGCGCGTCTCGGCTAACGCTCCGGCAACCAAAATAACGCATCAGGAGGGCGACAGACTCTGGCAGAGGCGAAGAATGCGCCACGCTGAAGACCCATCAGACGCGCCGCAGCGCGCCGCGGCGAACGGCGCGGCAGGCGGTCGACCATGCTGAGCCGCCGGTTCTCGATCCAGTTCGGGGCGACCGCGGCGGTATGCGTGGCCCTGGCCGTGGTCGCGGCGCTGACGCTGCTCGGCTGGCGGGTGGAGTCGATCAGCGACGACCTCCGCGGGGCGTTCGACCACACGATCGAGGACACGCTGCGCAGCGACGCGGAGATCGTGCTGGAGACGCTCGTCGAAACGTCGGCGACGGGCCTTCTCGATTACGACGCGCAGGCGCTCTCGCGGGTCGCCGCGCTCGGGGCCGGCATGGCGCCCGGCGTGAGGGTGCGCATCTTCGACCATCAGGGCCGGCTGATGGCCGACAGCGGCGGCGGTCGCGTCGGGACCGCCAACGCGGCGCCGGAGGCGCTGCGGGGCCTCGGCGCCGGAGATGCGCTCCAGCGGTGGCGCGACGACGACAGCTACGCCTCCGGGCGCGCCGTCTGCGTCGGCGGGGCGTGCCTCGGGGCCGTCGAGGTCACGGTGCGGCGCGCTCAGATCAAGGATGCGCAGGAGCGGCTCGAAGAGGATTTCTCCGACGCCCGCACAAGCTTCCGGATCAATGCGCTGGTCCTCTGCCTCCTCGCGCTGGCCCTGATCGCACTCGGGGCGGCGGGGGTCGGATGGCTCGTCGGCCGGCGGCTTCAGGAGAGCATCGACAACGCCGTCGGCGCCCTGGAGGCGATGCGCGACGGCGCCCGGGAAGTTAAGGTCGACATTCGCGACGCGGAACTGGAGAAGCTCGCGACCGCGCTCGAGGATCTCGCCGGAAAACTCGCCGACGAGCGCGAACGCGCCCAGCCCGTGGCCGACAACCTTGAGGACGGCCTGTTCGTCGCCCAGCCAGGCGGCCGAATCGTCCTCGCCAACCCCGCCCTGCACGCGTTGCTGGGCGCGCCGGCGTTCTCGCTCTTCGGGCAGGACGCCTATGCGATGCTCGGCATCCCCACCGCCGAGGACGCCGCCGCCTTCGCCGCCGCGGCGTCCGAGGTGACGGAGCTGCGCACCCATGACGGCGGCCTGACGCCGGTGCTGGTCTCGGCGCGCAGGGCGGGCGTCCCGCCTGACGAGAAGGTTGTGGGCATGGTGCGCGACGGCGCCCCCGTGCAGGAGGCCGAGAAGCAGCTCAAGGCGGCCAACATGCGGGCGGACGCCGCCGAGAAGGCGCGCGAGGAATTCCTCGCGGTGATGAGCCACGAGCTCCGCACGCCGCTCAACGGGGTGCTGGGCGGCGCCGCCGTGCTGGCCGGCACCGAGTTGACGACCGCCCAGAGGCGCTTCGTCAGCATCGTTCAGGAGAGCGGCAAGTCGATGCTGCGCATGGTCACCGACGTGCTCGACTTCTCGCGGATGCAGAGCGGCGCGGACCCCCTCGCCACTGGGGCCGTCGACCTCGACCAGCTCGTGCGCAGCGCGGTGGGCCCGGCCACCGAGGCCGCCGACGCGAAGGGCGTCGCGCTGGTCACGCGCGTCCAGCCGGGCCTCCCGCCGATCCGCAGCGACAGCGAGAAGCTCCGGCAGATCGTCACCATCCTGGCCGACAACGCCGCCAAGTTCACCGAGCAGGGCCGCGTCGAGGTCTCCGCCGAGGCGGATGTCGACGGGGAGGACGCGCGGGTGTCCATCGTCGTGCGGGACACCGGCCCCGGCGTCGCGATCGACGCGCACCAGAGCATCTTCGAGAGCTTCCGGCAGGGCGACGGATCGGCGAGCCGGCCCCAGGGCGGCGCCGGCCTCGGCCTCGCGCTGGGCCGCAAGCTCGCCGAAGCGCTTGGCGGAGAGCTCACCCTCGAAAGCGCGCCGGGCGAGGGCGCGGCGTTCACCTTCGCGTTCTCGGCGCCGCTCCTGCCCGAGGAGCCGGGCCCCGCCAATCTCCAGGGCGCCCGCGCGCTCGTCGTCGCGCAGGACCCCGCCTGGCGCGCGGCGCTCGGCGAACAGCTCACCCACGCCGGCGCCGCGGTCGCATCGGTCGCGACGGCGGACGAGGCCGTGGCGCTGCTCGCCGGGGCTGGCCGCGCCGATCTCGTGGTGCGCGCCGGTCCCCTGCCCGACGAGGAGGAAAGCGGACTGCGCGACCTGCTGACCGAGCCCGACCTTGCGCGGCCGATCGCCTCCGTCACGCTGGGCGGCGACGTCGAAGCCGCGACAGCCAACCCCTGCGCGCTGCTTGCGCCGCGCCACGCCACCATGATCGAACTGGCCGATTCGGCGGAGAGCGCTCTCAGCGAGGCGGGATTCTTTCTGCGGAAGGACGGCCTGCTCGTCGCCGGCGCGCCGGGCGGCCGCCCGGCCGCCCGAGAGGGCCAGGCGCCGGAAGCCGGCGCCGCAGGCGGCCACGGACCGATGGTGCTGCTGGCGGACGACAACGAGGTGAACCGCATCGTGCTCACGGGATATCTGCGCAAGGCGGGCTACGACTGCTGCGTGGCGCCGAACGGCTACGAGGCGGTGAGGCTGTTCCGCGAGCAGCAGCCGCGCGTGGTGCTGATCGCGCTCGATCTGCCGGTGATGTCCGGCGTCGAGGCGACGCGCTCGATACGGTCGCACGAACGCGAGATGAAGCTGCCGGAGACCCCGGTGATCGGCCTCGTCGCAGAGGGACGGATGGGCGACCGCGAGCGCGGCGCGGCCGTCGGGATGACCGACTATCTCGGGCGCCCGGTGAAGGTGGACAAGCTCGCCGAGAAGCTCGAACGGTGGATCAGCCTGTATCAGGCCGGCCAGGCCGCCGGCGCCGAGCCTGCGGAGCCGGAGCAGGCCGGCGCCTCCGGCGTCTAGAGCGGCGGACCTGGCCGCGTCGCGTCCACCGGGCCAGGCAGTCGGCCTCTCGCGGTTTGCTCGCCGTCGACTGATCCGGTCGGCTCGCGAACCTCTCGAGGCCGCGCCGGCCCGCTCGACGTCCGAACGCGGCGTGCGGCGCTCAGGCCGCCGCCAGATCCTTGAGGTGGCCGGTCTTGATCCAGACGCGCGCGCCCTCGGGTCCGGCCACGGCGTCCAGCCGCCCGCCAGGCGGCAGCCGGAGCCACGACTGCGCTGCGAAGGCCTCGCCGCTCTCGGAGAATCCGCCCGAAATCGTCAGCGCCTCGAGCCCGCCCGGCGCGTCGAGCGCGACGCGCGCGCCCGGCGCCCAGGTCTCGATCCGGACGTCCTCGCGCGCGTCCCGATGCAGCGGGATGACGCCGACGCCCCGCCGGCCCTCGGCCGGCGCCGGGGTCTGCGCCGCACTCTCGATGCGCACGGCGCAGCGGTCGTCGGGGTCGAACTGGCAGAGCTTGACGAAGATCGTGCAGCCCTCGGCCGCGCTCGGCGTGTGCCGCGACGTCGGCGGATTGCGCACATAGCTGCCAACCGGGAAGTCGCCGTCCTCGTCCTGGAACACGCCCTCCAGAACGAGATACTCCTCGCCGCCGCCATGGGTGTGGGCCGAAAAGCTGCTGTTCGGCGCGAAGCGCACGATGGTGGTGGCGCGCGCGACCTCCTCGCCCACCCTGTCGAGCATGCGGCGCTCGACGCCGGCCATGGGCGACGCCGCCCAGGGCGTCGTGGCGGCGTGCGCGCTGGCGCGCTGCGTGAAATCCGCGTTGATCTTCATCGGCTTTCCTCCGTACGCCGCTTGGCGATGACGCCGTCGGCGCCCTTGCGTTCGTCGATCCATGTCCGCGCCGAGAGCCGCGCGCCGGCGACATAGGCCGCCCGACCGATCGCGTGCGCCGCCACCGGCGCGGTCAGCAGCAGCAGCGCGAAGGCGCCTGCGGCGCGCGCCGCCGCCCCCGCCTCGTAGAAGCCCACCGCCGCGCCCAGCAGCGCGAGCCCGGGGCCGAGCGTTCCCGCCTTCGTGCTGGCGTGCATCCGCATGAACACGTCCTTGAAGCGCACCACGCCGATGGCCGCGATCAGGCTGAAGGCCGCCCCGATCAGCAGGGCCGCCGCGGCGGCGACCTCCCCGAGCGTGGCCGCCGCGAACGCCTCCCGCCACGCCGCCCAGGTCATGCGCCGCCTCCCTCGCCGGCAGGCCGGGCGGCGAGCCGCCCCCGGCGGGCGACATAGCGCGCGAAGGCCAGCGTCGCGAGAAAACCGGTGATCGCGAGCGCCGTGGCGACGTCCAGATAGGCCGAGACGCCCGAGGCGGCGGCCCGCAGCGCGGCGAAGCTGACCATCAGCGCGCTGAGCAGCTCCAGCGCCACGGCCCGGTCGGCGATGGTCGGGCCAAGCGCCAGCCGCAGCAGCGTCAGCGCCATCGCGGCGATCACGATCCAGCTTCCCAGCTCGGCGGTCAGGGCGAGAAGGCTCATGCGAAGGCCCTCCGAACCGGCGCCTTGAGCGCGGCGACGCTGCCGCGCAGCTCCTCTGCGTCCTCGACGAACATGCCGTGGACGTACAGCGTCCCGCCGTCGTCCGACACGTCGAGGCTGAGCGTGCCGGGCGTCAGCGTCACGAGGCTCGACACGGTGAGGAGTTCGGCGCCCGAGCGGGCGTCAAGCGGCGTCGCCACGATGCCGGGGCGGTTGCGCGGGCGCACGCGCAGCACCTCCGCGGCCACCGCCAGCGATGAGACCACAAGATCGTAGAGAAACACCGCCGCGAGCCAGGTGAGGCGGGGGGCGCGCAGGAAATAGCCGTCCTCGCGCGCGAACAGCGGCTTGGCCGCCCAGAGCGCCACGAAGCCGACGGCGAAGCCCATCACGAGGTTCGCCGGCGTGAAGGCGCCCGCGAGCGCCGCCCAGAGCCCCGCGAGCAGCAGGTTGATGGCGTAGATGTTCATGCGCCCGCTCCCGTCGTCATCCGTGCGCCCCCAGAACCGCCGCCACATAGGCCGTCGGGTCGAGCAGCTGCGCCGCCGCCGTCCCGGCCGCCTCCAGCAGCGGCCCGGGGTTCAGCCCGAGCGCCGCCGACGTCGCGGCCAGCGCCGCCACCGGCCCCATCAGCGCCAGCCGCGCGCCCCGCGGCAGCGCCTTCACCGCATGGGCTCGGCCCGAGGCGTGGGGGGAAAGATAGCCCAGAAGCCAGATCTTGGTCATCGAGTAGAGCGTGAACAGTCCGACGCCGAGCGTCGCCGCCAGCGCCGCCCACGCCTCCGCCGACACGCTCGCCTGCGCCAGCGCCAGCTTGCCCCAGAAGCCCGAGAGCGGCGGGACGCCCGCCATCGCCATCGCCGAGACGAAGAACAGGAACGCGAGCAGCGGCGCGGCGGCGTAAAGGCCGCCGGCCTTCACCAGGTCATGCGCGCCGGTCATCCGCCGCTGCACCCCGGCGATCAGGATCAGGTTCGCCTTCACCACGATGTTGTGCACCATGTAGACGATGGCGCCCGCGATCGCAAGCGGCGTCGCCAGCGCGAGCCCCAGGGCCATGTAGCCGATCTGGCTCACGATGTGAAACGACAGGATGCGCCGCGCGTCGGTGTGCGCGCCGGCCCCTATCACGCCCGTCACCATGGTGGCGATTGCGATCCACAGCAGCGCGTCGAGGGCGGGGCTCTCGGGAAAGATCAGCGTGAACACGCGGAAGATCGCGTAGACGCCAGCCTTGGTCAGCACCGCCGCGAAGATCGCGGTCACCGCCATCGGCGGCGTGTGATAGGCCGCCGGCAGCCAGAAGAACAGCGGAAAGAAGCCCGCCTTCGCCGCGAAGGCCGCGAACAGCAGGACGGACGCCGCGTCCAGCGCCGCGGAGGGCCGCTCGGCGATCTTCACCGAGAGGTCGGCCATGTTCAGCGTGCCGGTCTGGCCATGGATAAGCCCGACCGCGACGAGGAAGCACAGCGTCGCCACGAGGTTGAGCGCGACGTATTTCACTCCGCCGTCGATCTGCGCCCGGTCGCCGCCGATCACCAGCAGCCCGAAGGAGGCGATCAGCATCACCTCGAACCAGACGTAGAGATTGAAGAGGTCGCCCGTCAGGAAGGCGCCGGACGCCCCCGCCAGCAGGAGCTGGTAGAGCGCGTGCCAGTGCGCCGAGGCGCGCCGCCGGTCGATGTCGGCGAGCGCGTAGACCGCGACCGCGAGGCCCATGAACGCCACCGCCAGCACCATGATGGCCGCCAGCGCGTCGGCCGCCAGGGTCACGCCCACCGGCGCCGCCCAGCCGCCCATCTGCGCCGCCACGACGCCCTCGCCGGCCACGACGACGGCGAGGTTGATCGCCGCCGCCAGATGGAGCGCCGAGCCGCCGACGCTGATCCACCGCGCCTCGAAACCGGCGCGCGGCCCCAGCACCGCCAGGGCCGCCGCTGCGAAGGGGATCATCAGCGGCAGGAAAAGGCTCCAGCTCACGCGGCGTCGCCCCTGCCCGAGGATCCCTTCACAGGCTCGGCGACGCGCATCGTCTCGGGGTCGACGCCGCCGAGCCGCTTCTGCGCCGCCAGCGCCAGCGCCAGCGCGAAAGCCGAGAGGCCGAAGCCGATCACGATGGCCGTCAGCACCAGCGCCTGCGGCAGCGGGTTCGCCGCGGCCCCCTCCAGCGCGATCGCCCCCTCGGGGATCAGCGGCGCGGCGTCGGCCGTGACGCGCCCGGCGGTGAAGACGGAGAGGTTCGCCGCCGCGCCCAGCAGGGTCAGCCCCAGCACGAAGCGCAGCAGGTGCCGCGCCAGCATCAGCCAGACGCCGCACGCCGCCAGCACGCCCACGGTCAGCGCCAGAACCGGCTCCATCACTCATCCTCCTCGAGCGCGAACACGATGGTCAGCGCGCCGCCCAGCACCGTCAGCCACACGCCGACGTCGAACAGCAGCACCGTCGAGATCGGCAGGCCCTTTTCGCCCTCGCCGATGAACGGCCAAAGCCCGGTGAAGGGCGCCGCGCCCGTCGCGCCGGCGATCAGCCCCGACAGCAGCGCCAGCCCGAAGCCCGCCGCGGCCACCGCCTCGGGCGGGAAGCGCAGCGCCGCGCGGGCGACGGAGACGCCATGGGTCATCGCCAGCACCGCATAGGCGCAGGCCGCGATCAGGCCGCCGATGAAGCCGCCGCCAGGCGCGTTGTGGCCGCGCGCCAGCGCATAGAGCGCGTAGACCAGCATCAGCGCGACGACGATGCGCGCGGCGGCCCTGACGATGGGAGAGGTCACGCCCGGCCCCTCCCCGCCCGGAGGCCGATCAGCGCCGCCGCGCCGATCGCCGCCGCCGCGACCACCACGATCTCGCCGAAGGTGTCGATGGCGCGGAAATCCACGAGGATGACGTTGACGACGTTGCGCCCATGCGCCGCCGGCCAGCTCAGCGCCTCCATCGCGTCGGCCACCGAGCGGTCGAAGCCGCCGGACGCGGCCGCAAGCGTCAGCGCGCCCATCGCGACGCCGACGACGACGGCGACCGCAGCATCGCGCGCCCTTCCCTCGCGCCGCGGCGTCATCTCAGGCAGGCGGGCCATCGCCGAGGCGATCAGCGCCACCAGCAGCACGTCCGTCAGAAGCTGGGTGATCGCGACGTCAGGCGCGCCGTAGAGCACGAACAGCGCCGCGATCCCGGTGCCCGCCGCGCCGACGCCGCCGATCGCCGCCATCCGCCGCTGCGACAGCGCGGCGGTCAGCGCGCCGGCCGCGACCAGCGCGCAGGCGCTCAGCCCCGACACCGTCATCGCCGCGAACGCCTCGGGCGGCGGCAACCGAAGCCCCCCGCGCCAGACGAGCACCGCCAGCGCCGGCAGCGCCGCCGCCACCAGCGACACGCTCATGTAGACGCGCAGCGAACCCGGCTGCATGACGGCGGTGATCGCCTTGAAGCCCGCGGCGATATTGGCGAGCAGCCGGTCCCAGCCGGGGTCGAAGACCAGCGGCGCGCGGGCGAGCAGGCGCGCCATCCGGCGATGGGCGAGAAAGAAGATCGCGCCGAGGATCATCGTCATCACGCTCAGCGCCAGCGGCACGTTCACCCCGTGCCACATCTTGAGCTGAACGCTCTCTGGGCGGCCCAGGATCGCCGTCACCGCCGGCTGGATGAGATTGGATCCGACCAGATCGGGCGCGATGCCGAAGGCCAGCCCGAACAGCGCCAGAAGCAGCGGCGGCGCCCACAGCATCGGCCCGGCCTCGCGCGGCTTAACCGGCGTCTCGCCCGGCTGACCGAAGACCACGCGCAGGGTGATGGTCAGCGCCAGTGCCACCATCAGCGCGTTGGCGACCATCGCCGAGGCGGCGAGCAGCGCCGGCTCCTCCGCCACCGCCAGCGCGCCCTCGTATTTCAGCTCCTTGCCGATGAAGCCGAGGAAGGGAGGAAAGCCCGCCATGGAGCCCGCCGCCAGGACCGCGGCGATCGAGGTCATCGGCATCAGACGCCAGAGGCCGCCGAGGCGGGCGATCTCGCGCGTGCCGGTCTGGTGGTCGATGGCGCCCACCACCATGAACAGCGACGCCTTGTAGAGCGCATGGACGACCAGCAGCGTCATCGCGGCGGCGATCGCCACCGTCGCCGTCGCGCCGAGGAACATGACCAGCGCGCCCAGCGCCATCAGCGAGGTGTAGGCGAGCGCCGTCTTCAGGTCGCTCTGGCGCAGCGCGAGGAACGCGGTGACGAGCATCGTCGCGCCGCCGGCGAACGAGAGCGAGGCCGTCCAGCCGTCCGTACCGCTGAGCGCGGGGTGCAGCCGCGCCAGCAGATAGACGCCCGCCTTCACCATGGTCGCCGAGTGCAGGTAGGCGCTGACCGGCGTCGGCGCCGCCATCGCGTTCGGCAGCCAGAAATGGAACGGGATCTGGGCGGACTTCGTGAACGCCCCGATCAGCACCAGCGCGAGGATCACCGGGTAGAGCGCATGCTCCGTCAGGCCGCTCATCGCCGAAATCTCGGAGAGCCGGGTGGTTCCAGCCGCTATGGCGAGGATCACCAGCCCCGCCAGCAGCGCCAGCCCGCCGGCGCCGGTGACGAGAAGCGCCTGCCATGCCGAGCGCCGCGCCTTGGCCGCCCCGTGGTCGAAGCCGACCAGCAGGAAGGAGGAGATCGTCGTCGCCTCCCAGAACACGAACAGCGCGATCACGTCGTCCGCCAGCACGAGCCCGAGCATCCCGGCCATGAACAGCCCGAGATAGAGGAAGAACCGCACCAGCTGCGGATGGCCGCGCAGGTAGGAGAGCGCATAGAGCGAGATCACCGCGCCGAAACCGCTGATGAGAACCGCGAACAGCAGCGAGAGCCCGTCGAGCCTGAACGCGAGGCTCACCCCGAGCGAGGGAACCCAGTCGTAGCTGACCGCAACGGCGCGGTCGCCGTCCACCGCGCCGATATGAGAGGCGAAGAACGCCGCCGCGAGACCGGCGAGCGCAGCCAGAACGAGCCCCGAGGCCACGCCGGCGGGGCTGGAGCGGGCGTCGGCGGCGCTCATGCCGTCAGGCGCTCGGCGAAATGCGCCCTGATCCGCGCGCCGTCGTCCACGCCCATCGTTCCCCCTGCGCCATGTCGCCGGGTTGGCATATCTGGCCTTGCCCGCGCGTTGCAACCGACATCCGTTGATAAATCGTTTCAGAGCGGGTCGAACGGCCCGCCGAGCTCGGGCGGCGCGTCGTCGGCGGTCGCCTGCTCGCCCTGCGGCGCCGCCATGTCCGCCACCGTCGCGAAGGACTCCGCCATCGCGCGGCGCTGCTCGGCCGGAAGCGCCGCGAATCGCGCCGCGAAGCGGTCGCCGAGCACCGGCGGCGCTGCGGCGAGGGCGCAGAGGCCGGTCTCCGTCAGGCGCGTATGCACCACGCGCCTGTCCACGGTCGAGCGGTTGCGCACGATCAGGCGCTTGGCCTCCAGCTTGTCGAGGATGGCCACCACCGTCGCGCCGCTGACGTCCGCCTCCGCCGCGATCGCCCGCGTCGTCGCGCTCTCGCCGAGGTCGCGGGCGCAGGCGAGCACCGCAAGCTGCGGCAGCGTCAGGCCCGTCTCGCGCCCGATGCGCCGCGACTGGAGTTCGACAGCCCGCGCGATGCGCCTGAGCGCCTTGACCAGCGCCCTCGTCTCCAGCGCGCCTTCCATCCGGTCCTCCCCGCCGTCGTCGTCGGCTCCCCGGCGACCGCCCGCCATGGGTTGAACTCGAATGATTAGAAGGCTAATGATCTGCCGTCAAATCAATGGAGGATGAGCCCGGACATGTGCGGCGTTTGCGGAGAGATCAGGGTCGACGGCGCGCGCGCCTCGGCGGCGACGGTGGAGCGGATGGCGGACGCGATGGCCGCCCGCGGACCGGACGGCGCCGGCGTCGTGGCGCGCGGGCCGATGGCTTTCGGCCACCGCCGCCTGAAGATCATCGATCTGTCCGAAAAGGCGGCGCAGCCCTTCGTCGACACCGCGCTTGGCCTGACCATCGCCTTCAACGGCTGCATCTACAACTACCCGGAGCTGCGCACGGAGCTGGAGGCGGAGGGCTGCCGCTTCGCCTCCACCGGCGACACCGAGGTGATCCTCAAGGCCTGGTCGGTCTGGGGCGAGGCTTCGGTCGACCGGCTGCTCGGCATGTTCGCCTTCGCGCTGCATGACGTAAACACCGGCCGCACCGCGTTCGTGCGCGACCGCTTCGGCGTCAAGCCGCTCTATCTCGCGGCGAGCCCGAGCAGCATCCGTTTCGCCTCGACCTTGCCGGCCCTCGTCGCGGCGGGCGATCTCGACACCTCGATCGATCCGGTGGCGCTGCACCACTACATGACGTGGCACGCCGTCGTGCCCGCGCCGCGCACCCTGCTCAAGGGCGTGCGCAAGCTGCCGCCGGCCACCATCCGCACCGTGGAGGCCGACGGCGCGACCTCCGAGCGCGTCTACTGGAAACCCGACTTCTCCCGCTCGCCCGAGGACGCCGCGCGCCCCTTCGAGGAGTGGCGCGACATGACGCTCGAAAGCCTGCGCACCGCCGTGCGCCGCCGCATGGTCGCCGACGTGCCGGTGGGCGTGCTGCTCTCGGGCGGCGTCGACAGCTCGCTGATCGTCGGCCTGCTGGCGGAGGAAGGCCAGCAGGGGCTGGCCACCTACTCCATCGGCTTCGAGGCCGCCCATGGCGAGAAGGGCGACGAGTTCGTTTACTCCGACCTCATCGCGCAGCACTACGCCACGAACCACACGAAGATGATGATCCCGTCGTCGGAGATGCGCGAGAACCTGCCCCACGCCATCGCCGCGATGTCGGAGCCGATGGTCAGCTACGACAACATCGGCTTCTTCCTGCTCAGCCGCGAGGTCGCAAAGACCATCAAGGTCGTGCAGTCGGGCCAGGGCGCAGACGAGGTGTTCGCCGGCTACCACTGGTATCCGAAGATGACCGACAGCAACGACCCCGTCAGCGACTACGCGGCGGCCTTCTTCGACCGCTCCCACACCCGCCTCGCCGGGCACCTCAACCCCGAGCATCTCGCCGACCGCGACGAGAGCCTCGCCTTCGTGCAGGCCCATTTCGACGCGCCCGGCGCCGACGACCCGGTGGACAAGGCGCTGCGCATCGACACCAACGTGATGCTGGTGGACGACCCCGTGAAGCGGGTCGACAACATGACGATGGCCTGGGGGCTGGAGGCGCGCGTGCCGTTCCTCGACCATGAGCTCGTCGAGCTCGCCGCCCGCATCCCCGCCCGCCACAAGCTCAGCTATGGCGGAAAGGGCGTTCTGAAGGAGGCCGCGCGGAAAGTGATCCCGGCCGACGTCATCGACCGGCCCAAGGGATATTTCCCGGTGCCGGCGCTCAAATATCTCGACGGCCCGTATCTGGAGATGGCCCGCGACGCGCTTAACGCGCCGGCCGCCCGCGAGCGGGGGTTGTTCAGGCGGGATTATCTCGACAGCCTGTTCGCCGCGCCGGCCGAGCACATCACGCCGCTGCGCGGGTCGGAACTGTGGCAGGTCGCGTTGCTGGAGATGTGGCTGCAGACGCAGGGGGTTTGAACCCATGGCCGAGAAGGACGCGCGCAGCCAAGGTCGCGGCGCGCAGAAGGCGCAGTCGCACCGCCTCGCCCGCATGCGGATGCACGGCCTCAAGCCCCCGCCCGGCAACGCCGCAGAGCCGCGCCCGCGCGCCTGGGTCGGCTGCGGCTGGGGTCGGCTGATCTTCGCCAACACCTATCCCGACGCCGAGAGCCTCGCAGAGGAGCTGCGGCAGGAGCGGCCCGGCGAGCGCGACATCGCCTTCTACGTCCGCGATCCGCATGTCGCGCTGGCGGCGGCGCCGCAGGAGCTGTTCCTCGATCCGTCCCACGCCTATCGGCTCGACCTCTCGACCTACCGCCCCGCGCGCCGGGGCCGGCGCGGCTTCGTCGTGCGGCGGCTCGCGACCCGGCGCGACGCCGAGGCGCTGAACACCATCCTCGACGCCTGCGGCATGAACCCCATCGCGCCCGACTTCTTCTGGTCGGACCGCGACGCCCGCGCCATCGTCGCCTTCGTGGCCGAGGACGCCGAGAGCGGCGAGATCCTCGGCGGCGTGATGGGCGTCGACCACGCCCGCGCCTTCGACGACCCCGAGAGCGGCTGCTCGCTCTGGTGCCTCGCGGTTGACCCGCAGGCGCCCCATCGCGGTCTCGGCGAGACGCTGGTGCGCCATGTCGCGGAGCATTTCGCCTCGCGCGGCGCGTCCTTCCTCGACCTCAGCGTGATGCACGACAACACGCAGGCGATCGCGCTCTACGACAAGCTCGGCTTCCGCCGCGTGCCGGTGTTCACCATCAAGCGCAAGAACACCATCAACGAGAAGCTCTACATCGGCCAGCCGCCCGAGGCCGCGCTGAACCCCTACGCCCGCATCATCGTGGACGAGGCGCGCCGCCGCGGCATCGGCGTGGAGATCCTCGACGCCGAGGGCGGCTTCTTCCGCCTGCGCCATGGCGGGCGGGCGGTGCGCTGCCGCGAGAGCCTCAGCGAGTTCACCTCCGCCGTCGCCATGTCGATCTGCGACGACAAGACCGTGACGCGCCGCATGGTCGAGGCGGCCGGCGTGCGCGTGCCGGCCCAGATGATCGGCGGCGACGCCCCCGCGCGCGCGGCGTTTCTCGCCGAGCAGGGCGCGGTGGTCGTCAAGCCCGCCCGCGGCGAGCAGGGGCGCGGCGTGGCGGTCGGCCTCACCGAGCCGGGCGAGATGGAGGCCGCCGTCGCCGCGGCGCGCGCGCTGTGCCCCGACGTGCTGGTGGAGCAGTTCTTCGAGGGCGAGGATCTGCGCCTCATCGTGATCGACGGGCGCGTGGTGGCCGCCGCCCTGCGCCGCCCGGCGCGCGTCGTCGGCGACGGCCGCTCCACGATCCGCGCGCTGATCGAGAGCCAGAGCCGCCGCCGCGCCGCCGCCACCGGCGGCGAGAGCCGCATCCCGCTCGACGCCGAGACCGAGCGCTGCCTGCGCGCCGGCGGCTTCGGGCTGGAGGACGTCGCCCGGGAAGGCGCCGAGATCGCCGTGCGCCGCACCGCCAACCTGCACACCGGCGGCACCATCCACGACGTGACCGGCGAAACTCATCCCGTGCTGATCGACGCCGCCATCGCCGCCGCGCGCGCCATCGACATTCCCGTGACGGGGATCGATCTGATGGTGAAATCCCCGCGCGAGCCGGAGTATGTGTTCATCGAGGCCAACGAACGCCCCGGCCTCGCCAATCATGAGCCGCAGCCCACGGCGGAGCGCTTCATCGACCTGCTGTTTCCGCTCTCGATGCCGGAAGCCGCGCGTCAGGCCCGCCAGCGACTACCAGTGACCCCCCGGCGCTGACCGGCGCCGCAACCGCGAACGGAGGCCCCATGCGCCCCACCCCGCCCAGCGCGGTCGAGCCCGGCCGGCTGACCATCGACACCGACTACCTGCGCGAGCGGCTCGAGGACATGCTCGCGATCCCCTCCCCCACCGGCTACACCGACACCGTGGTGCGCCATGTCTGCGGCGTGCTCGACAGCATCGGCCTGCACTACGACCTGACCCGCCGCGGCGCGATCCGCGCCAGGCTGCCCGGCGGCTCGCCGCACGGCGCCCGCGCCATCGTCTCGCACCTCGACACGCTCGGCGCGCAGGTGAAGAACCTGAAGGACAACGGCCGCGTGAGCCTCGTGCCGATCGGCACCTGGTCGGCCCGCTTCGCGGAGGGCGCCCGCGCGACCATCTTCTCCGAACGCGGCGGCTATCGCGGCACCATCCTGCCGATGAAGGCCTCCGGCCATACCTTCAATGACGAGATCGACACGCAGCCCGTCGGCTGGGAGCATGTCGAAATGCGCATCGACGCCTATTCGCGCAACCGCGACGACCTCGACCGGCTGGGCGTGGAGATCGGCGACATCGTCGCCATCGACCCGCAGCCGGAGTTTCTCGACAACGGCTTCATCGTCTCGCGCCATCTCGACAACAAGGCGGGCGCGGCGGTGATGCTGGCGGCGCTGCGGGCGCTGCGCGACGCGCCGCCGCCGCCGGTCGACGTGTTCTTCCTGTTCACCATCGCCGAGGAGGTCGGCCATGGCGCCGCCTCGATCCTGCTGCCCGACATCGCCGCGATGGTCGCGGTCGACAACGGCACCTCGGCGCCGGGCCAGAACTCCGACGAGTTCGGCGTGACGGTGGCGATGGCGGACCAGACCGGCCCGTTCGACTTCCACCTCACCCGCAAGCTGGTCGAGCTCTGCCGCGACCACGACATCCGCCACCAGAAGGACGTGTTCCGCGCCTACCGCTCCGACAGCGCCTCCGCCATCGAGGCGGGCGCCGACGTGCGCACCGCGCTGGTGACTTTCGGGGTCGATGCGAGCCACGGCTACGAGCGCATCCACATGCACGCCCTGCGCTCGCTGGCGGAACTCGTGACGGTCTATGCGCTGAGCCCCGTGGAGATCGCCCGCGACGCCGAGCCCATCGGCGACCTCGCCGGCTTCACCAGCCAGCCCACCGCCGACGCCGAGCAGCAGATGACCGCCGCCACGCCGCGGCCCGAGGACGCCGCGGAGTAGGGAGTCGGCCCCGGTCCGCGGCCGGCCGGCTCACTCGCCGAGGCGCACGCTGTCGGAGGAGAACCGTTCCGCCGTCGACCAGTCGAGGCTGTTGAGCCCCGCCCAGGCACCGACCGAAATGAGCGCCATGGCGAGGCAGGCGGCGATAAAGGCCTTCATCGGTTCGATCTCCCAGGCTGTCCGGTCCTTGTGGCGGCGCGCCCTTCAGGGCCGCGTCGCCTCCTTCAGAAAGGCGATGAGGTCGGCGCGGTCCTTCGCGCCGGTGATGCGCTGCATCGGCATCTTGGTCCCCGGAACATAGTGGTCGGGGCCGATGTCGAACAGCGCGCTGATGGTCGTCTCGTCCCAGACGATGGGCGAGCCGTCCAGCGCGTCGGAATAGGCGTAGCCCGCCACCGTGCCCGCCCGGCGACCGAAAACGCCCTTCAGCGTCGGCCCGGCGCGGCGGTCGCCTTCGGTGTCGAGGCTGTGGCAGATCGAGCATTTCCGGAAGAACTGGCGCTCGCCGTTGCCCATCGTCGCCGGGTCGCGGTGGAAGCGGGGCGCGGCGCCGGCGGCCAGCGCCCCGCGCGGCGCGCCCGCCGTCGCCAGCGGCCAGATCGCGGCGGCGTCGTCGAGGCCGCCGGCGATGATCGCCGCGCCGTCGTCGGTGAAGGCCAGCGCCCAGACCGGCCCGCGCGCCGCGGCGCGGAAGTCGCGCGCGATCGACCAGTCCCGCGCATCCACCAGCATGATGTAGCCGTCGCCGTCGCCCACCGCGAGCGTCTCGCCGTCGGGGCTGAGCGCCAGCGCCAGGATCGGCCGACGGTCGAGCGTCAGGTCGGCCAGCGTCTCGCCGGTCACGAGGTCGACCGCGCGCGTGCCGCCGTCGACGGCGCCGTAGGCGAGCCATCCCTCGGCCTCGTTGAGCGCGATACGGTTCACGCCGAAGCCGTGCGAGACGAGCGTGCGGGTGACCTCGCCGCTGGCTGCGTCCACCTCGCGGATCGTCCCGTCGCCGGAGGCGAGGTAGAGCGTCCGCCCGTCGCCGGAGAACGCCACGTCGTTCAGCGCCCCGAGCCGCTCCCCGATCCAGCGCGGCGGACCGTCCCCGTCGAGCGGCCAGAGCGCCGCCGTCCCGTCCCAGGAGGCGGTCGCCGCGAGCCGTCCGTCCGGCGAGATCGCGGCGCCCATCACCTTGCCCCTGTGCCCCTCGAAGCGCCGCAGCGCGGCCCCGGTCTCGACGTCCCACAGGATCGCGGTGAAGTCGTCGGCCACCGAGAATGCGCGGCCGCCCGGCGCCGGGACGACCCGGTTCACCGCGGCCTCATGCCCGTCGAGCCAGCGCGCGAGGAGCGGGCCGTCGGCGCCCAGCGTCCACACGCCCACCGCGTTGTCGAAGCTCGCGCTCAGCGCGCCGCCCTGGGTCGCCGCGACGTCGCGGATCGGGCCGCCATGGCCGGCGAGGCGGGCGAGCTCCGCGCTGGCGGCGCCGGCGGACAGCGCCAGCGCGATCGCCGCGGCCGCCAGCCTCATTCTGCCGGAACGCCCGCCGCGCCGCGGGCCCCGCGGCCTTCGCGCGCCTTTTCGCGCTCCTCCTCGACCCAGAGGCCGTGGTGTTCCCTCGCCCAGTTCTCGTCGACCCAGCCGGAGCCCATCGCCGCGAAGGCGCCCTGCATCCCGATGGAGCCGATGTAGATGTGGGCGATGATTATGACGATCATCGCGATCGCGACGATGGCGTGCCAGACCAGCGCGAACTGCTGCTCGGCCATCGGCGTGACGCTGGCCGGCACCACCAGCCCTATGGAGGCGAGCGGCTCGGCGAGGCCGAAGGCGTGCACCTTCGCGAAGGTCGAGCCGAACATCGACGTCTCGAACGGGAACAGCAGCGCGACGCCGGACGCGGAGACCGAGGCGCCCAGGATCATCACCGACCAGAAGATCAGCTTCTGGCCGAAGTTGAACTTGCGCGCCGGCGGGTGGACGCCCTTCACCAGCAGGCCGCCGCCGACCGCGATCCATTTGAGGTCGGTCTTGCCGGGAATGTTGTGCGCGACCCACAGCACGAAGGTCATCGCGAGCGCCAGCATGAAGGCCCAGGCGACGTTGTTGTGCGCCCATTTCCCGGCGATGGTCAGCGTCGTGAACGCCTCCTTGCCAATCAGCGGCAGCAGCAGGTCGCGCCCGACGAGAATGTTGAGGCCGCTCAGCGCGAGGATGATGAAGCTGCCTGCGAGCAGCCAGTGCCCGAATCGCTCGATCGCCTTGAACCGCTCGATCTCGCGCCCCGACATGCCGGCGTCGACGCGGATCTTCCCGCGCACGAGGTAGAAGACCGCCAGCAGCGCCAGGACGCCGCCGATGGCCCAGAGGCTCCACTTCGGCAGAAGGCGGTTGCGCAGGATGTCCCAGCCCGCGGCTTCGGTCTGGATCAGGCGCGCGCCCATGGCGCCGCCCTTCTGGCTGGTGAAGGTCTCGCCCTGGCGCACGGCGCGCCACATCTCGCTGTCGGAAGCGGCGCCGCGCGGCGCCAGGGCGCCCTCGTAGCGCGCCGCCGGGTCCGCGCCGCCCGAGGGCAGGCCGTCGAAGGGGATCGCCGAGCCCGGCTCGGAGGGCGTGTTGGTGACGGCGTTCGACGGCGGCCGCACCGAGCTTTGCGCCGACGCCTCCGGGGCCGTCCACAGCGCCGCTGTCGCGAGCGCGAGCGCGAGGGCCAGCGCCCCCGCCCATGAGCCGTTACGCCCAAACCGCATGTCTCAGCCTCCAGCCTTTCCCGGACGCGCCTTGCGCGCCGGGCGAACCGTCAATTCTTGATGAGATCGGGGGCGGCCCGCGCCGCCCCCGCAGGGTCGGTCCGATCCGGCGCGCGGCCGGTCAGATGCCCTTCTGATCGTAGGCCGTGCCCCAGCCCCAGGCGCCGGAGCCGAAACCGCGCGCCACGACGCGCTCGCGGTAGACGTTGGCGACGTCGTCGCCATTGCCGGCGAGAAGCGCCTTGGTCGAGCACATCTCGGCGCAGATCGGCAGCTTGCCCTCGGCGATGCGGTTGCGCCCGTACTTGGAGAACTCGGCCTGGCTGCCGGTCTCCTCGGGGCCGCCGTTGCAGAAGGTGCACTTGTCCATCTTGCCGCGCGAGCCGAAGTTGCCCGCCTGCGGATACTGCGGCGCGCCGAACGGGCACGCGTAGAAGCAGTAGCCGCAGCCGATGCACAGATCCTTCGAGTGCAGCACCACGCCGTCGGAGGTCTGGTAGAAGCAGTCCACCGGGCAGACGGCCATGCAGGGCGCGTCGGAGCAGTGCATGCAGGCGACCGAGATCGACCGCTCGCCGGGCTTGCCGTCGTTGATGGTCACGACCCGCCGGCGGTTGATGCCCCAGGGCACCTCATGCTCGTTCTTGCAGGCCGTCACGCAGGCGTTGCACTCGATGCAGCGCTCGGCGTCACAGAGGAATTTCGCTCGTGCCATGTTCTTTGTTCCTCTCTCAGGCCGCGACGATCTTGCACAGCGTCGCCTTGGTCTCCTGCATCTGGGTGACCGAGTCGTAGCCGTAGGTCTGGGCGGTGTTGGTGCTCTCGCCGAGAACGTAGGGGTCGGCGCCGTCGGGGTACTTCGACCGCTGATCCTCGCCCTGGAACATGCCGCCGAAGTGGAACGGCATGAAGGCGACGCCCGCGCCGACGCGCTCGGTCACCATCGCGGCGACCTTAACGCGCCCGCCCTCAGGGCCCTCGACCCAGACGCTGGAGCCGTCGCGGACGCCCAGGTTGTTGGCGTCGCGCGGGTTGATCTCGATGAACATCTCCTGCTGCAGCTCGGCGAGCCACGGGTTCGACCGGGTCTCGTCGCCGCCGCCCTCGTACTCCACCAGACGGCCGGAGGTGAGGATGATCGGATAGTCCTGCGAGAAGTCCTTCGCTTGGATCGACGCGTAGAGCGTGGGCACGCGCCAGAAGGTCTTGTCCTCGTAGGTCGGGTAGTCGGCCACGAGATCGCGTCGGCTGGAGTAGAGCGGCTCGCGGTGGGTCGGGATCGGGTCGGGGAAGGTCCACACCACCGCGCGGGCCTTGGCGTTGCCGAAGGGCGCGCACTCATGCTTGATCGCCACGCGCTGGATGCCGCCGGAGAGGTCGGTCTTCCAGTTCACGCCGCCGACCTTGTCCGGC
This sequence comes from Rubrimonas cliftonensis, assembly GCF_900107585.1. Lineage (GTDB taxonomy): Bacteria > Pseudomonadota > Alphaproteobacteria > Rhodobacterales > Rhodobacteraceae > Rubrimonas > Rubrimonas cliftonensis. Next base: position 9,214 of record NZ_FNQM01000009.1, on the reverse strand, counting down.
GCGCCGGCGACCATTTCGATGGACGCCCGCTCGTCGGCGGTGAGGTCGGCGTCCCAGCCGAGCTCCTGCAGCATCGCCATCGTGAACTCGGGGTAGCCGTCCTGGATCTCCGAGCCCGCCGACGCGACGCCCTCCGCCAGCAGGTTCTGCCCGTCCCGCTCCACGCCGAAGCGGGCGCGGAAGGTGAGGCCGCCCTTCGAGACCGGCAGCGACAGGTCGTAGAGGTTGGCGGTGCCGGGGTGATTCATCTCGGGCGTGCCCCAGCACGGCCACGGCATCCCATAATAGTCGCCGTCGGCCGGCCCGCCATTTGCGCGCAGCGTCGTCCTGTCGAAGGTGTGCTGGTTGGCCATGTGCAGCCGGAGGCGCTCCGGCGACTGGCCGGTGTAGCCGATGGTCCACATGCCGCGGTTGAACTCGCGGGTGATGTCCTCGATCAGCGGCTCGTCGCCGTTGATGGCGATGTTGCGGAACATCCGGTCGGTGAACCCGAACTTGTCCGCAAAGAGCTTGATGATCTCGTGGTCCGTCTTGCTCTCGAAGATCGGCGCCGTGACGCGCTCGCGCCACTGGATGGAGCGGTTGGAGGCGGTCACCGAGCCGTAGGTCTCGAACTGGGTGCAGGCCGGCAGCAGGTAGGCCCCGTTCTGGCGGTCGTGCAGCACGGCGCTGACAGTCGGGTGCGGGTCGACCACCACGAGCAGGTCGAGCTGCTCCATCGCCTTCTTCATCTCGGGCAGGCGGGTCTGCGAGTTCGGCGCGTGGCCCCACAGCACCATGGCCTTGGTGTTGTCGGGCTGGCCCAGGTTCTCGCGCGCCTCGAGCACGCCGTCGATCCAGCGCGACACCGTGATGCCGGTTTCGTTCATCATCGGCTTGTTCTCGCCGCTCTTGGTCTTGAGCGTCGCGAAGCGGCCCTTCAGCCAGTCGAGGTCTTCCTCCCACACCCGCGCCCAGTGCGCCCAGGAGCCGGCGGCGAGACCGTAGTAGCCCGGCAGCGTGTCGGCGAGCACGCCGAGGTCGGTCGCGCCCTGCACGTTGTCATGGCCGCGGAAGATGTTGGTGCCGCCGCCGGCGGTCCCCATGTTGCCCAGCGCAAGCTGCAGGATGCAGTAGGCGCGGGTGTTGTTGTTGCCGTTGGTGTGCTGGGTGCCGCCCATGCACCAGATCACGGTGCCGGGACGGTTGTTGGCCAGCGTGCGCGCGACGCGCTCAAGCTGCGAACCCGGCGCGCCGGTGACGCGCTCGACCTCCTCGGGCGTCCACTTCGCGACCTCAGTCCGGATCTGGTCCATGCCCCAGACGCGGGTGCGGATGAACTCCTTGTCCTCCCACCCGTTCTCGAAGATGTGCCAGAGGATGCCCCAGACCAGCGCGACGTCCGAGCCCGGACGGAACCGCACGTACTCGTCGGCATGCGCCGCGGTGCGGGTGAAGCGCGGGTCGCAGACGATGAGGGGCGCGTTGTTCTCCTCCTTGGCCTTCAGGACATGGAGCAGCGACACCGGATGCGCCTCGGCGGGGTTGCCGCCGATGATGAAGATCGCGCGCGAATTGTGGATGTCGTTGTAGGAGTTGGTCATCGCGCCATACCCCCACGTGTTCGCGACGCCCGCGACCGTGGTGGAGTGGCAGATACGCGCCTGGTGATCGACGTTGTTCGTGCCCCAGTAGGCGGCGAACTTGCGGAACAGGTAGGCCTGCTCGTTGTTGTGCTTGGCGGAGCCGAGCCAGTAGACGCTGTCCGGCCCGCTGGTCTCGCGGATCTGCAGCATCTGGTCGCCGATCTCGTTGATCGCCGTCTCCCAGGAGATGCGCTCGTACTTGCCGTTGACGAGCTTCATCGGGTATTTCAGCCGGCGCTCGCCGTGGGTGATCTCACGGACCGCGGCGCCCTTCGCGCAGTGCGAGCCGAGGTTGAACGGGCTGTCCCAGCCGGGCTCCTGCCCCGTCCAGACGCCGTTCTCGACCTCCGCGATGACCGTGCAGCCCACGGAGCAGTGGGTGCAGACGGACTTGACGAGTTCGGCGCCCCTGGCGGCCACGGTCTGCGCGCTCGCCGGGCGCACGGTCGCGCCGGCGGCCGCGACTGCGGCGAGGCCCCCGATGGCCAGCCCCGAACGGCGCAGGAAGCCGCGCCGGTCCATGGTCTGGGATGCCGCCGCGGCGACGGCGCCCGAGGCGCCGAGGATCTCGCGGGGGCCTTTCGCAACCCCGCCGGTCTTCTTTCTGAGCATTGCGCTCTCCCTGGCTTGGAGCGCGAGGCTCCAGCTTGGTTGATCTTCACGGGGTCAGGGCCTTGCGCAACCGTCGCCCGCTTCGTCCGCCTTCGGTCCGCGCCGGTTCGTGGCGCGTCCCCTTCCTGCAGTGCGGCCCGCTCAGAAGCGGGCGGTCTCGAAGTACTTGCGGGTGTGCTCGGTGTCCCGAAGGCCCTCGCCGGCCGCCGCAGCCGGCTGAGCCGCCTCCGCCGCGCCGCCGAGCGCCATCGCGCCAGCCGCCGCCGGGGCCGTCGCCGCCAGCTTCAGGAAGTTGCGCCGGCTCTCGCCGGTCTCGCCCTTGCTCATCGCGCGCTCCTTTCGTGATGCGTCTTCGGGTCTCGTCATGCGCTCAGCTCCCGCGCTCCATGCGGAACGCCTCGCGCTCGATGTCCATGAACTGCTTGCCGATCGCGCCGACCGGCGCATAGAGCACCGACGCCTGCGCGCCCTCCAGATCGGTGAAGAAATGCCGCGCCCAGGGCCCGAGATGGGTCGCGAAGAAGTCGCGCTGCGCGGCGAGCGACGCCGGCGGGCCGAAGCGGCCGCGGATCAGCCCCGCCATCATCTCGCACAGAGAGGCGATGTTGTCCTCGGGCTCATGGACGTTCCCGGCGCGCTCCATGCCGAAGCGCGCCATGTCGGCGCGCAGCTTCGCGAGCGGCTTCTCGTTGAGGAACCCCGTGAGGTAGTAGCTGGCGTAGGGCAGCAACTCGCCGCGCACGACGCCGATGAACAGCGCGTCGAACTCCGACTTCGCGGCGTGCTCGGTCGTCGCCCGCGCCACCCGCGCCAGCGCATCGACGGCCGCGCCGAGATCGCCGCCCTCTCCCCTGAGCGCGGCGGCCTGATCGATCAGCGCGCGAGACGGCGGGCGCGCAAGCAGGGCGGCGAGAAAGTCGTAGAGATCCGCGCGAAGAACGTCTTCCGGCGACACGTCCGCCTCGACGTCCTGCGACTGAGCCCGCGCAGCAGCCTCGGTCAAATTCACCTCCCAGATGCGACGCCCTTTTTTACGGCGTTCGTTGCGATCCGAACATTGCGGCAGAACGGCGCGCGCGAGAAGAAAAAAATGGCGCGGATGCCGAACATCCCGCGAGACCGTCCGGCCTCGGGCCGCGTCTCAGGCTGTAAACACCATGCGGCGGCGGCGGGGCGGCCCCGCAGGCCCGCCGGCGACGCCCCCCGGCCCGCCCGCCGGCGACGCCTCCCGGCCCGCCACACCGGGCGGAGTCTTCCCCTCGGGCGGCGCGCGCATCGCGGCGTCGGACTGGGTTTCGGCGTCGGCGACAGGCGCCGCCGGCCCCGCGGCCGCGGTTCGGGACATCCCGGCCCCCAGCGTCCCGCCGCGCCCGGGCGCGTCGCTCGGGCGCCCCTCGCCGTCATCGTCGCGGACGAGCCCGGCAGTCGCGCCCGCGCCAAAGGACGGCGCGTCCGCCGCGGCTCCGGCCTCCTCTCCGGCGGCCGGAGCGCGGCCGACGGTCGCGGTCGGGCCCTCGACCGCGCCCTCCTCGCGGGCGGCCTCCTCCGAGCGATCCGGCGGCGTTTCGGGGCCCGCCCCGGCATCCGCGTCCGCCCCGGCCGCCGCCTCCGCCTCCGCCTCGGCGGCCTTTCGGCCCCGGCCGGTCTCCTCTTCGCGGAGGAACCCGCGGCCGACCTGGTAGAGCGTCGAGACCGGCCCGGCCCCCATCGACGTGAAGTCCTCGTCGTAGTCGTTCAGCCCGTCGAGCACCGCGAACACCGGGTCGGACCGCCACATCGACCGCAGCGCCCGCGCCCTGAGCCGCGCCGGCACGCGCGCCGCCAGAAAGGCCTTCACGTCGTCGCCGCGCCGGATGCTGTCGGGGTCTGGCAGGCCGAGCGCCTCCAGCGCCTCCGCGTCGGGCATCGCCTCGTAGTCCGGCGCATCGGCCGGCGGCGCCTCGACGACGCGGCCGACCTGCTCATCGGGCGACGGCTCACGCGAGCGCTCGCGGGCGCGCGCCTCCGCCTTCAGTCGCGACCAGCGGGAGAGCCCGCCGCCCTCGGCGACCGCGCCGCCGTCCTTCGCGCCGTCCCTGCTCAATGCGTCGTCTCCCCGTCGCCCCGCCGCGGCCCGAGCGGCCCCGGCTTCAAGGGGGCGGGCTTCAGCGCGCCGGCCTTGACCGTCCCGGGAGCGCGATAGACGTCGGCCAGCTGCCGCACCCGCGCGTCGCCCACGCCGTCCTCCGCCAGCGGCGCGTGCGGGACGCGCTGGCGCTTGAGGAACGGCTGCTCCCGGTGATGCCGGTCGCAGAAGGCGCGGATCCACGCCTCCAGCCCGGGCGGCATCGGCACCGGCTCCAGCATCTCCTCGCCGCTCTCGTGGCGGTCGAGCGCCTCATGGGCGGAGGCCGTCACGCCGTGGACGCGCCACGGGAACCCGCCGTCCCCCACCGGCTCCGGGTGCAGCACGACATGCACCTTCGGCGGCGTCATCGCGAGCGAGATGCGGTAGCCCTCGGTCAGGGCGCGGTGCAGCTCCAGCTCGACCGTGGCGGCGTGATACTCGACGGCCTCGCCTTCGCGCCTGAGCTCCCGCCAGTCCGCCGGCGCCGCGCCGGGCAGCACCGCCACCGCGCGCCAGCTCCAGCGCGCCCAGCGCGTGACGCCGGGCGTGCGGCGCACGACGACACCGACCGGAATCGCGACCAGCCGCTCGTCGAAACCCTCGCCCGGCGCCTCGCCCGCCGCGCCCTCCGGCCTCCCGCCGCTTTCTCGCTCGACCGTCATGCAGCCCTCTCGCAATTCCCCGACAAACTCATATGGTCCCGCGTCGAAACGCAAGACGCCCGCTTGACCGGGCGCAGCCGGGAGGTTTCGCCATGGCCGACGCGCCGCTGTTGCTGTCCTGCGACTGCCTCGGGTCGATGGACCCCGACGCCGCGGCGCTCGGCGCGGCGGTCGGGGCCGAGGCGCGGCCGCGCTGCACGGCGCTCTGCCGGGGCGAGGCCCATGTCGCGCGCGCTGCGCTCGCGGAAGCGCCGACGTCGGGCCGTCGCGTCGTCGTCGCCTGCGGGCAGGAGGCAGAGACCTTCGCCGCGCTCGCCGAGGACGTCGCCGCGGAGGCCGGGGCCGCGCCGGCGCTTTCCTGCATCGACATCCGGGACCGGGCGGGATGGTCCGACGCGGCCGCCGACGCCGGGCCGAAGATGGCGGCGCTGCTGGCGGAGGGAATGCTCGCCAGGCCGCCCGCCCCCGCCCTGGACGTCGCCTCCGAGGGCGTGTGCCTCGTGCTTGGAAGCGGCCTCGAAGCCGTGGAAGCGGCCGAGAGGCTCTCCGAGACGCTCTCCGTCACCTGCCTGCTCTGCGCGGCGGAGGCGATCTCGCCGCCGAAGGCCGGCGTCGACCTCGCGCTCGGCCGCGTCGTCGCCGCCAGCGGCGCCTTCGCCGGCTTTTCCGTCACCGTCGACGGCTACGCCCCGGCGGTTCCGGGCGGTCGCGGCGCGCTCGGCTTCGAGCCGGCGAAGGACGGCGCGCGCTCGACCTGCGACGTGATCGTGGATCTGTCGGGGGCGGCGCCGCTCTTTCCCGCCGCCCACAAGCGCGACGGCTATCTGAGGGCCGACCCGCGCGACCCCGCGGCGGTGGCGCGCGCGCTGTTCGACGCGGCCCAGCTCGTCGGCGCCTTCGAGAAGACGCTCCATGTGCGGCTCACGCCCGAGATCTGCGCGCATTCGCGGGCGCGCAAGACCGGCTGCACCCGCTGTCTCGACGTCTGCCCCACCAGCGCCATCGCGCCGGACGGCGACAGCGTGAAGATCGACCCGATGGTGTGCGCCGGCTGCGGCGCCTGCGCCGCCGTCTGCCCCACCGGGGCGGTCGCCTACGACGACCCGCCGCTGGAGCACCTGCACCGCCGGCTGCGCACCCTCGCAGACGCCTTCCGCGCAGGGGGCGGCGAAGCGCCGCGCCTGCTGGTGGTCGACGCCGAGCACGGCGCGGAGCTCCTGCGCCTCTCGGCGCGCTTCGGGCGCGGCCTGCCGGCGGACGTCATTCCGCTGGAGGTCGCCGAGGTCGAGGGGTTCGGGCACGCCGAGGCGCTCGCCGCGCTCGGCGTGGGTTTTCGCGAGGCGATCGTCGCGGAGGGCCCACGCACCGATCTCTCCGCCCTCGCCCCGCAGACCGCGCTGGCCGAGGCCATCGCCGCCGGCGCCGGCGCGCCCGGCCGCATCCGCCGCATCCGGCCTGCCGAGCCCGACGCGCTGGAGGCCGAACTCTGGGCCGCCGCGCCCGCCGCGCTCGGCGTCGAACCCGTCCTGCCGATGGGCGGGCGCCGCCAGGTCGCGCGCCTCGTCGCCAAGGGGCTCAGCCCGGAGCCCGACCGCGTCATCCCCCTGCCTCAGGGCGCCCCCTATGGCGCGGTGCTCGTGAACACCGACGCCTGCACGCTGTGCCTCGCCTGCGTCTCGCTCTGCCCCACGGGCGCGCTGATGGACAACCCCGACCGACCCGAGCTGCGCTTCCAGGAGGAGGCCTGCGTCCAGTGCGGCATATGCGCCGCCGCCTGCCCGGAACGCGCGATCACGCTGGAGCCGCGCATGGACCTCTCCAACGCCGCGCTGTCGCCGCGGACGCTCCATGAGGAGGAGCCCTTCGCCTGCATCGAATGCGGGGCGCTGTTCGGCGTGAAGTCGACGATCGAGCGCATCACCGAGAAGCTCTCCGGCAAGCATTGGATGTTCACGCAGTCCGACAATGCGCGGCTGATCCGGATGTGCGACGACTGCCGCGTTCGCGCGCAGTATCACAGCGAGAACTCGCCCTTCCGCCTCGCCGACCGGCCCCGGATGCGCACCACCGACGACGACCTCGCGGAACGCGCCGCGCGGGAGGCGGAACGCAAGCTGGACGACTGACGCGGCCTGCGGCCCGAGCCGGAGGGCGGCGGCCGCCGCCGCCGGTCCGCGGGAGGGGCCCGCGGCGCGACGGCATCTCGTTAACCCTGATCGCGCACGATCCCGGCGTCCGCCAGTCGGGACGGGCCGACCGCGTGCGCCGCGGTCGCCGATCGCCTCGAACGCCCGTCGGCGCTGCGGCGCCGCGAGATCTCCCGCGCGGCCGTCGCGCAGGCGCGCGCCAGCCCCAGGAACCCGAACCATGCCAGACGACTCCGACCTGGACGACTTCGAGATCGTGGACACGCCGCCGCCGCCCAGCTTCGTATCACAGATGAACCGGAAACCGCGGAATGCCCCGATCACCTTCGGATACGGCACTTTCGTCAAATATAACACCCAGCACCTGATCGACGTCCTCGTGGCGACGGCGCGACCGCCCCTCTTCTACTGGAACAAACTGGGGAAGGACGCAATCGGCAGACATGACGAATACTCGTTGTAAATTAGTATACGAGACTACAGACATGGGCATTCAGCAGGCAGACAATCCGACATCGTCAACATCACAAACCATGTGGACGAACTCGGCATACTGATCGACCTTGACATCGAATTCAGCCAGATAAAGGCGCTGATGGAGCGATGCGACAACAGAAGATACTCGATGTCAGAGGTCATGGCGAAGTCCGGCGCCGATTTGCAGAAGAAAAAACATGCCCTGCTGAAGTCGCTTCGCGAGCGGCGCGACGGTTGATCCGACCGCGCTGATCGCCGGCTCCGGCGGACGTCTCCGCATTCTCCCACGTATCAGGGCCATCGGACCGGGCGCAGGAGCCGCATCCGGCCGAGGCGCGCGGCTGGACCCAGCGTTCACCGAATCGAAGCCCCGCAGTCCGAAGAATGGTGGTCGAGATGACACCGACTGCGAGGCACTTCATGAACGTGACGCGTCACCGGCCGGCGTTGCGCGGCCTGCGCCGGAGCGCGCTCGCGGTCGGGTTCCTCCTGCTGTCGTCGCTGCCGGCGCCGGCGGAGGATGGCTGGGCGGTGCTGAAGGCCGAGGGGCCGGTCGAGGTTCTGGCGCCCGGTCCGAATGCGCGATGGGCGCCCGTGGCGGCGCTGAAGGTTCTGCCCGTGGGCGCGCAGGTGCGCACCGGTCCGGGCGGCTTCGCGCTGCTCGCCAAAGGCTTCGACGCCATGGAGATCGCAGCCGACACACGCGTGGAGCTGACGGGCGGGGCGGTGGACGAGGTGGTGGAGCAGCCGGTCGGCCGCGTCACCTTCGAGGTCGGCAAGCGCGCGGCCGGGCGCTTCACCGTCGTGACGCCCAGCCTGACGACGGTCGTGAAGGGCACCGGCTTCACGGTCGATGCGACGGCGGAGAGCGCGCGCGTCGACGTCTTCTCGGGCGTCGTCTCGGTCTCGACGCCTTCCGGCGCCTCGCGGGACGTGGCGGAGGGGAATCGGGCGGAGAGCGTCGACGGCGGCCGAGGCGTGTCGGTCAGCGAGGGTCGCGCGCAGCCCGGCTCCTATGCGGGCGCAAGCTCGGCCCCGTCGGGTCGGGCCGCCGCGGCGACTGCGGCGGCGGCCGCCGGCCGGAGCGCGGCAAGCGCCGCAAGCGCCGACGCCGCGTCCTCCTCGGGAGCGGCCGCGTCCGGCTCGGCCGCCACCGGCGGCGGATCGACGGCGGGGGCGTCCGGCGGCGGCTCGGGTTCGGGATATGGCGGCGGGTCCGGCGACGGGGATTCGCAATCATCCGACCGCTCTGATTCCGCCGGCGATCGAAGCTCCGCAGTCGAGGGCGGATACGCCGGAGGCGCCAGCCGCAGCAGCGCGGGCACGGGCGGCCCCGCCAGCAGCAACGGCGGCGCCAGCAACGCGGGCGGCAAAGGCGACGCGGGCGGCGCCAGCAACGCGGGCGGCAAAGGCGACGCGGGCGGCGCCAGCAACGCGGGCGGCAAAGGCAACTCGGGCGGCAAAGGCGACGCAGGCGGCGCCAGCAACGCGGGCGGCAAAGGCGACGCGGGCGGCGCCAGCAACGCGGGCGGCAAAGGCGACGCAGGCGGCGCCAGCAACGCGGGCGGCAAAGGCGACGCAGGC
>NZ_FNQM01000024.1 GCF_900107585.1 Rubrimonas cliftonensis | reverse complement strand
TTGCGGTCAGCGCGCCCTCCGCGCCCGCTACCGTCGCGCTCAACCTCGTAACACTGGGTGTCGCGCTAACTCGTAAGACTGGGTGTCCATTGACAGTTGCCGCGAGAGCGGATTCGTTCACCGGGATACAGCCCCAAAAATGAACAAGCACCGGTGAGTGTCTCCTTCGGATACCACAAGCTCAATGCCGCATGAGGAAGGTCGGCGCCTTAACCCCTTGCCGAATGACAGCATGGATCCTTCAGCAGACGGCGGGCGCAGGGGTCAGCGGGGAGGTGCGCAGGATGCGGAAATGGCCGAGTTCGTCGGTCAGCGGCCGCACGCCGTCATCTTCGGCGGGCGGGGCCGGCGCGCGCGCGGCGACGGCGAGCGTGCTGAGCGCGCCGGCCTGCGACAGGCCCGCCGGCGCCGGGCGGTCAGGGTCCTCGTCGCGGCCCCGGAAGTTTCTCAGCGACGGGAGAACCTCCACGCACAGCGCGCTTAGCGGCGCGTCCTCGGGCAGGCCGAGGACGCGCAACAGCATCCTGACCTCGGCGTCGGTCCACGCCGTCGCGCCGCGGGCGGGCGCATCGACGTTCTGGAACGCGACCGACAGGTTGCCGGCGGGGTCCTCGACGCGTCGCCGCACCCGCGGCAGCACTCGCAGCTTGCGATCGTCCAGCAGGATGTTGCGCCAGTCCTTGCCGTCGGCCTGCTTCACCTGCGCATAGAGCAGCGCCCACAGCTCGCTCCGCGGCGGTTCGGCGGTGATGGTCTTGCCGTTGAGCACCGCCTGGGCGAAGGGCGCCTCCACCCGCAGCAGCGCCCGGTCGCGGAACACGGTGCAGAACAGCGTCGGGGCGGGATGCTGGGCGCCCGTCGTCCGCAGGGGGCGGCCGAAACGACCCTGCGCCGTGGACCAGACCCCGGCGTGGCCGACGCGGATCTCGTAGGTGAAGAAGCCGAACAGCTCCGGCGCGTCCGGGCCCAGCCCCGGCGGCAGCGGGACGAGGAAATGGCGGTCGCTTCCGCTCGCCCGCTCCATCGGCTGCATCGCCGCGAGCCCCGCCTGATCGTCGCTCTGCCCCGGCGCGATCACGCGGATCAGCTCGGGGTCCAGCGCGATCTCGGGCTCCTCGGGCGCGGCGAAGGTCTCCAACCGGTTGTCGCTCAGCAGCGGGTCGGGACCATAGGCCAGCAGGCGGATGAAATAGCTGTCGTTGGGGTCGCGGACCGGCTCCTCGACCTCCAGCCACAGAAACCGCCGGCGCGGCTCGGTCGCGGCATAGGTCGCGTCGCGCCGATAGGCCGACAGCGCCACACCGGCCGAGACCAGTCGCGGAACCTGCGCCGGGCGCGTGGTCACGGGCAGGCGCAGCTGATAGGCGCGCGGCGGGTCGGCCTGCTCGGGCGCCGCGCGAAAGCGCGTCTCGATGCGGTAGTCCAGCGCGATCTCGTCGGGAAAGCGCGCCTCGCCCGGCGCGCCGGCGCGCGGGCGGGCCGATTTGGGCTCCACTGCGTCCAGAAACACCAGCCGGGTCGACGCGCGGTCGGGATCGGCCAGCGCGAGATTGTCGATGGTCTGGTCGATCTCGATGTCGCCGACCGGCCCGCCGTCGTTGTCGTCGATCTCCGCATCCGCCAGAAAGCGCTGCTCTCGGAAAATCTCGAAGGCGACCTTGCGCGCGTTGTCCCAACTCCAGTCGCGGTCGAGACGCAGCGTCAGGGCGACGATCCAGTGGTTCAGCAGTTCGTCCCTGCCGGCCAGCGTCAGCGAAGACTGGTCGGGCGCCAGCGTGTGGCGGATGCGGCGCGAGCAGCCGAAGACGACGCGCTCGCCGCGCCGGCCGACCAGCGTCAGGCCCTTCTGCTCCAGCCTAAGCGCCAGCGCGAGGCGCTGGATCATGGTCGGGCGCTCGGTCGTCTGGCGGCGGCGGAACAGGCGCGACTGCAGCCGGCCGTCGAACAGCTCGGGCGGGTCGGGTTGCAGATAGATCCCGCGGATGCTCTCGGCGGGCGCGAGTTCGGCCAGCAGGCCGCGCTCGTCCGTCGACTCGCGCCGCAGCTTGATCTGCAGCGGGCGCCCGACATCGGCGCCGGGCGCGAAATAGGCCGGGTCGGGGTCGCCGACGGCGCGCAGCGTCAGGCGGATCTCGCGCGCCGTGGGCAGCACGATTTCGGCCAGCGCGTCAATCTCCGCGACCGACAGGCCCAGATCGCCAAGGTCGTTGGGATCGCCGTAGCGCAACGTCGCCGCGTCGCGGAACGCCAGCGGCAGGGTCAGCGTCGCGGCGAAATCGACCGGAAAATCGCGGTGCGTGGTGTAGAGCCGATAGAACGGCTCGCGCCCGCTCAACGACAGAGCATTGTCGAGCTTCAGCCCGCGCACCTCCACGTCGATGCGCAGCCGCGTCGCGTCGGGGTCGGGAATGCCGAAGCTCTCCTGCCCCTGCAGCGCGACCGAGGCCGCCTGCAGCAGCGGGATCGGATCGGCGTATTTCCCGGTGAACACCACGCTGGGATAGTTCAGCAGCGGTCGGTCGACCGAGAGGGCGTCGCCGGCGAAGTAGGTGTCGAGCGGGTCTTCGGGCAGCGTCGGGGCGCCGGCCACGCGCACCGGCTGCGGCGCGACGTGGCGACGGAAGGGCAGGGCGGCGATCGGCGCCGCGCCCTCGGTCACCGGCTCGTCGTCAAGCGCCGGCCCCCCGCCGGTCGGGTCCATCAGCCGGCAGCGGATCTCATAGCTCGCGCCGTAGCGCAGGGGCGTGGCGTCGAGGCCCATCGGCTCATAAAGGCGACCGAGCGCGGCCTGCCCCCGCACCTCCTGCTCGGTCATGTAGAGGTCGGCCGCCGTCTCGTCAGGCAGCACCAGCGAGCCGCCCGTCCAGTGGGCGAGATACATCGGCAGCCAGAACTGGCCGGCGACCTGGTCGCCGTCGAACTGGGCGGGGTGCGCCTCGACGCCCAGCTCGCCCTCGAACACCCCGAGGTCGACCGCGCCGATGGTCAGGGGCGCGCGGCTGCGCACCCGCGTCAGCGAGGTCCAGGCCGCCTGCCCGACCGCGCGCACGTCGAAGCGATAGGCGAAGACGCCCGAGGGCGCGTCGAGCCGCTGGGGCATGCCTGGCGCGGGCGGGACCGACGGATCCTCCATCAGCGCGCGGTTCTGACGGATCACCAGATCGTCGTCGTCGCCGCCCATCGAGACGCCCGTGTCGTTCAGCGGCGGAAAACCGTCGGGCGTCTCCATCAGCAGGTTCTGGCTGACCGGCTGGCGCGCATGCACGATCTTGACGAAACCGTCGTCGAAGCTCGCCGCCTCGGCGAACACGCCGTCGAAGTTGCCCGGCGCAGGTGGCGGGCCGGGGATCAGCGGATCGTCGATCAGAACCGGAAACAGCACCGGCGCGAAAAGCTGCCGCGCCGCCCCGGCTTGCAGCCGCGGGATGCGCGCGGCGTAGCGCTTGACGAAGGCGGCGTCGGCGTCGGCCTGCGCGCGATAGGCGCTGTCGGGGACCAGGCCCACGAACAGGAAGCCGCCATCGTCGAAGACGCCCGGCGGCGCCGCGAAGGTCGTCTCGCGGATCAGTCCCAGCCGACGCGCCAGCAGCGGGTGGCGCAGGCAGTAGGCGTAGATCTGTCCCCAGCTGACCGTGTCCGGCGTGATCTGGAAATTCGGGTTGAACGCCGCGCCGCCCTTCATCGCGCAATGATAGCTGTCGTCGGTCACCGCCTGCGGCGAACGCGGCCCGGTGAAGAGGAAGGCGTCGCGATAGCTCTGCGGCAGGTATTTCTTGACGAAGATCTGCGGCCGCGCCGGCTCGGCCAGTCGCGGCGGATCGGCGCTCAGCTGAAAGCGGCCGGGAACGGGCGCGACCATCTCCTGAAACAGCGTCCGCGCATCGGCCTGCACGCCGCTGGCGTCCGGCAGCGCGACGGTCGCGTCCACCGGCGCGTCGGTGGGAAAATCCTCCAGCCCCGCATGGATGCGCGCCTCCAGCCGGATGTCGGCGTCGGCGAAGGCGGGCGTTGTGTCGCCGGGGTTGGGGAAGTCCGCGATCACCGGCGACAGCGGGTCGCCGTTCCACGCCGCGCTCAGCCGCGGCATGACCATGACCGACAGCGTGATCCGCCCGCCTTCGACGCGCTGGGGGAAGGGCAGCAGGCTGAGATAGGTGTCCATGGCCGCGCTCCCTCAGGCGATCTGACGCTGTTCCTGCCAGCTCTCGTGGAAGCTGATGTTGATGACGAGGAAGATCGAGATGTCGATGCCGAACGAGACCTGCGCGCTCATGTTGGTGCGGTCCTCGGTCAGCAGGCGCTGCACCGTGCCGCGCGCCTCGATGGTGATGGTGACGGTCACGATGCCGCCGAGGATCTCGGCGCGGCCGCGAAACAGCAGGAAGGCGGAAACGGTCACCTGGCTGGTGTCGAGAAACATCTCGACGCCGACCATGTAGAGCAGCGAGACGTTGCCCACCACCGGCAGACCCACCACAAGCTCGCAGCCGAATCCGAACTTCATGAGGAGCGACGGGCCGGTCTTGATGTCGGCCGCGGTTCGCAGGTCCACCGAGCCGGTGGCGTAGACCGTCGCCGCCGCGACGCTTACGCACATCACCGAGAGCCGCCCCTTGAAGTCGATGAAGGCGCCGGCGGAGGGGATCAGGTCCTTGGGATCGGAGGTGAAGACGTTGATCTCGTTGAAATATACCCCCAGCGCGAGCTGACACTCCAGCTTCAGCGGGTCGAGCGCAGACGCGACCGCCGCCGGCGGAAAGCGGATGAGCGGGATCTCCTTCTTGGCGTGGAACGCATAGGTCCAGCTGTCGGCCGAGTTCGACATCGCGACCTCGAGCCCCTTGGCGAAGGCGCCGGCGTAGTCCTGACCGCTCAGCGCGGCGAGGATCTGCAGGATGTCGATGATCGGCTGCAGCGCGTCGCTGAACTCGATCTCGGGGCCGGCGAAGGTCGGCGCGGCGCCCTTCTCAGCGTCGAAGCGCCCCTTGATGATCATGATGCGCTTCAGGTCGCCGAGATCGACCACCATGCCGATGTCGTTGACCTTGCTGAGCCATTTGTCGGCGACGTCCTGCGCCAGCGCATCGAAGCCATAGCGCAGCGAGCCGTCCTGCTGCTTGACGCCGGCCGTGTCCTTTCTGGCGTACTCGACGTAGATCTTGATGAAGTCCTCGTTGATCAGGAACAGAGGACCGTCCGGCAACACCTGCTCGAACACCGCGTCCGGATCGAACTGATCGATCAGCTGATACCCCTGCGCGACGATCCGCGTCTGAAAGCCGCCGAGCGCCAGCGGCAGCGCGTCCTCGAGGTTGGGAAAGATCTCGGAGTTCAGGATGCGATAGGCGTCGGCGAAGCGCGGCGTCTCGCCCAGCAGGCGGTTGACGCCCTGCTCGAAGCTGGGAACCGGAAACAGCGCCTTCTGCGTGCCCGTGGACTGCAGGAAGGCGTAGTTGCGCGTCGTGGCGTCGGCGACGCGGATCAGCTCGCGCGGGTTGGCCAGCCGGGCGCGGTCGGCCTGGCCCGCGTCGGTGGTCTGCTGGGCCGGATCGACCAGCGCGCCGCGCCGGATGACCGGCACGCCCGTCGCGTCGCCCACGGGCGCCACCGCGCCGGTGCCCTGATTGTGCTCCACGACGCTCCATGAGCCTTCCTGCGGCAGCACGACCGCGCCGCGCGCCACGCCCGCGAATACGCGCCCGTCCGCGGCGTCGCGCGCTGCGCCGACCTCGATCCGCGTCAGGCGCATGCGCTGGCCGCTGCCCAGCACGTCGATCTCGCAGTCCACCGGGCCGCCGATCGCGCCGCCCTGCGTGATTAGCAGTTGCTCCAGCAGGCTTGCGGGGATCGGCTCGCCCTTGGGCGCCAGCTGCACAAAACCCAGCACCCCTGTCGCCGCTGTCCGCCCCGCCTCGCCGCCGGCGACGATCCCCTCGACCTGCACGTCGGCGTCGAAATAGACCGGCTGCAGCACCGCCTGCGGGTTGCGGAACGCCGCGTCCGTGGCCGCGTTGACGACCTGCTGGCGCCCGTCGCCGTCGATGTACAGATCGCCGTTCTGCTTCGACCAGCCCTGCTCGAAGCGCGGGATGTCCGGCGTCTCGACGATGTTGCGGATCCTGAACAGCCCCTTCACCAGCCCGGGATGGACGGTGAAGGGGCTGGCCACCTGGATCGGCTGGTCGGCCGCGTTCAGCGCGGTGTAGCGGAAGTCGAACAGCCCGTCGGATTCCGCCTGCCAGCCAGTGTCGAAGCGGAAGACGTTGGCGCTGGACGTGCGGAAGATGGTGATGGTGCGCACCACCCGCACGCCCCATGGATAGACCAGGCTGCGCACTTGGATCAGCTCATGCGCGCAGCGGCCGTTGAAGATGTCGAAGCGCGTCTGGCTGGTCTGCGCGATCGCGGCGTTGGGGTCGAACCAGTGGCTGAAGGTATTGGCGCCGTAACCCGAGAAGTCGATGCGCGTCAGCGGCACGCCGCGGTTGTTGAGCCCGGGGTTGGGGGGGCCGAAGAAGTCCCTGTTGAAGATGCCGGTGACGCTCCCGCCCAGCGTGCTGGCGAAGGTGGGCGCGCCGGTGGCGGTCACGACGTTGCTCAGCTGGAACGTCCCGCCCCGGAACGTCGCGCTGCGCGCGGGATGGGGCGGCGCGTCGGCGCGCAGCTGCAGACCGCCGACCACGTCAGCTACGGGATAGGCCGGCCGGTTGAAGCCGAGCGCGGCGCCGGGCGCGCCGGGCGCGGGGCGCGTGAGCTCCGCGAAGGCGCGCAGCCCGAAGGGCAGCGTGAACAGCGCGCCGCTGAAGCCATTGTCGCGCGCTGTGAAGTCCTCGACCAGAAACTCGGTCACAGGCAGGGGCGCGATCGGCACCAGATCGACCGAGTCGGTCAGAAACCGCGTTGGGCCGCCATCGTCCGGGTAGAAGTTGAACAGGATCGGCGGATCGCCCGCAACCTGCGGCGGCGTCAGGTTCACCAGCGGCTCCCAGCTGACTTGCGGCAGCGCGAAGCCGCGCACGAAGCGCCCCTGCGACACGAGATCGAGACCCTGCACCCGCACAGGAAACGCGCCCCCGTCGGGATGCGCCTCGGCGCTGGCGCGGAAGGTCTGGTAGAAGATGAGGTCTTCGTCCTGCAGTCGGCCGGGATCGAACCAGGCGAAGCTGACGCCCATCTGGTCTGCGTTGCTGGAGACGTCGACCAGCGCGAACTGCTCGTCGCGGAACCGGTGGAAGCGCCGGTCCCACTCGATGTCGCGCCGCCCGGCGCCCACGGCCGCGGCCCGGTCGGCGTCGCGCGACGCGGCGGGGCCGGCGTTGGCGAAGACCGCGCCCGACGCCGCGGCGGCCAGCGCGGCCGCCCCCGGCGTCGCCGGCGGGACCGCCCCCGCCGAAGATCCCGCCGCCGCCCATTGCGCGAACACCGCGTCCTGCCCCGCCAGCGGCGCGAAATCGAAGCCGAAATCGACCATGCCGGGCTCATCGTCCTCCGCCGGGCTGGTCCACGCCGTCCGGCTGATGAGCAGCGAGCGGGGTCGGCCCGCTTCGCGCGCGCCTCTGCTGTCATTGGTCATCCAGCGCAGGTTGGCGGCGTAGGGGTCGGGCAGCGTGGGCAGCGCGCCGTAAAGGCCGAAGGCCAGCAGCAGCAGCCCCCGCTCGGCCGTCTCCGGGTCGCGCAGCACGGCGAACAGAAAGACGCTGTTGACCGGCGTCACGGTGAACAGCGCGTTGCGGATCGCCAGCGCCGTCGCCTCGCCGGGCGCCACGGGCCATGTCGCCGCTGGGTCAAGCGCGTCGACCAGAATGTCGTCGTCGAACAGCGCCGCGAAGCGCCCGGCGTCCGAGACGTGCAGCAGCAGCAGCGACCGCAGCGTGCGCACCGGGAACGGCGTTCCTCGCACATCGACCGGCCGGTCCCAGCGCCCCTCGGCGTCGGTCTCGGTCAGCACCGCCTCGTCGCCGTCGAGATTGACGGCGTAGCTCAGCCGGAACGCGTCGGTGTAGCGCAGCAGCAGTTCAGAGCGGTGCAGGGCGTCCGCGTCGCGCCACAGCCGCAGCCGCTGGCGCGCGTCGCGGTTCGAGGCGGCCGTGTCGCTGACGATCAGCAGCCCGGGAAACAGCGTGATCGCCGGCGACGGCAGGCGGATGGGACCGCCCTGCAGCCCCGCCCAGTCCAGCGTGACCTGGGCGTTGCCCTGCACCGTCAGCCCGCCCGCGCCGTCGGGCTCGACGGGCAGGTCGTCCAGTGTCGCCACAGGCAGCGCCCAGCCGGCGGAGACGATGCGCGCCGAGCCGCCGAGCGTCACGAAG
Source organism: Rubrimonas cliftonensis (assembly GCF_900107585.1). Classification (GTDB taxonomy): domain Bacteria; phylum Pseudomonadota; class Alphaproteobacteria; order Rhodobacterales; family Rhodobacteraceae; genus Rubrimonas; species Rubrimonas cliftonensis. Next base: position 26,845 of record NZ_FNQM01000024.1, on the reverse strand, counting down.
GGCGACAGGCTCTCGCGCAGCGCCAACTCCTTCGCCGCTGCGGCAAGCGGCAGGACCAGCGCCTTGAGATCGTCGCGATAGACGGCGGCGGCGTCGGGCTGCGGCTCGAAGTCCAGCGCGGCGCCGAACAGCCGCCACGACGCGGCGCCGGTCTCGACCGATGCAAACCCGCCCGGCGCGACCGTCAACGCCAGCCGCTCGGGCAGGGACAGCGTGGCGGCGGCGAGATCGGCCCCGAGCCTGCGCTCCACAGCCGGCCGCTCGCGGTCATAGTCCGGCGTGACCTGAAGCCGGAAGCCCGCCCGCGGCGGCAGCGTCAGCCGCCCGTCTTCGGCGCGCGGCGTCGCGTCGAAGGCCAGCCGCCCGGCCGCGATGCGCAGGCCGAAGTAACCGTCCGCCGGCGCGCCCTCGGCGAGCAGGTCGGCGCGGACCCACACGCCGCCGGGCGGCAGCGCGACCGCATCGGCGCGCGCCGCGCCGACGGCGGCCAGCAGCGCGGGCCGGTCTTCGCCAGCGAGATGGACGGGCGCAAGATCGGCCGCCACGGCGTAGAAGTCGAACCAGAAGCGCCGGCCGTCCTCGCCATCAAACGGTCCCTCGCTGCGCACGACCCGACCGCCGCGACCCCAGACGGGCGCAGACCGTGGGTCGCGGCCGTCGCGCAGCGGCGTCTCGCGCCGAAACGCCCGCTCGGCCGGCCGCGCGGCGTCGGCGCGTCCCCTGAGCATCCGCTCGATGTCGCGCGCCTGCGCCGTCGCCGCCGTCGCGATGCGGGCGGAACGGTCGAAGGGGCTGCGGGCCAGCGAGATCGCGTCAGGCCCCGATGCGCCGCCCGCCTCGGCCAGCCGCATACGCAGCGCCTCAAGTCGCGCATCTTCTTGCGGGCTTGTCGAAGACAGCCCAGCCGTTACGACGGCGATGCGGTCGGTGGTGCGCTGTGACATCGATCGAGTCCCCGAATTGCAGCAGCGCAAGGCGCTACTTAGTTGGGCCTCAAGAAAATATTCGATATAATCACGAAGCGTTGGCTCTCGAATGCTTCAATTCGAGAATCCGAATCGGTCTTGACTGTTGGATCTTAACACACCGCCAGCGCTTTCAGGTGTCCTTTCTCGGTTGCCTGTGGTCCCGGAGCCCACTTCTCGCCCGCGCGGCTCACCGAAAATCCACGACGTCGACGTCAATCCGATCCTTGATCTGCCGGACCAGACCGCCTCGCAGATGGCAAAACACTTCAATCGGGCGGCAGCCAGACGACCGTCCGCTGGGAGCCTGCTAATGGATTGACGGGCCGTTTCGGCAAGCAAGTGAACATTGTGGCCGGTCAGCGGCGCGGCTGCGCGTCGGACGAGGAGCGGCGAAGCGCTGCAATCTCTTGAAGCCGTGTTCCCGCCGTCTGCCCCGCTTTGGCTCGCCTCGGCGGTGACGATCTCCACGCGCCTGTTCATCGCAACCGCGCGCCGTGCTTCCGTGAGGCCCTCTGGACCTGCCTGGGCGTGAGCGCGGTCCTTCGCGGTGCGGGCCTCCTGTCGTCGGCGTTCCGGGGCGGATGACCGCGATTGGCTCAATCGTTGAGCCTGGGAACCCTGCGCGGGCGTTCGAGCCTGCCTGGCGCCATCGCGCCCTGCCGATCCTTCTGGCGAGCGGCGGCGCGGCGCTCCGTCTCGTGCTGGCGGTGAGCGTCTGCGTGATCCTCGCGCGGATAGAGGAGGGCTCCGCGGTCGCCGGTTGTCGGGGCCTGCAGCGCGACCCGCATTCGGCTTGCGCGTCGTGTTCTTTCGCGGCGCGGTCGGGCCGCCGTTCGAGCGTGCGAGCGTGCGTGCGCAGGCATCCCGTTAACGGGGAGGGCGGAACTCCGAGGGGCTGGTCCCGGCCGCCGTCTTGAAGGCCCGCCAGAACGCGGTGCTGTCGGCGTAGCCGAGCGTGCGGGCGATCTCGGCGTTCGAGATGCGGCCATCGCGCAGATGCACCCGGCCAAGCTCCATGCGACACTCCAGCACCAGGGCGCGCAACGACGTGCCCTCCTCGGCCAGCCGGCGCTGCAGCGTCCGCGCCGAGACGTTCAGCGTGGCCGAGATGGTCGGCAGGGTTATCTTCCGGCGGCCGAGTTGCGCAAGAACCAGCGTGCGCACCCGGGCCACCAGCCCCGCCTCGCCCGGCGCAGGCTGGAACAGGTCCGCCACATGGCGCTCGAGGATCGTCATCAGGTCCCGGTCTTCCCGGCGGTGGGGCCGGTCACAATCGGCGCGCGCGAACACCAGGCGGTTGGCCGTCTGCGCAAACAGCGGCCGCACGCCGAGGAGCCGCGACAGGGGTGCGGCGTCGTCCGCCGCGCCGTGCTCGAGGTGCGCCGCCACCGGTCGGCACGATGCGCCGAACGCCTCGCGCGCCAGCGCGATCGTCGCGGCCAGGGTGTACTCCGCGTCCTGCCGGCGCGGCCAGATCGCGGGATCGTCCAGCCGATAGCTCCACGTCACGGCCGAACCGTCGTCCTCGATCCGCACCACGGTGGCGTCCTGCCAGACGGCCAGCCAGCGCGTGAGCCGTTCGAGGCCCCGGCGCAGCGTCGCCGACGCCCCGAAAAGCAGCCCCACGGGCCCGAGATTTCCTGGGCGGAACTGCGCGCCGATGCGTGCGCCGAGCAGCGGGTCGGCCGCCTGAGCGGCCGCGTCCTCAAGCAGCGCGACGTACGCGGTCAGCGGAACCTCGCCATAGGGGTCGGCCAACTGGTCGCGCGTCAAAAGCCGCCGCGTCATCATGGCGGTCGTCGCCGCGCCGCTGCGGTCGAGTTGCTCCACGATCGGCGCGAGCGACGAGGCGCGGATGCGCGCCGCATGCGCCCCCGAAGCATGCGCGCCCGAAGAATGCGAGTCGTCCGACATCGCGGCCCTCCCTGGCGCAAACTATCGAATCATTGGCGCAACCCGCAATTCGCGCAAGCCCGCGATGCGCCTAAGGTCTGGCTTAACCACCCTATGCCGACGAAACGCGCCGTTGGCGCCCGGAACAGGATCATTCCAGTGAGCAATGCCTCTTTGACCGGCGTCTCGCCGGAAGGATCGCGCCTTGCGCGCGGATCGATCGGAACGACGCACATCGTCTTTTTCGTCGTCGCGGCGGCGGCCCCGCTCGCGTCGGTCGTGGGCGCGTCGCCTGCGGCCTTCGCTTTCGGCAACGGCGCGGGGGCGCCCGGCGCCTTCCTGCTGGTCGGGCTGCTCTACCTGCTGTTCTCCGTCGGCTTCACCGCGATGGCGCGCCATGCGGGCCCGGCGGGCGGGTTCTATGGCTATGTCTCGCGTGGGCTCGGGCGCCCGGCGGGCGTCGGCGCCGCCGCGGTGGCCATCCTGACCTACAAGGCGATCCAGCTTGCGGTCTATGCGCTGTTCGGCGTCTTCGTCTCGGCTGCCGCGGCTTCGTTCGGGATCGATCTGCCATGGTGGGCGGCGGTGCTGGCGGCGATGGCGGCGGTCTGGCTCTGCGGCGCGCGCAACATCGCCTTCTCGGGACGGCTCCTGGCGGTCTGCATGCTGGCGGAGGTTGCGATCCTGTTCCTGCTCAGCGTCGGCATCCTGCTGCGCGGGGGCGGGCCCGAGGGGATCGACGCCACCTCCTTCGCGCCGGCGACGGTGTTCGCGCCGGGCCTCGGCGTCGCGCTGGTGTTCGTGCTCGGCTCGTTCATGGGGTTCGAGTCGACCGCGATCTTCGCGAGCGAAGTGGCGCGCCCCGAGCGGACCATCCCCCGCGCGACCTACGCCGCGGTCGGGCTGATCGCCGGGTTCTACGCCTTCTCGACCTGGGCGATCACGCAGTATTACGGGTCGTCGCAGGTGCAGGAGACCGCCGCCGCCGGCATCGAGACCTTCTTCTTCACCGCCGCCGCCGACGTGCTCGGCCCCTGGTCGGTGGCGACGATGGAGGCGCTGCTGATCGTCAGCCTGTTCGCGTCGGCGCTGTCGTTCCACAACACGCTGAACCGCTACTTCCACGCCCTCGGCCGCGACGGCGTGCTGCCCCGCGCGCTGGGCGCGGTGCACGCCGTGCATGGCTCGCCCCATGTCGCGGGCCGGGCGCAGGCGCTGGTCTCCGCCGCGCTGCTGGGCGGCTTCGTGCTGGCGGGGGCCGACCCCTACGCCACGGTCTTCGCGCTGTCCTCGGCCGTCGCGGTCATCGGCATCCTCGCGGTGCAGATCGCGGTGAGCCTGGCGATCCTCGCCTATTTCCGCGCCAATCCGCTCGGGCTCGGGCTGGGAACGAGGATGCTGGCGCCGGTCGCGGCGCTGGTCGGCCTCGCCCTCGCGCTGGTGCTCGTCATCGCCAACCTGCCGCTGCTCGCGGGGGCCGACAGCCCGGTCACCTGGGCGCTGCCGTGGCTCGTGGTCGCCACCGCCGCCGCGGGCGCCGCCTTCGCGCTGTTTCTTCGCAATCGCCGGCCCGCGCTCTATGCCGCGCTGGGCTCGGCCATCACCGAGGTCTGACGCCATGAACGCTCTCGCCCCCGCCGTCATGAACCGGCTCGACGCGCTGAACTACTACACCGTCACCCGCAAGTACGACCTGGCCTTTCCGCGCCTGACCGACGACGTCGACGCGGACGTGGTGGTGATCGGCGGCGGCTTCTCGGGCGTCAACACCGCGCTGGAGCTGGCCGAGAAGGGGATCACGAACGTCGTGGTGCTCGAGGGCCGCCATCTCGGCTTCGGGGGCACCGGCCGCAACGGCGGGCAGGTGATGGCCGGCATCGGCCACGACATCAACGCCGTGAAGAAGCATGTCGGGCCGGAGGGGCTGGAGACGCTGTTCCGCATCTCGAACCTCGGCGCCGGCATCATCCGCGAGCGCATCGCCCGCTACGGGATCGACGCGGATTTCCGGCAGGGCTACGGCTACCTCGCCTACAACGCCCGCCAGATGAAGACGCTCAGGGCCTGGGAGGCCGAGTTCAGGGCGGTCGATCCCGACGAGGACATCGCGCTGCTGTCGGGGGCCGACGTGGCGTCGGTGATCGGCTCGGACGTCTACGCCGGCGTGCTGAAGCACATGGGCGGCGGGCATGTGAACTCGCTGAACCTGCTGCTGGGCGAGGCGCAGGCGCTGGCCGGCCATGGCGTGCGCCTGTTCGAGAACAGCCCGGTGATCGCGGTCGAGTACGGCGAGCGGATCACGGTGCGCACCGGCGCGGGCTCGGTGCGCGCGGCAAAGCTGCTCTGGGCCTGCGACAGCTTTCTCAACCGGCTCGAACCCGCCATCCAGGGCAAGACGATCACCACCTACTCGTTCCAGATCGCCACCGAACCCCTGCCCGAGGAGATGGTCCTGCGGATCAGCCCGATCCGCGGCGCCTACAGCGACATCCGCCCGGTGATCGACTACTTCCGCGTCACCAACGAGAACCGCCTGCTGTTCGGCTCGGCGACGCAGCTGCTCGAATATGTCCCCGAGGACCTCGCGGGCTGGAACCGCGCGCTGATGCTGAAGGTGTTTCCCTACCTCAAGGATGTTCGGATCGATCTCGCCTGGGGCGGACCGATGGCGTGCTCGGCCAACCTCTTTCCCCAGATCGGCACGCTGCCGGGGCGGCCGAACGCCTTCTATGTGCAGGGCTATTCGGGCTTCGGGGTCACGCCCAGCCACATCGTCTGCAAGGTTCTGGCCGAAGGCATGAGCGAAGGCTCGGCCCGCTACGACCTGATGAGCGCGATCCCCCACGCCGCCATTCCCGGCCATGACGCGCTGCGTCCGGCCGTGATGACCGCCGCCAAGACCTGGCACCAGCTGTCCGGCTACTTCAACGGCCGCCGCTGACGCCTCCCTTCCCGAAAAAACGGAGACCCGCGATGCTTGCGATCAATTCCCGGACGATCCCCGACCTCGCCCCCTGGGGCACCGTCGCCGATCTCGGCGCCGAGATCCTCGACGGCGAGGCGACGATCTTCGGCGCGATGGCCCATGGCGCCCCTGACGCGCCGCTGTCCTGCGGCTGGTTCGCCGTGACGCGCAGCAGGTTCCGGATGACCTACCCCTTCAACGAGCACGCGGTTGTCGTCGAAGGCTCCGTCGCCCTGACCGACGAGCGCACCGGGGAGCGGCGCGTCTACGGCGTGGGCGACGCCTGGTTCGTCGAGAAAGGCGCGATCGTCCTTTGGGAGGTCGCCTGCGATCGCTTCGTCAAGAACTACCTCGCCGCCGCCTGACCCCGGCGTCGCGCCGCCGCCACGCGCCTGCGGTCGCGCCGCCGGCACCGCAGGCCCCGCCCTCCGAACCGCCCCGCCGGGCGCGGCGGCGCGTTCCCGCCATGATCTCAATCGCCGACCCCTGGCGGCGGCGGCTCGTCCCCAGGCGTCGCAAGCGCCGCGAGGCACCGGCGCAGCGCCGCCTCGTCCTCGGGCGCGAACTGCGCCCAGAGCGCCGCGTCATAGGCGCTGGCGATGGCGGCGACGGCGTGGAACGCCTCGACGCCCGCGCGGCTGAGGCTGAGGGTCTCGACCCGCCGATCCTTTGCGGACGGGCTGCGGATCAGGAAGCGCTTCTCCTCCAGCGCCCGCACGGCGCGTGAGATCTTGGTCTTGTGGATGCGCGCGCGGCGGCCGATGTCGGTGGCGGTCATCTCGCCGAAGCGCGCGAGGTGGAACATCACCCGCCATTCGGTGCGCAGCATCCCGTAGCGGTCGCGATAGGCGGCCTGGAAACCGGCGCTCGCGGCCTCCGCCGCGAGGTTCAGCATATAGGGCAGGAACGCCGACAGGTCGAAGTCGGTCTCGACGGGTTTGGCCATGGCGCACGATAAGGCGTTGTTGGTTACAAACGCAACCTTTAACAAAGCAAACAGATTCGGGAGGGACAGCCATGTACGACGAGACCACGACCTCCGGCCTGATCCGCGCCGCAACGCCCGTCGGCACGCGGGCGGGCTACATGCCGGGCTTCGGCAACGACTTCGAGACCGAGGCGCTGCCGGGCGCGCTGCCGCAGGGCCGCAACAGCCCGCAGCGCTGCGCCTACGGGCTCTATGGCGAGCAGCTTTCCGGCACGGCGTTCACCGCGCCGCAGCACCGCAACGAGCGCACCTGGTGCTACCGCATCCGTCCGTCGGTGAAGCATGTCGGGCGCTTCGTGCGCATCGACATGGCCCACTGGAAGTCGGCCCCGAACGTCATCCCCGACGTGACCTCGCTCGGCCAGTATCGCTGGGATCCGGTTCCGCACTCGGATGAGGCGCTGACCTGGGTCACGGGCATGCGCACCATGACGACCGCCGGCGACGCGGGCGCCCAGTCGGGCATGGCGGCGCATGTCTATCTCGTCACCGCTTCGATGCAGGACGAGTATTTCTTCTCGGCCGACGGCGAACTGCTGGTGGTGCCGCAGGAGGGGCGCCTGCGCTTCTGCACCGAACTGGGGGTCATCGACGTCGAGCCGAAGGAGATCGCGATTCTGCCGCGCGGCCTCGTCTATCGCGTCGAGGTGATCGACGGCCCGGCCCGCGGCTTCGTCTGCGAGAACTACGGCCAGAAGTTCGAGCTGCCGGGCCGCGGCCCGATCGGCGCCAACTGCATGGCCAACCGCCGCGACTTCAAGACGCCCGTCGCCGCCTTCGAAGACCGCGACGCCCCCAGCCGGGTGATCGTGAAATGGGCGGGCGAGTTCCACGCCACCGAGATCGGCCACAGCCCGCTCGACGTGGTCGCGTGGCACGGCAACTACGCGCCCTGCAAATACGACATGCGCGACTACTGCCCGATCGGCGCGATCCTGTTCGACCACCCCGACCCGTCGATCTTCACCGTGCTGACGGCGCCTTCGGGCGTGGAGGGGACGGCCAACATCGATTTCGTGCTGTTCCGCGAGCGGTGGATGTCGATGGAGAACACCTTCCGCCCGCCCTGGTACCACAAGAACGTCATGTCGGAGCTGATGGGCAACATCTACGGCGAGTACGACGCCAAGCCGAAGGGCTTCGTCCCCGGCGGCATCAGCCTGCACAACTGCATGCTGCCGCATGGGCCGGACAACGACGCCTTCATGAAGGCGAGCCTCGCCGAACTGCAGCCGGAGAAGCTCGACGAGACCATGTCATTCATGTTCGAGACGCGCTTTCCCCAGCGGCTGACCGAGTTCGCCGCCAGGACTGCGCCGCTTCAGGACGACTATGTCGAATGCTGGTCCTCGCTGCGCAAGCGGTTCACTGGCGCGCCGGAAGGCGACTGGTCGTGACCGGCGGCCTGCTGCGCAGCTGGGTCGCCGGCGCGAACGATCCCGACGGCGACTTCCCGCTCAACAACCTGCCCTGCGGCGTGTTCTCGCCGCCGGGCGGCGCGCCGCGCTGCGGCGTGGCGATCGGCGACAACGTGCTGGATGTGGCGGCGCTGGAGGGCGCTGGACTGCTCGCAATCGGGCCCGGGCCGCTTTTGGCGCGCCCGGCGTGGAACGACCTGATGGCCGCCGGCCAGCCGGTCTGGCGCGCCCTGCGCGCGCGCCTGACCGCGCTGCTGGCGGAGGGCGCCGCCGAGCGCGAGACGGTCGCGCCGCACCTGACGCCGCTGGCCGCGGCGACGCTCCACCTGCCTTTCGACGTGGCGGAGTACACCGATTTCTACGCCGGTCGGCAGCACGCCGTGAACGTCGGCACGATGTTCCGCGGGGCCGAGAACGCCTTGCCGCCGAACTGGCTGCACATCCCCATCGGCTACAACGGCCGCGCCTCGACGGTCGTCGTCTCCGGAACCCCGGTCCGCCGCCCGCTGGGCCAGACCAGGGCGCCCGACGCCGACGCCCCTTCCTTCGGTCCCAGCCGCCGCCTCGACATCGAGCTGGAGCTGGGCGCGGTGGTCGGCCAGCCCTCGCGCATGGGCGAGCCGGTGACGGTGGCGCAGGCCGACGCGATGATCTTCGGCTACGTCCTGCTCAACGACTGGTCGGCGCGCGACATCCAGGCCTGGGAGTACCAGCCGCTGGGGCCGTTCCAGGCCAAGGCCTTCGCCACGACGATCAGCCCGTGGATCGTCACGCGCGCCGCGCTCGACCCGTTTCGCACGCCGACGCCTGCGCGCGAGACGCCGCTGCTGCCCTACCTGCGCGAGCCAGGGCCGCTCGGCTACGACATCGCGCTGTCGGTCGAGATGCGCCCCGCAGGCTCCGACCGCGCGACCGTGATCAGCCGCACCAACGCGCGCGAACTCTACTACGCCTCCGCCCAGCAGCTGGCGCACCACGCAAGCAGCGGCTGCGCCATGCGGGTCGGCGACCTGCTCGGCTCGGGCACGATCTCCGGCCCCGACAGCACCGCCTACGGCTCTCTGCTGGAGCTGACCTGGGGCGGCAAGGAGCCGCTGACGCTCGCGACCGGCGAGACCCGCAGCTTCATCGAGGACGGCGACACGCTGAGCCTGCGCGGCCATGCGCAGGGCGCCGGCTTCCGCATCGGCTTCGGCCCCTGCGACGGCGCGATCCTGCCTGCGCCCCAATTCCCAACGGAGAACTGACCGATGACCAAGGCTTTCGCGTCGCAGGGCGACCTGAGCGACAAGGCGATCAGCTTCACCGAGGTCGGGCGCGACCTCTGGGCCTTCACCGCCGAGGGCGACCCCAACACCGGCGTCATCATCGGCGACGACGGCGTGATGGTGGTGGACGCGCAGGCGACGCCGAGGCTCGCCGCCAAGGTGGTCGAGAAGATCCGCGGCGTCACCGACAAGCCGATCACCCATGTCGTGCTGACCCACTACCACGCCGTGCGCGTGCTGGGCGCCTCGGCCTACGGCGCGAAGGACGTCGTCATGGGCGCCAAGGCCCGCGCCATGGTGGTCGAGCGCGGCGCCGAGGACTGGGAGAGCGAGTTCCGCCGTTTTCCGCGGCTCTTTCAGGGCCATGAGGACATCCCCGGCCTGACATGGCCGACGCTGACCTTCGACCGGGCGATGACCGTGTTCATGGGCCGGCGCCGCGTGGACCTGAAGCATCTCGGGCGCGCCCATACGGCGGGCGACATCGTGGCGTTCGTGCCGGACGCGAACGTGATGTTCACCGGCGACATCGTCGAGTTCCATTCCGCCTGCTACTGCGGCGACGCGCATTTCGCCGACTGGCCCGCGACGCTTGCCGCCATCCGCGCCCATGACGTGGACGCCATCGCCCCCGGCCGCGGCGACGCGCTGGCGGGGCGGGCGCAGGTGAACGCGGCGCTCGACGCCACCGCCGACTTCGTCGGCTCGACCTTCCGCTCGGTGGCGCGGGTGGCGCAGGGCGGCGGCAGCCTGCGCGAGGCGATGGCGGCCTGCCGCGCGGCCTGCGACCCGAAGTTCGGCGACTACGCGATCTACGAGCACTGCCTGCCGTTCAACGTGGCGCGCGCCTGGGACGAGGCGCTGGGGATCGACACGCCCCGCATCTGGACCGCCGAGCGCGATGCGGCGGTCTGGGCCGAGCTGCAGGGTTGAGGGAGGTTTCGCCATGCCCGCCTACGCCTACGCGCCCTTCGGCTTCACGCGGCCGCCCGAACTCGACGGCCGCGGCGCCGAGGCGCCGGTCGCCATCGTCGGCGCCGGTCCCGTCGGGCTGACGCTGGCCATCGACCTCGCCACGCGCGGCGTCGCCAGCGTCGTGCTCGACGACAACGACACAGTGTCCATCGGCAGCCGCGCGATCTGCTGGGCCAAGCGCACGCTGGAGATCTTCGACCGTCTCGGCGTGGGCGACCGGATGCTCGCCAAGGGCGTGACATGGAAGGTCGGCCGGCTGTTCCATGGCGCGGAGGAGGTCTATTCCTTCGACCTGCTCCCCGAGGCCGGCCACAAGCATCCCGCCTTCATCAACCTGCAGCAGTATTACGTCGAGCAGTACCTGATCGAGCGCGCGCGGGACTTCCCCGAGCTGATCGACCTGCGGTTCCGCAACGCCGTGACCGCGCATGAGGACTTCGGCGACCATGTCCGCCTCAGCGTGTCGACGCCCGAGGGCGACTATGCGCTCGCGGCGCGCTGGATGGTCGCCTGCGACGGCGCCAACTCGCCCACGCGGCGGCGCATGGGGCTGGTCTGGCAGGGCCAGACCTTCGAGGAGCAGTTCCTGATCGCCGACGTCGAGATGGCCGACAGCCCCTTCGGCGACCGCGACGCGCCCGAGCGCTGGTTCTGGTTCGACCCGCCCTTCCACGCCGGCAAGTCGGCGCTGCTGCACCGGCAGCCCGACGACATCTACCGCATCGACCTGCAGCTCGACGCCGGGTGCGACGGCCGCGCCGAGGCGACCGAGGAGAAGGTGACGCCGCGCATCCGCGCCATGGTCGGCGACCGGCCGTTTCGGCTGGACTGGATGAGCGTCTACCGCTTCCGCTGCGTGAAGCTGGAGCGCTTCGTCCATGGCCGGGTGATCTTCTGCGGCGACAGCGCCCATGTCGTGTCGCCCTTCGGCGCGCGCGGCGGCAACGGCGGCGTGCAGGACGCCGACAATCTCGGCTGGAAGCTCGCCGCCGTGCTGGCGGGCGACGCGGCCGAGGCGCTGGTCGAGACCTACCACGACGAGCGGTCGCACGGCTCGGCCGAGAACATCCTGAACTCGTCGCGCGCCACCAACTTCATGACGCCGAAAAGCCCCGCCGAGGCGCTGTTCCGCGCCGAGGCGCTGCGGCTGGCCCATGACCAGCCCTTCGCGCGGCGGCTGATCAACTCGGGTCGGCTGTCCACGCCCTGCTCGCTGGAGGGCTTCGCGCTGCAGACGCCTGGGACGGCGCCGGTCGCGCCGGGGCGGCCCGCGGTGGACGCGCCGCTCGACGGCGGCGCCTGGCTGCTGCCGCTGGTTCAGGGCGCCTTCACGCTCGTCGGCTTCGGCGCCGTCGCCCTGCCGGACGCGCCCGGCGTGCGGCGTCTCGGCGTGGCGCAGGCGTCGGACGCCTACCCGTGCCACGGAGACGCCTCGGGCCTCGCGCGGGCGCGCTATGGCTCAGGGCTCGCCTACCTGTTCCGCCCCGATGGGCATGTGGCGGCGGTTTTCGACGCACCGACGGCCGCGGCGGTGTCCGCCGCGCGGCGCCGGGCGCTCGGGGCCGCGCCGATGAGGGAGGTCGCCTGATGGCCGACGCCGAGACCGCGCCCGATCGCCTGACCGACCCGGACGGCTTCTACGAGGCGCTGATGCGCGCCCATGACGGGCTCAGCGAGGCCGGAAGCCACGCCCTGAATGCGCGCCTCGTGCTGCTGATGGCGGCCGAGATCGGCGACGCGGACCGTCTGGCGACGCTGCTGCGCATCGGTCGCGCCCATGCCGGCTGAGATCGTCCTGCACGACTACTGGCGCAGCACGGCGAGCTGGCGGGTGCGCATCGCCCTGCATCTCGCCGGGCTGCCGTTCCGCACGGTCGCCGTCGACCTGACCGCCGGCGCGCAGACGGCGGCGGCCCACCTCGCCGTGAACCCGCAGGGTCTGGTCCCGGCGCTCGAGATCGACGGGCTTCGCCTCACCCAGTCGCTCGCCATCCTCGACTATCTCGAGGACACCGGCCGCCTGCGTCTTTTGCCGTCCGACGCGGCGGCTCGGGCGCGGATGCGCGCCGTGTGCCTCGCGATCTGCGCCGACCTCCACCCCGTCGCCAACCTGCGGGTGCTGAACCGCATCGGCGCGCTCGCGGGCGACGCCGCGCGCGGCGACTGGGCGGCGGGGACGATCCGTGAGGGGCTGTTCGCCGTCGAGGCGCTGCTGGCGCAGTTCCCCGCCGGCCGGCACGCCGTCGGCGACGCGCTGACGCAGGCCGACCTCTGCATCGTCCCCCAGCTCTACAACGCCGCCCGCTGGGGGGCAGAGACGCGCGACCTGCCGCGGTTGACCGCCGCGGCGGCGGCCGTCGCCGAGCATCCCGCCTTCCTCGCCGCCCACCCCGACGCCGTGCGCGCCGAGGCCGCTTGACCGAACAACCAGAAACCCGGAGGAGACCCCCGATGACCGCCAAGACCCTCGCCGCAGCGCTTGCGCTCTCGCTGACCCTGCCGCTTCCCGGCCTCGCCGCCGATGTAGAGCTGGTGCTGTCGAGCTGGCTGCCGCCGCGCCACCCCATCGTCGTCAACGCCATCAGGCCCTGGGCCGAGGAGGTCGAGGCCGTCACCGAGGGCCGCGTCAGCGTGCGCGTGCTCGGCAAGGCGGCCGGCAGCCCGCCGGCGCATTTCGACATGGCGCGCGACGGCGTCGCCGACATCACCTACGGCCTGCACAGCTTCAGCCAGGACGACCGCTTCAAGGGCTCGCAGATCGGCCAGTTCTCGTTCATCGGCGACGACGCGGTGTCGGCGTCCGAGGCCTTCTGGACCGTCTACACCGAGGATCTCGGGGCCCAGGCCGAGCACGCCGGAACCAGGCTGCTGGGCCTGTTCGTCCACGGCCCCGGCCTGATCCACAACAACGTCCGCCGCATCGAGACGCCGGCGGACTTCGCCGGCCTGAAGATCCGCGTGCCCGGCGGCTACATCGCCGAACTGACCGCGGCTCTGGGGGCGGACGCGCTCTTCATGTCCTCGCCCGAGGTCTACGAGAAACTGTCGCGCGGCGTGATCGACGGCGTCGCCTTCACCTATGAGGCGCTGACCGCGTTCAACCTCACCGACTATGTGAAGTTTTCCCTGAAGGCGCCGGGCGGCGTCTACAACACCACATGGTTCCTCGTCGCCAACGAGGCGCGCTGGGCCGAGATCTCGCAGCAGGACCAGGCGGCGATCGAGGCCATCTCGGGCCTCGCCTTCGCGCGCCGGGTCGGCGAGGCGTGGAACGGGGCCGACGCCGCGGCGGTTTCGGAGATCGAGGCGGCCGGCATCGATGTGCATCCCGCCTCCGACGCCGTGGTGGCCGCGATCCGCGAGAAGGGCGCTGCGCTTGAGCAGGCCTGGGCCGCCGGGCTGGGCGAGGGGCGCGACGGCGCGGCGGCGCTGGCCCGGTTGCGCGGCATGACGGGCGTCTCGAACTGATGGCCGGAAAGCTCGCTCGGGCGCTGGAGGTCGCGGCGGCGACGCTGCTGCTGGCGCTGATGGCCGTCACGATCATCGACGTCGTCGGGCGCTACCTGCTGGAGGCGCCGCTCGTCGGCGCCTTCGAGCTCACGGAGCTGCTGCTCTGCGCCATGGTCTTCGCCGCCCTGCCGCTGGCCAGCCGGGACGGTGGCCATGTCGAGGTGGACCTGCTGGCCGGCGCGCTGCCCCGCGGCGCGGCCGAGGCGCTTGCGCGCGCGGCGGCGGCCATCTCCGCCGCCGTGCTGCTCTACTTCGCGTGGCGGCTGGTGATCGTGGCGCATGACCTGATCGGGACGGGGGCGCGCTCGAACGCGCTGGTGATCCCGTTCGCGCCCTTCGCCGCCTTCGGCGCGCTCGCCTGCGTGCTGGCCGCAGGCTTCGGCGTTCTGCGGGAGTGGCGGCGATGACCCTGTCCCTGATCGCGCTCGGCGTGCTGCTGGCGCTGATCTTCGCCCGCGTGCCCATCGCCTTCGCGATGGCGCTGGTCGGCGCCGTCGGCTTCGCGTCGATGCGCGGGTGGGAGGCGGCGGGGGCGATGGTCGGCGCCGCGGTGTTCGAGACCGGGCGCAGCTACTCGCTGTCGGTGGTGCCGCTCTTCATCCTGATGGGCGCGATCCTCGCCAAGTCGGGCATCGCGCACGGCCTGTTCGCCGGCGCCGACCGCCTGTTCGGCCGGATGCGCGGCGGCCTGGCGCTGGCCACCGTGCTCAGCTGCGGCGGCTTCTCGGCGGTCTCGGGCTCGTCGCTCGCGACCGCCGCCACCATGTCGCGCGTGGCGATGCCGCCGATGCGGCGCTTCGGCTACGCCGACAGCCTCGCGGCCGGCTCGATCGCCGCCGGAGGCACGCTCGGCATCCTGATCCCGCCTTCGGTGATCATGATCATCTACGGCCTCCTGACCGAAAGCGACATCGGCAAACTGTTCATCGCGGGGCTCCTGCCGGGGCTCTTGGGCCTTGCGCTCTATCTCGTCGCCGTGGTGGTCGCGGTGCGGGTCGATCCTTCGCTCGCGCCGCCGGTCTCGGAGCCGGCGCCGATGAGCCGGCGCGACCGCCTCGGCGTCGCCGGCACGCTGGCGCTCTTCGTCTTCATCATGGGCGGCATCTATGGCGGCTTCTTCACGCCCATCGAGGCGGCGGGGATGGGCGCGGGCTTCGCGCTGCTGCTGGCGCTGGCGATGCGCGGCCTGACGCGGGCGCGCTTCGCCGAGGCCTGCCGAGAGACCCTGCTCGCCTCGGCGATGATCTTCGCCATCATCATCGGGGCCGAGATCTTCTCGGCCTTCGTCAACTTCGCCGGCCTGCCCGACGCGCTGGTTGATCTGGTGTACGAATTCGAACTGTCGCCCTGGGCGGTGATCGCGATGATGGTCGCGATCTATCTCGTGATGGGCTGCGTGTTCGAAAGCCTGTCGATGATCCTGCTGACGGTGCCGGTGTTCTATCCGATCGTCGCCCAGCTCGATTTCGGGGCCGGGCCGCTGGCCGACCCGGAGGCGGCGGTGATCTGGTTCGCCGTGATCGTCGTGGTCGTGACCGAGATCAGCCTGATCACGCCGCCAGTCGGCATGAACGTCTTCGTGCTGCGCGCCACGCTGCCCGACATCGAGCTCCGGACCATCTTCCGCGGCGTGCTGCCGTTCTGGTTCGCCGACATCGTCCGGCTAGCGATCCTTCTGGCGGTTCCGTCCCTCTCGCTGCTGCTCCTGCGATGAGCGCCGATACGCGCCCCGTCGCCGCCGAACCCGGCCCGGCCGGGGAGGCGTACCCGCCGACGGGGCGCTCGCTGCCGATCGCTCTGCTGCGTGCGCGCGAGAAGGTGATGGCCCCGATCCGCGAGATGCTCGCCGGCGCGGGCGTCACCGAACAGCAGTGGCGCGTGCTGCGCGTGCTCGACGAGCGCGGCCCGCTGGCGCCGTCGGCCATCTGCGCCGAGGCGTGTCTGCAGGCGCCCAGCCTGTCTCGCATCATCCAGGGGCTGGTCGAGAAGGGGCTGGCGGCCCGCCTGACCGACGCCGGCGATCGTCGCCGCCAGCGGGTCTCGCTGCTGCCGGCAGGCAGGGCGGTGATCGTCGCCAATCGCGCAACGTCGCGCCGCCTCGCGCAGGATATCCAGGCCCGACTGGGCAAGGAGCGCCACGACCAGCTCCTTGACCTGTTGCAGGCGTTGAACGCGCTCGATCCATGAGCCGTGGCGCGCGCAGGCGCGGCGAGCCTTCGGGTTCATGCCGGACCTGCTCCGATACCCGAGAACGCCGCCATCGGGCGCTCCGAGGAATCGGTTCGGCTCGGTTCACCGCCGGGCGCCGGCTTCGGCCTGACGGGAGGCGGGTGGCGGAGCAACCACGACCGAGCGGCAGGCTTCCCCGTCTCAACGCGCGGCGCGCGCTTCGATCTCATTGAGGAGGTCTGGCAGATCGGCGACCGAGTCGATCACCCAGTGCGCACCCGCCGCGAGGAGCTTGTCGCGCGCCGCCGCGTTGCGGGCGTCGCGCTTGGCTGCTGGCAGGGCGGCGACCTCCTGGGGCGAGAGGCCCATCTCGTTGCCGCTGAGGCTCACGCCCACCGTCCAGGCGCCGGCGCGCACGCCTTCCATGACGCCCACGGGCGTGTCGTCCACTTTCACCACGGTCGAAGCGTCCTCGATCCGCAGATCGAGAAAGGTCTTCCACATCATCACCGGCGTCGGGCGGCCGGCCCAGAGATCCTCGGCGCAGACCATGTTCTCGGGCGCATAGCCCTGCGCCGCCGCGAGCGGGGTGACGCGGGCCATGATCTGGCGCGTGTAGCCGGTGGTCGAGCCGAGCCTCATGCCCCGCGCCTTCAGGGCCGCGACCGTCTCAAGGGTGCCCGGGATCAGGTCGCAATGATCGACGACGACCTCCGCGTTCAGCGGGACGAAGACCTCGTAGATCTTCCGGGCCGCAGCTTCGTCGAAGGCCGCGCCGTGCGCCGCCCGCCACTGCGCGGCGATCTCGGGCTGGGCGCCGAGCGCCTTGATGTGGTCGAGCTTGGCCATGCCCATCGGCTCGCGGGCCTGCGCCACCGTGAGGGTGACGCCGAAGCGCGCGAAGACTTCGACGAAGGCGCCCATGGGCGCGCGCGAGCCGTAGTCGATCACGGTGCCGGCCCAGTCGAACACGGCCGCCTTCAGGTGGGGCATGGTCAGGTCTCCGTCTTCAGGGGCTGCGCGTCGAACAGGTCGGCCAGGACGTCCTCGCCGAGCGCGAAGGCGGTGGAGGCGCCGGTGCCGCCGGTGACGATCAGCAGGCGGACATCGGCGGCGGGCCGGTCATGGAAGATCACGTCGCGGCCCGAGGCGTAGGCGCCCGTCCAGCGTTCGACGACGCGGCGGCCCGGCAGCGGCAGCACGCGGTCGAACTCGGCGAGGATCAGGTCGTCGAGCGCTTCGCGGGCGAAGGGCGCCGGCGCGTCGCCATACACATGGCTGTCGCCGACGACGAAGGAGCGGTCGGCCGACTGCACGGCGATGAGGTGGATGCCGGCGTCGAGCTCCGGGCCTTGCTCGCGGCGCAGAACCTCTGCGAGCGCGGCGGCCTCGGGCAGCGCCGAATAGCCCTCGTAGCGCACCAGCGACAGGTCCGACATCACGGCGGCGCCGAAAGCGGGCGCGCCGGGCGCGGCGAGGCGCAGCATCTGCAGGGTGCAGATCCTGAGCCCGGCGGCGGCGATGCGCTCGGGGAAGAGCGCGGCGAACTCGTCGCCGGGGCAGACGACGACGGCGCCGGCGTCGAATGTTCCGGCCGACGTCTCGATCCGCGGCGGCGTCACCGCATGCGCCGCGGCGCGGCGCAGGAAGCTCACCCCCTTCGCGTCCTCCAGCCAGCGGGCGAGGCGCGGGATGGCGTCCCGGCTCTCCACGCGCAGTTCGTGCGGGCTGTGGAGGATCGCCGCGGCGTCTTCGCAGGCCAGCGGCGGCGCCATGCCGCGCGCTTCGGCGCAGGTCACGAAGCGGCAGCCCTCGCCCATCTCCGTCGCCGCGAAGGCGTCGAGCACGGCGGCGGCCTCCGGGCGGCGGCCGAGCACGAGCAGCCCCTCGTGCAGCACCTCGATCCCGGCCTGGGGCGCGATCCCGGCCCAGATGTCCCGGCTGCGCTTTGCGCGGGCCCAATGCGCGCCCCGCCGCTGGCCGGTGATGGTGACGAAACCGAAATTGCGCACCGAGGCGCCCACCGCCTCGGCGCTGCGGTCCACCACCAGCACGCGCAGGCCGCGGCGCACCCCGGCGTACGCGGTGGCGAGGCCGACGACGCCGGCCCCCACCACCGCGAGGTCGTAAGGACCGCGCCCCGGGGCCGTCATCGCGCGCGCCATGCCTGCAGCGAGCCGAGCACGTTGCGGCTGAAAAGGCCGTAGAGGATGCGCACGGCGGCGTTGGTGTAGAATATCATCATCGCCATCGCCGCCGCCGGCGCGATGTCGCCTGCGTCGTCCATGTTCAGCACCGCGACGGAGGCGAGGTTGGTGCTGGGCGAGTAGAGGAACACCACCGCCGAGACCGTCGTCATCGCGTTGACGAAGTAGTACATCCACATCTCGCCGATGGCGGGCAGGCAGCAGGGCGCGCTGACCCGCGTCATCGTCCGCAGGAACGGCTGCTTCAGCGACATCGACACCGCCTCGAACTCGCCGTCGAGCTGCTTCAGCGCCGTCGTCGCGGTGATGTGCGAGACGGTGTAGAGGTGCACTATGGTGTTGATCACGAGGATCGCCATCGTCCCGTAGAGGAAGTTGAACGGGTTCGACGGGTCGTTGAAGAAGAAGATGTAGGCCAGACCCAGCACCATGCCGGGGATCGCCATCGGCATCATCGCAAGGAACTGGAGCCCGATGCGCCCGGCGACGAAGCCGCGGCCCTTCTCCACCAGGTAGGCGCCGATGAAGACGAGCACGGCGCCGATCGTCGCGGCGAAGAAGGCGAGCCGGATCGAGTTCCAGTAGGCCGCCCAGCCGCCCCCGTCCATCTTGTTGAACTGGTAGTGCTGGAAGCCCAGCGTCAGGTTGTAGGGCCAGAACTTCGCCAGCGCCGCGAACTGGCACATGAACAGGATGCCAAGGATGAACACCGAAACGGCGATGCAGTGGCCCAGCATCCAGCGGTCGCGTCGCACGTCCTCGTCCGGCTGGTAGGGCACCGCCTTGGAGGAGAACTGCGCCGTCTGCGCGCGGGAGATCACGCGGTCGACGGTGAAGGCGATGACCGCGGGGATAAGGAGCACGATCGAGACGACCGCGCCGATCTGGAAGTTCTGCTGCCCGATCACCTGCTTGTAGATGTCGAGCGCCAGCATGTTGTAGTCCCCGCCGATCACCTTCGGCACGCCGAAATCGGTGATTACGAGGGTGAAGACGACGAACGCCGCCGAGATCAGGCCATAACGCGCGCCGGGCAGCGTCACGGTCCAGAAGGTGCGCCGCTTGGAGGCGCCGAGCACCTCGGCGGCCTCGTAGAGTCGCTGGTCGGCGCCGCCGAGCGCGATCGTCATGATGATGACGGCATGGGGAAAGGTGAAGAAGACGGAGGCCATCACGATGCCGATGGGGCCGTAGATGGAGGCGCCGAACAGCAGCGGCGTCAGGATCCCCTGATTGCCGAAGAGATAGACGAGGCCGATCGCCGGCAGCAGCGAGGGCACGAGGATGGGCACCGTCGAGATCAGCCGGAACCATTCCTTGTGGCGGATGCGCGTGCGGGTGAGCGCGTAGGCGAAGCCGAAGGCGAGGGGGACGTTGATCGCGACCACGATGGCGGCGATCACGAAGGAGTTGCGGATCGAGTCCGACAGCGACTTCTGGCTGAAGTAGTAGCCGAAATTGCCGAGCCCGTAGCTCATCTGCGGCCGGACCTGGATGCGGCCGAGATCGGCCGCGGGGACTTCGATGGTCTGGCCCGGCGCGCTGAACTCCTGCCCGAGCAGGAGCTGGCCGCCGGCGCTGGAGGCGTCGGTGACGCGGTAGGCCTCGACGCCCGCGCGGGCGGGTCTGGGGATGATGCGGACGATCTGGACGCGGGTGCGTTCGGAGGCGCGCAGGCCGTCGTTGACGACATAGCCCGTCTCGTCGATCCAGGATTGCAGGCTGCGCGGCGCCTCGAAGGCGCCGCCCCGCCCGAAGGCGATGGTGATCTGATCGGGCGTGAAGGCGTACTGCTGCAGCGCCTTGGAGAAGACCATGCCGATCGGAAGCACCAGTGCGAGCACGAGGTAGAGCACCAGCACGCCGATCACGCCGCGCTGGGCGATCTCGTCGCGCGAGGCTCTGGGCCTGATCGGACGGTTGTCCTCGGTGGCGGAGGCGACGGCGCCAGGGGCGGCTGGATCGGCGGCGGTGGCCATGGGCGCGCTCCTCAGGACAGCGGCGGGTAGACGCGCAGGCGCTCGGGCGGCAATGCGACCGGCAGGCGGCTGCCCTTGGTCAGCGCCATGCCGCGCACGAGGTTCATCGACAGGTCGGCCTTGAGCCGCGCCTCGCCAAGGGCGGCGTCGATCACCGTCGCGCGCATGTACGAGCCGCAGAACTCCTCGGCGTCGATGGTGACCTCGAGCGCGTTCGCGTCTCCGGGCGCGACGCCCTGCACCTTGATGTCCTCGGGCCGGATCGCGGCGAGAGCGCGGCCGTCGCCGTTGATGTGCGCGGTCTCGGCGGCGAAGCGGGCGCTGCCGATCTCGATCATGCCGGGCCCGGCCACCCGCGCGGGGACGAAGTTCATCGCGCCGATGAAATCGGCGACGAAGACGCTCGCGGGGCTCGTGTAGATCTCGACCGGCGAGCCGACCTGCTCGACCCGACCCTGGCTCATCACCACGATGCGGTCGGCGAGGCCGAGCGCCTCTTCCTGGTCGTGGGTGACCATGATCGTGGTGATGCCGAGGTCGCGCTGCAGATCCTTCAGCTGGCCGCGGAGCTGGATGCGCACCTTCGCGTCGAGCGCCGAGAGCGGCTCGTCGAGCAGGAGAAGCCCCGGCTCGGTGGCGAGGGCGCGGGCGAGCGCGACGCGCTGCTGCTGGCCGCCCGAGAGCTTGGCGGGGTACTTGGCGCCCTGATCGGGCAGGTTCACCTGCGCCAGAAGGCCGGCGACCTTCTTGCGGATGTCGGCGCGCGGCATCCCCTTGCCGACGAGGCCGTAGCCCACGTTGTCGGCGACCGTCAGGTTCGGGAAGAGCGCGTAGGACTGGAAGACGATGCCGAAGTCGCGCTCGGAGGGGGGCAGGGCCGAGATGTCCCGCCCGGCCTGTTCGATCATGCCCTCGGACTGGATGTCGAGGCCTGCGATGGCGCGCAGCAGCGTCGTCTTTCCGCAGCCCGAGGGCCCCAGAAAGCAGACGAACTCGCCCTTGCCGATGTCGAGGTTCACGTCGCGGAGCGCGGTGAAATCGCCGAAGCGCTTCGAGACGTTGCGGATGCGCAGATAAGGCTCGGGCATGGGGCGTCCTCGAATTTCGGGCCGGTGGCGCGTGGGTCGGCGCGGGCCCGCGTGGGGCGCCGCGCCGCATGGCGGACGGTGCTATCGGGCCGGGGCGCCGGCGCCTACTTCGCCTCGGACTTGCCGTCGTAGCGGCTGGCCCATTCCTTGAGGATGCGCTCGCGGTTTTCGGCGGCCCAGAGGAAGTCGTTGTCGATCATCGCGTCGAGCCCGCCCGCGGGGTAGTTCTCGACCGGCTGCGCGACCGACGGAATGGCGACGACGGCGTAGCCGACGTTGTACTCCTTCATCGCGGCCTCGGAGACCGCCCAGTTCAGCAGCGTCTCGGCCTCGGCCCGGAAGTCGGTTTCGGCCACGATCGCGGCCGATTCCATGTCCCAGCCCGAGCCTTCGGAGGGGAACACGACCGCAAGCGGCGCGCCGTCGGAGATCGCCTTGGCGCCGGTGAAGGCGAAGGATACGCCGATGGTGACCTCGCCGCGGGCGGCGTCCTTGCAGGGCTTGGAGCCGGAATGGGTGTAGAACTTGATGTTCTGGTGGAGCCTATCCATGAAGTTCCAGCCGCCTTCCTCGCCGAACATCTGGAGCCAGGCCGAGACGTCGAGGAAGCCGGTGCCCGACGAGGCCGGGTTCGGCATCGCGACATGGCCGGCGTATTCGGGCTTGGTGAGGTCTTCCCACGACGTCGGCGCGGCGAGGTTGTTCCGCTCCAGTTCGCGGGTGTTGACGCAGAGCGCGGCGATCCAGGCGTCGAGGCCGACCCAGGACGGCGTCTCGTCCTGGTCGACGAAGTTCGGATCGAGCCGCTCGATCCCCTCGGGGCGGAACGGCGCGAGCATGCCCTCCGACTTCATCAGCAGCAGCGAGGTCGCGGCGAGGCCCCAGATCACGTCCGCCTGCGGGTTGTCCTTCTCGGCCAGAAGCTTGGCGGTCACGACGCCGGTGCTGTCGCGCACCCAGTTGATCGTGATGTCCGGGTGAGCGGTCTCGAAGGCCTTCTTGTAGCGGTCGAGATCGACGGCTTCGAAGGCGGTGTAGACGGTCAGTTCGGTCTGTGCGGCGGCGGCCGCGGCTGAGAGCAGCAGCGCGGCGGTGGCGCGAGCAAAAAGGGTCATGGGAGCCTCATGGGTGAGCGGACCGGTTCGACCCTCACTCCCCCCGGCGACGGACTGATGACAATTTTGTCATCTCTTTTCGCTCAGGTCGGCGCGGGCGGCGCCGTCAGGTTGCGTTCGAGAATGCCGAGCGGCCCCAGCGGATCATGTTCGGCCATGATCCATGGCGGCGGCGGCGCCGTCACCGCGCTCCCCGTCGGCGTGAAATCTTCTTCTTCTTCAACACTTCTGCGCGGACGGTCGTGACCGCGTCGGCGTCGTCCGCGTCGAGGGTCGCGACCGTTGAGGATCACGCCGCGTTCGCGCGCCTGGCGCGGCCGACGCCTGCCAGCGGCAATATCTCGCAGGCTGTCGAGCGCAGGCGCGCCGAGCCGGGCCGCGAGCGGGAGTGTCGGATCACGTTGCGCGGCAGGCCAGTTCGGGCGGGCCAATGAGGCGATGGTCAGGCGCGGCGCCTTGCATGGGTGGTTTGAACAGGCGCCGGAGTGCGATTCACGCCATGTCAGCAGCATCAGAGATCCATGGCGTCGATCGGCGCCTGAACCCCGCGCCGATCCACGGGCCCGGCTATCGCGAGGCGCGGTACCGTTGCGCGACTTGGTTTGCGTCGGCGCCGTCGAATACGACCATCAGATCGTAGCCGGCGGCGTCCTCGGCCAGCACCGCGAGCCCCTCGGGCCTGGCGCCGGGAGCGGACGCGATGGCGCCAAGCAGTTCGACGCGCCCCAGCTCGGCGCCGGCGCCGGGCAGCATGTCGACCCCGTCCCAGCGCAGGAGCTGGAAGCCGTCCTCGCCGTCGCCGACAGGCCCTGCGATCATCAGAAATCCGTCCGACACCGCTTCGAGCGAGCGTATCCCGCGACCGCCCAGCTGCACGAAGCGCAGCTCATAGTCGTCATGGTCCTCGGGATCGAACACCATCACCGGCACGAAGTTCTCGCGCAGCACCGGTCCGCGGAACCCGACCCAGAGCCGCCCGTCGCGAAACGCCAGCCCCTCGATGTCGACGCCGTTCTCCTTGCTCGGCGTTGCGCGAAAGCCCGAGAGCACCGGGTCGTTGGCGATCTCGCCGCGCAGCGAGAACCTGTCGCGCTCCTCCAGCGCGCCATTTTCGCCAAGGCGCAGCACGAGCACATGCTCTCGGCTGCGCTCGCGCTCGATCCCGTCGAAACGCAGCCGCTTCAGGTTCGTCCCGCGCCGGCTGTCGGGATCGGTGAGCTTGCGCTTCCTGCCATGGGAGCCGATGGCGTAGAGCGTGTCGCCATCGACCGCGAAGGCCTCGAGATCGAGTTCGCGCCCGTCGCGCTTGTCGCCCTGGAAGACCGGGACGGTCCGGTGGAGCCGCCAGCGATCAGCGCCCGTCCGCTCGAACAGCTGGATCACGGTGACGTCCCGCTCCGCTCCGACGCCCTCGTCGGCGCCGAGCGCGAGGAAGCGCCCGAGTCGCGCGGCGGCGCTGATGTCGGACGCCGCAGCCACCTCGCCGACGAGCGCGACGTCGCCGATCGGTTCAAGACGCGCGCTGGCCGCCGCCGAAAGGGCGCAAGACGCGCTCAGCAGCGCCGTCCACATGGCTATCCGTTTCATTCCGCAGCCGCCTCCGATGATGCATCGCGTCCAGGCAAGGGCTCGGCCCTCCGGCGTCCGACATGGCATCGTCCGGCGCGCCGACGTCGCGACGGGTGGCCTTGATCGGGACCGCCCCGCGACGAACCTTTCCATTTAGCGAAAAAGCCTGAACAATTTGATCGTTCGCCCATCGCGGACGACACTGCCTCCGGGAACGCCCTCGATCATGGGTCAGCCTGTTCTCCTGAGCGGGGGGCGGGCGGATGGCCAAGCGCCGCTGCGCCAAGGTCGGGTCAAGGTCGGGTCTCTCCCGTCCCACGCGCTGAGCGATGGATGGCCTCGCGGCACGACGCAACCTCGACGACGACGCGCAGCCGCATGCCGATCGGGTCACGCTCGCCTCCTGAACGGCTGTTCGCCTCGTGCTGCGATGCGCCGAGCGGCCTGACGCAAGCGGGGGCGAGCGCCGGTGGGCGTTGGTCGAGCTGCCGGCCCCCGGCGACCGCCCGTAGGCGTCGACCTCGTCGAGGAAGATGTAGCGCGCCGGGGTCGAGCGCAGCCCGACCGCCGAGTTCGCGCCGGTCATGATCAGGATGCCGCCCGCGAACTCCTTGGACAGCATGGTGTTGCCCGCGTCGCGGGACCTAGCCGGTTTGACGCGGTCCCGCAGCTCGGGGCTCTCGTCGACCAGCAGGTCGATCCGCTGGCGCGAGTTGCGCTTGGCCAGTTCCACGGTCGGCTGGACGGTGAGCATCGGGCCCGGCGCCTGATGGATGGCGAACCCGATCCAGTTGTTCCCGGCCTCGGTCGCCCCGACCTGTGCGGCCTTCATGAACACGATCCGCTGCGTGGGATCGCCGGGCGACAGCTGGTCCATGATCTCGCGCATGTAGGGCGTGCGCACCGTGCGATACCGCCCCGGTTCGGCCGAGGCGCGGCCCGAGAGCATGCAGTGCCGGTCCGCCCATTCCGTCACGGTCAGGTCCGGGTCGGGCCGGAGCCCGCTGCCCCAGGTCCGCAGGATCTCGCCCGCGCCGTCGAAGTCCGTCAGGCCATCATCGTCACCGGAAGTCGGGCCGGACCTCGGCGAGTTCGTCGAGGTGGGCGCGTACATGTTTCTCCAGCACCTTCTGCATCGCGGCTGGCTCCACTGTGATCGGCTGGCCCGTCGCGTCGCTGCACGAGGCCGAGATCTCGGCCGCCATCAGCGCCGCCGCGCGCGCGGGCCAGTTCACTCATGCGTCCCGTTCCTCCCGCGCCAGCCGGAACACCAGCGCCAGCGCGCGGGCCCGCTCGATCAACTCTCCCTTCAGCTTCTGCATGGCCGAGGCGCGAGCCGCCGAGATAGTCGCGGGGCGGCCGCGTGGCCTGATCGGCGGTGAGCGCCCGATCGACGGCGGCGTTGACCTGCTCCGCGAAACTGGGCCGATGATTGTAATCGAGGGTCAAAACGGCACCTCCGGCGTCGGCGCCCGGGCGATGTCGGACATGGCCTCGCGGAAGCCCTCGACGGCTTCCTCGATCAGCGCGCGCACCTGCGCCTCGGTCAGATCCGCAAGCGGGGTGGCCCAGCCGATGTCGTCCATCAGCAGCGCCACGCGCTTCATGGTGGCGGTGATCGCGGCGCGCTCTTCCTCGGTCAGGTCAACCATGGCGAAACGCTCCCGCGCCAAGCGCGTCCAGAAGGACTGGCAGGGCATTGAGCAGAACCAGACCGAGGGCCGGGGTCGCCCCGTGCGCGAACGCGCACATTTCGATGATCGTGGTGGCGAAGCCGCCGGGCGGTGCGGATCGAACCAGCCAAAACCACGGGTGGGTTGTCGGCAGACAGCACAGAGTGTTCCACGCGGATGCCAGAGCCGCCGCCGGTCCTCGGCCTTGATGGATGTGAAGGCGGTCATGGGTCATGCCGCCCTCCGTTCGGGAGAGGCCGCCGTGTCGATCAGCTGGCGGATGGCGCGCTTGTTGAAGCCGAAGGTCATCAGCGCCGAGGCGCGGTAGCGCGTCAGGCCGAAGTCATGGCGGCACTCGGGCGGCAGATACTGCAGCTGCTTTTCGGTCGGCGGCTGGCGCAGCCAGGAGCTCGTCTTGAAGGCGCTCTCGTCGGTCTCGTGCGTGTTCAGCCAATCGTCGGCCTGCGCGAGGCAGACGGTGCGCTCGCCGACGCCCAACAGGTGGGGGCGTTCGCCCTTCGCTCCGCCGATGGCGTGCCAGACACCGTCCAGCCAGAAGATGCCGCCCCAGGCCGCGAAGCCCGTGGCCATCAGCGCATCATCCGTGCCGTAGAGGTCGACCCAGGCGAAGCTGGACCGCTTCAGCAGGTCGATCTCGGTCATCATGAAGCCCGACAGCGGCGCGGCGGCCCCGGCATCCAGATCCTCGCGCGGGAACGCCTCGCCGCAGAGCGGGCATTCGGTGGCGGCCAGCGGGATCTCCGCCTCGCAAGCCGGACAGGTCTTGGTCGGCGCCTCGCCGGTTTCGGTCTTGCCGTCGAGATCGACATCCTGTTCCAGCGTGCCGTGGATCAGGCTCGAGGTGCCGAAGTCCAGCACGACGCAGTCGATTTTGACGATGTCGGGGTGCTCCTCGGGGTCGACGGTGCGCAGCCCGCGCCCGACCATCTGGATCATGGTGGATTTGATCCTGCCCCGGATTGGTGGACACCCATGCTATGGCTTTCGAGCCAGGAGAGGAGTGTCCGATGGCGAGCAGGAAGCGCCGACATTTTCCGGA
>NZ_FNQM01000091.1 GCF_900107585.1 Rubrimonas cliftonensis | reverse complement strand
TGAACCGCGCCGGGTTTCCCGGAGGCTGTTTCTCGTTAGCTACGCGGCCATCTCGGGTGTCTCCAGAGCGGCGTAGAAGGCGGCTTCGGCCTCGGCCGGCGGGATGTGGCCGATAGGCTCGAGTAAGCGGCGGTTGTTGAACCAGTCGACCCACTCGAGCGTCGCGTACTCGACGGCTTCGAAGCTGCGCCACGGACCGCGTCGATGGATGACCTCGGTCTTGTAGAGGCCGTTGATCGTCTCGGCGAGCGCGTTGTCGAAGCTGTCGCCGACGCTGCCGACCGAGGGCTCGATCCCGGCCTCGGCCAGCCGCTCGGTGTAGCGAATGGCGAGATACTGAGACCCGCGATCCGAATGCGCCACCAGGCCCGTGCCCTTCGCAGGTCGCCGCTGGTGGATCGCCTGCTCGAGCGCATCAAGGACGAAACCGGCATGGGCCGTCCTGCTGACGCGCCAGCCCACGATGCGGCGGGCGTAGGCGTCGACGACGAAGGCGACGTAGACGAAGCCCGTCCATGTCGCCACGTAGGTGAAGTCTGAAACCCACAGCCGGTTGGGCGCCGGCGCCTTGAACTGGCGGTTGACCCGGTCCAACGGGCAGTGAGCCGCCGGATCGGGAACCGTGGTTCTTACCCGCTTGCCGCGGACAATGCCGTGAAGACCCATGGCTTTCATCAGCCGCGCCACTGTGCAACGGGCGACGTAGATACCCTCGCGCCCCAGTTGCCGCCAAACTTTCCGCACGCCGTAGACCCCGAAGTTATCGTCGAAGACGCGCCGGATCTCGGGG
Source organism: Rubrimonas cliftonensis (assembly GCF_900107585.1). Lineage (GTDB taxonomy): Bacteria > Pseudomonadota > Alphaproteobacteria > Rhodobacterales > Rhodobacteraceae > Rubrimonas > Rubrimonas cliftonensis. Next base: position 531 of record NZ_FNQM01000091.1, on the reverse strand, counting down.
CGCAGCTCGGCGTCGCGCCGGGCGCGCGCCGACAGCCGCCGCGGGTCTGCGCGCGTGGCCTGTTCGGCGTGATAGGTGGACGGGGCGATCGGCAGAACCCTGCAGATCGGCTCGACCCCGTGCGCATCTTTCTCCGCGTCGATGAACGCAATCATGTCTTCGGTCGGCGGTCGAGCTCCGCCTGCGCAAAATATGCGCTGGCCTTGCGCAAGATCTCATTGGCCTGGCGTAGCTCGCGGTTCTCCCGCTCCAGCGCCTTCATCCGTTCGGCCATCTCGGTGGCGACGCCAGCGCGTCGGCCGCCGTCGACCTCAGCCCGTTTGACCCACTCGTTCAGCGTCTGCGCCGCGCAGCCGATCTTCGGCGCGATCGCCACGATCGCCGACCAGCGAGACCCGCGCTCAACCTCGCTGTCCTGAACCATCCGGACCGCGCGCTCGCGGACCTCAGGGGAGAACTTGTTCGTCGTCTTGCTCATGGGGCGCCATCCTACTCAGAAGTTGGAGCCTCCGGCAGACCCGGCGCGGTTCA
>NZ_FNQM01000043.1 GCF_900107585.1 Rubrimonas cliftonensis | reverse complement strand
TGTCGAAGCTCGACGAGTTGCTGCCTTGGAACTGGGCCGCCAAACAAAGCCCCTCCGTCAAGGCTGCTTAGCCGCGGCCCTCAACGGAGGGGTACATTATAACATAAATGATACCGAAGGATCCCGCGCCATGATGCTGTCCCCGATAGCCCTTTCGTCTCGCCTTGGGCTCTTGCGCCGAGTGCTGACGAAGGCCGCCCTGGCGAGTTGTCTGCTGGTTGCTGTGCCGCACCTCGCGCCGCAGGCGAGCGCCGCCGACAAGGCGCCGCCTGCCCAGCAAGTGCTGCGGCTGGTCACCGCCAACATGCCGCGCTCGCTGGACCCCACGAACATCGACGCGCAACGGTTGATCAACAACGGCTTCGGCGAGCCGCTGGTGCACCAGTCCTTCGATGGCACGCGGCTGATCGGGGCGCTGGCCACCGACTGGGCGATGGTCGAGCCGACCCGCTGGCGGGTCGAGCTCCAGCCGCAGGCCCGGTTCTGGAGCGGGGCGCCGGTGACGGCCGAGGCGGTGGCCGCCTCGCTCAGGCGGCATCAGACCGAGAACCCGCGCACCCGCACCACGTTGCGCGATGTCGAGTTCGTGGCCGCCGGGCCGAACACGCTGGAGATCGTGACGCCCACCGAGAACCCGGCCTTCCTGTTCAGCCTCGTCACGCTGCCGATCGAGAACGTGGCGGCCATCGCCGCCCTCGGTGCGGCCTACGCCACCACCGGTGACATGACCGGCTACTTCCGTCCTGTGGAGTTCATCCCCGGCGAGCTCATCGCGGGTGTGCCGTTCGATGGTCACCACGGGCCGCGGCCGCATCTCGAACGCATCGAGGCCCGCTTCGTGGTCGACCCTCAGACCCGCTATCTCGCGCTCTTGTCGGGGCAGGCCGAGATGGACGCAAATGTGCAGTTCGAGCAGCGACGCCTTTATCTGCGCAACCCCGCCATCACCATCACCGAGCGGGCGCGCAGCACCTGGAACGTGTGGATGAACTACACCCATCCGCTTCTCGGTGACCCACTGATGCGGCAGGCGCTCAGTCTCGGCGTCAACCGCGACGAGATCGTGAGCCGGGTGATGGCGCCCTTCGCCGTGATGTCAACAGCGCATTTTCCCGCGGGCCTCCCCTATGCGATCGAACGCACGCAGCGCTTTGACCCTGCGCAGGCACGGGCCATCCTGGATGAGATGGGCTGGGTACCGGGGCCGGACGGCATCCGCCGCAAGGATGGGCAGGTGCTGGAGTTCCGCGTGCTGACCTATGGCTGGTGGCAGACCATCGCGGTGGTGCTCGAGTCTCAGTGGCGCGACATCGGGGTGCGGGTCTCTTTGCAGGTCGTCGAGCCTGCGGCATCGAACCAGATCATGCTCGACGGCGCTTTCGAGATCGCGACCTACTGCTCCTGCCCGGCGCCCACAGGCGACCTGCACGGCCAGCTGCGGCAGTATCACCATTCGGGGTCGGTGCAGAACTGGCAGCGCTACGCCAACGCGGACGTCGACGCGCTGCTCGAGGCGCTGCGCACCGAAGCCGACCCGGAACTGCGCTATGCGCTGGCGCGGGACATCCAGGAGATCCTGTTCGACGACACCGCGCTTTTGTGGGTGTCAAACGCTTCGGTCCTCTCCAATGCCCATGCCGCGCAGGTAAGGGGGGTCGATCCCGAGCGTCCGAGCGACATCACGCCCGGCATGTTCATAGCGGTTCGGTGAGGGCGGGATGCTCGCCTATGCCGTCAGGCGCGCCGCAGCCGCGCTCGCGGCGCTGCTCGGCGCCACCGTCGTCATTTTCCTGTTGCTCCGGGTGATCCCAGGAGACCCGGCAACGGCGGTGTTGCTGACGATGCTCGACCCCGGTGCAGGCAGCGCGGAGTTGTCGAGGGCCGACATCGAGGCGCTGCGCGCCGAGCTCGGCCTTACCGGTCCGCTCCCGCTGCAGTATCTGGAGTGGCTGGGCGAGATCCTGCGCGGCAATCTTGGCGCCTCGCTGCGCAGCCGCCAGCCGATCATGGGCGAGTTGGCCGCGCGCATTCCCGGCACGCTGACGCTGGCGGCAACCTCGCTTGTAGTGATGCTGGCCATCGCGCTGCCCTGCGGCCTGGTCAGCGCGCTCTATGCTGGGCGGTCAGCCGACCACCTGAGCCGGGCGCTCAGCCTGCTCGGCGAGTCGCTGCCGAACTTCTTTCTCGGGGTGCTGTTGGTATACCTCTTTGCCCTCTGGCTGCGCTGGCTGCCGTCGATGGGCTGGCAGGGGCCCGAAAGCGTCGTCCTGCCCGCGCTGACCCTGGGCGCCGGCATCGCGGCGACCACGGCGCGGTTGTTGCGGGCCAGCCTGCTCGACACCCTGTCGCAGCCCTTCATGCTGATGGCGGAGGCCAAGGGCCTGAGCCGCAGCCGACTGCTGTTTCGCCACGCCCTGCGCCCCGCGCTGATCCCGGTGCTCACGGCCTCCTCGCTGGTGCTGGGCGGGCTTCTGGGCGGGGCGGTGGTAGTGGAGACCGTGTTCGCTTGGCCCGGCGTGGGGCGATACATGATCGAGGCCATCGCCGGGCGCGACTATCCGGTGATCCAGGGGTTCACCCTGTTCATGGCGGCGCTGTTCATCGTGCTGAATTTCGTCGTCGACATCCTCTACCGCGTGCTCGACCCGCGCGTCCGCGTCGAGGTGCGTCGCCATGCCTGATCGGCTGTCGCGCAACCTCAGCGCAGCGCTAAGGCGCGACCCGCTGGGCTGTGTCCTCCTCGCCCTGGTCGGAGCGCTGGTGCTGCTGTGCGTTCTCGCGCCAATGGTGACCCGCAGTGACCCGACAGCCACCGATTTCGCGCGGATGCTGACGCCACCAAGTGCCGAGAATTGGCTCGGCACCGACGATTTCGGGCGCGACGTCTTTACAAGGCTCCTGTTCGGCGGGCGCACCTCGCTGGCGGTCGCCGTCGTCGCGGTTGTCTTCGTCATGGCGATCGGGATCGTCGTGGGCATTGTAGCGGGGTATTTCGGCGGGGCGGTCGATCTGGTGCTCGGCAAGCTGATCGACGTGCTGCTGGCCTTTCCGCGGCTGGTGCTGGCCATCGCCGTTGCAGCCCTCATGGGCGGCGGCATCACCTCGCTGATCGTCGCGATCTCGGCGGTGGCCTGGCCCGCCTACGCCCGCATCCTCCGCGCTTTCACCCTGCAGGTGGCAAATGAGGGCTATGTGCAGGCGGCCCGCACCCTCGGCACCCCGGTCTGGCGAATCCTGAGCGGGCATGTCGCGCTGAACCTGATCGGGCCGATCCTCGTGCTGGCCATGCTCGATCTGGGCAACCTGATCCTTGCGATCTCGGCTCTGTCGTTTCTCGGTCTCGGCGTCGCCCCTCCGACGCCTGAGTGGGGCTCGATGCTGAACGAAGGCCGTGCGCTGATGGAGATCGCGCCGTGGTTGGTTCTGGCCCCAGGCATGGCGATCTTTCTGGTGGTGCTGAGCGCCAACTACTTCGCCGACATCGCGCGCGACAGCACCGAAGGCCGCGCCGTGCACGGGCCGAGCGACTGGATCGCTTTGCGCCGCCCTGTCGCCGCCCCTGCGCCGGCGCCGCCCATCCCCGACACAGCACCGCTGCTGGCCTTCGAGGACGTCACGGTCGATGTGGTCGATCCCCGTTCGCCCTATTGCGGCCGGCGCATCCTGCACCAGGTGCGCTTCACCGTGGGTCCGCGCGAATGCGTCGGCCTCATCGGCGAGAGCGGCTCGGGCAAGAGCACGCTGGCCATGCTTGCGATGGGGCTGACGCGCCCGCCGCTGGCGCTGACCGGCGGCGCGGTGCGGCTGTCGGGTCGCGACACTGCGGCATGGCGCTGGGACGACTGGCGCCGGGTGCGTGGCGCCGCTGTGGGGCTCGTCAATCAGGACCCGCTGTCGGCGCTCAACCCGGTGCTCACGATCGGCGAGCAGATCGGCGAGGTGATGGCCGCCCATGACGCGGTGCAGCCCAACGCACGGGCGGCGCGGCTGCGCGAGGTGGTGGACGAGGTCGGGCTTCCAGCATCGGTGGTCGGGCGCTACCCTCATGAGCTTTCGGGCGGCATGCGCCAGCGTGTGGTCATCGCCATGGCCATCGTCAACCGGCCTGCGCTGCTGATCGCCGATGAACCCACCACGGCGCTCGACGTATCGACCCAGCGGCGGATCCTCGACCTTATCCGCGACCTCGGCGAGCACTATGGGCTGGGCGTGCTGTTCGTCTCGCACGACCTGCGGGTGATCGCCCGCGTCGCCGACCGGGTCGTCATCCTGCGCGAGGGCCGCGTCGTCGAGACCGGCGCCACCGCCGCCGTCTTCACGGCCCCACGCGAGCCCTACACCCGCGCGCTGATGGTTGCGATCCCCGGCCAGCGGCGCCGGCCCCAACTGGCGGAAGTTTGAGCCGTGTTGTCGGTCGAGGGCCTGTCGAAGCGCTATGGGGGACACGACGCCGTCCGCGACGTGTCCTTCTCGGTGTCGCCGGGAGAGATCGTCGGCCTTGTCGGCGCTTCCGGCTCAGGCAAGAGCACCATCGCGCGCTGCATCCTGGGCCTCGAGCGGCCCGACGCGGGGCGGATCCGCTACGGCGACGCCATCCTCACCGACCGCGCTGGCAGACGCGCGGCTCGCCGCGCCGTCCAGGCGGTGTTCCAGGACCCGCGGTCGAGCCTCAATCCGCGCTGGACCGTGCGGCGCATCCTGTCGGAGCCACTGGAGACATGGATCGGGCGCGAACCAAGGGCAGCCCGAACGATGCGCCTCAACGCACTGCTGAGTCAGGTCACGCTGTCGCCCGATCTTCTGGCGCGCTATCCCCACGAACTCAGCACCGGCCAGTGCCAGCGCCTCTGCGTGGCCCGCGCCTTCGCTTGCGGCCCGACGCTGCTGGTGCTCGACGAGCCGCTGTCGGCGCTGGACGTGTCGGTGCAGGCGCGGATGCTCGTGATGCTGCGCGACCTGCATGCAGCCGGCGGGCCGAGTTACCTGCTGATCACCCATGACTTCGCCGTGGTGCGCGAGATCTGCGACCGGGTCCTCGTGCTGGATGGCGGGCGGATCGTCGAGACCGGGCCAGTAGCCCGGGTCCTCGATCGGCCGTTCCACTCCGTCACCCGCGCCCTGCTGCTCGATGCGCTGCCGCTCCCGTTCCAAGCGGCGGCAGCTCCCTGCAAATGGACCGTTCTCAACGACCCAACCCTCGACGATGCAACAGCAGGAGCCCCGTCCCCATGAGCACGGATGACAACCGTCTGGCCGGGCGCCTCCGCCACGGCGCGCAAGCCTCCCCTGCCACTGGGATCCTCCTAGTGGCCCGCGCGGCGGTCGCAGCCGCCCCTGTTGCAGAGATGGCGCAGTGGGCGGCGTTGGCCAGGCAGCGGCATCCCGCGGCTCGGGTCGCGTTCGGCTTCGTCGGGCAGGGCGCTCCTTCGGTGCGTGCTGCGCTGGCGGACCTGCGCGCCGAGGGCGCCCACGAAGTGCTGATCGTGCCTCTGATGCTGCCTTTCGAGCCATCGCTGCGCAACAGCCTTGGCCGCATGATCGCCCGCTGGCGCGCTACGGATCCGGCGCCATGGCCATCCATCCGGCTTGGAACCGGCTGGGCGCCGCACACGGCTGCGCCCTCGGGGCTGCTCGACTGCCTTGTCGCCGCGGCGGCCGGGGCTGAACCGCTGTCAGTGGACACGGCCAAACCGGAGGGCTCGCTGGTGCCCGCCCAACATCATCGCGTGCTGCTTTGCGCGGGCGGCCCCTGCACCCAGGCGGGAGCACTCATCCTCTGGCAGCACCTGCGCGCCCGACAGGACGAATGGAAGTTGCGGCAGGAGGGGGCGGGCATGATGTCGTGCCGCACCACCTGCCTCGGTCCCTGTGCGCTCGCGCCGGTGATGCAGGTGTGGCCCGACGGCGCCACCTATGGCGGCCTCGACGAGACGGGCACTGACGCCGTGCTGCGCGGGCATGTGCTCGGCGGCCAGCCGGTCGATGCGCTCCGCTACGAGCCGACCGGCCGCAAGCAGCGGCTGCGCGGCGAGGATGGACCGGCGCAATGACCGAGACTGCCATCACCAGATTCTGCACCGGCGTCTGCGCCTACGACCCCGCCGACGGCTGGCGCCTCGGCTGCGGGCGGACACGGGCGGAGATCGGTGGCTGGGGCGATGCGCAGGAGGCGGACCACGCGGCGATATGGGCCGCGCCGCCCGATCGGCTCTCGAGCCTTGTCCGCACCGATGACGCTACCTTGATCGCCCGGCTCCGCACCCTGCTCGGGGCCGACCTTCCGACGATGCTGAGGGAGGCGGGGGCCGCGTTGGTTGCCGCGAGCCCCGTCCGCTTGGTTGAAACCACTCTTGCCCGCGCCGACGTCTCGGCGCCGATCCCGGCGCCGGGCGAGCGCCCGCCTGTCGGGTGTCACACCCATCTGTTGCCCGGCGCGCCGGCGTTGCGGCGCGAGACGCTTCCTAGGCTCGATCTGCCCGAGGTTTATGCACCGGCGGCCGTGTTCTATACCGCCGCGCTCGCGCATGGACAGCCATGACGCCTCCAGCGCCGCGCCCGGGTGCGCTTACCGGTCTGGGCGATCTGCGGGAAGCTTGCTGCAGCGCCGATACCCATGGACTATGTGACGCGCGGACAGCCATGGTCGAATGGCTGGAAGATTGCTGTCGGTCGGCTCTGACGGTGGAGGGCGATCGTGGATCGCTTCGGGCCGACCTTGGGCGGGAGCCGCGCCGTAGCCACCGCCCCGATCACGCGCCATAGTTTCGGCGGGCCGAGCGCCATGGCCCACGCCAGCTATGTGATAAGCGCGCGGGACATGGCGCTCGACGCCCCGCCACTGGCCTGGTTTTGCGCCGCGCCGTGGCCGCCGTTCTCACCGCCGTGAAGCTAAAATTGGAATGTCGGTCATTTTGTCAAGTCGCTTCACATTTAATGGCAAACTCTCGCGATTAAAGGCACAGTCTCACGAAAAACAGCACAATACCAACGTTGTTATTCCAGAAAATATTTACATCAGAATCTCGTTGATCAGGGCACAGTGACCCGCGCCTCCGTCACATCCGGGAGGAGCGGTTGGTCTAACGCCTTGATTGCCGCACACGTATCACGATGGCTAAGCCACCGGCATGCGCCCCGGGAAGGGTCGGAGCGCCGAAAGGGGCGCCGTCATCCATTTGTGGCTCCGGGCTTACGCCAGGAGCCGTTGCTTGTGGCCTGCTCCACGGGACGGATCGCATTAAGGCCGTGCGCCCCGTCGCAGGATTCGAGGAGCAGTCAGGACCCGACCATGCCGCCGTCGGCCTTGGTGATCACGATGGTCGCGGAGCGCGGCACCGTCGCGCCGTCATAGTCCGGGAAGCCCGAGCCGAAGTTGCCCGCCGCGAAGTCCTCCGGCGAGGCGTGCGCGCCCGGGTGCTGGAAGTTCACGAACAGTGTGCGGCCGTCAGGCGTGCTCACCACACCGGTCGTCTCCTGCCCCCAGGGGCCGGTGAGGAACCGCTTGATCTCGCCGGTCTCGACGTCGGCGATCAGCATGCCGTTCATGCCGAAGTCCTTCAGCGGACCCGAGTAGTCGGGGCCGATGTCGCCCATGTCGGTCTGGATCCAAAGCCGGCCGTTCTCGTCGCACCACAGGCCGTCGGGGCAGGCGAAGATGTTGTCGTCGTTCAGCGACCCGCCCGCGGGCGCCACCGAGCTGCGCCCCGTGCCGGCGATGACGAACAGGTCCCAGCCGAAGCTGGACCGGGTGTGGTCGTTGCCCTCGTAGTTCCAGCGCACAATCTGCCCGAAATTGTTCTCGGCCCGCGGGTTGACGGCATCGACCTGCGCCTGCGTGCGGCGCGAGTTGTTGGTGAGCGCGAAGTAGACGTCGCCAGTGCGCGGATCGATAGTGCCCCACTCGGGCCGGTCCATCTTGGTCGCGCCGACGTGGTCGGCGGCGAGGCGCGTGTTGACGAGGATGTCGGCGAGATCGGCGAAGCCGTTGGCCGGCGTCAGGCCGTTGCGGCCGGGCGTCAGCGCCAGCCACTCGCCGGCGCCGTCGTCGTTGAAGCGCGCGACGTAAAGCGTGCCGCTGTCGAGGATCGAGCCGTCGGTCTCGCCGGCGACATAGGGCGCGTCGGAGACGAACTTGTAGATGTACTCGAAGCGCGAGTCGTCGCCCGAGTAGCACACCACCGGCGCGCCCTCGACGGCGGGCGCGAACACTACGCCCTCATGGGCGAAGCGGCCCAGATGGGTGCGCTTGACCGGGGCGGCGTCGGGGTTGAACGGGTCGATTTCGACCATCCAGCCGTAGCTGTTGGGCTCGTTGCGATAGTCCTCGGTCGCCGAGGCGCCGCGGGTGGTCGCGTCCCAGCGCACGAACTCGTCGGCGCCCGACTTCGCGAGGTGCCAGCCGTAGCGGCCGCCCTGCGGGTTTGTCGACACGCCGTAGCGTGCGTGCTCGCGCGGCAGGTCGGGCTTCTGGTCAAGCTGGGTGGTGTTAGCGAAGTAGCCGGCCCAGTTCTCCTCGGCGGCGAGGTAGGTGTTCCACGGCGTGTAGCCATGGGCGCAGTTGTTCACGGTGCCGCGGGTATTCGTGCCGTCGGGGCTGTACTTGGTGCGCACATGGGCCGAGCCGCGGACCGGGCCGGCGATCTCCATCGGCGTGTTGGCGGTGATGCGGCGGTTGCGCGGGTCGGCCACGATGGCCCAGCTCCCGTCGGCCTGCTTCGCGGTGCGGTAGACCGACACGCCGTGCGCAGCGATCTCCATGCGCACCTCGTCGTCGTCGCGCTTGCCGTCGGCGTCGTAGACCACGTCGCTGTCGCCGATCGGCTGGCCCTTGTAGCCCGGCTTCTCGGCGTGCAGGAAACGCGGCTCGATGTATTCGTGGTTCACCACCAGCAGGCCATCTTCGGAGGAGCCGTCGATCGGGAAGAAGTGCATCCCGTCATGGTGCTGGCCGACCTGATGCTCCTGCTCGTCGCCGGAGTTCGCGCCGGAGCGGAAGGCCGGCATGTCGCCGGAGATCGGTGCGCCCGCCGCGCCAAGCACCTGGAACGTGTAGCCCTCGGGCAGCACGACCTTGTCCTCGAAGCTCACCGGCACCGGCGCGAAGCCGATCAGCGGCGAGGTGCTGCTCGCCAGCGCCGCCTTGCCCGACAGACCGCCGCCGATCAGCCCCGTGGCGATGCTGGCGAGGCCCCCCATCAGAAAGCCGCGACGTGCGACGCGGGCCTCCATCACCTCGTAGAAATTCCGGTTGGCCGACAGGTTGCACGGCGGCTCGTCGCCATGCTCGTACCCCATCGCCTCGGTGTAATCGGGATAGTCCTTCTCGAAGTCCTTCACGGCTCGCTCCCTGGATGGCTGGCCTGACATCTTCGCACCGAGTGTATCCGATGATTTGAATCAGTTTTGTGATAGTCCTTTCGCAAGCACGTGATCAGGGCCGCACGATCAACCCGCGGCTCCGTCCGAAGTCCGAGGCAGGCTGCGCCAACCGATGATGCGCCCCCCCGCGGGAAGGCGCGTGATTCTTCGGTCGGGCCGTCACCACAGGCTGAGACGCGGACGCGCGCAAGGCCGACTGCGACGCGGACCTCGATGCTCATCCGCGGACCCTGTGCGGAGCACACCGATTTTGGCGCGCGCGGCTTCGACTGGCGGGGCCGCGGCGACGAACTGCAGGCGCAGTTCGTCCTAGACTGTGCCGCCGCCAGCTCACGACTGTCCTCCGCAGTGCATGTCGCGCGGGGCTGGCGTGAGGCGCGATGGACACCCTAGCGCCGCGGCCAAGGCGGGCGCGAACGGCCAAAACCGCGACGCTGTTGACGCCGCATTCCGGCGCCGAAGTCAAGTTTGCTTCGTGCACAGCAGGTAGGTGGCCTTTCCTCTGATTTTCGCCAACGACCTTGTGCCAAAGGACTATCGAAATGCCTTGACCTGGCCGATCAGCCTAAGCTTTCTCGGCACATGGCGTGCGGGTAGTGCCCCGCGGCTTGTCGATCCGGACGGCGCGTGTGGGGTATCTCAGCGTTCATCACCCTTCCAGGATCGCGGTTGCGGTCTCGTTCGGCCGCTCCTCATGCACGCCGAGCTTGGCGCCGGCGACGATGGTCGGCGTCACGCCTGCGGCGTCGGCGAGCGCCCCCATTTCCGCGCGCGACTTCCCGGGCGTCTCCGCGCCCCAGACCAGTGTCAGCCGCGCGCCGAGCGCGGCGCCGGCGGCCCTGAAAGTCGCGCCGTCGTCGAAGGGGTCGAGCGCGCCGGTGACGAAACGCACCGAGGCGAAACGGGCGCCGGGCGCATCGGCGACGGCGAGCTTGGCGGGGAAGCGGTCCGGCGCGAGGAAGGCGGGGTCGGCATAGACATGCCCGCGCGCCATGCGGCGGATCACCGGGCGCGACAGGTTCAGCGCGTAGAGCATCGGGCCGATCACCGGCGCGTCGACCGCCGCGCGCACGCGGGCGAGCCAATCGGGCCGGCGCGCCAGCATCGTCGGCAGCGGTCCGCGCCATGTCGGCGCGATCAGCGCAGCGCGGTCGAAGGCGTCGCGGTCGGGGTGGGCGAGCAGGTAGCCGGCCGCATGGCCCGCCGCGACCACGAGCGCCGGGCGCGGCGCGACCTCGGCAAGCAAATGCGCGAGGAAGGCCGCCATGTCGGCGCGGCTCCACGCGCGTCGTGGGCGCGGCAGATCGCCGAAGCCGGGCCAGTCCACCGCGAGTGTCTGGAACCGCGGCGCCAGCCGTTCGGCCAGCGGCCCCATCTCGGCCCGGGTCGAGATCGACGACAGGGCGGGGAGCAGCAGGGCGAGCGGCCCGTCGCCGCGTCGAGTGAGGCCAAGCCGCAGCTTCTCGCCGTCGATGCGCCAGTCGAGGGTCGCTTCAGTCATCCTCATCCCCCAGCGCGGCGATGTCCGCTTGAGTCACGGCCGCGAGCGGCTTCTCGATGCGCCACTTGGCGGCGCCACCGCCACCGTGCATGACCGTCACCACCGTCTCGAGATCGGGGCAGCCGTCGTCGCGGCAGGCGAGTTCCGCGATCGACACCACGTCGTCGGGGCCGAGCGCGAAGCGCGCCTCGACCCACGCCTTGACCGAAGCCGCGTTCGGCGAGGCGCGGCGGCGCCCAAAGAGCCCGCCGATCATCCGCCGAGCCGCAGCCAGAGTGACAGGCCGTCCTCGCAGCCTATGAAGAGCCAGCCCTCCGGCGTCAGAGCGAGCGCGGTGACCGCGGCGCCGCCGGAACCCTTCACCACCGCGTCGCCGTCGGCGCCGATGCGCCCGGCCAGCACGGCCCCGTCGCGCAGCCCGGCCAATACGAGGTTCTCGCCGTGAAGCCCCGTAACCGCGCTGCACAGGCGCTTGGCGCCGAAGCAGGTCTCCTCCGGCGGGCGGCCCATCGGCCCGTCCTTGCCGTCGAAGGGCCAGCACACGGCGGCGTCGGCGCCGGACGT
>NZ_FNQM01000072.1 GCF_900107585.1 Rubrimonas cliftonensis | reverse complement strand
TGTTGGTTTCCGCGCGGAACTGACCCGGGATTTCCATTGAGAAGTGACCCGGCTTGATATTGGTCGGCGTGGCTCAGGCGGGTGTCAAGTTGGCTGGGGCCTCCTTCTTTTTCCGGGTGGCGGCGGCGGTGCTCGCCTTGAAGCGGAAGCTGTCGTTGCCAGTCTCGAGGATGTGGCAGCGATGGGTGAGGCGATCGAGGAGCGCGGTGGTCATCTTGGCGTCGCCGAAGACTGTGGCCCATTCGCTGAAGCTGAGATTGGTGGTGATGACCACGCTGGTCCGCTCGTAGAGCTTGCTCAGCAGATGAAAGAGCAGCGCGCCGCCCGAGGCGCTGAAAGGCAGGTAGCCAAGTTCGTCGAGGATCACGAGATCGATGCGGATCAGTCCCTCCGCGATCTGGCCGGCCTTTCCCCGCGCCTTTTCCTGCTCGAGGGCGTTGACGAGCTCGATGGTCGAGAAGAAGCGGACCTTGCGGCGATGGTGTTCGATGAGCTGGACGCCGATGGCGGTGGCCACATGCGTCTTGCCGGTGCCGGGCCCGCCGATCAGCACGACGTTCTCGGCGGCGTCGAGGAAGCCGCCCTTGTGCAGCTGGCGCACCGTGGCCTCGTTGATCTCGCTGGCGGCGAAGTCGAAGCCGGCGAGATCCTTGTAGGCCGGGAAGCGCGCCGCCTTCATGTGATAGGCGATGGAGCGGACCTCGCGCTCGGCGAGCTCGGCCTTGAGCAGCTGGGACAGGATCGGCACGGCGGCCTCGAAGGCCGGCGCGCCCTGCTCCATCAGCTCGGTGATCGCCTGGGCCATGCCGTGCATCTTGAGGCTGCGGAGCATGATGACGATGGCGCCGCTGGCGGGATCATGACGCATGGCGGCCTCCGGCGGTCCGGGCCCGCAGGGCGTCGTAGCGCCCGACATCGGCCTTCGGCTCGCGGCGCAGCGCCAGCGCCTGTGGCGTGTCGATGTCCGGCCCCGTGGCGGTTTTGCCGTCCACCAGGCGGTGGAGAATGTTCAGCACATGGGTCTTGGTCGCCACGCCCTCGGCCAGCGCCAGCTCGACCGCGGTCAGCACCGCCTCCTCGTCGTGGTGCAGCACCAGCGCCAGGACGTCGACCATCTCGCGATCGCCCCCGACGCGGCGCAGCATCAGGGCCTGCAGCTGCCTGAAGCCCTCGGGCAGCTCGGTGAAGGGCGCGCCGTTGCGCAAAGCGCCGGGCTTGCGCTGGATGACGGCCAGATAGTGCCGCCAGTCGTAGAAGGTGCGCGGCGGCAGGTGGTGGGACCGCTGGATGAGGCGCTGGTGCTCGCACAGGATCTGCCCCTCGGCCACCACCACAAGCCGGTCGGGGTAGATGCGCAGGCTGACAGGCCGGTTCGCGAAGGACGCCGGCACGCTGTAGCGATTACGCTCGAAGGTGATCAGGCAGGTCGGCGACACCCGCTTGGGCATCTCGACGAAACCGTCGAAGGCGGGCGGCAGCGGCATCAGCGCCGCCCGCTCCGCAGCCCAGACATCGGCGATGGCGCCGGGCAGGGCGCCGTGCTCGGTGTCGCGCCACAGCGCGATGCAGCGTTCCTCCAGCCAGGCGTTCAGGGCGTCGAGGTCGGGGAAGGCCGGCATCTGCTGCCACAGCCGCGGCCGGGCGTCCTGCACCCCCTTCTCGACCTGGCCCTTTTCCCAGCCCGAGGCCGGATTGCAGAAGGTCGGCTCGAATACGTAATGGTTCGCCATGGCGAGGAACCGGGCGTTGACCTGGCGCTCCTTGCCGCGGCCGACCCGATCCACCGCCGTGCGCATGTTGTCGTAGATCCCCCGAGCCGGGACCCCGCCAAGAACGCGGAACCCGTGCCAGTGGGCGTCGAACAGCATCTCGTGGGTCTGAAGCAGATAGGCCCGCAGCACGAAGGCCCGGCTGTGCGACAGCTTCATGTGGGCCACCTGCAGCTTGGTGCGTTCGCCGCTGATGACCGCGAAATCCTCGCTCCAGTCGAACTGGAACGCCTCGCAGGGCCGGAACACCAGCGGCACGAAGATGCCACGGCCCGCCGTCTGTTCCTCGCGCTGGCGCCCGGCGCGCCATTCGCGGGCGAACGCCGACACCCGGCCATAGGAGCCGGTGAAGCCGAGCGCGACCAGATCGGCATGCAGCTGCTTCGCCGTCCGGCGCTGCTTGCGGCCCTTGGCGGCCTCCGTCTTCAGCCAGCCGGCCAGCTTCTCCGCGAATGGGTCCAGCTTGCTCGCGCGCTCCGGCGTGGCGAACTTCGGCTCGACCGCGCCGGACTTCAGGTACTTCCGGATCGTGTTGCGCGACAGGCCCGTCCGACGGGCGATCTCGCGTATCGGCAGCTGCTCCCGCAGCGCCATGCGTCGGATGACGTTCAAAAGTCCCATGTGGATCACTCCGTAGCCCCCCGTCGAGCATGGCTCTGGGGGGTGGGTCACATGGGTCAGATCTCAGTGGAAATTGGGCCGCTTCCCGGGTCAGTTCCGCGTGGAAATCAACA
>NZ_FNQM01000060.1 GCF_900107585.1 Rubrimonas cliftonensis | reverse complement strand
GACCGCGCGCTGAGCCGTGCGCTGCGCTCGGGCAAGCGCGAGATCGACGTCGAAGCGTTGGTGCGCGCCATGGTGTTCAACCGGCTGTGCGATCCCACGAGCAAGCTCGGCTGCCTGCGCTGGCTGGAGACCGTCGCCCTGCCGGCGGCGCCGGAGGGCGTCACCCACCAGCATCTGCTGCGCGCCATGGACGCGCTGAGCGATCACGCCGAGCGGGTCGAGATGGAGCTGGCCAGGCAGATCCGGCCGCTGGTCGACCACGATCTCGCCGTCGTCTTCTACGACCTGACCACCGTGCGCATCCACGGCGAGGGGGCGGTCGAGGACGACCTCCGCGCGTACGGCATGAACAAGGAGCTGGGCGGGGTCGCGCGGCAGTTCGTGCTCGGCGTCGTGCAGACCGCCGAGGGCCTGCCGCTGATGCACACCGTCCACCCCGGCAATGTGGCCGAGACCAAGACCCTGCAGGCGATGCTCTCCACCGTGCTGCAGCGCTTCCCGGTCCAGCGCGTGATCCTCGTCGCCGACCGCGGCCTGCTCAGCCTCGACAACATCGGCGCGCTGACCGCGCTCGCCGACCAGGGCGGGCGCAGGCTGGAGTTCATCCTCGCCGTCCCCGCCCGGCGCTATGGCGAGCTGGTCGAGACCTTCCGCGACATCGCCTTCGACGCGGACGGGCTGGCGGAGGCCGCCTTCGCCGGCCATCGGCTGATCGTCGCGCACGATCCCCTGCGCGCCGCCGAGCAGGGCGACCGCCGCCGCGCCCGCATCGCCGAGCTCGAGGCCATGGCCGAGACGATGGTCACGAAGCTCGACGCGCAGGACGCGGCGCGCGAGGCGGATGTCAAGGCCGCCCGCGGCCGCCGGGCGTCGGACCGCGGCGCCTACAGCCGCTTCACCCGCGCCGTCGCCGAGGCCGAACTCACCCGCTTCCTCAAGGCCGACTTCGCAGCCGACCGCTTCAGCTGGTCGGTGGACGCCGACGCCCTCGCTGAAGCCGAACTCTTCGACGGCAAGCTCGCGCTGCTGACCAACGCCCCCGACCTGACGCCTGCCGACGCAGTCGCCCGCTACAAGGCGCTGGCCGACATTGAGCGCGGCTTCCGCGTCCTCAAATCCGACATCGAGATCGCGCCAGTCCACCACCGGCTGCCCGACCGCATCCGCGCCCATGCGCTGATCTGCTTCTTGGCCCTCGTGCTCTATCGCGTCATGCGCATGCGTCTGAAGGCGAAGGGCCACAGCGCCAGTCCCCGCACCGCCCTCGACATGCTCGCCCGCATCCAGCGCCATCACGCGCGGATCGCGGACCGAAAGCTGGAGGGCGTCACCACCCCGAACCCCGAGCAACTGGAACTCTTCGAAACCCTGAACCTGCCAAAACCAGCCTGACCAAGCCCGTGTAGTTACATTTTGGCCCATCTGGCCATAACAATATCAATCGCTTACGCGTTTTGCTGTCGAAGTTGGGGGGTCACCCTCGGCCGACCGCCCCACCGGGGAGGCTGCGGGTTAAGGGCTCCGGCCAGTTGCAGGTAAGATTGACGAGGGCGATATCCGGCCGGTCGCGCCAACTTCGGCTCCATCATCAACAGCTTCCAGTCATCACTTCGACGTGTAGCTGTGTTTCATCCGGAGCTGCTTTGGAACTTCGGCTTGGGTGTTCCCAAATGGTCTAAAAGATCATGTTACATGCGCACGTATTAGTGGAACATGATCCAGCTTTTGGTCGATGCTGTGCTATCGTTCCGCAGAATTTAGCGACCCTGTCAGCAAACAGTAATACCGCATCGCAGACACCGCGAAGGATGTCGCGCCGCTTCTCTTGAAGCGGCGCGACACGCGCTCAGACGCCGGGAATGCCTGCACCGATCCTTGCTTGAATGTCGTCAAGGACGTCGTCGATGGTTTCGTCGGTCTCAGTGGCCTTGGACCAGAACCCTGCCACCGCGCTGGGGTTGGAGGCAGCATCGAACGTGTCCGACATCATTGACCGGCCGACGGACACCAGCTCAGACCAGCTTTCCTCGAAGGCGCCTAGCGCTTCGGATTCTTCGTCCGTCAGCGGCACGGAGCGCAGGTATGAGACGTAGCCGGCCACCTGCTCGATGTCCTCCTCGAACTCCTCGGCAATCAGCGCGCGGGTGGACTCCATCGACGGCGGCATCAGCGCATGCGCCGAGGCAGCAAGCGAGAGCTCGGCGATATTGGCCTCGAGCTTGGAAAAGGCCGCGTACTTCTTGACGTCCCCGACACTTACGGCCTGCGCCAAGGCGCCGCTCGCTACCACCGCGCCAGCCAAGCTGAGGGCTGCAAAGGTTTTCATATGTTTCTCCCTGTCGTTTGCAACTGATTGGTCTCTTCATGCGTGGAGATTAGGCTGCTTGAGCCACCTGGCAAGCGCCGGACGCCGGGCTCTCATCCTTTGAGAGATCGTTCCGCCGCCGCCGGCAGGCTGACAGCCCTGCACTCAGCGCCAGAATAGCCAGTGCAACGAAATGGCCATGGATCGGCGGGGGGTTCCGACGCCGATCCGCACCATAACTCTTTGATTACAGAAAGATGGAATACGTCATTCTCCAGCGCCTTTCCGCACTCGGAGCGCTTCAAGGCCGGGGCAGCACTACCAGTTGGGCAGTCATGCTCGGCGCTCGGCCGGGGGTGACGATGTCGAACAGCCCCGCCTTGTCGGCTGTGAAGTCGACACGGGTTATCTCGCCGCGCGCCACATCGAACTTCAGGCCGTAGCCAGGGATCTCGGTCGGGTGCAGGTCGCCGTTGATCCCAAAGAACTCCAGCCGGACGCGTTCTCCCTGGTACGCGTAGACCACGCCTGGCGACCATTGATACACGCGAGCGTACCATTCGCCATCCTCGTTGGGCGGCTCGAGGCGGTAGCCGCCGCCGGCCATCAGGTCAGGATACTTCTCAAGGGTGTCAGGATAGGGCGTCTTGTCAACGGGGCGCAGCACCTTCAGTTCGTTGGAGGCGATGACGATGGTGCGGTCCAGTATCGGCTCCTCGGCGATGGAGGCCGAGGCGGCGATAGTTGCCGAAAAGAGGGCGGATGCAAGAAGCGTGGATGGGGATTTCATCGGCGGTCTCCTTTGAGGGGCGCCTACTGAAGCGCGACTTCACCGGATTTGACCGGGCCGGCGCCCGTCTGTCCACCGCGACGCTGGCGACTCTCAATTTATGAGGTTGAGTTGGCGCGGGGCGCCAAAGCCGATCTCCGCCATGCATTCCTGATGCTATGAAGAATTAGAGGATCACTCTGCGGCGCCTGTTCACACTTCACCCGCCGCGCCGGCGCCGCCTTGCCGTACGCGAGCACCGCGCGGCAAGGTATATCCCTCAGCGGGACCGTGCGGGCGATGTTCTTTGAGACGGTGAAATTAAGTTAGTGGCTTATCCCGCTGAGTAAGGTCGTCCCACATTTGGTGCGGACAAGTATGGCCCCGTGAGCGTCTTCGTCCGGGTATCATGGTGGCCTCGGCGCCAAGCGCAATGCCCCTGATCAAGGGATCGGGGTTGCCGGGCTCTTCCAACGCTCATGATCAGGCGCGTTGCGCAACGAAGTCCCGATAGGTTGCGGGATTTTCGCGACAGCGATGCCGAGGATCGTTTCGAAGGCCGCGCGCATCCGTCGTCGTCGGTTCCAGCGGAACACGAACTCGTCGAGGTAGCGTTGGAGATGCTTGCGCCGGAGACCATGAAGCACACCCATCGCCCAGCGTTTCAGGTTCGAGAAGACGCGGTGGATCCAGGGTAGCAGGACGTGGGCGGCCATCGTGCCGACGACCTTGCGATCATGCTGTTCGGGCGGGATCCAGTTGTAACCCTTCCACCCGTCGGTGGTGTAGATCGCGCCAGGTTCCACGACCTTGCTGGCGAAAGCCTTCAACTCTTCGCCGGATGAATCCGGTATGTGCTTGAGTCGGATGCGCCTCGGATGGCCCTCATCGGAAAGCTCAATCGCCCCTACAATCAACATCTTGCCGATGGGGCTGCGGCCCTGGCCGCCGGCGACGGGATCCGACTTCCTGCGGAAGGGCATGGTTGTCTCGTCCACCTCCACGAAGCCTTGGAGCAGGCCCCGGTCAGGGTCGACCATGGCCCGCCGGAGCTTGTGGAGCATCAGCCAGGCGGTCTTGTAGGAGCCAAGGTCGAGCTGAGCTTGAAGCTGGAGCGCCGAGATCCCGTTCGAGTGGCTCGTGACGATGTGCGCCGCGAGGAACCAGACCCGCAACGGCAGGTGGCTGCGATGCATGACCGTGCCGGCCGTCACCGAGGTCTGCCGACCGCACCCCGAGCACTCCCAGGTGTGCGGCTTCGAGCGCAGCGCCCAGAACTTTGCGCCTGCAAAATTGGGATCCGGGCAGGCGAAGCCGTCAGGCCATCGCTTCGCGGCGAGGCGCCGCGCGCATGCGTCGTCGTCCGGGAACCGGGCTTCGAACTCGGTCCGAGACATGGGGCGATCGTGCTTCCAGCGGCTTGCCATGCGCAACGCCATGTCGGAACAAACCATGATCGTCAATCATGGAATGTCTACATTTTGAGGAACCTGCCTCAACGGGATAAGCCACTTAAGTTAAAGTCCGCAGCTATGGCACACCACCCCGAGTTACGGCAGCGCCTCCCACACGGCATACTTGCAGAAGGCAATGGAGCAAAACTGCGTGTCGAGCCAACTGTTCACGCTGTAGGATAACGTTGGTTTGCCGGCCCCGTTCACCCCCAGCAGCGCCGTGAACGCGCCGCGCGGGGCGCTGAACGAGACGTCGTCCAGCGCCCGCGTCCGGCCGAAGGCGTG
>NZ_FNQM01000018.1 GCF_900107585.1 Rubrimonas cliftonensis | reverse complement strand
AAGGCAACGCGAGCGGCAAAGGCAACGCGGGCGGCAAAGGCAACGCGGGCGGCGCCAGCAACGCGAGCGGCAAAGGCAACGCGGGCGGCGCCAGCAACGCGGGCGGCAAAGGCGACGCAGGCGGCGCCAGCAACGCGGGCGGCAAAGGCGACGCGGGCGGCAAAGGCGACGCAGGCGGCAAAGGCGACGCGAGCGGCAAAGGCGGCGCAGCAACGCGGGCGGCAAAGGCAACGCGAGCGGCAAAGGCAACGCGAGCGGCAAAGGCGACGCGGGCGGCGCCAGCAACGCGGGCGGCAAAGGCAACGCGGGCGGCAAGAGCGACAAGGGCAAGGGCAAGGGCTAGGTCGCGGAAGCGCCTGCGGAGACGTGCGCCTTGAGACGCCCGCGCCCGAACCGCCATCGCCTCGCCGGGGGACGCGCCGTCCGATGACGCCTGAAGCCGGATCGCGCCCTGACATGGCCGCAGCCTCGCACGGGGCGAAGCTCGACGCGGCGGTGCTCGGCGGCGCGGACACGGTCGCCGCGAACGACGCCGCAAGCGGCGCGCGCGGCGTCGCGGCGGCGGCGGCCCGCGCCGCGATGATCGCGCTCACCGCGCTGACGCTCTACGGCGCCGGGGCCCTCGAATTTCTTGAGCGGCGGCTGATCGAGATGCGGTTTCCACTCGCGACGTCGACGCCGACCGACGACCTCCTGATCGTCACCATCGACCGCGAGAGCATCGACGCGATCGGCGTCTGGCCTTGGCCGCGCCGGCTTCACGCCATCGCGCTCGACCGACTGACGGCGGCCGGGGCGACGACGGTGCTTTTCGACGTCGACTTCAGCGCGCGCACCGACGAGGAGAACGACGTCGCGCTTGCGAGGGCGCTGGCCCGCGCGCAGCCCGCAGCCGGGCTCGCGGTGTTCACCGAGATCGCCGCGGACGGCGCTGTGGACGTGGGGCCGCCGGAGGCCATGCTGTCCGTCGCCCGCCCGGCCGTGGCGACGATGGCCCCCGAGGCCGACGGCCGCCTCTGGCGCGCGGCGCCGCGCCAGTACTGGCGCGACGCGCCAACGCCGTCCCTCTTCGACTTCCTCGCCCCGGGAGACCTCGACGAGCGGCCGTTCTGGATCGACTATGGCGTGGACCCCGGCGGGCTCGCGGTGCTGCCCTTCGTCGCCGTCGCGTCCGGCGCGTTCGACCCCGAGGCGGTGCGCGGCCGCCGCGTCCTGATCGGGGCGACCGCGCTGGAGCTGGGCGATCTCGCGCCGACCCCGCGCTTCGGGCAACTGCCAGGGCCGGTGGTGCAGGCGCTGGCCGCCCAGAGCGTGCTGCTGGACCGGCGGCTGCGCCGCGCGCACCCCGCCATCGCCGCCGCGCTGGCCTTCGCGGCGGCGGGCGTGGCGGGAGTGGCCGCGCGGCAGAGGCGCGCGGGGCGCACCGCGCTGATCTTCGTCGCCACCGCCGGCGGGCTGTTCGCGCTCGCGGTGGCGGCGCAGCGCCTGTCGCCGACGCTGCTCGACATCGCGCCGGCGCTCACGGCGGCGTCGATCGGCCTTTTTCTCGACCTGACCGCGAGGGCCGCGCGGCTCGACCTCAGGCTCATGGCGAGCACTCTCGCGCTCAGCCGCGTCCGCGCCCTGATGGCGCAGGTGGCGGACAGCCTGACGGAGGGCGTCGTCGTCATCGCGCCCGGCGCCGGCGTCACGGCGATGAACCCGGCCGCGAGCGCGATGTTCGGCGGCGTCGACGACGCGCCCGGCCCTGCGCCCGGCCCCGGGCCCGGGCCCGGACGGCGGCCGGAACACGCGCTGGCCTGGCCAAGACTGCGCAGCCCCGAGGCGCTGGAGGCGGCGCTTGACGTCGCCGTGCGCGCCGGAAGGCGCCGCGTGATCTGCCTGCGGCCGAACGGGCGGCGCTTCTTCGCGGAAATCGCCGTCACGCGGCTTGAGGGACAGGACGCGACGCAGTGGGTCGTGGTCGTGCGCGACGTGACCAGCGTCGTCGCCGCCGAGCGTGTCGCAAGGCGGCGCGAACGCAAGCTCATCGATCTGACGATCCGCGCGGAGGCCGCCACGCGGGCCAAGACCGAGTTCGTCGCGACGATGAGCCACGAGCTGCGCACGCCGCTGAACGCCATCATCGGCTGCAACAGCATGATGTGCGAGGAGGCCTTCGGGCCGCTCGGCGCCGAGACCTACAAGACGATGGCCACCGAGGCGCGCAACAGCGGCGCGCGGCTGCTGCGGGTGCTGACCCACGTCCTCGACTACGCCAACGCCGATCTGGACAAGCTCGACATCGAGCCCAGACCCGTCAACCTCAACGCGCTGCTCGCCGAGGCGGTGGCGCGCCAGGACGCCCGCGCCGAGCGGGCCGGCGTCGTCATGGAGACCGAGCTGCCGGGACTGCCGACCGTCGCGATGGTGGACCCCATCGCCATCGACAAGGCTTTCGGCAACATTCTGGGCAACGCGATCCGCTTCTCGTCCGCCGGCGGCGTCGTGCGGGTTGCGTTGCGGACGCTGGAGGGGCGGCGGGTCGAGATCGTCGTGAGCGATCAGGGCGTCGGCATGGAGCCGGACTTCCTGAAGCGCTGCTGCGAGCCCTTCGAACAGGCCGTGCGCTCGGCGACCCGCGGCTATGAGGGCGCGGGGCTGGGGCTGACGGTCGCCAAGGCCTTCGTGGAGCGCCATGGCGGGACGCTCGACATCGCCTCGGCGCCCGGCGAGGGCGCGGTCGTGACGATCCGCCTGTCGCAGTAGGCGACCCTTCTCCCGTCGCGGCAGGCGAGGATCCGCCGCGCCGCAGGCGCCTGCCGTTCGCGCGGGTCACGGGGGCGGCCACGACCCGGACCATGGGCCCGACGGCGCCGCTCCGGCGCGCGGCCGCCACGCGCGCGCCGCGCGGCGCTACGCGGCTGATCGAGCCGGCCGGAGCGTGTAGGCTGTCGCCATCCGCGCTTCGCGACCTTCCCACGGAGACCAGACATGGCCCACGGCCTGAGCGAGAAGAAGACGCAGACCGCCGCGGACGCGCGGCCCAACCTGCCCGACCTGGGCTCGGACGCCGTGCGCGCCGCGCGCGAGGATCTCGCCGCCTGCTTCCGCGCGGCCGCCCGCAACGGATTCGAGGAGGGGATCTGCAACCATTTCTCGGCGGTCGTGCCCGGCTGCGACGACCTGTTCCTCGTCAACCCCTTCGGCTTCGCGTTCCGCGAGATCACCGCCTCCAGCCTGCTGGTCTGCGACTTCAACGGCGCCGTCGTGGACGGCGACGGCGAGCCGGAGGCGACGGCGTTCCACATCCACGCCGAGCTGCATCGCCGCCTGCCGCGGGCGCGGGCGGCGTTCCACACCCACATGCCCTACGCCACCGCGCTGTCGATGACCGAGGGCGAGCCGCTGGTCTGGGCGGGCCAGACCGCGCTCAAGTTCTACGGCCGCACGGCGGTGGACCGCGAGTACAACGGCCTCGCGCTCGACAGCTCCGAGGGCGCCCGCATCGCCGGCGCGGTCGGCGACGCCGACATCGTGTTCATGAAGCACCACGGCGTCCTGGTTCTGGCTCCCTCGATCGCCGAGGCCTGGGACGACCTCTATTATCTCGAGCGCGCCGCCGAGGTTCAGGTGCTCGCGATGTCCACCGGCCGCAGGGTCGAGCCCGTCGCGCCGGAGGTGGCGCAGGCGACCTCTCTCCAGATGCGCGAGGGCGACGCCCGGTCGGCGCGGTTGCATCTCGCCTCGATCAGGCGTCAGCTCGACGCGGAGGAACCGGCATACCGGCGCTGACGCCCGGCCTCGGGAGCGGTCGAGAGCAGGCGGGTGCGCGACGGCGCGACGGGCGGAGCGCAGCGATGACCGACCCATTCGCAGAGACGATCGACGACGCGCTGGGGTCCGACCTGACGCCGGAGCTCGCCGTGCGCGAGACGTCGGAGGCCGGGCTCGCCTCCTGCTTCGCCGCCGCCGATCTGGCGGTCGCCTCGGTCAGGGCGGCGGCGCGGGAGCTTGCGGCGCTGGAGGGCGCGCGGCGCGTCGCGCTGGACAGGCGGCTGGCGCTGCTGTGGTTCGGGACGACGCTGCGCCCCGAGGGCTGGGAGGCGCCGTCGCCCTGGGACGCGCTGGCCGGGGACTACCGCGCGGCTGACGGCTGGATCCGCCTGCACACCAACGCGCCGCGCCATCGCTCGGCCGCCCTGCGGGTTCTGGGCGCGCCCACGGACCGGGCGGGCGCGGCGGCGGCGACGGCCGAATGGGGGCGCGTCGATCTGGAGGAGGCCGTTGTCGCGGCCGGCGGCGCCGCCGCCGCCATGCGCGGCCTCGACGACTGGGCGGCGAGCCCGCAGGGCCGCGCCGTCGCCGCGGAGCCGCTGATCGCCTGGCGCGAGACCGGATCGGGCGCGCGGCCGGCGGCGTTGCACGGTCTGCGGGTGCTGGACCTCACGCGCGTGCTCGCCGGCCCCGTGGCGACGCGGCTGCTGGCGGGTTTCGGCGCGGACGTCCTGCGCATCGACCCGCCATGGTGGGACGAACCGGGCGTCGAGCCCGACACGACGCTCGGCAAGCGCCGCGCGGGGCTGGACCTGACGCGCCGGGAGGATCGCCGCGTCTTCGAGACCCTGCTCGCCGGGGCCGACGCGCTGGTCCACGGCTATCGCCCCGGCGCGCTGGACGCGCTCGGCTACGACGCGGAACGCCGCCGCGCCCTCGCCCCGGAGCTGATCGAGGTCAGCCTCAGCGCCTATGGGTGGACGGGGCCATGGGCCGGGCGACGGGGCTTCGACAGCCTGGTGCAGATGAGCTGCGGGATCGCCGATGCGGGAATGCGGCTTTCGGGAAGCGGGCGCCCGGTTCCCCTGCCGGTGCAGGCGCTTGACCATGCGACCGGTCATCTGATGGCCGCGGCGCTGCTGCGCGCGCTGCGACGCCGCGGGGCGACGGGGCGGCTCTTCTCCGCGCGGCTCTCGCTGGCGAGGACCGCCGCGCTGCTGACCGCCGCCGGGGTGCGGGCCTTCGGCGACGCGGCGGCGCCGGCGGGGCCGGCGGATCTCTGCGACGGGATCGAGGCCACGGGCTGGGGGCCCGCGCGGCGCGTGCGTTTTCCGTTCGACGTCGACGCGCGGGGGCCGGACTGGCCGCACCCCGCGGGCCTGCTGCGATGCGACGCGCCCGAATGGGCGTAGCGCCCCTGCACGCGCCCGCCGAAAGGCCGCCGGCGCCCGCCGAATTCCCGCCGGCGCCCGCCGATGCGCCACAGGTTTCGCGCGCCCGAACCGAGGCTTGCGCTGCATCGCGGCATCCGCCACGCTGGCGTTTTAGTCGAAGCGGAGACGCGCATGGCGCCGGCGCCGATGCATCAGGCCGTTCGCCACGCGGGCGCCGGCCGCCCCGACGCAAGCGCGGCCCGGCCGGGCTCGAGCGCGGACGCTGAATGACGGCGTCCATCGAGATCCGCCGGGTGAGCAAGCGCTTCGGCGACTTCACCGCGCTCGACGACGTCTCTCTCGCCCTGCCCGGCGGCGGATTCTTCACGCTGCTCGGCCCGTCCGGCTGCGGCAAGACCACCCTGCTGAGGCTGATCGCCGGTTTCGAGTATCCGACCGAGGGCGCGATCCTGCTCGACGGGGCCGACATCGCGGCGATGCCGCCGAACCGCCGGCCCGTGAACACCGTGTTCCAGTCCTATGCGCTGTTTCCGCACATGACGGTCGCCGACAACATCGCCTTCGGTCTGGAGATGCTCGACCGGCCCAGGACCGAGGTGCGCGCGACCGTGGCGGAGATGTTGGCGCTGGTGAAGATGGAGGCGCTGGCGAGGCGCCGCCCCGCGCAGCTTTCGGGCGGGCAGCAGCAGCGCGTGGCGCTGGCGCGCGCGCTCGCGCCGAAGCCCAAGGTGCTGCTGCTGGACGAACCGCTCTCGGCGCTCGATCTCAAGCTTCGCAAGGAGATGCAGTCGGAGCTGAAGCGCCTGCAGCGCGAGACCGGCGTGACCTTCGTGTTCGTGACCCACGATCAGGAGGAGGCGCTGACCATGTCAGACGCCGTCGCGGTCATGTCGGCGGGCCGGGTGCTGCAGGTCGGCGCGCCGAGGGACATATACGCCCATCCCGCCGACCGCTTCGTGGCGGGCTTCATCGGCGAGACGAACTTCCTCGAAGGGCGCGTCGCGGGCATGGACGGCCCGCTCGTCCGCGTCGCGCTGGACGGCGGCGGGACGGTGACCGCCGCCGCGCGCGCCGAGCCGCCGGCGACCGGCGCCCGGACGACGCTCGCCGTCAGGCCCGAACATGTGGCGCTGACCGACGCCGACGCGCCCGGCGCCCTGACGGGCGCGGTGTCGGAGATCGTCTATGTCGGGCCCGAGACGCACGCGCATCTCACGCTGGACGCGGGGCCGACGCTGCTGGTGCGCCTGCCCAACCGGGGCGACGGCGCGGCGGAACCGAGGCCCGGCGACCGCCTCGGCGCGCTGATCCGCCCGGGGATCGCGCAGATGCTGAAGGACTGACGCCATGGCGCCGTCGCCGCGCACGCCGCCCGCTCCGTCCGACCGCCTCGGCGGCGCTCGGCGCCCGGCCCCGAGTCCGCGCGGGGATGGCGGGCGATGAGCCTCGCCCCCTCCGACGCCGAGGCCGCCGCCCGCGCGGCGCAGGCCCGCCGCCGCTGGCTGCTGACGCTGCCTGCGCTGATCCTGCTGTTCTGCGCCGCCTCCGGCCCACTGCTGGTGGTGGCGCTCTATTCGTTCCTGACCGCGGGCGAATACTCCGGCGTCGAGTGGACCTTCACGCTGGACGCGTGGCGGCAGGTGTTCTGGACGAAGGACATCTTCGACGACGTGTGGCGGCCGGCCGACGCGCATCTGTCGATCTTCTGGCGCTCCATCCGCCTGTCGCTGCTGACGACGCTGATCACGCTGCTCCTCGGCTTTCCGACCGCGTGGTTCATCGCCACGCGACCGCGCCGGAACCGCGCGCTGTGGCTGTTCCTGATCACCATTCCGTTCTGGACCAACCTGCTCATCCGCACCTTCGCGATCATGGAGGTGATCCGGAACCAGGGCGTGCTGAACACCCTGCTGCTGTGGTCGGGCGCGATCACCGAGCCGGTCCAGATCCTCTACACCGACGCCGCGGTGCTGATCGGGATGGCCTACGTCTATCTGCCGCTGATGGTGCTGCCGCTCTACGCCGCGATGGAGCGGGTGGACCTGCGGCTGGTGGAGGCGGCGCACGACCTCTACGCCAGCCGCTGGCGCGTGCTGCGCCGGGTGATCGTCCCGCTGGTGCGCCCCGGCCTCGTCGCGGGCTCGATCCTCGTCTTCGTGCCGGCCATCGGCGCCTACGTCACGCCGCGGGTGCTGGGCGGCGGGCGCAACATGATGCTCGGCAACTTCATCGAGCTGCAGTTCGGCCAGGGCCGCAACTGGCCGCTGGGCGCGGCGCTGTCGATGACGCTGCTGCTGATGGTCGCCGTCGCGCTGATCCTCTACGTCCGCTACGCCGAGGGGGAGGAGCGCGATGGCTGACGCCCCGATGCGGCGCACGCGCCCCTTCTCCGTCACCGCCATGCCCGGCTTCGCGACGGTCGCCGCGGCGACGATCCTGTGCCTCTACGCGCCGATCCTCGTGGTCGTCGCCTACTCCTTCAACGCCGGCGCCTCCATCCAGGTCTGGGAGGGGTTCTCGCTGCGCTGGTACGCCGTCGCGTGGGACAACGGCGCCGTGCAGGACGCGACCGCCCGCAGCCTCGCGCTCGCCGCCTCCGCCTCCGCCATCGCGACGACGCTCGCGACGATGGCGGCCGTCGCCACCGCCCGCGGGCGCTTCCGCGGGCGCACCGCGGTCTATGTCGCGATCAACCAGCCGCTGATGGCGCCGGAGATCGTCACCGCCGTCGCCCTGCTGATCGTGTTCGCGCAGGTGAAGCTGATCACCGGCGTGCAGGGCCTCGGCTACCTGATCGCCGCCCACGCCGCCTTCTGCATCCCCTTCGCCTACCTGCCGATCCGCGCCCGCCTCAAGGGCCTCGACCCGCTGCTGGAGACTGCAGCCGCCGACCTCTACGCCACCCCGTGGCGCACGTTCCGGCGCATCACCCTGCCGCTGATGGGGCCGGGGATCGCGGCGGGGGCGATGCTCGCCTTCGTCATCTCGCTCGACGACGTCATCATCACCGAGTTCGTGAAGTCCGCCGGGCAGGACACGCTGCCCACCTACATGCTGGGCCAGCTGCGCCGCGCCATGACGCCGGAGATCAACGCCATCTCCACCGCGCTGCTCGGCGCCACGCTGGTCCTGCTGACCTGCTTCTTTCTTCTGACGCGCACCAGGGACAACTGACAGGGAGACAGCGCATGTCGAGACTGATGATGGGGGCCGCCGCCCTCGCCCTTATGGCCGGGGGCGCTTCGGCGCAGGAGCTGCAACTCTACAACTGGGGCAACTACACCAGCCCCGAACTGCTGGCGAAGTTCGAGGCGGAGACCGGCATCAAGGTCACCGTCACCGACTACGACAGCAACGACACGGCGCTGACCAAGATCGAGGCCGGCGCCCACGGCTTCGACATGGTCGTGCCGTCGGCCAATTACGTGCCGATCTTCGTGGCGAAGGGCCTTCTGATGGAGGTTGACTATTCCGCGATGGAGAACTTCTCGAACCTCGATCCGCGCTGGGTGGACGTGCCGTGGGACCAGGGCCGCCGCTACACGATCCCCTGGCAGTGGGGCACGACGGGCGTGGCGGTGAACACCTCGGTCTACGACGGCGACCCCAACACCTCCGACATCTGGCTCAACCCGCCGGAGGCGCTGAAGGGCAAGATCAACGTCGTGCCGGAGATGAACGACGTCATGGCGCTGGCCATCCTCTACGAAGGCGGCCAGCCCTGCACCACCGACCGCGAGCTGCTGCGCCGCGTCCGCGACCGGCTGATGGAGGCCAAGCAGAGCTGGATGTCGATGGACTACGGCATGACCGAGCGCCTCGGCGCGGCGGACGTCGCGGCGTCGGTCAACTGGAACGGCTCCACCTTCCGCGCCCGGCTGCTGAACCCCGACGTCGTCTACGGCTACCCGAAGGAAGGCTATCCGCTGTGGATGGACAGCGTCGGCATCCTGTCGGACGCGCGAAACGTCGAGGAGGCCAAGACCTTCATCAACTTCATCATGGCGCCCGAGAACGCCGCGATGATCTCCAACTTCGCCCGCTACGCCAACGGCGTGACGGGCTCGGAGGCGTTCATGGACGACGTGATGAAGGAGGCGCCCGAGATCTTCCCGTCGCCGGAGCTGGCCGCCGCCGGGGTGTTCCTGCCGACCTGCCCCTCGGAGGCGGTGCAGTTCTACACGGCGATCTGGACCGAACTGCAGAAGTGACGCCCGCGCCGCGCCCCTCGCCTCCGGCGCGGCGCCGCTTCGCGGCGGCGTGCGGGCTGAGCCCTTGCGCCAGGGCCGAAGCGCGGAACCGCCGCGACAGGTCCGGGCGCGCCGTCCGGCCCTGTCCGCCACGGGTCTTGCGTTCTCGTCGCGCGCGGACCTACCAAGTTGCGCAGACGCAGTTGAGCGGTGCGAAACCCCGATGTCGGCCATCCCCGCAGAACAGCAGCCGCTCGCCGTCGCAGGCGTCGAAACCGCGCGCCTAGAAGCGTTCAGGACGCGGGAGGCCGAGCGTTTCGTCGCGGCGCGGCCCCGGTGCCGCACGGCGCTCGCGGCAGGGGCCGCGCCATGGCTCGACGGCGTGCCGATGCACTGGATGCGGGACTGGCCGTCGCCCTTCCCCCTCGTGGTCGCGAGGGCCAAGGGCGCGACGCTCACGGATCTCGACGGCAACAGGCTGGACGATTTCTGCCTCGGCGACACCGGCTCGATGTTCGGGCATTCCCCGGCGCCGGTCGCGCGCGCGATGCGGCGCCAGGCGACGCGCGGGCTGACCTGCATGCTGCCTTCCGAGGCGGCGCTGCGCGTCGGGGCGCTGCTGCGCGACCGTTTCGGCCCGTTTCTCTGGCAGGTGACGTTGAGCGCCAGCGACGCCAACCGCCACGCCCTGCGCGCGGCGCGCGCCGTCACGGGCCGGCGCAAGACGCTGGTCTTCAACGGCTGCTACCATGGCGCGCTCGAG
This sequence comes from Rubrimonas cliftonensis, assembly GCF_900107585.1. Taxonomy (GTDB): domain Bacteria; phylum Pseudomonadota; class Alphaproteobacteria; order Rhodobacterales; family Rhodobacteraceae; genus Rubrimonas; species Rubrimonas cliftonensis. The sequence continues at coordinate 47,904 of NZ_FNQM01000018.1, read as the reverse complement.
GAGGCGATGGTGGAGCTGCGCGACGGGCGCACGGCGGCGCGGCGGGGCCTCGTCGGCCAGGGATTCGACCTGACCGAGGGCGCGGTCTGCGTGGAGTTCAACGACCTCGCGCCGGTCGAGGCCGCGCTCTCGACCGGCGACGTGGCGGCGATCCTGACCGAGCCGGTGATGACCAACTGCTGCATGGTCCTGCCCGAGCCCGGCTTTCTCGAAGGGCTGCGCCGACTGGCCGACGCGCATGGCGCGCTGCTGATCATCGACGAGACGCACACGCAGTCCTCCGGCCCGGGGGGCTACGCAAGGCCGCACGGGCTGGAGGCGGACATGCTGGTGATCGGCAAATGCGTCGCCGGCGGCGTTCCGACCGCGCTCTGGGGCATGACGGAGGCGGTCGCAGCCCGGTTCCGGGCCTATGACGCCGCGCGCCCGCCGGGCCATTCCGGCATGGGCACGACGCTCGCCGGCAACCCGGTGCAGTTCGCCTGCCTGGAGGCGACGCTCGCCGAAGTCGCCACAGAGGAGGCCTTCGCGCTAATGGAGGCGGGCGCGGCGCGGCTCGCGGAGGGGCTCTCGCGGGCGATCGTGGCGGCGGTGCTGCCGTGGCATGTCGTCCGCGTGGGCGCCCGCGTCGAGTTCATCTGCGCGCCCGGCCCCCTGCGCAACGGAAGCGAGGCCGCGGCGGCGCACCGGCCGGCGGTCGAAGCCGCCGTTCACCTGGGGCTGCTCAACCGCGGCTGCCTGATCGCGCCGTTCCACAACATGATGCTGGTGAGCCCGGCGACCGGGCGGGCGCGGGTCGACCGCCTGATCCGCGCCTTCGGCGACGTGCTCGACGACCTGACGTCGCCCCGTCATGGCTGAGACCTCCCCGACAGGGGCCGCGCCGGAGGAGGCCGAGGCGTTCCTCGCCGCGCATCCCGGGATCGAGGCGGTCGACATCCTGCTGCATGACAGCAACGGCGTCGGCCGCGGCAAGATCATCCGGCGCCACGAGCTGCTTGCGCTCTACCGGCAGGGGCGGCACCTGCCGATCTCGATCCTCGGCCTCGACATCGTGGGCGAGGACGTCCACGAGACCGGGCTGATCTGGGACGCAGGCGACGCCGACATGCGCGCCTGGCCGGTTCCGGGAACGCTGGCGGCCCTGCACGGAACCGTTCCCGCGCGCGCCGAGCTGTTCCTGTCGCAACACCATCTCGACGGCGCGCCGATGCTGTCGGACCCGCGCCACGCGCTTTCGGCGCAGGTCGCGGCGATGGCCGAGCTGGGCCTGCATCCGACCGCGGCCTTCGAACTGGAGTTCTTCCTGCTGGAGCCCGAGCGCGACGGCGGCGGCCGGCTCCAGCCCGCGCGGGACGTGCTGGACGGCCGGCGCTCCGGCCGCACCGAGGTCTATTCCGTCGATCACCTGATCGGGATGCAGCCGCTGTTCGCCGACGTCTACGCCGCCGCCGGCCTCGCCGGTATCACGGTCGAGACGCTGATCTCCGAGTATGCGCCGGGCCAGTACGAGCTGACGCTGCGCCATCGCGACGACGTGGTGCGGGCCGCCGACGACCTCGTGCGGCTGAAGCGGATCGTGCGGGCGCAGGCGAGGGCCCATGGCGTGCTCGCCTGTTTCATGGCCAAGCCGTTCGCGGACCAGGCCGGCTCGGGCATGCACCTTCATCTGGGCCTGCGCGACGGCGAGGGCCGCAACGCGCTCGCCGAAGCCCCCGGCGCGGGCTGGACCGACGCGCTGCGCCATGCGATCGGCGGCGTGCTGGCGACCATGGCGGAGTCGATGCTGGTGTTCGCGCCCCACGCCAACAGCTGGCGGCGCTTCGCGCGCGGCAGTTACGCGCCCGTGTCGCCGAGCTGGGGCGCCAACAACCGCTCGGTGGCCGTGCGCGTGCCGGCGGGGGAAGTGGACGCCCGGCGCATCGAGCACCGGCTGTCGGGCGTCGACGCCAACCCCTACCTTGTCGCGGCCGCCGTCCTCGCGGGGATGCGCAAGGGGCTCGTGGAGCGCCTGGACCCTGGCCCGGAGACGACCGGAGACGCCTACCGCGACGGCCGCGGCGCGGACATGCCGCGCGACTGGGCCGCCGCGATCGACGCGGCGACGAATTCGACGTTTCTCGGGCAGGCGCTCGGCGAGGAGATGCGCCGCACCTTGGTCGCGGTGAAGGCCGCCGAACACGCCCGCGTCGCGCGCGCCGTGCCGGACGTGGACTACGAGCTGTACCTGCACCGGGTCTGACCCCTCGCCGCCTGCGAACGGCCGCGGCTTCAGAGCGGCCAGACGATCAGCAGCAGCGGCGCGCTGACCGCGACGACGAGCGCCTCCAGCGGCAGGCCGAGACGCCAGTAATCGCCGAACCGGAAGCCGCCGGGGCCGAGGATCAGCGTGTTGTTCTGGTGGCCGATCGGGGTGAGGAAGGCGCAGGAGGCGCCGACTGCGACGGCCATCAGGAACGCGTCGAGATCGGCGCCCAGGCTGTTGGCCACGCCGATGGCGATGGGGCACATAACGGCCGCGGTGGCGGCGTTGTTCATCACGTCCGACAGGAACATGGTGATGACCATCACAACCACCAGCGCGGCGACGGCGTCGCCCTGCGCCAGCGCCCCCACCACGCCGGTCGCGAGAAGATCGGCCGCGCCGGTGGCCTGCATGGCGCCTGCGACCGGGAGCAGCGCGGCGAGCAGCACGATCACCGGCCAGTCGATCGCGTCGTACACCTGCCTCGGCGGCACGGTGCGCATCAGCATGGAGGCGAGAACGCCGAGGACGAAGGCCGGCGCGGCGGGCAGCAGACCGAGCGCGACGAGGCCGACGGCGCCGAGCATGATCGCGCCGGCAACCATCGCCTTGCGCCGGTCCGGAATGCGCAGGTCGCGCTCGCCCAGCGGCACGCAGCCCGTCTCGGAGATGAAGTCCGCCAGCACCTCCTGCGGCCCCTGCATCAGCAGAAGATCCCCCGAGCGGATGCGGAGCGACCGAAGCCGCGCACGCGGCGGCCGCCCGGCGCGCGAGACGGCGAGGAGATTGAGGCCGTAGCGCGTGCGCAGGTGCAGATCGCGCGCCGATCGTCCGACGATGGTGGAGCCCGGCAGCACCGCGAGTTCGCGCAGCACGAGTTCCTCGTCGCGCGCTCTGTCCTCTGCGGCGCCATTGTCGCCCCCGGCGGGCGCCCCCCGCCCGGCCGCCTCGTCGCCGTCGGCCGCCCGCTCCGCCTCGGGCCTGCCGTCGGCAGGCTTCTCCGCCGCCGCGCCCGACCCCTCCTCGGCCTCGAGCCTGATGTCGAACACCGAGAGCGCCTCGGCGAGGCCGTCGACATCCGCCTCCAGCGCCACGACGTCGCCGGCGCGCAGCGACCTGCCGCCATGGGGGGCGTTCATCCGCACCTCGTTGCGGACCAGGGCGACGACCTGCGCATCGCTGCCCTCGATCGCCTGCTCGAAGGCGCGCAGCGTCAGCCCGACGGCCCTGCTCTTCTCCGGAACGCGCACCTCGGTGAGATATGCGCCCGTGTCGAAACTCTGGCCGGCGGCGGACTTGCGCGCGGGCACGAGCCGCCAGCCGATCAGCGAGACGAACAGCACGCCGGCCAGCGCGACCGCCGCGCCCACCGGCGAGAAGTCGAACATCGCGAAGTGGCCGCCGCCCGCCTCCGCCCGGAAGCCGGAGACGATGAGGTTCGGCGGCGTGCCGACGAGCGTGGTCATGCCGCCGAGGATCGTCCCGAAGGAAAGGGGCATCAGAAGCCGCCCCGCCGGCAGCCCGTGCCGGCCGGCCACCTGCACCGCGACCGGCATCAGCAGCGCCATGGCCCCGACATTGTTCATGAAGCCGGAGAGCACGGCGCCGAGCCCCATCAGGGCGGCCATGCTCGTGAGCCGACCGGCCTCGCGCGGCAGCACGGCGCGCGCCAGCCAGTCGACGGCGCCGGTGCTCTGCAGCCCCCGGCTCAGCACCAGCACGCAGGCGACCGTGATCACCGCCGGGTGGCCGAAGCCGGCGAACGCGTCGGCGGCGGGAACGAGCCCCGCCACGACGCAGGCCATGAGCGACGCCAGCGCCACGGCGTCATGGCGAAACCGCCCCCAGAGAAACAGCGCCATGGTGGCGATCAGGATCGCCGATATCGTGATCTGGGTAGCGTCCATGGAGGCTTCGTCCGCGCTGAGGTCGGGTCCACTCGAACAGATACGCGCGATCCCATCAACGCGCCGCACGCCCTTCGCGGATTTTGCAGGGGCGCCGCCCTACGCCCGCGGTAGCAGCGGTCGGCCCCGCGCGACGTCGGCGGGCGGGTGCGGCGCGTCGATTTCACTTCCACGAATCATGAATCGTTGTATCGTATGGACATGATGCAAGACCCCTCCGACCTCTTCGCCGCGCTTGGCCAGACGCACCGGCTGGCGATCTTCCGCCTGCTGGCGCGTCGCGCCCCGGAGGGCGTGCCCGCCGGAGAGATCGCGACGGCGGTGGGTCTGCGGCCCAACAACGCCTCGGCGCATCTCGCGCATCTGGCGCGCGCCGGGCTGATCCGCGGCGAGCGCGACGGCAAACTGATCCGCTACCGCCTCGACCTCGCGGCGACGGGGGGCCTGATCGACTATCTCGCGCTCGACTGCTGCCGCGGTCGGCCTGATCTCTGCGCTGCGGCCGCGCGGCGCCTGCACGCCCCGGGGGAGGACGTCATGAGCGACAAGAGCTACACCGTGCTGTTCATCTGCAGCGGCAACTCCGCCCGCTCCATCTTCGCCGAGGCGATCCTGAGCCGCGAGGGCGCGGGCCGCTTCGTCGCCCATTCCGCCGGGACGCGGCCGCGCTCCGAGCTCAATCCTTTCGCCATCGCCCAGCTGGAGAAGCTCGGCCACGACGTCTCGGGCCTGCGCGCCAAGCACGTCTCGGAGTTCCAGGGGCCGGGCGCGCCGCATTTCGACTTCGCCTTCACGGTCTGCGACAACGCCGCGAACGAGGACTGCGCGCCCTGGGCGGGTCAGACCATCACCGGACACTGGGGCGTGCCCGACCCGGTGGCGGCGACGGGGACGGAGGCCGAGCGCGCCGTCGCCTTCGCCGAGGCCTACCGGATGCTGAAGCACCGCATCGGCGCCTTCGTGAACCTGTCCTTCGACAAGCTGGACCGGATCGCCCTCCAGAAGGCGGTCGACGACATCGGCGGGGCCCAGGCGGTCCCGGTCGCCTGAAGCCAGCGCCGCCCGACATCCCCGACAAAAAGGCCGAGCATGACCGACGCCGTCGCCGCCGCCCCGGGCGGGCTGGGACCCTTCGAGCGCTGGCTTTCGCTCTGGGTCGCGCTCGCCATCGCCGCCGGCCTCATCCTCGGCGCGCTGGCGCCGGGGCTCTTCGCGGCGCTGGCGGCGTTCGAGGTCGCGTCGGTCAACCTCGCCGTGGCCGTGCTGATCTGGGCCATGGTCTATCCGATGATGGTCGCGGTGGATTTCGCGGCCATCGCCGAGGTGGGGCGCAAGCCCAAGGGCGTCGTGGTGACGCTGGTCGTCAACTGGCTGGTCAAGCCCTTCACCATGGCCGCGCTGGGGGTGTTGTTCTTCGAGCATGTCTTCGCAGGCTTCATCCCGCCGGAGGACGCGCAGGCCTATCTGGCCGGGGTGATCCTGCTCGGCGCCGCGCCCTGCACGGCGATGGTGTTCGTCTGGTCGCAGCTGACGCGTGGAGACCCCGCCTACACGCTGGTGCAGGTGTCGGTGAACGACGTGATCATGGTGTTCGCCTTCGCGCCGATCGTCGCGCTACTGCTGGGTCTCACCGACATCGTCGTGCCCTGGGAGACGCTGCTGCTGTCGGTGCTGCTCTACATCGTGATCCCGCTGATCGCGGGGGCGCTGACGCGGGGGCGGCTGATGCGCTCGGGCGGGCCGATGGCGGTGGAGGCCTTCGGCGCGCGGCTCAAGCCCGTGACGGTGGCGGCGCTGCTCGGGACCGTGGTGCTGCTCTTCGGCTTCCAGGGCGGCGTGATCCTCGAGCGGCCGGCGGTGATCGCGATGATCGCGACGCCGCTGGTGCTGCAGTCCTACCTGATCTTCGCGCTCGCCTACGCCGCGGCGTGGCTCTGGCGGCTGCCCTTCAGCATCGCCGCGCCCTGCGCGCTGATCGGCACGTCGAACTTCTTCGAACTGGCGGTGGCGGTGGCGATCAGCCTGTTCGGCCTCGGCTCAGGCGCGGCGCTGGCCACCGTGGTCGGCGTGCTGGTCGAGGTGCCGGTGATGCTGTCGCTCGTCGCCTTCGCCAACCGCACGAAACACTGGTTCCCCTGACGGAGGCCCCATGGCCCGCATCGCCCTCAACGGCCTCGGCCGCATCGGCAAGCTCGTGCTCCGCGCCTTTGAGGCGGAGGGGCTCGGCCATGAGCTGGTGCTGATCAACGACGTGGTGGGCGACGCCGCCGCCCACGCGCATTTCCTGGAGTTCGACAGCATCCACGGCCGCTGGGGCGCCCGGCTCGAAGCCGATGGCGACAGGCTCGCGATCAACGACCGCCGCGTGCGCGTCGCCTGCGAGAAGCGCATCGAGGATCTGCCGCTCACTGATCTCGGCGTCGATCTGGTGGTGGACTGCACCGGCGTCTTCAAGACCGCCGAGAAGATCGCGCCCTACTTCGCCGCCGGCGTGAAGCGGGTCGCCGTGTCGGCGCCGGTGAAGGACGGCGGCGCGCTGAACCTTGTCTGGGGCGTGAACCAGCACCTGTTCGACCCGGCGGCGCACCGCATCGTCACGGCCGCCTCCTGCACCACCAACTGCCTCGCGCCGGTGGTGAAGGTCGTCCACGAGGCGCTCGGCATCCGCCACGGCTCGATCACGACCATCCACTGCGTCACCAACACCCAGACCATCCTCGACCGGCCGATGAAGGACGCGCGCCGCGCCCGCTCGGCGCTGACCTCGATGATCCCCACCACCACCGGTTCGGCGACCGCGATCACGCTGATCTATCCCGAGCTGAAGGGCCGGCTGAACGGCCACGCCGTGCGCGTGCCGCTGGTGACGGCCTCGATCACCGACTGCGTGTTCGAGGTGGAGCGCGCCACGACGGTCGAGGAGGTCAACGCGCTGTTCGCCGCCGCCGCCGACGGCCCGCTGAAGGGCGTGCTCGGCTTCGAGACCCGGCCGCTGGTGGGCGCGGACTATCTCAACGACACCCGCTCCGGCGTCGTGGACGCCGGCAGCACGATGGTCGTCAACGACACGCAGGTGAAGGTCTACGCCTGGTACGACAACGAGATGGGCTACGCCTTCCGGCTGGCCGACGTCGTGCGCATGATGGCGGCGGCGACATGAACGCGCCGCTGACGGCGCCGCCGCGCCCGCTGGCGGCCTATGCTGCGGTGACGGCGGCCTATTGGGCCTTCATGCTGACCGACGGCGCGTTGCGGATGCTGGTGCTGCTGCATTTCAACAGCCTGGGCTTCTCGCCGATCACGCTGGCCTGGCTGTTCCTGCTCTACGAGGTCGCGGGCATCGTCACCAACCTCTGCGCAGGCTGGATCGCGGCGCGCTTCGGGCTGACGACGACGCTCTATGCCGGCCTGTCGCTGCAGATCGTGGCGCTGATCGCGCTGTCGCAGCTCGATCCGTCATGGACGGTCGCGGTCTCCGTGGCCTTCGTCATGGTGGCGCAGGGCGTCTCCGGCGTCGCGAAGGATCTCGCCAAGATGGGCGCCAAGAGTGCGGTGAAGCTGCTGGCGCCGGCCGAGGGCGGGGGCCTGTTCCGCTGGGTGGCGGCGCTGACCGGCTCCAAGAACGCCGTGAAGGGCCTGGGCTTCCTGCTCGGCGCGGCGCTGCTCGGCGCGGCGGGCTTCGACGGCGCGGCGCTCGGGATGGCGGCGGTGCTGGCGGCGATCCTCGGGGCGGTGGCGCTGTTCATGCCGGCGGGCCTGCCGCGGGGCCGCCCGAAGGACGAGATCGGGCGCCTGCGCTCGGGCGATCCGCGCATCGACCGACTGTCGGCGGCGCGGCTGTTCCTGTTCGGCGCGCGCGACGTGTGGTTCGTGGTGGGCGTCCCGATCTACTTCTACGGCGTGCTGTCGGACGGCACGGCGGAGGGGCGACGCGAGGCGTTCTTTCTCGTCGGGACGTTCATGGCGCTCTGGATCATCGGCTACGGCGCGGTGCAGGCGGCGGCGCCGGCGCTGCTGCGCGCGAGGGAGCGCCCGGTGGCGGAGATCGCGCGGCTCGCCGCGTCCTTGGCCTTCGTTCTGGCGCTGATCCCGGCCGGCCTCGCCGCGGCGGCCTGGGCAGCGACGCAGGGCTGGACCGCGCCGCTGGGCGAGCCCGCGCCATGGCTGACGGCGACGCTGGTGGGCGGGCTGCTCATGTTCGGCGTGGTGTTCGCGCTGAACTCCGCGCTGCACTCCTACCTGATCCTGGCCTTCACGAGATCCGACCGTGTGACGATGGATGTCGGCTTCTACTACGGCGCCAACGCCGCCGGGCGGCTGCTCGGCACGCTGCTCTCGGGCCTGAGCTTCCAGTGGGGCGGCCTGCCGCTCTGCCTCGCGACCGCCGCCGCCATGGCCCTTGCGAGCTGGGTCTGCGCGCGGGGGCTGCGCGACGCTTCCTGACCACGACGCCGGCCAGATCGAGGGCGACGAGATCGGGGGCCGCCGCGCCCGTCCGGCGGCTCGAACCGGAGGGCCCCAGGGCGCGGCGCGGCGGACAGCGACTTGAGCGTTCTGCCCCAGGCATTTCGCTGGTCCGGGGCGCCGGCGATGGTCGGGCGCGCGCCAGGACGCGCCCAAGCGTCCACCGGCCTTCGAAGGGGCCTCGTCCAGCCGGCGCGACCGCGGATCGTCAGGCGAAGGGAATGCCGTCGGCGGAAGTGACGCCGCGGACGATGACGCGGTCGGCGTCCTCGCCGATCGCCAGCAGAACCGCCGCGGCGGTCCAGCCGATCGAGAGCGCCGCCGGGGTCGATGGCGCCGAGCCCGTCTAGACGTCGAGGATGGCGTCGGTCTCGCGCCCCTCATTCGCCGTTTCAGCGTCAAGAACGAACATGGCCGAGCCGGCGCCGCCAGGCCGCCGGTCCGCGGTGCGCGCACGTCGATCCACCGTTGACAGAGTGAACCCCCGATCCATATGGTATCGATAACACAGAGCCGGCGTCGAGGAGGGAGAACGCCTCCAGCGACCGGCCGGAGCTGGGAGGAAGGGCGCAGATGCCGGAGGCGAGACAGCCGGTCGCGCGCATGCGCGGCGTCACCGCGCCGAATGGCGTCGATCCTGACCTCTACGCAGGCGGGGCCCCGACGATCTCCGGTGACGACCGCGCCGGTGGGGAACGGTCTGGTCGCGCTGGCGGCGGGCTGGTCCATCCGCTCCGGCGCCCAGCGCGGCCAATCCAAGACGCCGGCGCAGCGATGGCGATGACCGGCGTGGAGGCGCTTCCCGGCGCCAGGCAGGGCGACATCGTCTCGCCCGACCGGGGCGGCGTCGGGCGGGATATCGATGCAATCCGGCGCAGGGAACTCGGCGCCACCCTGATGCGCATGGGCGACGACGCGGGGGCGGCGACCGCCGAGGCCATCGGGCCGCGCCGAGGGGGCCGCGCCGACGAACCGCCCTTCGTGTTCCTCCGCCGCATCCTCGTCGCGCATGGCGGCAGGTCGGAAGAGGAGACCGACGCGCCTGGGCGGGAGGCGTTCCGCTTCTCCCCCGTGGGCGCCCATGAGCGCTGACATCCTCGGGGCGGCGCGGCGCGCTCCCCTCCCCGCCCCCCGGAAGTCGCGCGTCGAAACCCGCCGTGGCGCGACGGCGGCAGCATGGAGGGTGCGCCGATGATCCGGGGCCTTCGCTGGTTGTGGCGAACCGTCGACGTGGTGATGGCGGCGCTTCTCGCCTTCATGATCGTTATCGTGTTCGCGAATGTCGTGCTGCGCTACGGCTTCGCCACCGGCCTGCGCCAGTCGGTAGAGCTGTCGCGACTGGGCCTCGTCTGGCTCGTGATGCTGGGCGCGGCGGTCGTTCTGCGCCGGGGCGAGCACCTCGCCGTCTCCGAGTTCGCCGAGGCGCTGCTGCCGCGCGCCATGCCGCTGCTGCGGCGGCTGGCCCATGCGGTGATCCTCGTCTCGGTGCTGATGCTGTTCTGGGGCGCATTCCGGCAGATGAACGCCAACTGGTCCAACATCTCGCCGCTGACGGGCCTGCCGTCGGCGCTGATGTATCTCGCGGGCGTGGTCTCGTCGGTCCTGATGGCCTTCGTCGCCGCGGTGCGCATCGTCGATCCCGCGGCCCTGACCGAGAGCGACGACGACGCATGACTCTCGTCCTGTTTCTCGCGGTCCTCGTCGGTTCGATCCTGCTCGGCCTGCCGGTCGCCTTCGCGCTGCTGCTCTCCTCGATGGCGCTGATGCTTCAGATGGACCTGTTCAGCGCCGACATCCTCGCGCAGTCGCTGCTGAACGGCGTGGACAGCTTCCCTCTGCTGGCGATCCCCTTCTTTCTCGTCGCGGGCGAGGTGATGTCGTGCGGCGGGCTCTCGCAGCGGATCGTCAGGCTGGCGATGACGCTGGTCGGCCACCGCCGCGGCGGCCTCGGCTACGTCGCCGTGTTCACGGCGGTGCTGCTGGCGGGCCTGTCGGGTTCGGCGGTGGCGGACGCTGCGGCGCTGGTCTCGATCCTCTATCCGATGATGCGCAAGGCGGGCTATCCGGAGGGTCGGTCGCTGGGCCTGCTGGCCTCGGGCGGCATCATCGCGCCGGTGATCCCGCCATCGCTGCCGCTGATCCTGATCGGCGTGGCAGGCAACATCTCGATCAAGAACCTGTTTCTCGGCGGCATCGCGCCGGGCCTGATGATGGGCGCGACGCTGATGGCCGTCTGGTGGTGGCTGATGCGCGGCGAGGCGGTCGCCGTCCTGCCGCGCGCCTCGGCCCGAGAGCGGCTGCTGGCCCTGCGCGACGGATTCTGGGCGCTGCTGCTGCCGGTGATCATCGTCGGCGGCATCCGCTTCGGCGTGTTCACCCCGACCGAGGCCGCGGTGGTCGCCGCAGTCTACGCCATCGCCGTCTCGACGCTGGTCTATCGCGAGATGACCTGGGCGATGTTCGTGCGCGTGCTGATCAACGCAGGCCGCTCCACGGCGATGGTGATGTTCCTCGTCGGCTGCGCCATGGTGGCGGCGTGGCTGATCACGGTGGCGCAGCTGCCGCAGCAGCTCGCCCAGCTTCTCGGGCCGCTGATCGAGAGCCCGCGGCTGCTGATGCTGGTCATCATGCTGATCGTGCTGGCGGTCGGCATGGTGATGGATCTGGCGCCCACCGTCCTGATCCTGACGCCGCTGCTGATGCCGGTGGTGAAGCTGGCGGGCATCGACCCCGTCTATTTCGGGCTGATGATGGTGATCAACACCTCCATCGGCCTGATCACGCCCCCCGTAGGCAACGTGCTGAACGTGGTGTGCGGGGTGGGCCGCGTGCCCGTCTCGCAGGCGGTGCGCGGCACGGCGCCGTTCCTGTTGGCCTATTCCGTCCTGCTCGGGGCGTTCATCGCGTTCCCCGCGCTCATCATCGTCCCGATGCGCTGGTTCATCGGGTGAAAACAACCGGAGGAAGTTCCATGAAATCCATGCTTCGCGGTCTCGGCCTCGCGGCCGTCCTCGCCCTCGGCGGGGCGCATCTCGCCAGCGCGCAGACGGCGCTGAAGTTCGCCCATCCGGTGCCGGAGTCCGATCCGCAGCATGCGATGGCGCTGTTCTTCAAGGACGAGCTCGAGAAACGCTCGGACGGCGCGCTGACGGTGCAGATCTTTCCGCAGGGCCAGCTCGGCAACGACGCGCAGATGATCGACGGCGTGCGCTCGGGGATCATCGACCTCACCATGGTCGGCCTCAACAACATGACTGGGCTGATGCCGAAGGCCTCGGCGTTCGAGCTGCCCTTCATGTTCGCCGACCGCGCCACGGCCTATCGCGTGCTCGACGGCGCGGTGGGCCAGTCGATCGCCGCGGAGTTCGAGCAGCACGGCATGAAGAGCCTCGGCTTTCCCGAGAACGGCTTCCGCCAGATGACCAACAACCGCGGCCCGATCCGCGAGCCGGGCGACGTCGCGGGCCTTCAGATGCGGGTGAACAACAGCCGCGCGCTCGGCGACATGTTCTCCGCCCTCGGCGCCGCCCCGCAGCAGCTGCCGGTGGCCGAACTCTACACCGCGCTGGAGACTGGCGTGGTGGACAGCCAGGATCACCCCGTCGCCATCGTCCTGTCGTTCAAGTTCCACGAGGTTCAGGACTATCTGAGTCTGACCAACCACGCCTATTCGCCGCTGTCGCTGGCGATGAACCTGAACCGCTTCGACGGCCTGTCGCCGGAGCTGCGGCAGGTGGTGGTCGACGTGGCGGCCGACGCCGTCGCCATGCAGCGCGCGCTCGCCGCGTCGAAGGAGGCGGAGATGGTCGCGGCGCTCGAGGCCGCAGGGATGCAGGTCAACCGCGACGTGGACAGCGCGGCGTTCCAGGAGGCGACCCGGTCGGTCTGGACCGGGTTCACCGAGGCCAACGGCTCCGAGATCGTCGACGCGATCCTCGAAGCCTCGAAGCCCTGAGGCTCAGGAGGTCGAGCCGCCGACGCGCAGCAGGGGCGCGATCTCGATGCGGATCGGGCCCCTGTCCTCGGCGGGGTCGGCCAGCAGCCGAACGGCCAGCGCCCCGGCCTCGCGGCCGATCTCGGCAGGGTGGGGGTCGATGGTGGTGATGGTGGGGACGCTGACGGCGGCGATCTCGTAGGCGCCGAAGCCCGCGATCATGACGTCCTGCGGCACGCGCACGCCCCGGCGCTGGCACTCGGTGAGCGCGCCGAACGCGGCGAGGTCCGACACGCCGATCACCGCGTCGGGACGCAGGCCTTCGTCGAGGGCGGCCGCCATCGCCGCGGCGCCGGTCGCCATCGAGGCCGGCGGCGCGCCGATCGGCAGCAGGCGCGAGGCGTCCAGCCCATGGCGGCGCATCGCGGTCTGGAAGCCTCGGCGGCGGTCGGCGCCGCGGGTGTCGTCGCTGATGTCGCCGCCGATGAAGGCGATGGCGCGTGCGCCGCGGGCGACGAGATGATCGACCATGGTCTCCATGCAGGCGGCGTTGGAGAAGCCGACGACATGGCGCACCGGCCGCTCCGGCAGATCCCAGGTCTCGATCACGGGCGTCCCGGCCGCCTGCAGCAGCCGCCGCGTGCGCGGCGTGTGCGCGCCGCCCGTCACCACCACGGCCTCGGGCCGGCGCCGCAGAAGCTGCTCGACCAGCGCCTCCTCCTCGGCCGGGTCGTAGAGGTCATAGCCGAGCAGCACCTGCAGCCCGGCGCGGCCCAGCTCCCGCGACAGCGCGTTCACGGTGTCGGCGAAGTTGGCGTTGTTGATCGAGGGCACCGTCACCGCCACGAAGCCGGTGCGCTGGGAGCGCAGGCCCGAGGCGGCGGCGTCGAACACGTAGCCCATCTCCTCGGCGATGCGCAGGATGCGCGCGCGCGTCTCCTTGCCCACAGCGGCGTCGGCGCGGAAGGCGCGCGAGACCGTCATGGGCGAGAGCCCCGCCGCCCGCGCCACGTCAGCCATCCGCACCGGCCGTCGCGACACCGGCCTCAGCCTCCGGCGGAAAAGGCGTGGGCGTCGGTCAGATGGTGATGGATGCGGCCCGCGAAGAAGCGCGCGGTCACGCGCTCGGTGGCGGCCCGGCTCGCCAGCCGCTCCGGGCTCGCCAAGGCGGCGTCGAGCGCAGCCTGGTCGGGGTAGTCCACCGCGAGGATGAGCGGGATTGCCGGCGCGCCCTCGTCGCGCCCGTCGGCGAAGGCGACGCGCACGGCGACGGCGCCGGGGAATGCCCGCCACGCAGGGACAAGCTCCGCCAGCACGGCGGCGCGGAAGGCGGTCTCGGCGCCCTCGGCGACGGCACCCTCGAACAGGGCGTAGCGGGTGATCATGCCGGGCGCTCCCCGAACAGCGACCGGTCGGGACCGCCGAGGAACTCCATCAGCGCCGCCTGATCCTCGCCGCCCAGACCCGCGGCGGTGAGCATCCGGTGCACCTCGGCGCAGACGGCGGTCAGCGGCATGGCGGTGTGCGTGCGTCGGGCGAGACCCTGCGCGGCGTTGAGATCCTTCACCATGTTGTCGATGCGGCCCGTGCGGCGATAGTCCTTCGCGACGAAGCGCGGCATGTATTCCTGCAGGATCGCGCTGTCCGCCCGCCCGCCCTTCAGCGCCTGCGGGATGCGCGCGGCGTCCACGCCCGCGTCGAGCGCCAGCCGCGTCGCCTCGGCCACGGCGAGGAAGCCGAGGCCGCAGAGCACCTGGTTGATCAGCTTGGTGGTCTGCCCGGCCCCCGCCGGCCCCATGCGCGTCATGTTGGCCGCGACGTTCGAGAGGCGGCGCTGCGCCTCGGCCACGTCGGCCTCCGCCCCGCCCATCATCAGCGTGAGCTGGCCGAGCGCGGCCTTCGGCGCGCCGCCCGACAGCGGGCTGTCGACCCAGCGCAGCCCCCGGTCCGCGGCGCGCGCGGCGAGCGCCTTCGTCGCTTCGGGGTCGATCGAGGACATGTCCACGATCAGCGTTCCCGGCCGCGCGCCCTCGGCAGCGCCGCCGGGACCGAACACCGCGGCCTCGACGATTCGCGCCGAATTGAGGCTGGTCAGCACCCACTCGGCCCCAGCGGCCCCTTCCCCTGCCGAACCCGCGGCCGCCGAACCCGCGTCGGACAGCGCGGCCACGCGGGCGGGGTCGAGGTCGAATACCGTCAGCGACGTTCCCGTGGCGAGCAGCCGGGCGCCGATCGCGCCCCCCATCGCCCCGGCCCCGATCAGCAAGCAGCGTCCGTCCATCCGCACCCCTCCCGCAATCCCTTTAGCGCGGCGGCAGTAACCGCGGCCGGGGCCGCGTCGATCTCCACGACCACACCGGTCTCGTCCGCCGCCAGCGGCTCCAGCGCCGCGAACTGGCTGTCCAGCAGCGACAGCGGCATGAAATGCCCCTTCCGCGCCGCCATGCGCCCGGCGATCAGCTCGCGCGAGCCGCTCAGATGCACGAACGCCACCGCGCCGCCCGCGGCCGCGCGGATGGCGTCGCGGTAGCGACGCGTCAGCGCCGAGCAGCCGATCAGCGCCGGCCCATCGGCGTCGCGCAGGGCCTCGCCGACCCGCGCAAGCCACGGCGCGCGGTCCGCGTCGGTCAGCGGCTCGCCCCGCGCCATCTTCGCGATGCTCTCGGCCGGGTGCAGGTCGTCGCCGTCGCGCCACAGGGCGCCAAGCCGCGACGCCAGCGCAGCGCCTACCAGCGACTTGCCGCAGCCCGCCACGCCCATGACCACCGCGCGGCGCATCGCGCTCAGAGCGAGGCCGTCACGCCGCCATCCACGAACAGCGTGTGCCCGTTGACGAAGGTCGATGCGTCGGAGGCGAGGAACACGCAGGCGCCCACCAGTTCCTCCACCCTGCCCCACCTGCCCGCCGGCGTGCGCTTCTCCAGCCAGGCGCTGAAGGCGGGGTCAGCGACGAGGGCGGCGTTCAGGGGCGTGTCGAAATAGCCCGGCGCGATGGCGTTCACGTTCAGACCGTGCCTCGCCCAGTCCGTCGCCATGCCCTTGGTGAGATTGGCGACGGCGCCCTTGCTCGCGGTGTAGGGCGCGATGCCGGGGCGCGCGAGCGCGGTCTGCACGCTCGCGATGTTGACGATGCGCCCGGCGCCGCGCGCGATCATGTGGCGCGCGCAGGCCTGCCCGACGTTGAACACGGTCGAGACGTTGGTGCGCATCAGCCGCTCGAACGCCTCGGCCGGAAACTCCTCCAGCGGCGCGCGGTGCTGCATCCCGGCGTTGTTCACGAGGATGTCGATGGCTCCGACGGCGGCCTCGAACCCGTCCACCGCCGCCCGCGCGGCGGCATGGTCGGTCGCGTCGAAAGGCAGCGCCGCCGCATCGTGACCCTCCGCCGCCAGCGCGGCGGTCGCCGCGTCCAGCTTCGCGGCGTCGCGCCCGTTCAGCGCCACCGCCGCGCCCGCCTCGGCCAAACCGCGGGCGAGCGCGAAGCCGATCCCCTGCGACGACCCCGTGACGAGCGCGCGCCGCCCGGTAAGATCGAAAAGCCCGGCGCCCCTGCGCATCGCCGCCATCTCCCCGCGCTCTCGACAAACATCCGCGCCCCAAGGTATGGTATCGATAACAAACACAAGTCAAGGGATTGCGATGATCCACCCGGCGCCGTTGCAGGTCGCCCCGCTCCCGGCCTGGGACGAGGCGGCGCTGGCAGAGAACCACACCGGCCGCCGGCTGTTCGACGCCGACCATCGCGACGCCTTTCTCGCGCGCGTCGGCCCGGAGACCCGCCGGGTCGTCCGCCGCGGCGACCTCGGCGCCTCGTGGAGCCTGATCGAGGCTTGCCGGCGACCGGAGATCGTGTCGATCCAAGGCGTCGGCTTCGACGCCGTGGACATCGCGGCGCGCCGAGCGCCGCGCGCGGATGGCGAACGCGCCGGACCACCTGACGGAGGCCGCGGCCGATCTCGCCGTGGCGCTGGCGCTGCGTCGCGGCGCGCTTGCCGGCGACAGGTGGATGCTGGCCGCGCCGTACCGCCTGCCCCAGCCGCATCACGTATCGGGAACCATCGAGACGCGCCGCGACATGGTGCGGCCGATGCGCGAAAACCTGGCGGCCCATCTCACAGGCCGCCCCATCCCCGCCACAATGGTCTGAGGTCGCCGCCATGAAAGCCATCGTCATCCACGGCCCGAAGGATCTGAGGATCGAGGAGCGGCCCGAGGAGGCCCCCGGCGCCGGCGAGGTGCTGGTGCGCATCGTTTCGGGCGGCGTCTGCGGCTCGGACCTGCATTACTACAACCACGGCGGCTTCGGCGCGGTGCGGCTGCGCGAGCCGATGATCCTCGGACATGAGGTGGCCGGGCGCATCGCCGCGCTCGGGCCGGGCGTCAGGGGGCTCTCGGAAGGGCAGCTGGTCGCCGTCTCGCCGTCGCGGCCCTGCGGCGCGTGCCGCTACTGCCTCGAGGGACTGCCGAACCACTGCCTCGACATGCGCTTCTACGGCTCTGCGATGCCGTTCCCGCACATCCAGGGAGCGTTCCGCGACCGCCTGATCGCCGATGCGGCGCAATGCGCGCCCGCCGACGGACTGACGCCGGGCGAGGCGGCGATGGCGGAGCCGCTCGCCGTCTGCCTCCACGCCGTGCGCCAGGCGGGCGGGCTGGTCGGCAGGCGCGTGCTGGTGACGGGGTGCGGCCCGATCGGCCTTCTGGCGATCCTCGCCGCGCGCCGCGCCGGCGCGCAGGAGATCGTCGCGACGGACCTCACCGCCTTCACGCTGGGCATGGCGCGCGCCGCCGGCGCCGACGTCACGCTCGACATGGCCGCCGATCCGCAGGCGCTGGCCCCGTTCGGCGCCGACAAGGGGACGTTCGACGTCCTGCTGGAATGCTCGGGCGCGGCGCAGGCGCTGGCCGCGGCCATCGGCGCGCTGAGGCCGGCGGCGACCATCGTGCAGCTCGGCCTTGGCGGCGACATGACCGTGCCGATGCAGGCCCTGACCGCCAAGGAGCTGGTCCTGAAGGGCTCCTTCCGCTTCCACGCCGAGTTCGCGACCGCAGTCGACATGATGCGCAAGGGACTGATCGACGCAAAGCCGCTGATCACCGACACGTTGGCGCTGGCGGATGCGGAGCAGGCGTTCATGCTCGCCGGCGACCGCACCCGCGCGATGAAGGTCCAGATCGCCTTCGACTGAACCTGCCCGCCCGCATCCCGAACCTGGATGAACTCTGGCCCCGGATAACGCCCCTGCCCTTGCAATCAACGGCTTGACGTGCGCTTCGGCGCCGAAACCGCAGGCTGCGTCGCGGACGAGCGGACGGCGTCGGGCATGCCAGGCCTGGAACCGGCGGGACGGGACCGATGTCGTCTGCGTAGGCGAGGGCCGTGTTCCACCGCCTCATCCACTCGCCTGTGTCGACGCCGACGCGCCTGGCCCTTCGTCCTCTACCCGTCCTGAAGATCGGCTCCTCGCATTTCCGGCGGACCTGGACCCGCTAGGTCGCACCGGTCGTCGTGACTCCCTTGATGATTGAAGTCATAGTCCGAGCCTGACACGGCGCTCTCCGACGCACACCTGATTCATCCCGATTGAGGCCGATTCGGCCGTCCAGACCAGCAGAGAGCAACCTTGAGAGACCTGGATAAATGACTGCTGAAACAGACACTTATCCTAAAACCTCATCATCTAGATTAAGTGTTGCGCCCATGATGGATTGGACGGATCGGCATTGCCGTCGGCTGCACCGGCTGCTGTCGCGCCGGGCGCTGCTCTATACGGAGATGGTGACGGCGACGGCGGTCGCGCGGGGAGACGCCTCGCGCCTGCTGCGCCATGACGCGATGGAGCATCCGCTGGCGCTGCAGCTCGGCGGCTCGAACCCGGGCGAGCTGGCCGAGGCCGTGCGCATCGCCGCGCCGATGGGTTTCTGCGAGATCAATCTCAACGTCGGCTGCCCGTCGGACAGGGTTCAGTCCGGCGCCTTCGGGGCCTGCCTGATGCGCGAGCCGGCGCTGGTGGCCGACTGCGTCGCCGCCATGATCGAGGCCTCGGGGGGCGTGGAGATCACCGTGAAGTGCCGCATCGGCGTCGACGAGCAGGATCCGCGGACCACCCTGCCCGCCTTCGTGGACGCAGTGGCGGCGGCGGGCGTCCGGCGCTTCACGGTCCACGCCCGGAAGGCGTGGCTCAAGGGGCTCAGTCCGAAGGAAAACCGGGACATTCCCCCGCTCGACCATCCGCTCGTCGCGCAGCTCAAGCGCGCGCGGCCCGACCTGACCATCGTCGCGAACGGGGGCCTCGGCGATCTGGCAGCGGTCGAGGACCGGCTGGCGGACGGGCTCGACGGCGCGATGGTGGGGCGGGCGGCCTATCACGACCCCGTGGCGATCCTCGGCGACGCGGACGCGCGGATCTTCGGCCAGTTCACGGCGCCGGTGTCCCCCGAGGCGGCGGCGCGCGGGATGCTCGACCACATCGAGGCGACCGTGAGCGAAGGGGCGCCGAT
Source organism: Rubrimonas cliftonensis (assembly GCF_900107585.1). Lineage (GTDB taxonomy): Bacteria > Pseudomonadota > Alphaproteobacteria > Rhodobacterales > Rhodobacteraceae > Rubrimonas > Rubrimonas cliftonensis. The sequence goes on along the minus strand of NZ_FNQM01000018.1, from coordinate 28,853 downwards.
GACCGTCGTCACGCGCCACATGCTGGGGCTGTTCGCCGGTCGGCCGGGCGCGCGGCGCTGGCGTCGGATGCTGACGGAGGACGCGCGCGCCCCCGGCGCAGGGCCGGAGCTGGTGCTGGCGGCGCTCCGCGCGGTCTCGCCAGAGGCGCGGGCGGCGTGAACAGCTGGCTCGAACTCGCGGCGCTGCTGGGGGCGGCGGCGCTCGCAGGCGGCCTGACCGGCGCGGCGATGGGGGCGCTGCGCGTCGGCGGCGGCGGCTTCGCGCTCGCGCTCCTGTGCCAGATGCTGCCAGCGGCGGGCGCAGCGCCGCCCGCGCCCGCCGGCTTCCAGCTCTGCCTCGGCGCCGCCCTGCTCGCGGTGACGCTGCTCTCGGCGCAAGCCGCGGCGGCGCACTGGCGTTCGGGCGCGCTGGACGTCGAGACGCTGCGGCGCTGGGCGCCCGCCGCGGCGCTCGGCGGCCTCGCCGCCGGGGTCGGGGCGGCGCTGCTGTCGCCCGCCCTCGTCGCGGGCGCGGCCGGCGCGACGCTGCTCGCGGCCGGCGCGCGCCTCCTGCTCGACGACGGCCGCGCCATCGCCGCGCCGGGCCGCGTGCTGCGTTTCGGCCTCGGCGCGGGTCTGGGCGCGGTGTCGGCGATGGGCGCGCTGGGGGGCGGCGCGACCTACTCGGCGCTGCTGGCGCGGCTCGGAGAAGGCGAGACGCGACGGGCCGCGGCGGGCGCGGCGCTCGGCGCCCTCGCCTGCGGCGCCGCGCTCCTGCCGCTGGCGCTGCTCGCCCCGACGGCGGCCGCGCCCTTTTCACTGGGGGCGGTGAACCTGCCTGCGGGCCTCGCCGCCGCCGCCGCCGCCGCAGGCGCGGCGCCGTTCGGCGCCAGGGCCGCCCGGTCCGCGCCCGGCGGCGTGATCCGCGCCGCGGCGGCCTTCCTGCTCTGCGTCAGCGGGCTCGCGCTGCTCTGAGGGCGTCAGCGCCTCGCGAGCAGGAGAAGCAGGAGCCCGACGCCGCCGGCGGAGACTACGGGCGCCTCGAGGATCGTCAGCATCACCGGATCCCAAAGGAACGGCGCGACATGGCGCTCCAGCGCCGGCTGAGCGAGTTGCAGGCTGTCTGGGTGGAGCGTGAACCACGCCTCGCCGATCGCATGCAGCCGGAAGCCGGCCCCGCCGAGCCATGAAGCGACGTCCCACGCCAGCCCCGCCGCGCCTGCGATCAGCAGCGCGGCGCCGATGAAACGGATCATTGGCCCACTCCCCTCGCCTGCGCCTCAGCTACGCGCCCGGACCCCGCGACGCCAGCGCGCTCACGCGATTGCGTTGAGGAAACCGGCTGCGGCCGCGCGGGCGTCGCGCGCGATGGCGAGGTCGAAGGCGTCGAAGGCGTGCACGCCGCCGGGGTGGATGCGCAGATCGACGGGCGCGCCGGCCGCGGCGAGCCGCGCGGCCATGAAGGTGGTGTCGTCGATCAGCGGATCGGCGGTGCCGACCTGCAGGAGCGTCGGGGGAAGCCCGCGAAGCGCCGCGCGCAGCGGCGAGACGGCGGGGCTCGCCGGATCGTCCAGCGCGAGGTTGGCGACGAACCACGCCACCGTCGGCGTCGACAGCACGAGCTTGCGCTCTCCCCATGCGCGCATGGAGGGCGTCATCGACAGATCGAACGCGCCGTAGTTCAGGACGGCGCCGCGGAACGTCCCGCCCGGCCCGCCGACTGCGCCCTCCGAGGTCGCGCCACGGTCGCGCAGGCGAAGCAGCGCCACCATCGCCAGATGCGCGCCGGCGCTCTCGCCGCCGATGGCGAGCCGCTCGGTCCCGAAGGATGCGCCGGCCTCCTGCGCCAGCCAAAGCGCCGCGGCTTCGACGTCGTCGGCGCAGGCCGGCCAGGGATGTTCCGGGGCGAGGCGGTAGGGGGCCGAGACGACCGTCCAGCCGGTCGCCTCCGCGAGCGCGGCGTTCGCCACATCGCAGTATTCGGGCGCGCCCAGCGTCCAGCCGCCGCCATGGACATGGAGGAACACGCCGCGCGGGGCGGCGCCCGCCGCGCCGCGCGGCGTCGTCACCCGCACGCGGCCCTGCGGCGTCGGGGCCGGCCGCCAAGCGGCGCTGTCGAGCGGCCCGCCGGGCGGAAACACGCCCTTGCCGGCGGCGCGCGCCGCGCGGGTGACTTCGGGCGGCGCCTCATGGGTCGCCGGCAGCACGGCGAGCTGCGCCTCCAGCGCGGCGTTGAAGGCGGCGGTCTCGGCCGAGGGCGGTGCGGCGAGCGCCGCGAGGAAGGGATGGCGGATCATGACCGGCAGACTGCGCCAGGCGGCGCGCCCAGTCCAGCGCGGCCCGGTCCGGCGCGGTCGAGGCCGGCGCAGCTCAGGCCGGCGCAGCTCAGGCCGGCGCAGCTCAGGCCGGCGCAGCTCAGGCCGGCGCAGCTCAGGCCGGCGCAGCTCAGGCCGGCGCGATCCAGTCCAGCGCGGCCCCCCGCGATCGGAGCCGGGACGGTCACGCCCCGCGCAGCAGCCTGACGCGGGCCTCCGGCACGCGCGCGATCTCGACCCCGGTGAAGACGTGCAGGGTGTTGAGGTCGTTGTCGATCACCGCGTGGTCGGAGACCCACCCCCCCATCACGAGATAGGTGCGCAGCAGCGGCGGCATGCGCCGCATCGCGAGTTTCATGTCGGGCCGGCGCAGGCCGAGCATCGAGGCGAAGCGGAACACCTTGGGCGCCTTGACGCGCGGCAGCCACCGCGGCGGCGCGAGATGGCGCTCCTTCAGCAGAGCGAAGGCGTCCATGTAGCCCTCGGCGTCCACCCCTTCGAAGCTGGAGCAGCCGAACAGCATCCCGACCTTGCGCTCGTCGACGTAGCGCGTCATCGCGCCCCAGGCCGCGCGCAGCACGTCGGGGTCGCGAAAGGCGGGGTGGATGCAGAAGCGCCCCATCTCGACCATCGGGCCGGGATAGTCCGCCAGCGCGGAGAGGTCGTAGTAGCGCGCCGAGTAGCTGCGGGCGATCTGGGAGCCGTCGTCCAGCCGCATCATCCGGAAGCAGCACACGAGCTGGCCCGAGCGCTTGTCCTCGACCAGCATGTGGTCGCAGGCGGCGTCGAGATCGTCGGCGTCCAGCCCCTGCGCCCGCGGCCCCTCCTTCGCCGGCGCCATGCCGCGGCCCTCGATGAAGGTGAGGTAACGCAGGCGCTGGGCGGCCCGCACGTCCTCCTCGCCCATCGCAAGCCGAACCGCGTAGCGTCCCCGTAAAAAGACCGGCATCACCCCTCCGCACACCGTCTTTGCGAGCTATGTCGAGCCTGCGATACAACACCGTTGCGACATAGGCGTGACGCGCCGCGCAGCCGCGTCACGAAGGCGCAAAAAATGAGTGGGATGGAATGGATAAAATCGTCAAGACCGACGCGGAGTGGCGCACCCAGCTCTCGGACGAGGCCTACCGCGTGACACGCAAGCACGGCACCGAACGCGCCTTCACCCATGACGACTTCCCCAAGGGAGCCGCGGTCTACCGCTGCGCATGCTGCGACGCGCCGCTCTTCGAGAGCGACGCCAAGTTCGACAGCGGCACCGGATGGCCGAGCTTCTTCCGGCCGATCGACCACGAGGCGGTGGCGGAGAAGGAGGACCGGAGCTGGCTGATGCGGCGAACGGAGGTGCTCTGCGCCCGCTGCGACGCCCATCTCGGCCACGTCTTTCCCGACGGGCCGAAGCCCACGGGCCTGCGCTACTGCATGAACGGCGTGGCGCTGAAGCATGACCCGCTGGACTGAGCCGCACGGCCTGCGCGCCGTCGAAACCTGGGTGTTCGATCTCGACAACACCCTCTACGCCCCCGGCCTCGGCCTGTGGGAGCAGGTGAGCGCGCGCATCACCGACTATGTGATGCGCGCGCTCTCGATCAGCCGCGAGGCGGCGGAGGCCCTGCGGGTGGAGTATTTCCACGCCCACGGCACCACGCTGGCGGGGCTGATGGCGCGGCACGGCGTCGCGCCGGACCCGTTCCTCGACGACGTGCACGCCATCGACCTCAGCGCCGTCGCGCAGGATCACGCGCTGCGCGACGCCATCGACGCGCTGCCGGGCCGCAAGGTGATCTACACCAACGGGTCGCGCGCCCATGGCGCCGGCGTCGCCGCCGCGCTCGGGCTCTCGGGCTGTTTCGAGGCGGTCTATGGCGTCGAGGACGCCGGCTATGTCGTGAAGCCCCAGCGCGCCGCCTTCGAGACCGTCTTCGGCGCCGACGGCTTCGACCCGCTGCTCGGTGCGATGGTGGAGGACTGTCAGCGCAACCTCCGCGTGCCGTCCGAGCTCGGCATGGCGACGATCTGGCGTCCCGCCGACGCGGCCGAGGCGCGTCAGGATCACGTCCACCACGTCGCCGACGACCTCGCCGCCTTCCTGACCCGAATCGCCGCCTGAGAGGGACCGCCCATGGAGCGCATCGACATCCTCGTGGTCGGCGGCGGCCTCGCCGGCATGGCGGCGGCGGCGCGGCTGGCGTCGGACGGCTTCTCCGTCGTCCTGGCCGACCGCGCCGCGCCGCCGCCGACAGACGTGGCGCAGGCGGGGGCAGACCTGCGCACCACCGCCTTCCTGCAGCCGGCCGTCGAGACGCTGCGCCGCGCCGGCGCCTGGGAGGCGATGGGCGCCGGCGCCGAGGCGCTCTGGACCATGCGCATCCTCGACGCCGGCGGGCGGGAGAACGTCGCGCGGGAGACGGCGGACTTCGACAGCGGCGAGGTCGGCGACCGCCCGTTCGGCTGGAACGTGCAGAACGCCGCCGCGCGCGCGGCGCTGCAGGAGCGTCTGGCCGCGCTCGACGTCCCGGTGCGCGCGCCCGCGGCGCTGGAGGCGCTGACCCTGCGGGAGGACGCCGCGCTCGCCCGGCTCGGCGACGGGACGGCGCTGCGCGCGCGCCTCGTGATCGGGGCGGACGGGCGCGACAGCGCGGTGCGGCGCTTCGCCGGCGTCTCGGCGCGGCGCTGGGATTACGGCCAGAAGGCGCTGGTCTTCGCCGTGAGCCACCCCCGCCCCCATGGCGGCGTCTCGACGGAGATCCACCGCGCCGGCGGGCCGTTCACGCTGGTGCCGATGCAGGACCATGACGGGCGCCACATGTCCTCGGTCGTGTGGATGGCCCCCGCGGCCGAGGCGGACCGGCTGGCGGCGATGGACGACGCCGCCTTCCACGGGGCGCTGAACTACCGCGGGCTCGACGTGCTCGGCAGGCTGGAGCGCGTCGGGCGCATGGCCGCCTGGCCGATCGTCGGGCAGGTCTCCACGGCGATGACCGCGCGCCGGACCGCGCTGATCGCCGAGGCGGTCCACGTCATCCCGCCCATCGGGGCGCAGGGGCTCAACATGTCGCTGGCCGATCTGGAGGATCTCGCCGGCCGCCTCGCCTCGGCGCGGGAGCGCGGCGAGGACATCGGCGGCCCCGCGCTGCTCTCGGCCTACGCCCGCCGGCGCCAGCCCGAGACGCTCGCGCGGGTGGCCGGGGTGGACGCTCTGAACCGCGCGGCGCGCGCCGAGGCGCAGCCGCTGCGCGACCTGCGCCGGCTGGGTCTCGCCGCCGTCGCCCGCCTGCCCTTCGCGCGCCGGCTGGCCATGCGCATCGGGATGGGCGCGTCGTGACCGGCGCGGCCGGACCCGCGGCCGAAACCGCGACCGGCAGCGCCTGCGACGGGGCGACCGGGGCGCCGCGGGAACCCGAGCCCGAACCCGAACCTGCCCCGGCGCCGGAGCCCGCCCCCCAGCGCCTCTCGCAATGGGCGGACTGGCGCTGGCTTCTGACCGACCTCGACGAGGTCTACCGGCGCAGCTCAGCCGGCGGCAGCGCGATCATCCGCAGCCACCAGAAGCGGGTGCGCGACGCGCTGGGGCGGCTGATGCAGTCAAATCCGCCCTTCATCCCGCGCCAGCCGGAAAGCCGCCCCGTCACCGCGCATCTGCCGCGGGCGCTCGACCTCGCGGCCAACGGCCCGCTCGCCTCCATGGGGCGCACGCTGAGCCGCGTCGCGCCCGAGCTCGCGTGGGAGTACGGCTATGACCGGATGCCCGGCGCGCTCGCGAGCCGCTACGCCTTCGCCGAGCTCGCCGGGCCGCGCGGCCCTGTCGCCTCGGACGAGGTCATCCTCGGGCTCGTGCTGTTCAGTCCCGGCGCGGTCTATCCGCAGCACGCCCATGAGGGGATCGAGGAGAGCTACGTCTCGCTCGCCGGCGCGTGGTCGGAGAACGACGCGGCGGTGTACGCGCCGGGGTCGCTGATCCTCAACCGCCCTGGCCAGCACCACCGCATCACGGTCGGCGACAAGGCGCCATGCCTGCTCGCCTACGCCTGGATCGGCGGGGCGGACCGGCTGTCGGCGCCGGGAATGCGCTTCGGCAAGCCGCCCCGCAAGGCGTGAGCCGCTTGCGGGCGGTTCCCCGGCGCCCGATGTTCACAGTTCCTTCATCTCGCGCCGGCGTCGGCGCACCCCGTCGGAGGAGCGACGAGTGCGGCGTTTCGACCGCGGGCCCCTGCCCGAGAGCATCTACACGCTGATCCTTCGGCGCAGCGCCGCCCAGCAGGTCGCGGTGATCCTGATGGCGCTGCTGATCCCGCCGCTCTCGGTGCTGCCGCTCGAGGTGCAGCGGCGGATCATCGACGACGCGATCCCTGCCGGCGACCTCTCGCTGCTCGGGCTGCTCGTCCTCGCCTTCGCCGCGGCCATGCTGGCGGCCGCGGGCGTGAAGTTCGCGATCTACTACGCAAGGGGCCTCATCGCCGCGCATGTCGCGCGGTATCTTCGGCAGCGCGTGCTCGACGCCCAGCTCAGACGCGGGGAACCGGAACGGGCGCGGGCCGCCGGCCCCGTGACGGCCATCGTCGCGGAGGAGGCCTATCCGCTGGGCGGCTTCGCGGCGGAGGCGATCAACGTGCCGCTGGTGGAGGGCGGCGCCCTGCTGGGCGTCTTCGGCTTCATGGCGGCGACCGAGCCGGGCCTCGCGGCGATCGGCGTGGGCGGCCTGGCGCTGCAGGCGCTCATGACCCCGCTGATCCAGCAGCGCATCAACCGGATGTCGGCGCGGCGGGTGAAGGCGGTCCGCCGCGCGGCGCAGGACATCGGCGCCGGCGCGGCGCGCGGCGCCGGCCGTCTCGCGCTCGGCGAGCTGCGCCTCGCATACCGGCTGCGCCTGCGCATGAACGTGTTCAAGGCGACCCTCAAGGCCCTGCTCAGCGCGACGGAGAAGGGCGCGCTGATGCTGGTGCTGCTGGTCGGCGGGGCGATGGCCGTCAGGGGCGAGACGACCGTCGGCGTGCTGGTGGCCTTCATCTCGGGGATGCGTCAGGTCAGCGGGCCGTGGGACGCGGTGCTTGCGTTCTACCGCGAGTATTCGGACGCGCTGGTGAAGTACCGGCTGATCCGCGAGGCGACGGCGCCTGAGCTCGTCCTGGCGCCCGACGTCGACCCCGGCCCCGCCGTCACGCTCCGGCTTCCCTGAAGGGCGGCGCGATTCCCGCTTTCCTGCGGCGCACTGTCGCGCTAGCTCTAGGTCAGGCGCGATCAAAACGCGCGAAGACAACATCAGGGAGGGGGCATGATCCCCGGATCGTTCGACTACCACCGTCCCGCGACGGTGCAGGAGGCTGCGCGCCTTGTCGCGTCGCTGGGCGAGGATGCGCGCGTGGTCGCCGGCGGCCACAGCCTCATCCCGATGATGAAGCTGCGCATGGCGGCGCCGGCGCATCTCATCGACCTCCAGGGCGTGGAGGGGCTGGCGGGGATCGCGGTCTCGGGCGGCGAGGTCCGCATCGGCGCCATGACGACGCAGCACATGCTGATCGAGGACGCCGCGCTCGCGCAGGCCGCGCCGCTGGTGCGCGAGGCCGCGCTGCAGATCGCCGACCCGCAGGTGCGCTACATGGGCACCATCGGCGGCAACCTCGCCAACGGCGACCCCGGCAACGACATGCCCGGCCTGATGCAGTGCCTCGACGCCGCCTTCACGCTGGTCGGCCCGGAGGGCGCGCGGCAGGTGAGGGCGCGGGAATTCTACTTCGGCGCCTACGACACCGCGCGCGCAGAGGACGAGATCCTCAGCGAGATCGCCTTCTCCGGCCATGCGGGCGCCGGCTACGCCTACGAGAAGCAGAAGCGCAAGATCGGCGACTACGCCACCGCCGCCGCCGCCGTGCTGCTGCGGATGGAGGGCGGGCGCTGCGCGGCGGCGTCCGTCGCCATGACCAACCTCGCCGACCGGCCGATCTTCTCGCAGGCCGCGGCGGATGCGCTGGTCGGCTCGCCGCTCGACGCCGCCGCGCTGGATGCGGCGGTCGCCGCCATGCAGGGCGACATCGCACCGGGCGCCGACACGCGCGGGCCGGTGGAGTTCAAGCGCCACGTCGCCGGCGTGATGCTGCGCCGGGCCGTCGCCCGCGCCGCCAGCCGCGCCTGAGGAGGGTCAGCCAGATGTCGAAGATGCACGTCAAGCTCACGGTCAACGGCAAGGCCGTCGAGGCGCTCGCCGAGCCGCGCACCCTGCTCATCCACTTCCTGCGCGAGGAGCTCGGGATCACCGGGCCGCATATCGGTTGCGAGAGCTCCCATTGCGGCGCCTGCACGGTGGACATGGGCGGCCGCTCGGTGAAGGCCTGCACCATGTTCGTGGCGCAGGCGAACGGCGCCGAGATCACCACGGTCGAGGGGCTGGCGGCGGCGGACGGGACGCTGCACCCGCTTCAGGAAGCGTTCCGCGAGCATCACGGGCTGCAATGCGGCTACTGCACCCCCGGCATGATCACCCGCGCCTACAGGCTGCTGCAGGAGAACCCCAGCCCGACCGAGGCGGAAGTGCGCTTCGGGCTGGCCGGCAACCTCTGCCGCTGCACCGGCTACCAGAACATCGTCAAGGCGGTTCTCGCCGCCGCGCCCGTGATGCAGGCGCAGAAGGAGGCCGCCGAATGAACGAGATGATCCCCCCGGCCGGCGACCGCGCCGCCGCGCTCAAGGGCCTCGGCTCGTCGCGCAAGCGCGTCGAGGACGTGCGCTTCACGCAGGGCAAGGGCGCCTATGTCGACGACATCAAACTCAAGGACATGGTTTTCGGCGATTTCGTGCGCTCGCCATACGCCCATGCGCGCGTCGTCTCGGTAAACAAGGAGGCCGCCCTTGCAGTGCCCGGCGTGATCGCGGTGCTGACGGCGGAGGACCTCGCGCCGCTCGGCCTGCACTGGATGCCGACGCTGGCGGGCGACAGGCAGATGGTGCTGGCCGACGGCAAGGTGCTCTACCAGGGCCAGGAAGTCGCCTTCGTCGTCGCCGAGAACCGCTACGCCTGCGCCGACGCCATCGAGCTGGTCGAGGTGGACTATGAGGCGCTGCCCGTCGTCACCGATCCCTTCAAGGCGCTGGAGCCCGACGCCCCGGTGCTGCGCGAGGACCTCGCCGGCAAGACCGAGGGCGCCCACGGCCCCCGCCGCCACCACAACCACATCTTCCTGTGGGAGCAGGGCGACAGGGCCGCAACCGAAGCCGTGATCGACGGCGCCGACGTGGTGGCCGAGGAGCGCATCCACTACCACCGCACCCATCCCTGCCCGCTGGAGACCTGCGGCTGCGTCGCCTCCATGGACAAGATCACCGGCAAGCTGACGCTCTGGGGCACGTTCCAGGCGCCGCACGCCGTGCGCACGGTCGCCTCGCTGATCTCCGGCATCGCCGAGCACAACATCCGCGTGATCTCGCCCGACATCGGCGGCGGTTTCGGCAACAAGGTCGGCGTCTATCCCGGCTATGTCTGCTCCATCGTCGCGTCCATCGTAACGGGGCGGCCCGTGAAGTGGGTCGAGGACCGGATGGACAACCTGATGACCACCGCCTTCGCGCGCGACTACTGGATGGACGGCCGCATCGCCGCCACCAAGGACGGGCGCATCACCGGGCTCTGGTGCCACGTCACCGCCGACCATGGCGGCTTCGACGCCTGCGCCGACCCCACCAAGTTCCCGGCGGGCTTCTTCAACATCTGCACCGGCAGCTACGACATTCCCGTGGCCTATGTCGGGGTGGACGGCGTCTACACCAACAAGGCGCCCGGCGGGGTCGCCTATCGCTGCTCGTTCCGCGTGACCGAGGCCGCCTATTTCATCGAGCGCATGGTGGACATCCTCGCCATCAAGCTCGGCATGGACCCGGTCGAGCTGCGGCTGAAGAACTTCATCCGCAAGGACCAGTTCCCCTACCACTCCGCGCTGGGCTGGGAATACGACAGCGGCGACTATCACACGGCGATGGAACAGGCGCTGGCGGCGGTCGACTACAAGGGCCTGCGCGCCGAGCAGGCGGAGCGGCTGGAAGCCTTCAAGCGCGGCGAGTCGCGCTCGCTCATGGGCGTCGGCGTCGCGTTCTTCACCGAGATCGTCGGCGCCGGGCCGGTCAAGAACTGCGACATCCTCGGGCTGGGGATGTTCGACAGCTGCGAGATCCGCATCCACCCCACCGGCTCGGCCATCGCGCGGCTCGGCACCATCTCCCAGGGCCAGGGCCACGCGACGACCTTCGCGCAGATCCTCGCCAGCGAGATCGGCATCCCAGCCGACGACATCACCGTGGAGGAGGGCGACACCGATACGGCCCCCTACGGCCTCGGCACCTACGGCTCGCGCTCGACCCCGGTGGCCGGCGCGGCGACGGCGATGGCGGGGCGCAAGATCAGGGCCAAGGCCCAGATGATCGCGGCGTATCTGCTCGAAGTCCACGACGACGACGTGGAGTTCGACGTCGACCGCTTCCAGATCAAGGGCGCGCCGGAGCGCTTCAAGACCATGAAGGAGATCGCCTTCGCCGCCTACAATCAGGCGATTCCGGGGCTGGAGCCGGGCTTGGAGGCCGTCAGCTACTACGACCCGCCGAACATGACCTATCCGTTCGGGGCCTACATCTGCGTGATGGACGTGGATGTGGACACCGGCGTTTGCGACGTGCGCCGCGTCTATGCGCTCGACGATTGCGGCACGCGGATCAACCCTATGATCATCGAGGGTCAGGTGCATGGCGGGCTGACCGAGGCGCTGGCCATCGCGATGGGGCAGGAGATCGCCTATGACGAGGACGGCAACGTCACCACCGGCACGCTGATGGACTTCTTCATCCCCACCGCCGTCGAGACGCCGCATTACGAGACCGACCACACCGTGACGCCCTCGCCGCACCACCCCATCGGGGCCAAGGGCGTCGGCGAGAGCCCCAATGTCGGCGGCGTGCCGATGTTCTCCAACGCGGTGATGGACGCGTTCAAGCCCTTCGGCCTGACCCACGCCCACATGCCGCATGACCACTGGCGGGTGTGGCGCATCGCCAACGGCCTCGGCCTGCACGGCTGAGGCGATGGCCGGGGCTTCGGGCTGGACCGACCTGCGGGCGCGGCTGGCGGCGACGGGCTATGTCGCCTCCGACGCGCTCGCCATGGCGCTGCATCTGGCGCTGACGCTGGGCCGCCCCCTGCTGCTGGAGGGCGCCGCCGGCGTCGGCAAGACCGAACTGGCCAAGACGCTGGCGGGAATGCTGGGCGCGCGGCTGATCCGGCTGCAGTGCTACGAGGGGCTCGACGCCGGGCACGCCATCTACGAGTGGAACTACCAGCGGCAGCTGCTTGCGATCCGCGCTGGCGGCGACGCCGACGAGACACGCGTGTTCTCGCAGGAGTTCCTGCTGACGCGCCCGCTGCTGGAGGCGATCCGCCAGCCCGAGCCGCCGGTGCTGCTGATCGACGAGATCGACCGCGCCGACGAGGAGTTCGAGGCGTATCTGCTGGAGATCCTGTCGGATTTCCAGGTGTCGATACCGGAACTCGGCACCATCTCGGCGACGTCGCGGCCCCATGTCATCCTCACCGCCAACGGCGCGCGCGACCTGTCGGACGCGCTGAGGCGGCGCTGTCTCTACGCCTGGATCGACTATCCCGACCGCGCGACCGAGGCGGCGATCCTCGCCGCCAGGGGGCCGGGCGTCGCGGAGAAGCTCGCCGGCCAGATCGTCGGCTTCGTGCAGGCGCTGCGGCGCGAGGCGCTGGAGAAGAAGCCGGGCGTCGCGGAGATGCTGGATTTCGCCGCCGCGCTGGCGGGCCTCGGCGTCAACGACCTGACCGACGACCCCGCCGCCCTGCACGCCACGATGGTCTGCCTGCTCAAGACCGAGGCCGACAGCGCCGCGATCACGCCCGAGGTGGTCCAGCGCCTCGCCGGGCGGGCGGCGTGAGCGGCGCGCCGTGAGCCCCCGAGCGAAGCGCGCCGTGAGCCCCAGCGCGAAGCGCGCCATGAACCCCGCGCCGGTCAGGTCATGAGCCGCGTCACCCGCTTTCCGGCGCGCGCCGGCGGCCCGGCGGCGCGGCTGTCGGACTTCATCGACCACCTGCGGCTCAACGGCTTCGCGCTGGGGCCGGGCGAAACCGGCGTCGCGCTGGCGGCGCTGACCGCCGCCGGGCCGCCGACGCCGCAGGCGGCGCGGATGGCGCTGCGGGCGGTCTGCGTCGCGAATGCCGAGCAGCACGCGCGCTTCGACGACCTGTTCGACGCCTTCTGGCTGAATCGCGGCCGCGCGCGCCCCGCCCCGCCCCCGCGCCGTTCGCAGGAGCGCCCCACCCGCGCGCCGCAGCCCTTCGCGGCGCCGGCAGACGGCGCCGCCTGCGCCGCGGGCGCCGCCGCGGAGGCGGACGACGGCGACGGCGCCGCGGACGCCGGCGGCGAGGGCCGCCTCGCCGCGTCGCTGCGCAGCGTGGACACCGCCCGCGACCTGCGCGCCTACGCCGATCCCGAGAGCCTCGCGGAGGCCGAGCGCATCGCCGGGCGGCTCGCCAAGGCCATCCGCGACCGGCGCTCGCGCCGCCATCGCGCCGCGAACCGGGGCGGGGCGCTCGACCTGCGCCGCACCCTGCGCGCCAGCCTGCAGCGCGGCGGCGAGCCCATCGACCTGCGCCGCCGTCGCCGCCCCGACCGGCCGATGCGCATCGTCTGCCTGCTCGACGTCTCGGGCTCCATGGAGGTCCACGCCCGCGTGTTCCTCGCCTTCCTGCGCGGGCTCATGGGTGCGCAGGAGACGGCGCGCGCCTGGCTGTTCCACACCCGGCTGATCGACGCGACGCCGGCGCTCACCGACCGCGACCGCCTCCGCGCGGCAGACCGGCTGAGCCTGATGGCGCAGGGTTTCGGCGGCGGCACCCGGCTCGCGGGGTGCCTTCATGACTTCGTGGAGCGCCATGCGGCAAAGGCCGTGAACCGGCGCACGGTCGTCGTCATACTGTCCGACGGCTGCGACGCCGCGCCGGCGGGAGAGATCGGCGCCGCGCTCGCGCGGCTGCGGCGGCGCGCGGGGCGCATCGTCTGGCTCAACCCGCTCAAGGGCTGGCGCGACTACGCGCCGACCGCCGCCGCGATGGCCGCCGCGCTGCCGCATCTCGACGCCTTCCTGCCCGCCGCGACGCTCGACCAGCTCGCGGCGCTGGAAGGCGAGTTCGCAAGGCTCTGAGGGGAGAAGCGCGCCATGGGGCCCGACGCAGTGTTCGACGCCATCCAGGCCCTGCGCGCCGGCGGGCGCCCCTTCGCCGTCGTCACCGTGCTGCGCACCGAGGACGCGACCTCGGCGCGCCCCGGCGACAAGGCGGCGATCGACGCGGACGGCGCGATCATCGGCCATCTCGGCGGCGCCTGCGTGCGGCGCGCGGCGCGCGAGGCCGCGGCGGCGCTGGCCGAGGGCGCGACCCCGCGCGTCATCCGCGTGCGCCCGGCCGACCGCGTGGTGGACCTGACCGACGCCGACGGCGCGGCGGTCTACCGCTCCGGCTGCCCCTCTGGCGGTTCGGTCGAGCTGCTGGTCGAGCCCTTCGCGCCGGCGCCGCGTCTGGCGGTCTGGGGCGACGGCGCGGTGGCGCAGGCGCTGCTGACGCTGGGCGCCGGCATGGGCCTGCGGTCCGAGGCGCGCGACGCGGCGACGCGCGCGGAGGGCGCGGAGGGCGCGGGAGACGCGGCGCTGGGGCCGCGCGACGCCGCCGTCGTCGCGACGCAGGGCCTCGGCGACCTCCCGGCGCTGCGCGAGGCTCTGGCGAGCGGCGCCGGCTTCCTCGGCATGGTCGCGAGCCGGCGCAAGGCGGCCGCGCTCAGCGCGAGGCTGGCCGCCGAGGGGGCGGAGCCGGGCCGCCTAGCCGCGCTGCGCAGCCCGGTCGGCCTGCAGATCGGCGCGCTGGCGCCGGAGGAGATCGCCGTCAGCATCCTCGCGGAGATGGTCGCCGCCCGCCGCCTCGCCGCCGCGTGCAGCGGCGCCGCGGGTTGAACGCCGCCTCAGCCCGCCGAGAGCGCGGCGAGCCGGTCCAGCAGGAAGCGCGTGCCGGCGTCGAAGCCCGAGGCGTCGCCGCCCTTCACCGCCGGCAGCAGGTCGCTTGCCATGGCCTTGCCGAGCTCCACGCCCCACTGGTCGAACGGGTTGATCCCCCAGACCGCCGCCTCCACGAAGACGCGGTGCTCGTAGAGGGCGATCAGCCGGCCCAGCGCGAAGGCGTCGAGCCGCCGGTGCAGGATGGTCAGCGACGGCCGGTCGCCGGGGAACGCGCGGTGCGGCGCGAGGCGGGCGATCTCCGCGGGGTCCATCCCCTTCGCCGCCATCTCGGCGCGCGCCTCCTCCTCGCTCCGACCGAAGGCGAGCGCGGCGCTCTGGGCGAGGCAGTTGGCGACGAGCTTGGCGTGGTGGTCGTCCATCGTCTCCCGCGGCTCGGCGGCGAGGATGAACTCGACCGGGATGACGTCCGTGCCCTGGTGCAGAAGCTGGAAGAAGGAGTGCTGCGCGTTGGTGCCGGGCTCGCCCCAGATCACCGGGCCGGACGACCGCTCCAGCGGCGCGCCAGACCGCGCGACGCCCTTGCCGAGCGACTCCATGTCGAGCTGCTGCACATAGGCGGGAAAGCGCTCCAGCCGCTGATCGTAGGGGATCAGCGCCACGGTCGGCCAACCCATCGCCCGACGCCAGACCCCGACCATGCCGAGCAGGAAGGGGAGATTTGCCTCCAGCGGCGCCTCCAGGAAATGCCGGTCCATGGCCGCCGCCCCGGCGAGCAGCCGCTCGAAGCGCGCGCCGCCGACCGCCATGGCGATGGGCAGCCCGATGGCGCCCCAGAGCGAATAGCGCCCGCCCACCCAGTCCCAGAAGCCGAACACGCGGTCCTCCGGCACGCCGAACGCCGCGCAGGCGTCGAGGTTGGTCGAGACGGCGGCGAGGTGGCCGTCGCCCGCCTCCCCCGCCGCCGCGCGCAGCCACGCCCGCGCGGAGTGCGCGTTGGTCATGGTCTCCTGCGTCGTGAAGGTCTTGGAGGCGACGATCACCATGGTGCGCGCGGGGTCGAGCCCGCGCGTGACGTCGGCCAGATGCGCGCCGTCCACGTTCGAGACGAAGTGGACGCGCGGCCCGTCGGCGTCCGCCGCCAGCGCGCGCACGGCCATCACCGGGCCGAGGTCGGAGCCGCCGATGCCGATGTTGATCACGTCGGTGAAGCGGCCGCCGTCGGCGGCGACGTAGGCGCCCGAGCGCACGGCCTCGGCGAAGGCGAGAAAGCGCGCGCGCACCGCGGCGACCTCCGCGACGCCCGGCGTGTCAGGGGCCACGGAGCCGCGCAGCGCCATGTGCAGCGCCGGGCGGTTCTCGGTGTTGTTGACCGGCTTGCCGTCGGCCATGGCGTCGCGCAGCGCCGGCGCGCCCGACGCCTGCACCAGCGAGATCAGCGCCGCCAGCGCGCCGGCGTCCAGCTTCTCCTTCGTGAGATCGAGCGTCAGGTCGTCCAGCGCCGCCGTCAGCGCCTGCGCCCGGCCCGGCTGGGCGACCAGCGCCCGCAGCGGCTGCGGCCTGAGCCTGTCCGCATGGTCCGTCACGGCGAGCCACGCCGCCGCCATCTCCTGACCGTGTCCGCCCATCGCCGCGTCTCCTTATCACGCTCAAGCCAAGGGCGCCGCGAACCGGACGGCGCCCGCGCCGGTTGTGAAGCCTTTGACCGCGGAGCGCACATGTTTTTATGGTGCGGGATCGAAACCAACGTCATGATCGCGACGGCGCCGCCGGCCGCGAGGGGCCGATCAGGAGAAGATCGTCGATGAACGCCCAGCCGCCTGCCGAAATGGAAGCGGTGGAGCATGTCGTGGCCATCGGCGCGTCGGCGGGCGGGCTGGAGGCGCTTGAACAGCTCTTCGATCACCTGCCGGCCAACACCGGCGCGGCCTTCGTGGTGATCACGCACCTGTCGCCCGACTTCAAGAGCATCATGGACGAGTTGCTCGCGCGGCGAACCGCGATGTCGGTGCATGTCGTGGAGGACGGCCAGTCGCTGACCGCGAACAACGTGTTCGTGATTCCTCCTGGCAAGGACATGATCGTGCAGTCCGGCCGGCTGTTTCTCACCGATCGCGAGGGGCACGGAGCGCCGGCGGCGCCCATCGACCTCTTCCTCGGAGCGCTGGCGCGCGCCTATGGCCGGCGCGCGACCGCGGTGATCCTGTCCGGCACCGGGGCCGACGGCGCCCGCGGCGCGCGCGCCCTGCGCGCGGGCGGCGGCTACATCATCGCCCAGTCGCTTGAGACGGCGCGCTTCGACGGCATGCCGCGCGCCGTGGCGGAGGCCGGCGTCGTCGACGCCGTGCTCGCCCCGCAGGCGATGGGCGGCGCGATCATCGCCCGCATGGCGCGGCTCGACGCCGAGGACACCGCGCCCGCCATCGTGTCCGGTCACTCCGACGGCGTGGCGAGAGTGCTGGAGCTGGTGCTCGGCGGCTCAAACGTCGACTTCAGCGAATACAAGAAGACGACCATTTTGCGGCGCATCGCCCGGCGCATGCAGAACCGCGGCGTCAGCGCCCTGCAGGATTACGTCGCCGACCTCGAGAGCGACGCCGACGAGGTGCGCGCGCTCTCAGAGGACCTGCTGATCGTCGTCACCGAGTTCTTCCGCGACCCGCCGGCCTTCGCGCTGCTCGACGAGATCGTGGCGCCCGAACTGCTCGCCGCGGCCGAGGAGCGCCCCGTGCGCATCTGGACGCCTGCGGTCGGCACCGGGCAGGAGGCGTATTCGATCGCGATGATCCTGCGGGAGGCGGCCCAGCGCATCGGCCGCGAGCCGCGCGTGCAGATCTTCGCGACCGACATCAGTCCCGGCGCGCTGGAGCGCGCGGCGGCCGGCGTCTACACCGAGGCGGAGATGGCGGCGGTCTCGGCCGAGCGCCGCAAGGCCTTCTTCACGCGGACCGAGGACGGCGCCTGGCAGGTCTCGCCCGACCTGCGCGGCGGGATCGTGTTCGCCCAGCACAACATGCTGCGCGACCCGCCCTTCATCAACACGCAGCTCATCAGCTGCCGCAACGCGCTGATCTACCTGGAGGCGTCGGCCCAGAACAAGGCGCTGTCGCTGTTCCACTTCAGCCTCGCGCAGAGCGGCTATCTGCTGCTTGGCCCGAGCGAGTCGATCGGCGAGGACACCGGGCGCTTCGACGCCGTCGACCCGCGCTGGCGGCTCTTTCGCAAGCGCGGCGCCGACCGGCGCGATGCAGCGGCGATGGGCGAGCTGATCGCGGGCTCGCGCCGGCCCGAGCCGCCGCCCAGCCGCCGCGTCGTCGCCGCGGGGCCCCAGCCCGGACGCGGCCACGGGGCCATCGCGCTGCAGCCGCTGCTTGAGCTGTTCGCGCCGCCGGGGCTGCTCGTCGGGCGCGAGCGCGAACTCCTGCATGTCGTCGGCGACGTGCAGCGCTATCTCGCGCCGCCGCAGTCGGGGCCGTTCACGCGCGACGCGGTGAAACTGACGCGCCCGGAGCTTCGCGCCGCGCTCGCCACCGCCATCGACCGCGCGCTGCGCACGGGACACCCCGTGAGCTTCGGCGCCGGAGACGGCGAGGCCGGCGCCCGCGTCTCGGCCCATCCCCTCGCGGGGCCCGACGGCCAGCCCGACAAGGTGTTCGTCGCCTTCGGCCCGACGCCCGAGGCGCCGCCCGCCGCGCAGGGCGCACCGCTCGAGCGCATCGTCGAGGAGCGCATCGCCTACCTCGAGGACGCGCTGCGGCAGGAGCGCGAGAACCTCCAGGCGATGCTCGAACAGCTCGAAACCTCCAACGAGGAGCTGCAGTCCACCAACGAGGAGCTGATGACCTCGAACGAGGAGCTGCAATCCACCAACGAGGAGCTGCACTCCGTCAACGAGGAGCTCTACACCGTCAACGCCGAGTACGAGCGCAAGAACGAGGAGCTCACCCAACTTACAAAGGACGTCTCGTCGCTGCTGCAGGCGACCGGCGTGGGCGTGGTGTTCGTGGATCGGGATCTGCGGGTGCGCCGCTTCACGCCGACCGCGACGCGGGTGGTCAACCTGATGCCCGGCGACGAGGGGCGGCGGCTCGACCACATCACCCACGCGCTGCGGGGCTTCGACCTCAGCGGCTGGCTCGAGGGCGTGATGGAGGCCGGCGACATGGTCGAGGAGGAGCGCGAGGCCGCCGACGGCGCCGTGTGGACCGTCCGCGCCGCGCCGATGCGCGACGGGCGGCTCGTCACCGGCGCGGTGGTCAGCCTGATCGAGGTCTCCCGCCTCGTGAAGGCGGAAGCCGAGGCGCGGGCGCGCGGCGCGGAACTGCGCGAACTGCTGGACTGGGTCGGCGCCGTCTCGCTGCATTTCTCGGCGTCCGGCGCTCTGATCGGCGGGCTGGACCGCTGGCGCGCGTTCACGGTGGAGGCGGCGGAGCCTGGGCAGGAGACCGCCTCGGCGCCGGACGAGCGATGGCTTGCGGCGATCCATCCCGACGACCGGGGGCGGGTGGCCGCGGCATGGCGGGACGCCCATGCGGCGTCCCAGCGGTTCGAGCTCTCGGCGCGGCTGCGCAAGGCCTGCGGCGACTGGCGCACCGTCACGCTCGCCGGCGGGCCGACGCGCGAGGGCGCGGCGGTGATCGGCTGGTATCTCTACCTGCGCGACGCCGAGGAAGCCGCGATCGCGGAGGCCTCGCGCCGGGACGCCCAGGCCCGTGCGGCGGCGCTGGCCGAGATGGCTTTCGCCGGCTCCTACGCTCAGGATCCCGTCGAAGGCTGGGTGGAGCCCGACGACAGGCTCTCGGCCGCCCTGGGGCTGCCGCGGGGTCGGATGACGACCGAGGCGTTCGAGGCGCGCATGACGCCGCAGAGCCGGCGAGCGCGGGCCGAGGCGCTGGCGGCGCGCGGGCTGCGCGGGGGCCGGTGGTCCGCCGAGGTCCGCTTCGTCGCGGAGGACGGCGCCGAGACGCTGATGCGCGATGTCGGCGCGCCGACGCCGGGCGGGATGCTGGTCGGCGCCTTCCAGCCGCTCGACGAGGCGACGGCCGACGCCGCGCTGGCGGAGGAGATCCTTCGCTCCAGCCCGGTCGAGGTCGTCGTGCTGGACGCCGAGACCCTTTGCGTGGATCGTGCGAACGCCGCCGCGCTGCGCAACCTCAACTACGAGGAGGACGCCCTGCGCGGCAGGCATTACGCAAGCCTCCTGCCGGAGTTCGACGCCGCCGAGTTCGAGGCGGCGCTGGCCCCGCTGCGCGACGGCGCAACGGGAGAAGTGCGGCTCGAGACTTTCGCCCTGCGGCGGGACGGCTCGACCTACGATCTGACGCTGGCGCTGAGGCCCATGGCCGGCGGGGCGCGCATCGCCGCGGTCGGGCGCGACGCGACGGCGCGGCGGCAGGCGGAGGACACGCTGCGACGGCGCACCGAGGCGCTCGCGCGCGCGCGCCGCGACCTCGAGGAGATCGCGCTGGCCGCCGGTCACGAACTGATCGCGCCGCTCGGCTGGCTGGCGGACGGCGTCGCGACGGCTGCGCGCGGCGGGGCGGACGCGACGGCGCTGGCGGAGCAGGCCGCGCTGGCGGCGCGGCTGCAGGGGCATGTGCGCGATCTGATGGCTTTCGCCCGGAGCAAGACGGGCGCCGGGGGCGCCGGCGAGACCTTCCGCCGCGTCGATCTGGCCGACGCCGCGCGCGCCGCCGCCGTCGCCTGCGCGGCGACGATCGAGGAGGCCGGGGCGGCGGTGGAGATCGAGGCGCTACCGGTCGTGCGCGGCTCACCGGAGGGCCTGCGTTTCGCGCTGCGCGTGATGATGGAGAAGGCGCTCGCCGGCCGCGCGCCCGACAGCCGGCCGACCCTGCGGGTATGCGTCGACGCGGAGCAAGGCGACCGCATCGTGGTGGAGGCGACGCCGGCCGTCGCGCCGGGCCTCGACGCCGCCATGCGGCCGTCGTCGCCCGTTGGCGGCTGGGAGCTTGGCGGGGCGCTGCTGCGCAGCGTGCTCGACGCCCATGGCGCGGGCCTGGAGGAAGACGCCGACTTTCCGGGACGGGTCGTGGTGATGCTGCCGTCGGAGCTGTTCTAGAGCGGCTCTCCTCTCTCCGCCGCCTCAGTCAGCTCGGAAGACGCTCTAGCCGCCGGCGGGGGAGCGGGGCCGCAGCGCCGCGAGCACGCCCTCCCCGCGCTCGGCGCGCCGGGCCTCGACCACGGCGGCCTCGGCGGCGGCGGCGTCGGACAGCGCCTTTGCGCCCAGTTCGCGCGCGACGGCGGCGCCGGCGCGCCGCTCAACGGCCTGCGCCTCACGTTCGAGCGCGAGATGCGCCGCCCGCGCGATCCGCGCGCGCCGTTCCAGCTTTTCGCGCACGTCCCCCATCAGGACGACGTCGCCGAGGCCTCCTTCGCCGGCCTCGAAGCAGCGCGCCGCGGCGGCCTCGGCGGCCCGCGCGACGGCGCTCTCCTGCGCGGCGCGGGCCCGCGCGACGGCGAGTTCGCCGAGCGCGCGCTGCGCCTTGAGCGCGGCGAGGCGCTGGAGCGTGCGGAGCGCCTTCGGCGTCACGCCGCATCGCCTCCGCCGCCCTTCCGGCGGCGCGCCTTCGCCCGCATCTGGTCGGAGAAGCGGATGGCGGCGGCGACGGCGCGGTAGTGCTCCGGGCGCACCTGTTTGCCGATCTCCACCTCGGCGTGGAGCGCGCGCGCCGTGGGCGGGTCGCGGTGGATCGGCACGCCCGCCTCGGCGGCGAGTTCGCGAATCCTGCGCGCCATCTCGTCGACGCCCTTGGCGACACACTCCGGCGCCTCGCCCGGCGCGCGCGTCCATTTAAGGGCGACGGCGTAGTGCGTCGGGTTGACGATGACGACGTCGGCCTTGGGCACGTCGGCGAGCATCCGGTTGGAGGCGATCTCCTGGGCCCGCGCACGACGCTTCTGCTTCATCGCGGGGTCGCCCTCGGTTTCCTTGCTCTCCTTCTTCATCTCCTCGAAGGTCATGCGCTGCTGGCGCGCATGGTCGAAGCGCTGCCAGACCATGTCGATCGCCGCGATGGCCGCCGCCACGATCGCGACGATCGTCAGCAGCGAGAGCATCGCCTCGCCCAGCGCCACGCCGATCTCGCGCGGCGGGGCGGCGGCGAGCCCGATGATCTGGGCGGCCCGCCCCTCCAGCCAGAACCACGTCACCGTGCCGATGACGAACAGCTTCACCGCGCTCTTGAGGAACTCCATCAGCCCGGTGGGCCCGAACTTCTTCTTCGCGGTCTCGATCGGCGAAAGCCGCGAAAACTTCGGCGCAAGCTTCGACGGCGCGACCACGACGGCCTGCTGCGCCAGCAGCGAGCCGAGCGCGCCCAGCGCCGGCCCGATGAAAAGCGGCAGCACGGCGACGCAGGCCGTGGCGACCATGAGGGCCGACAGCATCAGGCCGCCCGGACCGAGGATGCGCCCTTCGAGCCGATCGACGCTGGCGATGAACGGCGTCAGCGCCGCGCCGAACGCCGCCACGGCCGCCGCGCCGAAGGCCACGAGCGCCGCGATCATGCCGATATAGGCCGCCGCGGCGTGAACGTCCTGGCTGACGGCGACATTGCCCTGCTCGCGCGCCTTCTGGAGCTTCTGCGGCGTCGCCTCGAAACTCTTTTCCTGGCCCTCGTCGGCGCCTTCGCTCATGCGCTCCCCCTACCGCGCATAGGGCGCGGAGATGACGGCCACGAACGCGCTGCTCCAGACCTGAAGCATCAGCGGCGTGGCCAGCGCCATCAGCAGAATAGCGCCGGCGGTGATGGCGGGCGCGCCCACGAAGGCCACCATCAGCTGCGGCATCGCGCGGTTGATCGCGCCGAGCGCGAGGTTGTAGGCGAAGGCGGCGACGATGAAGGGCGCGGCGAGGCCGACCGCGCTGGCGAAGGCGCCAGCCACCCGGCTCACGCCCCAGTCGGCGAGTTCGGCGCTGACCGGCAGGGCGCCGAACGGGATCGAGTCGTAGCTCCCGATCATAGCGGAGGCGGCGTATTCGGGCAGACCCAGCGCGAAGGCCATCGCGATGCCCGCGACGGTGAGGACGTTGGAGTAGGCGGGCTGCGGCTCGGCAGTCATGCCCGCGCCGAACATCTGGCTGACAGAGACGCTCTGCGACGCGATCGAGCCGGCCGTCTGCAGCGCCATGATCATCAGGCGCACCGACAGGCCGAGAATGACGCCGGCGGCGGCCTCCGCGATGACGATCAGGCCGTACTCCGCGACCCCCGTCCGGCCGAGGTCTCCCGGCGCGTCGGCCATGGGAAACACGACCATGGTGAAGGCGATCGCGGCCCCGAGCTTGACGCGCGACGGCAGCGACCGCTCGCCGAAGCCGGGCAGCAGGGCGACCGCCGCGGCGACGCGCGCGAAGACGGCGAGCGCGGCGAGCGCGGCGTCGCCGCCAAGCGCGAGGAAGGGAGCGAGCGGCGCGAGGAAGTCCATCGCGGTCCCCTCTCAGGCGACGCCGACGAGCGCCGGGCGCGCGTCGGCTCCGATCTCCTCGTAGCTCATCACGGGCGTCGGCAGACCCTTGGCCTGGAGGACGCCGCGCACGAAGCGTCGACGCCGCGCCGACGTCGCCACCACCGCCCGCCGGCCCAGGCGCGCGGCCTCCGCCAGCTTCTCGCCCACGGTTCTTGCGAGGCGGTTGAAGTCCTCCGGCGGCAGGGCGACGTCGGCGCCGCCGCCCTCCATCGGCAGTTCGTAGCGCTGGAACAGCGTCTCCCACTCGGCGCCGAGCTGCACCAGCGGCAGCGCGCCGTCCTCGTCGCGCAGCTCGGCGACGAGCTGGAAGCCGAGGCGGCGGCGGACATGCTCGGCGACCACGTCGGCCTGCCCCAGCGAACGGCCCTCGGCGATCGCCTCGAGAATGAGCGGCAGGTTGCGCACCGAGACCTGCTCCTCGAGCAGCAGCCGCAGCACCGACTGGAGCAGCTCCACCGGCACCTTGTCGGGCACGAATTCGTCGAGGATGCGCTTGTTGGCCTCGGCGCGGACGGGGTCGGAGACCTGCACGAAGCCGTCGAGCAGGCGGCGCAGCACGCGTCGGGTCATCAGCCGGCCGAAATTCTCCTTCAGCGTCTCGAGCAGATGCGTCGCGACCACCTCCACCGGGCCGACGACCGCCATGCCGGTCAGCGCCGCCTCCTCGCGGTCGACCTCGGAGATCCAGCGCGCCGGCGCGCCGTAGACCGGCTCCTTGACGTCCTCGCCGGCGGCGGCGAGCGGCATGGTCTCCGACAGCAGCGCCAGAACCTTGTCCGGCCGCAGGATGCTGCGGGCGACCTCGACGCCGTGGATGCGGATGGCGTAGGCGCCTTCCGGCAGCGTCGGCTCGTCGGTCAGGCGGATCTCCGGGATCACGAGTCCGAAGGTCGAGGCGATGTGATTGCGGATGTTGGCGATCCGGGCGTCGAGACCGGTCGCGGCGTCCATCACCGAGGCGACGAGATCGGGCGCGAACTGGACATGGATCTCGTCGAGGTCGAGCGTGTCGCCGATCGTGCGCTTCGCCGGCGCGGCGTCCGCCTCCGCCTGCTCCGGCCGGGCGGCCTTCGCCTGCACCTCGCGATAGGCGAGCCATGCGGCGGCGCCGAGCGTCGCGGCGCCGATCATGAAGGGCAGGAACGGCAGTCCCGGCACGAAGGCGAACAGCGCCATCAGCCCGGCCACCGTCGCGAGCGCCAGCGGATAGGCGCCGAGCTGGGCGCTCAGCGCCTTGTCGGCGGACCCCAGCACCCCGCCCTTCGAGAGCAGCAGCGCCGTGGCGATTGAGATGATGACGGCCGGGATCTGGCTGACCAGCCCGTCGCCCACGGTCAGGATGGCGTAGGTCGTGAAGGCGTCGCCGACGTTCATGCCGTGGACGATCACGCCCATCGCCAGACCTACTACGAGGTTCAGCAGGGTGATGAGCAGGCCGGCGACGGCGTCGCCCTTCACGAACTTCGAGGCGCCGTCGAGCGAGCCGAAGAAGGTCGTCTCCTCCTGCTCGGTCTTGCGCCGCTCGCGCGCCTCCTCATGGCTGATGGCGCCGGCCGCCATGTCGCTGTCGATCGCGAGCTGCTTGCCGGGCATGGCGTCGAGCGCGAAACGGGCGCCGACCTCCGCCATGCGGCCCGCGCCCTTGGTGATGACGATGAAGTTGACGATCAGCAGCACGCCGAACACCACGAGGCCGAGCAGGACGTCGCCGCCCATCACGAACATCGCGAAACCCTCGATCACCGAGCCGGCCGCGTCGGTGCCGGTGTGGCCCTGGCCGATGATGAGCTTGGTGGAGGAGACGTTGAGGCTGAGCCGCAGCATCAGCCCCGCCAGCAGCAGCGTCGGGAACGACGAGAAGTCGAGCGGGCGCTGGATGAACAGCGTGGTGGTGAAGATCAGGATGGCGAGCGCGAACGACGCCGCGAGACCGATGTCCAGCAGGAACGCCGGCATCGGCAGCACCATCATCGCGATCACCGCCATCAGCGCGACGGCGAGGAACACCGTGGGCTGGCGCAGCATGTCCATGGACAGCCGCGGCGGCGTCAGACCTGCGGCGCTTTCTGCGGGGTCGGCCATCGTTTCTACTCGGCTCCACGTCAAACGGTCCCCCGCGCTTCTGCGCGAGGGGGCGTCGCCTCAGTTGATCAGGCCCCCCCGCGCGGCGCGAAGGGGCGAGAGCCCGCCGCGAAGCGCGACCAGCGCGACGCCGCCGGCCGTCCGCGGCGGCGGATCGGCGGCCCGCCAGAGCGACGGCGCGCGGCGGCCCGCGCGTTCCCCGGGCGCCTCGGCGCGCGCCGTGTCGACAGGCCCGGCCGCGCCCTCGCCCCGCGCGAGGATATGCGCGAAGCGCGCCGCGTACCGGTCGCGAAACTCCGGCGTCCGGGAGTGGTAGAGCCCGGCGGCGAGCGTCCAGTCGCCGGTCTCGGCATGGTTCTCCACCAGGAAGCGGGCCGCATAGTCCGCGTTCGCCGCCGGGTCGAACATCGCCCGCACGGAGGCGAAGGCCTGACCGTGCCAGCGGTGGTTGAGCTGGAAGCAGCCCACGTCGAAACTCGTCGCGCCGCGCGCCTGCTCCCGCGCGACATAGGCCAGGGCCGCGTCGAGGTCGTCGAACCAGCGGCCCACGCCCTCCATGTTCACGGTCCAGGGCCAGGGCTGGAGCGCGCCGTCGACGGCGCGCCCGGTCTCGGTGCGGGTGATGGCGCGCATCACCGCGCGCGGCACGCCATTCTTGTCGGCGGCGCGGTCGGCCTCCGCGATGCATGTCGCCGCGGGATCGGGCGCGGCCGCGCGACGCAGCAGGCCGCCGGCCCCTGCCGAGGCCGGCGCGAAGGCCGCGAGGCAGGCAAGCGCCGCCAGAACCTTCAGCGGCGCGAGAGCGCCGTAGAGGCCCGAAGCCGCCGCTGCTCCCCGGCGCGCCATCTCAGCCCCCGGCCACGAGGCTGAGGATCCGCAGCTGGTAGAACTCCACCAGGAGCCGCCCCGTGGTGCCCATGGTGATCCAGAAGGTGACGGCGATCGCGGCGAGCTTCGGCACGAAGGTCAGCGTCATCTCCTGCACCGACGTCAGGGCCTGCAGCAGGCCGATCACTACGCCGACCACGAGCGCCACCATGAGGATGGGGCTCGCCATGATAAGGGTCGTCCACAGCATCTCACGCATGAGATCGAGAATGTCGCCCTCGCTCATGGCGCGTCAGACCGGCATGCGGAGGATTTCGTTGTAGGCCTCCACGACCTTGTCGCGCACCGTCGTGGCCGTCTCGACCGCGAGCTCGGTGGCGGCGAGCGCCTGCACCACGGACTGGGCGTCGGCCTTGCCGGAGATGCCGGCGATGGTCGTGCGCTCGGCCTGGCGGATGCCCTGCAGCGTCTCCATGGCGCTGTCGCGCAGCGCCTGGCCGAAGTCGAGCTTCGCGCCGCGCAGCGAGGGCTCCGCCCGCGCCGCCGGCTTGATGTCAGTGTAGAGTTGCCCCGCAAGGGCTGAGCGGATGTCCATCCTGGTCACCGTTTGATGAGATCTAGCACCGACGCGGACATGCGTCGGGTCTGGTCGAAGATGCGCAGGTTGGCTTCGTAGCTGCGCTGCGCCTCGCGCGCGTCGGCCACCTCGACCATGAGGCGGACCGAAGAGCCCTCGTAGTATCCTTCGGCGTCCGCCATCGGGTGCGAGGGGTCGTAGACCTTCGGCAGCTCGGCGTTGTCGAACGCCATGGCGTCCACCGCCACGCCGCCCGTCCCGCGCTCCACGCCGAAGGCGAGCATCTTGCGCCGGAAACCCGGCGTATCCGCGTTTGCAATGTTCTCGGCGATAACCCGGAGGCGCTGGCTCTGCGCCTGCATCCCCGAGCTGGCCACCTTCTGCACGTCGCTGAAATCAACCATCCCTCAGCCTTTCTGGTCAGCGCCGGCCGAGGCCGGCGCGCAGGATGTCCATGGTCTTGCCGTAGATCGCGAGCGCGCGGTCGTGCGCGCCCATGGCCTGCGAGCCGCGGGCCACCTGGTCGGGCAGCGACACGGTGTTGCCGTTGGGGCTGGCCGCGTCGGGCGCGGTCTCCATGTGCGGATCGAGCCGGACGGTCGCGCCGCCGGCCAGATGGGACGGTCGCGTGGACCGAAGCGCCTCCCGCTCCCGGACCACCGCCTCGAAGGGCTTGAGATCCTGCGCGGCGTAGCCGGGCGTATCGGCGTTGGCGATGTTGCGCGCGACAAGCGCATGGCGTCCCGCCGCATGGCGGGCCATGGCGTCGGCCATCTTGAGAATCGCGATGTCGTTCATTCAGGGTTCTCCCCTCGCTTCGCAACCGCTGGTTAAGCCCGAAGCGGTTACTCAAACGTGTCCGCGAACGGCATCGCGGCGATTTACGGGCGGAAAAGATGGATGGGACGTCGGCGAGCGCGCAGGATGCGCGCGGCCTCGACGGGCTGACGGCGCGGATTTCCGCGCTGCGCCCCGTGCGGCGCTGGGGCGAGGTGGCGGCGGTGGACAGCGCGGCCCTGCGGCTGCGCGGCCTCGGTCGCTCCGGCAGGCGGGGCGACCGGGTGCGAATCGCGCCGGAAGGGCGCCCCGAGGTTCTCGCCGAGATCGTCGCCGTCGACGGCGAGGGCGCCCGGGCGATGTGGTTCGGCACCGGGGAGGGCGTCGCCGTCGGCGACCGCGCCTGGCTCGAGCCGCAGGCCGGCGTGCGCCCCTGCCCCGCCTGGATCGGGCGCGTGGTCGACGCGTTCGGCGCGCCGCTCGACGGCGCGCCGCTCGACGAGGGGCTGCGCCCCGCCCCACTGCGCCGCGCGCCGCCGCCGCCGGCCCTGCGCCGCGGACTGGGATCGCGCCTCGACACAGGCCTCAGCGCCTTCGACACGCTTCTGCCGCTGGTGCGCGGACAGCGCGTCGGCCTCTTCGCGGGCTCCGGCGTCGGCAAGTCGACGCTGCTTGGCAAGCTTGCGCGCGGCGTGGCGGCGGACGTCGTCGTGGTCGGCCTCATCGGCGAGCGCGGCCGCGAGGTGCGCGACTTCGTCGAGCGCGGCCTAGGGCCCGACGGCATGAAGCGCGCCGTGGTGGTCGCCGCGACGTCCGACCAGGCGCCGCTCGCCAAGCGGCAGGCGGCGTGGCTCGCGACCGCGGTGGCCGAGAGCTTCCGCGACCAGGGCCTGCATGTGCTGCTCCTGATCGATTCGGTGACGCGCTTCGCGGAGGCGCACCGCGAGGTCGCGCTCGCCGCCGGCGAGGCGCCGTCGCTGCGCGCCTATCCGCCCTCGACCGCCCACGCCATCGCGCAGCTCGTGGAGCGCGCGGGGCCGGGCCATGGCGCGCAGGGCGACATCACGGCGATCTACAGCGTCCTTGTCGCCGGCTCCGACATGGAGGAGCCGGTCGCCGACATCACGCGCGGCGTGCTGGACGGTCATCTGGTGCTCGACCGCGCCATCGCCGAGCGGGGCCGCTTCCCGGCCGTCGACGTGCGCCGCTCCGTCTCGCGCTCGCTGCCCGACGCAGCCAGCGAGCCGGAGAACGCCCTCATCGCCCTCGCCCGCCGCCGCATCGCCGCCTACGAGGACATCGAGCCGATGATCCGCACCGGGCTCTACGCGGCGGGCGCCGATCCGGAGGCAGACGCGGCCGTGGCGGCGCGGGAGGCCCTCGAGGCCTTCGTCGCCTCGAACAGCCCCGACGGAGCGTCGGACGCGTTCCGTCGGCTGGGCGAGGCGCTCGGCGTGGACGCCGCGGCGCAGGCGGAGAAGGTCGACGCCGACTGATCGGCGCCCTCCTGGAGCGGCGTTCGACCCGACTGCGTCGGGTCCGCCGCTCCGCGCCGCCGCCACGTCGCGGTTTTGATGTCGCCGACTGATCCGGTCGGCTCGCAATTCGCTCGAGGCGGCGCGCAGCTTCCGCGAGGCTGCCCGTCACTCGGCCGCGTGCGTTCCGGCGGCGGGCCCGCCAGCGGTCCCGCGCGCGGCGTCGCCCCCGTCACCGTCGGGGTTGAGCAGGCGCTCCTCGGTTGGCAGCAGGGTGCGGAGGGCTCGGAGCGCGGGGTAGAAGCGGGCTTCCTCGACATGGGCCAGCGCGCC
>NZ_FNQM01000034.1 GCF_900107585.1 Rubrimonas cliftonensis | reverse complement strand
CCGCCCTCGGCATACCCGTCACCGAAGCCATAGGATGAGTCCGTCCGGGGAAAGGGGAAATCCGGCCCAGCCGTGATTTGCTCAACAGAGTCCCCGTTTGTGCTACACGCCGAGGGCATGCGGAACCGGCATTGGCGAGAGCGTTGATGAACACGGAGCACATTCTTGCTCGCGGACGAGAGTGGGCGCGGCGGGTGAAGCAGGACATCGTCGCCCTATGGATCGCAGCGGGCGATCCCCGGACGCCATGGAGGGCGAAGGCGGCGGCCGCGCTGGTGGCGGGATACGCCCTTTCGCCGATCGACCTGATCCCGGACTTCATCCCGGTGCTCGGCTATCTCGACGACGCGATCCTGCTGCCGCTCGGCGTCATGCTGGCGATCCGGCTGATCCCCGGGCGGCTAATGGATGAGTTCCGGGTCGAGGCCGGGCGGCGCGTCGAGCGGCCGGTGAGCCGCCGCGGGATGGTCGTCGTCATCGCCATCTGGCTCGCGGCATTCGGCTGCGCCCTCTGGTGACTGTCGTCGCCATAGCCGCTCATTGCGCGGATAACCGTCGCTATCGCGGTGCGCTTCCTTGCAGTCGCGCCTGCGATCCGCGCCAGCGCCTCCGGAAG
The DNA here is from genome assembly GCF_900107585.1 of Rubrimonas cliftonensis. Lineage (GTDB taxonomy): Bacteria > Pseudomonadota > Alphaproteobacteria > Rhodobacterales > Rhodobacteraceae > Rubrimonas > Rubrimonas cliftonensis. Next base: position 23,049 of record NZ_FNQM01000034.1, on the reverse strand, counting down.
ATCGCCGGCGTGCGGCCTCGCCGTCCCGCTCACCACCCCCGGCGGCCTTTGTGAGCCTTCGCGCCGCCGTGAGCGTCCCGACCCCCGCTGTCTCCTTCGTGGGCCGATCAGAATGCCGCGCCCCGACTTCAGCCGGAACTGAGGGCGAGGGTCGGACCACCGTGCGGACATCGCGGGTTCGAGAGGCGCGGGAGGTCGGCGCCCAGTCCCGCCACGCTCGCCGTCCACAGATGGACGAAGCGCGCCTGTCCCGTAGCGCCGACCCCGCTTTCGCTACCGGCTCTCGACGAGTTCGCCGTAGGCGCCGCGCACCTTGAGCGCGACGGTCACGGCGGTGTCGTCGCGGTTGCGCCAGAACCAGCCATGCTCGCCGTCGAACTCCGCGAGGATGGCGCCCTCGGAGCCCGTGGAGCCGCGGCCCTTCTCGTAGGTGATCGACTGGCCGGCGCCGTGGCCGTGCAGGTCGAAGTTCACCCGGCCGCCCTCGACGATCACGCGGTACTCCGCCGACTGGCCCCTGGTCATCAGCAGCTTCCACTCCGCCGATTCACCCGGCGCGAGCGTGAAGGTGATCTCGTCCCGCCACGGCTCCGCCGTCTGGGCGTGCGCCGCGCCGACGAAAAGGCCGAAGACCCCGTCGAGCAGGCTGGAGGAAGGCCCGCCGCCGCCGTGCAGCCGCTCGTCCTGCTCGGCCTCCTCGGCGAGTTCCTGCTTGATCTCTCCCATCTCGGCAAGGCCGAGCACGCGGCCCACCCCGGTCGGGTCGATCCCGTATTCGGCCGGAAGCACGACCGTCACGAGGATCGCCAGGGCCGCGACCGCCGCGATGACGGTCGACCGGATCAGCTACGCCGAGCTCGGCAGCTCTTCGAGGCTGGGTTCCTCTGCGTTGAACATCCGTGTCTCCACTTTCTCAGGCGGCCACGAAGTAGCCGGCGATCTGGTAGCCCACGAGAACGAAGCCCATGGACATCATGACGACGTTGGCGGTGTAGGCCTGCCTGAAGAAGGCCGGCGATTTCCGCCAGAAGCCCATGACGATGAGGATGACCGCCAGCGCGAGGATCTGGCCGATCTCGACGCCGACGTTGAAGGCGAGCAGGTTGGGCAGCAGCCCGTCCTCGGCGATCTGGTAGTCGAGGATCTTGGTCGCCAGCCCGGTCCCGTGGAACAGCCCGAAGATCAGGGTTGCGGCCTTCGTGTTCGGCTGGACCCCGAACCAGCGCTGGTAGGCGCCCAGGTTGTCGAGCGCCTTGTAGACGACCGAGAGGCCGATGATCGCGTCGACGATGTAGGCGTTGACGCCCCAGCCGAACCAGACGCCCGCCAGCATCGTCACCGAATGGCCGATGGCGAAGATGCTGACATAGATGGCGACGTCCTTCATCCGGTAGAGGAAGAAGACGACGCCCAGAAGGAACAGGATATGGTCGTATCCCGTCACCATGTGCTTGGCGCCGAGATACATGAAGGGGATGATGTGCACCCCCCAGATTTCCTGGATGTAGCCGGCGTCACCCGGAGTGACGGCATGGGCGAGCGCCTGCGCTGCGCTCGAGGCGCAGAGCGCCAGCGCCGCAAGCGGCAGGGCCGCCGCGCGGCGCAACGCCGGCGCGTGCAGGCCCCTTGAGCTCGATGTCATGGAAAGGTCTCCGCTCGTGCTGTGAATGATCGGTGAACCCACGCGGCGTGCGCGGGGCGCCGATCAGGCGCGCGGAGGTCGTTCGATCCTGAAGGTCCAATGGGCGCCGCCGGGCGAGGCCTTCAACCGCCACGCATCCCGATAGACCGACGCCGAGTGGTTTCTGTCGCCAGGGACCGCAAGCGCCTGCCCGTGATCGTGGTCGGCCGCGTCGTGGCCGTGGCCGTGCATCGCCCAGGTGAGGTCTTCCTCGAAGCCATGCGAATGCCCGTGCTCGGCGATCAGCTCAAGGTGGCCTTCAATCGTCTCGAATGACGTAGGCGCATGGCTCATGGCCGGCGTGACGGACCAGATCACCAGCGACAGGCAGAGAAGCGTCGCAGACGCCCGCCTTCCGAATGTCGCCAGAGGTGTCATCAGTTCCTTGTCCGTCCGCTCGTTCGCGCTCGCGGCCCGCAGAGGCGCCGTCTTGTCATATCCCCCCCGGGGGGATATCCGTCTTCTATGGCGAAGGCTCATGTCCATGCAAGTCATCCCGCCGTGATCGCCCGGCTGAAACGCGCCGACGGCCATCTGCGCGCGGTGATCGCGATGATCGAGGCGGGCAAGCCTTGCCTCGATGTCGCGCAGCAGTTGCAGGCGGTGGAGAAGGCGGTGGCGAACGCCAAGCGCGCGCTCATCCACGACCATGTGGACCATTGCCTCGACGCCGACCATTCCCCCGCGGACCGCGACGCGCTGAAGGCCATCGCCCGCTACCTTTGAGAGCGACCATGCTGGAGATCCTCGCCGACCGCACCTATCGCCATCTTTTTCTCGCGCAGGTCGCAGCGCTGCTCGGGACCGGCCTCGCGACGGTCGCGCTCGGGCTCCTTGCCTTCGATCTGGCCGGCGACGGCGCATCGATGGTGCTGGGCGCGGTTTTCACCATCAGGATGGTCGCCTATGTCGGCGTCGCCCCGATCGCCGGGGCCTTCGCCCCCCAATGTGAACCGTCGCGCGCTGCTGGTGGGTCTTGACGTCATCCGCGCCGGCGCGGCGCTCTGCCTGCCTTTCGTCACCGAGATCTGGCAGATCTACCTCCTGATCTTCGTGCTGCAATCGGCCTCGGCCGCCTTCACGCCGACCTTCCAGGCGACGATCCCGGACGTGCTGCCCGACGAGGCGCGCTACACCCGCGCGCTCTCGCTGTCGCGGCTGGCCTATGATCTGGAGCACATCGTCAGCCCGACGCTGGCGGCGCTGCTGCTGGCGGCGATGAGCTACAATTCCCTGTTTCTCGGCACGGTGGCGGGCTTCGCCGCCTCGGCGCTGCTGGTCGTGTCCGTGCTGCTGCCCAGCCCGAAGGCGACTGAGCCGCGGGGCGTCTATGATCGCACCACGCGGGGCGTCCGCATCTACCTCGCCGCGCCGCGCCTGCGCGGGCTGCTGGCGCTGAACCTCGCCGCCGCTGCGGTGGGCGCGATGGTGCTTCTCAACTCGGTAGTGATTGTGCGCGGCAGGCTGGCGCTGCCCGACAGCGCGCTGGCCTTGACGATGTTCGCCTTCGGCGCGGGCTCGATGCTGGCCGCGCTGGCGCTGCCCGAGGTGCTCGACCGCATTCCGGATCGGCCGGTGATGGTTGGCGGCGCCGCGCTCATGGTGCTGACATTGCTCGCGCTGGCCGGAGAGATCGCCGCCCTTGGCCTCGCATGGCCCGCCCTCCTCGGCGCATGGCTGGTGGTCGGCCTGGGCTACTCGGCGGTGCTGACGCCGTCCGGCCGCCTTCTGCGCCGCTCGGCGCATGCCGAGGACCGGCCTGCGCTCTTCGCGGCGCAGTTCGCGCTCAGCCACGCCTGCTGGCTCGTCACCTATCCGCTCTCGGGCTGGCTGATGACGTGGTTCGGGCCGGTCGCCGCGCTCGGGCGCCTCGCCGTGCTGGCGGCCGCCGGCGCGCTGGCGGCGCTGCGGCTCTGGCCATCCGACGCCCTCGAGATTCTGGAGCACACCCACGAAAACCTGCCGCTCGATCATCCCCACCTCAAGGGCGAGCGCCGACACGCGCATTCGTTCGTCGTCGACGACCAGCACCCCCGCTGGGCCTCGCAGCTCTGAGCGGCGGGGACGCGTCAGCACTCTAGGCGGACACGCTCAAGCCGAAAGCGCATGCATGTCGCGAAAATCCTCGGCGTTCCGCCATGCGCGACAGATCACTCGGCCGCGTGAAGCGCGTCGTCTCTGCCCTCGGGCCGCTGCGGCAGCCAGTGGAGGATGTCCTCGAACCGGATCGGGCCCTTCGCTAGGCCGAGGCGCATGGCCTTGGCCTCCATGCCGTTCGCGGCCGACATGAACCTTGTGCGGACGCGGAAGAGGTCGATGAGCTGGACGAAGCGCCCAGGGTCGTCGGCGTGATACGGTCGGCGAAGGCTGTCGGGCGCCCGACAGCGCAGACGGAGCAATCCGCCGCGCCGGTCGTGCAGGGTGTGGAGATGATCCTCCGCATGAACGCTGCGGCCGTGAGGGGCGCAGGTGGCGCCCGGACAACTCGGTTCGAGATGCGCCTCGAGATGCGCGGATGTTCGGCCGAGTTCGGCGCCGACTACCCTGTTGCTATTGAGGCGGAACTACTCATTTGAAAACGACCACCAATACTAGGATCGCCCCTTATAATATAAGCATGGTTCAATCTATGTGAATTTTTCATCAGGGAATTTTATTCTGAAAATATTACAATAAAAATGTTCCATATTGGTTTTGCGGTAGTCGGGTTGACGAGGACCGGCCACCGAAGCGTTCTTCGGCGTGTCTGGCTGTAAATGTTGGCCTTAAGCGATTTTGACGAAAAGCAATGCCGTCAGTGACTGGTCATGAACCACCAACTAGCCCAACGGCTGGCGCAGTGACCTGCCCCCCCGCTTCGGACCTTGATCACCGGCGAGGCGGACTTTCTTATCTGCAAGCCCATCGAATGGCCGGGCCGCCGGCAGCCTCGACGATGGCTTGAGGTAAGGAACGTCCTCCAGTCCGTCGAAACTGCCCAGCGCCCTGAGACGGAGAACGGCGCGAAGCCGCGAATCCATCAGGTGGTCGTGCAGTCGCGCGGTCGCCACGTCCACCTCGCCGCGAGCGAGAGCTTGGACTATCCCGAGGTGCTCCTCGATGAACGGCTCGGTCTCGAAGAGTTCAGCCGTGGCGCGGTAGAGGAAACGGTGCGCGATCAGGAGGGACTGCGGCTGTCGGATCGCCTCGAGAAGGGTGTTGTTGGCGCAGAACGACAGAAGATCGACGTGGAGATCCTGTTCCAGCCCGTCGAGCGCGGCGCCGTCAGCACATCCCGCGGCGGCCTCCTCCAGCCGCCGGATCGACGTCTCAACAAGGCCCGGCGGCAGCGATGACCCGATCTCGCGAAGCGCCGCCGGTTCGAGAAGCGCGCGCAGCCTGTAGAGCTCGTCAACGCGCTGCGGGCTCAAGCCCGGAGCGACCCACCTTCCCCCGTCCATCCGGACGAGACCTCGGCCCTGGAGTCGGGCGAGGACGTCGCGCGCGACGGTGCGGCTGACGCCGAAGGTGCGGGCCAGCGCCGTTTCCGGAACCTGCCAGCTTCCGAAGGCCATCCGCGCGGTGATCGCGTCCTCGACTTCGGCGTGGATCGCCTCCCAGGCGTGGCGGGCCCCGATGTCCCTGTCGCCCCGCCGCGCATCCGCCTCGCCGTCGTCATGCGTCTCCGCCGCGGGGAGGTCGCTGCGGACGGAGTGGCCGCGCGCGGGCGCATAGTCCAGCCAGCCGTCCTGCGAGAGGCGGGCGAGCGCAAGCCGGACCGGCGCCCGGGACACGCCGAACCGCTCGGCCAGCTGCGTCTCCACCATGTGCCGTCCGGGGGGGTGAACGCCGCCCGCTATCTCGGCTGCGAGGATGTCCGCGATCCTCGCGTGCAGCCTGCCTCCGGTCGTCTCCGAGTCGTTCCGTTGCATGCCGTCCATTCGATGACCCGACGCCTCCGCTTGAACGCCTTCCCGAACATGGTTGCAAGTCCGAACCAGATTGTCTAATGCATACACTATATGGTCGAGTGGATGCACAAGACACTTTTGAGATGGCGATGCGACTGAAGGGAAAGAGGGCGATCGTGACGGGCGCGGGGCAGGGCATCGGCCGCGCCATCGCGCTGGCCTATGCCGCCGAGGGCGCCGGCGTCCTCGCCATCGGCCGCAGCGCTGCGAAGCTCGCAGACCTTCCGGAGCTCGCGCCCGCGATCCGGTGCATGGCGCTCGACGTCACCGATCCGCAGGCGGAGAACACGCTGTCGGCGGAACCTGCGGACATCCTCGTGAACTGCGCGGGGCTCGTCGTCGCGGGCGGCGTGATCGGCAGCCGCGACGCCGACTGGGAGGAGAGCTGGCGGGTCAATGTCCTGGCGCCCATGCGCCTGATCCGCGCCGTGCTGCCGGGGATGATCGCGCGGGGCGGCGGCGCGATCGTCAACGTCGCCTCGGTCGCCTCCAGCATCACCGGCGTCAACGACCGCGCGGCCTATGGAACCTCCAAGGCGGCGCTGATCGGGCTCACCAAGGCGGTGGCGCGCGAGCATGTCGGCGACGGCGTCCGCTGCAACGCGCTCTGCCCCGGCACGACCGACACGCCCTCGCTTGGGGCCCGGATCGCCGCGACGCCCGATCCGGGCGCGACGCGGGCGGCCTTCGTCGCGCGGCAGGCGATGGGGCGGCTCGGCCGCCCCGAGGAGATGGCCGAGGCCGCCGTGTTCCTCGCCTCGGACGCGGCGGCCTTCATGACCGGCCAGCTTCTGGTGATCGACGGAGGGCAGACGCTGTGAACCCCCTGCCGCCGCCCGGCCTCCTCAACGTCATGCCCGACAGGCTGTCGACCTTCTGCCTCGCCGTGCTGCGGGCGGCAGGCGCCGACGCTGCTTCGGCCGAGGCCTGCCAGGCGTCCGTCATGCACGGCAGCCTCCACGGCGTGGACAGCCACGGCGTGCGCCTGCTGCCCCATTACGTCGAAGGCCTGCGCGGCGGCCGTCTGAACGGCGCGCCGCGGCTGCGGTTCGAGCGCAGGGCGGCGGCCGCCGGGATCATGCACGGCGACCATGCGCAGGGCGCCCTGCCGACCTACGCTGCGGCCGAGGAGGCCTGCGCGATGGCGGTCGAGGCCGGGGTCGGCGCGGTCGGCATCCGAGACAGCAGCCATTTCGGCCCGGCCGGGGCCTATGCGATCCGGATCGCCGAACGCGGCAAGGTCGGGCTCGTCTTCGGCAATTCCGACGCCTTCGTGCGCCTCCACGAGGGCGCGGCTCGGTTCCACGGTACGAACCCGATCGCGATGGCGGCGCCCGCGCCCGGCGGCGACCCGTGGCTGTTCGACATGGCGACAAGCGCCATTCCGTTCAACCGGGTCCTCCTCTGCGCCTCGACCGGCCGACCCCTGCCCGAGGCCGTCGCCTCGGACGTCGCGGGGCGGGACACGCATGCGCCCGAGGCGGTCGAGATGCTCGCGCCGCTTGGCGGGGCGTTCGGCTACAAGGGCGCCGGGCTTGCGGGCATGGCGGAGATCCTCGCGGCGGTCCTGACCGGCGGCGGGCTCAGCCGCGATCTGCTTGCGATGGGCGGCCCGGACTTCTCGACCCCCCGCGGGCTCGGCGCCTTCGTGCTGGCGCTCGACCCCGCCGCCTTCGTGGGCGCCGAGGCGATGGCCCGGGCGATCGCGCGCTACCTCGTCGCGCTCCGCGCCTCGCCCGCCGTCGAGGGCGGCCGGGTGATGGCGCCGGGCGACCGCGAATGGGCCGAGCGCGACCGGCGGAACCGGCAGGGCGTCCCGCTCGACCCCGACACCGCGGCGGCCTTCCGGCGGCTCGCGGGCGAGACCGGCGCCGCCCTGCCCTTCGACGACTGAAAACCGCCCGGGGCCGCGGATGGCGGATCCCGGAACAAGCACAGGGAGGAAAAACCATGACGACGACACGAACGCTCAAGGCCCTTCTCGGCGGCGCGGCGGCTGCGTTCCTTCTCGCCTCGCCCGCGGCGGCGCAGGACTTCACGTTGCGCTTCAATCACGTCCTCGGCCCGGCGGAGCCGTTCCACGAGGGCTTCCTCGCCTGGGCGGAGCGGGTGAGGGAGCGCACCGGCGGCAGGCTGGAGATCGATGTGTTCCACTCCGCCCAGCTCGGCGTCGAGGAGGACATCATCGAGCAGATCCGGCAGGGCGCGAACATCGGGCAGAACACGGACTCGGCGCGGCTCGGAACCTATGTCCCGAGCATCGCGGTGGTGAACGGACCCTATCTTGTCGCCGACAAGCAAGAGGCGTTCTCGCTGACGGACAGCCCGACGATGCAGGGCTGGCTCGATGAACTCGCCGCCGACCACGGCATCCGCGTCGTATGCTTCGACTGGGTGCAGGGCGAGCGCAACTTCTTCACCAACACGCCGATCCGCACGCCCGAGGACCTGGCCGGGCAGCGCATCCGCACGCCCCCGGCGCCGATCTGGCAGGAATCGATCCGCGCGCTCGGGGCCGAGCCCGTGGCGATGGCCTTCGGCGACGTCTACTCGGGCCTCCAGAACCGGGCGATCGACGGGGCGGAACTCGTTTACTCCAACATCACCGCGCGGAACATGAACGAGGTGCTGGAATACGCCAACGAGACCCGGCACATCCTGCTCGTCAACTTCCAGATCGTGAGCGAGCAGTGGTTCCAGGGCCTTCCCGAGGACATCCGGGGCGTGCTGGTCGAGGAATGCCGTGCGGCGGGGCAGGCGACATCGAACCGCATCGCCGACGTGCAGGAGGCCGCCAAGCGGCAGCTCGTGGCCGCCGGCATGACGGTGGTCGAGGACATCGACATGGAGGCGTTCCGCGCCGCGGGCCTGAAAGCCTTCGAGGTGCTCGGACTAGGCGAGGCGGCGGCGCAGATCCGCGGCGAACTCGCGAACTGACGCCCGCCGCGACATCATGGCGAGGGGCTCCGTGCGTCAGCCGGGGCCTCCGACCACGAAAGGGCAGGACATGGACGGCATGACGGGCAGGTTGCGGCGGGCCGAGGTATGGCTCGCGGGCGCCTTCGTGATCGCCATGGTCGCGATGATCTTCACGGGCGGCGCCGCGCGGCTCATGCGGACGCCGATCAACGCCACCATCGACTTCGCCACCTGCTTCTTCGCCTGGGCCACATTCCTGTCGGCCGACGTGGCCTGGCGCCGCAACCGGCTGACCGCCCTCAGGCTGGTTCCCGACCGCCTGCCGCCCGCGGCGCGCTGGCGGCTCGACCTCGCGAACCACGCCGTCGTCCTCGCGATCCTGGGCTACGGCGTCGTGGCGGGGAGCTGGCTCGCGTGGATCAGCCGGACCCGCACCTTCCAGGGAATGCCCGAGATCTCCTATTCCTGGGTCACCGCAGCGCTTCCCGTCGGCTGCGCGCTGATGATCCTCACCACGCTGGGCAAAATCCGCGACCACTGGCGCGCGCGTCCAAGGGCGCAGACATGATCCTCGTCATCGCCGCCTTCGCGCTGTTCCTGCTCATGGGGATGCCCGTGGCCTTCGCCATCGCGGGGGCGGCGGCGATGTTCTTCCTCCAGAACCCCGACCTGCCCTACACGATCCCTGCGCAGCAGACGATCACCCAGACCCAGAACTTCGCGCTTCTGGCGGTGCCGTTGTTCATCCTCGCCGGCAACCTGATGAACCACACCGGCCTCACCCGGCGGTTGCTCGGCCTCGCCACGACGCTGCTGGGCCACATGCGGGGCGGGCTCGCGCAGGCCTCGCTCGCGCTGTCGGCGATGATGGGGGGCGTTTCGGGATCAGCCATCGCGGACGCCTCGATGCAGGCGCGGATGCTGGGGGGCGAGATGATGGCCCGCGGCGTCTCGCGCGGGTTCACCGCCGCGGTCCTGTCCTTCGGGTCGATCCTGACGCCGGTCATCCCGCCGGGGATCGGGATGATCCTCTACGGCACGATCGGGCAGGTCTCGATCGGACGGCTCTTCGCGGCCGGCATCCTGCCGGCGCTCCTGCTCTGGGGCGCGCTCGCCGTGGCGGTCGCGGTCTCCGCGCGCCGGAACGGCTGGCCGCCCGAGCGCGCCGCCCGCGCCCCCCGGCGCGAGGTGATCGGGGCGATCGGCGCGGGGCTCTGGGCGATCCTTTTCCCGGTGATCCTGCTCGTGGGCCTGCGGTCAGGCTTCTTCACACCCTCCGAGATCGGCGCGCTGGCGGTGGTCTACGCGCTGATCATCGGGATCGTGGTGTACCGCGAGCTCACGCGCGGCGGCTTCGGCGCGGCGATGTCGGACACGGTCGCCGATATCGGAGCCGTCATGCTGCTGATCGCCGTATCGGCCCCGCTCAGCTACGTCATGGTGCTGGAGCGGACGCCCGAAACGATCGCGGGCCTGATCGTCGGCCTGCCGGGCGGGCTCGAAGCGGTGATGGTCGCGGTCGCGCTCGCCGTCATCCTCGCGGGCTTCGTGATCGACGCGACAGTGCTCATCATCATGCTGACGCCGATCCTCCTGCCGCTGATCCGGTCGCTTGGCGGCGATCCCGTGCATTTCGGCATCGTCTTCATCATCGCCGCCACGATCGGCAACTTCACCCCGCCCGTCGGCGCGGCGATGTATTCCGTCTGCTCGATCCTCAACTGCGGCGTCCCGGCCTACAGCAGGGCGGCGGCGCCGCTGTTTCTGGCGGTGATGCTCGTCGTGCTCGCCCTCGTGTTCCTGCCGGACCTCGTTCTCTTCCTGCCCCGCGCGCTGATATGATCCGTGCGGAAGGTTCCCTCGACCCCGACCGCGGGGGCGCGCTCGCGCGGCCGCGTTTTCGATGGTGCGGGATCGTGACCTGATCCGGTCGTCCTTTCGAGGCCTGTCGCGACCCGACGGGAACAGGCGGCGATCGGACGACAAAGTGGCTCGCGCATCCAGACGGCCATCTCCCCGGGCGACACAGGCCCGGGGCGCGCCCGACCGCTTCCGCTGCGTCCGCCGGGGCGATGGATGCGAGCGTCCGGCGGTCGTCGCGGCCGATCAGCCGCGTGCGGGCGGGCTCCGGTTCTCGGGGACGTCGCAGCCCCTTTCGGGGTACGGAGATGAAAGCATGTCAAGCCGATCGGAACCATGGGGTGCCCGCGGTGTCCGACCGTCCGCTTCAGGGCGCGGCCGCGACCACCGGCACATCATGCGAGGCAGGGACGCCGGGGGCCGAGGCGTCAGTCGATGACCGCCTCGGGCGGTCGGCGGAGCGAGCGCGGCGTCGGCGGCGCCCGCCCCACGCGGAAGACGAGGTTCGGCCGCATCGCGCCGAGGTCGAGGAGCGAGACAAGATCGGCGCGCATCGCCGGCTCCTCGACGGCCTGGTTCACGAAGGCGTTGCGGAGGCCCATGGCGGTCGCGCGGAGCGCCATCCGCTGATAGGCGCGCCCCGCCGCGATCCAGCCGGCGGGGTCGTCCGACGGAGCGACCAGCGTGAACACGCCGGCGGAGGAGCGGATGTGGCGGGCGTACCTGTCGTTCTCGGCCTCGGTCCGGAAGAAGGCGTCGAACAGAAGCCGCCCGACCGCTTCGGGCGCAGTCGGATTGCCGGAGGCGGCGGCGTAGAGGCCGTCGCCCGTTCGGGCGGCGTGCGCGCCGTTGAAGCGAACCCATTCCCTGAGTTCGGCCACGAAGGCAGGGTTGGCCATCTGCCGCGTGTTGCCGGCGATCACGAGATCGAGGATCGGCTCGGTCGCCGCTCCCTCGCGCCAGATCGCCGCCACGCCGTGTACGTCCGCTTCGGCGGCCAGGGCGTGCACCTCTCCGGACGTCAGGCCCGCGCCGTCATACACGCTCCGGGTGCATTGGCGTTCGGGGATCGCGGCGAAGAGCGCGCCTTCCTCCGGCGCGGCGGGTCGGAGCGCCATCGCCAGGCCCTCCGGTCCGGCCGTGACGACCTCTCCGGACAGGCCGCGGGCGCGGGCCGCGATGGCGAGCGTCTCGGCGGCGCAGCCAAGGCTGGCGTAAAGGTGATGGTCGTCAGGATCGACGACCGGCGTCCGGCGGGAGAAGTCGGGCGCGATGGCGAGACCGTCGGCCCTCTCCGAGAACCGCCAGGGCTGGGTGTTGTGCCCGTTCGCGCCAAGCGTGGCGAAGCGGACGAGGTCGGACGTTTCGGGCCGGGGCGGAAGGGGCGACGTCAGGCGATCGGCCGCAGCGACGTAGGGCGCCGAGAGGCCACGCCACCAGAGGCCTGCGCCGATGGCCGCCGCGCCCGCTACGGCGGCGCCGATGAAGATTCGTCTGTCGGTCGTCATGCGCCGACAATGGCCGATTCGGCGCCGGCGCGCCTTGATCCGGATCGGCCTCAGTGTCCCGCCGCCGGTGAACGCCGGGAGCCCATGGCTTCCGGCGCCGGACGCCGCGCCTCGGCCCGCTACACCGGCGTTGAGATCGTGGATCGTTTCAGGAACGGCCTGCCCCTGCGGCGAAAAGGGGACGGGGCGCTCCTTCACGCGCGCCCCGCCAGAGGGCGCGCATGCCGCGCGCGAACTGCGCCGAAGACATCCCCGATGTCGCGCGCCCGCCACGGGTCGTCCTTCATTGCCTCATGGACGCGGCCTTAATCCTCCAAGGCGCGCAGGCCCGCGCGGACGGGCTCGCCGACCGAGGCGCAGGCGCCGGAAGCAACGATGCGGTCAATGGCGGCCGAATGCTCCTCGGGCAGGCTGACGGTGCGCTTCTCGACGGCTGGCGTTGTCGACGCCTGCCGCCGAACGGTCCGATGACCGCACCCCCGCAAGACGCCGGCGCTGGGCGGCTCGTCCGGACGCATGAACGGTCGTCCGCACCGCAGCGGACGCCGACTTCGTGGATCTCCGCGGCGCCGACGCTTGCGACAAGGAGCCGCGGACCCCGCGGCGGCCGTCCGCAGCCGCGTCTGCAGGACCGCACCCGAGCGGGCGCCGAAGCCCGGGGAGGTCCGGACGATCCGCTTCGAACCTGGCGGCCGCGCCAGCCTGCGCGACCGCGCGCTCGTCGACCTGGCCATCGACGCGCCAAGCTGCGCTGCTTCGACCTTGCGAGGCTTTGCATCGGCGACCTGGTCTCCGGCGGTCAGAACCGCCGCCGGGCGACGGCGGCGCGGCGCGGGACCGGTCGGCCGGTGCAGTTCGAGCCGAGCGAGACCACGCGCGCGCCGGTCCGCAAGCTGCTGACGTTGCGAGCGTTTCGATCGAGGAACATGCGTTCGCCAACCTTCTGCATGACGGCGCCCCCATGATCGCGCGCCAATGCGGCCGGCTGGTCCGCGCGGGGGAGCGGTCGTGGCCGCGACGGTGCGGACTGCGGCGCGCGCTCGCCGCGGCGCACACCCTCCACAAGCGGACCGGCAACCTGCGCGCGGCGCGATCCTGCTCGGCGACACCCGCATCGAGAGCGCCCCGCGCCATCGCGGCGTCGACGTGGAGGCTGCGCCGGGGCTGTCCGAGGCGGTCGACATCCGATGAGCGCCGAGGCCCATGCGGCAGGCTGCCAAGGGCTTTCCGTGCATCCGCGCGGAGGGCGTCGCCCGCCGCGCCGGTCGGGACGTGCTGCATCGCAGTATATTCACACACTGACGTCGCGCGAACGGCTAGCCTGCTCATGGCTTGGAGGAGGCACGGGATGTTCTCTCTGAAAGGAACGACCGCCTTGGTCGTCGGCATCGCAAACGAACAGTCCATCGCCTACGGTTGCGCGCAGGCGTTGCGCGCGCAGGGCGCCGACCTCGCGATCACCTACCTCAACGACAAGGCCGAGCCCCATGTGCGGCCGCTCGCCGAAGCGCTCGGGGCCGAGATCATCATGCCGCTCGAGGTGCGGGACGCCGCGCAGATGGACGCGCTGTTCGCCGAGGTCGCAGCGCGCTGGGGCAAGCTCGACACGCTCGTGCACTCGATCGCCTTCTGCCCCAAGGACGACCTGCACGGCCGGGTGATCGACTGCTCCGCCGAGGGCTTCACGCTGGCGATGGACGTCTCGGTGCATTCCTTCCTGCGCATGATCCGCCGCGCCGAGCCGTTGATGAGCGAGGGCGGCGCCTGCATGACCGTCACCTTCTATGGTTCCGAGAAGGTGGTCGAGCACTACAATGTCATGGGGCCGGTCAAGGCCGCGCTCGAGTCGGTCACCCGCTACGCGGCGGCCGAACTCGGCGCCAAGGGCATCTCGGTGCATGCGCTCTCGCCCGGGCCGCTGAAGACCCGCGCGGCGTCGGGCATCGCCGAGTTCGACGCGCTGCTCGACGCCGCGGCCGCCCGCGCGCCCACCCATGCGCTCGCCACCATCGACGATGTCGGCGCCTACTGCGCCTTCCTCGCAAGCCGCGAGGCGAGGAACGTGACCGGCGGCGTTCACGCGATCGACGGCGGCTACAGCATCATCGGCTGAGGATACATCCCATGAACGTCGTGCAGTCTCCCCTCGACGCCGCCGCGCTTCTGAAGCTTCCGATGGACGGCGACCCGCGCACCGATCCCGGCCTCGCGCTGCAAGAGGCCACGCGGCTGATGGCGGAGGTCTCGGCGCAGTCCGACCTCATGCTGCGCGCCGCGTCGCGCCAGGGCGCAACCATCGCCGAAACGCATCAGGCGCGCCTTCAGGACACGCTGCAGCGCCTTGCTGGCGCAGCCGGCGCGCTGTCGCATGCATGGAGCGCCCAGGCCGGCGGCGGTGCGCTGGCGGCGGCATGGTCGGAGTATCTGCGCGACCGCGCCGAGCGCTTCGCGCTGACCGCGGACGCGCTGCGCGAGCGCGGCGAGATCTTCGTCGCCCACGAGGAAGCCGGCTGCCCGCCGGTGCTGATCTACGACTACGAAATTGCGATGGACGGCGCCGCGCTGCCGCGGCCGTGCAACTATCAGCTGCTGGCGATCACGCCGCCCCCGGGCGTCGCCCTCGACCCGACGAAGCGGCCCTATGTGATCATCGACCCGCGCGCGGGCCACGGCGCCGGCATCGGCGGCTTCAAGGCCGACAGCCAGGTGGGCGTCGCGCTGAAGCAGGGCCACCCGACCTATTTCGTGTCTTTCCGCCGCGATCCCGAGCCTGGCCAGACGCTGGCCGACGTGACCCGCGCCGAGGCCGAGTTCGTCCGCGAGGTGCAGCGCCGTCATCCGCAGGCGCCGAAGCCCGTGGTCATCGGCAACTGCCAGGGCGGCTGGGCGACGCTGCTGCTCGCCGCGACCAACCCCGACATCACCGGGCCGATCGTGCTGAACGGCGCGCCGGTCCAGCCCTGGGCGGGCGAGGTCGGGACGAACGTGATGCGCTACAACGCCGGCGTGATGGCCGGCGCCTGGGCGCCGATGTTCCTGTCCGACCTCGGCGGCGGCGTCTTCGACGGCGCCCATCTGGTCGAGAACTTCGAGAAGCTGAACCCCAGTCGCAGCTACTTCACTAAGTACTACGACCTTTTCTCAAAGATCGACAGCGAGCGCGGCCGCTTCCTCGAGTTCGAGCGCTGGTGGGGCGGCTTCTTCCGGCTGAACGAGTCGGAAATCCGCTGGATCGTCGAGCAGATCTTCGTCGGCAACCGGCTGGTGCGCGGCATGGCGCAGCTCGAGCCTGGCCGCACCGTTGACGTCAAGAACGTCCGCAGCCCGATCATCGTGTTCGCCAGCCACGGCGACAACATCACGCCGCCGCAGCAGGCGCTGGGCTGGATCGTCGGCAGCTACGCCGACGAGCAGGAGATCCGCATCCGGGGCCAGCGCATCGTCTACATGATGCACGAGGAGGTCGGTCATCTCGGCATCTTCGTCTCGGCCAAGATCGCGCAGAAGGAGCACACGCAGATGGCCTCCGTCATGGAGACCATCGAGGCGCTGCCGCCGGGCCTTTTCGAGATGCGCATCGAGAGCGCGACCGGCGAGGGCCAGGCGCGCAGCTTCACCGTGAGCTTCGCGGAGCGCCGCTTCGACGACCTGCGCAAGATCTGCGGCGAGGGCCGCGACGAGAACGCCTTCGCCGCGGTCGCCCGCGCCTCGGAACTGCAGGCGGAGCTCTACGCCACCTTCATGCGGCCGATGGTGCGCGCGATGGTGACGCCCGCCGCCGCCGAGCTCGCCCGGAGGATGCACCCGCTGCGGGTGCAGCGCGGCATGGCCGCGGCGCCGGGGCCGATGGGCGCGATGATGAAGATGATGGCGTCCGCGGTCGCCCGCGACCGCCAGCCCGCGGCGCAGGACAATCCCTTCGTCGCAGCCGAGAGCGCGGCCGCCGAGCTGCTGGAGCAGACGATCGACGTGGCGCGCGACCTGCGCGACATGCTCTACGAGCAGACCTTCTTCGCGCTATGGGGCGGGCCGCTCGCGCGGGCCTACGGCGCGAGCCACGCCCATGGCCGCACCCGCAAGCTGTCGGCCGAGCTGAAGGGCCTGCCGGAAGTGGTCTCGGCGGTCCAGCGCATCGAGGAGGGCGGCTTCGTCGAGGCGGTGATCCGCATGCTGGTGCTGCTGGCCGACAGCCGCGGCGACGTGCGCCGCGACCGGCTGGAGCGCTCGGCGGGCCTGATGGCCGGGGACGGACCCTTCGCCCAGCTTTCGCCCGAGCGCCGGGCGCTCGTGATCCGCGAGCAGTCGCTGATCGCGACCTTCGAGCGCGAGCGGGCGTTCGAGACGCTGCCGAAGCTGCTGCCCGACCCCGAGGATCGCGCGCTCGCCATGCGCGTGGCGCGCTATGTGCCCGGCCGCATCGACGAAATGGCCCCGGCGACCCTCGACGCGCTGCGGCGCATGGCGGCGATCCTGGAGCAGCCGCCCTTCACCGACGACGTGATCGAGAACCCGCTGCGCCCGGCGCTCCTGACGGGAGACGGCGCATGACCGAACTCGTCAATCACCCCTACGACTCGCTGGCGGTCGGCGAGACCGCCGAGCTGCGTCGGCTCTGCACGGCCGAGGATCTGATCGTCTTCGCCAACGCCTCCGGCAACCACAACCCGATGCACCTGCCGCAGCACGACCCCGACGGGGACGGCCGGTCGGACGCGGTCGCGCCGGGCATGTGGGTCGCCTCGCTGATCTCCGCGGTGCTCGGCAACATCCTGCCCGGCGCCGGCACGCTCTACCGCTCGCAGACGCTGATCTTCCATGACCGCGCGCAGGCCGGCGACGAGCTGATCGCGCGCGTCACCGTGCGCGAGAAGCTGCCCGAGGGCGTGGTGGCGCTCGAAACCGAGGTGAGCCGCGTCGCCGACGGCGCGACGCTGCTGACCGGTCGCGCCGAGGTGGTCGCGCCGCAGGCGCTCATCACTTTCCACGCCCATGAGCTGCCGGGGCTGGTGGTGCGAAGGCATCTGCATTTCGACGCGCTGCTCGAGCGGGTCGAGGGGCTGCCGCCGCTGCCCACCGCAGTCGTGGCGCCCGAGGAGGAGAACTCGCTCGGCGGCGCGCTGCTCGCGCGCCAGTGCAACATCATCGAGCCGATCCTGTTCGGCGATCGGGCGCTCATCGAGGCCGCTGCGGCGGCGCTCGGCGAAAGCCTAGACGGCGTTGCGATCGTCGACGTGGCGGGCCACGCGCGCGCGGCCAATGCGGCGGTCGACGCCGTTGCGTCGGGCCAGGCGCGCGCCCTGATGAAGGGCCATCTGCACACCGACGAACTGCTGCGCGCCGTGCTCCGCAAGGAGAACGGCCTGCGGACGGGCCGGCGGCTGACGCATGTCTTCGTCGTCGACATCCCCGGCGTCAGCCATCCGATGCTCGTCACCGACGCCGCGATCAACATCGCGCCGGACCTGCGCACCAAGGTCGACATCGTGCAGAACGCCATCGACCTCGCGATCTCGATCGGCATCGCCGTGCCCAAGGTCGGGGTGCTGTCGGCGGTCGAGACGGTGAACCCGGACATTCCGTCCTCGGTCGACGCCGCGCTGCTCTCGAAGATGAACGAGCGCGGCCAGATCACCGGCGGCGTGGTGGACGGGCCGCTCGCGATGGACAACGCGGTAAGCATCGCCGCCGCGCGCACCAAGGGCATAGGCGGCGCCGTGGCCGGCCACGCCGAGGTGCTGGTGGCGCCGAACCTCGACGCCGGCAACATGCTGGCCAAGCAGCTGACGTTCATCGGCGGCGCCGAGGCGGCGGGCGTGGTGCTGGGCGCGGCCTGCCCGATCATCCTGACCTCGCGGGCGGATGGCGAGAAGGCGCGGCTCGTCTCCTGCGCCGTGGCCGCGGCGCACTGGGCGCGGCTCGCCGGCGTCACGGCGGCGCCGGCCGCCCGCGCGGCGCAGTGAGGGGCGCGCAATGGCCGATCCCAGAGACTGCGTCCTGACCGTCAACGCCGGCTCGTCCTCGATCAAGTTCGGGCTGTTCGAGGCCGGCGCGGCGCCGGCCGCCCGCATGACGGGCCTTGTCGAGCGCATCGGCGACGGCCCGCGCATCAAGGCCGAGGACGGCGACGGCGCCAGCCTCGTGAAGCGCGACCTGACCGCCGCGGAAGGCGCCGACCACGTCTCGGCGCTGGCCACCGTGCTGGCGCTGCTGCGCGAGCGGTTCCCGGCGGCGCGGGTGATCGGCGTCGGCCACCGCGTCGTCCACGGCGGGGTCGCCTATGACCGGCCGATCCGGGTCGGCGCGGCGGAGATGGCCGAGCTGGAGCGGCTGTCGCCGTTCGCGCCGCTGCACCAGCCGCACAACCTCGCGGGCGTCCGTGCGGCCGCGGCGACCTTCCCCGACGCGCCGCAGATCGCGTGCTTCGACACCGCCTTCCACCGCGCGCACCCCTTCGTCAACGACGCCTTCGCGCTGCCGCGGGAATACTACGACAAGGGGGTGCGCCGTTACGGCTTCCACGGCCTCAGCTACGACTATGTGGCGGGCGAGCTGGCGCGAGTCGCCCCGCATCTGCACGCGGGCCGGGTGGTCGTCGCGCATCTGGGCAACGGCGCCTCGATGTGCGGCCTGCTTGGCGGTCGGTCGGTGGCGTCGACCATGGGCTTCAGCGCGCTCGACGGCCTGCCGATGGGCACCCGGTGCGGCCAGCTCGATCCGGGCGTGCTGCTCTACCTGATGCAGCAGGAGGGCATGGGGGCCGACGAGATCTCGGACCTGCTCTACCGCCGGTCGGGGCTTCTGGGCCTCTCGGGGCTCTCGAACGACATGCGCGAGCTGCTGGCCGCGCGAACCGACGCCGCGCGGCAGGCGGTGGACTATTTCGTGTTCCGGATCCGCCGGGAGCTTGGCGCGCTCGCCGCGGCGCTCGGCGGTCTCGACGCGCTCGTGTTCTGCGGCGGCATCGGCGAGAACGCGCACGAGATCCGCGCGCGGGTCTGCGATGGCATGGGCTGGATCGGCCTCGAGCTCGACGAGGGCGCCAACGCCGAGAATGCGCGCGTCATCAGCGCGGAGTTCAGCCGCGTGCGCGTGCTGCGCATCCCCACCAACGAGGAAATCGTGATCGCCCGCGCCGCCGTCGCCCTGATCGGCGGCGAGGCCCGGGCCGCAGCGGAGTGACCGGTGTGAAGAAGGCCCTGAAACCCGCCGAGGCCGCGGAGATGATCCCCGACGGCGCGGTGCTGCTGGTCGGCGGCTTCATGGGGGTGGGTTCGCCTCACCGCCTGATCGACGCGATCCTCACCCGCGGCCAGCGCGACCTGACCATCGTCAACAACGACACGGCGATGCCCGATCGGGGCGTCGGCCGCCTTGTCTGCGCGGGACTGGTGTCGAAGGTGATCACCTCGCACATCGGGCTGAACCCGGTGACGCAGCAGAAGATGATCGCCGGCGAGATCGATGTCGAGCTCGTGCCGCAGGGCACGCTGGTCGAGCGCATCCGGGCTGGCGGCGTGGGCCTTGGCGGCGTGCTGACCGCCACCGGCGTCGGTACGCTGGTGGCCGAGGGCAAGCAGACCATCGAGATCGATGGCGAGACCTTCCTGATCGAGAAGCCGATCCGGGGCGACTTCGCGCTGCTGGCGTGCGAGCGGGCGGACTACGTCGGCAACCTCGAGTACACGCTGACTGCGCACAACTTCAATCCGATCATGGCGCTGGCCGGCGAAACGGTGATCGCCGAGCCCCACCACATCGTGCCGCTCGGCATGATCCCGCCCGACGCGGTCAAGACGCCCGGCGTGCTGGTCGACCATCTGCTGGAGAGGGCGCACTGATGGACGCGAAGGAAATCATCGCCCGCCGCGTCGCGCGCGAGGTGCGTCCCGGCTCTCTGGTCAATCTCGGCATCGGCCTGCCGAGCCTGGTCGCCAACCATCTGCCGCAGGGCGTGAACGTGTTCTTCCAGGCCGAGAACGGCGTCATCGGCCTTGGCGCCCGGCCGCCCGAGGGCATGGAGGACGAGAACCTGACCGACGCCGGCGGCGGCTTCGTGACCGCCGTGCCGGGCGCGGCCAGCATCGACAGCGCCATGAGCTTCGGCCTGATCCGCGGCGGCCACCTCGACATGACGGTGCTCGGCGGCCTGCAGGTCGACGCGCGCGGCTACCTCGCCAACTGGATGGTGCCGGGCAGGATGGTGCCCGGCATGGGCGGCGCGATGGACCTCGTGGCCGGGGCGCGGCGGGTTCTGGTGGCGATGGTCCACACCGCGAGGGGCGAGTCGAAGATCGTTCCGGAATGCACCCTGCCGCTGACGGCGACGCGGCGCGTCAGCCTGATCGTGACCGAACTGGCCGTGATCGAGCCTACCGATGCGGGGCTCTTGCTGCGCGAAAGGGGGCCGGGCGTCGATGTCGAGACGATCCGCGCCGCGACCGCCGCGCAGCTGATCACGCCCGAAGACGCGCCGGAGATGGTCCTTGCCTGACGCCGGCCACGCTTCCGCCGGACACGCTTCGGCCGCGCCGCGCGCCGTCGACGTGGTGCGGCTGATGTCCGCGCTCGCCTTCGCCGCGAAGGCCCACGCCAACCAGCGCCGCAAGGGCGCGGCGCAGGAACCCTACGTCAACCACCTGATCGAGGTGGCCGCCATGGTCGCCGAGGTCACCGGCGGGGCCGACGAGGACGCGCTGCTCGCCGCGATCCTGCATGACGTGGTCGAGGATACGCCGGCGACGCTTGACGAGCTCGCGGACGCCTTCGGCGCGGAGGTCGCGCGGGTCGTGGCCGAGAACTCCGACGACATGACGCTGCCCAAGGACGAGCGCCGCCGCGCGCGCATCGCGGCGGCGCCGGGCAAGTCGCCGCGGGGGCGGCTGGTCAAGACCGCCGACCTCATCTCGAACCTGCGCGCCATGGCGTCCTCGCCGCCGGCGGGTTGGCCGACCGATCGCAAGCTCGGCTACCTCGATGGCTGCAGGGCGCTGATGGACGCCGCCCGCGGCCCGAACCCGGCGATCGAGAGCCTGTTCGACGAGGCCGCCGCGGCCTGCGAACGCGCGATCCGCGAGGACCATGCCGCGGACGTCGAAGGCCGCGCGCGCGCGATCGCGCAGCTCGACGCGGCCGCCGGCCAGCCGGTGCACCTGATCTACCTCGCCAACACCGAGCGGCGGGCGCTGGGACCGGTCGATGTCGACCGTTTCTGCGACCGCATCGCGCGCACCTTCCCGTCGGCCGTGATTCAGCAGGCCGAGTCGATCTACGAGGGCGCGCGCCGGCCGATCCTGATGGCGCGCATCCGGACCGACTCGACCGAGGCGATCATGGCGCTGGCGCAGCGCCTCTGCCTCGACTTCGACCAGCGCTTCGTCGGCGTCGAGGTCGGCGGCCGCTACGTGCGGGTCTATGCCGACGACACCGGCTGAAAGGAAGTCCGGATGACCGACCGCAGGACCGCCATCGTGACCGGCTCGACCAGCGGGATCGGGCATGGCGTCGCCAGCAACGCGATCTGCCCCGGCCATGCGCTGCCGCCGCTGGTGGAGAAGCGGATCCCCGGCACCGCCACGGCCCGCGGCATCACCGGGCAAGCGGTGGCGCGCGACGCGCCGCTGGCCGCCCGGCCGACCAGGAGGTTCGTCGAGGTCGACCGGCTCGGCGCCCTGGCCGTCCTTCTCCGCTCCGACGCCGCCGCCCAGATCACCGGAACCGCGATCCCCGTCGACGGCGGCTGGACCGCCCATTGAGGACCACGACCATGACCATCGAGACCGTTGGCGTCGTCGGCGCCGGCGCCATGGGCAACGGCATCGCCCAGACTTTCGCCATGGCGGGCTTTCCCGTCGTGATGCAGGATCTCAGCGACGCCGCCCTCGCGCGCGGCCGCGCCACCATCGAGAAGAGCCTCGAGCGGCTGGTCAAGCGCGACAAGATCGCCACCGACGCCGCCGAGGCCGCGCTTGGCCGGCTCGAGACGGCGACGGACCCCGGCGCCCTCGCCGGCCGCGACCTCGTCGTTGAGGCCATCGTCGAGAAGTTCGAGGTGAAGGCCGGGCTGCTCGGGAAGCTCGACGACATCTGCGGCGAGGCGACGATCTTCGCCACCAACACCTCGTCGATCTCGCTCACCCGCCTCGCCGCCGCCTCGTCGCGGCCGGGCCGCGTGATCGGCATGCACTTCTTCAACCCCGTGCCGCTGATGCAGTTGGTCGAGATCATCCGGGCGCTGCAGACCGAGGACGCGGTCTGCGACGCGATCACCGAGCTTACCCGCGCCGTCGGCAAGACCCCGCGCGTCAGCAAGGACAGCTACGGCTTCGTGGTGAACCGGGTGCTGGCGCCGATGATCAACGAGGCGATCAACTGCGTCTACGAGGGGCTCGCCAGCCCCGAGGACGTCGACGAGATGATGAAGCTCGGCGCCAACCACCCGATGGGACCGCTCTCGCTGGGCGACCTGATCGGCCTCGACGTGGTGCTGAACATCATGGAGACGCTCTACGGCGGCTTCGACGACCCGAAGTACCGGCCCAGCCCGCTTCTGAAGCAGATGGTGGACGCGGGCTATCTGGGTCGCAAGTCGGGCCGCGGCTTCTTCCGGTACGGCTGAGGGCCCGACGATGTTCGTATCAATCCGTCGCTACAGGGGCGTCGCGTCGGCAGGGGCGCTGCTGCGCGCCATCGAGGCGGAGTTCGCGCCGAGGCTCCGGGCGCAACCCGGCTTTGTGGCCTACTACGCGCTTGACGAGGGCGACGGCGCCTTCACCACCGTCAGCGTCTTCTCGACCGCCGCCATGGCCGCCGACACCGACGCGATCGCGGCGGCCTGGCTGCGCGAGCAGTCGCCGGCGGACCCGCCGGTTCCGGTCGAGACCGCCGCGGGCAGGCTGGCCGTCGCCCTGCCGCCCGTTCGCGGCTGATCGGTGATGAAACCGCGCAACCCGAGACGCTCGGCCCGGCACATCAAGACGGTCAACCTCGCACTGCAGGGCGGCGGGGCGCATGGCGCCTTCACCTGGGGCGTGCTGGACGACTCTGTTGAGCAAATCACGGCTGGGCCGGATTTCCCCTTTCCCCGGACGGACTCATCCTATGGCTTCGGTGACGGGTATGCCGAGGGCGGTGA
>NZ_FNQM01000004.1 GCF_900107585.1 Rubrimonas cliftonensis | reverse complement strand
GTCCACGCCGTGTTCCCGTCGCGCCGGGGCCTGCTGCCCTCGGTGCGCGCCCTGCTCGACTTTCTCGCCGCCGAATGCGGGGCGCAGCGGCGCGCAGTAACGTCAGAGACCGAGCGGCGGGGGCCGTGAAATCCGCCCCGGCGGCCGGCGACGACGCTTCGGAGCGGCGCGACGACGTCACGGCCGCCCGCCCCCCACACGGTTCTGGGCGGGGTCACGCCGATCGAGTACACCAACCGGACCAATAAGGCCCACAACGACAAGATCGCCAACTCATGAGCAAGGGCGTTCCGCGGGGGGGGGGCCAGGTAAAGCCCGCCGCCGCCAGCGCGCCACGGGCCGCAAGCGTCGGTTGCTGACGATCGGCGACATCCGGCCGCGCTTCCCGCCGGGCGGCCAAAGGTTCGGGTTCAGCGCAACTCAGCCGACGACCCCGGCGCCGCCGGATGCGGGACAGCGGCCAGGCCAGCCCGCAGGAGACGCGACGATCCACGCTTTCATGAACTACCCGGAGAAAGCCGCTTGGCACAGCCGGCGCCGTCCGGCATTTTGGCCGCAGGGTGGTCGGTGATTGCGGTTGGGGTGGTTGCGTGATCAGGATCAGGGCGGCGCAGATGTCGCGGTGCGAGCAAGTCTCGCGTGAGGCTTTCCGGGCGGAACTGCGTGCCTTCATCGCCGCCCGACTGCGCGCGCAGGGTCGGGTGGCCGCGCCGGGGGCGCTGAGCGTCCTTGTCGACAGGGCGCTGGCGAAGGGCCGGGCGCGTGGACTGGCGCGGCGGGACGCGCTGGCCGTCTATGTGGGGTTCGCCTGCCTCGCGGGGCTCGATTTCGACCTGGATCCGGCGGTGGCCGAGGCGTTGGGCGAGGATCGCAGCATGGCGGATGCGCGCATGGTGACGATGGTCGACCGTCTCGATCCCGAAGATCGCGCCAGGCTGGATGCGCGCCTGCTCGGCGAGGACGCGCCCGACGCGGGCGGCCCGGCGGCCCTGCCGTGGTGGCTAGCGCCGTGAGGCTGAAATGAGCGGTGACGGCCCCGCCTGCGACCTTCGGGACGGCGCGTGCGAAAGCTTCCAGCCCGCGCCCGAGGACGCCAGCGTGACGCCCTGCGTGGATCACTGGGTGGCGGTCCTTCTGCGCATGGCCGACGTCGAGTCGAACTACGGCGACGAACCTGTGGCGGCGACCCTGACCGACCGGCAGGAGGCCGCGCGCCTGTCCGGCGGCGCGAGACGCTGGGACCGGATGCCGGCCGGGTGCTGCGAGTTCGCCTTCCCGGACTTCAACGCGCTGGGGCCTGTGCCGGCCCTGACATTGTGACCCGCGCGACGCCAGGCGCGGCGCGGTCATGGGCGATTTGCTGCGCTACGGCGCGCGTGTGGGCGCAAGCCCTCGCCTTGGCCGCGCTGACTGTCCTTTGCGCGTCGGCGGAGGCCGCTGTGGAGGCCGGGGACGGGCGGAGAGGAGAGACGATGCTTTGTCTGGGACCGCTGGCCTTCGACGTGGGCGCCTATCGGGTCAGGGGGCGCGAGGACGTGGTCGACGGCGTCGCGGTGTCGCGCACCGCGCCGGCCGACCATGTTTCGCTGGATGCGCTTGCCGCTTCGGTCGAAGCCGATCTCGCCGCGCGGCCGGGCTTCAGGGGCTCGGCCGCGCCGTCAGCGCCGGTGGCGGTGCGGACGATCGGCGATGCGCTCTGGATCGCCGCTTTCAGAAAGGCGCCCGTCGCATCGCCGGTGCTGCGCGTCGAGGGGCATGCGCTGCGCGACGGGGCGCGCTGGCGCTATGGTCTCGACGCGCCGGAAGACGGCGTCGAGGCGGCCATGGAGGATATCGCCGCGCTCGACGCGGCGCTTGAGCCCGGCGCCAGCCTTGAGACGACCGGCGCCGAGGCGTTCTGCGTGGACGGCGGCGTGATCCGGGCGCCCTTCCGCGGCTATGCCGAAAGATCCGTGGCGCGACTGGAGGGAGCCGGCGGCGTCGGCCTTGTGATCCGGGTCGAGGCCAACGGCCCGCAGATCGATGGCGATCTGGCGGAGCGCCTCGAGGCGGTGCGCGACGCCGCGCGTCAGGCGGGAGCTCCGCTGTCGGTGACGGCGCGCGGGCCCGTGACGGTCGCCGGTCTGCAGGGCGAGCAGGCGACGCTGCTGGGCGCGGATGGCGAGAGCCTCAGCGTCTTCATAGCCCCCGGCGCGGCCGAGACGCGGGCGGATCCGCGGCTGGAGATCGAGCTCGCTGCACAGCCCGGGGCGGATCAGGAAGCCGTGCGGCATGACTGGGACCGTCTGCTCGCCGCCGCGCGCCCGGCGTTCCCGCCGCTTCGATGAGCGTCGAGCGCCTTCGCTGGCACGAGGTGAAGGACCGGACCTTCATCGGCGCCACCGACGAGACCCATGAAATCCATGTCGTTCGCGAAGCGCTGCCGATCGTCCTCGTGCCGGGGATCATGGGGTCGCGCCTGCGCCAGAGCGGCTCTGGCGATGTGGTGTGGGATCCGCCCGACGGCCCCGGCTCGACCGTCTCGACCCTGTGGAGCTGGACGCGGGCGAGCGGGCGCGAGCGCAAGCGCCGGCTGATCGGCGACGCCCATGATCCGGGGTTCCTCGAGGTCGACCCCGGTCAGCTGCGCCGGATGCGCAGCAACATCAGCGGGTCAGACGCGGAGGCTCGGCGCGCCATCGACCGGGGCTGGGGCGGCGTCCACTGGTCGTCCTATGGCGGTTTCCTGAGATGGGCGTCGCTCGCGCCTTCGCTCGGCTGGCCTCGGGCGAGCCGGTACTTCACCTTCCCCGTCTACGCCATCGGCTACAACTGGAGCGCCTCGAACCGCGAGAGCGGCGACCGCATCGCCCGGCGGCTGCGCGCCATCGTGGCGGAGAACGACGGCGAAGACACGTTCTGCGAAAAGGTCATCGTCGTCAGCCACTCCATGGGCGGGCTCGCCTCGCGTTCGGCCATGATGCTGCACGGGGCCGAGGACGTCGTCGCCGGCGCGATCCACACCGTGCAGCCCGTGACCGGCGCCGCGGCGACCTACAAGCGGATGCGCGCCGGTTTCGAGGGCGCGGCCTCGCTGGTGCTGGGCTGGAACGCCGCCGAGACGACGCCGGTGCTGGCGAATTCGCCGGGCGGTCTGGAGCTTCTGCCGAACAAGGGCTATCGCGACAACGCCGGCCGCGACCGCTGGCTCAGCGTCATGATGGGCGGACGGGCGCTGATCGAGCGGCCGCTCTCGGGCGATCCCTACGCCGAGATCTATCGCGAGCGCCATGCCCTTTGGCGCATGGTCGACGAGGCGCTGATCGACCCGGGCGGGCCGCGCCGGCGCGTGACGCCGTGGATGAGCTACCTCGACAATCTCGCCGTCGCCGAGAGCTTTCACGACGACCTGGCCCTGCGCCGCCATCCCGTCACCTACACGACATGGGGCGAGGGCCGCGGACATCTCTCGTGGGACCGGGCGACCTGGACGATCACGCAACTGGCCATGGCGCCCGGCTATCCGATGCCGACCGTCTACCAGACCACGCCCTCCGCAGCGGCCCAGACCTGGGCGCGGTCCGCCAACCTCGTCGCGTCGAGCGATGACGGCGTGGGAAGCTGCAGGGTGACCGGCGCCGGCGGGGGGCCGCCAGACCCGCTCGTGGCCGACATCGAGCCGGCCGACGGCGAAGGCGACGGCACGGTGCCGGCGGGTTCAGGTCGGGCGCTGCCGACGCCGGCCGCCGCGGCCAAACGGGGCGTGGAGCATCAGATGGCGCTCAACCACCCACAGGTGAGGGCGTTCCTGACCGCCGCGATCCAGCAGATCGTTTTTCGGCATTTCGGCGCGCGGACGGGGCCGTGAAGCGCCCTGCCACACCCGTCGCCGCGGCGCGTCGGCGTCGTCCATGCCGGCGCCTCGGCCAACGCCGGCGCCCGACCGCTTCCGCCGCCGCGCCCGGAAGGCCTGCCAAGCCGCGCCGCCCGGCGACGATGCCCCCCGGCGCGCGCGGGCAGCCGGCGCGCAGAACCCAGCGCGGCCTGGATCGCGACGCTGAGCGGCGGGGCGGGCTGGCGTCAGTCACGACCATGACGCCGCGCCGCCGATCATCACCAGCAGGATCGTGACGACGATCATGGCGGGGCGGCGAAAGCCGGCGGGCCGTCGTCGCTTCGCCGCGCCCTCGCGCGCGCCCGACCCGCGGGGCCGCGGGCCGAAGCTCTCGCGCTGCGGCCCGCGATCCGGGGTCCGGGGTCCGGCGGGTTTCTACTCCGCAGCGAAGGCGCGCGGACGCGCGTTCGCGTTCGCGGTCACGAACGTCGCTACAAGACGGTCGAGTTCCGCCGCCTCCGCCTGAAGCGACTGCGCGGCGGCGGCGCTCTGCTCGGCCATCGCAGCGTTCGCCTGGGTCATCTGGTCCATCTGGCTCACCGCCGACGAGATCTCCTCGACGCCCCCGCTCTGCTCGCGGCTCGCCTCGGATATGCTGGCGATCGACTTTGCGAGCCCGTCGATCGAGTCGGCGACGGTTCTCAGCGCATCGCCGGTGCCGCGGACGAGCCCGACGCCGGTTCGGACATGGGCGGCGCTCTCGGCGATGAGGTTCCGGATCTGGAGTGCGGCGTCAGCGGAGCGCTGGGCGAGCATGCGCACTTCCGAGGCGACCACCGAGAAGCCGCGTCCGGCCTCGCCGGCGCGGGCCGCCTCGACGCTCGCGTTCAGCGCGAGCAGATTGGTCTGGAAGGCGATCGAGTCGATCATCGCGATGATTTCGCCGATCTGCGCCGAGCTCGCCTCGATGCTGCCCATGGCGTCCACCGCCTTGCCGACGACGTCGCGCCCCTTCGCGGCGAAGGACGCGGCTTCGCGCGCCTGCGAGTCGGCGCGCGAGGCGTTCTCGGCGTTGGATTTCACCGTCGCCGACATCTCCTCCATCGTCGCCGCGGTCTCCTCCAGCGCGGCCGCCTGGTTCTCGGCGCGGCCGGACAGGGCGCTGGCCGACTGGGCGATCTCCGCGGTGGCGCCGGAAACCGAGGCGCTGGTCCGGCGGATGCCGCCCACGATCTCCCCGAGGCGTTCGTTCGTCTCGTTCACGGCGTGCGATACGTCGCCGAACGCGCCCTGCCCCGCCGGCATGCGGCGCGTCAGATCCCCGTCGGCCAGCGCGCGCATGACCGCGGAAAGCTCTCCGAGATATGACGACACGGTATCATATACCTTGTGAATCGACGTCGCGACCTCGGCGCCGGCGGGGGTGAGCGCAGTCTCGTCGGCCCGCGCCTCGAAGTCTCCCTGCGCCGCCGCGTTGATGATGCGCGCGATCTCGGCCTGCGAGCGGGCCTCGTTGGTCGTCTCCCGCCACTCCACGACATAGCCGCGCAGCCGGCCGTCCTCTGTCAGCGGCGCGACCCTGAGATCGAAGCGCCGGTCGTCGAAGGCGATGTCAGCGGTCATCGGCGCAACCATCCGCTCCAGCATCGAGCGGTTGTGCGACGGGTTCCCGTGGAAGACGTCGATGTTCTGGCCGACGAGGCGGGAGATGTCCACCGGCTTCTCCCGCGCGCTCCACCACCCGCTCGAGGCGGCGAGCGTCGCCTGGAGCGCTGGCGCGACATAGACGATCGTGAGGGTCTCGTCGGCGACCATCAGGTTGGCGGTGCAGGCGTCCATCGCGAGCCGCTGCCGCCCGGCGGCGGTCTCCGCAATGGGCTGGCCGGTCGCCGCGCCCATGCGACGGACCCCGACGGAGACGACGCCCGACAGCGCCAGAACCGCGCACGCGACCGCGAGATCGAGCGCCCCGAGGCCGCCGCTGGCGAACGCATAGGCGACCGCCGTCACCCCGGGCGAGAGCGCCAGCAGGCTGAGCATGCGCCCGCCGATCATGGGGCTCGGCGTTTCGTGGGTGTTCGAATGCGATGCAGCTTTCATCCGACTTTCCTCCAGACTCCGCATTTTATGCGGGTCGGCATCAGACAGTTTATTGATGAACAAATTGCGCAGTGATCCATATCTTAGATTGTCAATGGCCCTATCGTCTCGGTTGACAATCAATCTCTCGATGCCGCTGCTAAATCAAGCAAGACGCATTCAAATTTTTTGAAACTGGATTTCCATCCGCGAAATTCGCTTAAAAATCATCACGCATTTTTAAAAAGTAATTTATTAACGTTCCGAATTCACCCTTTTTTGCATGGCCTTAATGACAACAGTTGAAATCCCTTTCCGGCAAGCTTCCCTCCGCGGAGGCGCAGTAATGACGATAGCTCAAGAATTGATCAGCATCTCGGCCTTCTGTCGATGGCGGCGCCGGTCCTTTTCCTGTTCGCCGCCAGCGCGCGGTCCGAGCGACGGGGCCTCATCCCGGAAATCATGGCCGTCATGGTGCGGGGCGTCACGGCGGTCATCCTCATGCATGCGCCGATCGCGGGGCCGGGGGAGGCGACATTCGACACACGCGCGGCGCCTCTGGTCCTGGCCGGCTTCCTAGGTGGCCCGGCTGACGCTGCGCCCGCGCCCGCGGCCGCGGCGGAAGCCGAGCGCATGGGGTTGAGGATCGAGATCGACGTTCCGTCGACGCAGGCGCTCGGCCGGGTGCGGGTCGACGCCTCCCGCGTACGGCAGGTGCTGATCAACCTGCTGTCCAACGCGGTCAAGTTCAGCGATGGCGGCGCGATCCGCGTCGAGGCCTCGCGCGACCACGGCGGGATGGTCCGGGTCAGCGTGCCCGACCAGGGACCGCCCCCCCCCAGACCCTCGCGCCTTCATCTTCGAGCGCTTCACGCAGCCGGACCCGCCGATCACGCGGGGCCATGGCGGCGCCGGCCTCGGCCGCGCTATCTGACGAGAAATCGTCACGAGCCAGGGCGGCGAGATCGGCGTCGAAGCCGCCAAAGGCGGCGGCGCCCTGTTCCGGTGCACCTTGCCGGTCGCCGTCGCGCCGGCCGCCCCCCGCCCCCGTCGGCCAGACCCCTGCGGGCGTTGCGCCGAAGCAGGCCCGGGGCGGTTCGGCGGTCGTCGCGCGACCTTCGGCCCTCAGGATCGCGCTGTCCTCGAAGCCGCTCATCGTGGTCGCCGGGGACGATTGCCCAAGCCTCGGCTTCGTCGAGGGCTACGCGCGCCACTCGGGCCACGAGGTGCGCGGCTGTCGCGACGCGGCGCAGCCGCTCGCCGACGCCGCGACATGGCGCCGGTCGGCCATGTTCCTGCTCGAGCGGCACATTCAAGGGACAACGGCCCTGTCGCTGGCGGGCGCCCTGCGGGCCGATCCGCAACGCGCCTCCGCAAGAAGCGCCCTGCTGTCGGCCGACCTCTGCTTCGAGCCCGAGCGCAAGGCCCCGCGCCCGTTCGACGCGGTGCTCCGCAATCCGGTCCGCCCTGACGACCTCGCCGTGTTCCTCGACTGGAACGACATCGCGCCCGGCTCGCGGAAACCGCCGGGTGAGCCGAGGCGCCCGCCCGCGGGCGGGCGCGCCCGCCCTCGCGGGATCGTGACCATGGCAGCGGCCGCGCGCCGTCGCCGGGGCGACGGGTCGCATCACGCTGACACAAAAGCTTCGTCGATCGGTGCGAGATGGTTAAGCGAAATTCGGCCCGGCCGGATCTTCGCCGGACACCCCGCGCCCAGGAGCGAGCCATGAACGACAGCAAGATCAAGCTATCCGCAGACGAGTGGGACGAACTGAACTTCCCGCGCCCCGAGATCCAGGAGTTCGACCGGGTTGTGGAGCGCGCCATCGGCCGGCGCGGCTTCCTCGGCGGGGCGCTGGCCTTCGGCTCCGGCGCCGCGGTCATGGGCGGCGAGATGCTGCGCGGCACGACCGCGCTCGCCCGGCAGACCTCGCGCTTCGCCTTCGAACAGCTCGCGCCGCAGACGGACGGCACGATTCATGTGCCGGAAGGCTATAGCTGGAACGTTCTGGTGCGCTGGGGCGACCCGCTCTTCTCCGACGCGCCCGCCTTCGACCCCGCCAAGGGCGTGCCCGCCGAGGGCGCCGACCGGGTGATGGGCGAGAACACCGACGGCATGGAGCTCTTCAACGTCAGCGGGCGTGAAATCCTCGTCGTCAACAGCGAATACACCAACAACGACGTCAACCTTCCGCACGCCGCCGACGGAACGCCGGCGTCCCTCGACGACGTCCGCACGCTCCAGAAGCTGCAGGGCGTCACGGTGATGGAGCTGCGCGAGGACGAGGCCGGCTGGTCGGTCGTCATCGACAGCCCCTTCAACCGACGCATCACGCACCTCACGCCGATGCTGATCGAAGGCCCCGCGGCCGGCCACGACCTGCTGAAGACCGAGGCCGACCCGACGGGGACGCAGTCGCTCGGCACCTTCAACAACTGCGGCTCCGGGCGCACGCCGTGGGGCACCTACCTGACCTGCGAAGAGAACTTCAACGGCTATTTCGGCGCGACGGCCGGGCTGCCGGAGGACGCGGTCGTGGCCGCCGGCTTCAAGCGATACGGGGTCAACGAGAAGGGCTCGGGGTACAACTATCACGCGTTCGACGCTCGGTTCGACGTCTCGAAGAACCCCAACGAGCCGCACCGCGCCGGCTACATCGTCGAGATCGACCCCACCGACGCGGCCTCCACGCCGGTCAAGCGCACCGCACTCGGCCGTTTCAAGCATGAGAACGCGGCGAGCGCCGTGGCGCCGGATGGCCGCGTCGTGGTCTATCTGGGCGACGACGAGCGCGGCGAGTTCATGTACAAGTGGGTCTCTCGGGACGTGTACACGCCCGGCGGCGACACCTCGACGCTGCTCAGCGAGGGTCAGCTCCATGTCGCCGTGTTCAACGACGACATGACCGGCGAGTGGGTCGCGCTCACCCCCGAGGCCACCGGGATGTCCGCCGCCGAGATCGCGATCTTCACCCGCACCGCGGGCTCGAAGGTCGGGGCAACGACGATGGACCGGCCGGAATGGATCGCGGTCAACCCGACCTCTCCGGAAGCCTACTGCTGCCTCACCAACAACAGCCGCCGCGGCGCGCTCACCGACAGCGGCGCGGTGCGGACCAACGCCGGCGGCGACCCGATGACGGTCAACGCCCCCAACCCGCGCGAACTGAACAATTACGGCCAGATCGTGCGCTGGCGCCCGCGCGGCGGCGACCATGCCGCGGCGTCCTTCGAATGGGATCTCTACGTCATGGCCGGCAACCCGAGCGTGCACGCCGAGGGCCCCTACGCCGGCACCGCCAACATCAACGCCGGCAACCTGTTCAACTCGCCGGACGGGATGCAGATCGACAGCACCGGGCTGATCTGGATCCAGACCGATGGCGACGACAGCAACGAAGGCGACTTCGCCGGCATGGGCAACAACCAGATGCTCGCGGGCGACCCGGCGACCGGCGAGATCCGCCGGTTCCTGACCGGGCCCAACGGCTCGGAGGTGACGGGCCTCACCTGGTCGTCCGACAAGCGCACGATGTTCGTCGGCATCCAGCACCCCGGCGCCCCGTTCCCGGACGGCGAGGGCAGCCTGCCGCGCTCGGCGGTCGTCGCCGTGAAGCGCAACGACAACGCGCTCGTCGGCTGAGACCACCGCCCGGGCCGGATACGGCCAGGTCGACATGACGACAGGACGCCGCGCCCTACGGGGCGCGGCGTACCGCTTTTGGCGGGTCCACCCGGAAGGCGGCGATCCGGACGCGACCGCCTGGCGCCAGCGATGACCGGCGGCCTTTCGTGTTCCAGACCGCGGGCCGGCCTGCTAACGACGGAACATGACGCCGCCCGTCCTGCCGAACGCCCTCGCACGGCGCCTGTTCCTGCACCGGCACGCACTTGCGGAGCCGCCGACCGGCCCCGCAAGCGGCGCGGATCTGGCCGAACTCGTCCGGCGCATCGGTTTCGTGCAGGTCGACAGCATCAACACCGTCGAGCGCGCCCACCACATGATCCTGTTCAGCCGCCGGCGGAGCTACCGGCCCGCGGCGCTGAGGCCCCTGCTGGAGCGGGACCGCAACCTCTGGGAGCACTGGACCCACGACGCCTCGATCCTGCCCATCGAGACGTTCCCCTACTGGCGGCGCCGTTTCGACGCCGACGCCGAGCGCCTTCGCGGGACATGGCGGCGCTTCTTCCGCGAGGGCTACGAGGCGCAGCTTGACGCCGTCCTGGACCGCATCGCGGTCGAGGGCCCGCTGACGACGTCCGACCTCGGCGAAGGCGAGGCGCGCGGCGACCGCGGCGGCTGGTGGGACTGGCGACCGTCCAAGACGGCGCTCGAATGGCTCTGGCGCACGGGGCGGCTCTCCGTGACGCGCCGGGACGGCTTCAGGAAGGTGTACGACCTGACCGAGCGCGTCGTCCCCGAAAGTTACCTGCGCGCCGAGGTTGAGCACGAGGAACTGGTGGACTGGGCCTGCCGCACGGCGCTGGACCGGCTCGGCTTCGCGACGCGGCGCGAGTTGCAGGCCTACTATGACGCCGTCCCTTCCGGCGCGGTCGCGGCCTGGACCGGGGCGGCGGCGGCGCGCGGCGAGATCGTGGAGATCGCCGTGGAGGGCGCGGACGGCGCGCTGCAGAAGGCGTTCGCGAGGCCGGACGTCGCGGAGCGCGCCATGGCCGCGCCCGAGCCCACCCGCCAGCTGCGCGCGCTCTCGCCCTTCGACCCCGCGCTGCGCGACCGCCGGCGCGCGGAGTTCCTGTTCGGCTTTCACTATCGCATCGAGGTGTTCGTTCCCGAGGCGAAGCGCCGCTGGGGCTACTATGTCTTTCCGCTGCTGGAGGGCGACAGGCTGGTGGGCCGCCTCGACGCGAAGGCCCACCGTTCGGAAGGCGTCCTGAAGGTCAGGGCGGCGTGGCTGGAGCCGGGCGTGCGCCCGTCGCGGGCGAGGCTCGACAGGCTCGACGCCGAGCTGCGTCGCCTCGCGCGGTTCTCGGGCTGCGACCGCGTCGAGCACATGCCCGGCTGGCGCCGGAATCCGCCCTGACCGCCAGAGAACCGCGGCGCCCGCAAGCTCGGACCGCATCGCCGAGCGGCAGGCCCCCCCGCGGAAGCCTGATCGCGGACGCCAGGCGGAAAATCGGGCGGATGGTACACCGTACGGGACTCGAACCCGTGTTTTCGCCGTGAAAGGGCGACGTCCTAGACCGCTAGACGAACGGTGCCTCGGAGCCGGGTTCTAGGGGACGCGAGGGCGGCTGACAAGACATCTCCGCCCGGTTTCGCGCCGCCTCAGAAGAACGCCTGCAGCCCCGTCTGCGCCCGGCCGAGGATCAGCGCGTGCACGTCATGGGCGCCTTCGTAGGTGTTCACCGTCTCGAGGTTGGCCATGTGACGGAACACGCCATAGTCCTCGTGGATGCCGTTGCCGCCGTGCATGTCGCGGGCGTGGCGGGCGATCTCCAGCGCCTTGCCGCAGTTGTTGCGCTTGATGAGCGAGACGACCTCCGGCGCCAGCGCGCCCTCGTCGAACATCCGCCCCGCGCGCAAGCTGGCCTGGAGCCCGAGCGCGATCTCGGTCTGCATGTCGGCGAGCTTCTTCTGGTAGAGCTGCGTCTGCGCCAGCGGGCGGCCGAACTGCTTGCGGTCGAGCCCGTACTGGCGCGCGGCGGTCCAGCAGAACTCCGCCGCCCCCATCACGCCCCAGGAGATGCCGTAGCGCGCGCGGTTGAGGCAGGAGAACGGGCCTTTCAGCCCCTCCGCGCCCGGCAGCAGCGCATCCTCGCCGACCTCGACGCCGTCCATCACGATCTCGCCCGTCACCGAGGCGCGAAGCGACTGCTTGCCGGCGATCTTCGGCGCCGAGAGCCCGGCCATGCCCTTCTCCAGCACGAAGCCGCGGATCGCGCCGTCATGCGCGTCGGATTTCGCCCAGACCACGAAAACGTCCGCGATCGGGCTGTTGGAGATCCAGGTCTTGGCGCCGCTCAGGCGATAGCCCGAGGCGGCGCGCGCGGCGCGCGTCTTCATGCCCGCGGGGTCGGAACCCGCGTCGGGCTCGGTCAGGCCGAAGCAGCCGATAAGGCGGCCCTCGGCGAGACCGGGGAGATACTTCTCGCGCTGCGCGTCGGTCCCGAAGGCGTGGATCGGGTGCATCACCAGCGAGGACTGCACGCTCATCATCGAGCGATAGCCGCTGTCCACGCGCTCGACCTCCCGAGCCACGAGCCCGTAGCTCACATAGGAGGCGCCGGCGCCGCCGAACTGTTCCGGGATGGTGACGCCGAGCAGGCCGAGCGCGCCCATCTCGCGAAAAATCTCCGCGTCGGTATGCTCGTCGCGCCAGGCCGCGACGACGCGGGGCGCCAGCCTGCCCTGCGCATAGTCGCGCGCGGCGTCGCGGATCATCCGCTCCTCGTCGGAGAGCTGGTCGTCCAGCCGGAACGGGTCCGACCAGTCGAAGACCGGCTTGCTGCTTCCGAGCGGGGTCGTGACGTTCATGGCGCGCTCCTTCTCACCCCCGCCACCATAGCACCGCAGGCTTGCGTTGAAAGGCGGCCCGCTCAGCCGACGCTCACGCCCTCGTCCTTCGCCTTGTGCTCTGGCTCGACATGGATCGAGATGCGCGCCTGCGGCTCGTGGGCGCGGATCGCGGCCTCGATGCGGTCGCAGATGACGTGGGAGGCCGAGACGCTCATCCAGCCCTCCACGACCAGATGGAACTCCACGAACAGCACCGGGCCGGCGCGGCGGGCGCGGATGTCATGCGCCTCGATGGCCCCGGAGGCCGCGGCGCGGATCGCGCGCTCGATGGCCTCGGCCTCCTCCCCGTCCACCGCCTCGTCCATCAGCCCGCCGACCGAGCCGCGCACCACCAGCCAGCCCTCGCGCAGGATGTTGAGCGCGACCGCGACGGCCAGGATCGCGTCGAGCGCCAGAAAGCCGGTGGCGGTGGCCAGCCCAAGGCCGAGCAGGACGCCGATCGAGGTCAGCACGTCGGCCCAGACATGGCGCCCGCTCGCCGTCAGCGCGGGCGAGCCGTCCTCGCGGCCCGCGCGGATCAGGAGCGTCGCCCAGACGCCGTTGACGAACGCCGCGAAGGCGTTGATGGCGAGGCCGGCCGGGTCGGCGTCGAAGGCCGGGCCGGCGGAGAACGCCAGCGCCGCCTCGCGGATGATCGCCAGCGCCGCGACGATGATGAGCGCGCCCTCGACGACGGCGGAGAAATACTCGGCCTTGTGGTGGCCGAACGGATGGTTGGCGTCCGCCGGGCGGTTCGACAGCCGCACCGCCTGCCACGCCATCAGCGCCGCGATGACGTTGATGATGCTCTCCAGCGCGTCGGAGAACAGCGCGACCGAGCCGGTCAGCTTCCACGCGACGAACTTCAGCCCCATGACCGCGGCGGCGACGGGGATCGACCAGAAGGCGAAACGGGCGATGCGGGCGCTGTACACCATCGCGCGGCTTGTGCGCCGGATGCGCAGCCGCGTCCACCGCGCGGTCCGCCGCACGCGGCCGCGCGCCGGTGCGGGTCGGCATGAATGGCCTGACAGTCGAACGGCGACGCGCAAACCCGAGAACTGTCGACGACCGACCGCGGCCGCGCCGTTTCCTAGGAGCACGTCGCGCGCGGCCCCATCCCGGCAGGGAGCAGGCTCCGAGGCCGGATATGTTGAGGCGGGCTGCTCAAGCCCTTCTGCAGACGGTGCGGGCCGTATCTCGAGGTTCGGTAAGCGTTTCTTGAGCCGGTCGGCCTCACCTCATTGCGAGGCCCCGAAGAACGGAGATCGGGGCCTTGCCGGGTGCGTCGGTTCAGCGGACGGTGACGCCCGTGAAGTCCTGCATCCAGCTCTGCGCCGCCACGAAGCCCTCGACGTTCGGCGCGAAGGCGCGCGGGTTCAGGTCGTGCACGATCCAGACCCAGGGGCTTTCCTCGACAAGCACCGCATGGGCCTTGGCCAGCAGCGCCTCCATCTCATCGATGTCGAGCGTGCGGGACACCTCGTTCATGATGGCGTCGTAGTCGGGGTTCGACCAGTGCGCCCAGTTCGAGGAGACGGGCGTCTTCGCCTCGCTGTGGAACCAGCGGAACCAGACGGAGGGATCGGTCCATGTCAGGCTGATGTTCATGGCGTGGCAGCCCAGCGCCTGCGGGTCGTCGGGGCGCTGGCGGAACGCCACCAGCATCGTGCCCCACTCCACCACCTCGAAGTCGACCATCACGCCGATCTTCGCCAACGACTGCTGCAGATATTCGTTCATCGGGATCGGCACCATCTGGCCCGAGCCGGAAGTCGAGATCATCACCTTGAAGCGCAGCGGGTTGGCCCCGTCGTAGCCCGCCTCCTTCAGCAGCGCCCTGGCGCGCTCGGGGTCGTAGCCGTAGTCGATCGCGGGCGCGCCGAACTGCACGTCGTCGGACGTCACGAAGCCCTTCGCCGCCAGCGCCGTGCCGTTGAGGTAGGCGACCAGACCCTCGCGGTCGATGCCGAAGTTGATCGCCTGCCGCACCCGCTTGTCGAAGAAGGGCGAGCCCTCCAGCGTGTTCAGCACCCAGGGCCAGATGTGGGGATAGATCTTCGTCACCACGTCGAAGCCCGCGGCCTCAAGACTCGGGATGGTGTCGGGCGGGGGCACCTCGATCCAGTCCACCTGGCCCGATCGCAGCGCGGCCAGCCGCGTCGTCGCCTCGGGCATGGGGAACAGCGTGACCTTCGCGACCTTCGGGACGCGCGACGGCTCCCAGTAGTCCGCGTTGGCGGCGAGTTCGGCGCTGACGCGCGGCGTGACCTTCGTGATGCGGAACGGGCCGGTTCCGGCGGGCTGCGCGCCGAAGGCGTTCCAGTCGCCGACCTCCTCGTAGCGGGCGCGGCTGACCATCGGGATCCATGCGATGAGCATGGGGAAGAAGGACGTCGGCTTGTAGGTCGTCAGCTGGATCGTCGCGTCGTCGATCCGGCTCCAGTCCTTGAGCTGCGGCACGCGCGCCTTGGCGATTGCCGAGGCGGACGGGTCGTAGTGCGGCGCCTCCGTGTCATAGAGGCGCGCGAAGTTCCACAGCGCCACGTCGGCGTCGAAGTGCGCGCCGTCGTGGAAGCGCACGCCCTGCCGCAGCCGGAAGGTCCAGACGGTCATGGTCTCTTCGTCCACGGACCATTCGGCGGCGAGGCCGGGGCGGAAGCCCGACCGGCGGTCGGCGGCGTTGGCGAGATCCCAGTCCACCAGCGGCTCGAACACCGGATAGCCGAGGAAGCGCATCCCCTCGGCCCCGTTGTTCGGCATGCCTGTGGTCGTGGGCACGTCGGCGGCGGTCATCGCGATGCGCAGATGGCCTGCTTCGGCGCGGGCGGGCGTCGCAAGACCCGAGGTGAGCGCGGCGCCGGCGATGGCCGCGCCGCTGCCAGTGATGAAAACGCGTCGGTCGATGCGCATTGTCGGCTCTCCATTCCAAGTTTTGATGGCGCCATGAAGCGATTTAAGACCCCACATGTAAACAAAATTGATTTTTCGAAAGCAAATTTTTGCTAGCCCTGTGCTGTCACTCGATTCGGAACGAGAGTTACAAATCTGTCTTGTAATTTGGCATTTCAGCGTTTGTTCTGTTCAACATGTGATCTTTTTCGCTTTACGAACTCGCATGGGTCGAATTTCATTGGTCCGTACCACTCGGGGGGGCGCAGTCTGGCCGAACACCCTTTCGCAGGAGGCGGCCATGACGGCGATCTGGGAACTCGGGCTTGCGGGAACGGCGCAGGCCGTCGCGGCGAAGACGGTCTCGCCGGTCGAGGCGGTGACGGAGGCGCTGACGCGAATCAGCGCGCTCGCGCCCGAACTGCGCTGCTTCGTCCATGTCGACGCGGAGGGCGCCCTGGCCCAGGCCCGCCATGCCGAGGCGGCCGTCGCCGCCGGCGCCGCGCTCGGGCCGCTCCACGGCGTTCCCGTCGCGCTGAAGGACATCTGCGACGTCGCCGGCATGCCGACCGGCAATGGCTCGCGTCTGACCGAAGGACAGGTCGCGGCGCGAGACAGCGCGGTTGCAGCGCGGTTGCGCGCGGCGGGCGCGATCCTCGTCGGCAAGACCGAGACGCATGAATTCGCCATCGGCGGCCCGGACCCGGACCTGCCGCACGGGCCCGCCCGCAACCCGTGGAACCTCGCGCACTACCCCGGCGGCTCGAGCAGCGGATCTGGCGCAGCCGTCGCGGCAGGGCTGGTTCCGGGCGCCGTCGGCACCGACACGGGCGGCTCGATCCGGATTCCGGCCGCCTTCTGCGGTCTGGCCGGGATGAAGCCGACCTATGGGCGCGTCAGCCGGTCGGGCGTCTCGCCGCTGGCCTACAGCCTCGACCATATCGGTCCGATGACGTGGACCGTCGCCGACAACGCGCTGATGCTGGCGGCGATGGCCGGCCACGACCCCCGCGACCCCGGCTCGGCGGAACGGCCCCGCGCCGACTGGCCGGCCGCGGCCGCACGCGGCGCCGCGGGCCTGCGCGTCGGGCTGGCGCGCGGCTTCCACGACGGCGACGCCGCCTTCGACCCGCAGGGCGTGGCGGCCTTCGACGCCGCCGCCGACGCGCTGGCCGACGCCGGCGCGGTCATCGAGGACGTGCGCCTCTCGCCGCTGGCCGACTATCAGGCCTGCAACCGCGTGATCCTGATGAGCGAGGCTTTCGCGCTGCACGAGGCGGATTTCCGCGAACGACCCGAGATCTTCGGCCCCTACATGCGCGCCCGACTGCTGCCCGGCGCGCTGTTCACCGCGGCGGACCATGTGCAGGCGCTGCGCCGCCGCCGCGAGCTCTGCGCCGAGATGGCGACCGCCATGGCCGGCCTCGACGTGCTGCTGGTCGCCGGCGCCGTCGGCCCTGCCCCGCGGCTCGACGCCGTGCGCCCCGACACCATGCTGTCGGGCCCGCCGTCGATCACCTCGCCCTGCAACGTGACGGGCCTGCCCGCGCTCACCGTATGCGCCGGCTTCGCCCGCGACGGGCTGCCGCTTGCGGTGCAGCTGGTCGGCGGGCCCTTCGACGAGGCCGCGGCCTACGCCGCCGGCGCGGTGGTCGAGGCCGCGCTGGGCGAACGCGCGCGCCGGCCCGCCATCGCCCGCGGCGACGCCGCCGCGGCCGCCTGACCCCCAGCAGAGGAGACCGAGACGATGCACGAGGTGAAGATCGGCGCGCACGCCGTCGCCCGCGCCATGGCCCGCCGCGGCCGGGTGCGCATCCACGAGACGCTCGACCCCGCGCGCACCGCGCTGGTGGTGGTCGACCTCCAGAACGCCTTCATGGCCCCCGGCGCCCCGGCCGAGATCGGCCATGCGCGCGACATCGTGCCGAACGTGAACCGGCTTGCGGCCGCGATGCGCGAGACCGGCGGCGAGGTGGTCTGGATTCGCAACACCATCCACCCCGAGACGGCGGCGAACTGGTCGGCCTGGTGCGACCACTTCATGACGCCCGACCTCAAGGCGCGGATGTTCGCATGGATGGCCCGCGGCGCGGAGGGGCA
This sequence comes from Rubrimonas cliftonensis, assembly GCF_900107585.1. GTDB lineage: Bacteria > Pseudomonadota > Alphaproteobacteria > Rhodobacterales > Rhodobacteraceae > Rubrimonas > Rubrimonas cliftonensis. The sequence continues at coordinate 362,424 of NZ_FNQM01000004.1, read as the reverse complement.
CCAGCTCTGGCCGCTGCTCGACGTGCGACCCGACGATCCGCAGATCGAGAAGACGCGCTTCAGCGCGCTGATCCAGGGCTCCTCGACGCTCGAGGCGCATCTGCGGGCCGGCGGCTTCGACACGGTGATCGTCGTCGGCACCGCGAGCCATGTCTGCTGCGAGTCCACCGCGCGAGACGCCATGATGCTGAACTTCAAGACGGTGTTCGTCTCCGACGCCAACGCGGCGCCGACCGACGCCGACCACAACGCCACCCTGACGGCGCTGCTGCAGTCGTTCTGCGACGTGCAGTCGACCGACGAGGCGATCGCGGCGCTGCGCGCCGGCGCCGCCACGGCCGTCGCCGCCGAATAGGCTTCCGGCCCGAGTCCGTGGCCGGGGCGCGGTTCCGCGCCCCGGCCCTCGCTTTTCAGGCCGCCGCATCGACCGCTTCGAGCGACGGGCGCCGCGCGGCCCATTCCGTCGCCTTCTCGTAGGCGTGCGCCGCCGCCAGCACCGTCGCCTCGTCGAACGGCTTGCCGATCAGCGACAGCGACAGCGGCAGGCCCTCGGACGAGAACCCGGCCCGCGTCGCGAGCGCAGGCGAGCCGGTCACGTTGAACGGCATCGTCAGCAGCGGCCGGGCGAAGGTGTAGAACGCGCCCATCTCCTCGATGCGCGGGGCGGGCCCCGCGGCGGTGGCGGTGAACATCACGTCCACGTCGGCGAAGGCCGCGGCGAACTCGGCGCACAGCTCGCGCCGCCGCCTCAGGGCCTGCACATAATCGGCCGCCGTGATGGCACCGGCCAGGAACAGCCGCATCCGCATGAACTCGCCATAGATCTCGGGCGAGCCGCGCAGCCATTCCTCGTGCACGGCGAAGGCTTCCGACAGCAGGATCAGGCTGCACGTCGCGCACCAGTCGCTGAGCGGCGACAGCCGCACCTCGACCAGCTTGGCGCCGAGGCCCTCGAACACCTTCAGCGCCGCCTCCAGCGCCGCGACGGTCTCGGGCTCGGCCTCGGCCTCCTCCCAGAAATGCCGGATCACGCCGATGCGCAGGCCGGTGAGGTCGCGGTCCAGCATCGCGGCGTAGGGCGGCGCGGGAACGTCGGCGGAAGCAGGGTCGGCCGGGTCGTGGCCGGCCATCGCCTCCAGCATGATCGCGCAGTCCTCGGCGGTCCAGGCCATCGGCCCGGCATGGTCGAGGCTGAAGGCCAGCGGGAACACCCCCGCCCGGCTGATGCGGCCATAGGTGGGCTTCAGTCCGACGAGGCCGAAATAGGCCGCCGGCAGGCGGATCGAGCCGCCCGTGTCGGACCCGAAGCCGCCCAGCGCCAGCCCCGCCGTCACCGCCGCCCCCGTGCCGCTGCTGGAGCCGCCGGTGAAATGCGCGGTGTTCCACGGGTTGCGCGCCGGCTGGCCCAGGATGTCGAAGCTGGGGCCGCCGAAGGCGAACTCGTGGGTGGTCAGCTTGCCCAGCCCGACGGCGCCGGCCGCGCGGACCTTCGCGACCGAGGTCGCGTCCCGTGCGGGCACATGGCCCGCCAGCGCGCGGGACTGGCAGGTGGTGGGCACGCCCGCCGTCTCGAAGATGTCCTTGAAGGCGATCGGGACGCCGTGGAGCGGGCCGCGTCGGCGGCCCGCCCGGATCTCGGCCTCGGCGTCCCGCGCCTCGGCGCGGGCGGCGTCTGCGGTGACGGTCAGATAGGCGTTGAGCCGACCGTCGAGCGCGGCGATGCGGTCGAGGATGAACTCGGTCAGCGCCACGGGCGACAGCGTCCCGGCCTCGATGGCGCGCGACGCCTCGGCGATGGTGGGGAAGGCGTTCGAGCCGATCATCCCGCCGTCGCCTCGTGCGGGAAGACGAAGATGTGCGCCGGCTCGGCCTCACGCCCGCGGGGGGTGCGCACGCGTTCGGCCATGGCCTGCACATATTTGTAGGCGTGGCGGAGGTCCTCGGCCTGCTTCTCGTCCAGCGTCAGGCCCGCGCGGGCCAGAAGCACGTCGAAATCCTGCCTGCTGATGGTGGGTTCGGTCATGGCGTTCACTCCTCTGGTTGTCACTCGGCGGCCATCGCCAGAGGCTCGGGGCGCATGCCCCGCCACTGCGTGGCCTTCTCGTAGGCGTCGCCCACGCGCATCACGGTCGCCTCGTCGAAGGGGTGGCCGACGATCTGCAGACCGAAGGGCAAGCCCTCGGCGCTGAAGCCGTCGCAGACCGACAGCGCCGGGCTGCCGGTGAGGTTGAAGGGCGTGGTGTAGAGCGGCCGGTCGATGGTGAAGTGCTTGCCGTAGGCGCCGAGTTTCGGCGCCGCGGTGGGCAGCGTGGGCAGCGCCACGACGTCCACGCCGCGCATGGCGGCGGCGAACTCGACGCACAGCTCGCGCCGCCGCCGCATGGCCTGCACATAGTCGGCGCCCGTCACCAGCGCGCCCATCAGCATCCGCTCGCGCGCGACCTCGCCGTAGAGCCCGGGGCTGGCGCGCAGCGTCTCCTCGTGGATCGCGAAGGCCTCGCTGCGCGAGATCAGGAACGCGGCGGCGAGGTAGTCCTGCATCGGCGAGAGCGCCGGCAGCTCCACCACCGTCGCGCCCAGATCGGCCAGCGCCGCCAGCGCCGCGTCGAAGGCCGCGGCGCAGTCCGCGTCGGCGGGGGCGTCGGTCTCGTAGAACTGCCGCAGCACGCCGACGCGCAGGCCCTTCGCGTCGCCGGTCAGCGCGGCGCGGTAGTCGGGGACGGGAAGCTCCGCCGAGGCGGGGTCGCGCGGGTCATGACCGGCCAGCGCCTGCATCATGATCGCGCAGTCCTCGACCGTCCACGCCATCGGCCCGGCGTGATCCAGACTGAACGACAGCGGCATGACGCCGGCGCGGCTGACGCGGCCATAGGTCGGCTTGATGCCCGCGATGCCGCAGAGCGCCGCCGGAAACCGGATCGAGCCGCCGGTGTCCGACCCCATGCCGCCCAGCACCATGCCGGTCGCGACCGCCGTGCCAGTGCCCGAGGACGAGCCGCCCGGGTCATGGTCGTGCCGCCACGGGTTGCCCGCAGGCGGCCAGGGCAGGTCGAAGCTCGGGCCGCCGATCGCGAACTCCCAGGTCGCGAGCTTGCCGAGGTTGATGGCGCCCGAAGCCTCGAGCATCGCCGTCGTCGTCGCGTCCTCGGTCGGCACATAGTCGGCCGCGACGCGGGAATGCCCGGTGGTCCGCACGCCCTTCGTCTCGTAGATGTCCTTCAGGCCGATGGGGACGCCATGCATCGGGCCGCGCCAGCGGCCGGCGGCGATCTCGGCCTCGGCCGCGCGGGCGGCGGCGAGCGCGGGTTCGCGCAGCACCTCGATGAAGGCGTGATAGGTTCCGTCCAGCGCGTCGATGCGGCGCAGGCAGTCCTCGACCAGCCCGACGGGCGAGAGCTTGCCGTCGCGGATCAGGTCCGCCGCCTCGGCGATGGTCAACGGTCGGTCGTTCGGGAGCATGGCTGCTGGTCTCCTGTGGCGGGGGGCGGGACGATGGCCGGGGGCGCGGCGCGCGCCTCCGCCCGGGTGACGAGGACGGCCGCGGCCGCGATGACCAGCGAGCCGACGACGGTCCAGAGGTCGGGCCGCTCGCCGAAGAACAGCGCCCCGATGATCGCGATGAACACGAGCCGTCCGAAGTCGAAGGGCATGACCGACGTCGCGTCGGCGACCTGAAGCGCGCGGGTCAGCAGCACCCGGCCCAGCGTGCCGGCGAGGCCCATGGCCGCGAGCAGCGCCCACATCGAAGGCGGCGGCGCGCTCCAGACAGCCAGCGCCGGGACCAGCGAGAGCGGCGTCATCACCAGCGCGGTGTTGACGATCACCGACGCCGCGCTCTCGTGCGCCAGCAGCATCTTGGTGGTGACGTACATCGCCGCCATGCCCGCCGCGGCCAGCAGCGTGACAGCGGCGCCGAGGTCCAGCGCGACGATCCCCGGGCGCAGCACCAGCATCGCGCCGAGAAAGCCCGCCGCCAGCGCCAGCCAGCGCCCGCGCGTGACGCGCTCTCCCATCATGAACCCGGCGGCGGCGGCGACGAACAGCGGCGCGGTGAAGCTGAGCGCGGTGGCCTTGGCGAGCTCGACCTCGGTCAGCACCCACATCCACGCCATCAGCGTCGCCACGCCGGTCAGCGCCCGGACGGCGTGAATCCCCGGCGCCTTCATTCGCATCGCCCGCCAGCCCTCGCGGCGCACCCAGGGCCAGACGGTCAGCAGCCCGGCGAGGTTCAGGAAGAAGCCCGAGACGAAGGGGTGAACATCGGGCGCAAGGCCGCGCACCATGGCGTTCGAGCTGGCGAGAAAGAAGGTCGAGGCGGTCATCAGCAGCGCGCCCTCGACGACGGCCGGCGTGCCGCCCGGCGCCGCCGGCGCGCCCAGCCCCAGCGCCCGCGCCACCACCGCGCCCGCCATCATGCGCGCGGGGCGGTCCACCGCGCTCATGACCGCGCCGCCCAGTCGATCAGCCCGACGGCCAGCGTCAGCGTCAGGCCAAGGACTGCGGCGAAGGGCAGGTTGGCGCCGTAGATCAGCCGGCCCATCGGCACGTCGAAGGTGCGGCCCGTCACCGCCACCGCCAGCGAGGACATGGACAGCATCGCCCCCATCGACCACGCGAACAGGATCAGAAGGAACACCGCCAGATCGCTGAGCGCGCCGTCGAGGCCCGAAGCGATCGCGATCGTCACGGCGCCGGTCACGGTGACGTGCAGCCCCGCCAGCGCGCAGAGCAGCGCCATGGTCGTGAGCATCGCCATCAGCGCCACCGCCGGCAGCCCGTCGAGGCCGAGGCCCGTCAGAGCGCCTTCGAAGCCCGGATGCGCCTGCAACGCGAAGCCCATGGCGATGGAGCACGAGAACAGCAGCATGTCGTTGCCCATGCCGCCCAGGTCTCGCCAGACCCGCGCGCCCAGCGGCGCCACGGAACCGGGCCGCATCCGCCAGACATAGAGCAGGCTGACCGGCGGCATCAGCAGGATGATCAGGTGCAGGGTGCTCAGGCCCGTCGCCGCATTGGCCGCGATCAGCGCCGCCGCGGCCAGCAGCGCCGGCGCGGTCACGGGCGCCACGTCGGCGACGGCGCCGCCGACGCTTCGCAGGTCGCGCCCGCCCCGCAGCGAGGCGGCGAGCCCGACGGCCGCCAGCGCCGCGCCGCAGAGCGACGCCTCCCACAGCGGCACCGACGGCAGATGGCTCGCCGCAAAGCCCATGCCCACGGTGAAGGGCGTCCACAGAACCGCAAGGCACATGCCGCGCAGGCAGGTCAACGCCGCGGCGTCCCGCGACGCGTCCTCGCCGGACGACTGCGCCAGCGGGCCGACGACGCCGACCGCGCCCATCGTCATCACCGCGCCGGTGACATGCGCCAGCAGCAGCAGGCTGTCGGACCGTCCGGCCGCGCCGCGGGCGGCCAGCCGCCGGGCGACGCGGCCGATCTGCGGCCCGGCCTCGAAGGCGGCGCGCACCATCACGAGGGCGGGGAAGAAGCCCATGAACACCAGCGCGAAATCCAGCCCGTCGCGGATCGAGGCGGAGGGCGAGCCCGTCGCCAGCAGCATCGCCGTCACCGCCGCGCAGGCCGCGGCGATGAGGGCCGTCGTGCGGCTGGCCTGGCGCAGCGTGAGCGCGAGATAGGCGACCAGCAGCGCCACCGCCGCGTCGCGCAGCGGCGGCCAGGGCGCCGCGACATGCTGGACGTTGAGCGCCCAGAGCGCCGCGCCGACGGCGCAGGCCGCCAGCGCCGGCGCGGCGGGGGGCTGCGCGGGCGCACTCTCGGACGCGCTATCCGGGGCTTCCGGGCGAAGGTCGACGTGCTTCACGATCGCGCGCGCCTCATCGCCCCGCCGACAGATGATGGCAGCGCGCGACATGCGACGGCCCGACCACGCGAGGTTCGGGCGCCTCGGCGCGGCAGCGGTCGTCGGCATGGCGGCAGCGCGGCGCGAAGGCGCAGCCCGGCGGCAGCGCGGCGAGGTTCGGCGGGGCGCCGGGAATGGTCTCGAGCCGCTCGCCCTTGCGCTGGCCATGGACGGTGGAGGCGAGCAGCCCGCGCGTATAGGGGTGGGCGTGCGCGTCCACCAGCGCCTCGATCGGCGCCTCCTCGACGAAGCGGCCGGCATACATCACGCCGATGCGGTCCGAGATTTCGACCGCAACGCCGATGTCGTGGGTGACGAACACCACCGCCATGTCGAGTTCGGCCTGAAGCCGGCGCAGCAGCAGCAGGATCTGGATCTGCACCGTCACGTCCAGCGCGGTCGTCGGCTCGTCGGCCAGCAGCACGGAGGGGCGGCAGGCCAGCGCCAGCGCGATCATGGCGCGCTGGCGCATGCCGCCCGACATCTCGTGCGGATAGTTCGCGAGCCGGCCTTTCGCCGAGGGGATCGCGACCAGTTCGAGCAGCTCCTGCGCGCGCTTCATCGCGGCGTCGCGGCCGACGCGGTCGTGGCGCATGATCGTCTCGGCGATCTGACGGCCGATGGTGAACACCGGATCGAAGGCGGTCATCGGCTCCTGGAAGATCATCGCGACGGTCGAGCCGCGCAGGCGGCGCAGCGCGTCTGGCGGCAGCGACAGCACCGGCTGTCCCGCCACCGTCACCGTTCCCTCGGTGCGGGCATGCGCCGGCAGCAGGCCCAGCAGCGTGCGCAGCATGACGCTCTTGCCCGAGCCGGACTCGCCGAGGACGCCCAGCACCTCGCCCTTGCGCAGGGCGAAGCTGACGCCGTTGACCGCGCGCACGGCGCCGGCGCCCTTGCCGAAGCTGACGTGCAGATCGCGAACCTCGACCATGGGTTCGTCGATGATGGCTTCGTGCTTCATGACGCGGCCTCCATGACCGTGGCGCCCGCGGCGCGGCTGTGACCCGAGGCGCCGTCGGCCATGTGGCAGGCGACGCCGTGGCCGTCGCCGCCCGGCACGGCGGCGAAGACGGGCGCGCGGGCGGCGCAGACGTCCTCCGCCAGCGGGCAGCGGGTGCGGAACCGGCAGCCGGAGGGCGGGTTGACGGGGTTGGGCGGATCGCCGGCGATCGGCGTCTCGCGCGTGCGGCGGCGGGGGTCGAGGCTCGGCACCGAGGCCAGCAGCGCGCGCGTGTAGGGATGGCGGGGATTGTCGTAGATGTCGTCGACCGAGCCGCTCTCTACCACGCGCCCCAGATACATCACCGCCACGCGGTCGCTGATGAAGCGCACCACGTTCAGGTCGTGGCTGATTAAGACGTAGGTCAGGCTGTGCGCCTCCTTCAGCGCCACCAGCAGGTTCAGCACCTGCGCCTCAACCGACTTGTCGAGCGCCGACACGGCTTCGTCGAGGATCACGAGCCGCGGCTCGACCGCCAGCGCGCGGGCGATGTTGACGCGCTGGCGCTGGCCGCCCGACAGCTCGTGCGGATAGCGCTTCGCGAAAAGCGCCGGCGACAGGCCGACCTGCTCCAGCAGCGCCCGGGCGCGCTCGGTCGCCAGCCGCGGCGGCACGCCGTTCATCTTCGGCGCGAAGGCGATGGTGTCGGCGATGGGGATGCGCGGGTTCAGCGAGGAGTAACTGTCCTGGAACACCATCTGCATCCGCCGGCGCAGATCGGACACGGACAACCCGCCGCGCACGCCCACCGGGTCGCCGTCGAACACCATCTCGCCGTCGTCGGGCTCGATCAGCCGCATCAGCAGCCGCGCCAGCGTGGACTTGCCGCAGCCGGACTCGCCGACGACGCCCAGCACATCGCCCTTGGCCACCGACAGGTCCACCCCGTCGACCGCCTGCACCACCCCGGCAGGGCGGCCGAGCACGCCCCTGCGGACGGGGAAGTGCTTCTTCAGGCCCGCGACGGTCAGCATCGGCTGGCGCGGGCCGCCGCGGTCGCGGGGGTCCTGCACGATGCGGGACACGATGTCGGGCTTCTTCCTGCGCGCGGTGAACATCGGCGTCGTCCTCCCTCAGGTCCGGATCCGGACGTCCATGGCCCCGCGCAGCCCGTCGCTGATCAGGTTGAAGCACATCGAGGTCACGAAGATCATCGCGCCGGGCAGCGCAGCGAGCACCGGGTCGATGTAGATCGCCTGCCGCAGCGCGTTCAGCATCAGCCCCCATTCGGCCGTCGGCGGCGTGACGCCGAGACCGAGGAAGCTGAGGCCCGCCGCGAGGATGATCGACAGGCTGACGAGGCTGGTGGCGTAGACGAGGATCGGCCCCAGCACGTTCGCCAGCACCTGATGCCGGATCAGCTGCATCGGCCGGGCGCCGCTGGCGCGCGCCGCCTCGACGAAGTCGTAGGCGCGCACTTGCGTCGTGACGCTCTCGGAGATGCGGATGATCGGCGGGATGAACACCAGCGTCAGCGAGATCAGCGTGTTGACCAGCCCCGCGCCCAGCAGGCCGCAGATCGCGATGGCCAGCAGGATCGACGGGAAGGCGTAGAACACGTCGGTCACGCGCATGATCAGCGTGTTGACCAGGCCGCCGAAGAAGCCGGCGACGACCCCCAGCGTGCCCCCGATCGCCAGCGCCGCGGCCACCGGCGCGACGCCCGCCAGCAGCGAGACCCGACCGCCATAGAGCAGCCGCGAAAGCATGTCGCGGCCGGTCTCGTCGGTGCCGAGGGGGTGGCCCTCGAAGCCGACCGGCTTCATCCGGGTCATGATCGAGCCCTGATAGGGGTCGTAGGGCGCCAGCAGCGGCGCCAGCAGCGCCGACAGCACGATCAGCGCCAGCACCGTCCCCGCGCCGATGGTGACAGGGTCGCGGGACAGGCGGTTGCGGACCTGCCGCCAGTAGCCGGGACTCTCCACCTCTCGCGGGCGGACAAGGTCGGCCTGCGGCGGGAACTCGGTCGCGACGTCATGGAGGGCGTTCATGGCTGTCTCCGTCGTCCGATGCTTCAGGGGGTCAGCGGCGGATGCGCGGGTCGATCGCGGCCTGCGCGATGTCGACCAGCAGGTTCACGAGCACGAAGAAGAAGGCGAGCACCACGATGGTCGCCTGCATCACCGGCACGTCGCGCCGGAAGATGGCGAGGTTCAGCAGGTTGCCGGAGCCCGGCCAGTTGAACACCGTCTCGACCAGGATCGAGCCGCCGAGCAGATAGCCGAACTGCAGGCCCATCACCGCGAGCGCCGCCGGCGCGGCGTTCTTCAGGACGTGGAGCAGCACCTCGCGGTCGATCAGACCCTTGGCGCGCAGCGTCGCGACGAATTCCTGATTGAGCACCTCGAGCACGGTCGCGCGCACGACGCGCGCCACCACGCCCATCGGGATCAGCGACAGGGTGACGACCGGCAGGACCAGCGACCGCGCCTCCGCGAAGCTGCCGGGCAGTCCCTCGAACCCCATGCCCTGCGCCGGCAGCCAGTTCAGCGTGACCGAGAAGATCACCACCAGCACGATGGCGAACCAGTAATGCGGCAGGCTGACCCCGGTGATGGCGAAGGCCGAGGCCGCCTTGTCGATCCATGTGCCCTGGTGGAAGGCCGCCAGCGCGCCCAGCCCGACGCCCAGCGCGAAACCCAGCAGCGCCGCCGGCACGGCGAGCACGAAGGTGTTGCCCAGCGCGCTCATCAACTCCCGCGCGACGGGCGCGCCGGTGAAGATCGAATATCCCAGATCGCCCTGCAACGTGCGGCCGAGCCACGAGAAATACTGGATGTGCAGCGGCTTGTCGAAACCGTAGGCCGCCGTCATCTGGGCGATCAGCTCGGGCGGCGCCTCGGGCGGGAGCAGCAGGTCGATCGGGTTGCCGGGGATCATCTGAACCAGCCCGAACACCAGCATCGAGACGCCGAGCAGGATCGGGATGGCGTGGAGCAGCCGTCTGGCGACGAAAGTCAGCATGGGGTCGGCCTCGCGGGGATGGGGCGGGGGCTGGTCCGGCGGCGCCGGACCGGAGCGCGATCAGTTCTCGATCCAGACGCCCGTCAGATCCTGGAACCAGCTCTGGGCCGAGACGAACCCCTTCACGCTGGCCGACATCGCCCGCGGGTTCAGGTCGTGCACGATCCAGAGCCACGGGGACTCGGCCACGACCATCTCATGCGCGCGGACCATCGCGGCGTCGACCTTCGCCTGGTCGAACTCGGCCTCGACCGAGTCGAGCAGGGCGTCGAACTCGGGGTTCTTCCAGTGGCCCCAGTTGAATGCGACGGGCGAGGCGTTCTTGCTGTGAAAGTAGCGCCAGAGGTAGGACACGTCGGATGTGACGAGGCTGACGTTGATCGCGTCCACGCCCATCGTCGGGGGTGAGCCCGGCGGGTTGCGGAAGCCCACAAGCATCGTGCCCCATTCGACCACCTCGAACTGAAGCTCGATGCCGACCGCGGCCATGTTCTGCTGGATGAACTCGTTCATCGGGATCGGCAGCATCTGGCCCGAGCCCGACGTGGAGATCATCACCCGCGCCTTCAGCGGATTGCCGGGGCCGTAGCCGGCCTCGGCCAGCAGCGCCTTCGCCTTCTCGGGGTCGTGCCCGTATTCGACCGCCGGGGCGCCGAAATAGGGATGGCCCTTCGGAAACAGCCCGGCCGCAGGCGCGGCCGTGCCGTTCAGCAGCGTGGCCAGACCCTCGCGGTCGATGGCGTAGTTGGCGGCCTGCCGCACTCGGACGTCAGCGAAGGGCGAGCCCTCCTGCACGTTCAGCAGATAGGGCCAGATGTGGGGATAGGTGTTGGTGACGACGTCGTAGCCGGCCGCCTCCAGCCCCGGAATGGCGTCAGGCGGCGGCACCTCGATCCAGTCCACCTGACCCGAGCGCAGCGCGGCCAGACGCGTGGTCGCCTCGGGCATCGGGTAGAGTTCGACGCCGTCGAGCTTCGGCGTTCGCTCCGGGTTCCAGTAGTCGTCAAAGCGGGCGAGCGTCACGCTGACGCGCGGCGTGACCTTTGTCACGCGGAACGGCCCGGTGCCGGCGGGAGCGGCGGCGAAGGCGTTCCAGTCGGCGCCGACGGCCTCAAACTGCGCGGGGCTGGCGATCAGCAGGTAGCAGATGACGTTGGGGAAATAGTGGGCGGGATATTTCGTCGTAATCGCAACGGTGTGCTCGTCGATCTTCTCCCAACCTTTCAGCAGCGGATTGCGCGCGCGGGTGATGGCCGATCCGGCGGTGTCGAAATGCGCCTTCGACTCGTCGAAGAACCGCTCAAGGTTCCAGATCACCGCGTCCGCGTCGAAGGTCGAGCCGTCATGGAACGTCACGCCGCGGCGCAGCCGGAAGATCCAGCGCGTCGGATCGGCCGGATCGACCTCCCACGCCTCGGCGAGTCCGGGGCGCAGACCGGCGGGAACGTCGGCGCGCGACAGGTCCCAGTCGATCAGCGGCTCGAAGATCGGGTAGCCCAGAAAGCGCATGCCCTCGAAGCCGTTGTTCGGCATGCCGGTGGTGCTGGGAACGTCTGCGGCGGTCATGGCGATGCGCAGCACCCCGCCATCCGCGGCGGCGGCGCCTGCGGAAAGGGCGAGAAGGGCGGCGGAGGCGAGGGCGGCGGCGCGGCGGCGAAGGGTTCTCACGGCGGCATCTCCTGTCGGCGTTTCGACAGGCAAGCAGCAAGCCCCGTGCCACTCGTGGAGCGTGCGCGCACTGCACGCTTCAAATGCATGTTAAGGCGTGGTTAATCCCTTCCGGCCGCCCCCCGGGCCGGCTCCCGCCCTCTGGCGGCTCATTTTTGGTCCGGACCAATTGCCGTAATATGCGGCGTGGATTCGCCGCGCCGCACAAATTCGAGACAACCTCCGCGCGATGCCGAGAGGCGGTCGCCTCAGCCGCGACGCAGGGCGAACTCGAAGGCGTAGCGTCCTTCGGGGTGGGTGCTGACCGCCAGTTGCAGCGGCGCTCCGGACGCATTGCGATAGGCTCGGATGATCCGGATTGCCGAGGATCCGGGCGCCACCTGCAACGGCTCCGCGAAGGGCGCGATGACGGCCGTCGCGTCGATGCGCAGCCGCACGTCGGTCGCCCTGACGTCGAAGCGACGCTCGATCAGCGCGAAGATCGGCGTCTCGCTGCCGTCGATCGCGTCCACGACGTCGGCGTAGGCGCCTGGAAACATCACCTGACTGAGCGAGATCGGCAGGGAAGAACCGCTGATGTAGCGGCGAAGCGTGACGCTCAGCCAGCCGGCGGTCACTCTTGCGCCGAATTCCGCCCCCAGCGCCGGATCGTCGCCCGCGGGCGCGACGGCGTCCACGCGCACGAAGGTGTCGGGCGGGTACGTCAGCAGCGTGTCGAGCGAGTCGATCGACTGCGAGAACCGCTGCGGGCTGGTCGCCACGACCTGGGTGCCAGACCCCTGCCGCCGCACGATCATCCCCTGCGACTCCAGCGCGCGCAAAGCCTCACGCACCGTCGCGCGACTGACGCCATACTCTTCGGCGATGTTTCTTTCAGGCGGCAGAAAATCGCCAACCGCATAGGCGCCGTTCTCGCAGAGCAGCCGAAGCGTCCGGGCGAGCGCCTGATGCCGCCAGACGCTCTGGACCTCGATGCGGGAAGTCATTTCCAAAGCTCCAGTCATCGCGGCAACCCTGGGCGCCTGCGCATCACTGCGGAGCGCGCGTGCCACGCCATGGTCAACTTTGCAAGTGCGACGCAGCCCGGATGACGCGATGCGCGGCAGGTCCTTTCGTGGGAGGCTTCCGAGGCGAGACGCCCCGGCGCGGCGGCGGGCGGATCGATCCGCGAGCCGTCGCGGGCCGATCACATGGGATGCGCGGCGCATCCGCCCAAACGTCCGGGAACCGCTCCATCTGTGGCGCGAGGCGCGGATCGCCGCTCCGGCCGATGACGGTTCATCAACTGAAGCGAACGCCCCACCGCCGAAATGGGCGACAGAGCTGACTTTCCGTTGCTGCAGGCGGCGCGCCACGGCTGCCTTGCGGCGACGCGCGCAGCCGGGCGAGCCGGCTGCGCGCCCAGGGCGATCAGTCGATGATCAGGTTGTCGACGTCGGCGTCCTCGGGACCGCTGATGACCGCGAGACTGTCCTCGTTGGCCCTCGCCGCCTCGGCCGCCGCCGCCTGACGCTCGGCGATGATGCGCTTGTCGCGCTCGCTCGCCACCGCCTTCAGACGCGCCGCGGCGCCGCCGGTGCCGGCCGGGATCAGCCGGCCGACGATGACGTTCTCCTTCAGGCCAAGCAGCTTGTCGCGCTTGCCCTGGGTCGCCGCCTCGGTCAGCACGCGGGTCGTCTCCTGGAACGAGGCGGCCGAGATGAAGCTGCGCGTCTGCAGCGACGCCTTGGTGATGCCGAGCAGCACCGGCGCCCCCTTGGCCGGGCGCAGGCGCGCGGCCTCCGCCTTCTCGTTGATCTCGTCGAACTCGATCCGATCAACGGTCTCGCCGGGCAGGAGCGTCGTCTCGCCGCTCTCGGTGATCTCCACCTTCTGCAGCATCTGCCGGACGATGACCTCGATGTGCTTGTCGTTGATCTTCACGCCCTGCAGTCGGTAGACGTCCTGCACCTCGTTGATCAGGTAGTCGGCGAGCGCCTCGATCCCCAGAATGCCGAGGATGTCGTGCGGGGCAGGGTTGCCGTCCAGCACATACTCGCCCTTCTGGATGAAGTCGCCCTCGGCCACGGTGATGTGCTTGCCCTTGGGGATGAGGTACTCGCGCGCCTCGTCGTCTTCCTTGGCCGGTTCGATGGTGAGGCGACGCTTGTTCTTGTAGTCCTTGCCGAAGCGCACATAGCCGTCGATCTCGGCGATGATCGCGTGGTCCTTCGGGCGACGGGCCTCGAACAGTTCCGCCACGCGCGGCAGGCCGCCCGTGATGTCCTTGGTCTTGGCACCCTCGCGCGGGATGCGGGCGATCACCTCGCCGGCGCGCACCGACACGCCGTCCTCGATCGAGAGGATCGCGTCCACCGACATGTAATAGTGCGCCGGATTGCCGTTATCGAGCCGCACGACGTCGGGCTTCTCGACACCCTCCTCCATGACGGAGATGGCGGGCTTCAGCTCGTTGCCCTTCGGCGCCGTCCGCCAGTCGGAGACGATACGCTGGACGATGCCGGTCGCGTCGTCGGTCTCCTCACGCACCGAGATGCCGGGGATGAGGTCCACCAGCCGCGCGACGCCCGCCTTCTCGGCGATGATCGGCAGCGTGTAGGGATCCCACTCCGCGAGGCGCTGGCCGCGGATGATGCGGTCGCCCTCCTTCACCAGCAGGCGCGAGCCGTAGAGCAGCTTGTGCGTGGCCCGCTCCTGCCCGTGCTCGTCGCGGATGACGAGCTGGACGTTGCGGCCCATCACGACCATATCGCCCTCGGCGTTCTCGAGCAGGTTGCGGTTCTTGATCTCGAGAACGCCTTCCTGGCTCGATTCCACGAAGGACTGGTCGGCGACGTTGGCCGCGCCGCCGATGTGGAAGGTGCGCATGGTGAGCTGCGTGCCCGGCTCGCCGATCGACTGGGCGGCGATGATGCCCACCGCCTCGCCGATGTTGACCATGGTGCCGCGCGCGAGGTCTCGCCCGTAGCACTTCACGCAGATGCCGTCCTTCACCTCGCAGGTGAGCGCGGAGCGCATGTAGACGGACTGCACCCCCGCCGCCTCGATCGCCAGCGCGTCCTTCTCCTCGATGAGCTGGTTGCGCGCGACAAGCACCTCGCCGGAGGCGGGGTGCACGACGTCCTCGTTCGGCACGCGGCCGAGGATGCGCTCGCTGAGCGGGGACTTGATGTCGCCGCCCTCGATCACCGCCGCGATGGTGATGCCTTCCTCGGTGCCGCAGTCCTCGACCTGCACGATGCAGTCCTGCGCCACGTCCACGAGACGCCGCGTCAGGTAGCCGGAGTTGGCGGTCTTGAGCGCGGTGTCGGCGAGGCCCTTGCGGGCGCCGTGGGTCGAGTTGAAGTACTCGCCCACCGTCAGGCCTTCCTTGAAGTTCGAGATGATCGGCGTCTCGATGATCTCGCCCGACGGCTTGGCCATCAGGCCGCGCATGCCGGCGAGCTGCTTCATCTGGGTGGGCGAGCCGCGGGCGCCGGAGTGGCTCATCATGTAGACCGAGTTCGGCTCGAGCTGCCGGCCGGCGTCGTCGTAACGGACGGCCGAAATCTCGGCCATCATCGCGTCGGCGACCTTGTCGGTGCACTTCGACCAGCGGTCGACGACCTTGTTGTACTTCTCGCCCTGGGTGATCAGGCCGTCCTGATACTGCTGCTCGAACGCCTTCACGTCGAGACGCGCGGCCTCCACGATGTCCCACTTGTCGTCGGGGATCATCATGTCGTCCTTGCCGAACGAGATGCCGGCCTTGAACGCCTGGGTGAAGCCGAGCGTCATGATCCGGTCGCAGAAGATCACCGACTCCTTCTGGCCGCAGTGGCGGTAGACGGTGTCGATGACCTCCTGCACCTCGCGCTTGCGCAGCAGGCGGTTGACGATCTCGAAGTCGATGTTGGCGTTCTTGGGCAGCAGGTTCGCCAGCATCATGCGACCGGGCGTCGTCTCGACGCGCTTCAGGACCGGGTTCCCCTCCTCGTCCACCGTCTCGAAGCGGGTGGTGATCTTGGAGTGGATGGTGATCTGCCCGTCAGTCATGGCGTGCTCGATCTCGCTCATGTCGGCGAAGGCGCGGCCCTCGCCGGGCGCGCCCTGCTTATCCAGCGAGATGTAGTAAAGCCCCAGAACCATGTCCTGCGACGGCACGATGATCGGCTTGCCGTTGGCCGGCGACAGCACGTTGTTGGTGGCCATCATCAGCACGCGGGCTTCAAGCTGCGCCTCCAGCGAGAGCGGCACGTGCACGGCCATCTGGTCGCCGTCGAAATCGGCGTTGAAGGCGGCGCAGACCAGCGGGTGCAGCTGGATCGCCTTGCCCTCGATCAGCACCGGCTCGAAGGCCTGGATGCCAAGGCGGTGCAGCGTCGGCGCACGGTTCAGCAACACCGGGTGCTCGCGGATCACCTCGTCGAGGATGTCCCAGACCTCCGGGCGCTCCTTCTCGACCAGCTTCTTCGCCTGCTTGACCGTGCTGGAATAGCCCTTGGCGTCGAGCCGCGAGTAGATGAACGGCTTGAACAGCTCCAGCGCCATCTTCTTGGGCAGGCCGCACTGGTGCAGCTTCAGCTCCGGGCCGGTCACGATCACCGAGCGGCCCGAGAAGTCGACGCGCTTGCCGAGCAGGTTCTGGCGGAACCGGCCCTGCTTGCCCTTGAGCATGTCCGACAGCGACTTCAGCGGGCGCTTGTTGGTGCCGGTGATGACGCGGCCGCGGCGGCCGTTGTCGAACAGCGCGTCGACCGACTCCTGCAGCATCCGCTTCTCGTTGCGGATGATGATGTCGGGCGCGCGCAGCTCGATCAGCCGCTTCAGGCGGTTGTTGCGGTTGATCACGCGACGATAGAGGTCGTTGAGGTCGGACGTCGCGAAGCGGCCGCCATCGAGCGGCACCAGCGGGCGCAGCTCGGGAGGGATCACGGGGACCACCGTGAGGATCATCCATTCCGGCCGGTTGCCGGACTCGATGAAGCTCTCGACCAGCTTCAGCCGCTTGATGATCTTCTTGGGCTTCAGCTCGCCGGTGGCCTCCTTCAGCTCCTCGCGCAGCTTCTCGGCCTCCGCATCGAGGTCGATGCCGGCGAGGATCTCGCGGATCGCCTCGGCGCCGATGCCGGCGGTGAAGGCGTCCTCGCCGTACTCGTCCTGCTTCTCCAGATACTGCTCCTCGGTGAGAAGCTGCATGTGGCTGAGGTCGGTCAGGCCCGGCTCGAGCACCACATACTTCTCGAAGTAGAGGATCTGCTCAAGGTCGCGCAGCATCATGTCCAGCATCAGGCCGATGCGTGACGGCAGCGACTTCAGGAACCAGATATGGGCGACGGGCGCGGCCAGCTCGATATGGCCCATGCGCTCGCGGCGGACCTTCTGCAGCGTGACCTCGACGCCGCACTTCTCGCAGGTGACGCCGCGATACTTCATGCGCTTGTACTTGCCGCACAGGCACTCGTAGTCCTTGATCGGGCCGAAGATGCGGGCGCAGAACAGGCCGTCGCGCTCGGGCTTGAACGTGCGGTAGTTGATCGTCTCCGGCTTCTTGATCTCGCCGAAGGACCACGAGAGAATCCGCTCCGGGCTCGCAAGCGAGATCTTGATCTCGTCGAAGCCGCGCGGGGCGGGGGTCGGGTTGAAGATATTGAGTTCCTGGTTCATGTCAGGCTCCTCGATCTTCCCAAGACAAAACAACGTCCCAAAGCGCGCGCCTGTTGGGCGTCAGGCGCGCGCGGACGATCGGGACGCGCTTATTCGGTCGCGCTGTCGAGCAGTTCGACGTTGAGGCCCAGCGAGCGGATCTCCTTCACGAGAACGTTGAAGCTCTCGGGAATGCCCGCCTCGAAGGTGTCCTCGCCCTTCACGATGGCCTCGTAGACCTTCGTGCGGCCGGCGACGTCGTCGGATTTCACGGTCAGAATCTCCTGCAACGTGTAGGCGGCGCCGTAGGCTTCAAGGGCCCAGACCTCCATCTCGCCGAAGCGCTGGCCGCCGAACTGCGCCTTGCCGCCCAGCGGCTGCTGGGTGACGAGGCTGTAGGGGCCCGTCGAGCGCGCATGGATCTTGTCGTCGACAAGATGGTGCAGCTTGAGGATGTACTTGACCCCCACCGTCACCTTGCGGCTGAACGCCTCGCCGGTGCGGCCGTCGAACACCGTCGACTGGCCCGAGACGTCGAAGCCCGCCATCTTCAGCCGCTCGTTGATGTCGGCCTCCTTGGCGCCGTCGAAGACCGGCGTGGCGATCGGCACGCCCGCCTGCACGTTCTCCGCCGCCTCGATGAACTCGTCGTCGTTCATGTCGATGGTCGCGGCCTGATAGACGTCCTCGCCGTAGACCATCTTCATGGCGTCGCGCACCGGGGTCATGTCGCCGGAGCGGCGATACTGCTCCAGGCTCTCGCGTACCACGCCGCCGAGGCCGCGCGCGGCCCAGCCCATGTGGGTCTCGAGGATCTGCCCGACATTCATCCGGCTCGGCACGCCGAGCGGGTTGAGCACCACGTCCACCGGCGTGCCGTCCTCGAGGAACGGCATGTCCTCTTCGGGAACCACCTTGGAGATGACGCCCTTGTTGCCGTGACGGCCGGCCATCTTGTCGCCGGGCTGCAGCTTGCGCTTCACCGCGACGAACACCTTGACCATCTTCATGACGCCGGGGGGGAGGTCGTCGCCGCGGCGCACCTTCTCCACCTTGTCGTCGAAGCGGGCCTTCAGCGTCTTCTTCTGGGCGTCGTACTGGCCGTTGAGGGCCTCGATCTCGGCGGCCTCGGCCTCCTCGCCCAGCACGAGCTGCCACCACTGGCCGCGGCTCAGCGTCTCCAGCAGCGCCTCGTCGATGACGGCGCCGGCCTTTACGCCCTTGGGGCCCTTGATCGCCTTCCTGCCGAGCAGGATGGCCTTGAGGCGCGCATAGATGTTGCGCTCAAGGATCGCCACCTCGTCGTCGCGGTCGCGCGCGAGACGCTCGATCTCCTCGCCCTCGATCTGCAGGGCGCGCTCGTCCTTGTCGACGCCGTGGCGGTTGAAGACGCGGACCTCCACGATGGTGCCGTAGTCGCCGGGCGCCATGCGCAGCGAGGTGTCGCGCACGTCCGACGCCTTCTCGCCGAAGATGGCGCGGAGCAGCTTCTCCTCCGGCGTCATCGGGCTCTCGCCCTTGGGCGTGATCTTGCCGACAAGGATATCGCCGGGGCCGACCTCGGCGCCGATGTAGACGATGCCCGCCTCGTCGAGGTTGCGCAGGGCCTCCTCGCCGACATTGGGGATGTCGCGCGTGATCTCCTCCGGCCCGAGCTTGGTGTCGCGGGCCATCACCTCGTATTCCTCGATGTGGATCGAGGTGAACACGTCGTCCTTCACGATGCGTTCGGAGATGAGGATCGAGTCCTCGTAGTTGTAGCCGTTCCACGGCATGAACGCGACCAGCACGTTCTTGCCGAGCGCCAGTTCCCCGAGATCGGTGGACGGACCGTCCGCAATCACGTCGCCCTTGGTCACGAGGTCGCCCACCTTAACCAGCGGGCGCTGGTTGATGCAGGTGTTCTGGTTGGAGCGCTGGAACTTGCGCAGGCGGTAGATGTCGACGCCCGGATCGCCGGCGCTGAGGTCGTCAGTGACGCGAACGACCACGCGGGTGGCGTCGACCTGGTCGATGACGCCGCCGCGCCGCGCCGCAATCGCCGCGCCGCTGTCACGCGCCACGATCTCCTCGATGCCGGTGCCGACAAACGGCGCCTCGGCGCGCAGCAGCGGCACCGCCTGGCGCTGCATGTTGGAGCCCATCAGCGCGCGGTTGGCGTCGTCGTTCTCGAGGAAAGGGATCAGCGAGGCCGCGACCGACACCAGCTGCTTCGGCGACACGTCGATGAGGTCGATGTTCTCGCGCGGGTTCAGCATGAACTCGCCGCCCTTCCGGGTGGAGACGAGTTCGGAGACGAAGGCGCCCTGATCGTCGAGTTCGGCGTTGGCCTGCGCGATGACGTGGCGCATCTCCTCGGTCGCCGAGAGGTAGATCACCTCGTCGGTCACGCGGCCGTCGACCACGCGGCGGTAGGGCGTCTCGATGAAGCCGTACTTGTTGACGCGCGCGAAGCTCGCCAGCGAGTTGATGAGCCCGATGTTCGGCCCCTCCGGCGTCTCGATCGGGCACATGCGGCCGTAGTGGGTCGGGTGCACGTCGCGCACCTCGAAGCCGGCGCGCTCACGGGTCAGGCCGCCCGGGCCAAGCGCCGAAAGGCGACGCTTGTGCGTGACTTCCGAGAGCGGGTTCGTCTGGTCCATGAACTGCGAGAGCTGGCTGGAGCCGAAGAACTCCCGCACCGCCGCCGCCGCGGGCTTGGCGTTGATGAGATCCTGCGGCATCACCGTGTCGATCTCGACCGACGACATCCGCTCCTTGATCGCCCGCTCCATGCGCAGAAGGCCGACGCGGTACTGGTTCTCCATGAGCTCGCCGACCGAGCGCACGCGGCGGTTGCCGAGATGGTCGATGTCGTCCACCTCGCCGCGGCCGTCGCGCAGGTCGACCAGCGCCTTGATGACGGCGATGATGTCCTCGGAGCGGAGCGTCCGCATCGTGTCGGGCGCGTCGAGCTCCAGACGCATGTTCATCTTCACGCGGCCGACAGCCGAAAGGTCGTAGCGCTCGGGGTCGAAGAACAGGCTCTCGAACAGCGTTCTGGCGCCCTCCAGCGTCGGCGGCTCGCCGGGGCGCATGACGCGGTAGATGTCGATCAGCGCCTCGTCGCGGGAACGGTTCTTGTCCACCGCCATGGAGGTGCGGATGTACGGGCCGATGTTGACGTTGTCGATGTCAAGCGTCGGGATGTCCGTCACGCCCGCGTCGAGCAGCGTCTGCACGTTCTCCTCGTGCAGCTCGTCGCCGGCCTCGACGTAGATGAGGCCGGTCTGCTCGTTGATGACGTCGATCGCGGCGAAGCGGCCGTAGATCGCCTCGAACGGCTCGAGCGTCGCCTTCACGCCGTCCTCGGCGAGCTTCTTGAGCTTGCGCGGCGTCAGCTTGTCGCCGGCCTTGGCGACGATCTCGCCGGTGTCGGCGTCGACGAGCGCATGGGTCGGCTTGGCCCCCTTGAGCCGCTCGGGATTGAACGGCACCGACCAGCCCTCGCCGTGGCGGGCGTAGGCGACGCGCTCGAAGAACGTGTCGCAGATCGCCTCCTGATCGAGGCCGAGCGCATAGAGCAGCGTCGTGACCGGCAGCTTGCGGCGACGGTCGATGCGCGCGAACACCACGTCCTTGGCGTCGAACTCGAAGTCGAGCCACGAGCCGCGATAGGGAATGATGCGGCTGGCGAACAGCAGCTTGCCGGAACTGTGCGTCTTGCCCTTGTCGTGGTCGAAGAACACGCCCGGCGAGCGGTGCATCTGGCTGACGATCACGCGCTCGGTGCCGTTCACGATGAAGGTGCCGTAGCCGGTCATGAGCGGCATGTCGCCCATGTAGACGTCCTGCTCCTTGATGTCCTTCACGGAGCGGGCGCCGGTGTCCTCGTCCACCTCGAACACGATCAGCCGCAGCGTCACCTTGAGCGGCGCTGCAAAGGTCATGTCGCGCTGCTGGCACTCCTCGACGTCGTATTTCGGCGGTTCGAGTTCGTAGCGCACGAACTCTAGCGTCGCGGTCTCGTTGAAGTCCTTGATCGGAAAGACCGACTGGAAAACGCCCTGCAAGCCCTCGCCGTCGGTGGGCGTCGGGCCCTCGCCGCTGTCGAGGAAAAGGTCGTATGAGCTCTTCTGGACTTCGATGAGGTTCGGCATCGCCGCAACCTCACGGATCTTGCCGAAGTGCTTGCGAATGCGTTTGCGGCCGGAATGCGTCTGCGCCATGCTCGTCCTCAAGCCTGCCGTCCTCGGCGGCCGCTGGGGCGTGCGGCGCCATGGACTTGCGGGATGCTGCTTCGGTCCAATGCTTACGCGCCGCCTGCCCACGCGGCGCGTCCGGACCTTTCGCACCCTCCGGGGCCCCCTGTCGGGCCCGGGACGCTGCGAATCGTAAACGTCGGGTTGACGATGCGAATCACACCGTCAACCCTGAAACCTTAACAGGCCGTTAATGCGGCGCAGCCGAGGCGCGCCGCATCACGATCACTTAAGCTCGACCTTGGCGCCGGCCTCTTCGAGCTTCTTCTTGATCTCCTCGGCCTCGGCCTTCGGAGCCTGCTCCTTCACGGCCTTGCCGCCGGCCTCGACGAGATCCTTGGCTTCCTTGAGGCCCAGGCCAGTGATGGCGCGGACTTCCTTGATCACGTTGATCTTCTTCTCGCCGGCCTCGAGGAGGATGACGTCGAACTCGGTCTTCTCCTCGACCTCCTCGGCCGCGGCGCCGCCGCCGACCGGGCCGGCCATCATCACCGCGCCGCCCGCGGCGGGCTCGATGCCGTAGTCGTCCTTCAGGATCTGCTTGAGCTGGGTCGCTTCGAGCAGGGTCAGGCCGACGATCTCTTCGGCCAGTTTCTTCAGATCAGCCATTTTGTCACTTCCATCTCAAAGGGTTCGCATCTGGTCCGTCGCGTGGGCCGCGATCGGGACCGCATGGGCGCCGGGCGCCAGTCTCAGGCGGCCTCCCGCTCCTCCAGCGTGCTGAGCACGCCGGCGATGTTGGAGGCGGGCGCCATGATCGCGCTGACGAGGTTTCCGGCCGGCGCGCCGATGCAGGCGGCGATGGAGGCGAGAACCTCCTCGCGCGACGGCAGCGACGCCACGGCCTTCACGCCATTCTCGTCGAGGATCTCGGGGCCCATGGCCCCGCCGAGAATCACGAACTTGCCGTTCTTCTTGGCGTAGGCCTCCACCACTTTGGCGGCGGCCACGGGATCTTCGGAGTAGGCGAGAACCGTCTGCCCCTTGAGCAGCTTCTCCATGCCTTCGCATGGTTTGCCTTCAAGGGCGATCCTGGCGAGCCTGTTCTTGGCGACGCGGACCTTGCCCCCAGCTGCGCGCATCTGGGAGCGAAGGTCCTGCATCTCGGCGACCGTGAGTCCCGCATAGTGCGCCACGACGACGACGCCAGAGTCCGTGAAGATCTGGCCGAGTTCCTCGACCGCGGTCTGCTTCTGGGCTCTGTCCACTTGGTCTCTCCAGTCAGTGGCGGGAGATTTCCCGCCGGCTCGTATCGCCGCCGCCTACGTCGGCGCCGGCGTTCTCGGGGCCCGTCCGGGTTCCCGACCAGGGCCGCCCCCGCCGCGTGACGCGGCGAAATCCGGTCCAGTTCGTTCCCCGTCTATGGCGGGAGATTAAGGTCCGGGGTCTCCCCCTCGCCGCCCGCCGTCTCGGACAGGGGGCGCCGGCGTCTGAGACGCCGCCGCCCGTCATCCCGCGCCCTTCGGCGCGGAAACCTTTACTCCGCGGCCTGCTGGGCCGGCTGCGCCGGTCCGGTCGCGGTGCTCACGTCCACCGTCACGCCCGGGCCCATCGAGGAGCTGAGCGACAGCTTCTTGAGATAGGTGCCCTTGGCGCCGGTCGGCCGGGCGCGGCTGACCGCGTCCACGATCGAGCGGATGTTCTCGGCGAGCTTGGCGGCGTCGAAGGACGCCTTGCCGACGCCGGCGTGGATGATGCCGGCCTTCTCGACACGGAACGTCACCTGGCCGCCCTTGGCCGCCTCGACTGCGCCTTTGACGTCCATGGTCACGGTGCCGATCTTGGGGTTCGGCATCAGGCCGCGCGGGCCGAGGATCTTGCCCAGCCGGCCGACGATCGGCATCATGTCCGGCGTCGCGATGCAGCGGTCGAACTCGATGGTCCCGCCCTGCACGGTCTCCATCAGATCTTCCGCGCCCACGACGTCAGCGCCCGCAGCCGTCGCCTCGTCGGCCTTGGGGCCGCGCGCGAACACGGCCACCCGCACCGTCTTGCCGGTGCCGTTCGGGAGCGTCACCGAGCCGCGAACCATCTGGTCGGCGTGGCGCGGATCGACGCCGAGGTTGAGCGCCACCTCGATCGTCTCGTCAAACTTGGCCGACGCGTTCGCCTTGACGAAGGCCACGGCCTCCTCCAGCGAGATCGCCGCCTCGGGCCGGACCTGCCGCGCGGCCCGGATACGCTTGCCGCCCTGCGCCATCAGCCCTTCACCTCGATGCCCATGGACTTCGCCGAGCCCAGAATGATCTTCATCGCCGCCTCGACGTCCGTCGCGTTCAGGTCGGGCATCTTGGCCTCGGCGATCTCGCGGACCTGCTTCAGCGAGATCGAGCCCGCCACCGCCTTGCCGGGGGTCTTGCCGCCGGACTTCAGCTTCGCCGCCTTCTTGATGAAGAACGACGCCGGAGGCGTCCTCATCTCGAAGGTGAACGACTTGTCGGCGTAGTAGGTGATGACGACGGGCGTCGGGGCGCCCGGCTCCATCTCCTGCGTCTTGGCGTTGAATTCCTTGCAGAACGCCATGATGTTGATGCCGCGCTGACCCAGCGCCGGGCCGATGGGCGGCGACGGGTTCGCCTTGCCCGCGGGCACCTGCAGCTTCAACTGGCCTACGACCTTCTTGGCCATGCCTCGTTCACTCCTGACCCATGCCGGACGGTCGCGACCGCCGGCGCTTCAACGGCCGTGGTGCGGGGGCCGGCGGCGCGCCGCCTCCCCCTCCCACGTCTCGACGCCTCAGCTCGCCTTGGCGACCTGCGCGTATTCCAGTTCGACCGGGGTTGCGCGCCCGAAGATCGACACCGCGACCTTGAGACGGGCGTTGGCCTCGTCGATGTCCTCGACCTGGCCCGAGAAACTCTCGAACGGTCCTTCGGTCACGCGCACCGTCTCGCCGATCTCGAAGCTGATCTGCGGGCGCGGACGTTCGGCGGCGTCGCTCACCTGACCGATGATGCGCTCAACCTCGGCGTCGCGCAGCGGCATCGGCCGGCCCTGCGGTCCCAGAAAGCCCGTCACGCGGTTCGTGGAGGTGATGAGGTTCTGCACCTCCGGCGTCATGTCGCATTTCACCAGCACATAGCCGGGCATGAAGCGCCGCTCGGTGTGGACCTTCTGGCCGCGCCGGACCTCGACCACCTCTTCGGTGGGGACCAGCAGCTCCTCGATCCACTCATCGATGTTCTTCTGGCGCGCGCCCTCGCGGATCGCCTCGGCGACCTTCTTCTCGAAGTTCGACAGCACGCTCACCGTGTACCAGCGCATCGCCATCGTGCCCGTCGCCCCGCCTGCTTTGCGCCGCCCGACCGGCGGACGCCCTTCTTGGGGCGTGACGCGAATCGCCAGACCCCGAATTTATTGCGAGCGCGTGGCGTATCCCCGCCAGACAGCCCGCGTCAACCCTCGGCCCGCAAGTCGGGAGACCCGAGATCGGCCCGCGTCGTCAGAAACGGGAAGTGAGGATGACGTCGACGCCGAGGCCCAGCAGCCAGTCGACGAAGAAGAAGAAGATCGCCGCCACGGCCGCCATCACGAACACCATCACGGTGGTCAGCAGCGTCTCGCGGCGCGTCGGCCAGACGACCTTCGCGGTCTCCGCGCGGACCTGCTGGATGAACTGTGCCGGGTTGACGCGCGCCATGGGCGACTGCTCCTCAAACTGCGCTGGCAGGGGCGATAGGACTCGAACCTACGACCCTCGGTTTTGGAGACCGATGCTCTACCAACTGAGCTACACCCCTCCAAGCGCAGGCGGGGTATAGGGGCAAGCGGCGGGGCTGCGCAAGGGGGCGCGGCCGCTACCGGAGCCCTTCGACGACCACGACCGTCGACCGCGCGCTGTCGCGCCGCAGCTGCTTCGCCGGCGCGTAGTCCGGGCTGGCGAGATAGGCATGCGCCGACGCCATGTCCGGGAACTCGATGATCACGAGGCGGGTGGGCCGCCACAGATCCGCGTCGTCGACCTGGAGCGCCCCGCCCCGCGCGCGATAGACGCCGCCGAAGCGCTCCGCGAGCGCCTTGGCCTGGGTCTTGTAGGCCTCATAGGCCTCGGCGTTCTCGATGGCCGTGTCGGCGATCAGGTAGGCGGCCATGGCGGCGCGCTCCTCCGGGGCGTCGCAGCGGCGCGACACGAGGAGCCTGTCACGCGCCGAACCCGCGCGCCACCAAGACAAAAGCCCCGCCGGATGTCTCCGGCGGGGCCATTAGCCGCGTCGCCCCAGCGGGCAGCGGGCCCCGCGGTCGCTTACGCGTCCTCGCCCTTCACGGGCTTCCAGATGCGCTTGTTGACGAAGTAGAGCAGCACCGCCAGCACGCCGAGCCAGATGAAGTTGCGCAGGCCGGCCTCCTTGCGCTCCATCATCTTGGGCTCCGCCGCCCACATCAGGAAGGCCGAGATGTCCTCGGCATACTGGTCCGCCGTCGCGGGCGTTCCGTCGGCGTACTCTACCAGACCCTCGTAGATCTGCGCGGGCATGGCGATCCAGGAGCCGGGAACGGTGCGGTGGCCGGCCTCGTCAAGGCACTCCTCGGGATAGCCGCCGACGGCGAAGGCCGCGTTGTAGTAGCCGCCGATGTCGCTATCCAAAGCGCATTCCGGCGTGTCGTGATAGCCCATCATCAACGAGTAGATGTACTCGGGACCGCCGGTCCCCTTCATCAGCTGGTTGATGCCGGTGCCGATGGGCCCGTGGAACCCCGCGCGCGCCTTGGCGATCAGGCTGAGATCCGGCGGATGGCCCTCGCCAAAATACTCCGGCGTCGGGAAATGGTCGAACGGCGCGCCGGGGCGCATCTCCTCGGGGTCGTCCTCCCGCGGAAATTCGTGCTGTTCGGCGAAGGCCTTGACCTGCTCCTCGGGAAAACCTGGCCCGTCCTCGGCGCCCAGATGCCGGAAGGCCAGATACTGCATGCCGTGGCACGACGCGCAGACCTGATTGAAGATCTGGTAGCCGCGCTGCAGTTGGGCCTGATCGAACACGCCGAACGGGCCCTCGAACGAGAACGCCTTGTCGGTGATCTCGGTCTCGACCTCGGCCGCCGCCACCGGCCCGGCGAGGCCCGCCGCGGCCAGCGCCGCGGCGAGGATGAAGCGGTTTGTGCGCATCGGTGTCATTCCTTTTCGCGCTTACTCGGCCGGCGTGGCGGCGGCGCCGCCCGGAGCGGGCGCGTGCTTGGGATGCTCGGCCTCAAAGGCCGCCTCGATCGAGGCGGGCTGCGCGTCGGGCCGCTCGATGACGCCGAGGACGGGCAGGATCACCAGGAAGTAGACGAACCAGTAGAGCGTCGCGAGCTGGCTGATGATGACGTAGGGCTGTTCGGCAGGCATCGCGCCCACCCACATCAGCACGAAGAAGTCCACGACGAGCCCGTAGAACGCCAGCTTGAACGTCGGGCGGTAGCGGCCCGAGCGCACGCGCGAGGTGTCCAGCCACGGCGCGAGCGCCAGCAGGGCGATGGCGCCGAACATGGCCAGCACGCCGCCCAGCTTGCTGTCGATGAACAGAATGTCGAAGGTGATCGCGCGCAGCATCGCGTAGAACGGCAGGAAGTACCACTCCGGCACGATGTGGGCCGGCGTCGCAAGCGGGTTCGCCTCGATGTAATTGTCCGGGTGGCCGAGATAGTTCGGCATGAAGAACACGAACACCACGAACAGCATAAGGAACAGCACCAGCGCGTACATGTCCTTGATGGTGTAGAAGGGGTGGAACGGCACCGTGTCCTTCTTCACCACGTCGATGCTGTCACGACGCACTTCGACGCCGGTGGGGTTGTTGTTGCCGGTGGTGTGAAACGCCCAGATGTGGACGACGGTGAGGCCCGCGATCACGAACGGCACGAGATAGTGCAGCGAGAAGAAGCGGTTCAACGTCGGGTTGTCCACCGAGAAGCCGCCCCAGAGCCAGGTCACGATGCTGTCGCCGACCAGCGGAATGGCCGAGAACAGGTTGGTGATCACGGTGGCGCCCCAGAACGACATCTGCCCCCAGGGCAGAACGTAGCCCATGAAAGCCGTCGCCATCATCGCGAGGTAGATCAGGATGCCGATGATCCAGGTGATCTCGCGCGGCGCCTTGTAGGAGCCGTAGAACAGCCCGCGGAAGATGTGGGCATAGACGGCGATGAAGAAGAACGAGGCGCCGTTGGAGTGCACATAGCGCAGCAGCCAGCCGCCGTTGACGTCGCGCATGATGTGCTCGACCGACGCGAAGGCGTAGTCGACATGCGGCGTGTAGTGCATCACCAGCACGATGCCGGTGACGATCTGGATCACGAGGAACACCGAGAGCATCACGCCCCAGATCCACATCCAGTTGAGGTTCTTCGGCGTCGGGAACGCCATGAAGTCGAGCGCCATGCCGACGATCGGCAGCCGCGAGTGCAGCCACTTCTCGGAAGCGGTCTGCGGCTCGTAGTGCTCCTGAGGAATTCCGGCCATGTGCTTACGCCTTGTATTCTTCGAGAAGGGTGATGGTCGAACCGTCGAAGGCGAGCTCCGGGATGAACAGGTTCATCGGCGCGGGGCCTTTGCGGATGCGTCCGGCGGTGTCGTAGTGCGAGCCGTGACACGGGCAGAACCAGCCGTTGTAGTCGCCCTGCTGCCCGAGCGGCACGCAGCCGAGATGGGTGCAGACGCCCATCATCACGACATATTCGCCGTTCTCGCCAAGGGAGCGGTTCGCGTCGGACGCGTCCGCGCCGGGCTGGTTGCCGCTGCGCGCGACCGTGTCCTTGAGGTCATCGAGCGGCGTCTCGCGGGCCGCCTCGATCTCGGCGGGGCTG
Source organism: Rubrimonas cliftonensis (assembly GCF_900107585.1). GTDB lineage: Bacteria > Pseudomonadota > Alphaproteobacteria > Rhodobacterales > Rhodobacteraceae > Rubrimonas > Rubrimonas cliftonensis. Next base: position 334,283 of record NZ_FNQM01000004.1, on the reverse strand, counting down.
CGGTAGCGCACAAACACCGGTTTGCCGCGCCATTTCACCGTGAGCTGCTGCCCCTCCGACAGCGACGCGACGTCGATGTCGATGGTGGCGAGCGCGAGCACCGAGGCGCTCGGATTCATCTGGTCGATCAGCGGCCACACCGCCGCGCCTGCCGTCACCGCGCCGACGGCGCCGGTCGCGACGAACAGGAAATCACGGCGGGAGCCCTCGTCTTCGGTCGTGGCGGTCAAGGGACAGCTCCTCAAGGCCTGCGCCGCGGGGCGTTCCAGCGGCGGCTCCAACTGCGATGGGCGGCGCGAACCGCGCGCCGTCCGGTGATGTGCGTTCTAGGGCGCCGCTGCGCCTCTGACACCCCTGCGACGCGAACGCCGCGCCCAGCGAGGCTTTAGCCGCCGTGACGCGCCGCGGCAACGGGACCGGAGGCCGCGCCTTCAAGCGCGTCGTAACGCCTCAGCAGCGCTAACGCCCGTAGCATGAGGAACAGGTGAAGCGCGCCCCAGACGCCGTGGTTGCCGAAAGCCTCCGCAGCGAGCCACGCCGCAGGGACGTAGACCGCCACCGACACGAGCATCGCGTCGCGCATCCAGCGCGCCTGCGCCGCGCCTACGAAGACGCCGTCGAGCTGGAACGCCGCGAAGCCAGCGAGGGGCGTCAGCGCGGCCCAGGGCGCGAACTCCCGCGCCAGCGCGCGCACCTCCGGAGACGCCGTCAGAAGGTCGATCAGGGGGCCCGAAGCGAGCAGCAGAGCGACCGAGGCCGCCGCCGCGAGCCCGCCCGACCAGATCGAGGTCGCGACCGCCGCGCGCCGCAGCGCCCGCCTGTCGCCCGCCCCGTAGGCCTGCCCCACCAGCGTCTCGGCCGCGATGGCGAAGCCGTCGAGCATGTAGGCCGAGCACTGGAAGAACTGCCACAGCACCACGTTGGCCGCGAGCGTCGCGTCTCCCTGCAGCGAGCCGAGCCGCGTCATCCACGCGAACGCGCCGATCAGCAGCAGCGTGCGGATGAAGAGATCCCGGTTGAGCGACATCATTCGCGTCAATTCGTCGCGCCTGAGGATGCGCGGCCAGTCCGGGCGCCAGCCGGGGCCGGCCAGCGCCGACACCCGCCGCCGGGCCAGCCACAGCCCGTAGGCCAGCCCCAGCCCATGCGCGAGCCCCGTCGCCAGCGCCACGCCCTCCACACCCCAGCCGAAGCCGAGCACGAAGAGCAGGTTGAGCGCGATGTTGCTCAGCGACACGACGAGCTGGTGCTGGAACAGCCGCCGCGTCATCTCCTGCCCGGAGAACCAGCCCATCAGGGCGTAGTTGCCCAGTTCGGCCGGCGCCGCCCAGATGCGCACGTCGAAATAGGCGCCGGCCAGCGCCTCCGCCTCGGCGGAGCCCTCGAACAGCGCCAGCCCCGCCCAGCGCAGTCCGCCCTGGCACAGGATCAGCAGCGCCGCGATGCAGCCGGCGAGAACCAGCGCACGCAAGAGCGTGTTGACCACGCGCCCGTGGTCTCCCGCCCCCAGCGCCTGCGCGGCGAGGCCCGAACTGCCGATCTGGAGGAAATTGAAGACCGTGATCATCAGCGCGAAGATCTGCGCGCCGAGGCCGACCGCCGCGAGCGGCGTCTCGGAGGCCAGCGCCCCGATCACCGCGACGTCGACGGCCCCCTGCAGCGGCACGGTGACGTTCGAGAGCGCCACCGGCAGCGCGATCGCGAGCACGCGCCCCCCGCCGAAGCCCTTCGCGGCGGGAGCCGCCGCAGGGGAAGGCCGGGGCGCGGACGACGCGCCGCTCACCGCGCGTCGCGCAGCAGGTAGTGGCCGTGAGCGATGGCGATCGGGCGGGCGCGCTCGTCCTGCCACGCCTCGACCCGCACGTTGGCGACACGCCGGCCGCGCTTCGTGACCTGGGCGCGGGCGTAGGCGTCCCGCGGCTTGCCGGAGCGCAGGTAGTCGATGGTCACGTCCACGGTCTTGGGCGTCGGCGGGAAGCCGCCCGCGGCGATCCGCGCCGCGCCGTCCGGCCCGCTCTCCATGATTTCCCACGCCGCGTCCCACGCGAGCTGCACGATGGCGGTGATCTCCAGGAAGGCGCCGGTGACGCCGCCATGCAGCGCCGGAATCGCCGGGTTGCCGATCAGCATGTCGTCATAGGTCAGCCGCCCGGTCAGCTCGTCGCCCAGCCGCTGGAAGCTGACGCCGAGGAAGGCGTGATAGGGCACGCGGTCCACCAGCCGCGCCAGCGCCTCGTCGCGCCGCGCCTTCAACAGGTGGACCGGCTCGAACCCGCTCACGCCGCGCCCTCCCCTTCGGCCGGGCGGGCGGCGAGCTCGACCATGAAGGCGCCGGCGGCGGAGGCGAGCGGATCGTCCTCGTCGGCGTCCCACGCCGTGGCGCGCACGAACGCCACCGAGCGCGTCATGCGATGGCACTCCGCGCGCGCCGTCACCGCGATGCCGGGACGCGCGGGGCGCATGTAGTCGATTCGCAGGTCGAGCGTCGCCGTGCTGAGCGGGCGGTTCCCCGCGCTCAGCACCGCGACGCCGCAGCAGGTGTCGAGCAGGGTGGTGACGACGCCGCCGTGTATCACCCCGGTCTCGGGGTCGCCCACGAGGCGCGGATCATAGGGCGCGCTGAGCACCGCGACGCCGTCGCCGGCGGAGACGACGCTCAGCCCCAGCGCCCGGGCATGGGGCAGGCCCTGGAGCATCCGGGTCAGCAGTCCCGTCCCGTCGGTCATCGATCATACCTCACGCCCCGCGCCCGCACCCGCGCCCTTATGCCGGGCGGCGCGACGCCGGCCAAGACGCCGCCGCCAATCACTTGACGTGAACGTAAGCGTAAGCTATCTCACTTCCCATGAAACAGTCACTCTCCCTCGACGCCCACGGCGTCATGACCATAGGCCAGATGTGCGAGGCGTTCGACGTGACGCCGCGCACGCTGCGCTTCTATGAGCAGCGCAACCTCATCGCGCCGATCCGCGAAGGCCAGCGCCGCCTGTTCACGGCGCGGGACCGCGCGCGCCTCAAGCTGATCCTGCGCGGCAAGCGCTTCGGGTTCAGCCTCGACGACATCCAGGAGCTGCTGGAGCTATACGACCCGCAGGACGGGCAGCGCCGGCAGCTCGCCGCGACGCTGGAGCGCGCGGTCGAGCGCCTCGCCGCCATGCAGGCCCAGCGCCTCGAACTGGACGCCGCCATCGACGAACTGAAGGGCCAGATCGGCCTCGTCGAGCGGATGCTCGCCGACAGGGGCCGCGCCGAGGCCGCCGAATAGCGCCGGCCGAAGCGCCCGGAGGCCCGCGGCCCACTCCCGATCCCGCCGGCGCGGCGACCGGGCGCATGAACCATCCGAAACGGTCGCGCGCCGTCGCCGCCCGACGGCGCGCACGCCCCGAACCCAGAGAGAGCCGCCATGCCCGCCTACACGCCGCCGCTCCGCGACTTCCGCTTCGTCCTCCATGAGACGCTGCGCATCGACCAGCGCGCCGAGATCGAGGGCTACGCCGACCTGACGCCGGACTTCACCGGCGCGGTGCTGGAGGAGGCCGGCAAGCTCGCCGCCGACGTCCTGATGCCGCTCAACGCCGTCGGAGACGCCGGCTGCGTGCTGGAGAACGGCGTGGTGCGCACGCCGCCGGGCTTCCGCGAGGCGCTCGACGCGCTGCGCGAGGGCGGCTGGCCCTCGCTCGAATGCGACCCCGAGTTCGGCGGCCAGGGCCTGCCGAACGTCATAGCGCTCGCGGTGGGCGAGATGCAGTCCGCCGCCAACATGGCGCTGATGATGTATAACGGCCTCACCCACGGGGCCTATTCCGCGATCCACAAGCATGGCGCGCCGGAGCAGAAGGCGACCTACCTGCCCAAGCTCACCTCCGGCGAGTGGACCGGCACCATGAACCTGACGGAGCCCCACTGCGGCACCGACCTCGGCCTGCTGCGCACGAGGGCCGAGCCGCAGGAGGACGGCTCCTATCGTCTAACCGGCCAGAAGATCTTCATCTCCGCCGGCGAGCACGACTGCGCCGAGAACATCGTCCACCTCGTCCTCGCGCGCATTCCGGGCGCGCCGGAGGGGGTGAAGGGCATCTCGCTGTTCGTCTGCCCGAAGTTCCTCGTCAACCCCGACGGCTCGCTCGGCGCCCGCAACGGCGTCTCCTGCGGCAAGGTCGAGGAGAAGATGGGCATCCACGGCAACGCCACCTGCGTCATGAATTTCGACGGCGCGCAGGGCTGGCTGGTGGGCGAGGCGAACAAGGGCCTGCGCGCGATGTTCACGATGATGAACGAGGCGCGCATCCTCGTCGCCATGCAGGGTCTCGGCCAGGCGACCATCGCCTACCAGAACGCCACGGCCTATGCGAAGGACCGGCTGCAGGGCCGCGCCGTCACCGGCGCCGCGGCGCCCGACAAGCCCGCCGACCCGCTGATCGTGCACCCCGACGTGCGCCGCCTGCTGCTCGACCAGAAGGCGTGGATCGAGGGCGCCCGCGCCTTCATGCTGTTCGGCTCCACGCTGATCGACGCCGAGCACCGCCACGCCGACGCCGCCGAGCGCGAGAAGGCCGCCGACATGATCGCGCTGCTGATCCCGGTGCTGAAGGGCGTGCTGACCGACACGGGCTTCGACCTCACCGTGAAGGCGCAGCAGGTGCTGGGCGGGCACGGCTACATCGCCGAGTGGGGCATGGAGCAGTTCGTCCGCGACGCCCGCATCGCCATGATCTACGAGGGCGCCAACGGCATCCAGGCGCTCGACCTCGTGGGCCGCAAGCTCGCGATGAAGGGCGGCCAGCCGATCATGGCCTATTTCGGCATGATCCGCGCCTTCCTGAAGGAGAACGAGGGCCATGAGGCGCTGAAGCAGGATTACCTCGACCCGCTCAAGGCCGCGTCGAAGGATCTCCAGGCGGCGGCGGAGTACTTCATGTCGGAGGGGATGAAGAACCCCGATGCCGCGCTGGCCGGCTCGTCGGACTTCATGCACCTGTTCGGCCATGTCGCCATCGGCCACGCCTGGGCGATGATGGCGAAGGCCGCCCACGCCGCGCTCGACGCCGGGACGGACGACGCCGACTTCTACGCCAACAAGCTGCGGACGGGGCGCTACTACATGAGCCGGCTGCTGCCCGAGACCGCGGTGCGCCTCGCGCGCATCCGCTCCGGCGCAGGCCCGGTGATGGACCTGCCCGCCGAGGCGTTCTGAAGCGCGCGCGGCCGCCCGCCCTACACGCGCCGCCGCATTCGCTGTAGCGTGGAAGGCGCGGGGCCGGCGACGCGGAACACGCCGCGAAGGGTCTGCGGCCGCCGCCGGACGAGGCCGGCGCCCGCGGGTTCAGGAAATGCGACGAGATCGACGGCTGCGCCGCAAGGACCGACGATCGCTTCATCGACCCCGTGACAGCGGAGCTACGCAACCAATGACCGACGCCTACATCTTCGACGCCGTGCGCACGCCGCGCGGCAAGGGCCGCAGGGACGGCGCGCTGCACGAGGTCACGGCGCTGAGGCTCGCCGCCGGGGCGCTCTGCGCGATCCGCGACCGCAACGACCTCGACACCGCACAGGTCGAGGACGTCATCCTCGGCTGCGTGACGGCCGTCGGCGAGCAGGGCGGCGAGATCGCGCGCTCCGCCGCGCTCTACGCCGGCTACGACGACGCGTGCCCCGGCCTGCACATCAACCGCTTCTGCGCCAGCGGCCTGGAGGCGGTGAACCTCGCCGCGAACCAGATCCGCGGCGGCGCCGGGGATCTCTACGTCGCCGGCGGAGTGGAGAGCATGAGCCGCGTGCCCATGGGCTCTGACGGCTTCGCGATCGGCGTCGATCCCTACCTCGCGATGAACAGCTATTTCGTGCCGCAGGGGATCAGCGCCGACCTCATCGCCACGAAATACGGCTTCTCCCGCGATGACGTGGACGCCTACGCCGTCGAGAGCCAGAAGCGCGCCGCCCGCGCCTGGAACGAGGGCCGCTTCGACCGCGCGGTGGTGCCGGTGCGCGACCAGAACGGCGTGAAGATCCTCGACCGCGACGAGCACATGCGGCCCGAGACCGACATGCAGTCGCTCGGCGCGCTGAAACCCGCCTTCAGGGAGATGGGCGAGGTCATGCCCGGCTTCGACGCGGTGGCGCTGATGCGCTACCCCGAGATCGAGCGCATCGACCATGTTCACCACGCCGGCAACTCCTCGGGCATCGTCGACGGCGCCGCGGCGCTGCTGGTCGGCTCCAGGGAAGCAGGCGAGCGCATGGGCCTGAAGCCGCGCGCGCGCATCCGCGCCACGGCCCGCATCGGCGCCGAGCCGACGATCATGCTCACCGGCCCGGTGCCCGTCACCGAGAAGATCCTGAAGCAGGCCGGCATGGCGATCGGCGACATCGACCTGTTCGAGGTCAACGAGGCCTTCGCCAGCGTCGTGCTGCGCTTCATGCAGGCGTTCGACGCGCCCCACGAAAAGGTCAACGTGAACGGCGGCGCCATCGCCATGGGCCACCCTCTGGGCGCCACCGGCGCCATGATCCTCGGCGCCGCGCTGGAGGAGCTGGAGCGCAGCGGCGGGGGCGTGGCGCTCGCCACGCTCTGCGTCGCGTCGGGCATGGGCGCCGCGACGATCATCGAGCGGGTCTGAGGCGCCGATGGCGCGCGAGATCGAGACCTTCATCGAGGGCTACCGCAAGTCGCTCGGAGAGGGCGACATCGAGTCGGTGGTCGCCGCCTATCGCCTGCCCCTGCCGGTGATCCGGCCGGACCGCACCGTGATGGTGACTGAGGCGCGCGTGCTGCATGCGGAGATCACCAAGATCATCGACACCTATCGCTGGGCCGGCATGAGAACTATCGCCATCGGCGGCCTGCGCATCGACGGCTTCGACCCCGGGATGCACATGGTCAGCCTCACCTGGCGGCCGCTGAACGAGATCGGCGAGGAAGTCGCCGCCGTCGACGTGACCTACGCCGTCCGCCGCACCATGGGCGGCGCGCGCATCGCCGCCGTGGTGGCCCACAACGAGGAGCGCCGGCGCGACCCGCTCATCAGCGCCTGGTATCATCAACTCACCAGCCAGGTCGCCGAAGCGCGGCGCGGCAAGACCTGAAAACAGGGCCGGTGCGCCGGCGGGAGAGCAGCCATGACCGAGATCTTCAGCTACAGCGTGGATGACGGCGTCGCCGTGATCGCTTGGGATCTGCCCGGCGCGTCGATGAACGTGCTCACGCTCGACGGCGTCGCGCAGCTCGACGCCTGCGTTGACCGCGCGCTGGCCGACCCGGAGGTTCGCGGCGCGGTGATCGCGTCGGGCAAGCGCGACTTCGCCGGCGGCATGGACCTCGGCGTGATCGCGACGATGAAGGAGCGCGCCGGCGCCGACCCGGCCGCCGCCATCTTCGGCTTCGTGATGCAGCTGCACGGCGTGCTGCGCAAGATCGAGCGCGCCGGCGCCGACCCCAAGACCGGCAAGGGCGGCAAGCCCTTCGCCTGGGCGAGCCCCGGCACAGCGATGGGCATAGGGCTTGAGCTCGGCCTCGCCTGCCACCGCCGCTTCGCCGCCGACAACCCGAAGGCGAAGATCGGCCTGCCCGAGATACTCGTCGGCATCTTCCCCGGCGCCGGCGGCACGACGCGGCTCGTCCGGATGATGGGCGTGATGGCCGCCGCGCCGTTCCTGCTGGAGGGCAAGACGCCGGACCCCGCCCGCGCGAAGTCCGCGGGCCTGATCGACGAGGTGACGCCGCCCGACGCCCTGCTGGAGACGGCGAAGGCCTGGGCGCGCGGGGCCGGCGAGGCGGCGGCCGTCAAGCCGTGGGACCAGAAGGGCTACAAGCTGCCCGGCGGCGCGCCCTACACGCCCGCCGGCTTCCCCGTCTTCCTCGGCGCCGTCGCCATGACCCACGGCAAGAGCAGGGGCGCCTATCCCGCGCCCAAGGCGATGCTGAGCGCGGTCTACGAGGGCGCGCTGGTGGATTTCGACACCGCCATCCGCATCGAGGCGCGCTGGTTCACCTCCGTGCTGATGAACCCGTCCTCCGAGGCGATGATCCGCTCGCTCTTCATCGACAAGCAGGCGCTGGAGAAGGGCGCCTCGCGCCCGTTCGACGTGCCCGACCAGACGGTTAGGAAGCTCGGCGTGCTCGGCGCGGGGATGATGGGCGCCGGCGTCGCCTATGTCTCGCTGCTGGCCGGCATGGAGGTCGTGCTGATCGACCGCGACGCGGCCGCCGCCGAGCGCGGCCGCGCCACCGTGGAGAGCCTCTGCGACGGCGCGGTGAAGGCCCGGCGGCTCGACGCCGACGGCAGGGCCGCCACGCTCGCGCGGCTGACCGCCACCCCCGACTACGCCGCGCTGCAGGGCTGCGACCTCGTGGTGGAGGCGGTGTTCGAGGATCCGAGGATCAAGGCCGAGGCCACCGCCAAGGCCGAGGCGCATCTCGGCGGGAACGCCGTGTTCGCCACCAACACCTCCACCCTGCCGATCGGCGAACTGGCCAGGGCCAGCCGCGACCCCGCGCGCTTCATCGGCATCCATTTCTTCTCGCCGGTGCACAAGATGATGCTGGTCGAGATCATCAAGGGCGCGCAGACCGGCGACGTCGCGGTGGCCAAGGCGCTCGACTTCGTGCGCCAGCTTCGCAAGACGCCGATCGTCGTCAACGACGCGCGGTTCTTCTACGCCAACCGCTGCATCATCCCCTACATCAACGAGGGGCTGCGGATGATCGCCGAGGGCATGGCGCCCTCGCTGATCGACAACGCCGCGAAGATGCTGGGGATGCCGGTGGGCCCGCTGCAGCTCACCGACGAGACCTCGCTGGAGCTGGGGCTCTCCATCGCCCGCGCCACGAAGGCCGCCACGGGGGACGCCGACCCGGAGAACCCCGCCGACGCGCTGCTCGAGGCGCTGGTGGAGACGCACGGCCGCAAGGGCCGCAAGAACGGCAAAGGCCTCTACGACTACGACGACAGGGGCAAGCGGCTGGGCTTCTGGCCGGGGCTGGCCGGGATGCACCCGCACGCCCCCGAGCAGCCGCCGCTGGAGGACGTGCAGAACCGCCTGATGCTGGCGCAGGCGCTGGAGGCCGTGCGCGCCTATGAGGAGGGCGTGCTGACCGACATGCGCGAGGGCGATGTCGGCGCGATCCTGGGCTGGGGCTTCGCGCCGTGGTCGGGCGGGCCGTTCTCGTGGATCGACATGACCGGCCCGGCCCGCGTAGTCGCCATCTGCGACGACCTCGCGGCGCGCTGCGGCGCGCGCTTCGCGGCGCCGGCGCTCCTGCGCGAGACGGCGGCGGCGGGCGGCCGCCTCCGCGCCACGGCGACGGCGCGCGCCGCCTGAGTCCCGGCCGGCTTCCAGCTAAATTTCTTGCTACCGAACCGCTCTTAACGCGGCATTTGTGAGAAATCCTACAGCCTGCGGGCGAGATCGGCGGCACTGTCTTTGCCAGGACAGCGAGTCGCTCGCGCCCGCAGGAGACTGGAAATCATGGCGCTCGACTTGGACGCGGCCGCACTGTTCTTTATCGCAGCAGCGGTTTGCGTTGCCTATCTGATCATCTGCTTCGTCCTTTTGGGCGGCATACAGACGACCGCACGCCTCGCACAGCGGCTGGGCAGGACAGTGGGACGCGGATGCCGCGGCTCCGCCAAGGCTCGGCGCACGCGCCCGCGCAACAAGATCATCCTTTAGGCCCCACCAGCCGTGGAGGGCATCATGCGCCCAAACGCAAGAACTACCGCGCCCGAATTCATAGACTGGGTCATCACCCAGCCCGAAGTGCGCCGCCACGCGCTCGTGGACGGATGCGTGGTGGCGATCGGCGCCCATACGCTCGCGGCGCTGCGCGCGCGCGAGGACGTCGCCATCGCCCTGCGGACCGCGATGCGCCTGTCGGGCGCCGCCGGCACCGTGCTGGCCGACGGCTCGCCGATCGTCGTGAACGCCACCACGGTCTATCCCGCCGACGTGGCGCTGCTGAGCGGCGGCGGCATGGGCCAGCTCGGCGTGCAGGCCGATACGCCGGTCGTCATCTGCGACGTGCTCAGCCCGCTCCAGATTTCGGTCGACACCGCGCGCAAGCTCTCCGACTACTTCAGCCTGCCCAGCGTGCGGCACTACCTGCTCGTGGATGTCGAGCGCAGGCTGCTGATCCAGCACAGCCGCGCCGCCGGCCCGACGCCGGAGAGCGGCGTGCTGATCGAGTCGCGCGTGCTGCGGTCAGGCGTGGTCGAGCTCGGCGGGGTGGTCGAGCTCGGCGGCGTGGCGATGACGATCCGCGCGGAGGATCTGTTCGTCTCAGCCTGAGCGCGGGCCGTCCCGTCAGGCGGCGACGTCGTCCTCCAGGAACCCGCGGATGTTGTCCTCGAAGCTCGCGTCGGCGACGAAGCCGAGGCGCAGCGCGTGGTCGGGGCGAAGCCCGGCGCGCCAGCCCATGACGATGCGCTCGATCACCGGGTCGCGCTCCCATGTGATGCGCGTCGCGGCCTCCGGCCCGGCCACCCGCGTCATCGCCGCGATCATCTCGCCCACGGTGTCGCGCCGCCCCGGCAGCGCGAAGGCGCGGGTCGCGCCCAGCGCCGCGCCGTCGACCTCCGCGGCGTGGATCAGGTTGCGGATCACCACGCGCGGCGAGCAGTGCCAGATCGGGTAGTCCTCGCCCACCGGGCAGTTCGCGGTCTGGCCCTGCAACGGCTCGCGGAAGATCGACGACATGAAGGACGACGCCGCCGCGTTGGGCTTGCCCGGCCGCACCGTCACCGTCGGCAGCCGCACCGAGCGCCCGTCGATCAGCCCGCGGCGGGCGTGGTCGCTGACCAGCAGCTCGACCGCCGCCTTCTGCGCGCCGTAGGAGGTCTGCGGCTGCAGCGCGACGAAATCGTGCAGCGGGTCGGGCACGTCGCCGCCATAGACCGCCACCGACGAGGCGAAGACGAGAACCGGCGCCCCGCCGGCGGCGCGCGCGCCCTCCAGCACGTTGAGCGAGCCCTGCAGGTTCACGGCGAGACCCGTCTCCAGCTCCGCCTCGGCCTGGCCGGACACCACCGCGGCGAGGTGGAAGATCGCGTCCCACCCCTGCCCCAGCAGCGCAGCCGTCGCGGCGCGGTCGGTGATGTCGAGCGCCAGACCCTCGGCGCCGGACACCGGCTCCGGCGCGGCGAGATCGACCTGCGCCAGCCGCGAGATCGCCGCGCCGCGGAGACTTCCCCGCGCCGCGAGCGCGCCGGCGAGCTTGCGGCCGAGAAAGCCGCCGCCGCCAAGGATCAGCGCGCGCATCAGCCGAACGCCTTCGCGACCTGCATCTGCTCGCCGAGGCCCGCGATGCCGAGCTTCATCGTGTCGCCGGGCTTGAGGAAGACCTGCGGCTTCATGCCCATGCCCACGCCCTCCGGCGTGCCGGTGGCGATGACGTCCCCGGTGCGCAGCGTCATGAAGCGGCTCATGTAGCTGACGATATGGGCGACGCCGAAGATCATGTCCGAGGTGCTGCTGTCCTGCACCTTGCGCCCGTTCAGCTCCAGCCACAGCGGCAGGTTCTGCGGGTCGGCGATCTCGTCGGTCGTGACGAGCCATGGGCCGATGGGCGCGAAGCCGGGGGCGGATTTGCCCTTGACCCACTGGCCGCCCTTCTCGACCTGCCACTCGCGCTCGGAGAGGTCGTTGATCACGCAGTAGCCGGCGACATGCTTCAGCGCGTCGGCCTCGGACACATGGCTGCAGGGCGCGCCGATGACGACGCCAAGCTCAACCTCCCAGTCGGACTTCACGCTGTCCTTCGGGATCGTCACCGGATCGTTCGGCCCGGCGATGGTCGAGGTCGCCTTGTTGAACAAGATCGGCTCGGCCGGCGGCTTCGCCCCGGTCTCCGCGGCGTGGCGGGCGTAGTTGAGGCCGATGCACCAGAAGTTCGGCGTATCCGCCACGCAGGGGCCGATGCGCGGCGCGCCCTCGACCAGCGGCAGGCTCGACGGATCCAGGGCGCGGATCGCCTCGATGGCGGCGAGCGACACGCCCGCGCCGTTGAAGTCGGCGCAGCGACCCGACAGGTCGCGGACACGGCCCTCGGCGTCGAGCATTCCCGGCTTCTCTTCGCCCGCATTCCCGAAGCGCAACAGTTTCATGTTTTTCCCTCCCGTCAGGCGCCGCCGCGCCCCTTCCCGTCTCCGGTAAAGCACGATGGCCCGGCATCGCCAAGCGCCGGAGGCCGCCCTGAACCGGGCGAAGCATCAGGCGCCAGCGGGAACCTCCTGCGGCGCCGACAGCGCGCTCGTCGCGGCCCGGCCTCGTCGAAGACGGTCAAATCGGGAAAACATCCAGATCGCGTTAAACAATTGGCAATGGAAACTCGGCGAAAGCATCATGCATGATCCCGGCATTTCAGGAGGCCGACGTGCGTAAATGGTTCGGAAACGACTTGGACGATGCCCAGAACATGGCGGCGGTGGATGGCGCCTTCGCCGTCATCGAGTTCTCGCCCGACGGCGCCATCCTTCGCGCGAACGCGAATTTCCTCAGCGCGAGCGGCTTCAGCGAAGACGAGATCACCGGCCGCCACCATCGCATGTTCATGCCGGACGGCGCCGCGCAATCCGCCTGCTACGCCAAGTTCTGGGCGACGCTCGGCCGCGGCGAGCCGGTTTCGGGCCTGTTCGAGCGACGCAGGAAGGACGGCTCGCCGCTCTGGCTCGAAGCGAGCTACGCGCCGGTGAAGGACCGGCGCGGCCGGGTGCTCAGCGTCATCAAGGTCGCGCTCGACGTCACCGCGTCCCAACTTGTCCTCGGCGACGCCGCCGCCCAGCTCGCCGCGATATCGCGCAGCCAGGCGGTGATCGAATTCAAGCCCTGCGGCGAGATCCTGACAGCCAACGAAAACTTCCTCGCCGGGATCGGCTACGCCGAAGCGGAGATCGTCGGCAGACACCACCGCATTTTCGTCGATCCGGAGGAGGCCCGGTCGCCGGATTACGCGAGACTATGGCGCGACCTCGCCGACGGCCAACCGCAACAGGGCCAGTTCCGACGGATCACCAAGTCTGGGAAGGACATCTTCATCCAGGCGACCTACACGCCGATCCTCGACGCGCGGGGCAAGACCGTGAAGGTGGTGAAGTTCGCCACCGACATCACCGGGCGCGTCACGGCCCAGCAACTGCTGCGCGACAGGCTCGGCGACCTGGCGGACGGCGCGCTGGACGTCGCCATCGCCGAACGGCCTGATCCCGAGTTCACCGTCCTGTTTGAAGCCTTCAACGCCACCGTCGACCGCCTGCGGGAGATGGTCGGCGCGATTCGCGCGCTATCCGTCAAGGTCTCGGCGAGCGCGGACGCCATCGACGACGGCGCCACCTCGCTGTCGAGCCGCAGCGAAAGCCAGGCGGCGTCGCTGGAGGAGACCTCAGCGACGATGGAGCAGATCAGCGTCACCGCGGCCAACAGCGCCGGGTCGGCCAGGGCCGCGCGGACGACGTCCGAGGACGCCGCGGAGCGGACGGCGGCGGCGCGGGAGGCCGCCAGCGCGGCGACCGAGGCGATGCGCTCGATCCGCAGCGTCGCCGGGCGCATCGGCGAGATCAGCGGCGTCATCACCACCATCGCCTCGCAGACCAACCTGCTCGCGCTCAACGCCAGCGTCGAGGCGGCGCGCGCCGGCGAGGCCGGGCGCGGCTTCGCGGTGGTCGCCGCGGAGGTGCGCGACCTCGCCCAGCGCAGCGGCAAGGCGGCCAGCGACATCGCCAAGCTGGCGGACGAAAGCCGCGGGCACATCGACCGCGGTGTTGAGGTGGTCGAGCGGACGGGCGGCGCGCTCGGCCTGACGTCGGAGGCGATCCGCGAGGCGCTCGCCGCGTTCACCGAGATTTCCCAGGCGTCCACCGAGCAGGCGTCGGGCGTCACCGAGGTGTCCGCCAGCCTGCGCCAGCTTGACACGATCACCCAGGAGAACGCGGCGATGGCCGACCGCCTGTCGAACGACACGCGCGCGCTTCAGGCGCAGGCGGCGGAGCTCAACGGACTTGTCGCCGGGTTCCGCGAGAGCCGGCAAGAGCGCAGCGCGCTGGCCGCCTGAGCACGCCGACGCCCTCGCGCCCCTGCAGGCGGCGACGCCCCGCGCAGGTGCTCAGTGGTTGTCGCGCGGCAATGCCTCGGCGGCCCGCCGGTAGGCGGTGGCGAACTCCAGGCAACCGCCGTCCGACAGCTGGCCGACATGGGCTCGGTAGAGCTCCTGCCACGGCGTCTGGTTCCTCAGGTCCGGCGGCGACCACGCCGCGCGCCGGGCCTCGAACTCGGCCGCATCCACCAGCAGGTCGAGCCGCCCGGCGTTGAGGTCGAGCTTCACGCGGTCGCCGGTCCTGATGAAGGCGAGCCCGCCGCCGATGGCGGCCTCGGGCGAGGCGTTCAGGATCGAGGGCGACTCCGACGTGCCCGACTGCCGCCCGTCCCCCACCGTAGGCAGGTGGTTGACGCCCATCTGAAGCAGCGCGTCCGGCGGCTGCATGTTCACCACCTCCGCCGAGCCGGGATAGCCGACCGGGCCGACGCCGCGGATGAACAGCATGCAGTCCGCCGCGATCTGCAGGGAGGGGTCGTTGATGCGGTGGTGGTAGTCCTCCGGCCCCTCGAACACGATGGCGCGCGCCTCGTGGACGCCCTCCGCGCCGGGGTGCTGAAGGTAGCGGGTGCGAAAATCCTCCGAGATCACCGAGGTCTTCATCAGCGCGCTCTCGAAAAGGTTGCCGGTCAGCACGAGGAAGCCCGCCTTCTCGCGCAGCGGCTCGGAGACGGGGCGGATCACGTCGCGGTCTGTCGAGCGGCGCGCGCCGACATTGTCCTCCACGGTGCCGCCCGTGACCGTCAGCGCGTCGCCGTGCAGCAGGCCCGCCGCGCGCATCTCGCCCATAACCGCCGCCACGCCGCCCGCGCGGTGGAAGCCCTCGCCGAGATGGCTGCCGGCGGGCTGCATGTTCACCAGCAGCGGCAGGTCGTAGCCGATGGCCTGCCAGTCGCAGATGCTGATCTCGACGCCCGCATGGCGCGCGATGGCGGCGATGTGCGGCGGCGCATTGGTCGAGCCGCCGATGGCGGTGTTGACCATGATCGCGTTCTCCACCGCCTTGCGGGTGATGATCTTGGAGGGCCGGAGATCCTCCTTGACCATGTCGACGATGCGTCGGCCGGTGTGGTAGGCGGCGTCCATGCGCGCCTTGTAGGGCGCGGGGATCTGCGCCGTGCCCGGCAGCATCATGCCCAGCGCCTCGGCCAGCGCGTTCATGGTCGAGGCCGTGCCCATGGTGTTGCAGTGGCCGAGCGAGGGCGCCGCGGCGCAGACCCGCTCCATGAACTCGGGGTAGTCGATGAGGCCCTCGCCAAGCAGCCGGCGGCTCTCCCAGATGATCGTGCCCGAGCCCGCCAGCCTGCCGCGCCACCAGCCGTCGAGCATCGGCCCGCCGTTGAGGCAGATCGCCGGCAGGTCGACGGTTGCCGCGCCCATCAGCATCGCCGGCGTGGTCTTGTCGCAGCCGGTTGTGAGGATCACGCCGTCGATCGGGTAGCCGTGCAGCACCTCCACCAGTCCCAGATAGGCGAGGTTGCGGTCGAGCGCGGCGGTCGGTCGCTTGCCGGTCTCCTGGATGGGATGCACCGGGAACTCGATGGGCACGCCGCCGGCGTCCCGGATCCCCATCTTCATGCGCTCGGCGAGGAAGACGTGGATCTTGTTGCAGGGCGCGAGGTCGCTGCCGGTCTGGGCGATGCCGATCATCGGGCGGCCCGACTGAAGCTCCTCCCGCGTGTAGCCGTGGTTCTGGTAGCGCTCGACATAGAGCGCCGTCATGCCCGGATTGCCGGGATTGTCGAACCATTCCTGGCTGCGGAAGCGACGGTCGCGCGCCATGGGCCTTGCTCCGGCGAAGGGACAGACACGGGAAATCCCGCGTTTCTAAATCGATTAAGCCTTGGGCGACGGCGCCCGGTCAAGAGGCGCCCCGCCGCGCATGTCTCGTGCATCCGCGCGACGTCACCGCGGCGCGCCGATGGCCTAGGGTGACGTCAGGGAAGCCATGACGGCCCCCGCAACGCGTCATCGAGAAGGAGCACGCCATGCCCGGCCTCAGCCGGCGCCTGTTCGCGTGCGCGGCGGCATTCGCCCTCGCGCAGACCGCGGCGCCATCGCTCGCCATCGCCCAGGAAGACGCCCGATCCTGCGTCGGCCTGCTCTACTCCACTTCCGAGGATTTCCAGGCCTTCAACCCGCCGCCGGACGGCCCCGTGATCTCCGACGGTGATCTGCTGGCGCGTGCGCCCTCCGGCGCCGCGACGGTCTGCCGCCGCAACGCCGAGCTGATCCGCCGGTTCGACATCGACGGCGTCGACCTCGGGCTCGACGCCGTCCACGCCGTGCGCGAGGACGCCGAGAGCGAGCCGTCCCTCATCGCCTTCTCCACCGAACTCGACAGCCCCAACGGCGGACAGTTCACCGCCGGCGACCTGCTGTTCGACACCGGCGCGGCGATCCCCAACGTCGCGCTGCTGCAGCGCTTCGACGTGCGCCGCAGCCTCGACCTCGGCCTCGACGCGCTTCAGATCGTGGGCGAGCCCGAGAGCGTCCGCGGCTTCGCCGAGCGCGCCCGCGCCGCGGGAAGGGACGCCTTCGTCCAGAACCCCGGACTGTTGCTGGAGCTGTTCGAGAGCTTCGACGTGGACGTCTGGTTCTCGACCGAGGGCACGGCCCCGGAGCGCGACAAGCCGCTCTTTCTCGACGGCGACCTGCTCTCGGCGCGCACCGGCGCGATCGTGCGTCCGCAGACCGGGCTCTTCGCCATGCTGCCGGCGGGCATACCGGACCGCGGCGTGGACTATGGGCTCGACGCCTACACGATGGGCCTCGACCCGCTGGAGAACACGGTGATCGAGCTCATCTCGTCGGAGATCGTCGGGCGCGGCCGCACGACGTTCACGGACGGCGACGTGCTGTCGCCGGGGCCGAACCTCTACCTGCGCAACATCGACCTCATCGGGAACTTCGAGCCGCGCAGCTTCGACATGGGGCTCGATGCGCTGCACCTTCACGCCGGGCGCGTGGCGGACTGCGTCGCGCCGGGGATCACCGGGATCAGCGACGTCGCCATCGCCGACATCGACGCCAGCCCCATCGCAGGCGACGGCAAGACCGTGATCGACGACCGGCCCTTCGGCGGCGACATCCGCATCATCGGCTCGCTGCCCGACGCGGCGAACTGCCCCGACTTCGCCAACTACGAGTATCGCGTCGAGATCGACGACGGCGGCGGCTTCGACACGCCGATGCAGAAGGTCGCCGCGCACCCGGAGACCAACTTCTCGTCGGGCGCGGCCTGGCGGCGGATCGTGCGGCCGATGCCGGCCTCGCCCTGCCCGCCGGGGCCGAACGACGTCTACGCCTCGGACGCCGACGGCTGGTTCGCGGTGTCGGAGTACTCGAGGTGGCTCGTGGCGCCCTGCGGCTTCGGCCACGGCCCGGCGCTGGCGGTGTGGGACAGCGCCGTGTCGTTTCCTGTGGACGACGACGCGGCGCCCGGCGGCCCCTCGGTGGGCGACGTGCTGATCCGGGTGAAGATGCGCCCGGTCGGCGGCGGCGGGCCGACCTTCATCAGCAACGTCGTCAAGGTGCGCATCGACAACGAGCGCATCGACCTGCCGAACAACCTGCTGAGCCCGGCCACCGGCGACATGTGGTTCGACATCTATCTCGCCGGCGGCGCCGCGCCCATCGGCGACCAGTGCACGATCGAGGGCGAAGGCGCCGACGTCACGCTCGACCTGCAGGGCCGCGCCTTCGACGACCACTTCCTCGCCTACGACCTGAGCTGGAGCGGCGGCTACGTCGTGGGCCGGCACGCCGTGGCCTCGACGCCGGTCCTGTCGCGCAACTTCGACGGCGGGCGGCTCGACCTGACGGCGACCGGCACGCAGCCTCCGGGCTCGAACGCCATCCCGCTGGCCACGGCGTTCAACCTCTCGGCCGCCTACACCGCCGTCGCGAGCGCCCAGTCGCTGCCGGACACGGCCCTGCCCGACGTCTGCGGCTACACGATCTTCTACGGCGTGACCGAGCGCACGATCCTGCGCAACTTCGCGCCGAACGCCAACGTCGCCATTCCCGTCAACACGCGACGCGAGATGACGCGCTCCTTCTGCGTCACGCGCTGAGGCGGCGCCCCCCTTCTCTCCCCGGCCCGGCTTCGCCAGAGTGGCGCGCCGACAAGCAGGGGGGAGAAGAACAATGAACAGGATCGATCTTGAGGGCCGTCGCGCGGTGGTGACCGGCGGCGCGCAGGGCATCGGGCGGGCCGTGACCGAGCGCATGGTCGCCTCTGGCGCCAAGGTTCTGATCTGGGACCGCGAGCGCGGGCTCGCCGAGGCCGCCGCCGAGGCGATCGGGTGCGGCTTCGTACAGGTCGAGCTGACCGACTGGGACGCGGTGAAGTCCGCCAGCGCCCGCAGCGAGGCCGAGCTCGGCGGGGTGGACATCCTCGTTTGCAACGCCGGGATCGCGGGGCCGAACATGCCCGTCGCCGACTATGCGCCCGAGGACTGGCGACGCGTGATCGACGTCGACCTCAACGCCGTCTTCTACTGCCTCAAGGCGCTGACGCCGGGCATGGCGCAACGCGGCTACGGGCGCGTGGTCAACGTCGCCTCGGTGGCGGGCAAGGAGGGCAACCCCAACGCCAGCGCCTACTCCGCGGCAAAGGCCGGCGTGATCGCGCTCACCAAGTCGCTCGGCAAGGAGCTTGCGGGCAGGGACGTCGCGGTGAACTGCGTCACGCCCGCCGCGGCGAAGACCGCGATCTTCGACCAGATGACCGAGGAGCACATCGCCTTCATGCTGTCGAAGATCCCCCGCGGGCGCTTCGTCACGGTCGACGAGGTCGCCGCGATGATCGTCTGGCTCTGCTCGGCGGAGAACAGCTTCACCACCGGCGGCGTGTTCGACCTAAGCGGCGGCCGCGCGACCTACTGAGCTTCGTCAAAGCCCCGTCGCGCTGCGCCGCACCGCGACCGCGTGGCCGAAATCGGTCGGCGCCTGGGCCCGCATCAGGGTCGCGGCGCCGTCCTGGTTGACCGAGAACCACGCGGTGAACGGCTGGTCGGGCTGGCGCAGGTGCTTGTCCTTGTAGCCGGCGACGCGCCGGAAGCGCCCCTCGCAGCGCAGCGTGCCGCCGCTCTCGACCGCCGGGCCGAGAAGCAGGTCGAAGCGGCGCCGGCTGTCGAAGACGCTGAGCGTCCGGTCGCAGACCGCCGCCGCCGGAGCGGGGGCCAGCGCGGCTACGGCGGCGCTCAGCGGGTCGAGCGCGTCGCCCATCGCCGCGAGGTCGGCGTCGTAGTCGCGCGCGCGCAGCGGCGGCTCGGCCGCCAGCGCCAGCCCAGTGGCGCCGAAATCCATCTCGACGCGCTGGGCGGCGTCGCCGAAGCGGCCGTCGGCGACAAAGGCCTCCGGCGCCAGCCCCCGCGGCGTGTCGGCGCCGAACGCCTCCGCCTCCGCGGCGCCGGGAAAGAGCCAGCTCGCAAGCCCCGCCGCCTCCATCCGCGCGCTCGCGGCGTAGCGCGCGCCGCCGCGCTCGACGCCGAGGGTCAGCGCGCCGACCTTCAGGCCGCCGATGTACACCTCGTAGGACGCCTCGAAGGGCGCGCCCGTCTCCGGCGCCGGCGTCTCCGCCGAAACCGGCGCCGCCGCGGCAAGAAACAGCGCCAGGGCGGCGCGCATGGCTGCAGTCATCCAATTGTTCTCCCTGCTCTCGCGCGCGCCCGGGGCAGTTGCGGCGACGCGACGTTCCACTATCAGTGGGGCGTTTTCGGGATGTGGGCGCGAACGGGCCGCGGCGCAAATGAGCGAGACGTCACAAACGACGGCGTGGGCGGACGACCCGCTCGCGCTCGCCCGGCGCGTCGCCGCCGGCGAGCGGCGGGCGCTGGCCCGGGCGATCACGCTCGTCGAATCGACCCGCGGCGCGGATCGCGACGCGGCGCAGGCGCTGCTGGCCGCCCTGCCCCGGCATGAGACCACGCTGCGGCTTGGCCTCTCCGGCAGCCCCGGCGTCGGCAAGTCGACCTTCATCGAGGGGCTCGGCTGCGCGCTCACGGCGCGCGGCAGGCGGGTGGCGGTGCTGGCGGTGGACCCCTCCTCGACGCGCTCGGGCGGCTCGATCCTCGGCGACAAGACGCGGATGGAGCGGCTCGCGCGCGACCCCGCCGCCTTCATCCGGCCCTCGCCCTCGGGCGGCGGCCTCGGCGGCGTGGCGCGGCGCACGCGCGAGGCGATCCTGCTCGTGGAGGCCGCGGGCTTCGACGCCGTGATCGTCGAGACCGTGGGGGTCGGCCAGTCCGAGACCATGGTGGCGGAGATGACCGACGTCTTCGCCCTGCTCGTCGGCCCGGGCGGCGGCGACGACCTGCAGGGCGTCAAGCGCGGCGTGATGGAGATCGCCGATCTCGTGGTCGTGAACAAGGCCGACGGAGACCTCGCTCCCGCCGCCGCCCGCACCGCGACCGACTACGCCGGCGCCCTGCGCCTGATCCGCCCAAAGCCCGGCGACCCCGAAGGCTGGCCCCGCGCCATGACCTGCTCGGCGCTCACCGAGACCGGCGTCGTCGCGGTATGGGACGCCGCGGAGGCGCTCGACGCCGCCCGCGCGGCCACTGGCGCGAAGGCGCGGGCGCGGCGGGCGCAGGCGGCGCGCTGGTTCCGCTTCGAACTGGAGGAGGGGCTCAGGGCCGCCCTCGCCGCGCATGCCCCTTCGGCAGACCTCGCCCGCGCCATGGAGCGCGCCGTGGCCGAAGGCGAGACGACCCCCGCCGCGGCGGCGCAACGCGTGCTCGCGCGCTTCCTGGAACTGTGACGCCGCCCTTGCGCGCCGGGCCTGCCGCGCGTATAGGCCCCGCTCCCATGAGACCCGTCCGGCCGGTATGGGCTGCCGCGTCGGGTCATTGTCAGTTCTTCGATCAGGAGACCGAAATGCCCAAGATGAAGACGAAGTCGGGGGCCAAGAAGCGATTCAAGGTCACCGCCACCGGCCGCGTGAAGGTCGCGCAGGCCGGCAAGCGCCACGGCATGATCAAGCGGACGACCAAGTTCATCCGCAACGCCCGCGGAACCACTGTTCTGTGCAAGCCTGACGAGAAGATCGTCAAGCAGTTCCTGCCCTACGCGTAAGGAGGCGATGACCCATGTCCCGAGTTAAACGCGGCGTCACCGCCCACGCCCGCCACAAAAAGGTCCGCGACGCGGCCAAGGGCTATTTCGGCCGGCGCAAGAATGTCTTCCGCGTCGCCAAGCAGGCGGTCATCCGCGCCGAGGAATACGCGACGCGCGACCGGAAGACCCGCAAGCGCAACTTCCGCGCGCTGTGGATCCAGCGGATCAACGCCGCCGTGCGCGAAGTCGACGAGAGCCTCAGCTACTCGCGCTTCATCGACGGGCTGACCAAGGCCGGCGTCGAGGTAGACCGCAAGGTGCTGTCGGATCTCGCCGTGCACGAGCCCGCCGCCTTCGCCGCCGTCGTCGGCAAGGCCAAGGCCGCGCTGGCCCAGGCGTCGGCCTGATCGCGCGCTTGAAAACCGGCGCCCTTGGCGCCATGACCAGCCTCAGCGCCCGCCGGACCATGTGTCGGCGGGCTTTCAAACTTTGACGCAGGGATCCTATGGCCAAGGAAGAAACGCTTGAGTTTCCGGGGGTCGTGGTCGAGCTGCTGCCCAACGCCACGTTCCGGGTGGAGCTTGAGAACGGCCATGAGATCATCGCCCACACCGCCGGCAAGATGCGCAAGAACCGCATCCGCGTGCTGGCCGGGGACAAGGTGCAGGTCGAGATGACGCCTTACGACCTCACCAAGGGGCGGATCACCTATCGTTTCAAGTGACGTGCGGCTGATCCTCGGCTCGGCCTCGCCGCGCCGCGCCGCGCTGCTGGCGCAGATCGGCGTCAGACCCGATGCGGTGAGCCCGGCGGACATCGACGAGGCGCCCCGCCCCGCCGAACTCCCCCGACGCTATGTCGAGCGCATGGCGCGCGAGAAGGCCGCCGCCGTGGCGGCGGAGCCGCTGGCGCTGGTGCTGACGGCGGACACGGTGGTTTTCGCAGGCCGGCGCATCCTCGGCAAGCCCGAGACGGAGGGCGAGGCCGTCCAGTTCCTCATGCTGCTGTCGGGGCGGCGCCACCGGGTCGCCACCGCCGTGGCGCTGCGCCGCGGCGAGACGATCGCGCTGCGGCTGGTCGAAACGGTCGTGCGCTTCAAGCGGTTGTCCGACATGGAGATCTCGGCCTACATCCGGTCGGGCGAATGGCGCGGCAAGGCCGGCGGCTACGCGATCCAGGGTATCGGCGCGGCCTTCATCCCGTCGATCAACGGCAGCTACACCGCCGTCGTCGGCCTTCCGCTGACCGAGACGGCGGCGCTGCTCGCAGGCGCGGGCTACCCGGTGAGCTACGAGGGAGAGGCGGCGTGAGGGGCGTGGCGGCGGCGGTGGAGAATGTGGGCGGCGCGCTGGTGGCGGCGCGCGTGGTCGACGGCGCGCTCGACGATCTCTACGTCGACTCGCCGCCGAGCGACCTCACGCCGCAGCCCGAGGCCATGTACTGGGGCCGCGTCGACCGCGCGGCGCCGGCGATCGGCGCCGCCTTTGTCGCGCTGCCCGACGGCCAGCGCGGCTGGCTGCGCGGCGCCGACCGCAAGGCCGGCGAGATGGTGGGCGTGCAGGTCTCGCGCTGGGCGGAGGCCGGCAAGGCCGCGCCGCTCACCGACCGGCCCATCCTCAAGGGCGCGCTGGCGCTGCTGACGCCCGGCGCGCCGGGGGTCAACCTCGCCCGCTCCATCAAGGGCCACGAGACGCGCGAACGCCTGACCGCCGTCGCCGGGGCGGCGCTGGCCGGCGCGGGCGAGGATGTCGGCCTCGTCATCCGCAGCGCCGCCGGCGACGCCGACGAGGCTGCGCTGACCGCCGAGATCGCCGCCCTGCGCGCGGCCTTCGACGCGGTTCAGGAGCAACCGGCGGGCCGCGAGCCGAGCCTGCTGCGCGCCGCGCCCGACGCCGAGGCGCGCGCCCGGCGCGACTGGGCCGACGCCGACTGGCTCGACGGGCCGGAGCCCTTCGAGCGGCTCGGCGTGTGGGACGCGATAGAGGCGCTGCGCTCGCCGCGGGTCACCCTGCCCGGCGGCGGCTGGATGAGCGTGGAGGCGACGGCCGCGCTGGTGGCCGTCGACGTCAACACCGGCGAGGACTTCTCCAAGACCGCCTCGCAGACGGCCAACCTCGCCGCCTGCGCCGCCCTGCCCCGCGCGCTGCGGCTGCGCGGCTTCGGCGGCCTCGTCTACATCGACTTCGCGCCGCTGAAGAAGGGCGCGCGGCAGGGCGTGGACCTCGCGCTGAAGCGCGCCTTCGCCGTCGATCCGGTCGAGACGCAGGTCGTCGGCTGGACGCCGGCCGGCGCGGTGGAGCTCCAGCGCAAGCGCGAGCGCCGGCCGACCATGGCGCTGATCCGTGGCTGAGGCCGGCGCCTGCCCGATCTGCGGCCAGCCGCGCCACGCGCGGTTCCGCCCGTTCTGCTCGCGCCGCTGCGCCGACCTCGACCTCGTGAAGTGGCTCAAGGGCGACTACGCCGCGCCCGGCGAACCGGTCGACGAGGGCGATCTCGCCGGCGAGCGGTCGCGCGGTGGGGACGACCCGCGCCGCTGACGGCGCCGCTCAGGCCGTGAAGTCGTAGGCGTGAAGCCCGGCGCCCTCGCGCCGCAGCCAGGCCCGCCGCGCCCGATAGTCGGGGCAGAGCCGCGCGACCAGCGCCCAGAACGCCGGCCCGTGGTTCATCTCGCGCAGATGCGCCGCCTCGTGGATCGCGACGTACTCCTGCACCGCGACCGGGGCCATCGCGAGACGCCACGAGAAGGCGAGATCGCCCTGCGAGGTGCATGAGCCCCAGCGCGAGCGGGTGTCGCGCAGGCTGATGCGGCCATGGCGCGCACCCAGCATCGCCGCGGCCTTTCCGGCGGACTGCGCGAACCTTCCCTGCGCGCGGAGTTTCAGGAAGGCGGCGACCGCCGGGCCGGCGTTCCGCGTGGGCGTGAGAAGCCCCGCCTCGCGCAGGACGCAGGGGCCGCGCGCCCTGCCGCTGTCGATGACGCGCACGGGCGCGCCGTCGAGCATGATCGCGGCGCCGGGCGCGACCTTCACCCGCTCCGGCGCGCGGGAGAGCGCGTCGCGCAGCCAGCCCGACTGGCGGAGCAGGAAGCGCCGCGTATCGGCGTCCGGCGCGGCCGCCGGCGCCGTCAGCCGCGCCTCGCCGCCGCGCACCGACAGGGTGAAGCGCCGCGCCCGCGCCGAGCGCGTCAGCCGCACCAGCACCTCGGGGTCGTCGAGCCGGATGATCTCGGCGGACATCGGCGCGCCCTCCCGCGCCGCGCCGGTCAGGCGGCCTTCGGGCCGCCGCGCACGAACGAGCGCCGCGCGCGGATGAAGTCCCTGATGCGCGGCTGGATGTGCTGGCGGAACCGCGTGCCGTTGAAGACGCCGTAATGCCCGACCTTCGCCTGGATGTAGCTGGTCTTCTTCTCGGCGGGCAGGTTGCGGCACAGCTCCAGCGCCGCCTCGGTCTGGCCACGGCCGGTGATGTCGTCCGCCTCGCCCTCGATGCAGAACAGCCCGACGTCGGTGATCGCGCCGAGATCGACGGCGGCGCCGCGATGGGTGAACTCGCCCTTCGGCAGCGCGTGCTTCTGGAACACCGTCTCGACCGTCTGGAGATAGAACTCGGCCGTCAGGTCCATCACCGCGAGATACTCGTCGTAGAAGGCGCGGTGCGAGGCCGCGCTGTCGCCGTCGCCGCGCACCAGGTTGCGGAACTGCTTCACATGGGCGTCCACATGGCGGTCGAGGTTCATGGACATGAAGCCCGAGAGCTGCAGGAAGCCGGGATAGACCCGCCGCATGAAGCCGGGGTTCGGGAAGGGCACGGTGGTGACGACGTTCTTCTCGAACCAGGAAAGCGGCCGCGAGGTCGCCAGCACGTTCGGCTCGGTAGGGCTCACGCGGGTGTCGATGGGCGAGCCCATCAGCACCAGCGAGGCCGGGCGGTGCGGCGCCTTGATCGCCGACATGATGGCGGTGGAGGCCAGCGCCGGCACGCCGGGCTGGCAGACGCCCATGACCGCCGGGCGCTCGCCGTCCTGCGCCAGGAACTCGCAGAACTCGGCGATGTAGTCGATGTAGTCGTCTAGATCGAAGCGCCCCTTGGCGAGCGGCACGCTGCGCGCGTCGATCCAGTCGGAGATGTAGACGTCGTGCTCCGGCAGCATCGCCTCGACGGTGCCGCGCAGCAGCGTCGCGAAGTGGCCCGAAAGCGGCGCGAGGATCAGCACCTTGGGGTCGTTGCGTACGGCGGCGAGCGTCGATTTGCGCTTGAAGTGCAGCAGGTCGCAGAACGGCTTGCGGAGGACGACCTCCTCGACGATGTCGACCGTCTCGCCGGCGATCTCGGTCGTCTCGATCCCGAATTCGGGCTTGCCGTAGCGGCGCGTGGCGTTGACGAACATCTCGAAGGCGGCGGCGGTGGCGCGGAACCCGAGGGACACGTGCAGCGGATTGACCGGGTTTCTGAGGGCCTGAGCCCCTAGCTGCGCCGCGGCGCGGAACGGCGAAACAGCCGCATGGGTCAGTTCATAGGCGTGATAGAGCACGATGTTTCCCGCCGGGCCATGAAGATTTTGCATACGTTACGCGGCGGATATTAACGGGACAAGGCGATTTCGCAGATGCGAAGGCCGCGCTGACGCCGCACGGGCGCCGCGGTTCCGCACCGATCAAGGTCGCCCGGAGCCGGTGGCGGCGCTTGAAACGGGGGCCGAATCGCGCGAACGGCTGGTCATGTCCCAAGGATGGAGTCCGCTCTGGAACGCCGGCTGGCTGATCGCGTCGCACGCCGTCGCGGCGATGCTCGCCGTCGTCCTCGGCCTCGTGCAGCTTCTCGGGCCGAAGGGGTCGCAGGCGCACCGGGCGCTCGGCTGGCTCTGGGTCGCCCTGATGCTGTGGACGGCTGGCGGCAGCCTGTGGATCCACACGATGCGCGCCTTCGGGCCGTTCAGCGCGATCCACGCCCTGTCGCTCATCGTGCTGGCGACGACGCCGCTGGCGGCGCTCCACGGCCGGGCCGGACGCGTCGCGCGGCATCGGACGGGTATGATCATGCTCTACCTCTTGGCGCTGCTGCTTGCGGGCCTCTTCACGCTGGCGCCCGGCCGTGTGATGCATCGCGTCGTGTTCGGCGCGGGTTGACGCGCGCCGCAGGAGACCCGAACCGATGCAGGACGCGCCCCGCCCCGCCGCCCATGACCCCGCGCCGCTGACGCCCCGCGTCGCCGCGCTGCCGGCGACAGTGCCCTTCGTCGGCCCCGAGGCGCAGGAGCGCGCCCGAGGCCGCCCGTTCCGCGCGCGGCTCGGCGCCAACGAGAGCGGTTTCGGCCCGGCGCCGGAGGCGGTGGAGGCGATGGCGCGCGCGGCGGCGGAGGCCTGGGCCTACGGCGACCCCGAGATGCTCGACCTGCGCGCCGCCATCGGCGCGCGCCACGGGCTCGGCCCAGAGCATGTCGTGGTCGGCGAGGGCATCGACGGCCTGCTCGGCGTTTCGGCGCGGCTGTTTCTGGAGCCGGGACGCGCCGCCGTCACCTCGCTCGGCGCCTACCCGACGTTCAACTATCACGTCGCCGGCGTCGGCGCGCGGCTGGCGACCGTCCCCTATCGCGACGACCGGGAGGACGCCGCGGCGCTGGCGGCGGCGGCGCGGGCCGAGGGCGCCTCGCTGCTCTACTTCGCCAACCCCGACAACCCGATGGGCTCGGTAGCGACGCCGGCGGAGGTCTCGGCGCTGGTCGATGCGCTGCCGCCGGGCTGCCTGCTGCTGCTCGACGAGGCCTATGCGGAGTTCATGGACCCTGCGGCCCTGCCCGCGGTCGACCCCGCGCACCCGCGGGTGATCCGCCTGCGCACCTTCTCCAAGGCGATGGGGCTGGCGGGGCTGCGTGTCGGCTACGCCCTGACGGCGCCGGAGACGGCGCGCGCCTTCGACCGGCTGCGCAACCATTTCGGCGTCGGCCGCGTGGCGCAGGCGGGCGCGCTCGCGGCGACCGCCGCGACGGGGTGGCTGGAGGATGTCGTCGCGCGCACCGCTCGCGCCAGGGCGCGCATCGCCGAGGTCGCCGCCGCCAGCGGCCTGAGCGCGCTGCCCTCCGCGACGAACTTCGTCGCGGTGGACTGCGGCGCCGACGGCGACCTTGCCCGCGCAGTCCTGCAGGAGCTGCTCGCGCGGGACGTCTTTGCGCGGATGCCCGGGCCCGCGCCGCTCGACCGCTGCATCCGCGTCACCGCCGGGCCCGACGCCGCGCTCGACGTGTTCGAGGCGGCGCTCCCGGAGGCGCTGGCCGCCGCCCGACGCCGGGTCTGATGCTGCGGCGCAGCGAGGCGCCGGACCGCACCGGCGCCGTTTTCTGCGCCACTATGCGCGGACCTGGCGTTCCCACAGCCGCTCAGGCGCGCCAAGGCGCTGGCGCCCAACGCGAAATCGGCGTCATCTGGGGCGAAGCCGCGCAGAACCCACGCCGCGGCGCGGACAGGAGAGCGCGATGAGCACGGCCAGCCTAGGCACCCCCGAACAGCTGCGAGACCCCGACTATACGCCGCCGCTGGCGAAGGCGGTCCCGCTCGGCGTCCAGCATGTGCTGGCGATGTTCGTCTCGAACGTGACGCCGGCGATCATCGTCGCCGGCGCGGCGGGCTTCGGCTTCGGGTCGAACTCGCCCGACTTCCCGTCGATGATCTACATGATCCAGATGGCGATGGTGTTCGCCGGCGTCGCGACGCTGCTGCAGACCGTCGGCGTCGGCCCGGTCGGCGCGCGGCTGCCCATCGTGCAGGGCACCTCCTTCGCCTTCCTGCCGGTCATGATCCCCATCGTGGCCGGCCAGGGCGTCTCGGCGATGGGCGCGCTGATGACTGCGGCGCTGATCGGCGGGCTGTTCCACTTCAGCCTCGGCGCCGTGGTCGGCCGCATCCGCCACGCGCTGCCGCCGCTGGTGACGGGGCTGATCGTGCTGATGATCGGGCTGGCGCTGATCAAGGTCGGCATCCAGTACGCCGCCGGCGGCGTGCCGGCGCAGGGCACGCCGGCGTTCGGCTCGCTGGCGAACTGGTCGGTCGCGCTGGTGGTGATCCTCGTCACGCTGGCGGTGAAGTTCTTCACGAAGGGCCTGCTGAGCGTGGCCGCGGTGCTGATCGGGCTGATGGCGGGCTATGTCTTGGCGCTGGCGCTGGGCATGGTGAGCTTCGCCAACATCGGCCGCGCGGCGTGGTTCGAGGCGCCCTCGCCGTTCCGCTGGGGCTTCGAGCTGAACGCCGCGGCGATCATCGGCATGTGCTTCATGGCGGTGATCTCGGCGATCGAGACGGTCGGCGACGTGTCGGGGATCACCAAGGGCGGCGCCGGGCGCGAGGCGACCGACCGGGAGATCAGCGGCGCCACCTACGCCGACGGCGCCGGCACCGCCATCGCCGCCGTGTTCGGCGGGCTGCCGAACACCTCGTTCAGCCAGAATGTCGGGCTGATCGCCATGACCGGCGTCATGAGCCGCCATGTCGTGACCATCGGCGCGATATTCCTGATCCTCGCCGGTCTCGTGCCGAAGGTGGGCGCGGCGATCTCCTCGGTGCCGATCACGGTGCTGGGCGGCGGCGTGATCGTGATGTTCGGCATGGTGGCGGCGGCTGGCGTCTCGATGCTGGCGGACGTCAACTGGAACCGGCGCAACCTGCTGATCTTCGCGGTGGCGCTCTCGGTTGGGCTGGGGCTGCAACTCGTGCCCGACGCGCTCCAGCACATGCCTCGGACGGCGCAGATCCTGCTGACCTCCGGGCTGCTGCCGGCGGCGGCCATCGCCATCGCGCTGAACCTTCTGCTGCCGCAGGAGGCGGCGGACGAAAGCGCGCCCGAGGCCGCCCGCAATCTCGCCGAGGACATGCGCGGCGAGTCGCGGGGCTGACCTGATCGCTCAGTCGAGCGGAACCAGCGCGTCGCCGAGGCGCAGGACGCCCGGCGAAACGACCGAGGCGCAGATCCCGCCATGGCCCCGGACGGCGGCGTAGCCGCCGGGGCCCAGCGCCTCCTCCATGCGCGAGCAGGGCGCGCAGAGGCCGGCGCCCTCCAGCACCGCGGTCCCGAGGCGGAAGCGGCGGGCGCGCAGGCCCAGAAGGTTCACGCCCGCGACGACGACGTTGCGCCGCAGGGCCTCGGGCGGCGCGGCGCCGCGCCCGGCGAGCGCCGCGATCACGGGCAGATGCTCCGCCTGGATCAGCGTCACCGCGCGCCTGCCCGGCGCCTCGCGACGGTCCCCCGCCAACCCGGCGGGGCCGATCTCCGCGACCGCCACCGCGACGACCGGCGCCCGGCGGGCGGGGCGCACCCCGAGCCACGCCACCCGCCCCGGCCGCGCCCAGCGCGCCGCCATCGCCGCAAGCGGCGTCGCCTCTCCGCCCGCAAGCGGCGTCGCCTCTCCGCCCGCAAGCGGCGTCGCCTGTCCGCCTGCAGGCGTCGGCTCGTCTTGCGCCGCGTCGCCGCCCCGATACTGTGCGCCCATGAGCACCGCCCTGATCAGCCACCCCGCCTGCTTCGACCATGTCACGCCGCCGGGCCATCCGGAACGGGTCGACCGCCTGCGCGCCGTCGAGGCGGCGCTGGCCGGCGACGCCTTCCTCATGCTCACCCGCGTCGAGGCGCCGCGGGCGGAGGACGCCGCCCTGCTGCGCGCCCATCCGCAGGCGCATCTGGCGAAGCTCGCGGCGGCCGAGCCGGCGGAGGGCTGGGCCTCGCTCGACCCCGACACCCACATGGGGCCCGGCACGCTGGAAGCCGCCCGCCGCGCCGCCGGCGCCTGCGTGCTGGCGGTGGACATGGTGCTGGGCGGCGAGGTCGCGAACGCCTTCTGCGCCGTGCGCCCGCCCGGCCACCACGCCGAGGCGATGCGCGCCATGGGCTTCTGCTTCTACAACACCGCCGCCGTGGGGGCTCTGCACGCGGTCGAGGCGCATGGCCTCTCGCGCGTGGCCATCGTCGATTTCGACGTCCACCACGGCAACGGCAGCCAGGACATCTTCGCCGCCGACGGGCGGGTGCTCTACGCCTCCAGCCACGAGTGGCCGCTCTATCCCGGCTCCGGCGCCGCCGACGAGACCGGCGTCGGCAACATCTTCAACGCCCCGCTCAGGGGCGGTTCGGGCGGGGCGGAGTTCCGGGCGGCCTATGAGCGCGTGATCCTGCCGGCGCTGGACCGCTTCGCGCCGGAACTCCTGATCATCTCGGCGGGCTTCGACGCCCACGCCCGCGACCCGCTGGCGACGCTGCAGCTCGGCGAGGCGGATTTCGCGTGGATCACCGGGCGGCTCTGCGACGTGGCTGACGCCCATTGCCGCGGCCGGGTCGTCTCGACCCTCGAAGGCGGCTATGATCTGGAGGGTCTCGCGCGGTCGACCGCCGCGCATTTGAGGGTTCTGATGGAGCGCGCGCCATGAGCGGAAAGCCGGAAGCCGCCGAGGCGAAGTTCGACGCGAAGATCGCGGCGATGAGCTTCGAGGAGGCGATGGCCGCGCTGGAGCAGGTGGTCGAGCGGCTGGAGAGCGGCGACGAGCCGCTGGAGGCCTCCATCACGCTCTACGAGCGTGGCGAGGCGCTGCGCCGGCACTGCGAGGCCCGGCTGAAGGCCGCCGAGATGCGCGTCGAGAAGATCGTGCAGGGCGCCGGCGGCCCCGCCACAGAGCCGTTCCCCGAGCCGTGACCGCCCCCGCCACCCTCGCGCATGACGCCTTCACCGAGGCGCTGGCTTCAGCCGCGGCGCGCGCGGAGGCCGCGCTGGACGCGCTGCTGCCGCCGGCGGGCGAAGACGGCGCGGGCCGCCTCGCGGCGGCGATGCGCCACGCCACGCTCGGCGGCGGCAAGCGGCTGAGGGCGTTCCTCGCGATCGAGAGCGCGGCGCTCTTCGGCGTCGCCGCCGCTCAGGCCGACCGCGCGGCCGCGGCAGTGGAGCTGCTGCACGCCTACAGCCTCGTGCACGACGACCTGCCCTGCATGGACGACGACGACCTGCGCCGCGGCAAGCCGACGGTGCATGTCGCCTGGGACGAGGCGACGGCGGTGCTCGCCGGCGACGCGCTCCAGACGCTCGCCTTCGAGACGCTGGCCGCGCCGCAGACCAGCGACGACCCCGCCATGCGCGCGCAGCTCTGCCTTGCGCTCGCGCAGGCGTCGGGCCTGTCGGGCATGGTCGGAGGGCAGGCGCTCGACCTCGCCGCCGAGACGGCGCCCGAGCCGCTCGGGGCGGAGGCGATCGCCGCGCTCCAGCACCTCAAGACCGGCGCGCTGATCGCCTTCGCCGCGGAGGCCGGGGCGATCCTGGGCGGCGCGCCCGACGAAGCGCGCACGCGTCTTAAGGGTTTCGGGCGCGACCTTGGCGCCGCGTTTCAGATCCGCGACGACCTGCTAGACGTCGAGGGCGACGCCGTCTCCGCCGGCAAGCGCGTGGGCAAGGACGCCGCCGCCGGCAAGGCGACCTTCGTGACGACGCTCGGGCTGGACGGCGCGCGGGCCCGCGCGGCCGCCCATGCGGCTTCGGCCCGCGCGGCGCTCGCACCCTGGGGCGACCGGGCGGCCGCGCTCGCCGCCGCCGCCGACTACGCCATCGCGCGCCGCGCCTGACGCGACCGCGCAACGACACGAAGGACCAGCGCCATGGCCGACCCCCGCCTTCCCGACAACCGGCCCTCGACGCCGCTGCTCGACACCGTCGCCTCGCCCGCCGACCTCAAGGGCATGAGCGACGCCCAGCTGAGGCGCGTCGCCGACGAACTGCGCGCCGAGACGATCTCTGCGGTGTCCGTCACCGGCGGGCACCTCGGCGCCGGGCTCGGCGTCGTGGAGCTGACCGTGGCGATCCACGCCGTCTTCGACACGCCGAAGGACCGGCTGATCTGGGACGTCGGCCACCAGTGCTACCCCCACAAGATCCTGACCGGCAGGCGCGACCGCATCCGCACCCTGCGCATGGGCGGCGGGCTCTCGGGCTTCACCAAGCGCGCCGAGAGCGCGTACGACCCCTTCGGCGCGGCGCATTCCTCCACCTCGATCTCCGCCGCGCTGGGCTTCGCGACGGCGCGCGACCTCGGGCAGAGCGACCGGAACGGCGACGCCATCGCGGTGATCGGCGACGGGGCGATGTCGGCCGGCATGGCCTATGAGGCGCTGAACAACGCCGGCCACCAGAAGCGCCGCCTCATCGTCATCCTGAACGACAACGAGATGTCCATCGCGCCGCCGGTGGGCGCGATGTCGGACTATCTCACCCGGCTCTGGACGACCAACCCGTTCCAGGACTTCCGCGCCGCCGCGAAATCCGCCGAGCGCTTCCTGCCTGCGCCGCTGCGCGAGGGCGCCCGGCGCGCGCGCGAACTGATCAAGGGCGCGGCGCTCGGCGGCACGCTGTTCGAGGAGCTGGGCTTCGACTATGTCGGCCCCATCGACGGGCACGACATGGACTCGCTGCTGGCGGTGCTGCGCACGGTGAAGGCGCGCGCCGACGGGCCGGTGCTGATCCATGCGCTCACCAAGAAGGGCAAGGGCTACGCGCCCGCCGAAAGCGCGGACGACAAGTATCACGGCGTCTCGAAATTCGACGTTGTCACCGGAGCCCAGGCCAAGGCGGCCTCCAACGCGCCATCCTACACCAAGGTGTTCGCGAACGCGCTGATCGCCGAGGCCGAGGCCGACCCGCGCATCGTCGCCGTGACCGGCGCCATGCCGGACGGGACGGGCCTCAACCTCTTCGCCAGGCGCTTTCCGAATCGCTGCTTCGACGTCGGCATCGCCGAGCAGCACGCCGTCACCTACTGCGCCGGCATGGCGGCGGGCGGGCTGAAGCCCTTCGCGGCGATCTACTCGACATTCCTGCAGCGCGGCTACGACCAGGTGGTGCACGACGTCGCGATCCAGAAGCTGCCGGTGCGCTTCGCGATCGACCGCGCCGGGCTGGTAGGGGCCGACGGCGCCACCCACGCCGGCAGCTTCGACGTCGCCTATCTCAGCAACCTGCCGGGCTTCGTGGTGATGGCCGCCGCCGACGAGGCGGAGCTGATGCACATGGTCGCCACCGCGGCCGCCTACGACGAGGGCCCCAGCGCGTTCCGCTACCCGCGCGGCGAGGGCGTCGGCGTCGAGATGCCGGCGCGCGGCGTGCCGCTGGAGATCGGCAGGGGCCGGATCGTCAAGGAAGGCGGCAAGGTCGCGATCCTCAGCTTCGGCACGCGGCTCGCCGAGGCGATGAAGGCGGCGGAGGAGCTCGACGCGCGCGGCCTCTCCGCCACCGTCGCCGACGCCCGCTTCGCCAAGCCGCTCGACCGCGACCTGATCCTGCGTCTGGCGCGCGAGCACGCCGCGCTCATCACCGTCGAGGAGGGCGCGACGGGCGGCTTCGGCGCCCATGTGCTGCACCTGCTGGCGAACGAGGGCGCGCTCGACGGCGGCCTGCGCATCCGCACCCTGTGCTTCCCCGACGCCTTCATCGACCAGGACAGCCCGGCCCGCATGTACGAGCTGGCGGGCGTGAACGCCGGCCACATGGTCGCCGCCGCTCTGGCGGCGCTCGGCGAGGCGCCTTCCGATGCGGCGAGAGCCTGAACCCGTCGCGTCGGCCCACTTGCGCGTCGACGCGCCCGGCCCAACTTGACGCCGGAGTTTCTGCGGGAAACGGAAGTCGGAAGAGCGCATGGTCTGGTCTCTGGCGTATTCGAGCACGCCGCGCGTCGCGGCGCATTCGATCGAGATGCTCGACATCGCCCGCGTGGCGCTGCGCAGGAACGCCGCGCGCGACGTCAGCGGCGTACTGTACTTCAGCGACGTCGCGTTCTTTCAGGTGCTCGAGGGCGCCGAAGCCGACGTCGAGGCGATCTACGAGAGCATCCGGCGCGACCCGCGCCATGAGGAACTGACCCTGCTGGCCCGCGGCGCAGTTCCTGCGCGCCGTTTCGGCGGCTGGGCGATGCGCTTCTGCGACGCGTCCGACAACCCGCACCTGCGCGGACTGCTGGAGCGACGGCCGGTCACGCCCCAGGACATCTCCATGACGGTGCAGATGCGCATCGAGGCGTTGCTGGCGCCCTGACGGTGCGCCAGTCAGCCCGCGTCCCCGCCGGACGCGGCGCCGTAGCGGGCCACGACGGCCCTCTGGTCCGCCTTGCTGAGCCCCTTGAGGCGGATCGGGCCGTCGTCGGTCTCGAGCGTGGCGCTGAAGTAGCGCCCGCGCGCCAGCAGGCCGCCGCCGACGCCCGCCAGCGCCGCAGCGACGACGATCTGGACCATCAGACCGACGTCGACGGTCGCGGCCCCGCTCAGCCCCTTGGTGACGAGATAGACGAAGAACGAGACGCCGGTGAAGCAGGCGAGCCCGGGCGTGAGGCTGTTGCCGGCGCGCACATGGCGCACGGCGGCGGGATCGAGCCCCTCCAATTCGGGACGTCTGACCGCGTGCTCGTTCAAATCCACCTCCCGACGCCCGATGCCGGCGCGATCCCGGCGGGCCGAACGCTCTCCGATGACGCCGGCGGCGGCAAGGGCTTTCGAACAGGCGATATCATGCGGAGAGCGTCAGCCATCCGAGATAGGCCGCGTAGCCGCCGAGCAGCGCCGCGCCCTCGCCCCGCGTCACGCGCCAGCCCGTCACCGTCACGACGACGAGCGCGACGGTGGCGGCGAGCATCACCCAGCCGTCGAAGGCGGCGATCTCCGGCGGCGTCGCAAGCGGCTGGACCAGCGCAGTCACGCCGAGGATGCCGAGGATGTTGTAGATGTTCGAGCCGACGACGTTGCCGAAGGCGACGTCGCCCTGACCCCTGACCGCCGCCACCACGGAGGTGGTGAGTTCCGGCAGCGAGGTGCCGACCGCGACGATCGTGAGGCCGATGAGCGCGTCGGAGACGCCCAGGCCCGCCGCCAGCTCGATCGCTCCGTCCACGAGCAGCGACGCGCCGGGCAGCATCAGGGCGAAGCCCGCCGCCACGATGGCCCCCGACCGCCACAGCGGCGCGCGCGGCTCTCCGGCGGCAGCGGGGCCGGCGGGCGTCGCGGCGACCGGAGCGGCCGTCGGCGCCGTGGCGCCCCCGGCCTCCGCCTCGCGCTCCTGCGCCCAGGTCAGAACGATGTAGCCGACCAGAAGGGCCGCCAGCGCAGCGCCGGCGAGCCGGCCGATCTCGCCGTGGATCAGAAGGCCGACGCAGAGCAGCGTCGCCGCCACCAGCGCGATCCCGTCGCGCCTGAACGCGCCCGGCGTCGCAGCGACGGGGCGGATCAAGGCCGCCATGCCCAGAATGAGCAGGATGTTGCAGATGTTCGAGCCGACCACGTTGCCGACCGCCACGCCGGGAGACCCCGCCAGCGCGGCCTGCACCGAGGTCGCCAGCTCGGGCGTCGAAGTGCCGAAGCCGACGAGCGTCAGCCCCACCATCAGCGGCGACACGCCGAGCGCGGTGGCGATCGCGACGGCCCCGCGCACCAGCAGTTCGCCCCCGATCACGAGCAGCACGAGACCCAGACAGAGAAGAAATACGGTCATTCGGGGGGGCGTCTCCACGCAGCCGAGATCCGCGCGCCTCGACCGACGCCGCGGCAGGTGGCGATCCCGGCGCATGTCCGCAAGGCCGGGGCGCCGAGGGTCGCGACGGGGCGACGGATATCGGGCGCCGCGCGCCTCAGCGCCCGCGGAACGACGGCGCCCGCTTCTCGCGCATCGCCGCAAGCCCCTCGCGCAGATCCTCCGACGCCCAGGCGGCCGCGATGCGCGCCTGCGCGGCTTCGGGGTCCGGACGGCCTTCGGCGACCTCGAGGATCGACTGCTTCATCCCCTGCACCGCAAGCGGCGCGAGACAGGCGAGACGCTCCGTGCAGGCGTCGGTCTCCGCCGCAAGGCTCTCGCGCGCGACGAGGCGATCGACGAAACCCATCGCGAGAAGCTGCCCGGCGTCGAACGCCTCGGCCGCGAGGAACATCCGCCGCGTCCACTGCGCGCCGATGCGGCGCATCGCGCGGGCGATGCCGGCGGGCTCGTAGTGGATGCCGAGCGCCGCCGGCGGCACGCGGCAGGCCATCCCCTCCACGCCGATGCGGAAGTCGCAGGCCAGCGCGATCTCCGCCGCGCCGCCATAGACGCTGGCGTTCAGCGCGCAGACCGTCGGCAGCGGGAACTGCTCCAGCCCGTCGCAGAGCGCGGTCAGCGGATTGACCGACCAATCCTGCGTGGCGACGTCGCCGAGCGAGACGCCCGACGAGAACGCTCGCTCGCCGGTTCCCGTCACCACCAGCACCCGCACCCCGGGTGCGGCGTGGACCTCTGCGAGCGCGGCGGCGAAGGCTTCGAGGTCGGCCACCTCCAGCGCGTTGAGCTTCTCGGGGCGGTCGAGCCGGATGTCGGCGCGCGGCCCCCCGACGCTCAGGCGGATCGCGCTCACAGGTCGAACTCGGCGATGACGGGGGCGTGGTCGGAGGGCTTGTCCCAGCCCCGCGCGCCCTTGAGGACGGTAACGCGGCGGGCCGTCGGCGCGACGTCGGCGCTCGCCCAGACATGGTCGAGCCGCCTGCCGCGGTCGCTCAGCGCCCAGTCCTTCGCGCGGTAGCTCCACCAGGTGTAGAGCTTGCCCTCGGGCGTCAGGTCGCGCGTGACGTCGGCCCAGCCGCCGGCGGCGCGCGCCTTCTCGAAGGCCTCCACCTCCACCGGCGTATGGCTGACGACCTTCAGCAACTCCCGGTGGGACCACACGTCGTCCTCGCCCGGGGCGATGTTGAGGTCGCCCACGGCGATGGCGGGGCCGGCGCGGCCGCGCCCCCAGTCGGCCATCTCCGCCACGAAATCGAGCTTGTGGGCGAACTTGGCGTTGATGTTGCGATCCGGCTCGTCGCCGCCGGCGGGGACGTAGAAGTTGTGGATCTCCAGCCCGCTCCCGGTGCGCGCGGCGACGTGCCGCGCGTCTCCCTTGCCGCAGAAGTCGACATGGGGCAGCGGCTCCAGCGGCGCCCGGGAGAGGATCGCGACGCCGTTGTAGCCCTTGTCCCCCCGCGCCGCGAGCGCGTGGTAGCCGAGCGCGGCGAAAGGCTCGGCGGGGAACTTGTCGACCGGCGTCTTGGTCTCCTGCAGGCACAGGATGTCCGGCGCGGCCTCGCGCAGCAGGCGCTCGACGAGGCCGGCGCGCAGGCGCACCGAATTGATGTTCCAGGTGCAGACCGTCAGCGCCATGCCAAACCCTCGACCGGCGCCGCCGCGCGCCGGGCGCGACCCTAGCGGCGGGCGCCCGCGCTGGCCAGCGCGGCTGAGGCCGGCTCGATCGCGGCCTCCAGCCGCGCCATGAAGGCGGCGCGGTCGAGGCCGGGCTCGATCTCGGGCAGGAACTGCAGCACCGCGACGCCGGGGCGCAGCGACAGCCCGCGCGGCCAGCAGCTTCCCGAATTCGTGGCGACCGGCGCGCAGGACCGGCCCGACGCGGCGTAGACCGCGTGAACACCCACCTTGTAGGGCCGCTCGGCGGTCGAGACGCCCGGCGGCGTGCGCGTGCCCTGCGGGTAGATCACCATCTGGCCGCCCGCGCCCGCCACCTCGGTCAGCGCCGCCACCATGGCCTCAAGCGCCGCCGCGCCGCCGCCCCGGTCCACCGGCACCGCCCCCACGCGCAGCGCGTACCAGCCGAACACCGGCGCCCGCGTCAGCTCCCGCTTCATCACGAAGAAGGCCTCCGGCAGCGCGTGGTAGAGCATGAAGACGTCGAGCATCGACTGGTGCTTGGCGGCGACGAGCGCCGGCCCGCGCGGCGCCGGCCCGCGCACCGCCACGCGCACGCCGCCGAACACCCGCAGCAGCAGGAACGTCCAGGCGAAGAAGGTCTTCGCGACATGGCGCGCGGCGCCCCTCCAGATCAGCGCGAAGGGAAAGCCGAGCAGGCCGAAGACCGCCATGGAAGGATAGAAGACCGCGTAGAACGCGGCCCCGCGCAGCGTCGCCGTCAAGGCTCGTCCCCTCACTCCACCCGCGCCAGCATGGCGAGAATCGCCATTCGCGCCGTTGCGAAAGCCAGCGCCGCCGCGACGACGGGCGTCAGCGCGACCGCCGCCAGTCCCGCGACGTCCCGGCCGGGCGGCGCGAAGGCGGCGGCTGGCGCGCCGAGCGCGTCGGCTAGACCAAGCGCCGGCGCCGCGGACAGCGCCAGCACCGCCGCCGCCGCGCCCACCGCCCCGCCGACCAGCGCCCGCAGGGCGATCGGCCGTTCGAAGGCCGCGGCGATGAAGCCGTCGCGCGCCCCGTTCAGCCGCAGCGTCCGCACCGTGGAGGCGGCGCCTGACAGGCTCGCCCGCGCAGCCAGCGCGACCATCGCCGCCAGCGCGGCGCCCATGAGCCCGACGCACCAGAAGGCGAGGCGGCGGAACGCCGTCGCCGCGTCCGCCAGCGGCGCGCGCCACGCGGCGTGGTCGTCGTAGACGGCGCCGGGCGCCGCGGCGTTAAGTCGCGCCTGCACCTGCGCCGGGTCCGGCGGCGGCCTGCGCAGCGCCACGTCGATCAGCAGCGGCGCCGGGGCTTCGCCGAGCAGGTCCGCCGCCTCCGGCCCCAGCCACGGCGCGGTCAGCGCCGTCATGTCCTGCACCGAGAGCAGCCGCGCCGACGCGACGCCCTCGGTCGCGGCGAGCGCGGCCTCGGCGGCCAGCGCCACCGGCTCGGCCGCCTCGCGCCCGTCCGGCGCAGGCACGCGCACGGTCGCGGCGCCGCTCAGCCCGTCGGTCCAGGCCTCGGCCACGCGCGCGGCGCCGGCTGCGGCCTCCAGCGCCACGACAGCAAGAAAGCACATCGCCGCGCAGACCGCCGCCACGAGAAAGGGCGCCTCCGAGCGCGGGGCCAGCGCCCCGGCCCCGCGCCGCCTGCGCCGCGGCGCGCTCACAGCGGCGCCCCGGCGCGGATGATCACGCCCTCCTCCAGCCGGAGCGTCCGCGCCTGTCCGCGGCCCTGGGCCCGGCGGATCAGCGCCATGTCGTGCGTCGCCACCAGCACCGCCGCGCCGGCGCGGTTGAGTTCGAGAAACAGTTCCAGAATGCGGCCGGCGGCCTCCTCGTCGACGTCGCCAGTCGGCTCGTCGGCGAGCACCAGCTCCGGCGCCGTCACCACGGCGCGCGCCACCGCCGCGCGCTGCCGCTCGCCGGAGGAGAGCTCCCGCGGGAAGGCGTCGAGCCTGTCGCCCAGGCCCACCCAGGCCGCGAGCTCCTCGATGTCGCCGGCCCGCGCCGCCACGTCGGCCCCGGCGATGCGCAGCGGCAGCGCGATGTTGTCGCGGATGTCGAGATGCTCCAGCAGGTCGCAGTCCTGCAGCACCAGCCCCATGCGCCGTCGCATGGCGGCGCGGTCCGCGCCGCGGGTGTCGCCGCCGAACACCTTCACCGCGCCGCCCGTCGGCGTCAGCGCCAGATAGACGAGTTTCAGCAGCGTTGTCTTGCCGGCGCCGGAGCGTCCGGTGAGGAAATGCAGCGATCCCGGCTCCAGCGACAGCGATACGCCGCGCAGCACCTCGCGGGCGTCATAGCTGAAGCGCGTCGCTTCGAATTCGATCACGTCGGGGGGGCCCCTGTCGCCGTTGCGCAAGCGTCCGGCGACCTTCGCAGAGCCGCAGCGCCATCTCAAGCGCCGCCCCGGCGCTTGGAACCGGCGCCCGCCTTGGATATAGCGTGACGGGCGAGGCGCTTGCGCCGTCGCCGTCGACAACAGGCCGCGAATGGCGGCAGGCCGGAACGAGGGCGCCATGCAGATCACCTGTCCCGCCTGCGCCGCCGTCTACGAGGCTCCCGACGACGCGATCCCGGAAGGCGGCCGCATGGTCCGCTGCAGCGCCTGCCGCGCCGAATGGCGCGCGCGGCGCGCCGCGCCCGCCGGGCGCGGAAACGTCGAGGCGGCGGCGCCCGCCCTGGCGGCCTCTCGCCGCGCGGACGCGCCCCCAGCCGCGGCCGCGCTGCCCGCAGCGCCGGCGTCGCCCGCCCCGCCCGTCCAGACCCCGCCAGCCGCCGCCCCGCCAGCCCTCGTCCCCAGCGGCCCCGTCCCGAGCGGCGCCGCCCCGCGGTCCGATCCTCCGCCGCCGATGCTGGCGTCGCTGGAGGAGGAGCCGGAGGCGTCCCGGCCGCGCAGCGGCTTCCTGATCGGGTTCGCCGTGACCGCCGTCCTCAGCCTCGGGGCCGTCGCGCTCTACGCCCGCCACGACGCCGTCGCCGCGGCAGCCCCGCAGCTGGCCGGGCCGATCGCCCGCTATGTCGAGACCGTGGACAGGGGGCGCCAGGCGCTCGCCGACCTCGTGGAGCGGGGGCGCGCGGCGCTGGATGAGGCGAGCGGCGGCTGAAAGGCCGCCGCTCGCCCGCTCTTGGTCGGCTGGAGCGCGAATGCGTTAACCGGCCCCGGCCTATCCTCGCCGGACGCAGGAAACGTCAGGGCGACCGCATCCATGAACACCCGCGCGCCCGAAGGCGCCTTCCGCACCCCTTTCGGCCCGGTGACGATCGACGGCGCGACGACGCCGGCCGAGGTTGCGGAGGTCGCCCATGGCCTGCGCTCCGCCGCGCTCTCGCCACGCGCCCGCGAGGCCGCGGCCGCAGCCCATGCGCGCATGGCGGGATGCATCGAGGAGCGGCGGCTCGTCTACGGCGTCTGCACCGGCTTCGGCCCGCTCGCCGACCGCATCACCGCGCCGGAAGACATCGAGACCCTGCAGGAGAACCTGATCAACCATCTCGCCACCGGCGTCGGCAGGCCGCTGTCATGGGCGGCGGCGCGGGCGATGACGCTGGCCCGGCTCTCCTCGATCGCACAGGGCTGGTCGGGCGCCTCGGAGGAGGCGATCGGGCTGCTGGAGGCGCTGATCTGCTCGCGATACGCGCCGCGCGTGCCCGAAAAGGGCACCGTCGGGGCCTCCGGCGACCTCACGCCGCTGTCGCACATGGCGCTCGCGCTCATGGGCCGCGGCGGCTTCATCCGGGCCGACGGGTCGGACGCGCCCGACGCCGAGGTGTTCGCCGCGCTCGGCCGCCCGCCCCTGACGCTGCGCGCCCGCGACGGCCTGGCGCTGGTGAACGGCACCTCCGCCATGACAGGCGTCGCGTGCCTGAACGCCGCCGCCGCCGCCCGTCTCATCGCATGGGCCGAGGCGCTGACGGTGGGCGCGGCCGAACTGCTCTCGGGCCGGCTGGAGGCGTGGAGCGCCGCCTTCTCCGAGGCGCGGCCGCATCCTGGACAGGCGTTGGCCTCCGCCGAACTCCGCCGCCGCGCCGCCGGCGCCGCGCGTCTCGACGCCGAACCCGCCTCCCTGCGCCGCATCGACGCCCAGCCCGCGGGTGATTCGCGCCGCGCCGACCGCGCCGCGCAGGACGCCTACACCCTGCGCTGCGCGCCGCAGGTGATCGGCGCGGTGCGCGACGCCGCGACGTGGCACGAGACGGTGGTGCGGCGCGAACTCAACAGCGCCACCGACAACCCGATCTTTCCGGTCGGCGGACCGCCTGCGCTGCATGGCGGCAACTTCATGGGCCAGCACGTCGCCTTCGCGTCGGACGCGCTGAACACGGCGATGATCGCGCTCGCGGGGCTGGCGGAGCGGCAGGTCGCGCGCCTCACCGACGAGCGTCTCAACGGCGGGCTCCCGGCCTTCCTGCACCGCGGCCCCGCCGGGCTGAACAGCGGCCTGATGGGGGCGCAGGTGACGGCCACCGCGCTGCTCGCCGAGATGCGGACGCGCGCGACGCCGGCCTCGGCGCAGTCGATCTCGACCAACGGCGCGAATCAGGACGTCGTCAGCATGGGCACCATCGCGGCCCGCAACGCCGCGGCGCAGATCGAGGACGCCGGCGCCGTGCTCGCCATTCTCGCGCTCGCCGTGGCGCAGGGCGGCGACATCCTCGCCGAGCGCGGCGAGCACGAACCGCGGCTCGGCCCGGCCAGCCGCGCCGTCTGCGCCTGGGTGCGGGCGACGGCGCCGGAAGCGCCCTGCGACCGCCCCTTCAGCCCCGACATCGCGGCGCTCGCCGAGGCGATGGCGGGGAGCGACCCTCCCGGTTGACCGCGCGCCGCCGCGGCGGGCGCTTCGACGGCGCAGCGCATCCAGGCGGCGCGTCAAACTCCTCCATCGCGCCGAAGGCATCGGAATAAAACATGCGAACAAATCTGTTTCACTCACCTATTTAGAAAAACTTGCGGACATTTTTATTGCATTTCAAAGTACGAATT
Source organism: Rubrimonas cliftonensis (assembly GCF_900107585.1). Classification (GTDB taxonomy): domain Bacteria; phylum Pseudomonadota; class Alphaproteobacteria; order Rhodobacterales; family Rhodobacteraceae; genus Rubrimonas; species Rubrimonas cliftonensis. The sequence goes on along the minus strand of NZ_FNQM01000004.1, from coordinate 291,966 downwards.
GCACATAATCGAGGCGCTTCACCAATTTTTAGAGCCTGCGCCCTAGTGGTTGATCGTGACCAACAGACGTCACCCCTGCGCCGGCGGCGCTGGATACAGAAAGGTGCAACTATGGCGATTGAAAAGAGTGTCGCGTCCACGAGCCTCGCAGAGGTTGTCGACCGGGTTCTCGAAAAGGGCGTCGTGATTGACGCCTTCATCCGCGTCTCCCTCGTCGGCATCGAGCTGCTGGCGATCGAGGTCCGCGCGGTGGTGGCTTCCGTCGAGACCTGGCTCAAGTACGCCGAGGCCATCGGCCTGACGGCCGACCCGCAGGCGGCCTGACCGCAGCCTGTCCGGCGGCGCGGACTGGCGCCCGGACGGGGGCGCGGACGGGGGCGCGGCGCGCTCCCGTCCGAGGGCCCCGCTCTTGATGGCGGATGGAGACGGCCGTGACCAACGACGCTGACTATCGCGCCCGTGCGCGCGCAGTGCGCGCCGAGGCCCGGACGAAGCTCCGCGAATTCAGGATCGAACGCCGCGCCGGCGTTCGACGCCCTGCGCCGGCCGAGGGCGCGCCAGCGCTCGAGACGGCGCAGGCCGTCGAATGCGCCGCAGCGCAGAGCGATCCCTACGACGACATGTCGGTGATGTCGGTCTCGGCCGACGCGGCGCGCCTGGCCGCGCCGGCGGAGGACGACCCCGACCACGAGACGCCTGCGCCGGCGCTCGCGGCGAGTTTCACGGGCTCCGCCCCCGACGCCGACCCGGAAGCCGACCCCGGCGCAGCTGAACTGGCGGAGCCCGCCGCGCGGCCGACGCCCACCGCCGCCCCCGCCACACGGCCGGCGACGCCGCCCCTTCGCGCGCGGCGCTACTGGAACCCGCAGCCCTCGGCCATGCGGCCGGCGCCACGCATCGAGGACGGCCCCGAAGCGATCGCGGCGCTTCCCGGCGTCGGGCCTGGGCTGGTCTGGCTGCTTGGGCAGGCCGGCGTGGCCACGCTCCACGACCTCGCCGCATCTGACCCCGACGCGCTGGCGGACCGGCTGGGCCTTGTCGGTCGCCTGGTCGACGTGCAGGCGCTGCGGGCCCTTGCAAGCGCCCGCCTCGGCTGACGCGCCTGCGCCGTCAGTGACGCAGGGGCTCGAAGACGAACTGTGCGTTCGGGAAATACTCGCGAATGAAGTCGAGCGTCTTCACCGCCTCCTTGATCGAGGAGGTGTGGTAAACCAGCACATCCTCTCCGTCTTCGCGAACAGCGAACCGCACTCCACCGACAGCCATGACGTCATCTCCCGATTGGTTCGCTACCGTGCGGGACATGATTCAACTTTTCAACAATTTTCAGGGTCTGTTAACCATAACGGACAGCATAAATATCCATTCAAATCATAACTGCAAAAATCTCAGGCATAAGCTTCGCTTAACATCTAAATACGAGTTTGATTTCGTTCCACGACTGAAACTGGCGGCGGCGTTCAGTTCCAGTATGCCAAGTCAAAGGAGCATACCGACCATGAATGACCTTGGATACCTGAGAAAACAAGGCGACACCTACGAGTTTCATTACCCGGCGCATGGCCTGATCGTGCGCGGCAACTTCGCAGAATGGGTGCTGGAGGCGGCCGCCGAGATCATCGCCCAGACCGAGAAGCTCAGCACCGACGGCCAGATCGAGGAGCTGAAGGCGCTTGCGGAGTTTGGCGAGGCGGACGAGATGGAGATCGACAGCGCGGTTTACGACGCAGGCGCCCGATTCGAGGCGGTGCCCCAGTGCACCGTGTCGATGGGGCCGATGGACTATCGCTGGATTTCTCCGGTCGGCCGCAGGCAGGGCGAGGACGCGGAGCCTGTCATCGCCCGCATCCACGACATGTCGCGGACGCGCAGCGACTCGTTCCTGAAGAACGTCGACGGCGTCGACACCACCGAAATTCCCGAGTGATCAGAACCAACCGCCTCGTCGGACCTGACGTGCAAGGAGCATACTGATGGAAATCATCCCCTTCGGCAGCAAGGACATCGACAACATCCTCAGCCGCGAGCCCGCTCGCGCCGAGTATCTGCCCTTCGGCGCCGTCTTGCTGAACCGCAACGCCCAGATCCTGAAGTACAACAAGGCCGAGGGTCTCATCGCCGGCCGCGAGCCAGGCGCCGTGGTCGGCAAGAACTTCTTCAACGACATCGCACCCTGCGCAAAGGGGAAGCGTTTTCATGGCGAGTTCATGAAGTTCCACAAGACTGGCCAGGTCAACACGCTGTTCGACTACGAGTTCGGCTACAAGGGCGCGAATGTGAGGGTGCGCATCCACCTGAAGTCCCAGCCGGACGGCCAGTCCTGCTGGATGTTCGTGAAGCGGGCCTGAGCCCGGCGGGAAGGCGGAGGCCGCGATGACGTTCCACGCAGGCGCGATGCGCGAGGAGACCGGCGCCCCCGTGACGGGCGCGCCCTCCGAGCGTTTCGCGCTGCGGCGCGACGGCGCGCGGCCCCTCGCCTTCTCGGGCGCGCGGCTGCTCTCCTCGGAGATGGACTGCGATGAAACCGGGGCGCGATTCGCCCTGGAGCTGTTCCTGACCGAGGAGGGCGAGGCGATCGCACGCGTCGGCGTCGATCCGCGCGGCGAAACGGGGGGCGCGGCGCTGCATGTGGCGAGTTCCGTCGCAGGGCCGGAAGATCTCGACGCGCTGATCGACCGGCTGGACCCCGCGGCCTGCCTTCCGACCTGTCTCGAAGCCGGCGGCGCGCGCGCCGAGAGCCTTGCCGCGCTCGCGGCGGGAATGCGGCGCGGCTATGCGGCCTTCGCCGCGTCGCTGCGCCGCGCCGCGCCCGCCGTCGGACCCGATCTCGACGAGGTCCGCGGCCTCGACGCGCCCCTGCGTCCGGCCCCGTTCGCGAACCCGCCCGCAGTCCCTGGGCCCGACAATCTTGCTGCGCCGCATGGCGCCGCGCCCATTTCGCCGCCGCCGCCGATCAGTCCCACCGCAACGTTGGAGACCGAAAGAATGTCCCAGATGAGCCCCTACGCCGACCGACAGATGCCGGAGCAGACCTATGACGCGCCCGCGCCGATGATGGGCGGCCCCGAGGCGCACGCGATCAAGCGCGTCGGCGCCAAGCCGCTCCGCTTCCACGGCGCCGAGCTGGCGATGTCGATGAGCTTCGTGCCCGGCGCGCCCTGCTGGTACGAGATCCAGCTGTTCCGCACCATCGACCAGCGCTTCGTCGCGGCCGTGAAGCTGTTCTTTCGCGACGAGGGCGAGCAGGACGTGATCCGCGCCTGGGAGTTCGACGATTTCGGCGGCCTCGTGGCGCATCTCGAGGCGTTCGATCCGGCCGATGACGTGCGCGTGGACGTCCAGCCGGACGACCCGACGCTCTCGCTGCCGGAGATGGCCGCCCATGCGCTCGCGCTGCGCGCTCGCGCCGCGGAGGCTCGCCGCCAGTACAGGTCGCTGCTTGGCGAGATCCTGCACGATCTCGACGTCGAGTAGTCCCCATGACGGCGCAGATCGACGCTCCGTGCGCCGACGCCCCGCCTGCGGCGCCAGTCGCCGCCGGCGGGGCGATCTCGTCCCCGCTTCTTGCGCGCGTGATCGATGCGCTGGTGGCGGAGGAGTTCGGCCGCATCCGCGGTCGGACGGTCGGCCCCGCCGAATGGACCCGCTGGACCGCGGCGACCCGCCTGGACGAGGACGCCGCCGGAGATGCGCCCTGCCCGGCGCTCGGCGCCGACAGCCTCGCGCGGCTGGAGATCATCGCAAGGGTCAACCAGTTCTTCCACCTGCACGAGACCGGCGCCGAGGACTACCTCGTGGTGCGCCCCACGCTGGGCGACTGGCGCGACATCGTCGCGGCCAGCCTGCGGCTCAGGGCCGAGCGGATCACCTTCCTCACCGGCGGCTCCACCGGCGCGCCGAAGCCGATCACCCATGCGCTCGCCGATCTCGTGGAGGAGGCGCGCGGCCACCGCGCCATTCTCGGGGCCGCGGGCGGGGGGCGCGTGATCGCGCTTGCGCCGCCGCAGCACATCTACGGCTTCCTGTGGGGCGGTCTCGCCCCCGACCTCCGCGGCGTCGAGACGCTTGACGGACGCGCCTGGGGGCCCGCCCGCGCGGCGTCGGAGGCGCGGGAGGGCGACGTCGTCATCGCCACGCCTTTCCTGTGGGATCTGATGCTGCGCAGCGGCGCGCGGTTCCGACCCGGCGTGACCGGCGTGACTTCGACCGCCCCGGCGCCGGAAGCGCTGTGGACGGCCCTGGCCGAGGCCGGGCTCGGGCGGCTGGTGGAGATCTATGGATCGAGCGAGACTGGCGGGCTCGGCTGGCGGGACGAAGCCGGCGCGCCCTTCGCGCCGCTGCCCCATCTCGCCTGCGACGGCGCGGAGATACGGCGGCGCCGCGACGGGGCGCGCCTGGCGCCGCCCGACCGCATCGACTGGCGCGGCGACGGATGCTTCGCGCCGGCGGGCCGGCTTGACGGCGCGGTGCAGGTCGGCGGCGTCAACGTCTCGACCGAACGGGTTCGCGCGCACCTGCTCCGACATCCCGGCGTCGCGGACTGCGCGGTGCGGCTGGGCGGCGCCGGCGCCGGGGCGCGGCTCAAGGCCTTCGTCGTCCCCGCGTCCGGCGCGGCGGCCGGGTCGCCGGTCCAGTCGCTGGTCCAGTCGCTGGAGGCGCACTGCGCCGCCCTGCCCGCCCCTGAGCGTCCGGCGCGCTTCGCCTTCGGCCCCGGACTGCCGCTGAACGCGATGGGCAAGCCGACCGACTGGAACTGAGGCCGCAGGCCGACGCGCCGTGCCCGAGGCCGCAGGCCGACGCGCCGTGCCCGAGGCCGCAGGCCGACGCGCCGTGTCCGAGGCCGCAGGCCGACGCGCCGTGCCCGAGGCCGCAGGCCGACGCGCCGTGTCCGAGGCCGCAGGCCGACCGACTGTGACTGACGCCACGGCGCGGCCCGTTCTTCGGTCGCAATTCACCAAGCGACAACGATTCGGCCCGTAACGTCCCGTCAAACAAGATCCCTCCTCCAAGAACTGGAGACGACGATGGGCGGACGGCTTTTCGGCGCAGCGGCGCCGGCGACCCCCGAAGACGACATGACGACGAGCCTTCGCGACGACGGCGGCCACGCGGACGACGGCGCGGCGCCCTTGCCCGACGACGACGCGCCCCTCGGCGCGGCGCCGGAGCCCCTCGCGCTGGACGCGCCCGGCGCCGCCGAGGGCGCCGACCCGGGCGACGTCTTCGCCGCCATGGTGGACGAGGCGGCCTCCGCCGCCGCCGGCGCACTGATCCTGCGCCCGCGCGCCGACCTCTTCATGGACGCCGAACTGCGCTCGATGCACTCGCGCGCGGTCGCCTACCTGCGCGCCGGGGCGCCCGTGCATTTCCGCGGCCCCGCCGGCGCCGGCAAGACGACGCTGGCGCTCCATGTCGCCGCCTGGCTCGGCCGACCGGTCTCGATGGTGACGGGCGACAGCCGGATGACCAGCGCCGACCTGCTCGGCCGCGAAGTGGGCGAGACCACGACACGCCTGCATGACCGCTATGTGAGCCGCGTCGTCAAGACGGCCTCCGCCACCCGCGTCGCCTGGTCCGACAGCGCGCTCACCGAGGCGATGACCAGGGGCTGGACGCTGATCTACGACGAGTTCACCCGCGCTCCCGCCGAAGCCAACAACGCTCTGCTCTCGGCGCTGGAGGAGCGGGTGCTGATCCTCTCCAACCCGGCCAGCGGGCGGCGCTACGTCCGCGCGCACCCCGAGTTCCGCGCCATCCTCACCTCCAACCCCGAGGAGTACGCCGGCGTCTCCGCCGCGCCCGACGCGCTGTTCGACCGCATGGTGACGTTCGACCTTTCGTGGGGCGACCACGCCGCCGAGCGCGGCATCGTCGCCAGCCGCACCGGGCTTGCCGAGGAGGACGCCGACGTGGTGGTGCGGCTGGTGCGCGCCGTGCGCGAGAGCGGCGCGAGGGCCGGCGCGGCCAGCCCCGCCTCGCTGCGCACCGCCATCCTGCTGGGCCGCATCATGGCGGCGCTCGGCGTCAGGGCGCAGGCGCGCGACGAGCGCTTCGCCCAGATCTGCCTCGACGTGCTGGAGGCGCGCGCGCCCCGCGGCGCGGACGGGGCCGGGCGCGCGGCCCACGCCGAGGCGTTGCGCGCCGCGATCCGCGACGCCTGCCGTGCTCGACGCCCCGCCAACCCATTCGCACCAGCGCCCGACGCCATCGTGACGGAGCCCGCAGCATGAAACGCCCCCAGCCCGCCATCCATCGCCGACCGGCCAGCGCGGTGGCGCGCAGCCCGCGCACGCGGACCGAGGCCGCCATCGAACTCGTCCGCGCCGAGTTCGAGCGCGAGCGGCTCGACCGCGACCTTTCCCTGCTCGCCCGTCGCGCCGCGCTCTCGGCCGAGACCCGCGACGCCTGCCGGCTCAAGAGCCGCAATCTCCGCGCCATGCTCGCCGAGGCCGACGCGCGCGAAACCGCAGACCGGAAAACGCCGTGAGCGCGCACGCCCGCCGAGAGGCGCAGGCGCTCGGCCATGATCCGGCGCCCGATCTCGCCCCAAGGCCCGGCCCGGTGGGCTTCGCCGACGCCATGAGCCTCGCCCGCCGCGCCGTCGCGCTCTACACCGAGCTGCGGGTGGATGCGGTCGCCAACTGCGAGATGGTCGACGGCGCGTGGCGCGTCAGCGTCGACGTGGTCGAGGCCCCCGCCCGCATGGGCGACAACGACCTCATCGCCGCCTACGACGTGACGCTGAGCCCCGAGGGCGACGTCACGAAGTTCACCCGGACCGGGCGCTATCACCGCAATGACGCCGCGAGGGCGGGCCGATGAGCGCCTATGGCGTCGAGGGCGCCGCCCGCGGCGACGGGCTGGCCGACATCCTGGAGCGCGTGCTCGACCGCGGCGTGGTGATCGCCGGCGACGTGTCGATCTCGCTCGTCGGCATCGAGCTCGTCACCATCAAGCTGCGGCTGCTGATCGCCTCGGTCGACAAGGCGCAGGAGATGGGCATCGACTGGTGGAGCGCCGACCCGACGCTGTCGGCCTCGGCCCGCGCGCTTCAGGCCGAGAACGACGCCCTGCGCGCCCAGATCGCCCGCATCGAGGCGAGGCTCGACGCAAGCCTCGACGCAGATCTCGACGCCCGACCATCCCCCGCCGCCCAGCCAGTCTGAGGAGCCCGCCCATGGCCAGCCGCGACGACAAGGAACTGAGGGGCCGCGAGGCGATCGAGGAGATCGACCGCCGCCTCGGCGGCCTGCTGGGACCGCTCGCCGAAGGGCTCGCCCGGATCGTCGACGCGGCGGAGAAGGCGCAGGACGCCGACGACGGGCGCCGCGAGGCGACAGTCGAGACCTCCCGCGGTCCGGTGAAGATGCGCAGCGGCTTCTCGGTCAAGGTCGGCGGTCTCGCCGGCGGCGGCCGCGACCCGGCGCGACCCGTCGCGACGCCGGCGGCGGCGGCGCAGCCGGCGGAGACGCCCCTCGCCGAGCCCCGCGTCGCCGAGCCGCACCACGACGTGTTCGAGACCGAGACCTCCTGGAGCCTCGCCGCCGAACTGCCCGGCGCCGCCGAGGCGGACCTGACGCTGACCCTCTCGAACGGGCGCCTGACGGTCGAGACGACCGGCGCGCGGCGCTGGCGGCTGTCCGTCGACGCCCCGGCGTGGCTGACCCGCGAGGCGCTTTCGACGCGGCTCGTCAACGGCATCCTCGACCTTGCAGCCCAGCGCGGAGGCGCGGCATGACCGCCGCCTACGCCTACGCGGTGATGCGCGCGCAGGACGCCGCGATCCCCGCCGACGCCCAGCCGCTGGCGGGCGGGCCGCTGTCGATCGCGCGCGCCGGCGGGCTCGCGGCGCTCGTCGGCGAGATCCCGCCGGGCGAGGTGCGCCGCACCCGTCGCAACCTGCTCGCCCATCTGCGCGTGCTGGAGGCCGCCATGGCGCAGGGCCCGCTGCTGCCGATGCGCTTCGGCGTCGTCGCCGACAGCGCCGAGGCCGTCGCGGCCGCCATCGCCCCGCGCGAGGCCGAGCTCACGGCGCTGCTCGCCGCCCATGACGGCCTCGCCGAATACGGCCTGCGCGTCACCTTCCCGCGGGAGGCGGCGCTGGCCGCGCTCGGACGCGCCCGCCCCGACTTCGCCGAGGCGCGCGCGCGCATCATGGCCGGCAGGGCGAGCGCCGAGGCGCAGATGGCGCTGATGGAGCTTGGCCGCCGCGTCGCCGAGGCGCTGGACGACCGCCGCAAGCAGGCGCAGCGCGCCCTGCTCGCCGCGCTGAAGCCGCTGGCGCGCGACCATGTGCTGCGCGCGCCGGAGGACGACGTCGAGGCGCTGCGCGCGGAATTCCTGCTGCCGAGAGCGGACGAGGCCGCCTTCGCCGCCGCCGCCGAGGCCGCCGCCGAGGCGCTCGACTTCGCCGGCGACGCGGCGGCGGCGCTGAAGCTGGTCGGTCCCGCGCCAGCCTACAACTTCGTGTCGCTGGCGCTCGACGCGCCGGCGCAGGCCGCCTGAGGCCGCCATGGGCATCCTCTCGACGCTGCTCACCCTGCCCGTCAGCGGCCCGATCAAGGGCGCGCTGTGGGTCGCGCAGAAGATCCATGAGAGCGCCGAGGCGGAGCTGCACGACCCCGCCGCCATCAAGCGCGCGCTGATCGACATGGAGCGGCGGCTCGACGCCGGCGAGATCGACGAGGAAACCTTCGAGGCGGCGGAGGCGGTGCTGCTCGACCGGCTGATGGAGGCGCAGCGACGCGGCCGCGCGGCCCAGCCATGACCCATGAGGGCCCCGCTCCCGAGGCCGCTTCCCGAACCGCCGCGGCGCGGCTGGTCGTGGACGCCGCCGCGCCGACCGACGCCGACCGCGGCGTGGCCCGCATCGAACCCGCCGCGATGGCCGCCCTCGGCCTGCGCCCCGGCGACCTGCTGCGCATAAAGGGCTCCGGAACGGCCTACGCCCGCGCCCTTCCCCTGCGCGCCCCCATCGGCGCCCCCATCGCCGCCCAGGTCGGCGACCGATCCGCCCGCGCTTCGGACGCCGCGGCCGCGCGCATCCGCCTCGACGAGGCGCAGCGCGCCAGCGCCGGCCTCGCGCTCGGCGACGCCGCCGAGGTCAGCGCGGCGCCGGCGCCGCCCCCCGCCGCCGCGCTCACCCTTCGCCTCGACGGGGCCGCCCCGCGCGACGCCGCGGAGATCGCCGCCGCGCTGGAGGACCATCCGCTGAGCGAGGGGGCCGTCGTCGCCGGCCGGCTGCCCGGCGGGCGTCGCTTCACCGCCGTCGTCGCCGCGCTCGACCCCGCGCCGCTGGCCCGCATGACCGCCGCCGCCCGCCTCACGCTCAGCGCGCCCGAAGCCGCCTCCCGCTACGGCGGCGTCGCGGGGCTGGAGGCGCAGGTCGCCCGCGTGCGCGAGATGGTCGAGCTGCCGCTGAAGCGGCCCGACCTCTTCGCCCGCCTGGGCGTCACGCCGCCGCGCGGGGTGCTCTTCACGGGCCCGCCGGGCTCGGGCAAGACGCTGCTGGCGCGCGCCGTGGCGGAGGAGAGCGGCGCGGCCTTCTTCCAGATCGACGGGCCCGAGATCGTCTCCAAGCACTACGGCGACAGCGAGGCCAAGCTGCGCGAGGTGTTCGCCGCCGCCGAAAAGCGGGCGCCGGCGGTGATCTTCATCGACGAGATCGACGCCATCGCCCCAAAGCGCGGCGATCTCTCGGGCGAGAAGCAGCTCGAACGCCGGCTGGTGGCGCAACTCCTGACCCTGATGGACGGGCTCTCGGCGCGCGGGCAGGTCGTGGTGATGGCCGCGACCAACATGCCCCATGCGCTCGACGGCGCGCTGCGCCGGCCGGGCCGCTTCGACCGCGAGATCGCCTTCGCCGCGCCCGACCGCGCCGCCCGACGCGCCATCCTCGCGCTGCATCTGGAGCGCGCGCCGCTGGCGCCGGACGTCGACCTCGAAGCGCTGGCCGAGGCGACGCCGGGCTTCGTCGGGGCCGATCTCGCCGCATTGGCGCGCGAGGCCGCCATGGCCGCCGTCGCCCGGGCCGCGCTGGAGGCGGGCGGCATGGAGCAGGTCGACGCCGCCACGCTCAGCGTCACAGGCGCCGACATGGAGGCCGCCCGCGCCGTGGTCGGCCCCTCGGCGCTGAGGGCCGCCCAAGTCGAGATCCCCGACGCGCGCTGGTCCGACATCGGCGGGCTCGACGCCGCCAAGCAGGCGCTGACCGAGGCCGTGATCTGGCCGATGCGCCATGGCGCCGCCCATCGCGCCCTCGGCCTCGCGCCCGTCTCCGGCGTGCTGCTCGCCGGCCCGCCGGGCGGGGGAAAGACGCTGCTGGCGCGCGCGCTGGCCGCCGAGAGCCAGGCCAACTTCATCGCCGTGCGCGGCGCGCATCTCGTCTCGCGCTGGCTCGGCGACAGCGAGAAGGCGGTCGCGGAGCTCTTTGCGCAGGCCCGCCACGCCGCGCCCTGCGTGCTGTTCTTCGACGAGATCGACGCGGTGGCCCCGGCCCGCGGCGCGGCGGACGCGGCGATGACCCGCGTGGTCGCGCAGCTTCTCGTGGAGATCGACGGCATCTGCCAGAGCCGCGGCGTCTTTCTGCTCGGCGCCACCAACCGCCCCGACGCCATCGACCCAGCGCTGCTGCGGCCGGGGCGCTTCGACGAGATCATCCGCCTCGACGCGCCCGACGCGACCGCCCGCCGCGACATCCTCGCCGTGCACACGCGGGAGACGCCGCTGGCCGAGGACGTCGACCTCGAGGCGCTGGCCAACGCCGCCGACGGGTGGAGCGGCGCGGAGCTGCGGGCGCTGGCGCAGGGCGCGGCTCGGGCGGCGCTGCGCCGCGCGCTAAGGGCCGGCGACGGCGCCGCGCCGCAGGTGCGGATGCTCGACTTCGCCGCGGCGCGCGCCGCGCGCGCCCGATCCAACGCCGCCCTGCGCGGCGACGGCGGCAGGGGAGACGGCGCATGACGCGACCGATGGAGTTCGTCGCCGTCATGGGCGCCGACGACGCCGGACGGCTGGAGGCGGGGGGGGGCGGCCCGTCGGAGCTCGCATTCTCGCGGCGGGGGCCGCTGACGGCCATCTTCGCGCCGGCGCCCTCGGTCGGCGGCCTGCGGGGCCTTCTTGGCGCCGCGGCGCGCGGCGGCGCAACGGCCCGGAAGGCCGCCGGCGCGGCGCTTGTCGCGCGCCAGAAACTGCTTGAGGCGCTGATGCGGGGCGGCGCGGTGCTGCCCGCCGCGCCCGGCGCGCGGCTTGCGCCCGGCGAGGCCCGGGGCGCGCTGGCCGCGAGCGCGGACGCGCTGCGCGAGGCGCTGGCGCGGCTGACGGGCTTCGCGCAGCATCAGGTCCGCATCTCGTGGGACGCGCCGCAGGCGCTGGCGCGGTTCCGCGACGCGCCGGAGATCGCCGCCGCGACGACCCGCGCCGGAGACGGCCGCCAAGCCTTCGCGCGGGCGCTCGCTCAGGGGGCGGCGGCGTTGCGGGCGCGGCTCGGCGCCGGCTTCGCGGCCGATCTGGCCGGCGTCGCCGAGGCGACCGCCATGCTGCCGCCGGAGGACGAGGCCGACCTGCTCAACCTCGTCGCGCTGACCGACGCGCCCGGCCTCGCCCTTCTGGAGCGGCGCCTGGAGGCGATCGACGCCATCTGGCCCGAGGGCCTTCGGATCCGCCTCATCGGCCCCAGCCCCGCGATCACCTTCGCCGCAGTCGCGGTCGAGCGCCCCGACGCCGCCGACCTGGACGCCGCGGCCAGATCGCTGGGCCTCGCCTGGCCGCTGGAGGAGCCGGGGCGCGTTTCGGCGGCCTTCCGTCGCGCCGCCGCCGCCGCGCACCCCGACGCGCATCCCGATACGCCGCCGGGAGCGCATTCGGGCGCCGGCGAGGCCGTCGCGCAGGCCCGCGCCGCCGCGGCGCTGCTTGCAGCCGCCGGCGCCGCCCGCGCGGCGCGGCTCGCCGCCGGCGAAGCGCCGGAAGGCCCCTTCCTCACCCTGCGCAGCGACGCGGAGGGCCCCGCGGCCCCTTCCCGCGCGCGCGCCGCCTGACTGCCGGAGAAGCCCGATGACATCCACAGAAGCGCACGCCCCCGCATCGACCGCGACCGCCCGCAGCCCCGACGCGCCCCTGCCCGGCTGGATCGTCCACGGCGTGGTGCGCGCCGGCGCGCGGCGACCGGCTGGCGCGCCGCCGCACAGCCGCATCGAGGTCGGAGACCTGCTCGCCCTCGTGTCGCCGTCGCTGCTCGACGCCGCGGCCGATCCGGCGCGGCAGGCGGCCGAGGCCATGCGTCACAACGCGATCCTTGCGGCCTACGCCCGTGAGACCGACGTGGCCCCTGCCCGCTTCGGCGCGCTCGCCTCCGGCCCCGCCGCCGCCGCCGCGCTGATCGCCGCCGAGGCCGAGCGCCACGCCGCGATCCTCGACCGCATCGCCGGCAGCGTCGAGATGGGCGCCCGCATCGTGCTGGCGCCCGAAACATCGGGCCCGCCGCCGCGGCCGGCGCTCTCCGCCAGACCCGACGACGGCGCCGGCTACCTGCGCGGCGTCGCCGCGGCGCGCGACGCCCGCCGCCGCGCCGCCGCCGAACAGGCCGAGGCCGTGACGCGGCTCGTGGCGGAGCTGACGGTGAAGGCGCGCGACGTGGCGCTCTTCCCGCCCCGTCCCGCCGCCGATGGAACGCAGCGCCTGGCCGACGCGGCGCTCCTCGTCTCGCGCCTCGAGACCGCGGCGCTGCGCTCGCGCGCGCTCGGGCTGGCGGAGACCGCCGCCGCAGCCGGGCTCGCCATCGAGATCACCGGGCCCTGGCCGGCCTACAGCTTCGCCGAACCCAAGCCTGCGCCCGAACCCGCCGAGGACTCCACCGCGGAGCCCGCCGCAGAGCCCGTCCCCGACGCGGCGCCCGCGGCCGCAAACGGATCGGGCGACGCGAAAGCCGCGCCGTGAGCCACGCCGCCTCCCCCGCGCCCGCCGCGACCTGCGTCGGCGAGGACGCGGCGCTTGTCGACGTGATCGACCGGCTTCTGGCGCGCGGCGTCGTCGTGCGCGGCGAGCTGTGGCTGACCGTCGCCGACGTGGAGCTCGTCTATGTCGGCGCGCAGATCGTGCTCGCCTCGCCCGAGGCCGTTCGCGCCTCATGGAGCGCGGGCCGATGACCGCCGCGCTGATCCTGCTCGGGGCCGCCCGCGCGGCCGACGCGGCGGCGATCGCGGCCGCCGGCCTGACGCTCGCGCAGTCCGGACCGCTCGCCGCGGTGCTCGACGCCGCGACGGAGGGTCAAGGCGCCGCCGGCGCGCGCGTGGCCGCGACCGCGCGCGCCGCCGCCGCCGCCGGGGCCTTCGCTCCCGTGCACGGCGGGCGGTTCTCGATCGAGGCCGCGCGCGCCTGGCTCGACGCCGAGGCGGAGGCGCTCTCGGAGGCGCTGGCGCGGCTCGCGGACCAGGCGGAGTGGGTGCTGACGCTCTCCCTGCCGCCCCGCGCCGCCGCCGATGCGACGCCGGCGGCGGGCGAACCGTCCGACGGCCGCGCATGGCTCAGGGCGCGGGCGGCGGCGCACGGCGCCGAGGCGCGCGACCGCCGACGCGCGGAGGCCGACGCCGCCGCCGCGCTGGCCGGCGTGGCGCGCGAGACCCGCGCGCGCGGCTTCGACACCGCCGCCGGGCGCGGCGTCGACGTCGCCGTGCTCGCCCCGCGCGGCGCCGGCCAGCGCGTGGAGGCCGCCGCCCGCGGGCTCGGCGCGGGGCTCACCGGCCCCTGGCCCGCGTTCAGCTTCGTCGCCGCCGCGCAGGGCGCCGCGTCGTGAGCGGGGCGCGCGCCACGATGGCGCTCGACGCCGAGGACTGCGCCGCCGCCGTCGAGGCGCTGCTGGCCTCGGCTCCGGACGGGCGCGTGGCCCTCTCCCCCGAGACGGTGGAGCGGGATCTGGCGCGGCTGGTGCTGGGCCTGATGGAGTTTATTCGCAAACTCATGGAGTTGCAGGCGATCCGCCGCATGGAGGCGGGCGCCCTGACGCCCGAGGAGGAGGCGCGCGTCGGCGAGACGCTGATGCGCGCGGCGGCCGCCCTGCGCGATCTCGCAGGCCGTTTCGGGCTGGAGGAGGCGGACCTGTCGCTCGATCTCGGCGCGCTCGGCAGACTTTCGTGATGCGCGCGCAGCGCGGGCGAAAGGCGCGGTGAACGCCGACTCGGGGGAGACAAATTTAACCATCTTGGCCCAAGCCTCTCCTCGCGGGTCGGCCAGAAGGGCGGGCGTCGCGGCGCCGAGGTCTAGAAACGGACGACAGCCATGGCCGATCAGCAATCGATGGATGAGACCCTCATGCGCCTTGCGCAGGCCGGCGTCGCCACCCACCACCTGAGTTTTCCCGACGGGCTGGCCGCGGAGGCCTCTCTCGACGACGAGGTGGCCGCGCTGGAGGCTCTCGCCGAACTGGTCGACGGGCCGATCTACCGAATCGATCCGCTGAGCTACGCCTTCGAGTGCAAGGGCGACCCCGAGGCCGTGGCCAGCGCCTTCGCCGAGAAGCTGGGCGCGCCGACGCCGCCGACGATCGTGGCGCTGGAGGCGCCCGCGCAGGCCCCGGAACGCCGCGCCTCCGACATGCTGACCCTGCTTGGCGCGCTGGCGCGGCCGGACGAGGCGCTCTCGACCGACCGGCGCGTGGTGATCGACGCGGGCTACGCCGCCGCCGCCGCCGAGGCCACCGCCGCGCGGATCAGCGAACTCGTCGACCGGCTCGAGGAGCGCCTGTCCGCCGGCCTTGAGGCCGGCGCCGCCGGGGCGGACCGGGGCGAGGCCGACCCCGCGATGATGGAGACGCTGGCGCGGATCGAGGCGGCGCTGACCGCCGCCGGCGACGCGGGCGAGACCGGCGAGACCGGCGACGGCGCGGACACGGCTGCGCGGCTCGGACGCATCGAGGACGCGCTCGCCGCGCTCGCCGCGCCGGCCGAGCCCGAAGACCTCGCAGCGCGGCTGGAGCGCATCGACGCGGCGCTGGCGGCGCTCGCGCCGGGCGACGGCGACGCGCTGACCGACAGGCTCGCCCGCATGGAGACTGCGCTCGCGGCGCTGGCCGAGACGCCGGCGGAGCCGCAGGGCGCCGCCGCGCTGGAGCGGCTGGACCGCATCGAGGCCGTGCTGGCGGGCCTCGCCGGCGCCGAGGGCGACGCCGCGTCTGACGACCGACTGGCGCGCATCGACGCCGCGACCGCCGCGCTGGCGGACGGCGGCGCCATGGACGACCGCCTCGCCAGGATCGAGGGCGCGCTCGCCGCGATGGCCGAGGCGCCGGCCGTCGCCGGCGGCGCCGCAGAAGCCGCCGCCGAAGCCGCGGTCGAGCGCCTCGACCGCATCGAGGCGGCGCTGGCCGCGCTCTCGGAAGCGCCCGCCGCGCAGGTCGATCCCGCCACCCAGGCCGCCGCCGAAGCCGCCGCCGCGCGACTGGAGCGGATCGAGGCGGCGCTGGCCGCGCTCGCGCAGGCCCCCGCCGCCACGACCGACGCAGAAGCCGAGGCCGCCGGCGAGGCCGAGGCCCGGCGCATGGACCGCATCGAGGCCGCGCTGGCCGGCCTCGCCGCCCGCCCGGCCGGCGCGGACGCCGAGACCGCCGCGCGGCTGACACGCATCGAGACCGCCCTCGCCGCGCTGGCCGCCGCGCCTGCGCAGCCGGCGCCCGACGCCGACGCCGCGCTCGCCCGCATCGAGGCCGCCCTCGCCGCGCCGCAGGCCGCAGCGCCGGAGCTCGCCGAGCGGATCGACCGCATCGAGGCGGCGCTGCAGGGACTGGCCGACGCCCCGACGGACGCCCCCGAGGCCCTCGCGCGGCTCGAGCAGGCCCTCGCGGCCGTCGCCGCGCGCCTCTCCGAACCCGCGCCCGCCCCAGAGGAGGCGATCGCCGCGCCGATGGCGGCGCTCGAAACCCGCCTCGACGCGCGCATGGACGCCCTCGCCGGAACCCTCGCCCGGCTCTCCGCCCGCCCCGATCCGACCGAGAGCCTCGCCCGTGAGCGCGACGGCCTGACCCGGATGATCTCGGCCCTGCACACGATCCTTGCCCGCTTCGACGGCCAGATCACCCGGATGATCGAGGCCGGCGGCGGCGGCGAGGCGCTCTCGTCCCGGATCGACGCCTTCGAGACCGCCCAGAGCTCGGCGCTCGACGCGCTGGGCGCGAAGCTCGCGGGGATCGACGACATCAGGGGCCGCCTCTCGGGCCTCGACGCCGCCGCCGGGGACGTCGCCGCGATGCGCGCCGACCTCGCGGCGCTCGCCGCCCTTGCGGAGCGGCCGCTCCCGACGCCGCCCGCCGTGGACTTTCACCGCGAGCGCGAGGGGCTCACCCGGCTGTCCTCGGCGCTCCAGACGATGCTCAACCGGATGGACGGCGAGATCACGCGGCTGGTCGAGGCCGCCGCCATCGGCGCCGCCGGCTCCGACGCCGCGGAGCGCCTCGCCCCGCGGCTCGACGAGATCGAGGCGACGGTGGCGCGTGCGGCCGGCGAGCTTCGCGCCGCGCTCGAAGACGCGCCAGGCGCGGCGACGCTGGCCGCCGACGTGATCGGCGAGGTCCGCGCGCTGGCCGCGCGGCCGACCAACCAGATCGACCTGCACCGCGAGCGCGAAGGGCTCACCCGACTTTCATCGGCGCTGCAGACCATGCTCGGCCGTCTCGACGCCGAGATCGGCCGGCTGGTCGCCGCGAGCGCGCGCGGCGCGGACGCGAGCGGCGTCGCCGAGGCGCTGGCCCCCCGCCTCGACGCGCTGGAGGTGCGGCTCGGCGAGCTGGCCGCGGCGCAGGACGGCGGTGAGGTGGCCGCGGCCGCGGCGGAACTGCGCGCCGCGCTGGAGCGCCACGGCGCCGGCGGCTCGATCGACCTCAAGCGCGAGCGCGAGAGCCTCGCGCGCCTCTCCTTCGGCCTGCAGACCGTCGCCTCCCGCCTCGAAGCGGAGGTCGGACGGCTGGCCGACAGCGGCCCCGAGGCCGCCGGGATGGACGGCGAGGCGCTGCGCGAGGCGCTCGCCCCGCTCGCCGAGCGCCTGCACGAGGTGGGCGAGCGCATCGACAGCGCGGCGGGGCTCGGCGCCGACCACGCCGCGGCGCTGGTGGACATGGTGCAGCGCGTCCGCGAGGAATGCGCCGAACTTCACGGCCTGCACGCCCGCTACATCGACGCGACGGCGAGCGACGGCGGCGGCGGAGGCGACGCGGCGGAGGCGCTGATGGAGCGCGTCTCGGCCACGCTCGCGGAGTTCCTCGCCCGGATGGAGCGGATGGAGAACACGCGCGCCGCCGCCGCCCGCGCCGCCGCGCCGCGCCTGGGGCGCGCGCTGTGAGCGACCTCATCCTCGCCGCCGCCGCCGCGGGCGGCCTCGCCTTCGCCTCCATCGGGCTGTCGAGCTTCGCGCTGTGGCGCGGGATGCGCGCGCAGTCGAGCGTCGAGGCATCGCTCAGGGAAGGGCTTCGCCGCGTCGAGGAGAGCGTCTCCGCGATCCCGCCCCCGCCCAAACTCGACACCGGGGCGCTCGAGGCGGTGCGCGACGACGTCGCGTCGTTCGGCTCGCTGCTCTCCGGCATCGCCAAGGGCCAGACCGAGATGCGCGACAGCCTGACCGAGACCGTCACCGAGGCGATGGGCGCAGCGGCGGCGGAGCTCAACGCGCAGATCACCGAGGCCGACCGTCGCGCGCTCGCGCGCAACGAGGCGCTGCGCGACGACCAGCAGAAGCTGGCCGAGGCGCTGGACGGCGTGGGCGAGACCGTCTCCAACTCCGTCCGCGCCGACATCGCCCCGATCACTGAGACGGCGCTGGCGCTTTCGGCGCAGATCGCCGCGCTCGGCGGCGCGGCGCCGGCGCCGGCGCCCCCCGCGCCTGCGACGGCGGTCGAAGCAGCCGAGGCCGACGTCGCAGCGCGGCCCGAGACCCCGGCGCTCGACGAGGCCGCGCTGCGCGAGGCGCTGACGCAGGCGGTGGCGGACGCTGTCGCCATGAACGTCGCGACCGCGATGGAGACGGCCGCCGCGACCCTGGGCGAGGATGTCGCCGGGAAGCTGCGCGCCGCCCTTACCGCCGAGTTCGCCGCCCAGGCGGCGCGCGGCGGCGCCGCGACGCCCGCCAGGGCGCCGTCGATCTTCAATTCGGGGCGCGTGGTCACGCTCGCTCGCCCGTCGATCGAGACCGCGGCCGACGCCTCGACCGATGAGACGGATCGCAAGGAGGCCTGAGCATGAGCGCGCTTCTCACAGAGGATTTCCTCGCCCCGGTGGCCTGCGACATCGTCACCCTGCGCCGCTCGGGCGCCCCGCCGCTGCGCCTGCGCGCCGCGCTGCGCGCGCGCCACGGCGTGCGCGACGGCGGCGCGGCGGCGGAGATCGCGCTCTGGGCGCGCATGACGGTCGGCTGGGCGGTGTCGGTGCAGGTCTCCGAAGACGCCGAGGGCGGCGGGCGGACCCGCATGGAGGCGCAGGCGTTCGAGAGCCTCGACGAGGCGCAGGACTATGTCGCCGCGCTCGCCGGCGCGGTCGTCAGGCCCGCCTCGGTGAAGCGCGGCGGCAAGGTCGACACCGCCGTGGCCCTGCTTTGCGCCCGGGTCTCGGCGGCGCAGGCGGGGCGCGCGCTGTCGCGCGCGGCCGGCGCGGCGCTCGCGGACTGGGGCGCGCTGGACGACGCCGCCCCAGATGCCGCGCGGGACGGCGTCTGAAGGCGGACCGATCAGCGCCGTCAGGCTCTGGAGGCGCCTTCCGGGCGCGTGCCCGTCAGAACGCCCCCATCACGGCGCCCAGGTCACGCCGCCCCGATCAGAGCGTGAAGTCCCAGCGCGAGGGGTGGAAGGCGTAGCCCTGCCCGTCCCGCGTCAGCCGCCCGAAGCTCGGGAACACGATGTGGCTGCCGGCGATCTCCAGCCCGTCGGTCGCGACCATGTCCATCACCCGCGCCCGCGTGCCCGCCGCCAGCGGCTGGTCGACGTCGAAGGGAAGCGTGACCTCGGGCCGCGCGAACTGGATCGGGCCGACATGGACGATGTCGCCCCAGATCAGCAGGGTCGCGTCGCCGTCGCTCACCATCAGGCCCGAGTGGCCGGGCGTGTGCCCCGGCATGTGCATGAGCGTGAGGCCCGGCGCGACGGCGTGCCCGTCCTGCGCCAGCGTCAGGCGGTCGGCGTAGGGGGCCACGGCCGCCTGCGCCATCTGCGCGAAGTTCTGCGCCATCTCGCCCGCCCCGGCGAAGTTCGCATCGTCGGTCCAGAAGGCGTGGTCGGCGGCGTGGACGACCATCTCGGCGTTGGGAAACAGCGCCGCGCCGCCCGTGGCGAGCCCGTTGCAGTGGTCAGGGTGGAGGTGGGTGAGCATCACCGCGTCCACCGCCGCCGGGTCCACGCCCGCCGCCGCAAGCACCGCGGCGAAGCCGCCTGCGGTGGGGCCGAAGGCGGCGCCGGCGCCGCTGTCGACGATGATCGTGCGGCCGCCGGTCTCCACGACATAGGCGTTGATCGCCGTCTTTACCGGACCGTTCGCAAGGAAGCTCCGCGCCAGCAGCGCCGCGCGCGTCTGCTCGTCGGCGCCGTTGAGGCTCGCCGGATCGAGTTCGATGAAGCCGTCGAGCAGCGCCGTGACGGTCGCGCCGCCGACGCCGCGCCGCTGGACGCCGGCCACCTGCGTGGCGGCGCCGAGGGGGCCGAGCGGCACGAGGCTCATCGCCCCGGCCGCCATGAGGAAGTCTCTCCGCGTGGTCATGGCTGCGGTCTCCGTGGGAATGCGCCGCCTTCGTATAGCCGGACGGGCGCGACAGGGCCATGACGGCGCGCGCAATCCATCACGCGCGCGTGTTGACGCAGACCACCCGCCAGGCGCCGGCCGACGCGATCCAGTCGAGCCGCGTGATCGACAGCGGATCGACCGCGAAGCCCAGCGCCTGCGCGGGCGTAAGGTCGAGCGCGACGGCGAGCGCCGCCCGGATCGCGCCGGCGTGGGCGACCAGCACCACATCGCCGCCGTCGGCCTTGCGCGCCTCGATGGCGTCGCAGACCCGCGCGCGCAGGTCGTCGAAGCTCTCGCCGCCCGGCGCGCGCGACGGCCCCGGCGTCTCGAAGAAGGCGCGGTAGGCGTCCGGCTGCGCAGCCGCCGCCGCGTCGTAGGTCATGCCCTCCCACGCGCCGAAGTTCAGCTCGCGCAGGCGGGCGTCGGCGGCCTGCAGCGGCCGCGCCCCTGCGATGCGGCGCGCGGTGGCGACGGCGCGCGCGAGGTCGGACGAGACCACCGGCGCCGCCGGCAGGGCGGCGGCGAGGCGGTCGAGAGCGGCGGCGTCAGACAGGTCGGCGGGCGCGTCGGTCCAGCCCACCGCCGCCCGAACATGGGTGGGCGCGTGGCGCACCCACCACCAGCCCTGACCGCCGCGCGAGGCCGCCGCAGCGCTCATTTCAGGCGCAGCGGCAGGCCCGCGGCGACGAGGATCACGCGGTCGGCGACCGCCGCGACCTGCTGGTTGAGCCGCCCCTGCGCGTCCCGGAACCGCCTGCCGAGCGGCGTGTCGGGCACGACGCCGAGCCCCACCTCGTTCGAGACGAGGATCACGCGGGCGGCCATCGCCGGCAGCCGCGCGCACAGCGTCGCGCCGGCCTGCTCGACGTCGCGCCCGGCGAGCATGAGGTTCGAGAGCCACAGCGTCAGGCAATCGAGCACGATAACGATATCGTGACCATCATGATCCGCCAGCGCGTCGGCCGCTTCAAGCGGGGCCTCCACGGTGCGCCAGCCCTCCCCCCGGTCGGCGCGATGGCGGGCGATGCGCTCCCGCATCTCCCCGTCCCAAGCCTCTGCCGTGGCGACATAAACGCGGGACAACCCCGAGTTGCAGGCGAGGCGTTCGGCCAGCGCGCTCTTGCCCGACCGCGCCCCGCCGAGCACGAGCGCCACGCGGAAATCCGCCGCTTCTTCGTCAACTGTCGCCATGAAGTCCTGTGATCCGACTTTGGTCGCATCGCGTATGATGAGTTCGAGACAGGCCGAACGGTCGCGCAACGACAGGGAAGAGGCAAGCATGACGCATGAGATGAACCGCTCCGTCGGCTCGGTCGCGCATCGGGCGATGTCCGCCGAACTCCTCGACGCGGAAACCGAACTGGCGCTGGCGAGGGCCTGGCGTGACGAGGGCGACGAGGCGGCCCTGCATCGCCTGGTGACCGCCTACATGCGCCTCGCCATCTCGATGGCGGCTAAGTACCGCCGCTACGGCGCCTCGATGAACGACCTGATCCAGGAGGCCGGCGTGGGCCTGATGAAGGCGGCCTCGAAGTTCGACCCCGACCGCGGCGTGCGCTTCTCGACCTACGCGGTGTGGTGGATCAAGGCGTCGATCCAGGACTACGTGATGCGCAACTGGAGCCTCGTTCGAACAGGCTCGACCTCCTCCCAGAAATCGCTGTTCTTCAACATGCGCCGGGTGCGCGCCAAGCTGGAGCGCGAGCGCGGGACGGGGCTCGACGGCTCCACGTCCGCCGAGATCCGACAGGAGATCGCCGACGAGCTCGGGTGCCCGCTGCGCGACGTGGAGATGATGGAGGCGCGGCTCGCGGGCTCGGACTTCTCGCTCAACGCCCAGCAGGCCGGCGAGGAGGGCCGCGAGTGGGTCGAGACGCTCGAGGACGGCGGCCCCCGCCCCGACGAGAGCGTGTCGCGCGACAGCGACGTGACCACCGCGCGCAAGTGGCTGATCGAGGCGTTCGACGCCCTGACGCCCCGCGAGCGCATGATCATCGCCGCGCGCAAGCTGAACGACGACGCCGAGACGCTGGAGAGCCTCGGCGGCAAGCTCGGCCTCAGCAAGGAGCGCGTGCGCCAGCTTGAGGCGCAGGCCCTGCGCAAGATGAAGAAGCGGCTTGAGACGCGCTTCGGCGACGCGGCGTCTGAACTGGCGGTCGCCATGTGACCGCGCGGCGGAGGGGGCCGCAGGCCGCCTCCGCGCCTGAAACAGCCAGTCGGCCCGCGGCGGCGCTCACTGCGTCGCGCGCCTCCTGCGCTTCCCATGGGACGCGGCCCCCTCTAGCGTATCGCGACGCAACCGGGACCACGCCGCCGCATGTCTCAGACGCCGCACGCCAGCGCCGCCCCCGCCATCGAGCTGATCGGCGTGGACAAGCGTTTCGGGGCCGTGCGGGCCAATCGCGACATCCATCTCAGCGTCGCGCAGGGCGAGATCCACGGGATCGTCGGCGAGAACGGCGCCGGCAAGTCCACGCTGATGAGCATCCTATACGGCTTCTACCAGGCCGACGCCGGCGAGATCCGGGTGGACGGACGGCCCGTCGCCATTCCCGACAGCCAGGCCGCCATCGCCCTCGGCATCGGCATGGTCCACCAGCATTTCATGCTCGTGGAGCCGTTCACCGTGCTGGAGAACGTGATGCTGGGCGCGGAGGGCGGCGCGCTGCTCGCGAAGGGCCGCGCCGACGCCCGCGCCGAGCTTGAGCGGCTGGCGCGCGACTACGCGATGCAGGTCGACCCCGACGCGGTGGTGGGCGAACTTCCCGTGGGCCTTCAGCAGCGCGTCGAGATCCTGAAGGCGCTGTTCCGCGGCGCGAAGACCCTGATCCTCGACGAGCCGACCGGCGTGCTGACGCCCGAGGAGGCTGACCACCTGTTCCGCATCCTCGGGCGGCTGCGCGACGAGGGCAAGACGGTGATCCTCATCACCCACAAGCTGCGCGAGATCATGGCCGCGACCGACGCCGTCTCGGTGATGCGCCGCGGCGAGATCGTGGCGACGGTGCGCACTGCGGAAACCTCGGTCGAGGCGCTGGCCGAGGCGATGGTCGGCCGCCGCGTGCTGCTGCGCGTCGAGAAGGGGCCGGCGCGCCCCGGACCCGCGCGGCTGACGGTGGAGAACGCCCGCGTCGTCGACGCGCTCGGCGTGGAGCGTCTGCGCGGCGTGTCGCTGACGGTGCGCGCGGGCGAGATCGTCGGCATCGCCGGCGTCAGCGGCAACGGGCAGAGCGAGTTGCTGGAGGCGATCGCCGGCATCCGCCCGCTGACCTCGGGCGCCATCCGCATCGGCCCCGAGATGGCGCCGCCCTCGCCGGCGCTGGTGCGCGACATGAAGCTCGCCCATGTGCCGGAGGACCGCCACCGCATGGGGCTGGTGACGCGCTTCGAGGCGCGGGAGAACGCAGTGCTCGGCTATCTGAAGGGTTTTACGCGGGGCGTGTTTCTCGACCGCGCCGCGATCCGCGAACGCTGCATGCGCGACATGGCCGATTTCGACGTGCGCCCGCCCGACCCGTCCCTGCGCACCGCCAACTTCTCCGGCGGCAACCAGCAGAAGATCGTGCTGGCGCGCGAGATCGCAGTGGACCCCGACGTGCTGATCGTCGGCCAGCCGACCCGCGGCGTCGACGTCGGCGCCATCGAGGCGATCCACCGCCGCCTGATCGAACTGCGCGACGCCGGCAAGGCGATCCTGCTCGTCTCGGTGGAGCTGGAGGAGGTCCGCGCCCTCAGCGACCGCGTGCTGGTGATGTTCGACGGGCGGGTGATGGGCGAAGCGGGGGCGGACGCCACGGAAGCCGAGATCGGCCTGATGATGGCGGGCGTGGAGCGGGGGGCGGCGGCGTGAGAGCGAGGGCGCGCCCCACCGCCGCCCGCGCGCTGCGCCGGACGATGACGGACGCCGAGCGTGCGCTATGGGCGCGGCTGCGTGCGCGCGGGCTTGGGGGATGGAAGTTCCGCCGTCAGGCGCCGCTCGGCTCCTTCATCGCGGATTTCCTTTGCGCCGAGGCGCGCCTAGTCGTCGAGGTCGACGGCGGCCAGCATGCCGAAAGCCTGCATGACGCGGCGCGGGACGCGCTGCTGGCGACGAAAGGCTACTGCGTCGCGCGCTACTGGAACAGCGAGGTTCTCGCGAACATGGATGGCGTCCTCGCCGATCTGGGGGGGCGACTGGCGTCACGCGCCCTCACCCCGGCCCTCTCCCGCAGGCGGGAGAGGGGGCGCGGTTGCGACGCCGCCGCTCCGGGGGCTGCGCAAGAGCCGGTCGCCAGCGGCCAGAACGGCGCCGTTTGCGGGGCGTTCCGGAAAGATGCGGCGCCGGCGCGGCTGTCGCCCCCTCTCCCGCCTGCGGGAGAGGGTCGGGGTGAGGGCGTCGGCGCCGGCGCGCGACCCGCTCATGACGCCACGCCATGACCCCAGCCCCCCTCCCCCGCTGGGTCGACCTGATCCTGCTCCCCCTCCTGAACCTTTCCGTCGCGTTCCTCGTCGCGGGCCTCGTCGTGCTCGCCATCGGGGAGGACCCGCTGGAGGCGACGCGGATCCTGCTCTACGGCGCGCTGGGCTGGGGCGAGGGGATCGGGTTCACGCTCTACTACGCGACCTCGTTCATCTTCACCGGGCTGGCGGTGGCGGTGGCGTTCCATGCCGGGCTGTTCAACATCGGCGGCGAGGGGCAGGCCTATGTCGGAGGCCTCGGCGTCGCCGTCGTCTGCCTCGCCCTCGACCGATATGTTCAGTGGTGGATCACCGCCCCGCTGGCCGCGCTCGGCGGCGCGGCGTTCGGCGCGGCGTGGGCGTTCGTGCCCGCGTATCTACAGGCGACGCGTGGCAGCCATGTCGTCATCACCACCATCATGTTCAACTTCATCGCCGCCAGCCTGATGATCTGGCTGCTAGTGGACGTGCTGGCCCCGCCCGGCCAGATGTCGCCGGAGAGCCGGACCTTCGAGGCCGGCGGCCGGCTGCCGCAGCTCGACGGTCTCATGGCGCTCATCGGCGTCGACACGGGCTCAGCGCCGGTGAACCTGTCGCTGATCCTCGCGCTACTGGCCGCCTGGGGCGTGTGGCTGCTGATCTGGCGCACCCGGCTCGGCTACGAGATGCGGACCTTCGGCGCCAACCGCGACGCGGCGATCTATGCCGGCGTCTCGCCCCTGCGCATAACGGTGGTCGCGATGCTGATCTCGGGCGGGCTGGCGGGGCTGATGGCGCTGAATCCGGTGATGGGCGAGCAGCACCGGCTGCTGTTCGAGTTCGTCGGCGGCGCGGGCTTCGTCGGCATCGCGGTGGCGCTGATGGGCCGGGCGCATCCGGCGGGCGTGGTGGCGGCGGCGCTGCTGTTCGGCGTGCTCTACCAGGGCGGCGCGGAGCTGGCCTTCGAGAAGCCCGCCATCACGCGCGACATGATCGTGATGATCCAGGGCCTCGTGATCCTCTTCGCCGGGGCGCTGGAGTTCCTGTTCCGTCCCGCGCTAGGGCGGCTCTTCGCCGGAGCGGCGCGGCGGGAGGCCGCGTGATGGAGGCCCTCGTCGCCCTGCTCGACAGCACGGTGCGGCTTTCCACGCCGCTGCTGCTGGCCTGCCTCGCCGGGCTCTACTCCGAGCGCTCGGGCGTCTTCGACATCGGGCTGGAGGGCAAGCTGCTCGGCGCGGCCTTCGCCGCCGCGGCGACCGCCTCGCTGACCGGCTCGCCATGGCTCGGCGCGCTCGCCGCGGTGGCGGCCTCCTGCGCGCTGGCGCTGGTCCACGGGGTCGCCTGCATCTCGGCGCGCGGCAACCAGATCGTCTCCGGCGTCGCGATCAACTTCCTCGCGCTGGGGCTGACGGCGGTGCTGGGCCACGCGTGGTTCTCGCAGGGCGGCAAAACCCCGCCGCTGGCGCAGGAGGCCCGCCTCGGCCCGCTGGAGCTGCCGCTGAGCGAGACGCTGGCGGGGGTTCCGGTGCTCGGCCCGGTCTGGTCAGGGCTGGTCTCCGGCCACAGCGTGCTGGTCTACGCCGCCTTCCTCGCCGCGCCGCTGACATGGTGGGTGCTGTGGCGGACGCGCTTCGGCCTGCGCCTGCGGGCGGTCGGCGAGAACCCCGCGGCGGTGGACACGGCGGGGCTTTCCGTCGCAGGGCTGCGCTACCGGGCGGTGCTGGTCTGCGGCCTGCTGTGCGGGTTGGGCGGCGCCTATCTCTCGATCGCCCAGGGCGCGGGCTTCGTGCCGAACATGAGCGCGGGCAAGGGCTTCATCGCGCTGGCGGCGCTGATCTTCGCCAAGTGGCGGCCGATGCAGGCGATGGCGACCTGTCTGCTGTTCGGCTTCCTCGACGCCTCGGCGATCCGACTGCAGGGCGTGGAGCTGCCGCTTATCGGGCCGGCGCCGGTGCAGCTGATCCAGGCGGCGCCCTACATCTTGACGGTCGTGCTGCTGGCCGGCTTCATCGGAGCGGCGCGCCCGCCAAAGGCCGGCGGCGCGCCTTATCTCAAGGAGCGATGATGGACAACCTGTTCCGCGCGGCGACCGATGCGCGCCTCAACGCCCACGCCCCCCATTCCGGCTTCAAGGTCGGCGCGGCGGTGCTGACCGAGGACGGCCGCATCTTCGCCGGCGCCAACGTCGAATGCGCCTCCTACCCCGAGGGCTGGTGCGCCGAGACCTCCGCCATCGCCGCCATGGTCGCCGCCGGCGCCCGCCACATCGCCGAGGTGCTTGTGGTCGCCGAAAGCGGCGAGACGATCACGCCCTGCGGCGGCTGCCGCCAGCGCATCGCCGAGTTCGGCGACTCCGAGACGATCATCCGCGCCGCCGGCCCCGAGGGCGAGCGCGCGCGGTGGACGCTCGGCGAACTGCTGCCGGCGGCCTTCGCCCTGAAGTCGTGAGCGCAGCCGCGATCATCCGCGACCGCGCCGGCGCCGAGCCGGTCGCGCTCGCCGTCGTGCTGGGCTCGGGCCTGGGCGGCCTCGCGGAGCGCGTCGAGGAGGCCGTGCGCATTCCCTACGCCGAGCTGCCCGGCTTTCCCGCGGCGGGCGTCTCGGGCCATGCCGGCGCGCTCGTCGTCGGGCGTCTCTCAGGCGCGCGGGTGGCGCTGCTGGCGGGGCGGGCGCATTACTACGAGACCGGCGACGCCGCGGCGATGCGCGGCGCGATCGAGACGCTGGCGGCGCTGGAGGTCGGGGCGCTGCTGCTGACCAATGCGGCCGGCTCCACCCGGCCGGCGATGCCGCCGGGCGCGCTCATGGCGATCTCCGACCATATCGCCTGGTCCGGCCGCAACCCGCTGATAGGCGACGCCTCGGATGCGCGTTTCTGCGATATGACGGATGCTTACGACCCCTCCTTGCGCGCACGCCTCAAGGCGCTCGACCCGGAGCTTCACGAGGGCGTCTATGCGTGGTTCTCGGGCCCGTCCTTCGAGACGCCGGCGGAGATCCGCGCGGTCGCGATGCTGGGGGCGGACGCGGTGGGCATGTCCACGGCGCCGGAGACGATCCTCGCGCGCCGCTGCGGCTTGCGCGTCGCCGGCGTCTCGGTCATCACCAACTTCGCGGCGGGGATGAGCGCCACGGCGCTGACCCACGCCCAGACGAAAGCCGAGGCCGACCGCGCCTCGGCGCGCTTCGAGCGCCTTGTCGCCGCCTTTGCGGAGGGGTTTGCGTGAATCCGGGCGAGACCTTGCCTGAGGAGGCCGGGGACGAGGGCCGCGCCGGCGACGCGGCGATCGCGGCGCAGGCGCTCGCCTGTCTCGACCTCACCGAGCTTTCCGACGCCTGCGACCGCGGCATGGTCGAGGCGCTCTGCGCGCGCGCCCGCACTCCCCATGGCGACGTCGCCGCGGTCTGCGTCTGGCCGGCCTACGCCGCGCTGGCGCGGGAGCTGCTGGCGCAGGACCGGGTGAAGGTCGCGACGGTGGTTAACTTCCCCTTTGGCGGCGAGCGGGTGGACGCCGTGGCGCAGGAGACGCGCCAGGCGGTGGACGACGGCGCCGACGAGATCGACCTCGTGCTGCCCTATCGCGCCTTCGCCGAAGGGCGCGCCGACGCCGCGGCGAAGATGGTCCACGCCGTCCGCGTCGCCTGCGGCGGCTCGGCGCTCAAGGTGATTCTGGAGACCTCGATGCTGCGCGAGCCCGGCCTTATCCGACGCGCGGCCGACCTCGCGCTCGACGAGGGGGCCGACTTCGTCAAGACCTCGACCGGCAAGGTCGAGGGCGGCGCGACGGCCGACGCGGCGCTCGCGATGCTGGCGGCGATCCGCTCCGCCAAGCGCCCCGTCGGGCTGAAGGTGTCGGGCGGCGTCCGCACGCTGGCGGATGCGCGCACCTTCATCGAACTCGCCGCCGCCGCGATGGGTGAGACGTTCATCCGCCCGGAACAGTTCCGCATCGGCGCCAGCGGCCTGCTTACGGCGCTGATGTCGGCGCTCGACGGGACGGATGCCGACGCGGCGCCCGAGAGCGGCTACTGATGGCAGGAACCTTCCTGCCGCAGGAGGTGATCCGCGCCAAGCGCGACGGCGCGACGCTGGCCGGGGCCGACATCCGCGCCCTGATCGGCGGGCTCGCCGACGGCTCGGTGACGCGCGAGCAGGCGGCGGCCTTCGCCATGGCGGTGTTCTTCCGAGGCATGGACATGGCGGAGCGCGTGGCGCTGACCAAGGCGATGCGCGACAGCGGCGCGGTGCTGGCCTGGGATCTGCCGGGGCCGGTGGTCGACAAGCACTCAACCGGCGGCGTCGGCGACAACGTCTCGCTGATGCTGGCGCCGGCGCTGGCCGCCTGCGGCGCCTTCGTGCCGATGATATCCGGGCGCGGGCTGGGGCATACGGGCGGCACGCTCGACAAGCTCGACAGCGTGCCCGGCTACGCGACGCAGCCCGACGCCGAGACCTTCCGCCGCGTGGTGCGCGAGGCCGGCTGCGCGATCATCGGCCAGACGGCCGACCTCGCGCCCGCGGACCGCACGCTCTACGCCATCCGCGACGTCACCGGGACGGTGGAGAGCCTCGACCTCATCACCGCCTCGATCCTGTCCAAGAAGCTCGCGGCGGGGCTGGACGCGCTGGTGCTCGACGTCAAGTGCGGATCGGGCGCCTTCATGGCGCGCCGGGAAGACGCCGACGCGCTCGCCGGGAGCCTCGTGGGCGTGGCCAACGGCGCCGGCTGCCGCGCGAGCGCGCTGCTGACCGACATGAGCGAACCGCTGGCCTCGGCCGCCGGCAACGCGCTGGAGGTGGCGAACGCCTGCGCCTTTCTCTCCGGCCACGAGATCGACCCGCGGCTGTGGGACGTGACGGTGGCGCTCGGCGGCGAGGCGCTGGCGCTCGCCGGTCTCGCGCCGGACGCCGCCACCGGCCGCGCGCGCATCGCCGACGCCCTCCAGTCCGGCCGCGCGGCGGAGCGCTTCGACGCGATGTGCCGCGCGCTCGGCGGGCCGGGAGATCTGGTGGAGAACTTCACCGCCCATCTGCCGACCGCGCCGGTCGTCCAGGACGTCGCGACCGACGCGGAGGGCGTCGTGGCGCAGATCGACACGCGCGCGCTGGGCGTCGCGGTGATCGGCCTCGGCGGCGGCAGGGCGCGGGCGGAGGACCGGATCGACCCGCGGGTGGGCTTCGACCGCCTCGCCGGGCTCGGCGTCTCGGTCGGGCCGGGGGCGCCGCTCGGCCGCGTCCACGCCGCCGACGCGGCGTCGGCGGCGCGCGCCGCCGAGGCCCTGCGCGGGGCGTACCGCATCGGCGACGCCGCGCCCGACATCCCAGAGCCCGTGCTCGGGCGCGTCGGGCCGCCGCCGCCCGGCGCGAACGGCGGGGGCTGAGATGGCGCGCGTCGCCCTCGTCGTGCTCGACAGCGTCGGCGTGGGCGGCGCGCCCGACGCCGCCGCCTTCGGCGACGCCGGCGCCGATACGCTGGGCCACATCGCCGAAGCCTGCGCCGTGGGCCGCGGCGACCGCGACGGGCTGCGCGCCGGCCCCCTCAGCCTGCCGAATCTCGACCGTCTGGGCCTGGGCGCCGCGGCGAAGCTCGCGACCGGCCGCGCGCCGCCGGGCCTGAGCGGCGACGCGCCGGCCGCCTGCTTCGGCGCCGGCGTGGAGAGTTCGCGCGGCAAGGACACGCCCTCGGGCCACTGGGAGCTCGCCGGCGCGCCCGTAGACTTCGACTGGGGCTATTTCCCGCAGACCGCGCCGTGCTTCCCGCCGGAGCTCGTCGCCGCGCTCTGCGCCGAATGCGGCCTGCCCGGCATCCTCGGCGACCGTCACGCCTCCGGCACCGAGATCATGGCGGCGCTCGGGGCCGCGCATGTCGAGACCGGCAGCCCGATCTGCTACACTTCCGTCGACAGCGTGTTCCAGATCGCCGCCCATGAGGAGGCGTTCGGCCTCGCGCGCCTTTACGCCGTCTGCGAGGCGGCGCGGCGGCTGGTCGACCCGCTCAACATCGGCCGGGTGATCGCCCGGCCCTTCACCGGCCCCCCCGGCGCCTTCCGCCGCACCGCGAACCGGCGCGACTACGCCATCCCCCCGCATCTGCCGACGCTCTGCGACCGGGCGCGGGACGCGGGGCGCGAGGTGATCGGCGTCGGCAAGATCGGCGACATCTTCGCCCATCGCGGCGTGAGCGAGACACGCAAGGGCCCCGACGACGCCGCGCTGGTTGAGCGGCTGGTCGCGGCGCTGGCGGAGGGGCCGGAGCGGGCGAAGGACGGCGCGCTGATCTTCGTCAACCTCGTGGAGTTCGACAGCCTCTACGGCCACCGGCGCGACGCGCCCGGCTACGCCGCCGCGCTGGAGCGTTTCGACGCCGCCCTGCCCCGCATCGAGGCGGCGCTCGGCCCCGGCGACCTGTTGATCCTCACCGCCGACCATGGCAACGATCCGACATGGGCGGGGACCGACCACACCCGCGAGATGGTCCCGATCCTCTGCGCCGGACCCGGCCTCGCGCCCCGCGCGCTGGGGCGGCGCCGTTTCGCGGACGTCGGCGAGACGGCCGCCGCGGCGCTCGGCCTCGCCCGCGGCGAACATGGGGAGAGCTTTCTGTGACCAGCGATGCGCCAGCCGCGCCGCGTTTCCGCTATCCCGCCGACGGGCGGCTCGACGCGGCGATGATCGAAGCGTGGACGCGCGACGGGTTCCTCGTTCTCGAGGAGTTCGCGACCGCGGACGCCTGCGCCCTGCTGCGCGCCCGCGTGGCGGAGTTGGTCGAGGCCTTCGACCCCGACGAGAACAAAGTACCGTTCTCGCCGCACGCGCAGGCCCACGCAGCCAAGGAGTACTTTCGCGAGAGCGGCGACAAGATCCGCTTCTTCGTCGAGGAGGGCGCGGTCGCCGAGGACGGCGGGCTGAACCGTCCGAAAGGCCGCGCGATCAACAAGATCGGTCATGCGCTGCATGACCTCGACCCGGTGTTCAGCGCCTTCAGCCGCGACGCCCGCCTCGCCGAGACGGCGGCCGACATCGGCCTCGCCGACCCGCTGCTCGCGCAGTCCATGGTGATCTGCAAGCAGCCCGAGATCGGCGCCGAGGTCGACCTGCACCAGGACGCGACCTTCCTGCACACCGTGCCGGTCTCCGTCGTCGGCTTCTGGGTGGCGCTGGAGGCGGCGGACCGGGAGAACGGCTGCCTCTTCGCCGTGCCCGGCGGCCATCGCGACGGGCTGCGCCGGCGTTTCCATTACGAGGGCGACCTGCTGGTGATGGACGAGTTCGACGACCCGACCTGGGCCGGGTCGGACGCCGTTCCGCTGGAGGCGCCCGAGGGCGCGCTGGTGCTGCTGCACGGGCTGGTTCCGCACCGGTCGGGGCCGAACCTGTCGGCGCGCTCGCGGCTGGCCTATGCGCTGCATGTGGTCGACCGGGCGGCGCGCTGGTCGCCCGACAACTGGCTCAGACGCGCGCCAGGGGCCCCGTTCCGCGGCTTTGATGGCTGAAGCGCGTGGGCGCGCCGGGGCGAGCGACGCGGCGCAGGCGCACACGGCCTGGGCGGCGGTCCCCAAGATCGAGCTGCACCTGCATCTTGAGGGCGCCGCGCCTGTCGCCCTGACGCAGGCGCGCATGGCGCGGGCCGGTCTGGCCGCCGCGCCGCTCGACGAGGCCGGAGGCTACGGCTGGGACGGTTTCTCCGCCTTCCTCGCCGCCTATGACCGCGTCGCCGATCTCTACGCCGCGCCGGAGGGCGCGCGGGCGCTCGCCGAAGCCGTCCTGACGCAATGCGCCGCCCATGGCGTGATCTACGCCGAGCTGATCATGGCGCCGCTCGACGCCGGCGCCGCGCACGGGCCGGATGCGGGAGCATGGGCGGAGCGGCTCGCCGCGGTCGAGGAGGGCGCCGACGCCGCCGAGACCGCCTGCGGCGTCGTCTGCCGCCTGCTGCCCCATGTCGTGCGCAGCTATGGGCCCGAGGCCTGCGCGCGGACGGCGAAGATGATCGCCGGGGTGCGCACGCCCCGCGTCGTCGGCTTCGGCATCGCCGGCGATGAGCGCGTCGGCCGCCCGGCGGACTTTTCGCGCGCGTTCGCCATCGCGCGGGACGCCGGGCTGAGGCTGGCCGCCCATGCCGGCGAGTTCGGCGGCCCCGAGAGCGTGCGCGGCGCGGTGGCGGATCTGGGCGTGGACCGCGTCGCCCATGGCGCGAGGGCGATCGAGGATCCGTCGCTCGTCGCCCTGCTGGCCGAGCGCCGCACACCGCTCGACGTCTGCCCCGGCTCCAACGTCGCGCTGGGGGTCTATCCGGGCTGGGCCGCGCATCCGGCGCCGGCCCTGCGCGCCGCCGGCTGCGTCGTGACGCTCTCCACCGACGACCCGCCCTTCTTCGGCACCACGATGAGCCGCGAATACGCCGAGGCCGCCGCGGCCTGGGGCTGGGGCGAGGCGGATTTCGCCGCCATCGCCCGCGACAGCCTCGACGCCGCCTTCTGCGACGCGGCCACGCGCGCCCGCCTCTCCGCGCGTCTGCCGGCCTGAGCGGCGGCGCCTCGCGCCGGCCAGAGCCAGTCCGGCAAGGGGTCGGGGCGGCGAAGGGCGGTCAGACCGGCCAAGCTTGCGGCGCCCGCGTCTCCCGCTCCAGCCACGCCACGAAGGCGGCGACGCCGGGCCGCATCGCGCCGGGGCGGCGCACCAGATGATAGCCCGTGTCGCCCTCGCCCCCGCCTCCGCCCTCGCCGCCGTTCGCATCGTCGAAGAGCGGCGTCAGCCGCCCCGCGGCGATGTCCTCGGCGACCCAGACCCGCGCCGTCATGCCGACGCCGTTCCCCGCCCGCAGCGCCTGAAGCGCGATGAAGCCCGGCGCGTGGAGGATGTCGCGCTTCTGAGGCGGGATCGTCACGCCGCGGGCGGCGAGCCACACGCGCCATTCGTGCGAGCCCGCCTCCTGAATCCACGGCATCTCCAGCAGCTGCTCCGGCGAGGCGATCTCGCGGCCCCCCAGCAGCGAGGGCGCAGCGACGACCACCACGGCGCTGCGCACCAGCGGCGTCGCCTCCAGCCCCGGCCAGCTCCCCGGTCCGAAGCGGATGGCGACGTCGTCCTCGCTGCGCGCGAGGTCGACGACGGCGCTGGTCGGATTCAGCACCAGCTCCACCTCCGGATGCGCCAGCGCGAAGCCGCCGATGCGCGGGGCCAGCCACGCGGCGGCGAAGCTCGGCGTCAGCGTCACGCGCACGGGCCGGGCGGCGGCGTCGCGCATCAGTTCGCCGAGCGCGCCGCGCATCGTCTCCAGCCCGGCGCCGAGCCCCTCCGCCAGCGTCCGACCCTCGGGCGACGGCCGCACCGCACGACCCTCGCGCCGCATCAGCGCCACGCCGAGCCGCTGCTCCAGCGCGCGCACCTGCTGGGCGACCGCGGCGTGGGTGACGTTCAGCTCCCGCCCCGCCGCGCTGTAGCCGCCCAGCCGGGCGGCGGCCTCGAAGGCGCGCAGCATCGACAGCGGCGGGAGAAGCGACCACTCCATTTGTAACCACACCTTACAGAATGCGAGAATCGCTGACTCGCTTCGACGCCATGGTGCGTCGATAACAGGCTCACATCAAACGTTGATCTGGGAGGCTGCAATGCTGGGGATCTGGGCCGATACTTTCATGACCGCCACCATGACGGACGACCGCGCCGGGCGCGATGTGGGCGACGTCGCGCGCACGCCGCGCGCCGAGACCCGGCGCATGGGCGGCGCACTGCTGCGCGAGGCGGGGCGGGGCCTTGCGGCCGCCTCAGCCCTGTTCGGCGGGCAGCGCCGCTGAGGCGACGATCGGCGCCGGCGCCGCAGCGGGCCGATCGGCCAGCTTCATCGCGACGAGCGCGGCGACGAGCATGAAGGTGAAGCCGTTGGCCAGCGCCAGCGGCGCCGCCCCGGCGCCCAGCGCATAGGCCAGCCAGAGCGCGTTGCCGCTCGACTGCGCCAGCAGCATCGCCAGCGAAAGATCCCGCGCCGAGCCGCTGCGCCAGGTGCGCCAGACCTGGGGCGCGAAGGCGGCGGTGGTCAGCGCCGCGGCGAGATAGCCGACGATGTCGATGGCGGTCACGGAGGATGCTCCCCGGCTGGCGATGACGCGCCGCAGCATAGCACCGGCGCATCGGCCGTGAAGCGCCATCGCCGCCGCGCCGGCCTTGCGCCGCGCGCAGACCCGGGGGCCGGGTCCGCCGCGCTCACCGCTCGGTGAACTTCACCTCGATGCGCCGGTTGCGGGCGTAGTCGGCCTCGCCGTCGCCGGGGGCGACGGGGCGCGTCTCGCCGAAGCCCGCCGGCAGCACGCGGTCCGCCGGCAGCCCCTCCTCGTCGATGAGATACTGCGCGACGGAAAGCGCGCGCTCCATGCTCAGCCGCAGGTTGGCGTCGGCGGGGCCGCGGGCGTCGGTGTGGCCGTCGATGCGCAGCACCCAGTCGATGCCCTGGGGGATCTCCGGGCGCACCTCGCGGATCGCGCCGGCGAGGCCGACGAGGTTCGCCCGCCCCGCCTGCCCCAGCTCGGCGGAGCCGACGTCGAACAGCACCTCGGACTGGAACACGAAGCGGTCGCCCACCACGCGCACGTCGTCGCGGTCGGCGAGGATGTCGCGCATCCGCCCGAAGAACTCCGAGCGGTAGCCGACGAGATCCTGCGCCTCGGCCTCAAGCCGCTCCCGCTCGCGCCGCTCAAGCTCCGCGGCCCGACGCGCCGCCTCCGCCTCGGCGCGCTGGGCCTCCGCCTCGCGCCGCTGGGCCGCCGCCTCGCGCGCGAGCGCGGCGTTGAGCTGGCGGCCGAGACTGGCGATCTCCACCGCATCCTGCTCGTCTGCGGCCTCCGCCGCCGACAGCGTCTGCTGGAGCGCGGCGATCTGGCGGCGCAGCTCGCGGGTCTGGGCGTTGAGCGCGGCGAGTTCGGTCGCCTGCCGGCCGGCGCGCCCCTGGGTCTCGTCCAGCGTCGCGCGCGCCACCGCGAGCAGCGCGCGCTCGCGGTCGAGCGCGTCGGCGGTCTGGTCGAGTTCGAGATCGAGGTCGCGCCGCGCCGCTTCGGCGGCGGCCAGCCTGGTGAGCGTCTCCTCGGCGCGGCGGCGCTGCTCCTCCAGCGCGAGCGACATGGCCGAGAGCTCCGACGTCGCGCCGTCGAGCCGGCGGCGCAGCGCCTCCGCCGCCGCGGCGTCCGCCGCCGCCGCGCGCTCGGCGTCGGTCAGCTCGGCCTGAAGCCCGGCGGCCTCGGTCTGCGCCGCGTCACGCGCCGCGCGCAGCTCCGCCGCCATCGCCTCCAGCGCGTCGGCGCGGGCGGCGGCGAGCCGCGCGGCCTCGGCCTCGGCGCTGATCTCGTCGCGCAGCCGGGCGAGCGAGAGCTGCAGCGCCTCGCGCTCCGAGACGGCGCGGGTCTGCGCCGCCTCCAGCTCGGCGATGCTCGCGCGCGCAGTGCGCAGATCCGCGGCGCGGGCCTCGGCCTCGGCCTCGGCCTCGGCGCGGCCGGCTGCGGCGGCGTCGCGCTCGCCGAGGAGCGCGGCGATGCGCGCCTCGAAGGCGTCGGCCTGCGCGGTGAGCGCATCGCGCTGCTCCTCCAGCGCGCCCGCGCGCGCAAGCAGCCGCGCCGTCTCGGCTTCCTCCTCCGCGAGAGTGGCGCGCAGGCTCGCCACCTGTCCTTCGAGGTCCTCGCCTCGGGCCTCCTCCATCGCCAGCACGTTGGAGAGCTGCGCGAGCTGACTGGTGAGCTCGCCGAGCCG
The DNA here is from genome assembly GCF_900107585.1 of Rubrimonas cliftonensis. GTDB lineage: Bacteria > Pseudomonadota > Alphaproteobacteria > Rhodobacterales > Rhodobacteraceae > Rubrimonas > Rubrimonas cliftonensis. Next base: position 256,071 of record NZ_FNQM01000004.1, on the reverse strand, counting down.
GCGCTCCGCACCGCTGATCGTCTCGCGCAGCGTGAACTGCACGATCATGAAGATCGACAGCACGAACATCACCACGAGCAGCAGCGCCGTCATGGCGTCGACGAAGCCGGGCCACGCCATCCCGATGCCCTGGCGCTCTCCCCGTCGGGCCAGCGCCACGGCTCAGCGCTCCCGGCCGGCGAGCGTCTGGATCGCCCGCGTCAGCCCGTGCAGCTCCGCGCGGATGTCGGAGACGGCGTCCTGCCGCCCCGCAGCCAGCTCGTCGGTCAGCCGCATCAGCTGGCGGTCGATGGACCGCAGCCGGGCGCGGGCTTCGAGATCCTCGCCCTCGCCGTCCTCGCCGTAGCGCCTCTCGAGCTGGGTCGCGACGCGCTCCAGCGCCTTGGCCGCGGCGCCCTCCTGCGTCGCCAGCGCGCCGGCGAGCCGCGAGACGCTGTCGGTCAGCGCCGCGACGCGCGCCTCGAACGCCTCGCGCTTCTCGTCGCCCTGCGCGGCGACGGCGACGAGCCGCTCGATCTGCGCCGCGTTCTCCGCCACCAGCGCCACCGAGGAGGCCCCGTCGCCGCCCTCGCTCACCCCGCCGATGCGGGTGATGGAGGCGAGCCAGTCCTCCAGCTCGCGGAAGAAGCGGTTCTGGGCGTGGCCGGCGAACAGCTCCAGCAGGCCGATCACCATCGACCCCGCCAGCCCCAGCAGCGAGGAGGCGAAGGCCGTGCCCATGCCGCCGAGCTGATCCTCCAGCCCGCTCATGAGGTTGTCGAAGACGCCGGCCGCTCCGCCTTCGGCGTCGGGCGCGAGGCTGCGGATGGTGTCCACCACGGCCGGCACGGTGTTGGACAGCCCCCAGAAGGTGCCGAGAAGGCCAAGGAAGATCAGCAGGCTGCCGAGATAGCGGGTGATGTCGCGCGCCTCGTCGAGCCGCGTCGCCACGCTGTCGAGGATCGAGCGCGTCGAGGTCGCGGAGAGCGCGGCGCGCGAACCCTTGTCGCGCAGCAGCGCCGAAAGCGAGGCCATCAGGCGCGGCGGGTCGGCGAACTCGTGCCCCGCCCGGTCCGCCGCGAAACCCTCGATCCAGCTCACCGAGGCGAGCACCTGCGCCACCGCGCGGAAACAGGCCACGACGCCGATCAGGAAGACGCCGACGATCAGCCCGTTGAGGTAGACGTTGGCGCGGAACACCACCTCGATCGGGGCGTAGAGAAACCAGCCGATCACCGCGACGGCGACCAGCACGGCCACCATCAACACGATCTGCCGCACCGGCTGGGAAAATTCTACCGCCCGCTCCCGCCTCAGCGCCATGCCCCGTTCGCCCCTGCCCGCCATCCCCATGCGTCGATGGTTAAAGGCTTTGCGCGGGCTTTGCGAGCCTTGCGCGGGGCCTTACGCCTCGCGCAGCAGCTTGAGCAGCGGTTCCGCCACCTCGGCGTTGGTCGCGAGCATCATGCCGCTGGCGACGGGGTCGGCCGCGTCGGCGTCGAGATCGCGCAGCAGCCCCCCCGCCTCGCGCACCATCAGCGCGCCCGCGGCGATGTCCCACACGTTCAGCCCGCGCTCCCAGAACCCGTCGAAGCGGCCCGCGGCGACATAGGCGAGATCGAGCGCCGCCGCGCCGTTGCGGCGCACGCCGGCGCATTGCGGCATCAGATGCGCCAGCTCGCGCAGGAACTTCGGCAGGTGCTTCGAGCCCGCGAAGGGCACGCCGCAGCCGAACAGCATCACGCTCATGTCGCGCCGGCCCGAGACGCGCAGGCGGCGGTCGTTGAGCCACGCGCCGGCGCCTTTCTCGGCGGTGAACATCTCGTCCTTGATCGGATCGAACACCACGCCGGCGATGATCTCGCCCTTGCGCTCCAGCCCGATCGACACGCACCAGTGCGGCAGGCCGTGCAGGAAGTTCGTCGTGCCGTCGAGCGGGTCGACGATCCAACGGTGCATCCCGTCCTCGCTGTCGATCTCGCCGGTCTCCTCGCCGATGTAGCCGTAGGCGGGGCGGGCGCGCATCAGATCGGCGCGGATGGTCTCCTCGGCCTTGCGGTCGGCGTTGGAGACGAAGTCGCCCGCGCCCTTGAGCGACACCTGCAGGTTCTCGACCTCGCCGAAGTCGCGCACGAGCCGGCGGGCGGCCTTGCGCGCGGCGGCGATCATCACGGTGAGGTTGGCGGAGGCCATGGCCATCGGGCGGGATCCTGTCGGCAGCGGGGTCGGACCCCGCCCTTACGGCGCCCCCGCCGGTCCTGTCGACACCCGCGCGCGCCGCAGCGCCCCGGCGGCGCGGCGATGGACCGACAGCCCGGGCAGAGGCGACGGAGACGGCGCGCCGCCCAGCGACGCCGCCCGGGGACGCCGCTGGCGGATCCGGCGCGCCGATGGCGGCCAGCGCCGCGAAGCGCCGGCCGGCGGCCTCACCTGCCCTTCCACTCCGGCTTGCGCTTGCGCAGGAACGCCTCCATCCCCTCGCGGAAGTCGTCGGACATGTAGCACATCGCGATGAGGTCGCGGTCGTTGACGCGCGGCGTGGCGGCGGCGTTGCGGCGCATCGCCTCCTTCGTGGCGCGCAGGGTGAGCGGCGCATGGCCGCCGATGGCGCGCGCCATCTCCGCCGCCCGCGCCAGCGGGTCGGGCGAGCTGTCGGTGACGAGGCCGACGGCGCGGGCCTCCTCCAGCTCCATCAGCCGCGCGGTGAAGATCAGGTCCTTGACGCGGCCGGGCCCGAGCAGCGCCGTGAGCCGCGCGAGGCTCGCCGCTGACAGGCAGTTGCCGAGCGTCCGGGCGATCGGGAACCCGAACTTGAGCCGCCCGTCCGCCACGCGGATGTCGCAGCAGGCGGCTATGGCCGCGCCGCCGCCGGTGCAGGCGCCGGTGATGGCCGCGATGGTCGGCACCGGGCACGCCTCCACGGCGGAGAGCACGCCATCGATGCGGTCCTCGTAGGCCCAGGCCTCCTGCGGCGTAATCACCGTGCGGAACTGCGCCATGTCGGTGCCCGCCGCGAAGGCCCGGCCGCCGGCGCCCGAAATCACCAGCGCCCGCACGGTCCCGTTCTTCGGAATGCCCTCGCAGGTCGCCTTGAGACCGTCATACATGGCGAAGGTGAGGGCGTTGCGCGCGTCGGGACGGTTGAACGTGAGGAACAGGACGCCCTCACGCTCCTCCCGCAACAGTTCGGTCATGATCTCACCTGTAAAAATATTCGACGAGGAACATTGGCACTTCCTCGACATAAGTGCAAAGCAGGAGGACGAAAAGGAGAACCCCGACGAAGGGCAGGTTGACTTTCGAAACCTCCCATATGTTCGCCTTGGCGATGGAGCAGGCGGTGATCAGCACGCTGGCCACGGGGGGCGTCTGCTGACCGATGGCGAGGTTGAGCGTCACGATCAGGCCGAAATGCACCGGGTCGATGCCGACGGTCTGGATCAGCGGGATGACGATGGGCACCACGAGAATGATGGCCGCGGCGGAGTGCAGGAAGAAGCCGATCACGAGGAAGAACACGTTGAGGATCGCCAGCACCACCCATTTCTGGTCGGTCAGCGCGGTCAGCCCGGCCGCGAGTTCCTGCGGGATCTGCGTCCGCGTGAGAAAACCGCCCATCAGCACCGAGGCCGCCACCAGCAGCATCACCACCGCCGTCTGCATCGCGCCGTCGAGCAGCGCCGAGCGCAGTTCGCGCAGGTCGGTCTCGCGGTACCACAGGCCCACCAGCAGCGCGGCGAGCACTGCGAGCCCCGCCGCTTCCGTGGCCGTGACGAAGCCGCCGAAGATGCCGCCGAGGATGATGACCGGCAGCGCGAAGGTCGGCAGCGCGTCGATGAAGGTCGCGCGCAGGCGCCGCAGGTTGAAAGCCTCCTCCACAGGCAGATCGTAGCGCACCGCGAAGATGTAGGCGACGCCCATCAGGCCCGCGGCGCCGATCAGCCCCGGCACGACGCCCGCGACGAAAAGCTGCTCGATCGAGGCCCCCGACGAGACGCCGTAGAGGATCATCGGGATCGAGGGCGGAATGATGATCGCCAGCGACGCCGAGGACGAGGTGATCGCGGCGGCGAAGGGCGCGGAGTAGCCGCGCTTCTTCATCTCGGGGATCATCACGGTGCCCATGGCGGCGACGTCGGCCACCGCGGAGCCGGATATCTCCGCGAAGAACAGCGACACGCCGACATTCACCATCGCCAGCCCGCCGCGCACGAAGCCGATCAGCGCCGAAACGAACTCGATCAGCCGCCGCGTGATGCCGGCGGCGTTCATGATCGCGCCGGCCAGCACGAACATCGGGATCGCGATCAGCGAAAATTTCGTCGCGCCGGCGTACATGTCGAGCGCGACGGTCACGAGCGAGGAGACGCCCTCGGCCGTGATCAGCCCGACCACGGCCGCGAGCGCCAGCGCGACCGCGATCGGCACGTTGATCATGATCATCGCGACCAGCGAGAAGAAGACGAGGATCACGACGCCGGTCATCGCACGGCCTCCTCGATCTCGGCGTGCTCCATCGAGACGCCGGCCATGGTCGCGCGCAGGTAGTCGGGGAAGGACAGCAGCGAGGCGCCGATGAAGAGCGCGCCGCCGATGGGGATGACCGACTGTGTGAACTGCACCGGAACCCAGGTCAGGCTGATGAGCGACATGCCCTCCAGCACCGCCAGCACCTCAAGGCCCGACCACGTCATCAGGGCGAAGAAACCCAGCGTCAGCCCCTCGGCGAGGAACACCGCCGGCCGGCGCAGGGCCGGGCCCATCGCCAGCAGCACGCCGTCGAAGCCGATGTGCCTGCGCTTCAGCGCGGCGAGGCCGGCGCCGTAATAGGTGATCCAGGCGAGCTGGATCGCGGCGACCTCGTCGTACCAGCTGGCCGAGACGCCAGCCTTGCGCATGATGACGGCGTAGACGACGACGGCGGTGAGCAGGGCCATCTGCAGGATCAGAAACCACTCGAGCCCGCGCTCGAGCCATCGCGCGACCTGGCGCATTCGCTAAGTTCTCCGGAGCAGGTGGAGCGGCCCGCCGCCCCGGCTTCGGGGCTTGCGGGCCGTCTGGCGGGCGGACCGGCGGTTCGGGCCGCGCGCGGCGGTCTACCGGCGGTCTCCCGGCGGCGGCCCGACGACGCGACGTCCCGCGTCAGTTGGTGGCGGGCCGCAGAGCGTTGATGCGCTCGACCAGCGCCGCGCCGCCGTCGACGGTGGCGGCGAACTCGTCGTAGATCGGCCTCGACGCTTCGACGAAGGCGGCCTTGTCGGCCTCGTTCACCGCGACGCCCGCGGCCTTGATGACGTCGAGCAGCTCCACCTCAAGCCGCTCGGCGATGGCGTAGACCTCGGCCTGGGCCTCGCGCGCGGAGAGGATCAGCGCGGCCTGCACGTCGCGGTCGAGCCGGTCGAAATGGGTGGTCGAAGTCAGGATGTAGCCGGGCGTATAGACGTGGCCGGTGATCGAGAGGTACTTCTGCACCTCCTGGAACTTGGCCGAGGCGATCTGGGCGTAGGGGTTCTCCTGCCCGTCGATGACGCCGGTCTGCAGCGCGGTGAACACGTCGGAGAACGCCATCGGCGTGGGGTTTGCCCCATAGGCCTGGAACATCTTCACGCGCCATTCGCCGTTGGGGGTGCGCAGCTTCACGCCCTCGAGGTCCGACGGCGCGGTGACGGGGCGGACGTTGTTGGTGATGTGACGGAAGCCATTCTCCCAGAAGGCGAGGATGCGGTAGCCCTGCGCCTCGGCGGCGGGGTTGAAGACGTCGAGCAGCATCTCGCGCTCGACAGCCTTGATGTGCTCGCGGTCCTGGATGATGTAGGGCATCTCGAAGACGCCGAATTCGGGCGCCACCGAGGACATCACCGAGGACGGCAGGGCGAACATCATCTGCCCCAGCTTCAGCTTTTGCAGCATCTCGCGGTCGTTGCCGAGCTGCGAGGAGCCGAACACCTGAACTTCGGCCTTGCCGGCCAGCTTCTCGTTGGCGATGCGCGCGAAGGCCTCCGCCGACTGCGCGAACAGCGAGCCCGGCTCACCGACATGGCCGAAGCGCAGGGCCTGCTGCGCGAGCGCGGCGTCGCCGGAGATGAGCAGCGCCGCAAGCGCCGCCGCGATCTTCGTGAACTTCATGGACTTCCTCCTCCGTTGTCCGTCTCTCCGGCCGGGCCGTTCGACCTCTTGCCGTCGTCAGTCGCGGCCTGCGCCGCCTTCGCCTGTCACGGGCCGCGCCGGCCAAACCATTCTCACATTGACGTTTCTTTCGCCAGCAGAGCCGCCGGCGTCTCATTGTTGCTCCAACTAGGTTTGAATGCTTAATTCAAGTCAAGATGAATCATCCGTGAACGGGGCGGCGATGGCTGGGGGGCGGTTCTCGGGGCTGGCGGGCGCGATCCAGGGCGAGGTGCTGGAGGGCGCGTTCGACCGGGGGAGGTATGCGACCGACGCCTCCTTCTACCAGATCACGCCCGAGGCGGTGGTCGTGCCGCGGCGCTTCGAGGACGTCGAGGCGACGCTGGCCGCTGCGCGGGCCGAGGGCGCGTCGCTGACCGGGCGCGGCGGCGGCACCTCGCAGGCGGGGCAGACCGTCGCGCCGGGCGTCGTCATCGATTTCTCCACTCATCTCAACGGGCTGCGCCATCTGGACGTCGAGGGGCGGCGCGCGGTGGTCGAGCCGGGGCTGGTGCTGGACGAGCTGAACCGGATGCTGAAGCCGCACGGGCTTTGGTTCCCGGTGGACGTCTCGACCGCCTCGCGCGCCACCATCGGCGGCATGACGGCGAACAACTCCTGCGGCTCGCGCTCGCTGCGCTACGGGCGGATGCGGGAGAACGTGATCGCCGTCGAGGCGCTCTTGGCGGACGGCGCGCGAGCGCGTTTCGGCGAAATCGACGCCCGGAAAAGCCTCGAAATGGGCGCCAACGACCCCGTTTCGACCCTGTTCCGCGACATGCTGGCGCTCGGCGCGCGGGAGGCCGAGGAGATCGCCGCGCGCTTTCCCAGGGTGCAGCGCCGGGTGGGCGGCTACAACATCGACGCGCTCACGCCGAACGGACCGACGAACAACCTGGCGCATCTGCTGGTGGGCTCGGAGGGCACGCTGGCGCTGTTCGAGACCATCGAGATCAAGCTGTCGCCGCTGCCGGGGCCGAAGGCGCTCGGCGTGTGCCATTTCCCGACCTTCCGCGCCGCGATGGACGCCGCGCAGCACCTCGTCGCGCTGGGGCCGACCGCGGTTGAGCTGGTCGACCGCACCATGATCGAGCTCGGCCGCGACATCCCGATCTTCCGCCCGGTCATGGAGAGCTTCGTCAGGGGCGACCCCGCCGCGCTGCTGCTGGTGGAGTTCGCCGAGACGCCGGACGAGAACCGCCGCCGGCTCGACGCGCTGCACGAGACCATGGCCGACCTCGGCTTCCGCTGGGGCGACGCGGCCAAGCAGGAAGGCGGCGTGGTCGAGGCGATCGACCCGGCGTTCCAGGCCCGCATCTGGGGCGTGCGCACGCAGGGCCTCAACATCATGATGTCGATGCGCAGCGAGGGAAAACCAGTCTCCTTCGTGGAGGACTGCGCCGTGGAGCTGAAGGATCTCGGCGACTTCACCGACCGGCTGACGGCGGTGTTCCGCAAGCATGGCACGGACGGCACATGGTACGCCCATGCCTCCGTCGGCCTGCTGCATGTGCGCCCCGTGCTGAACCTCAAGGAAGAACTGGGCGTCAAGGCGCTGCGGGCCATCGCCGAGGAGGCCTTCGACCTCGTGGCCGAATACAAGGGCTCGCATTCCGGCGAGCACGGCGACGGGCTGGTGCGCTCGGAGTTCCACGAGAAGATGTTCGGCGTGCGCATGGTGCGCAGTTTCGAGGCGGTGAAGGACCGCTTCGACCCCGAGGGCCGGCTCAACCCCGGCAAGATCGTCCGAGCCCCGAAGATGGACGACCGGTCGCTGTTCCGCTGGCCGGAGGGCTACGCGGCGGAGAAGCGCGAGACGGCGTTCCGCTGGGACGACTGGCCCGGCGGGCTGATCGGCGCGGTGGAGATGTGCAACAACAACGGCGCCTGTCGGAAGCTTTCGGGCGGCGCGATGTGCCCCTCCTACCGCGCCACGCGCAACGAGCGAGACCTGACGCGGGGCCGCGCCAACACGCTGCGGCTGGCGCTCACGGGCCAGTTGGGGCCGGACGCCTTCGCCTCGGACGCGATGGCCGAGACCATGAGCCTCTGCGTCTCCTGCAAGGCCTGCCAGCGCGAATGCCCGATGTCGGTGGACATGGCGAAGATGAAGATCGAGGTGCAGGCGGCGCGCATGGCGAAGCACGGGCCGAGCCTGCGCGACCGACTGGTGGCGCATCTGCCGCGCTATGCGCCCTGGGCTGCGCGGGCGCCCTGGCTGATGAACCTGCGCAACCGGGTTCCGGCGCTCCGCCGCCTCTCCGAGCGCGTCGCCGGCTTCGCCGCGGACAGGCCGCTGCCCGAATGGCGCGCGCCGTTCCGTGAGCCGGCGGACGACGCCGAGCCCGAGGTCATGCTGCTCGCGGACACCTTCAATCGCCATTTCGACCCCGACATCCTGCGCGACGCGGTGTTCGTGCTGAAGGCCGCGGGCCTGCGCGTCGGCTTCGCGCGGGCGCCGAAGGGGCGGCCGCTCTGCTGCGGACGGACCTGGCTCTCGGCGGGGCTCGTGGCGGAGGCGAAGGCGGAGATGGCGCGCACCGCCGCCGTCCTGCGCCCGGTGCTCGAGCGCGGCGGGGCGGTGGCGGGGCTGGAGCCCTCCTGCCTGCTGACCTTCCGCGACGAGGCGCCCCGGCTGCTCGACGACTGGCCGATGGAGCTGGGACGGCGGGTGATGCTGCTGGAGGAGTTCCTCGCGCCGCTGGCCGACCGGCTGCCGCTGAAGCGGCTGGAGGGCCGGGCCCTCGTCCACGGCCACTGCCACCAGAAGGCGGCGGACGTCATGGGGCCGGTCGAGACGCTGCTGCGCGCCGTGCCGGGGCTCGACGTCGGCGTGATCGACAGCTCCTGCTGCGGCATGGCGGGCGCGTTCGGCTACCAGGCGGAGACGGCGGCGGTCTCGCGCGCCATGGGCGAGCTGGCGCTGGCGCCGGCCGTGCGCGCGGCGCCGGACGCGACGATCGTGGCCGACGGCACGTCCTGCCGCCACCAGATCGCCGATCTTGCCGGGCGCGAGGCGGTCCATGTCGCGACCGTGCTGCGCCGGTCGCTGGAGGCGGCGGAATGACCTCTCCCGGCGGGCGGGAGGCCATCGCGCGGCGCCCTCTCGCCGTGGAGCTCGCCGACCGCCTGCGCCGGATGATCGTCGAGGGCGAACTCGCGCCCTGCGAGCGCATCTCCGAGAAGGCGCTCTGCGACCGCTTCGGCGTGTCGCGCACCCCGCTCCGCGAGGCGTTGAAGGTGCTGGCGCGGGAGGGGCTGGTGACGCTGACGCAGAACCGCGGCGCGGCGGTCTCCGCGCTGACCCTCGCCGATCTGGAGGAGGCGTTTCCGGTGATGGCCGCGCTTGAGGCGCTGAAGGGCGAGCTGGCGGCGCGGGCCGCGACCGATCAGGAAATCCTGGCGATCCGCCTGCTCGCCGAGGCGACGGCGGACGCCTGGCGCGCGGGCGACCGCGCGCGCTATCTGCTGCTCAACGACGATTTCCACGACCAACTCTCGCGCTCTGCGCGCAACCCGACGCTGGCCGAGATCACCCGCGCGCTCGACGCGCGCATCCGGCGCGGGCGGCGCAGCGCCAGCGCGGACGCGGCGCGCTGGGCGAAGGCCGTCGCGGAGCATGGCGAGATCGCCGCCGCGCTTGCCCGGCGCGACGCGCCGGCGCTCGGCGCGGCGATGCGCCGGCACATGGAGAACACGCTCGCGGCCCTGCGGGCCATGGCGGCGGAGGAGATGGAGACGACATGACCGCCAGAGAGATCGCCGACCGCCTGCTGGCGGCGCGGCGCACCGGCCGCCCCTTCGCCGCCGCGCCCGCCGACGGCCCCGCCGACGAGGCCGGGGCGCTGGCCGCGCAGGCGCTGGTCGCCGCCGGGGCGGGGCCGGCGGGCGCCTTCAAGACCGGGCGCAAGACGGCCGACGCCGCGCCGCTCATGGCGCCGATCCTCGCGTCGGTCGTCCACGGCACTGGCGCCGTGATCGCGGGCGGACGGCTGCGCGGCGTGGAGCTGGAGGTGGGCTTCCGGCTGGAGCGCCCTGCGCCCGACCCCGACGACCCGGACTTCATCGCGAAACTCCGGGGCTGCCTCGTCGCCCTGCCCGCCATCGAGATCGTCGAAAGCAGATTCGAGGACATGGACGCCGCCGGGCCGCTCTGGAAGCTGGCCGACAACCAGTCCAACGGGGCGCTGGTTCTCGGCGAGCCGGTCGCGGACTGGAGCGCCCTGCCCCTCGCCGCGCCCGTCCTGAGGCTGGAGATCGCGGGCGAGGTGGTGCAGGAGGGGCCGACGCCGGCGCCCGGGGGCGACCCGTTCGCGACCTTCGCGGCCTTCGTGCGCCGGCTGGGCGGGCATTGCGGCGGGCTGGCGCCGGGCTTGACCGTGATCACCGGCAGCCTCACGGGGATGCGCTTCACGGTCCCCGGCGCCGCCGTGGAAGGGCGGATCGATGGGCTCGGGACGGTCTCCTGCCGCTTCGCCTGACGGCCCTCAGTTCTGGCGCGGGTCGAGCGCGTCGCGCAGCCCGTCGCCGAGCATGTTGAAGCCCAGCACGACGGCGAAGATCGCCGCGCCCGGCCACAGCGCCATCCACGGCGCCTGCTCCAGAAATCCCTTGGCGACGTTGAGCATCGAGCCCCAGGACGGCGCCGGCGGCTGCTGACCGAGGCCGAGAAACGACAGGCTCGCCTCGGCGATGATCGCGGTCGCGACGGTCAGCGTCGCCTGCACCAGCAAGGGCGGGGCGATGTTCGGCGCGACCGTGCGCCAGAGGATGGCCGCCTGACCGACGCCGGCGGCGCGCGCGCTCTCGACATAGTCCTCCGCGGCGACGCGCATGGTCTCGGCGCGGGCGATGCGGATGAACACCGGCGCCGCCGAAAGCCCGATGGCGATCATCGCGTTGGTGAGCGACGGCCCGAGGAAGGCGGCGAAGGCGATGGCGAGGATCAGGAACGGGCAGGCCAGCAGCGCCTCGGTGGCGCGGGATATGGCGGCGTCGGTCCAGCCCCGCGCCCAGCCGGCGAGCATGCCGAGCGGCGCCCCCACCGCCACCGCCATCGCCACCGACACCACGCCGGCCAGCAACGAGGCGCGCGCGCCCCAGACCATCCGCGCCAGCACGTCGCGGCCAAGCTCGTCGGCGCCGAGCGGGTGGGCGGCGGAAGGCGGCTTGCGGATCGCGCCCCAGTCGGTCGCGGCGGGGTCGAGCCCGGTCAGCGGCGCGGCGAGCGCGATCAGCGCGAAGGCCGCGACAAGGACGCCGCCCACCAGCGCGGTTGGGCTCGCGCGCAGCTTCGCCCAGACGCGGCTGCGCCGGCGGGCGGGGCGCGCCGCCGCATCGGGCGTGGCGTCCGAAGACGCCCCGCCGCGCGCCGACGCGGCGCCGGACGGGCCGGCGCGCGTGGTCTCCCGCTCCAGCGCGGCGCTCACGGCGCGTCCCTCAGACGGGGGTTGAGCAGCGCCTGCGCGACGTCGGCGAGCAGGTTCATTGCGATGAAGGCCAGCGCCGTCACCAGCACCACCCCCTGCACCACCGCGTAGTCGCGGTTGAAGACGGCGTCGACGATCGCCTTGCCGAAGCCGGGAATGGTGAAGATCTGCTCGGTCAGCACCGCGCCGGCCAGGAGCTCGCCAAACAACAGCGCCGAGACCGTCACCACCGGGCCGAGCGCGTTGCGCAGCGCGTGGCGCAGGATCACGCGGCGCTCGCTCAGGCCCTTCGCCCGCGCCGTGCGGACGTAGTCCATCCGCAGCACGCCGAGCATGGCGGAGCGGGTATGGCGCATCAGCGCCGCGGCGAGCCCCGTGCCCAGCACGAAGGCCGGCATCAGCATGGTGCGGATCGACTGCCAGAAATCCTCGGAGAGCGGTCTGTAGCCCGAGGCCGGCAGCCAGCCGAGATTCACCGAGACCAAGAGGATCAGCATGATCCCCAGCCAGAAATTCGGGATCGACAGGCCCGAGAGCGCCACGGCGTTGGCGATCCAGTCCCAGAAGGTGCCCTTCTTCACCGCCGCCAGCACGCCCATCGGCGCACCGATGGCCACTGCGACGGTCAGGCTCATCACGGCGAGCTGGAGCGTCACCGGCAGCTTCTCGCCGATCAGCTCCAGCACCGGCTGGCGGGTGCGCAGCGAGATGCCGAGGTCGCCCTGCAGCGCGGCCTGCGCCCAGTAGAGATACTGCATCGGCAGCGGGTCGTTGAGGCGGTACTTCTCGCGGAGGAAGGCGAGCGTTTCGGGGTCGCGCTCCTCGCCGGCGAGCGCCAGCACCGGGTCGCCCGGCAGCAGCTTCTGCAGCAGGAACACGAACACCGAGATCAGGATCACGGTGGGGATCGCGATCAGCAGGCGGCGCAGGATAAAGCGTGTCATCGGCTCGGCTCTGGACGGGTGAGCGGCCCCCGCAAGCACGGGGACCGGTTGGCGCCGGGACGCGGGCGCTTCGGCGCAGCGACCTCAGCCGGGGCGGGCTCCGCCCGGGCGCGGTGGGCGGGCTCCGCCCGGGCGCGGTGGGCGGCGCCGGGTCGGGCCCGGCGCAGCGGCGCGGCTCAGCCGGCCTTCCTCACGCCTTCGAGGCGGATCATGCCGTCGGGATAGGGGACGAAGCCGGTCACGGCGTCGTCGAGCGCCCAGATCCAGGTCGGGTGGTAGAGATACATGATCGAGCCTTCCTTCACGAGGATGTCGCGGGCGTCGTCATAGGCGGCCTTGCGGGCGGCGAAATCCTCGCCGACGCGGGCGGCGTTCAGCAGCTCGTCCACCTCCGGAATGCAGATCCTGCTGTCGTTGATGCCGCCGCCGCAGGTCTGGAACTGGTGGATGTTGCCGTCGGGGTCGGTGCGGCCGGACCAGCCGATCGAGCTGGCCTCGAAATCGCCCGCGGTCTGGTCCTTGAGCTGGGTCGCGAACTCCTTGGAGACGATGTTGAGCCGGATGCCCGTCTCGGCGGCCATCGCCTGAAGCACCTGCGCCACCTGGAGCTGGACCGGGTTGTTGGTGGTCTGAAGCTCGATGTCGACGCCGTCGGGATGGCCGGCCTCCGCCAGCAGCGCCTTCGCCTGCGCGACGTCGCGCGTCGGCACAGGGAAGCGCTCGTCGTACCAGGCCGAGCCCGGCGGGAAAGGCTGGTTGCCGGGCGCGAAGGCGCCCTCGAACACGACCTGGTTCAGCGCCCCGCGGTCGATCGAGAGGCTGAGCGCCTGCCGCACCAGCGCGCTGCGGCCGAGCGGGTTGTCGGCGCGCGGGCCGTTGCCCACGTTCATCGTGACGCCCTGGTAGCCGAGCGACACCGCGCTCTCCACCGTCAGGTCAGGGTCCGCCTTCGCGGCGGCGAGATCGGTCGCCGCCAGCCGCTCCAGCATGTCGAGGTCGCCCGCGCGCAGGTTGGCGAAGCGCACGGTCGTGTCGGGGATCGGCAGGTACACGACGCGCTCCAGGTGGATCGCGTCGGCGTTCCAGTACTCGGGGAACTTCTCCAGCACGATGCGGTCCTGCTGGACGCGCTCGACGAACTTGAACGGGCCGGAGCAGACGGGGGCGAGGCCGAAGTCGAGCCCCATCGCCTCGGTCGCGGTCGGCGACAGCATCATGCCGGCGCGGTCGGCGAACTGGGAGAGCAGCGTCGCGTCCGGCGCGCCGAGCTTCATCGTCACCTCCAGCGGCCCGGTCGCCTCGGCGCTCTCGATGGAGGCGAGCTCGGATTTGCGGCGGCTCTCGGGCAGGTTCTTGCTGCGGTCGATGTTGGCGACGACGGCGGCGGCGTCGAAGGGCGTGCCGTCATGGAACGTGACGCCGTCGCGGAGCTGCATGGTCAGCGTCGTGCCGCCATCGGAGAACTCCCAGCCCGTCGCCAGCATCGGCACGATGGTGAGGTCTGGGTCGATGTCCACGAGCTTGTCGCACAGTCCCGCATAGACGATGCGGCCGACGAAGGTGCGCGACTGGTCGGGGTCGAGGATGTCGGCGTCGTCCTGCAGGCCGATGCGCAATTCCTGCGCGGCGGCGACGGTTCCTGCGGCGCACGCGGCGAACAGCAGGGCGATGGCGGTAATGGTTCTCGGCACGGTGGTCGGCTCCTCTGTCGGGATTGGCGTCATTGCGGGGCGCTTGCCGGCCCCTTGGCGTCCAGCGCGTCGCGGTAGAGCGCGAAGCGCGCCGCGGCGGCCTCGGTCAGCGCCGGCGCCGCCGGCGCGGCGGGGCCGGCGCCGATCTCGCGCCAGCGGAAACAGGCGACCGAGCGGCCCTCGCCCACGGCGAGCAGCGGCGGTCGCCCCTCGGCGCAGCGCGGCTCGGCGTGGGGGCAGCGGCGGTGGAAGCGGCAGCCGGGCGGCGGGTCGGCGGGGCTCGGCGGCTCGCCCTTCAGCGGCGCGCCGCCGCCGGCGCCGGGCGTCGCGGCAACCAGCGCCCGCGCATAGGGGTGCAGCGGGCCGGCGAAGAAGCTTCGCGCCGGCGCCAGCTCGACGATCTGGCCGAGATACATCACCGCCACCCTGTCGCTCATGTGGCGGATCACGCCGAGGTCGTGCGCGATGACGATCAGCGTCAGCCCGAAATCGGCCTTGAGATCCTGCAGCAGGTTGATGACCTGCGCCTGCACCGAGACGTCGAGCGCCGACACCGGCTCGTCGCCGATCAGCACGCTCGGCCCCGTCGCCAGCGCCCGCGCGATGCCGACGCGCTGACGCTGGCCCCCGGAGAACTCGTGCGGGTAGCGCCCGGCGTGCTCGGGGCGCAGGCCGACGCGCGCCAGCAGCGCGAGCGCCCTCGCCCGGCGCTCCGCGGCGGTCCCGAGACCATGGGCGCGCATCGGCTCCTCGACCAGCGCGCCGACGCTCATGCGCGGGTTGAGGCTGGAGAACGGGTCCTGGAAGATGAACTGCAGGGCCCGGCGCAGCGGGCGCAGGCGGCTCTCGGGCAGGTGGGTCACGTCGCGGCCGTTCAGCAGCACCCGGCCCTCGTCGGGCTCCAGCAGGCGGATGAGCAGGCGGGCCAGCGTGGACTTGCCGCAGCCGGACTCGCCGACGATGGCGAGCGTCTCGCCCTCCTCCACGCTCAGCGACACGCCGTCCACGGCGGTCATGAGGCGCGGCGGGCCGAACAGGGAGCGGCCCGCCGGGAACCGCTTCACCAGGTCGCGCGCCTCCAGAACCCCGCTCACGCGGCGCGTCCCGCCAGCGTCTCCAGCGGCGCCCGGATGCAGGCGACGCGGCGGCCGTCGATCTCGACATCCGGCGGCGGCGCGGCGGCGCAGGCGCCTTCGGCGAACGGGCATCGCGGGGCGAAGCGGCAGCCGGGCGGCATCGCCTCCGCCGCCGGCACGAGGCCGGGAATGGCGGCGAGGCGTCCGCCCGCCGGCCCCAGCCCAGGCGTGGAGGCCATCAGGCCCAGCGTGTAGGGATGCTGGGGGTCGCGCAGCACCCTCTCCGCGGGGCCCGCCTCGACCACGCGGCCGGCGTACATCACCGCCACATCGCTCGCCATCTCCGCCACCACGCCGAGGTCATGGGTGATGAGGATCAGCGCGGCGCCGCTCTCGCGCTGCAGCGCCCGCATCAGATCCAGCACCTGGGCCTGGATGGTGACGTCAAGCGCGGTGGTCGGCTCGTCGGCGATCACCAGCGCGGGGTCGTTGACCAGCGCCATGGCGATCATGGCGCGCTGGCGCATGCCGCCCGAGAGCTGGTGCGGAAAGGCGGCCATGCGCGCGGCGGGGTCGGGGATGCCGACGCGCCCCAGCATCTCGCGCGCACGGGCGTTCGCGGCGGCAGGCGCGAGGCCGCCGCGGCGCGCGGCCTCGGCGATCTGGTCGCCGATGGTGAAGGCGGGGTTCAGCGCCGTCATCGGTTCCTGGAAGATCATCGCGATGAGGTCGCCGCGCAGGGCGCGCATCTCCGCAGGCGGAAGCTGGAACAGGTCGCGCCCCTGAAAGAGCGCCCGGCCCGCGACGCGGCGCATCGGCGGCGAGGGCAGCAGGCCCATCAGCGCAAGCGCCGTGAGGCTCTTGCCGCAGCCCGATTCGCCGACGACGCAGAGCGTCTCTCCCGGCCCCACGGCGAAGGAAGCCGCGTCGATCACCGCCGGGCCGCCGGCGCCGAGGGTGACGGTGAGGCCCTCGACGCTCAGGCCGCCGGCGCCGCGCGACAGGGCGCCTGCGGATTGGGCGCCCCATTGCTTGCCGGTGCTCACAGGATCATTCATGGCCCAATGGTTAAGCGCTTGCGCCGCGATTGCAAAGGCGAGATGCGCCGGATCGTCGCAATCAGTCCGCGCGCCGGGCCAGCCAGTCCAGCGCCTGGTTCCAGAAACGGCCGTAGCCGAGCCAGTCGACGAAGGGCTACGGCGCCCAGTGCGGCCCGAGGTCGGACATCCACGCCAGCGACCGCCCCTCCCCGTGCTCGCCCACGGCCAGCAGCGGATGGCCGCCCTGCGCGGCGGGGGCGGAGGCGAGCAGCGTCCCGGCCCGCTTGAGCGCCGTCTCGTTGAGCCCGAGCAGCACGGGCCAGGGCGCCTCGGTCAGCCCGGCGAGGATGGGATGGCCGGGCGCATCGATCACGGCGGAAAAACCCTCCGGCGTCTCCACGCGGTCGTCCAACGGCAGGCACGTCACCGGCGGCGCCGCCTCGACCGCGGTGTTGCGCCAGCGCGCCACGCCGTCGAAGCCCTGGAGGCTGAGATAGCCGCCGATCATCGCCAGCCCGCCGCCGGCCCTCGCATATTCGCCAAGCAGCCTCACCGGGTTGGCGACGCGCGGCCGTGCAGCCAGACGTCGGGGTGCGGCAGCAGCGAGTTGGCGCCGAGGTCAGAGAGGATCACGGCGTCGTAGTCGCGCAGTCCCCCCAGCGTCAGGGAAACTCCGTCGCGCAATCATGGGCGGGCATGTAGCGCACGTCCCACCGCGCCTTAAGCGCCGCCACCAGCGGCTCGGCGCCGAGGTGGAACGTCACCGAGCCGAACTGGTCGAACCCCTTGAAACGGGTGGCGGCGCTGACCCAGCCTTCGCCGGCGAGCAGGATGCGGGGCTTCATGGCGTCGTCTCCGTGGCCTGGCCGCGCGCGGTCGCGTCGAACGCGGCGCGGGGATTATCGATCAGCATGGCGCGGATGGCGGCCTGACCCCGTCCACTTTTTCGGGGCGGGATCACAGACGAACGGCGCCATGGATCATTGACCTTAGGAAAATGAAGGGGGTCACGCTCCAGCGCCTATTCATAATCTGGGCGCGGTTTACCTTGAGCGGTCCTGACCAAGCCTCGAAGACGCGAAGTCCGATCGTAGCGCGCCCCTCGATCACCGCGATCGACTGGCGGTCGTCCGTCTCCGCGATGACGACCGCTCGCAGCGGCCAACGCCTGCGGTGGGCCTTTTGAGAGAGCGGCCGGCTGCGACGCCTCCCCGCCGAGGAGTGGTCCCCCGGCGTCAGGCGATGACGCGCGGCCGCGCCCCGCCGCACAGGCGCGCAAGCACGGTGAACCCCAAACGCCCGGCAATACGCGCGGTGCGCGCTGACGCGCCGGCGTCGGCGGCCACAGCCGCGCGCAGCGCCGAGGCATGCAGGCGGCTCCAGGCGATCGGTTCGGTCGCCGTAACGGCCTCGAGGCGGCGCGCGGCGCCGACCGCCTGCTCGGCGTCGCCATGGCGCAGGGCGACGAGGCCCGCATTGGGATGGAAGCGCAGCGCGTTGTGCGAGATCGCGCCCGCAGCAAGCAGTCGAGCCCCGCCCTCTAACGCGTCCTGCGCCGCCTCGGGCGTCTCGGCGGCGCAGGCGGCCAGCGCCTCGACCTGCGCGCCATACACCGCCGCGCTGGTGGCGGCGGCTCCGTCGCGCGCGCGCTCGATCAGCGCGCGGGCCGCTGCGGTGTCGCCGGAGACGAGGCGAATGCGCGCCAGATAGAGCGCGGCGACCACGTCGAACCGGCGCGCGCCTGTCGCTGCGGCGCGCGCCGCTGCGGCCTCGGCGGCATCGGCGCAGCGATCGAGCCGCTCCAGCGAGAACGCCGCGGCCGCCACGCCGAGCAGGAGGTTGATCTCGGCCCGCCATGCGCCGATGGCGCGCGCCTGCGCCGCGCCCGCCGCCGCGTCGTCGAGCGCGCCGCGCAGGCGGCCGCGGTAGATATGCAGATGGACGCGCAGCGACTGCTGCGCCAGCGCCTCGCGGTCGAGCCGGTGGCGGGCGCATAGCGCGAGACTCTCCTCAAGCCTTGCAGTCGCGCTGCGCAGACGCGCGCCGGCGTAGGCGGCGTCGGCAAGCCCGCCGAACGCAGCCGCCTGCAGCGCCGGCGCGGCGGCGAGGCGAGCAGCCTCCAGCGCCTCCGCGGCGGCGGCCTCGACGCTGTCGGGTCGACCCTGCGCGAAGGCGAGACGGCTGCGCGTCAGAGCTGCCTCGGCGCGCAGGGCGTGGTCGTGGGGCCGCAACGCGGCCTCAGCGGCGTCCACCATCGCGAGCCCGTCGTCCAGACGGTCGAGCGCGCGGCACGCGGCGGCGCGGGCGAGGGTCGCCTCCACCGCCGCGCCGCCGTCCAGCGCGACGGCGTCGCCCAACGCCTCGAAGGCGCGGCCCGGCTCCCCCAGCGCCAGCAGCGCGCGCCCCGCCTCCAGCGCCAGAGCGGCGGCCAGTCGCGGCGGCGGACGCAGCGCCCTGCCGCCTTCCGCGAGCGCGACGGCGTCGGCGTACCGTCCCGCCGCGCGTTCGGCCGCGGCGGCGACACGCAGGGCGTCCGCCGCCTGCGGGTCGCGCGCGGCCAGCAGGTGGCGCGCACGCGCCGCCGGCCGCGCCGCGCCTGCGATCCGCGCCGCACGCGCATGCAGCCTCTCGCGCGCCTCGCCGGGTGTCGCGGCCAGCACGCCCTCGCGCACCAGCGGATGCTCGAACGCGAGCCTGTCGCCGTCGGCGACCAGCAGGCCCCGCCCCGTCGCCTCCCGCAACGCCTCCGGCCCTGTCGCCGAGAGTGCGAGCGCCGCCTGCGCCGTCGTCGCGTCGCCCAGCACGGCCGTCGCGCGCAGCAGCGCCCTGGCCGCCGCCCCGATCCTGTCCAGCCGCGCGGCGACGGCGCCCAGCACGCTGGGCGGCGGCGGAGCATCCGGCCCCTCGTCCGCGTGGCGCAGCAGTTGCGACAGGAACAGCGGGTTGCCGCGCGCGCGCGCGACGCAGGCCGCCTGACGCGCAGGGTCGAGGCCGCTGCGCGCCGCCATGGCGCGCGCCTCGGCGTCGGAAAGCGGCGCCAGATCCAGCGTCGCGACGGGCGCGCGTCCGGCCACGCCATCGAGCAGCAGGTCCGCCGCGCCCTCGCCGCGCCGCGTCGCCGCCAGCCACAGCGCCGGCGCATCGGCCAGCGCGACCACAAGCGCGGCGAGCTCGGCGGCGTCGGCGGGCGCCGCGCGCTCGAAGTCCTCAAGCGCAATGCAGAGCGGCCCGCTGGCGGCGCGGATGGCGGCCGCAGCGTGGTCTCGGCGCAACGCGGCCCGGCCATGCGCGTCGGCGGCGTCGGCGCGACACTCGCCGCAGCCGAGCGCCGCCGTCAGCGCCCGCAGCAGCGCGCCCTCGGCCGCCAGCGCCCCTGTCGGCGGCGTCACCGTGACCGTCCGGAAGCCGTGCGCCGCGCGTAACGTCGCCTGCGCCGCGGCGATCAGGCGGCTCTTGCCGGCGCCGGGCTCGCCGCGCAACGCGACGACGCGCGCGCCGCCCTCCGCGGCCACGGCGCGGGCGGCGGCGACAAGCTGCGCGCGCTCGGCGACGCGGCCGACCATGTCCCCGCCATCTGGCGCCAGCGCGACGCCGCCGAGCCGCAGCGCGCGCATGCCGGCGCCATCGACGACTGCGGCGAGCCTCAGCCGCTCGGCGCCGTCAAGACGGGCCAGGGAAGGGTGGGCGAGGACTTCGCCCGGCGCCGTCGTCGCGGCGAGCCGGTCCGCCTCCGCCGTGTCGGCGGCGCAGATCCAGGGCGGTCGCTCGCCGCCGCCGTCGCGCAGGGTGGCCACTGTCAGCGCCGCGCGGGCCGGCTCCGCGGAACCCTGAACGGCGTCGGCCGCAGCTGCGGCGGCGGCGACGAGATGCGCCGCCCGCAGGCCCTCGCCGCCGAAGGCGGCGTAGAGCGCGTCGGGCCTGCGGGCGGTCTCCACACCGCCCGCCGCCCGCGCCGCCGCGGCGACCGCGTCGAGCGCGGCGCGACGGGCAGCGCCGCGGGCTTCGGCCGCGACATGAACGCACAACAGCACGACCGGCGCGGCGTCGGCCGCATCGGGCGCGGCATGGGCGGCGCGCGCGATCGACGGCGACGGGGGCCGGCGAAGCCGCCGCGCAAGGTCGGCCAGCTCGGGGCCGGGATCGGCCGCAAGCGCCGCCCTCAGCCGTTCGGCCAGCGCGTCGTGAACCCGCAGCGCGCCCGGCCTGTCGCCGCCGCCGGCGAGCGCGCGCATGGCGCCGAGGGCCGCCGTCTCGTCAAGCGGGTCGACGGCGGCCAGCCGACGCGCGGTCGCCAGCGCCTCGTCCCACCGCGCGGCCTCAAGATCGCTCTCCAGCAGGCCACGATAGGCGCGGGCGAGACGCTCCGCGAACGTCCGGCGGCGCGTCTCCAGCCACGCCTCGTGCGCCGCGCCGGCAGGAGCCGAGCCGGCGAGCAATTCGCCGCGCCAGCTCGCCCGCAGGCGGCGCAGCGCATCCGCGTCAGCGGTTGCGTTCTCCAGCGCCGCGGCGTCGCAGGGAAGGCCCGACGGGGCCAGCCGCAGCGCCGCGCCGTCGGCTTCTATCGCTCCCGCCGCCGGACCGAGGGCGCGGCGCAGGGCGTGCAGCGCCTGACGCAGCGCCGCGCGCGCCTCGGCGGGCCCGGCCTCGGGCCAGAGCAGCGCCGCGAGACTGTCCCGCGAATGCGCGCGCGACGGCTCAAGCGCCAGATAGGCCAGCAGCGCCCCGGCCCGGCGACCCGGCGCCGGCAGCACGGCGCCGCCGGCGCCGCGCAGGGAAAAACCGCCAACCAGCTCCAGAGTAATCGCCTCAGCCATGGCGGCAGCCTCCGCGCCCGCCCGAGTCGAGGCAAGCGCAGCTCGGTAACGCTTTTTCAACGCGGACGGCCACGCAGGGCGCAACGGCTGCGAGCGAGCGTCAGTCTCGCGGCGCAATCCGGCGCTGCGGGTCATTCTCAGGGAGGTCGCCCATGCGACGCGCAGTGCTCATCGTCGGTTTCGCCACGGGGCTCGCCGCATCGGCGCAGGCCGCCACGGTCGCCTCGACCCAGTTCGGCAGGCTAGGGCCGCGCATCACCGATCCGGCGGCGGTGAACGAGACGTTCGTGTCGCTGGACGGCTCGGCGCGCGGACAGGGGCGGGCGGACGCCGCCAGCCTCGGCGTGCTGCTGGATCTCGATCCGTTCACGTCCGGCATCGTCGACGCCGCGATCTTCGAGCGGCTGTTCTACGTCATCATCCAGTCCGGCCCCGCCGCCGGCGTGGTGAGCCAACCCGCCACGGTGGCGCTGAGCGGCCGGTTGACCGGCGACATCGAGGAGATCGACCCCGCCACCGGCCTGCCGCGCCCGGCGGGACAGAGCACCTTCGGCAACCTGCGGATCGGCGTGGAATCCTTCCGCGACGAGGCCGAGCGCGTCGCGGTGCGCCAGCGCGAGGCGGCCGGGCCCAACGGCTTCGTCACCGATCTGACCGGCCCCATCGGCGGCGGCGCGGGGGTTGCGTTCGGCGTGACGCCGGGGACGCGCAGCCTCTTCACGCCGACCCCGACGGCGGCGGTCTGCGACGCCCTCTGCCAGGACGTCATCCGCCGCAATCCCAACCGGGGAGCAGATGCGCCGGACGCCCTCGCCGGCGCCTTTTCGCTAGGGTTCGCGCTGGTGGCCTCCAGCGACGGAGACAGCCTCGGACCAGCCACGCTCAGCGCGCTGACTTCGCTGGAGATTGACGGGCTGATCCTGCTCGACGCGGCGGGCGACCCGATCCCGGCCTTCGTCTTCAGCGAGACGCGCGACTACACCGTCGCCGCATTCGCCCCCGACATCGCGCCCATTCCGCTGCCCGCCGCCGCGCCGCTGCTGCTTGCGGGCCTCGCCGCGCTGACCCTGCTGCGCCGCGCGCGGCGCATCTGACAAGCAACCCCCATCGCGAAGGAGACGGACATGCGCGAGACCATCGAGAACCTGCCGACGGCGATCGGCGTCGAAGGCGTCACGGTGCAAGGCGCTGACTGGGGCGGCATGATGTCGGGCCATCTGCGCATGGCCAGGGGCGTCGACTTCGCCCCGGTGCTGCAGGGCCTGCCGAACGACCACTGCCAGGTGCCGCACTGGGGCTACGTGATCGAGGGGCGCATCGAGGTGGTCTACACCGACGGCGCCACCGAGACGGTGAAGGCCGGCGAGGTCTACTACTGGCCGCCGGGCCACAGCGTCAGCTTCCCGGAGGATACGGCTTATGTCGAGTTCAGCCCGGCCAAGGAGATGGTCGCCCTGCTCGGCCACGTGAAAGGCAAAATGGGCATTGAATAGGAGACACGCCATGGACCGCGCGCCTGTCGTCAACATCGACGCCATCCTCGACGACCCCGCCCTCAGTGACGAGAACCGCCACGGCGCCCGCATCGCGGCGCGCATGGCGGCGGTGGGCCGCGCGCTCGGCACCAGCCAGATCGGCGTGACGCTGACCGTCACGCCGCCCGGCAAGGCCGCCTGGCCGCGCCATTTCCATCATGTGAACGAGGAGCTGTTCCTGATCCTGTCGGGCGAAGCGACGCTGCGCTACGGCGACGCTGCGCAGACCCTGCGCCCCGGCGACATGGTTCGGATCGCGCCCGGCACGGGCATCCCCTTCCAGCTGGTCAACGCGGGCGACGAGGACCTGCGCTACCTCGCCTTCTCCGGCCTCGCGGCGACAGACGTGTTCGAATATCCCGACAGCGGCAAGATCGGCGTCGTCACCGGCGGCGGCGGACCCATGCGCGGCCCGCACGGCCGCAGCTTCTTTGCGCCCGCCAGCGCCGAGGTCGGCTACTGGGAGGGCGAGGCGGAGGACTGAGCGGAAATGGTCCGCGCCTGTGCCGAAGACGTAGGCTGACCATGCATCACGAACTCCCGCAGGCCGCCGCTCGTCGGGGTTGGGGCCGAGGCGGAACAGCCGACGCTCATGGGGCGTGGACTGATCCGATCCGGGGGTCTCCGCAGCCTGTCAAGCCATGCCTACCGAACGAGAAGCGTCGCGTCGTTGTGGCGGGCCGCCTTGCGGTCGAAAGTGTAGAGCGTCGCGCAACCCGAACGCCGCGCGGCCGCGACGATCATGTGGTCGGCGAAGTCCGCCATGCCGGCGCCATAGGCCTCGACGGCGACCACGGCGTCTTCCGCCGCCTCGACGACAATCTCCTCAGCCTCGAGCAGCCCAAGAATGACGGGGGCGACCCGCGCCGGCGCGAACCCATAGGCGCTTTCGAGAACCCAAACCGTCTCGATCAGCGCCTCGCGTCCGATAAAGGCGGGCTCGCGGACGCTGCAGCGGGCGAAGAGCGAGCACGCGGCGTCGGACTGCTTCGGGTCGTCCTGGACGAGGAACCGGACCAGGATGCTGGTGTCGACGCCGATCACGGGTCGTCCATCCGGGACGCCCGGGCGCGGACGGCCGCGTCCATCGCCTCGAGGCTGATCGCCGGCCCCTCGCGCTTCAGCGCGCCACAGAGGCTCATCGCCTTGCGCGGGCGCAGGATGCGGACGGTGTCGCCGGTGACGAGATACCGGATGCGGTCGCCCGCCTCGAGGCCAAGAAGATCGCGCACGTGTTTGGGAAGCGTCGTCTGACCCTTGGCCGTTACTGTCGACTCATACATGGGGGCCCTTCCTGATCGCGCGGGGAAACTCTGCCCAGCAATGCGCAGAAGCGCAAGGCGGTGCGCAGCTTCGCCTTGCAATCTCGGCCATGTCCTTACCCTCCCGGCAGCCGCCGTTCGCGTGGCTGCCCGCGGGGCGCCGTCACGATGTTATCGAAAGTCGCGAAGCTTCGCAGCCAGGCGTCCTCTCGTGCGGCGCTCTGGGTCAGTTCCTTCCACGCCGCCCGGGCGACGGCGCCAAGTTCGCGCCTCTGACCGGCTGAGGTGCTGGCTGCAATTCGGAAGCCCGCTTATCCACCAGACAAAGCGCGCCGCTCGGTGCGCGGCGGCTCTGCAGGTCTTCACGCTCGGGGTGGGATGGGAGAGGCCGGCCAGTGGGGGTCGAGCGCCCGCATCCGAGGAAGCTGTGCGCGGCGGGTCCTCGCGGCGCGTTCGTCGGGTCAACTGGCGCGACGGCTCTTTCAGATCGGGGTCGGGCGTCATCCGGGGCTCGCCGCTGCGCGCACGCGCCCCGGATGCCGGCTCACTGCGCGCGCGAGGCCCGCGTCGATCAGGCGCCCGCGGGCGCGGTCGCGGGCGGCGGCGCCGGCCATGCATGCGCTACGCCGATGGCTCCGCGCGCGGCCGCCTCCTGCACAACCAGCGGGGGCACTACCGCGGCGGGCCATTCATCGCAGGTTCATCTGGCGCTCACGCAGGGCTCAGACGCGGGGGGCATGTCGAAGGGGCGGGCGCTGTCGCCCGGACAACCCCATGAGCTGGAGTGACCCATGCAGACCTTCCTGCGCAGCCTCGTCCTCGCCGCCCCTGTTCTCGCCCTCTCGCTGCCCGCGCTGGCCGTCGAGGCGACCGTGATGCCCGGATCCAGCGTGACCCAGGCCGAGGTCGAGGCGGCCCAGATCGCCTGGGGCGACGCGGTCGTCGCCATCGACGCCGCCGCCACCGACGCGGAAGCGCGCGCGCTCGCCGACACGCTGCTCGACGACATCTACGGCTTCGAGTTCGGGCCGATCCTGTTCAAGCCGACGCTGACCCAGCTGCCGCAGACCTTCCGCGACAGCAAGGAGGGCGCGCTCTCCTACTTCGTCGCGCAGGATCCCGACTATCCCAAGGACAGCGGCTTTGCGCGCAAGGGCTGGGTCAAGGTCGAGATCGAGAACGCCGCCATCTTCATCGCCGGCGACACGGCCCAGACCATCGGCAAGGTGCACTTCACGAACGAGGACGGCAGCGTGGTCTCGGTGGACAAGACCTGGGGCTTCCTGAAGGACGAGGCGGGGTCGCTGCAGATGATCCTGCACCACTCCTCGCTGCCCTATGCGCCGGAGTAATCCGGCCCGCCGGGCGCCGTGAGGCGATAGCCCATGCCGCGCAGGGTCCGGATCTCCGGCAGGTCCGGGCCCTTTCCCAGCTTCCTGCGCAGCCTTCCGACATAGACGTCCACGATGTTGGTCAGCGGGTCGCGATCGGTCCGCCACACTTCGGCCAGCAGGCGCTCTCGGGTGAAGAGGCGCCCCGGCGCCGAGACGAAGCAATGCAGCATCGCAAGCTCCTGTGCGGTCAGCGCGATCTCCCGCCCGTCGCGCGTCACGATCATCCGCTCGGTGTCGAAGGCGAGCGCGCCCAGCCGGATCACGGCGTCGCGCGCCTGGTAGTTGGCGGCGCTGCGCCGGCTCAGCGCCTCGATGCGCGCGAGCAACTCGTCGAAGTCGAAGGGCTTGGCCAGATAGTCGTCGGCGCCCATCCGCAGACCCGAGATGCGATCATGGCTGTCGCCGAGCGCGCTGAGCATCAGGATCGGCAGCGTCACGCCCTGACGGCGCAGGGTCCGGCACAGGTCCAGCCCGTGCAGATCGGGCAGCATCACGTCGAGGATCACCACGCCGCTCGCGCCTTCCGCCTGCGCCTGCCGCGCGAGTTCGAGCCCCTCCGCCCCGGTCGCCGCATGCCGCACGGCATGGCCTTCGACAGCAAGGCCCTGCATCAGGAACGCGGCGATGCGCGGATCGTCCTCGATAAGCAGCACGCGCGTCATGCGTCCTCCATGAGCGACAGACGGATCTCGACGGCCGTGCCCCTGCCGCCCGGTCCGGCGCGCAGGGCGAGCGCCCCGTCCATTCGGTCGAGGAGTTCGCTGGCGATCGCAAGCCCGAGCCCCAGCCCTTCCGGGCGGCGGAGGCGCGCGGCCGGGCTGCGATAGCCGCGGCGGCGCGCCTCGGCGCGCTCGTCATCGGTCATCCCGGCGCCGTCGTCGAGGATGGTCAGGATCCAGTCGCCGTCCTCGTGGTCGCAGGCGATCGAGACAGGGCCGTCGGAATAGCTGAGGGCGTTGTCGAGCAGCGCCTGGATCACCTGCTGAAGGCGCAGCGCGTCGACGCAGCAGCGAGCGGGTTCCGCGGGCAGGCGGCAGACCACCCTGTCGGCCCTGCCGCCGAGCAGCCGCAATGCGCCATGCACGGCTGCGGCGGGGTCGGTGGGCCGAGCGGTGACCGAAAGCGCGGTGTCATGGCGCCGGGCGATCCCGAGCAGGTCGTCGGTGACGCGCGCCATCTGGGTTGTCGCCTCGACAATGCGGCCGAGCACGGCGCGATACGTGGCGGCGGGCAATTCCGCCCCGCGCCGCGCCACGTCCGCCTCGCCGCGCACCACCGTCAGCGGCGTCCTCAACTCATGGCTCAGGTCGGCGAGCAGGACGCGGCGGTCAGCGTCGGCGCGCTCCAGCTCCTCGAGCGTCCGGCGCAGGTCTGCGGTTCGCGCCGCCACCTCCCGTTCGAGCCCGGCGCGCAGCGCCGCCTCGGCGCCGCGCGCCTGTTGCAGTCCTTCGGCCAGCGCGTTGGCGCCGGCGGCGAGGCGGCCGAACTCGTCGTCGCGGCCGGTCGGGATACGGTGGTCGAGCCGCCCCGCCCGCATCGCGTCGATGCCCTCGGTCAGCTCCAGAACCGGCCGGCGCAGGCGGCGCGCGAAATGCAGCGCCAGCAGGCCGCTCGCCAGCACGAAGGCGAGCATGACGGCGGTTGTCACGCGCTGCTGGCGCGCCAGCGCACGGTCGGCGGCGGCCCGCTTCAGGGCGAGGGCGGCCAACTCGTCGGAGATGTGGCGCTCCAGCTTGTCGCCCAGATCGAGCTCCGCGGGGCCGTCGAACATCTCCGATGGCGACAGGTCCGGCGACGGCCGCCCGGCGATCCGCCGCAGCCGCTCGAGCGACGCGCGCAGGTCGTCGACCGCCTCCTGCCGCCGCGCGATCTGCGCGTCGCGCGGCGCATCGACGCCCGACGTCGCCGCGATCGCCGCGCTCAGCGCCTCGATCCGCGTCAGCCTCGCGGCCATGCCGGTGAAGATCCGCTCCAGCGCGGGCGCCGCGACCTCGCCGACCGAGAGCGCGTCGATCACGACGAGCCTGAGCAGGCGCTTCTCCGAGCGCAGTTCGATGAACTCCGTAACGATGTCGGCCGCGTGGCGCCCCAGCACCACCCGCTCCTCGGCGAAGCGGATCGCCTTCCAAGTATGCAGCGCATGAGCGCCGGCGCCCATCGCGAGCGTCAGGAAGGCGAGCCGGATGGCGCCGGCGAAGGAGAGGCGGGGCCACCGCATCGAATGTCTCACGGTCCCACCCACGCCCTTGAGCGCACCATGTTCAAGTCAGCGCGATCCAAGCTGCTCAGGCGACCACGCCCGGCGACTCTG
The DNA here is from genome assembly GCF_900107585.1 of Rubrimonas cliftonensis. Classification (GTDB taxonomy): domain Bacteria; phylum Pseudomonadota; class Alphaproteobacteria; order Rhodobacterales; family Rhodobacteraceae; genus Rubrimonas; species Rubrimonas cliftonensis. The sequence continues at coordinate 228,431 of NZ_FNQM01000004.1, read as the reverse complement.
CGGCCATCAACACGGCGATGGATGCAGGAAACGCGACGCGGAACCCGCGACAAAGTGCATCCTGATCGGCGACGGGACAACAGGCGCAGGGGCGTGACGAACCGAAATCGACGCGAGCCGTCCTCTCGCACTAGGCTAGGGTTCGTTCTCATTGGTGCAGCGACTTCCCGAGAGCCGCCGGTCGCGGAGCCTGAGAGTGAGCTCCGCTGCGTTGAACCCTAAGCTCAGGCCGCCCAGTTCTCAGAGCTCAGAGCACCAGAGCCCAGGCCCCCTCATAAGACGCGCAGACCCTGACGCCATCATCACCAAACGCAACCAAGGGTTCCAAACGCAGGAGTCACCCCACTAGGCCGCCGTATCGATGCCGATCGCTCCGCATACCGCTTTGAGCAGGGCGTCCTGATCGATGGGCTTGGGAACATAGTCGTCCATGCCGGCGTCGATGCAGAGCTGGCGGTCGCCAGGCATCGCATGCGCCGTCATGCCGATCACCGTCACCGGCTTTCGCATCTGCGCCCGCTCGCGCTCCCTGAGCCGTCGAGTGGCGTCGAAGCCGGTCATGACCGGCATCGAGACGTCCATCAGGATGACGTCGGGCAGGTGAACGCGCTCGAGATCGAGCGCCTCGGCGCCGTTCTGCGCCTCGAACACGCGCAGGGGCAGCGCGGCTAGCATCTGCCGCGCGACGAGCCGATTTACCGCGTTGTCATCGACGAGGAGGACTACGCCAAGGCTCGGCGATGCGCCGGTCGCAGCCGGCGCGGTTTGCTCCGCCAGCGCGAGCCGCCGCCCGGCGTCCGGCGCCGCGCCAAGAGCGGTGTCCGACAGCGCGCTCATGATCGCGTCGAGCAGGTCCGAGGCGGCGGCGGGCTTCATCAGGTAGCGGTCGGCGCCGACGCTTCTGTCGGAGGGCATGGGGCCGTCCGCCGAGGACAGCATCACGACGGCGACGCCCATGAGCGCGGGATCGCTGCGGATCTCGGCCAGCGTCTGGTCGCCCGAGAAGCGGGGCATGTGGCTGTCGAGGATCACGAGGTCGAACGGGTCGCCTGCGTCCATGGCGTTCCTGAGCATCGCCAGCCCTTCGCGTCCCGAGGATGCGGCGGCGTCGCGCAGTTTCCAGCATTGCAGAAGCTCGGCGCAGATCGTCCGGTTCGTCTGGTTGTCGTCGATGACGAGCACCCGACGGCCGGCGACGGCGACCGGCGCGCCGCGCTCTGGCGCGACGTCTGCGGCGACTGGCAGCACGACCTCGAACCAGAAGCACGCCCCCCATCCCGGCGCGCTGCGCAAACCCACGACGCCGCCCATCGCTTCGATCAGGCCCTTGACGATGGCGAGGCCCAGACCGGTCCCTTCGTGCTGTCGCGTCGATGTGCCGTCCACCTGCGTGAACCGCTCGAATATCGTCGCCTGCTGCTCGACCGGAACGCCGGGGCCGGTGTCCTCGACCTCGACGCGCAGCCGGATGGCGGCGGCGCCGTCGAGACGCGTCGGCGTTCCCGTGGCGTTGAGATAGACTTGCCCAGACTCGGTGAACTTCACTGCGTTGCCCACGAGGTTGATCATGACCTGGCGCAGCCGCTCGCCGTCGCCGACCGCGGTGCGGGGCAGTCCCGGCTGGACCCGGACGGCCAGTTCGACACCCTTGTCCTCGGCCTGACGCGCGACCGTGCGGACCGTTTCCGTGATCACGCGTTCGATGCGGAACGGTTCGCGCTGAAGTGTGAGCTTGCCGGCGTCCACCTTGGAGATGTCGAGGATGTCGTTGATGACGCCCAGCAGTTGTTCCCCGGATTGCAGCACGACGTCGGCCAGCATCCGCTGGCGCTGGTCGAGGTCAGTCTTGGCGAGCAGGCGCGACATGCCGATCACGCCGTTCATCGGCGTGCGGATCTCGTGGCTCATGGTCGCCAGAAACTCTGACTTCGCACGATTGGCGCTCTGGGCATCGTGGTACAGACGGCGGAGCTTGCGCATCAGCAGCACGAGCGCGATCGCCGGCAGGCCGCAGCCGACAACAAACAGCGCCGCCAGCGCGCCGCCAAAGACAAAGTAATCGCTGGTGATCTCGGCGCTCGTTCGGGTCATGTCGAAGTAGAGTTCGACCACGGCCGCCACGCGGCCGTCCGTCACCAGCGGCAGATATGTCTCGCTGTAGATGTCGGGGCGGTCCGGCTTCTCTGCGCCGTTGAACACTTCGGTGAACGGCTCCAGCGTCCGCACCACCGCCGCGGCCCTGGCGTTGTGCGCATCCAGCGAAGCGCCGGCCTGAACCGGCCCTGCGGTGTCGAACCGCAACATGCCGGCCGAGTCGAACAGCTTGAACCGGAACAGGCTGCCGAAGCGGGCGAGGGGTTCGACCGTTCGCAATTCATCCTCGGTGAAGTGCCCGCCTGCGGCGACCTCCTCGAAGCGTTCCAGCCGCTCGGCGGCGTAGCGCGCCCAAGCCAGCGAATTGTCCTCGGCGTTGTGGATGACGGACCGCTCCACCAGCGCCGAGAAGAGCAGGAATGCGGCCACGCACACGGAAGAGAACAATGCGACCGACGCGATGGCGAGCCTCATGCCAAATCCTCTGGACCGAGACAAAGACTTTCAAGTTTTTCTTTCACGAGACCGTTACTCAAATGTTAAACTGCTTCATGCGCTTGCACCGCGCCTCGCGCGGCAGCATTGCGTGGCTGCGACGCACCTGGGGAGCGCTGCTTCATCATCGCCGGCGTCGGGCTTCGTCAACGGCGCGATCCTTTACGTGGACGGCGGCATCACCGCCTGCCTCGGAGCGTCGCGGCGCGGGCGACGGTCGGCCGGCGCCGGGAGAGACGACGCGCCGGAAACTGCCGGATTGCGCTCTTTCTGGCCCTGTTCTCGCCTTCTGCGGGGCACCCCTGTGGCGCCTGCGCCGACGGGAAACTATCGCATGCAGCCAGCACCCGGCGCCGCGCCCTGTCGTCCTCTCCGCGCGCTTCTCCTCGACGGCTCCGCATCCGAGGCCGGAACGCCAGCGGATGCAGCATATTTCGAGGATCTTCGCCGTCAGGCGCGGCGCAGCGCTGAGTGACTGACGAAGCCGGTCGCGCCGCGGACCGCGGCGAAGCGGGACGCTGAGCTGATTGTGTCCAGATATGTCGACGAAGCAGGTGTCGACGTCGCGTTGAGCTTCATCGACGCACTCGAAGACGCGTACCGATTCATCGCTGACAACCCGGCAGCCGGGTGACTCCGTCGCGCAAATCGCGGTTTGGCCGGAGTTCCCCTTTCCCTGACAGGGTCACCCCACGGTCTTGGTGAGACGTGTATGCCGAGGGCTGTGAAGCGGCTCAGCACGGCGACCCAGACGTGGAGTCCCGCGACCTGTTGGCCGAAGTTGCGCGCCATGAGGCGCTGACCGAGGAGCTTGACGCAGTGCATTTTGGTCTCCGCGCGGCTTCGGCGGTGGTAACCACTCCATCGTCGCCAGATCGCCCGGCCCAGATGGCGTGACGCGCGGAGGGCCTCGTTGCGCGCCGCGGGGCCCGCGGTGGTCTCCTTCCGAGGCCGAGCGTTGCGGCGGGGCGTCATGACACTTGTGCGTATCGAAGGCCCCATAGGCGGTGACGCTGACCACCTCGTGGTTTGGGGCGATCTGGCCGAGACGCTCCGGCAGCGTCGGCGCGTCGCCGATGTCGCTGGTGGTGACCTCGATGGCGCGGACTTCCAGCGTCAGCTCATCGATCCCGAGGTGGATCTTGCGCAAGACCCGACGTTTGGCGCCGCCGTGCTTGCGCGTTCGGCGGGAAAACAGTCCCCCGAAATGCTTTCCGATCCGCCTCACTCCACTCGCCTTCGCCCTCGACCTTGATCCCGGTGCTGTCGATCAGCAGGCGCAGCGGGCCGTTCGAGCCGCGGTAAGGGATGTTGACCGCCAAGGTCTTCTGCCGACGGCAGAGCGTGACTCGAAGTCGGGCATCCTCAAGTCCAGACCGATCAGCCGCAGGAGGCTCTCAAGAATCCGGCCGTCTGCCGCAGCGCCATGCCGAACAACACCTTTCAGCGTCAGACAGTTCTGGATCGCCGCGTCGCTGCATGGCTGCCGGCGCCCGCGCCTGCCCGCCGGCGCGCCCTCCCAGCGCATCGCGGGGTCGAACCAGACCGTGAGCATGCCGCGGAGCTTGAGCGCCTCGTTGTAGCTCCGCCAGTTGGACGTCTTGTAGGTCGGGGGGTCAGCCTGCTCATGCCCTCCGGCTATCGCTATGGATTTGCGAGGTTAACCTCTCCACCAGACGGCCTTTCGCAACAGACCGAGGCGGCGGTCTCATGGCCCATCGCCTGGGGCGTGACAAGTCGGGCCTTCGCCAGCGGGATGTTCGGTCGGGCGTCCCATCGACGGCGCCGCGCGGGGTTGGGCGGCGACGCGCGCGGAGTTACGCAGGCGGCCGCAGAACCTCCATGCGCAGTGTGCGCCGATTCCGGTCTCGACATGAAACAACGCATAATGCAGTCATACGGCGTTGAATGGCAGGGCTCGCACATGAACGACGGCGCTTCGGCCTTTGCGACGGCGCTTGCGCTGATCGTCTCCGGCGACCCCGAGTTCCTCGGGATCGTCGGGCTGTCGCTCGGCGTGACGCTGACCGCGGTGCTGATTTCCTGCGTCGTCGGCATGCCGCTCGGCGCGCTGCTGGCGGTGGCGCGCTTCCCAGGCCGCGGCGCGCTGGTCGTCGCCTTCAACGCCCTGATGGGGCTGCCGCCGGTGGTTGTGGGCCTGCTGGTCTATCTCGCGCTGTCGCGCAGCGGGCCGCTGGGGGCGCTGGGGCTGCTCTACACCCCGGCGGCCATGGTGATCGCGCAGACCATCCTCGTGACGCCCATCGTCGCGGCGCTGACGCGGCAGGCGGTGGCGGACCTCAACGCCGAGTACGACGAGTACCTGCGGGCGCTCGGCGCCGACCGCGTCGAGACCATCGGCACGCTGCTCTGGGACGCGCGCTTCAGCCTCGCGACCGCCGCGCTGGCGGGCTTCGGGCGCGCCTCGGCGGAGGTCGGCGCGGTGATGATCGTCGGCGGCAACATCGCCCACGTCACCCGCGTCATGACCACGACCATCGCGCTGGAGACCTCGCGCGGGGAGCTGGCGCTGGCGCTCGGGCTGGGCATCGTGCTGCTGGCGATCTCGCTCGGCGTCAACGCCGCCGTCATGGGCGTCCGGACCCAGGCGGAGCGGGTCGGCCATGCCTGACGGCGCCCGCCCACAAGACCGCCCGGAGGATGGCTTGGAGGAGCGCCCGGACGATCGGCCCGACCTGCCGCCCCACCTGCGGCCCGAGGCGCGCGAGGACGGGCGCGGCCTCTGGCCCGTGCGGATCGAGGACGCGACGCTCTCGGCTGGCGGGCGGCGGCTGCTGGACGGGTTGAGTTTCGCGCTGCCCGCCGGCGGCGTGACCGCGCTGATGGGGCCGAACGGCGCCGGCAAGAGCCTCGCGCTGCGCATGCTCGCGGGCCTGATCCGCCCCGACTCGGGCGCCGTGCGCTGGGGCGCGGGCGAGACGCCGATCAAGGGCGCCGTGGCGCTGGTGTTCCAGCGGCCGGTGCTGCTGCGGCGCTCGACCGCCGGAAACATCGACCACGCGCTCGCCATCGCGGGCGTCCCCCGCCGCGAACGCGCCGCCCGTCGCGCCGGGCTGCTGGCGCTGGCGGGGCTGGAGCGCCTCGCCGACCGCCCCGCCCGCGCCCTCTCCGGCGGCGAGGCCCAGCGGCTGGCGCTGGCGCGCGCGCTGGCCGCGCGGCCGCGGCTGCTGCTGCTGGACGAGCCGACCGCGAGCCTCGACCCCGCCGCCGTCGCCGCCATCGAGGACCTCGCGCGCCGCATCGTCGCGGGCGGCGCCACCGTCCTGCTCGTGACCCATGACGCCGGGCAGGCGCGCCGCCTCGCCGACCGGGCGCTCTTCATGCACGCCGGCCGCATCGTCGAGGACGCGCCCGCGGCGCGCCTGCTCGCCGCGCCCCGTTCGCCGCAGGCCCAGGCCTATCTCGCCGGCCGGCTGCTCGTCTGATCCGTTCCAAGGGAGGAAGAACCATGAACTTCAACCGCGCGCTGCTCGCCGCAGCCCTGATCGCCGGCCCGGCGTTCTCGGCCTCGGCGCAGGACTTCATCCTCGTGCAGTCCACCACCTCGACGGCCAATTCGGGGCTGTTCGACCACATCCTGCCCCAGTTCACCGAGAAGACCGGCACGGAGGTCCGCGTGGTCGCCGTCGGCACCGGCCAGGCGATCAAGAACGCCATGAACTGCGACGGCGACGTGCTGCTGGTGCACTCGCGCGCGCGGGAGGACGCCTTCGTCGCCGAGGGCTTCGCCCCGCGTCGCTACGACGTGATGTACAATGATTTCGTCATGGTCGGGCCGGAGGCGGATCCCGCCGAGATCTCGGGCATGACGGACGCCGCCGCCGCGTTGAACAGGATCGCCGAGGCCGAGGCCCCGTTCGCCTCCCGCGGCGACGACAGCGGCACCCACGGCAAGGAGAAGAGCCTCTGGAAGGCGGCGGGCGTCGATCAGGCGGCGGCCTCGGGACGCTGGTATCGCGAGACCGGCTCCGGCATGGGCGCCACCATCAACGCCGCCGTGGGCATGGGCGCCTACACGCTCACCGACCGGGCGACCTGGTCCTCCTACGGCGCCAAGGGCGACTACGAGATCGTGGTCGAGGGCGACCCGGCGCTGTTCAACCCCTATGGCGTGATGCTGGTGAGCGCCGACAAGTGTCCGTCGGTCAAGACCGCGCTCGGGCAGGAGTTCATCGACTGGCTCGTGGGCTCGGAAGGTCAGGCGGCGATCGCCAGCTTCCAGATCGGCGGCGAGCAGCAGTTCTTCCCCAGCGCCGCCGAAGAGAAGGTCGGCGGATGATCCGGGCGGTCGCCGTCATGGCGGCGCTGGCGGCGGGGTCGGCCTCGGCCGAGCCGGTGCTGCTGCACGCCGCCGGCAGCCTGCGCGCCGCGCTCTCGGAGGTCGCGGCGGACTACGCCGCGGCCGAGGGGGTGGAGGTGACGACAGTCTTCGCCGCCTCCGGCACGCTGCGCCAGCGCATCGAGGGGGGCGAAGCTGCGCAGGTCTTCGCCTCGGCCAACATGGCGCACCCGACGCGACTGACCGAGGCCGGCGCGGCGGGGCCGGTCGCGCTCTTCGCCCGCAACAGCCTCTGCGCGCTGACTGCGCCGGGGGTGACGACGACGACCGACACGCTGCTCGACGCGATGCTGTCGGACGCGGCGCGGGTGGGCACGTCGACGCCGAAGGCCGACCCCTCCGGCGACTACGCCTTCGAGCTGTTCGCGAAGGCCGAGGCCCTGCGCCCCGGCGCCCGCGCGGCGCTCGAGGCGAAGGCTCTCCAGCTCACCGGCGCGCCGGACAGCCCCAAGGCGCCGGAGGGCCGCAACCAGTACGCCTGGGTGATGTCGGAGAGGAAGGCCGACCTGTTCCTCACCTACTGCACCAACGCGGTGCTGGCGCGGGCTGAGGCGCCCGAGCTGGAGATCGTCCAGATCCCGCCGGCGCTCTCGGTCGGGGCCGACTATGGGCTGACCGTGATGCGCGGGGCCCCGGAGGCGGCGTGGCGGCTTGCGCTGCACATCCTCTCGCCCGCCGGTCAGGCGGTGCTGGCGCGCTACGGCTTTGAGAGCGGGGCCCTGCCGCGCGCCGACTGAACCTCGCGAGGCCATTTGCGGCGCGGCGGCCCACGGCGTCGCCGCGCCGCCCGCCTCAGGGCCCGTTCCAGCGCACGCTGCCCAGATCGGCCAGATCGTAGCCGCCCAGCGCCGCGGCCTTGGCGGCGAAGGCCGGCGTGCGGGCGAAGGCGAGGAGCGTCTGCAATGGCGGCTCGAAGAAGGCGCGCCGCTCCACCGCGAGGTCGAACGCCTCCTCCGTCAGCGGCAGCAACTCCAGGCCGAAGGGCCGCGCCGAGGCCTCCAGCCCAGCCGCGGCGTCGGCCTCGCCCTGCGCGACCATCATGGCGGCCTCGGTCTCGGTGCGCGCGACCGCCTCGGTCCACGTCACCGCCCCGGCGAGACCGGCCTCCTCCAGCGCGCCGGCAAGCCACAGCGCCGCGCCCGCCGCCGGCTGGCGCCGGGCGAGCCGCAGGCCCCGCACGTCGCGCAGCGCGCCAAGCTCCCGCCCCGCCGCGAAGATCAGCCCGCGCCGCCGCCGCGCCCAGCCGATCAGCGCCGCGGCTGACGCGCCCAGCCGCCCCGTCGCCGCCGCGACGTTCCAGCCGCCCGTGTCGGGCTCGGGCACATGCAGCCCGGCGGCGACCGCCGCGCCCTCCGCCAGCCGGTCGAGCCCGTCCAGGCTGCCGTCGAACATCGTCGCGAGGCCCGAGCCCGACTCGCGGATCGCCCATTCCAGCAGCGGATCATGCGAGCCCGCGACCACCGCCGCGCCGGCCGGCGCAGGCCGCGCCTCCGCCGCGCCGCCGCCGAGCCAGCGCTCGATCTGCGCACGGGGAAAGAGCAGCTTGCCCGTGAGCCGGCGGCAGGGGATCTCGCCCGCCGCCGCCATGTCGTAGACCTTGCGCTCGCGCACGCGCAGGAGCGCCGCGACCTCGCGGGTGGTCAGGAACTCGGGGGGCGTCGCTTCCATGCCTCAAGGCCTAGCAGCAACCGCGCCGGCGCAAAAGCCGGCGTGGCGGGCCGGCTCAGGCGTCGACGGGTTTCGCGACGCGCTTGAACGGGCTCTCCTCGGGCACCTCGAAGTCGAGCGTCATGTCGCCCTTCTCGCGCGCCTCGGCCATGTAGCGGAACGCGTTGACGCTCATCCGCATCAGGTGCTCGCCGGCCTTGATCGGCGGATACTTCGCCAGCGTCTCGGGCGTGCGAAACGGCGGCAGCGGCTCGACCACCGCATGATAGTCGAGCCCGAAGAACAGCGGCGCCGAGAACCGCTCGCGCCCGATGTTCACGACGCGGTGCTGCGTCGACTTGAACCGTCCGCCGCTCCATGTCTCGAAGATGTCGCCAATGTTGACGATGAAGGCGCCCTGCACCGGCGGCGCCTCGATCCAGACGTCCTCGGCGTTCATCACCTGCAGGCCGGGACCGCCCTGCAGCAGGATCGTGAAGCACTCGAAATCGGAATGCGGCGCGATGCCGACGATGTCCTTGGTCGCAGGCAGGTCGTTGGGCACATAGCGCAGCAGGCGCAGCTGCGAGGTGGGGTTGGTGATGTGCCGGCGCAGTTCGGCGGGGTCGACGCCCAGCTCCAGCGCCAGCGCGTCGAGCATCCTGAGCCCCAGCGCGAACACGGCGTCGTAATAGGCCGAGACGGTCTCGCGCCAGCCCGGCAGGTCCGGCCAGACGTTCGGGCCGGTCATGCGCCAGCCGGCGAGGTGGTCGGGATGGTCCGCCGGCGCCTCGAACGACATGTCCCAGGCTTCGTTCATGTTGATGCGCCTGGGGAAGTCGGCCCCGTTCTCCTCGAACGGCACATAGCCGCGGTGGTGGGTCGTGAAGCCCGACCACCAGCGCATTTTTCGCGCCCGCGGCAGGGCGTGGAACTGCTTCGACGCGGCGAACAGGGCGTCCATCAGCGCCTGCGGCACGCCGTGGTTGACGATGTAGAAGAAGCCCGACGTCCGCGCCGCCTCGCCCAGCGCCGCGGCCGTGGCGCGGATCGCCGCGGGGTCGGCCCCTTGCAGCGCCGAGACGTCGATCACGGGCAGCGTCGCCTCATCGACGCGCCGCGCGCGCTGATCCTCGGTCGCGTCAGCCAGGTCGGCGCCGTCGGCCATGCTCGTCTCTCCATCGTGATTCGCGGCGCAAAGGTGCCATGAAGGCGAAATTTGCGCCAAGTCTTTAGTGGCTGCATGGGACACACGCGACCATGACCATTTTTGCATATTTTTTGATCACTTCCACCCATAGCGCCCCGCCGCGCGCGCGCCGGCCTTGGCGCTGAGCGGCAAGCGCAAGCAGCGTCAGCCCGACCACTCAATCAACGGGAGCCTTCGCCGTGTCCGATTTCCGCTTCACCCGCCGCGGCCTGCTCAGGACCGGCGCCGCCGCGACCGCCGTCGCCGCCATCGGCGCGCCGGCGCTGGCGCAGAGCCGCAGCCTCAAGGTCGGCTCCTATGGCGGCTACTTCGAGAACAGCTTCAAGCAGCACGTCTACCCCGCCTTCACCGCCGCCACCGGCATCGAGGTCGAGAGCGTCACCCAGCCGAACGGCCCCGACTGGCTGGTGACGATGCAGCAGGCCGCAATGGCCGGGCAGGTGCCGGCGGACGTCTCGCTCTACGGCCGCGAGACGATCCTGAAGGCCTCGCGCATCGGCGGGCTGCTGAAGCCGCTCGATGTCTCGGCGATCCCCGCCGCGGGCGCGCTCGACCCCTATTTCGTGTTCGAGGACGCGACCGGCGTGGTCGGCGTCGGCGCGATGTCGTGGTTCGTCTCGATGGTCGTGAACCCCGACGAGGTGACGGCGCCGGAGAGCTGGGCGGAGTTCTGGAACAGCGAGGTCTACGCCAGCAGCCTCGGCGTCGCGCGCAACTACAGCTCGAACTTCCTCGACGTGATCGCCGCCACCTTCCTGGGCGGGCCAGAGGCGCTGAACTCGCGCGACGGCATCGTGGCCGCCGTGGAGAAGGCCGCCGAGCTCAAGCCGAACGTCGCCCTGTGGTGGAGCGCGGAGAGCCAGATGGAGCAGGCGATGAAGAACGGCGACGTCATCGGCGGCACCTACTACCATGACGTCGCGGGGCTGATGGCGGCGGACGGCTTCCCGATCGCCTCGATCTTCCCCAAGGAGGGCAACCCGCAGAACTACGGCTCCTGGTGCCTCGCCGAGGGCTCGGAGAAGCAGGCCGAGGCGCAGGCGTTCATGGACTTCAGTTCGCAGCCCGAGACGCAGGCGCTGATGTCGCGGATGATCGGCACCGCGCCGCTGCTCGACCGCGAAAAGACCGACCTGACCGAGGCCGAGTTCGCCGCCGTCTCCGGCGCGCCCGCCATCCGCCCCGCCTTCGAGGCGTATCTCGAACACGAGACCTTCATGAAGGAGACGTGGGAGGCCATGCTGGCGTCGTCCTGAGCCATGGGCGCGCTGTCGCTCAGCGGGGTCAGCAAGAGCTGGGGGGCGGTCACGGCCGTCTCCGACCTCTCGCTCGACTTTCCCGAAGGCCAGCTCACCGCGCTGCTCGGCCCTTCAGGCTGCGGCAAGACCACGCTTCTGCGGATGATCGCGGGGCTTGAGGCGCCGAGCCGGGGGCGCGTGCTGCTCGACGGGGCCGACATCACCGACCGGCCGGCGCATGTGCGGCGGTTCGGGATGGTGTTCCAGTCCTTCGCGCTGTTCCCGCACCTGTCGGTCGCGGAGAATGTCGCCTATGCGCTGGCCATCGCCGGCATGGCGCGCAGGGACCGGCTGGCGAAGGCCGAGGCGCTGCTCGCGCTGGTGCAGCTCGACGGCTACGGCGACCGGCGCATCGGCCAGCTCTCCGGCGGCCAGCGCCAGCGCGTCGCCATCGCCCGGGCGCTGGCGCAGGAGCCGTCGGTGTTCCTGCTCGACGAGCCGATGAGCGCGCTCGACGCCAAGCTCCGCGAAGAGATGCAGGTGGAGCTGCGGCTGCTGCAGCAGAAGCTCCGCGTCACCACGATCGTCGTCACCCACGACCAGCGTGAGGCGATGACCATGGCCGACCGCATCGTGGTGATGAACCGCGGCGAGATCGAGCAGGTCGGCCCGCCGCAGGAGGTCTATGATCGGCCCGCGACCGCCTTCGTCGCGGGCTTCATCGGCAAGGCGAACATCCTGCACGGCGAGGCGCGCGGCGGGGCGGTCGCGGCCCATGGCGCGCTGTTCCACCCCGAGCGGCCGGCGGCGTTCCGCGACGGCTCGCCGGTCACGCTCGCCTGCCGGCCCGAGGCGGTGCGGCTGGGGCGCGCGGCGCGCGAGGGCGCCAACCAGCTCGCCGCGCGCGTCAGCTTCGTGCGCGACGTCGGCCCGACCCGCGAGATATTCCTCGACGCAGGCCCCGCGACGCTGACAGCCGAACTCGGCGCCGGCGAGCGCGAGCCCTTCTCGGTCGGCGAGCCGGTGTTCGCCGAACTGCCGCCCGCGGCGCTGCGGCTGTTCCCGAGGGCCGCGTGAGCGTGGCCGCCGCCGAGGCGCCGCCCGCGGCGGCGGCCCTGCCGGCCCCGCGCTGGGGGCGGCTCGCGCTGACGGGCCTCGTCGCGCTTCTGTGCGCCGCGCCCTTCCTGCTCGTGCTCGTCATCAGCTTCGGCGAGAAGGTCGAGGGCGGAAGCTGGACCTGGGGGCTGACGCTGGCGAACTACGAGCGGTTCTTTCTCGGCCATGACTGGCCCAACGCGCTCAGCCTCGTCTATCCGCAGCGGCTCTGGTTCTCGGTGTGGTACGCCGCGCTCGGCGCGGCTTTCGCCCTGGCGCTCGCCTTCCCCTGCGCATGGGCGATCACGCGGCGCTCGCGGCGGACGCAGGCGGCGTGGCTGGCGTTCATCCTCGCCTCGCTGTCGCTGTCGGAAGTGTTCGTGGTGATGGGCTGGGACGTGCTGCTGTCGCGCAACTCGGGCCTGCCGGCCTGGCTGAAGGCGCTCGGCGTGACGGACATGCTGAAGGATGGCGGCTGGTTCCCGCTGCTGATCGAGTGGGATCTCGCCAACCCGCGCGACCTGAAGTTCAAGACCTCCGGCTTCGCGACGCTGCTGGCGATGACCTATATCGTGTTCCCCTACGCCGTGATTCTGCTCTACCCCCCGCTCTCGCGGCTCGACCCCTCACTGGCGGAAGCGGCGCGGACCATGGGCGCGCGGCCCTGGAAGGTGATGCGGACCGTGGTGCTGCCGGCGGTGCGGCTGCCGCTGATCGGCTCGGCGCTGCTGCTCTTCGTCTATCTGCTGGGGGCCTATGTCGCCGTGACCGTGTTCACGCCCCCGGAGAAGCAGACGCTGACGGTGACGATCTACGACGCGGTGCGCGGGCAGACGCTCGACGCCCCCTTCGGCGCCGCGCAGTCGGTGGTGCTGCTGGCGACGGCGGGGCTGTGCCTGTGGGCGGCCGCCAGGGCAGGGGTCAGGCGATGATGGCGCGGGCGTGGCTCGCCTTCTGCGCGCTGTTCATCGCGGCCCCCATCGTGGTGGTCTGCGCCGCCGCGCTCAACGGCGGGCGGTCGATGCTGTTTCCACCGCAGGACCCCACGCTCGCCCGCTTCGGCGAGTTCTTCGCCGGAGACCCCGTCTGGCGCACCTCGCTTGAGGCGTCCGTCGTCATCGCGCTGGGCTCGGCGGCGCTGGCGACGCTGGCGGCATGGCCCATCGCCTACGGACTGTGGCGCTCGGGAGACCGCTGGTCGCGCGCGCTGGCGGGCCTCGGCGGGCTCCCCTTCATCCTGCCGCCGATCGTGTTCGGCGTCGGCCTGGGCTTTCTCTGGAGCTTCTTCGGCGCGCTGGGCAGCATGGCGGCGGGGGTGCTGAGCCATGCGGCGCTCTTTCTGGCGCTGCCGCTGGCGACGATCTCGGTCGGGCTGCAGGCCATCGACCGCGCCCATCTCGACGCCGCCGCGACCATGGGGGCCGACGCCCGCGCGACTTTCCGCACCGTGATCCTGCCGCAGACGATCCCCTACACCGTCTCGGGGTTCTTCTTCGCCATGGTGCTGAGTTTCAACGAGTTCATCGTGATGTTCTTTGTCTCCGCATCGGGCTTCGCGACCGTGACGCTGCAGATATTCAACTCGCTGCGCAACGGCTTCACGCCGACGATGGCGGTGGCGGCGATCCTGTTCATCGCCGTCTCGGGGCTCACCTTCGCCGCCATCGCCCGCTGGGGCGACCTTCCCCGCCTGATGGGCGCCGACCCCGCCCGCGCCGACGACTGAGGAAAACCGAATGCCCCAACAGCCCCTGATCGTCGGCCGCCCGGCGCTTCTGGTCATCGACATTCAGAAATCGGCCTTCCTTACCGATTACGACGGCGGCATCCCCAAGATGACCGACTACGTCGCCAACATGCGCCGCGCCCGCACGCTGATCGACGCCGCGCGGGCCGCCGGCGTGCCGCTGGTGTTCTTCCAGGAGGCGCACCGCCCCGACATGGTGGATTTCGGCCGCGAACTCGACGGGACCGAGACGGTGCATTGCGTCGAAGGCCGCGAAGGCACGGAGATCGCCGCGGAGGAGGTCGGCCTGCGCCCCGACGACTACGTGATCCGCAAGCGGCGCTACTCCTGCTTCTTCGGCACCGACCTCGAAATCCTGCTGAAAGGGCTGAAGGCGCAGACGCTGGTGCTGGTCGGCGGGCTGACCGACGTCTGCGTGCACTACACCTTCGCCGACGGCCACCAGCACGACTATCACATGCGCGTCGCCGGCGACGCGGTGGGCGGCTCCTCGCCAGAGGCCCACGCCGCCTCGCTGAAAGCCTTCGACTACCTCCAGACCGGCGCGGTGCGCCCCGCCGCCGAGATCGCCGCCGCCTTCGCGGGCCTCGCCGCCGCCGCGGCGTGAGCGACGCCGTTCCTGAGTCGCTCCGCGGCCTGTGGCGGCGCGTCTGGCTGCGGGCGCCGGGGGTGGAGGACCGCACGACCGAGGTGCTGTGGCGGCAGGGGCCGACGATCTTCGTCGACCTGCGCACGCCCGCCGACCTGCCCGACCTCTCCGGCGCGGCGGCGCTGGCCGATCTCGACGCGGCCGCGCTGACGGCGCTGGCGCGCTGCGAAGGCTTTGCGGGAACGACGGCGGTCACGGGCGAGGTCTGCGTCTGGACCCGCGCGATCAACTGGCGCGGGCCGCTCGACGGCGAGGACGCCGGGCGGCTGGAGGCGACGCCCGAGGGGCTGGTCGAGACCGGCGTCCACGCCGACTACGCTGAACTCTGGACCCATGAGGACGCCGCGCCCGGCCTCGCGCTCAAGCTCGCCGACGACACGGGGCGGCTGGGCTTTCTCGTCGCGACCGAGGACGCCTTCTCGCTGGGCTGGGGCGACCCGGCGGCGAAACGCGGCGCGCCGCTGGCGGAACGCCTTGCGCGCCGGGACGCGGACGCGCTCGATCAGGAGTTCAGCGTCGGCGTGATCGGTGGCGGCGCCGCGCGCGTCACCCGGTCCGCCAACCCGCTGCGGGTGTGCGACCCGCCCTTCGACCCCGACGATCTGCGCGGAGAGGTGGTGACGATCACCGACCGCGATTTCCACGGGCGCCCGCGCAGCCGGCGCTGGCGCATCGTGAGTCGCGAAGAATTTGCCTGAAGACTGCGCAGAATGGCGCCTCGGCGCCCTTCAAGAGAGCGAATGCGCGAAAAGACGGCGCCGCCGACGGCGGTTCGCTGGCGCCCCGGCGCCCCCGCTTCCATCGTCTCCGCCCGAAACGCCTTGTTGACAGGGATAGCCCGCATGACCCTCCGCCTCGCCCCTGCCGCGGCGCTCGCCGCCGCGCTGGCCGCAGCCCCGCTGACCGCCGCCGCCGAGGGTTCGTTCCGCATCGGCTGGTCGATCTACGCCGGCTGGATGCCCTGGGGCTATATCGAGGACAGCGGGATCATGGACCGCTGGGCCGAAAAATATGGTGTCGACGTGGAGATCGTGCAGTTCAACGACTATGTCGAGTCGATCAACCAGTACACCGCCGGCGCCTTCGACGGCGTGACCGTGACCAACATGGACGCGCTGTCGATCCCCGCCGGCGGCGGCGTCGACACCACCGCGCTGATCATCGGCGACTACTCCAACGGCAACGACGCGCTGATCGTGAAGGGCGGCGGGACCATCGCCGACCTTGCGGGCAAGCCGGTCAACCTCGTGGAGCTTTCGGTCAGCCACTACCTGCTGGCGCGCGCGCTCGACAGCGCCGGTCTCGCCGAGTCCGACCTCGCCGCCGTGGTCAACACCTCCGACGCCGACATGATCGCCGCATGGGCGACGGCCGACGTCGAGGCCGTGGTGACGTGGAACCCGCTCGTGGCCGCCATCGACGCCGAGCCCGACTCGACGATCCTTTTCGACAGCGCCGACATCCCCGGCGAGATCATCGACATGCTCGCGGTCAACACCGAGACCCTCGCCGCCAACCCCGCGCTCGGCAAGGCGCTGGTCGGCGCCTGGTACGAGACCATGGCGCTGATGAGCAGCGACAGCGAGGAAGGCCGCGCCGCCCGCACCGCCATGGCCGAGGCCTCCGGCACGGACCTCGCCGGCTACGACGCCCAACTGGCGGCGACGAGGATGTTCTGGACGCCCGCCGACGCGGTCGCCTTCGCCGCAAGCGACGAGGTGAAGGCCACCATGCCGGCGGTCGCGGCGTTCCTCTACGACAAGGGCATCCTCGGCGTCGGCGCGCCGTCGGCGGATTTCGTCGGCGTCGCCTACCCCGACGGCTCGGTGACGGGCGACCCGGCCAACGTGAAGCTGCGCTTCTCCACCGAGTTCATGCAGATGGCCGCCGACGGCGCGCTCTGAGCCGCTCCGCGAAGGCGGCGCGGCGATGCGCTGGATCAACCGCCGCCCCGGCCGCCCGCTCGCCGTGGCGCTGGCGCTGGCGCCCTTCGCGCTGGCGGCGCTGGCCTATGTGGCGGGCTCGGAGGCCCGGCTGGCGGCGAACCCCGCCGACAAGCTGCTCCCGGCCCCCTCGACCCTGTGGGACGCCGCCATGGCCGCGCTGACCGAGGCCGACCGCCGCTCCGGCGAGATCCTGTTCTGGAACGACACCTTCGCCAGCCTGACGCGGCTGGCGCTTGGCGTTGGCATAGCCGCTGCGCTGGCGCTGACGCTGGGGCTGGCGGCGGGCCTGCTACCGCTGGCGGGCGCCGGCCTCTCGCCCTTCGTCGCCGCGGTGTCGATGGCGCCGCCGCTGGCGCTGCTGCCGATCCTGTTCATCGTGTTCGGGCTCGGCGAGGTCAGCAAGGTGGCGCTGATCGTGATCGGGACGGCCCCCTTCATGATCCGCGACATGGCCGGCCGCGTCGCCGAGACGCCCGTCGAGCAGATCGTCAAGGCCGAGACGCTTGGCGCCTCATCGCTCGTCATCGCGCTCAGGGTGGCGCTGCCGCAGGCGATGCCGCGGCTGATACAGGCGGTGCGGCTGTCGCTGGGGCCGGCGTGGCTGTTCCTCATCGCGGCGGAGGCGATCGCGGCGACTGAGGGCCTCGGCTACCGCATCTTCCTCGTGCGCCGCTACCTCGCGATGGACGTCATCCTCGTCTATGTCGCCTGGATCACCATCCTCGCCGCGCTGCTGGACCTCGCGCTGCGCCGCCTCTCCGCGCGCGCCTTCCCGTGGGCGGAGCCGGCGCGGTGAGCTTCGTCAGCGTACGCAACGTGTTCCAGAGCTACGGCGACCGCCCGATCCTGGAGCGGGTGTCGGTGGAGGTGGAGGAGGGCTGCTTCGTCTCCATCGTCGGCGCCTCGGGCTGCGGCAAGAGCACCTTCCTGCGGCTTCTGCTGGCGCAGGAGACGCCCTCGCGCGGCGAGGTCAGCATCGCCGGCCAGCCCCCGGCGCGCGAACCGGGGCGCGACCGCGGCGTGGTGTTCCAGAAATACTCGGTGTTCCCCCACCTCACCATCCGCGACAACATCCTCGCCGCCGAGGAGCTTTCGGCGCGCTGGGGCCGGCTCTGGGGCCGCGCGCGCCGCGCTGCGCGGGAACGGGCCGACGCGGCGCTGGCGCGCGTCGGCCTCGCCCATGTGGCGGACCAGTATCCCGCCGCGCTCTCGGGCGGGATGCAGCAGCGCCTCGCCATCGCGCAGGCGCTGCAGGCTCGCCCCCGCATCCTGCTGCTCGATGAGCCCTTCGGCGCCCTCGACCCCGGCACGCGCCTGTCCATGCACGACTTCCTCACCGAGCTGCGCGCCGAGACGCCGATGACGGTGTTCATGGTGACGCATGACCTCAGCGAGGGTTTCAAGCTTGCCGACCGCGTGCTGGTGTTCGACAAGACGCGCTGGGATCCCGACGCGCCGGAACGCTGGGGCGCCACCATCACCTACGACTTCGACGCCCGCCACGGCGGCATCCCCTTCCAGAGCGCGAGAGCCCCCCATGCAGCGTGACCGCAACCGCAGCCACCACCCCGCCGACCGGCGCCCGAGCGGCCGCCGCGCCCACCACCCCGACCTCTCCAGCCTGCTCGGCTGGAAGGCGATGCAGGCCGAGGCCGACATTCCGGGGGGCGAGTGGGAGAAGGAGAAGCAGTGGGCCCTGCGCATGGGGCTGACGGCGGCCGACAGCATCGAGGACCGCGCGATCCCCACCTTCGCGCGCGGCGAGCTGCCCCACTACGCCGGCATCAACACCTTCCTGAAGGCGCCCTACGCCGAGGACGTGTCCGAGGTGGGCCTCTACGACGCCACCGTTCTCGGCGCGCCCTTCGACGGCGGCACCACCTACCGCCCCGGCACCCGCTTCGGCCCGCAGGGCGTGCGCAAGATCTCCGCGCTCTACACGCCCTACAACTACGAGATGGCGATCGACCTGCGCGAGCAGATGAGCCTCTGCGACGCCGGCGACATCTTCACGATCCCCGGCAACATCGAGAAGACCTTCGACCAGATCAGCCGCGCCGTCTCCCACGTCTTCTCCTCGGGCTCGATGCCGATCATCATCGGCGGCGACCACTCCATCGGCTATCCCTGCGTGCGCGGCATCGCCGAATGCACGTCGAAGAAGATCGGCATCGTGCATTTCGACCGCCACGCCGACATCCAGGAGAAGGACCTCGACGAGCGGATGCACACGACGCCGTGGTTCCACGCCACCAACATGCCGAACGTGCCGGCCAAGAACCTCGTGCAGGTCGGCATCGGCGGCTGGCAGGTGCCGCGCGAGGCGGTGAAGGTCGCGCGCGAACGCCACACTAACATCATCACCATGTCCGACATGGAGCGGATGGGCGTCGACAAGACCGCCGAGATGGCGCTGGAGATGGCGTGGGACGGGGTGGACATGGTCTACATGTCCTTCGACATCGACAGCATCGACTGCGGCTTCGTGCCTGGCACCGGCTGGCCCGAGCCCGGCGGCTTCCTGCCGCGCGAGGCGCTTGCGCTCGCCGGCAAGGTCGCGGCCCAAGGCATCTGCGGGATGGAGTTGGTCGAGGTCTCGCCGCCCTACGACCAGTCCGAGATCACGGCGCTGATGGGCACGCGCGTCATCGTGGACGTGCTGGGCTCGATGGTCTCCGCCGGCGTGCTCGGCAAGCACCGGGAGCACATCGACAAGCCGGTGAGCCTGCCGATGGGCGACTACGACGCGGCCACGCACGGCCGGCGCTGGTCCACCCCCGCCAAGCGGAAGTGAGCGCCTCCCATGCCCCATGACGGACATCCGCACGACCACGCCCACGCGCATCCGCACGGACATGGCCACAACCACGACCACGCCGGCCACCTGCACAGCCACATCCACGCGCCCGAGGCGGCGGAGACCATCGCCGCGCTGGCCGGCCAGTTCATCGACGGCTTCAAGGCGGCGGCCGACAAGATGGCGTTCCTCAGGCTCGCCGGCGTGCCGCTGGAGATCGGCGGCGCCGGCGGCGCGCCGTCGCTGAAGCTCGTGGACGTGACGCTCACGACCGAATGGCAGGTCGGCACCGCCAGCCCCAGCTTCGGCTCGCGCGAACTCAGCTACCTGCCCTTCCCCGGCCCGATGGTCGCCGAGCGCACCAACATGGGGCTGGTCTATGTCAGCCTCGACGAGAAGCGCGTGGTCGACCTGCGCGCCTTCCTCGCCGACCACCCGGCGGCCAAGCCGTGAGCCTGCCGGTCGCCGAGCGGTGGTTCGAGACCAAGCGTCTCGACGCGACGACCACGCTCCTGCTCGAGCCGCATGTGCACATCCTAGAACAGGCCAACATGTTCCTGATCGAGGGGCGCGACCGCGACGTGATCCTCGACAGCGGCATGGGCGTCGCCCCGCTGCGCCCGGTGCTCGACGCGCTGCGCGCCGACCCCGCCAAGCCGCTGGCCCATGTCGCGAGCCACGCCCACATCGACCATATCGGCGGCGTGCACGAGTTCGGGGAGCGGCTGATCCACCCCGCCGAGGCCGACGACATGGCCGAACCGAAGGGCATCCGCTCCCTGCGCTCGGCCGACTTCGCGCCCGAGACGCGACAGATGTTCCTCGACGCGGGCTATCCGCCCCTGTGGGAGCTGCTGATCGACGCCGTGCCGTGGGAGGGCTACGACCCCGACGCCTACCTGCTTCAGGGCGCGCCGGCGACCGGGCTGCTCGAGGAGGGCGACGCGGTGGACCTCGGCGACCGCGTCTTCGAGGTGCTGCACCTGCCGGGTCACTCGCCGGGCGGGATCGGGCTTTGGGAGGCCGAGACGGGCGTGCTGTTTTCGGGCGACGCGATCTATGACGGGCCGCTGATCCCCGTCGAGCCCGCCGTCTATGCGCGCACCCTGCGCCGGCTGCGCGACCTGCCGGTGAGCATCGTGCATGGCGGCCACGACCCCAGCTTCGGCCGCGACCGCCTTCGGGCTATCGTGGACGCCTGCCTGCCGAAGCTGGAGGCCGCGCCGGGCTGAGGCTGCGAACGCCGGCCTCTCCCGCGCCGCCGCCTCGGGCGGTGTCCGCCCCGGTCTCTGGCCGCCGCGCCCCGCGTCGCGGCGGCGGCTCAGCCCGCCTCGGCCCGCGCCGCCTCGATGTAGAGCTCGCGCAGGCGCTTCGCGACCGGGCCGGGCCGGCCCTCGCCGACCTTCGCGCCGTCGATCTCGACAACGGGCGTCACGAAGGAGGAGGCGGAGGTGTAGAACGCCTCCGCCGCGTCCTGCGCCTCGGCGATGGTGAAGGGCCGCTCCTCGACCTTGAGCTGCGCCTCGCGCGCGAGCTTCAGCACCGCGGCGCGGGTGATGCCGTGCAGGATCGCGGTGGAGAGCTGCCGCGTCACGATGCTCCCGGCCTTCGTGACGATGTAGGCGTTGTTGGAGGTGCCTTCGGTCACGAAGCCGTCCTCCACCATCCAGGCGTCGTCGGCGCCGGCGTCCTTGGCCTTCTGCTTCATCATCGAGGGCGCCAGAAGCTGCACCGTCTTGATGTCGCGCCGCGCCCAGCGCATGTCGGGCGCGGAGATCACCTTGATGCCGTCGCGCGCCGCCGCCGTGTCGGCCACGCTGCGCGCCTGGGTGAACATCACCAGCGAGGGCGTGGCGTCCTTGGGAAAGGCGAAGTCGCGGTCCGCCGCGCCGCGCGTGACCTGCAGATAGACCATGCCCTCGGCCACGCCGTTGCGCGCGACAAGCTCCTCCATCAGCGCCGGGATCTCGGCCACCGGCACCGGGCTGCCCATGCCGAGCTCGTTCAGCGACCGCTCCAGCCGCGCCATGTGGCCGGGGTTGTCGATCAGCCTGCCGTCGAGAACCGTGGACACCTCATAGACGCCGTCCGCGAACAGGAAGCCGCGGTCGAAGACGGAGATCTTGGCGTCCTCCTCGGGCACGAAGGCGCCGTTGACATAGACGATGCGGCTCATGGTCATCCCCAGAGTTTGGCGGAGGGCGCGTGCGCGCCGTGTTCGTCATAGACCAGGCCGTGCTCGCGGTCCTTCGAGAGCAGCAGCGGGCCGTCGAGGTCGACGATCTCGGCGCCCTGCGCGACGATCAGCGCCGGCGCCATGGCCAGCGAAGTCGCGAGCATGCAGCCGACCATCACCTGAAAGCCCATGGCGCGGGCCTCGTCGCGCAGCGCCAGCGCTTCGGTCAGCCCGCCGGTCTTGTCGAGCTTGATGTTGATCATGTCGTAGCGGCCCGTGAGCGCGGGCAGCGTCTCGCGGTCGTGGCAGGCCTCGTCGGCGCAGACCGGCAGCGGGCGGTCGACCCCCTCCAGCGCGTCGTCGTCGCCCGCGGGCAGCGGCTGCTCGACCATGGCGACGCCCAAGGCGGTCATCTCGGGCGCGAGGCGCTGGTAGTCCGCGAGCCGCCAGCCCTCGTTGGCGTCGACGATGATGGTCGCCTGCGGCGCGCCCTCGCGCACGGCCCTGAGCCGCGCAAGGTCTCCGGCGCCGCCGTCGTCGGCCGGGCCGCCGAGCTTGACCTTCAGGAGCGGGCGGTGGGCGTTGGCGGCCGCCTTGGCGCGCATCAAGTCCGGCGTGTCGATGCCGAGGGTGAAGGCGGTGGGCGTCGAGCGCGGCGCCGGCAGGCCCGCGAGCTCCCACACGCGGGCGCCGGCGCGCTTGGCCTCCAGATCCCACAGCGCGCAGTCGAGCGCGTTGCGCGCCGCGCCGGCCGGCATCGCGCGCCGGAGCCCCTCGCGGTCGAGCCCGCCGGCCAGCGCGCCCGCCATGTCGAGGATCTGCTCCGTCACGCTGTCCAGGCTCTCGTCGTAACGCGCATAGGGCAGGCACTCGCCCCGCCCCTTCAGCCGTCCCTCGCTGAGCGTGGCGACGACCACCTCGGCGTGGGTGCGCGCGCCGCGGGCGATGCGGAAGCCCCCCGCGATCTCGTAGCGCTCGGTGACGACGTCGAGCGAGAGGCTCATTCCAGCACGTCGACGATCGCGCTGACGCCGGTGCGCACCGGGTCGACCGCCGGCAGGCCCAGCATGTCCTCGACGCGGGCGAGCTCGGCCTGCGCCTGCTCGGGGCTGAGCGCATGGGTGTTGATCGAGGCGCCGACGAACTTCGCCGCGGGGTTGGTCAGCTTCGCGGCGGCGAGGCTCGCCTCCATCACGTCCTGCATCGAGGGGATCGGGTAGTGCGGCAGGCCGCGCATGTGGGTGCGCGTCGGCTCGTGGCAGATCACCAGCGCATCCGGTTGCGCGCCGTGGATCAGGCCCATGGTGACGCCGGCGAAGGACGGGTGCATCAGCGAGCCCTGCCCCTCCACCATGTCCCAGTGGTCGTCGTCATTGTCGGGGCAGATCGTCTCGATCGCGCCGGAGATGAAGTCGGCCACCACGGCGTCGAGCGGCACGCCCTCGCCGGTGATGAGGATGCCGGTCTGGCCGGTGGCGCGGAACGTCGCCTTGCGGCCGCGGGCGCGCATCTCCTCCTCCAGCGCCAGCGCGGTGTACATCTTGCCGCAGGAGCAGTCGGTGCCGACCGGCAGCAGGCGCTTGCCGCTGCGCTTGGCGCCGTTGCCGATGGGCAGGCCGGGCGCCGGCACGCGCACGTCATGGAGCGTGCGCCCGAGGCGGCGCGCCGTCTCGGCCAGCTCCGGCACATCGGCGAGGCGGTTGTGCAGGCCGGCGGCGAGGTCGAGACCGGCCTCCAGCGCCTCCTTCAGCGCCGCGACCCAGTGCGGGCCGATCACGCCGCCGCGGTTGGCGACGCCGATCAGCAGCGTCTTCGCGCCGGCGGCGACGCCCTCGGAGATCGTCATGTCCTTCAGCCCGCAATCGGCCTTGCAGCCGTCGAGCTTCATCTGGCCGACGCAGTTCTCCGGGCGCCACTGCTTGACGCCGAGGGCCACCTTGGCGGCCAGCATGTCCGGCGCGTCGCCGAGGAACAGGAGATAGGGGGTGGCGAGGCTCATGGGGGCGCTCCCGTGCGCGAGTTCGCTCCGATCATGCCCATGCCGCGGCGCGGCGCAAGCCGCCCTCAGCGCAAGGCGGCGTCCCACAGGCGCTGCGCGAGGCTCAGCAGCAGGATCGCGCCCAGCGCCCAGACGAGCAGCGCGGCGTCCGCCAGCCACGTCCCCCGCAGCGACGCGGCGAGCCAGTCGCCGCGCATCGGCAGCCAGGTCGCGCCGAACAGGCCGGCGCCGTCGCAGAGACCCGTCCCCGCCAGCGGTCCGCAGAGCGCGCGCCAGGGCCAGAACGGCGAGGCGTGCAGGATGACGAGCGTCAGGACGACCGCCGCCGCCGCGCCGGCGACGGCCCTCACGGCGCCCTCGCGGTGGCGGGGTCGAGCCGGAAGATCAGCAGGTCGCCCACCCGCTCGACCTCGCCCTCCGCCGAGATGAGCGTCGCCGAAAGGTCCATGGTCTCGGGGCCGACCGGCCGACTTTCGGGCGTGGTGACGAGCAGGTATTCGCGGCCCTCGAAGGGCTGCTCCAGCACGAAGATCGGCGGGACGCCGCTCAGCACGCAAAGGTTGGCGCAGGCCTTGTGCGACAGGCCACGCCCCGGCCGCATCGCGCCAGCGTAGCACTTGCCGTCGCAGATCTCGCCCGTGAGCCGCCAGCGGCCCAGCGCCTCGCGCGCCGGCTGCGGCGCGGGGCCCTCGCGGGGAGCGAGGCCCTGCTCGCCGAAGCGAAGCTGCAGCATCACGACGTCGCCGCGCAGCGTGTAGAGCCCGCTCGCGGTGACGGCGCGGCCCGCCAGCGGCAGGGCGCGGTCGCCCACGCCCGCCTTGTTCAGCGCGGACATGACGACAGTGGCGCCGGCCGGCAGCCGCGCCGACGCCTCCGTGACGTGGAGCAAGGGATAGGCGTCGGCCACGATGACGCCCTTCACCGCGTCCTCCCACCCCAGCAGCGCGCCGTCGCCCGTGTCGCGCGCGGTCAGCGCCATCGCCAGCGCGAACCCCGCGAACAGCGCCGCGACGCAGAGCCCGACCAGCGCGAGAAACCCGCGCAGGCCGCTCGGCGCCGGCAGATAGCCGACGAAGAAAGGTCTCTCGCTCACGCCTTCAGCCCCTCGGTCGGCGAGCCCGGCGCCAGCGGTTCGACCTCGATGAGCACGCGGGCGCCGTCGCGCTTCAGCCGGTGCGTCGGCACGCGCTCGGTGAAGGGCGCCGGCGAGCGGCCGTCCTGCACCCGATACTGGAAGCCGTGCCAGGGGCAGGTCACGCAGCCGAAGACGATGCGCCCCTCGCCCAGCGGACCGTTCTGGTGCGCGCAGGCGTTGGAAAGGCCCCAGAGCCGCCCCTCATGCCGCCAGACCGAGGCCTTGCCGCCGCCCGGCAACGCCACGACGCGGGCCCGGCCCTCGGCGATGGCTTCGGGCTCCAGCACCTCGATCCACGCGCCCGAGGCCGCATCGGGCGCGCGCCGCAGCGCCGCAAGATGCAGCCCGGCGACGGCCAGCGCGCCCGCAGCGGCCATCCAGCCCAGCGCGGCGCTCGTCTCGCCCTGCGCGGCCCCGAGCATGACATGCGCGGCGACGGCGGCGTAGGCGGGATAGATCAGCAGGTGCAGCCGCTTCCAGAGCGGCGGGCCGAGCAGGCCGAGCCAGACGTCGTGGCTCGTCGCCGCCAGCAGCCCGAGGCAGAGGAGCGCGAACGCCCCCAGCGGCTCAACCGGAAAGCCCAGCGCGGACCCGTAATTGGTGTTGACCCCAAGCGCGGCGGCGTAAGGGTCCGTCGCCGAGAAGGCGAAATACCACGACAGCGCCGCGTCGGCGTGGATCAGCGCCAGCACGCAGCAGATCACCCCGGCGTGGCGACGGTTGTAGAGCAGCGGCAGGAAGCGCCGGTCGAGCCGCGCCAGCGGGCCGACGCACAGGATCAGGGTCAGCAGCAGGAAGGCGCAGCTGCCAAAGGCGCGGGCGCGCAGGATCCAACCGTCCACGGCCGGGCCCCACATGCTCCAGGCGCCCATGAAGACGCCGACGTAAAGCGCCACCGCAGTTAGAAGAACGCCGTCATAGACCCACTTCGCTCGGGTCCATTGCACCGGGACGAAGGCGACGCTCATTGCGGCGCCGCCAGCCGCACGGGCGCGGCATCGGGGGCGTTTCCGGGCGGCGACTGCCTGACGGCGAGCGCCAGCGCCGTGGTCAGCGCCAGCGCGGCGGCCATGGCGAGCGCCGCGCCCGCCTGCAGGCGCAGGGGCGGCGCATGGCGGGCGCGCGGGTCTTCCGCGCCGCGCCGGGCGAGGCGCCACAGGATCAGCGGCCACAGCAGCAGGAAGCCGGGGATCATCAGCGGGCGGAACGCCCAGGCGCCGCGCGCCGCCGGCTCGAAGCGGCCGAGCGCCGGCAGCACGGCCAGCGCGGCGAGCGCGCCGGCCCAGAGCCACAGTTCGGCGACGGCGACGACGACCTGCGCGCTCTCCATGCCGAATCCCCCCTTGCTCTGCGCGGAGACTAGCCCGGAGAAGCGCTCGGCGTCACCTTCACGCCGCGCGCAGCGGGGCCGGGCGGGGGCCGCCGCCGCCGCCGATGCGCTCCAGCGCCGGCGTCGGCGCCAGCTCCTCCGGCGTGGCGCAGAGCCCGACGCGCGCCGCCATCCGCCCCAGCGCCGGGCTCGCCGTCAGCACGCAGAAGGGGATCGAGAGCGTCAGCCCCGCCAGCACCGGCGAAGCCCAGATCAGCGCCCCCGGCGCCAGCGTCGCGATCGCCCAGGTCAGCGCCGCGCCGAGCAGCGTCTGCGGCCACATGGCGCGCGCGGCCTGCGCCCAGTTCACCGAGGCGAGGTCGCGCTGCTGGCCGGACCACGAGATGCGGCGGCCCATCGCCAGCGCGATCATGAACACCGTCACCGCAAAGGCGGCGACCGGCGCCATCAGCATCGAGAACGCCGTCTCGGCCAGCGCGCCCGCCGCGAACCGCGCCGCGCCGCCATAGCGCCGCACCCCGCCCGGCGTCAGCGCCACGTCGATCCAGCCGGCGATCTTCGGCGCCAGCGAGACCGAGAACATGATGAAGAACATCGTCACGCCGAAGGCGAGGTCGAGCGTCTGCCCCTCGCTCGGCCAGACCATCATCGCCGCCGCCGCCAGCGTCATCAGCATCCACGCCGGACCGCCGAAATACATCGCGATGGCCGAGACGATCTGGAAGCGGCTGAGCGGAACCAGCCCGCGCAGGCGCGTCAGCGGGAAATACTGCATGTTGCCGTTGCACCAGCGGTGGTCGCGCTTGATGAAGTCCAGCAGCGTCGGCGGATTGTCCTCGAAGCTCTCGGTCTCCACCGGCAGCACGCGGCACTCGAAGCCCGCCCTGCGCATCAGCGCCGCCTCGACCTGGTCGTGGCTGAGGATGTGCCCGCCGAGCGGCGGCTCGCCCGGCAGCACCGGCAGGCGGCAGCGCGCGCGGAATGGCGCGACGCGGATCAGCGCGTTGTGGCCCCAGTAGGCGCAGGCCTCGCCGTGCCACCACACCGAGCCCGCGGTGAAGCTGCGCATCCCCGCGCGCATTCCGAACTGAAAGAGCCGCGCGAAGAAACTCTGCGAAGGCGTTCCTACCACAAGGCTTTGCAGGATGCCGAGCCGCGGGCGCCTCTGCATGATGCGGGCCATGCGCAGGATCGTCTCGCCGCCCATCAGGCTGTCGCTGTCGAGCGGCAGGAAGACGTCGTAGTCGCGGCCCCAGCGCCGCAGGAAATCGCGGATGTTGCCCGATTTCCAGCCCTCGTTCTTCTCCCGCCGGCGATAGACGGCGCGATAGCCGAGCCGGGGCCGCATGGCGGCGAACACGCGCTCCTCCTCCGCCGCGACCTCGGGCGCGTCGGTGTCGGAGAGCACGAACAGGTCGAAGCGCTCGCCCTGCCCCGTCGCGTCGAGGCCCTCGCGCACGGCGGCGAGCCGCTCCAGCGCCCGCGCGGGCGCCTCGTTGCGCAGGAACATCGTCACCGCGACCCGCAGCGTCAGCGCCTCGTCGCCGTCGCCGTCGTCGATCACCGGGCAGGCGTCGCGGAGCGAGCCGCCGAACCGCCGGCCATGCAGCACCCACAGCCCGATCAGCGCGTTCCACAGGCCCATCACCGTCCACGGCGCGCCGATCAGGAAGCAGGCGAGGATGACGATCTCGGGCGCCGAGAAGCCGCCGACCGAGAACACCGAGGCCACGCCCCAGGCCAGCCCCGCCACGGTCAGCGCGTTGAGCGCGAAGACGAGCGCCCGCCGGCGCGCGAGCAGTGCGCGGGGCTGGAGGCCGGCGGGGGTCATCCCGTCGCGCCGGTCGCGCGCGGGAAGATCGGCGATGACGGTGGTTGCGTCGGTCATGGTCGCGGGGTCTTTCTGGGCGCGGGTTGAAGGGAGCGCATCCGATGAAGGCTCAGGCGCTGTGGTGGGAGGCCGCGGGGCGCGCGGCGCTGCGCGAGGAGGCGGTCCGTCCCGGACCGGGAGACGCGGTCGTGCGCACGCTCTGGTCCGGCGTCAGCCGCGGCACGGAGCGGCTCGTCGGCGAGGGCCGCGTTCCTCAGAGTGAGCAGGGGCGGATGCGGGCGCCGAACCAGGCCGGCGACTTCCCGTTCCCGGTGAAGTATGGCTACTGCGCCGTCGGCCGCGTCGAGGACGGGCCGCCTGAGCTGATCGGTCGTGACGTCTTCTCTCTGCACCCGCACCAAACCCTGTTCGCCGCGCCTGCGGCGTCTCTCGTCGCGCTGCCCGAGGGGCTTCCCGCGCGCCGCGCCGTGCTCGCCGCCAACATGGAGACGGCGCTCAATGCGGCGTGGGACGCGCGCGTGGGGCCCGGCGACCGCGTCGCCGTCATGGGCGCCGGGGCCGTCGGGCTGCTCGTCGCCGCCCTCTGCGCCCGAATCCCCGGCGTCGAGGCGACCGTGTGGGACGTATTAGCGCAACGCGGCGACATTGCAGCGCAACTTGGCGTGAAATTCGACGAACCGCCCGCGGCCTGCGACGTCGCCTTCAACGCCTCGGCGTCGGCGGCGGGGCTCGCGCGCGCGCTGGAGAGCCTCGGGCCGGAGGGGACGCTCGTGGAGATGAGCTGGCATGGCGCGGGCGAGACGCCGCTGCCGCTCGGCGGCGCGTTCCACTCGCAGCGCCTGCGCATCGTGTCGAGCCAGGTCGGGAGCCTGCCGCCCGCGCGCCGGCCGCGCTGGAGCCATCGCCGCCGGCTGGAGACGGCGCTGCGCCTGCTGCTCGACGACAGGCTCGACGTGCTCATCGACGAGGAGATCGCGTTCGAGGACGCGCCCGCGGCGCTGCCCGCGGCGCTGGCGCGTGGCGGGCTGGCGACAGTGATCCGCTACGATTGACGGCGCCCGACGGCGGCGGCTTGACATGAGGCCGCGCGCGGCCGCGAGATGGGCGCACTGGTTCAAGCTCGGACAAGCTGACTGACCGATAGGCCGCTGGCCCGACAAGCCTCTACGATGTCAGGACTTTCGGTGCGGCTTGCAACTGAATACCGGCGCCGGGACGGGGGTCCGCGGCGCCGGGGCCGAAGGGAGGCGCGCGTGCTGACGGTGCTTGTGACGGGTGCGAACCGCGGGGTCGGCCGGGCGATGGCCAGCGCCTTCGCGGCGCGGGGCGACCGGGTGCTCGCGACCTGCCGGAACCCCGCCGACTGCGACGGCGTGGCGCGGCTGGCGGAGGCCCGCGGGACGGTCGAGAGCTACACCCTCGACGTGACGGACCCCGCGCACGCCGAAACCCTCGCCGAAATCCTCGCCGACCAGGCGATCGACCTGCTGGTGTGCAACGCCGGGGCGCTGATCGGGCGCGGCGGCCTCGCGGCGCCCGATTATGACGCCAAGGCGTTCTCGACGGTGCTGATGACCAACGTCGCCGGGCCGTTCTTCACCGTGCGGGCGTTCCTGCCGCATCTGCGCCGGTCGGGCGCGGGCAAGGTCGCGGTGATCTCCTCGGCGATGGGCAGCGCCGCGCGCGCCCGGGGCGACGCCTACATCTACCGCGCCTCCAAGGCGGCGGCGACGAACCTCGCGGTCAATCTCGCGATCGAACTGAAGGGGCTGGGCGTCGCGGTCGGCGCCTATCATCCCGGCTGGGTGCGCACCGACATGGGCGGCGCCGAGGCCGAGGTTTCGCCGGAGGAGAGCGCGGCGGGGCTGCTGGCGCGCTTCGACGCGCTGACGCTGGAGCGCACCGGCGTCTTCGAGGACCATCTCGGCCGCCCCATCTCCTTCTGACCCGGCCGCCCGAACCCGTTCCGAGCCGCTTGCGCACCCGCCGCCCCCAGCCCCGCGCCTCCACCCCGCCCTCCCCGAGCCGCCCCGCCCCGTCGTGACGGTTGCGGCGCGGCGCGGTTGCGGGAAAGCTGCGCGGCGTCACGCATGGAGGGAGACGGCGATGGATCTGGGGCTCAAGGGGCTGCGCGCGCTGGTGACGGGCGGCAGCAAGGGCATCGGGCGGCATGTGGCGGAGATCTTCGCCGCCGAGGGCGCCCACGTCTCGATCTGCGCGCGCAACGGGGGCGAGGTCGAGGCGGCCGTCTCGGCGCTCTCCGCCAGGGGCGTGACGGCGTTCGGGCAGGCGGTGGACGTCGCCGACAAGGCCGCGCTGGAGGCCTGGGTCGCGGCGTCGGCGGCGGCGCTCGGCGGCGTCGACATGGTGGTGGCCAACGTCTCCGCGCTGGCCGTCGCCGACGACGAGGCGGCCTGGGAGGCGGGCTTCCACACCGACCTGATGCACACCGTGCGCCTCGTGAACGCCGCGATGCCGTGGCTGGAGAAGTCCTCCGCCGCCTCGATCACGGCGATCTCCAGCGTCTCGGGCCGCGAGACCGACTTCACCGGCCCGGCCTACGGCGCCTACAAGGCGGCGCTGGTGCACTACATGCACGGGCTGGCGGTGAAGCTCGCGGCGCAGCCGATCCGCGCCAACGCCGTCTCGCCCGGCAACACCTATTTCGAGGGCGGCATCTGGGCGAGCATCGAGACCGGCAACCCCGACCTGTTCAAGACCGCGCTGGCGTTGAACCCGACCGGGCGCATGGGCAGGCCCGAGGAAGTCGCGCGCGGCGTGGTGTTCCTCGCCAGCCCCGCCTCCAGCTTCACCACGGGCACGAACCTCGTGATCGACGGGGCGCTGACGCGGGGCGTGCAGCTGTGAGGCGGCGCGCGCCGCGGCGCTGAGCGGGCGGGAGCGGCGCGCATGCTGGAGACCCTGCACACGCGCGTGCGGCTGCTCTACACGGGGCGCAGCCGCGCCGCGGTGCGCTTCCGCTACGCGCTGATCGCGTTCGACTTCGCGACGATCCTCTACTTCATCGCGACGATGCCCTTCGCGCCGACGCCGGCCATGGCGGCGCTGAACGCGGCGCTGGGCGTGCTCATCCTGCTCGACTTCGCCGCAAGGCTCTGGGTGGCGGAGAACCGCGCCGCGGTGCTGTGGCGCGTCTACACGCTGGCCGACCTCGTCGTGGCGGCGTCGCTGCTGGTCCTGCCGTTCATGGCGGCGGACCTCGCCTTCCTGCGCGTGCTGCGCGGGCTGCGCCTGATCCACTCCTACCAGCTGCTGCGCGACCTGCGCCGCGACAGCGACTGGTTCCGCCGCCACGAGGACGCGGTGATCGCGCTTATCAACCTCGTGGTGTTCGTGTTCGTGACCGCGTCGCTGGTCTTCGTGCTGTTCTTCGGGCGCGAGACCGGCGTAGCCGGCTACATAGACGCGCTCTATTTCACCGTGTCGACGCTCACCACGACCGGCTACGGCGACATCACGCCGCAAGACCCCGTCGGCAAGCTGCTGTCGGTGTTCGTGATGGTGGCCGGCGTCGCGCTGTTCGTGCGGCTGGCGACCGCCGTGTTCCGGCCCGCGAAGGTGCGCCACCGCTGCCGCGGCTGCGGGCTGATCCGCCATGACGAGGACGCCGTGCACTGCAAGCACTGCGGCGAGCCGCTCAGGATCGAGACCGAGGGCGCGACCTGAGAAGCGCGCGCCGTCCCTTGCGTCCCGCCGGCAACCTGTGGCTCGCTGCGCCGCGGCGACGCGGGGCCAGGCCGCGGTCCGGGCGCCGGAGCATGGAGTGCGCAGAATGATCATCGGCTATGTCGGCCTCGGCGCGATGGGCGCGCCCATGACGGCGAGGCTCGCCGCCGCCTATCCCGGCGCGATGCGCGTCTACGACGCCGACGCCGCCGCGACGGCGCGGGTCTGCGCGGAGACCGGGGCCGAGGCGGGCGGCGCCGTCGCCGACGTGGCCGCCGCCTGCGACCTGCTCTTCACCTGCCTGCCCGACAGCGCCGTGGCGCGCAGCGTGTATCTCGGCCCGCGCGGCGTCGCCGCATCGATCCGCGCCGGCGCCGTCACGGTCGACTGCTCGACGGTCGACCCCGAGACGACGCGCGGCGTGCACGGGGCGCTGGCCGAGCGCGGTGTCTCGCATCTCGACGCCTCGATGCTCGGCTCGACGGCCGAGGCGGAGACGGGAACGCTCGGCTTTCTCGTCGGCGGCGACGCGGCGGCGCTGACGCGGGCGCGGCCGGCGCTGGCGGCCTGCGGGGAGATGATCCGCCATGTCGGCCCCGCCGGCGCCGGCTGCCGGCTGAAGCTGATCCTCCAGACGCTGGAGGCGCAGAGCGCGGTGGCGACGGCGGAGGCGCTCGGCCTGTGCCTTGACACCGGCGCCGACCCCGGCGCGCTGCTGGAGATACTCGGCGGCGGCGGCCCCGGCGCGCCGCGCTTCCTCGCGACCCGCGCCCCCCGGCTGCGCAGCGGCGACTTCTCGCCGCTCTACTCGCTGCGCTTCCTGCTGAAGGACGCGCAGCTCGCGCAGGGGATGACCGACGGCGCCGCGGAGAAGTTCCCGGCGCTCGCCGCGACCGTCTCGACGCTGGAGCAGGCCGAGGCGGCGGGCTTCGGCCCGCAGGACTGCGCCGCCGTCGTGCGCGCGGTCGAGGCGCGCATCGGCAGGCGCCTCCCCCGCGACGCATGAGCGCCGCGCCGACGTCCGATCGTGCGGCGGGCGGGGGGGCGGGCGGGGGGGCGGAACGGGAAGCGGAACGGGCGGCGGAATGCGCGCGAAAGCCGATCCTGATCGCGGGGCCCACGGCCTCGGGCAAGTCGGCGCTGGCGCTGCGGCTCGCCGAACGGCTCGGCGGCGCGGTGATCAACGCCGACACGATGCAGGTCTACGCCGAATGGCGCGTGCTGACGGCGCGCCCGAGCCGGGAGGACGCGGCGCGCGCGCCGCATCTGCTCTACGGCCATGTCCCGGTCAGCGCGCCCTACTCGACCGGCGCATGGCTGCGCGAGGCGGCGGCGGCGCTTGAGACCTGCCGCCGCGAGGGCTGGCGGCCGATCTTCGCCGGCGGCTCGGGGCTGCTGTTCACGGCGCTGACCGAGGGCCTCGCCGAGCTGCCGCCCGTGCGGCCGGAGACGCGGGCGGCGGCGACGGCGCGGCTGGAGGCGCTGGGCCGCGAACGCTTCGCCGCCGCGCTCGCGGCGCGCGACCCCGCCACCGCCGCGGCCATCGACCTCGCCAACCCCATGCGGCTGCTGCGGGCGTGGGAGACGCTGGAGGAGACCGGCGAGGGTCTCGCGGCGCACTGGGCGCGCACGGCGCCGCCGCTGCTGCCGGCTGAGACCTGCGCGACGCGGCTGCTCGTCCCCGACCGCGAGCGGCTGCGGACGCGCATCGCGGATCGCTTCGACGCCATGCTGGCGGAGGGCGCGCTGGAGGAGACGGCCGCCGCGATGGCGCTCGACCCGCCGCCGACCGCGCAGGCGTGGATGGCCCACGGCGCCCGCGCGCTGGCGGCGCATCTGCGCGGCGAGATCTCGCTGGAGGCGGCGCGCGAGACCGCCGTGCTCGACACGAGGCGCTACGCCAAGCGGCAGGCGACCTGGGCGCGAGGGCGCATGGGGGCCTGGCGCGCGCGGCCCGTCTAGCGCGCGGCCCGTTCCTCGCTGCCCTGTCCCCGCTCGGCCCCGTCCCGCTCGGCCCGTTCCGCTCGGCCCCGTCCCGCTCGGCCCCGTCCCGCTCGGCCAGTCCGACGCCGGGCGTGTTCAGGGCGGCCCGGCCCGCGCGGCTCATGGGGCGCCGCCCAGCGCCCCTGCGGCGACGGCGCCGGTTGCGACGGCTCCGGCGCCGCCCCTCCCATCCCCGCGCCCGGGGCGGCGTCGCGCGCCGGCGCGCCGGGGCGGATGCGACCCCGGCGCCCTCCGGTCGCCGAGCCGAATGGCGCGGAGCGCCGCGGGGCGTCGACACGCGACGCCCCGTCCGCAGCCGCCGCCAGGGCGCGCGCGGCGCGCGCCGTCGTCCGTCCCCTCGCGCCGTCGCGCCAGGCCGGTTTCGGCTGGACGCGTCGCGGAAGCGTCACTACCCCTTTCGGGGAACGCGCCGCGATGCCGGCGCTTAGCGGCTGGAGCGGCCATGGCGGCGGGCAGGATGGCGGGAGGCGCGGGAGCGGCGCGGGATCTCCTGTTTCGGGCGGCGGCGGTGACGGGCCAACTCGCGGCGACCTTTCTGGGGCTGCTGGCCGTCACCTTCGTCATCGGGCGCGTGATCCCCATCGACCCCGTCCTCGCCATCGTCGGCGAGCGCGCGACCGAGGCGCAGTACGAGGCCGCCAAGGAGGCGCTGGGGCTGAACGAAGGCATCCTCACGCAGTTCGCCATCTATGTGCGCGACGCTCTCTCGGGCGATTTCGGCACATCGCTGCTGACCGCCAATCCGGTGCTTGAGGACGTCGCGCGGGTCTTCCCAGCGACGCTGGAGCTCGCCACCATCGCAACCATCATCGGCGTGGCGCTCGGCGTGCCGGCGGGCGTGGTCGCTGCGACGAAGCCGGGCGGGCTCACCGACCAGATCGTGCGGCTGGTGGGGCTCATGGGTTATTCGATGCCGGTGTTCTGGCTTGGTCTGATGGGCCTCCTCGTGTTCTACGGCCAGCTTGGCTGGGTCGGCGGGCCGGGGAGGCTCGACACCACCTACGAGTTCATGTTCGAACTCGACGTGACGCCCGTCACCGGCGCGATCCTGATCGACACGGCGCTCGCAGGCGCCTGGGACATCTTCCTCAACGCGCTCAGCCACATCGTGCTTCCAGCATCCGTTCTTGGTTATTATTCAATGGCCTACATCAGCAGAATGACACGGAGCTTCATGCTGGAGCAGCTCAGCCAGGAATATGTCGCGACCGCCCGCGTGAAGGGGATGCCGGAGTGGCGCGTCGTCTGGGTCCATGCGCTCGGGAACGTCATGGTGCCGCTCGTCACCGTCATCGCGCTGAGCTATGCGACGCTTCTGGAGGGCTCGGTGCTGACCGAGACGGTGTTCGCCTGGCCGGGCCTCGGCCTCTACATCACCAATGCGCTGTTCTCGGCCGACATGGCGGCGGTGATGGGCGGGACGATCGTGGTCGGCGCGGTGTTCATCTTTCTCAACATGACGTCGGACCTGCTCTACCGCTTCTTCGACCCCAGAGCGCGCGGATGAGCGGCGCGCAGACCAAGCCGTTCTCGCGGGCCTGGCTGCTGGACCCCGCGCCGGCCTCGCGCGGGCAGGCGCGGCTGGGGCAGGCCTATCTCGGCTGGCTGAAGCTGGCTCGGAACCCGCTGGCGGTGATCGGGCTGGCGATCGTGGTCGCGCTGGTCGCCATGGCGGCGGCGGCGCCTTTGCTGGCGACGCACGACCCGCTTGCGCAGTCGCTCCAGACGCGGCTGCTGCCGCCGCTCTCGCCCGGCCATTGGCTCGGCACCGACGAGTTCGGGCGCGACATCTGGAGCCGGCTGGTCTACGGGGCGCGCGTGACGCTCTACATCGTCGCGCTGGTGACGGTGACGGCGCCGGTCTTCGGCCTGCTGGTCGGCGTGGTCGCGGGGTATTTCGGCGGCTGGGTCGACACCCTGCTGATGCGGCTGACCGACATCTTCCTCGCCTTCCCCCGCCTCATCCTCGCGCTCGCCTTCGTCGCGGCGCTGGGGCCGGGGATCGGCAACGCCGTGCTGGCCATCGCGCTGACCGCCTGGCCGCCCTATGCGCGCGTGGCGCGGGCGGAGACGCTGACGGTGCGCGGCGCCGACTACATCGCGGCGGTGCGGCTGCAGGGGGCGGGCTCGGGGCGCATCCTGCTCAGCCATGTCGCGCCGATGTGCGTGCCCTCGGTGATCGTGCGGGTGACGCTCGACATGGCCGGCATCATCCTCACCGCGGCGGGCCTGGGCTTTCTCGGCCTCGGCGCGCAGCCGCCCCTGCCGGAATGGGGCCTGATGATCTCCTCGGGCCGAAAATTCCTGTTCGAGCAGTGGTGGGTGGCGACGATGCCGGGGCTCGCGATCTTCATCGTCTCGCTCGGCTTCAACCTGCTAGGCGACGGGCTGCGCGACGTGCTGGACCCGCGGAGCGCCTCGAAATGAGCCTGCTGGAGGTCGAGGACCTGCGCGTGACCTTCGACACCGAGGCCGGCCCGGTCGAGGCGGTGCGCGGCGTCTCCTTCTCCCTCGACCGCGAGCGGCTGGCCATCGTCGGCGAGAGCGGCAGCGGCAAGACCATGACCGGCCGCGCCCTGCTGCGGCTTATCCGCCCGCCCGGGCGCATCTCGGCCCGGCGCATCGCCTTCGACGGGGTCGACATGATGGCCGCCTCCGAGCGGCAGGTGCGCGCCCTGCGCGGGCGGCGCATCGCGATGGTGATGCAGGACCCGAAATTCTCGCTGAACCCGGTGATGCGCGTGGGCGACCAGCTCACCGAGGGGCTGCGCCGGCGCGACCGGATGGGCGCGCGCTCGGCGCGGGAGAAGGCCGCCGCAATGCTGGAGGCGGTGCAGATCCGCGAGCCCGACCGCGTCATGCACGCCTACCCGCACGAACTCTCCGGCGGCATGGGCCAGCGCGTGATGATCGCGATGATGCTGATCCCCGGCCCCGACCTGCTGATCGCCGACGAGCCGACCTCCGCGCTCGACGTCACCGTGCAGGCGGAGGTGCTCGCGATCCTCGACAACCTCGTGCGAGAGCGCGGCATGGGGCTGATCTTCATCAGCCACGACCTGCGCCTCGTCTCGCGGTTCTGCGACCGGGTGCTGGTGATGTACAAGGGGCGCGTGGTGGAGGAACTGGCCGCCGGAAGGCTGGAGGACGCGCGGCACCCCTATACCCGCGGGCTGATGGCGTGCCTGCCGCGCATCGGCGGCGACCGCGGCCCGCTGCCGGTGCTGGAGCGCGACGAGGCGTGGGCGCGATGAGCGCGCTGATCGAGATCGAGAACCTGTCCGTCACCTTCCGCCAGCGCGGGCGCGAGGTGCGGGCGGTGCGCGACGTCTCGTTCAGCGTGGCGGCGCGGGAGAGCTTCGGGCTGGTGGGCGAGTCGGGTTCGGGCAAGTCGACGATCCTGCGGGCGATCTGCGGGATGGCGCCGGTCTCGGGCGGGAGCATCCGCATCGGCGGCGCGCCGGCTGCGACGGGCCGCGCCTTCGCTGCGCGCGTCCAGATGGTGTTCCAGGACCCCTATTCCTCGCTGCACCCGCGCCGGACGGTGGATGCGACGCTGGCCGAGCCGCTGGCGATCCACGGCCGCGGCGACCGCGACGCCCGGGTGCTGGCGGCGCTCGGCGACGTCGGCCTCGATGCGAGTTTCCGCTTCCGCTACCCGCACCAGCTCTCCGGCGGGCAGCGCCAGCGCGTCGCCATAGCCCGCGCGCTGATGCTGGAGCCGGAGATCCTGCTGCTCGACGAGCCCACTTCGGCGCTCGACGCCTCGGTGCAGGCGGAGGCGCTGAACCTGCTGTCGCGGCTGCGCGTGGAGCGCGGGCTGACCTTCCTGATGGTCTCCCACGATCTCGCCGTGATCGACCACATGTGCGACGCGGTGGCGGTGATGCGCGACGGCGCGGTGGTCGAGCGGCTCGACCGCGCGACGCTGGCCGACGGCGGCGCGCAAGAGCCCTACACCCGCCAGCTTCTCGCCGCGAGCGCCTACGCCGCGCCGGTCTAGCGGCGGGTCAAGCGGCGGCGCGCTGTCGCAAACGGCGCATCATGCGGCGCTGCGGCGCCGGCGCCGCCCTGCGAAACATGCGAAGCCCCGCCCCAGCCCGAAAACCCGGCGCGCGAAGGGATGTCGCCCAATGGTTCAAGTGTTTTCCGGCGTCTGGGCGCTGCTGCTCGGCGTCGTGCTGATCATGCTCGGCAACGGCATGCACTTCACCCTGATCGGCCTGCGCGGCGGCATCGAGGGCTTTTCGGCGGCGGAGCTGGCGGTCGTGACCTCGGGCTACTTCCTCGGGTTTCTGTCGGGGGCGCAGCTAACGCCCCGGCTGATCCGCCGCGTCGGGCATGTGCGCGTGTTCGCGGCGCTGGGCAGCTTCATGTCGGCCGGGCTGATCGCCTTCCCGCTGGCGACCGAGCCCTGGGCGTGGGCGCTGCTGCGCGTGCTGGTCGGCTTCTGCATGTCGGGCATCTACGTCGCCGCGGAGAGCTGGCTGAACAACGCCGCCACCAACGAGACGCGCGGCAAGGTGCTGTCGGCCTACATGATCGCGCAGACGCTCGGCATCATCGGCGCGCAGGGGCTGCTGACGCTCGGCGACGCGGGCAATTCGGCGCTGTTCATCGTGGCGTCGATCCTCGTCTCGATCTCCTTCGCGCCGATCCTGCTGTCGGTCGCCCCGGCGCCGGCCGTCGACGTCGCGAGCCCGATGCCCCTGCGCAGGCTGTTCCTCGGCTCGCCGCTCGGCACCGTCGGCATCTTCCTGCTCGGCGGCGTCTACGCGACGCAGTCGGGCATGGCGGCGGTGTTCGGAGACCAGATCGGCCTCTCCGCCGCGCAGATCGCGCTGTTCGTCGCGATGCTGTTCGGCGGCGCGCTGGTGCTGCAATACCCCATCGGCTGGCTTTCGGACCGGGTGGACCGGCGCAGGCTGATCTTCGCCGCCGCGACGATCGGCGCCACGTCCTGCGCGCTGGGCGGCCTCCTCGGCGGCGGCCTCTGGACGCTGCTGGCCGCCGCCTTCGCCGCCGGCGGCGTGACGGCGCCGCTCTATGCGCTGTTTCTCGCCTACACCAACGACTACCTCTCGGCGGAGGACATGCCGGCGGCCTCGGGCGGGCTCGTCTTCACCTTCGGGCTGGGCGCCATCTGCGGCCCCCTCCTCGCGGGCTGGGCGATGCAGGGGCTCGGCCCCTACGCGTTCTGGCTGGTCATGGCGGTCTGCTTCGCGGCCATCGCGCTCTATGCGCTCTACCGGATGACGCAGCGCGCCGTCGTCCCGGTCGACGCGACCGAGAGCTATCTCGGCGTGCTGCCGACGAGCTCGCCGGTGGCGGTGGAGGCGGCGGGCGCCTGGGCCGCCGAGCGGGCGGAGGCCGAGGCCGAGGCCCAGCCCTGAGCCCGAGCCCTGAGCCGAAGGGCCAGGGCCGCCTTGCGCGCGGCGGCCTTGGCCCGTAACCCTGAGAGCGCATCTCAGCCAGGGTGACGCCGATGACCGACCCCGATTTCCTGCGCCGCCGCCCGGCAAACCACCAGCCGCTGACGCCGCTGAAGTATCTCGAGCGCGCCGCCGCGACCCACCCCGACGCCATCGCCATCGTGCACGGGCCCTTGCGCCGCAGCTACCGCGCCTTCTACGAGCGCTCCCGCGCGCTCGCCTCGGCCCTGCGCGCCGCCGGCGTGCGGCCGGGCGAGACGGTCGCCACGCTGCTGCTGAACACGCCCCCCCAGCTCGAGGCGCATTACGGCGTTCCCATGGCCGGCGCGGTGCTCAATGCGATCAACACCCGGCTAGACGCGGCGGGGGTCGCCTTCATCCTCGACCACGGCGCCGCGCGCGTGTTCATGGTGGACAGCGAACTGGCCCCGCTGGCGCGCGAGGCGCTGGCGCAGGCGAGCGCCAAGCCCCTGCTGGTGGAGTATGTCGACCCGACCGCCGGCGCCCCCGCCGCCTTCGACGACGCGACCGACTACGAGACGTTCGTCGCCGCCGGCGACCCCGCCTTCGAATGGGCCATGCCCGACGACGAGTGGGACACGATCGCCCTCAACTACACCTCCGGCACCACCGGAGACCCCAAGGGCGTGCTCTACCACCACCGCGGCGCCGCGCTGCTGGCGATGGGCAACGTGATCCACGCCCAGCTCCCGCCCGGCGCCGTCTATCTCTGGACGCTGCCGATGTTCCACTGC
Organism: Rubrimonas cliftonensis; assembly: GCF_900107585.1. Lineage (GTDB taxonomy): Bacteria > Pseudomonadota > Alphaproteobacteria > Rhodobacterales > Rhodobacteraceae > Rubrimonas > Rubrimonas cliftonensis. The sequence continues at coordinate 188,804 of NZ_FNQM01000004.1, read as the reverse complement.
AACGGCTGGTGCTTTCCGTGGACCGTGTCGCTGGTGGCCGGAACCCATGTCTGCCTGCGCCAGGTGCGCGCCGCCGCTCTCTACGACGCCATCGCGGAGCACGGCGTCACCCATCTCTGCGGCGCCCCCATCGTCATGAGCACGCTGCTGGGCGCGAAACTCGACGAGAAGCGCGACTTCTCCCAGCGCGTAGGGTTCTTCACCGCCGCCGCGCCGCCGCCCGAGAGCGTGCTGGCGGGGATGGACGACGCCGGCTTCGACGTCACCCACCTCTACGGCCTCACCGAGTGCTACGGCCCTGCCGTCGTCAACGAGTGGAAGGCCGAATGGGCCGCGCTGCCGGGGCCGGAGCGCGCCGCCAAGAAGGCGCGGCAGGGCGTGCGCTACGCCGTGCTGGAGGACCTCGCGGTGCTCGACCCCGAGACGCTGGCGCCGGTTCCCCCGGACGGCGCGACGATGGGCGAGGTGATGATGCGCGGCAACGTCGTGATGAAGGGCTACCACACCAACCCCTCGGCCACGGAGAAGGCGCTCGGCGACGGCTGGTTCCGCACCGGAGACCTCGGCGTGCTGCATCCCGACGGCTACATCCAGCTCAAGGACCGCGCGAAGGACATCATCATCTCAGGCGGCGAGAACATCTCGTCCATCGAGGTCGAGGAGGCGCTCTACGCCCACCCCGCCGTCGCCTTCGCCGCCGTCGTCGCCAAGCCCGACGAGAAATGGGGCGAAACCCCCTGCGCCTTCGTCGAGCTCAAGCCCGGCCGCGAGGCGACCGCCGAGGAGATCATCGCCTGGTGCAGAGACCGCCTCGCCCACTACAAGGCCCCGCGCCATGTGGTGTTCTGCGAAGTGCCCAAGACTTCAACGGGCAAGATCCAGAAGTTCGAGTTGCGGCAGAGGGCGAAGGCGTGAACGCCGCTGCGGACGCGCCTGCGCCGCCGGAGGGGTCCGGCGGCGCTGCGCAATCGGAGGCGGGCGTCGTTCAGGCGGCGGCGCGGCGGCGCGCTGCCAGCCCGAATACCGCGAGCGCGGCGATCAGAAGCGGCGCCGCGCCCGGCAGCGGCACCGGCGCGACCGTGACGCGCAACGTGAAGTCATCGCCCGAGAAGCTGTCCGCCAGCGCGATCGCGTAGGTCGCGTTGAGGTTGGCGAGATCCTCGATCGGGCCGTCGCCGAGCTGAACCCCGAGCCGCGCGATGACGTCGGCGAGACTCGCGAACTCCTCGGCGACGGCGAGCGAGACGGCCACGCCGTTCACGATGTCGCGCCGCAGCTCCCACACGCTGTCCTCGCGCTGCCACGCCATGAGCAGGTCGTCGGTCAGCGGGTCGCTGTCGAAGTCCCAGAACGCCCCGTCGGGAACCACGTCCCGCGTCATCCACGGGCCGAAGAGGTCGGCGTAGGGCCCGTAGAACCCCTGGCTGCTCAGAATGTCCTCGGAGAACAGCAGGTCGAAGCCCGTCCGTTCGGCGGCGAAGAAGCCGTCGAGCGTGAAGTTCGGGTTGCCGTCCGCGTCGCCGAACAGGCCGAAGGGAAACTGGCTGAACGCGTTCAGGTCGTCCGGCCCGGCGGTGAAGCCCGTGGAGAAGCCGAGACCATCGCCGGCGCTGGAGGCGACGAAGCCCGAGCCGACGCCGAAGCCGAGTTCGATCGTGAAGCCGCGCAGCGCGACGCCGGTATCGTTCACGAGCCGGTGATAGACCTCGTAGCCGACATTTTCGAAGGAAGGGCTGTCGGGGCCCAGGTCGAACACTAGGTCCACCGGGGCCTTGCCGGTGACGATCTCCTTGAACCGCTTTCCGCTCTGGAACGGGCTGTCGCAGGTGGCCGAGCTCGACGCCATGATGCACCCGGCGATGGACGGCTGCGGGCCGGGGCCGCCGAGTTCGAACGCGCCGTTGACCACCTTGATGCCGGGCGACGCCGCCTCGGGCGGGGTGAACGCGATGGCGCCGGTCGGCGAGGCGGCCGGGTCGCCCGCGTCGCGGTCGAAGACGACGCTCGTCGCCGTCACATAATCGGCCGGGGTCGGCGCGACGGCGACGTTCGCCGTGTTCCAACCGATGATCGTCGCCGCAAAGGCGGAGGGCGCGAGCCCCGCCAAAACCGCGCCGCTCACAAGTGTCTTGACTGCAACCATTACAGTTTCCCCCGAAACTTTATAGGCTTACCGTGATATGGGCCATACCGCGTGCTGCTAGGAAAACAATTCGCCCGCGAATTAACCCCCCTGAGCCCAACTCTTGGGCGAGTCATTCTTGATTTGATTCAAATTCAAACATCAACAAATAATGATGTTTGAATTTGAACGACCCATTAGGATGCCGGCCGCAGGTCGCAGCCTCCGACATGCGCGCCGCCGCGGGACTGGCCGGCCATGAGATAAGTTTTCCTTGACATGCGAAGGCTTGCAAATGGCGCGGCGGCGAGACCACGTCGCCGCGGCGCGGCGCACGACGCCGCCGCCGGCTCTCGGATGCGCGCGAACGTCGCAGTCGGGAGCGTCCGACCGCCCGATTCCGGGCCGGAAACGGGTACGCCGCATCGCCTGCCACCAACGGCGAGAACATCCGTCGTCTGAGCGTGTCGAACCGCGACGCTGGTCGATGTCGCCTCTGGCGCCGGCGACATGACTCGCGCCGCGACGCCACTCAAGGACCCGAAGATCGGAAGGGTTTGGGCGGCGACAGTCATCCCGCCGAGGTTATTCAGCCCGCCCTCGAGAATCCGGTCGCCATGGGCCGGAATTCACTTGGCGAGGCTCCGCCCGTTCGCCGCTGAAAACCCTCCGTCGGGGGGTCAGCGGCGCGGCTCACACATCCACATCCTCCACGAACCGCGCATGCTCCTGAATGTACTGGAACCGCAACTCGGGCTTGCGGCCCATCAGGCGCTCCACGAGGTCGCCGGTCTCGCCCATGTCCTCGGGGTCGACGCGCACCTGCACCAGCGCCCGCGTCGCGGGGTCCATCGTCGTCTCGCGCAGCTGCTTCGGCATCATCTCGCCGAGGCCCTTGAAGCGCCCCACCTCGATCTTGCCCTTGCCGCCGAGGCCCTTGGCCTCGATCCGCGCCCGCTCGGCGTCGTCATGGGCGTAGACCGAGACGGCGCCCTGCGTGAGCCGGTAGAGCGGCGGCTGGGCGAGGTAGAGGTGGCCCTCGTCGATCATCGGCCGCATGTGGGTGAAGAAGAACGTCATCAGCAGCGAGGCGATATGCGCGCCGTCCACGTCCGCGTCGGTCATGATGATGACGCGGTCGTAGCGCAGGTCGGCCTCGCGATATTTTTGCCCGATGCCGACGCCCAGCGCCTGCAAGAGGTCCTGAAGCTCCTGATTCTGGCCCATCTTGGCCTGCGCCGCGCCCAGCACGTTGAGGATCTTGCCCCTGAGCGGCAGCACCGCCTGCGTCTTGCGGTTGCGCGCCTGCTTGGCCGAGCCGCCGGCGCTGTCGCCCTCCACCAGAAAGATCTCCGAGCCGTCCTTGGTCGCCTCCGAGCAGTCGGCCAGCTTGCCGGGCAGGCGCAGCCGCTTGGTGGCGGACTTTCGGGCCGTCTCCTTCTCCTGCCGGCGGCGCATCCGCTCGTTGGCGCGCTCGATCACGAAGTCGAGCACCGCCCCGGCGCGGCGGGGGTCGGCCGCCAGCCAGTTGTCGAAATGGTCGCGCAGGGCGCCCTCGACCAGCCGCGCCGCCTCGGCGCTCGCCAGCCGGTCCTTGGTCTGGCCGACGAATTCCGGCTCGCGGATAAAGGCCGAGATCATGCCGCAGGCCCCTGAAAGGACGTCCTCGCCGGTCACGCCGGCGGCCCGCTTCGCCGCGCCGGTCAGGTCGGCGTAGGCGCGCAGGCCCTTGGTCAGCGCGGCGCGGAACCCGCTCTCGTGGGTGCCGCCCTCCGGCGTCGGCACGGTGTTGCAGTAGGAGCTCAGGAACGGGTCGAGCGCCGGCGTCCAGGCCAGCGCCCATTCGAAGGCGCCCGCAGTATCCGCCCCGAACTTTTCCGAGAACTGGATGCGGCCCGAGAAGGGTTCCGGCGTCACGGTGTCGACCGCGCCCAGCGTCTCGACGAGGTGATCGCGCAGGCCGCCCGGGAAGTGGAACAAATCCTCCAGCGGCGTCGGGTCGCCGTCGACGATCTGCGAGGCGTCACAGCGCCAGCGGATTTCGACGCCCCTGAAAAGATAGGCCTTCGAGCGCGCCATCCTGTGCAGCCGCGCCGGCTTGAGCCGGGCGCGGGCGCCAAAGATTTCCGGGTCGGGCAGGAAGGTGACGGTGGTGCCGCGCCGGTTCGGCGCCGGGCCGACCTCCTCCAGCGGGCCGAGCGGCAGGCCGCGGGCGTAGCTCTGGCGGTACAGCCTGCGGTTGCGCGCCACCTCCACGTCCAGCCGCTCAGACAGCGCGTTGACCACCGAGGAGCCGACGCCGTGCAGGCCGCCCGAGGTCTCGTAGCTCTTGCCGGAAAACTTGCCGCCCGAGTGCAGCGTGGTGAACACCACCTCCAGCGCCGACTTGCCGGGAAACTTCGGGTGGGGCTCGACCGGGATGCCGCGGCCGTTGTCGCGCACGAGGAAGGCGCCGTTCTCCAGCAGGGCCACCTCGATGCGCGTCGCATGGCCGGCCACCGCCTCGTCCATGGCGTTGTCGACGATCTCCGCGGCAAGGTGGTGCAGCGCCCGCTCGTCGGTGCCGCCGACATACATGCCCGGCCGCTTGCGCACCGGCTCCAGCCCCTCCAGCACCTCGATGCTGTCGGCGTCGTAGTCCGACGGGGCCTGCGCGGCGAACAGGTCTTCCGGCGTAGGGTCCGGCTTGTGGGCGGCCATGGGCGAGTCATCCCTGAGAACTGCGCGCAGGATGGCCCAATCCTCACGCCGTGATCAAGGTATAGCGGGCTGACCCGGTCGCGGCCCGAAATGTGGCGGCTTAAGTTTCCAATAACCAAACAATATCAGCCATTCGCCTCGATTAACCATCAATATCCTTCTAGTTGCGCAGCGAGTCCTGTACCACCGGAAGGTGTTCAGTCGTGGAGTTCGCCATGCGTTTGTCCGTTTCATTCGCCGCAGCCGCCGTCGCCGCCGCCCTTCTCGCCGCGCCTGCCTCCGCCGTGTCGATCTCGATCTCATCCTTCTCGCCGACCGGCTACGCCGGCGCGCTCGGCGGGTTCGCATCCGTCGCCGCCAGCGAGGATTTCGAGGGCTTCGCGCGCGGCGAGCAGGGCGGGCCGTTGGCGACCTCCGTCGGCGCCTTCGAGACGCTGGGCGGAACCGGCTCGGGGAGCACCGTCACGGGTACGCGGGGCAATACCGGAACCGGGCTCTACCTGCGCGACCGCTCGACGCACGGCCGCTCGAACACCACCACGGGCGGCTCGAACTTCCTCGACAGCAACGACACCTTCGGCATGTCCTGGACGATTTCCGGCCTCGGCCTGTTCGACTCCGTCCTGTTCAACCTCTCCGACGTGGGCGACACGGGGGGAAACCTCTCCATCTCCGCCGGCGGCACGGTCCTCGACACCATCCTCAAGGGCCGCTCCGGCAGCCTGATCGACACGGTGCTGATCAGCTTCGGCGGCTTCGTCGGCGACGCGACCATCACGCTGGAGAAGTCGAAGCTCAACGACGGCTTCGCGATCGACGACGTGATCGTGGGCTCCAGCGTCGCCGCGGTGCCGCTGCCGCCTGCGGCGCTGGCGCTCGTCGCCGGACTGGGCGCGATCTTCTTCGCGGCGCGCCGCAGGCGCGCCGACGCCTGACGGGCGTCTGCGGGAGGCGCGCCGCCGCCTCCCGCCGGCCGCTCACCGTTCCCGCGTCTCCACCCGCGCGCCGCGCTCCAGGGTGCGGTGAACCGGGCAGCGGTCGGCGATCTCCAGAAGCCGTGCGCGCTCGGCCTCCGACAGCGCGCCCTCCAGCGCGATCTCGCGCGTGAAGACGTCGATGCGCCCGCCGCCGGCGCCGCCACCGTCCCCGTCGCCGCAGCCCTCGCAGTCCTCCGCATGGGACTTGCCGTGGCTCACGTCGACGGCGACGCCCGTGAGCTTCAGCCCCTTGCGACGCGCATACATCCTCAGCGTCATCGTGGTGCAGGCCCCCAGCGCGGCGGCGAGCAGCTGGTAGGGGCTCGGGCCGCGCCCGGTTCCGCCGACCGAGGCGGGCTCGTCGGCGAGCAGCGCGTGGCCGCCGGTCGAGACCTGCTGAAGAAAACCGCCGGGGTCGGCCTCGCGCACCCGCGTCACGCCTTCGGGCGGGCTGTCCCGCGGCGGTTCGGCGGGGTCGAGATAGCGCCCGGCCCAGGCCGCGATGACGTCCGCTGCATAGGCGGCGTCCTCCGGGCGGGAAAGCAGATGGTCCGCGTCGTCGAGGCTCACGAAGCTCTTGGGGTGCTTCGCCGCCCGAAACAGCGCCGAGGCCTCGTCGACGCCCACCACAGCGTCGCGCGGCGCATGCAGGATGAGCAGCGCGGCGCGGAGCGACGCCACCGCCTCGCCCAGACGGGCGCCCTGCGCGGCCTCGACGAAGTCCCGGCCGACGCGCACCGGCCGCCCTCCGATCTCGACCTCGGCGGCCCCCTCCTCGCGGATGCGCGCCAGCGAGCCGCCGAGATGCTTCAGCACATGCTCGGCGTCGGCGGGCGCGCCGATGGTCGCCACGGCCCGCACCGAGGGAATGTGCGCCCGCGCCGCCAGCACCGCGGCGCCGCCGAGCGAATGGCCGACCAGCAGTTGCGGCGGCGCCACCCGCTCCGCCAGCGCCGCCGCCGCCAGCGTCAGATCCTCGACATTGGTCGTGAAGCTCGTGTTGGCGAACTCGCCGCCGGAATGGCCGAGCCCGGTGAAGTCGAAACGCAGCACCGCGACGCCGCGGGCCGCGAGCCCCTGCGCGACGCGCCGCGCCGCCGCGATGTCCTTGCCGCAGGTGAAGCAGTGGGCGAAGAGCGCCGCCGCGCGCGGCGCGCCCACGGGCCGGTCGAGCCGCGCCGCCAGCGGCGCGCCGTCATGGCCGGCGAACTCGAAGCGTTCGGCGCTCATGACGGATCGGCCCGGAACCGCGCCAGCGGCGCCCCCGACGCGTCGCTCAGCGTCAGCGCGTCGCCCTCGATGCGCCAGCCGCGCGCCGCCTCCAGCGCGTCGAACAGCGCCCGCTCCCGACGCATTGCGGGCTCCGGACAGGCGCGCATCGTCGAGATCAGCCGCCCGGCGAGAAAAGCCCCGTCGTCGCGGGCGATCGCCTGGCCGCCGAGGCGGTTGCAGCCGCCGCTGCCGGCGATCCGCCCCTCCGCGTCCAGCACGACATGCGCCTCGCCCGGCGCGAAGGCCTCCCCGCCCAGGGCCGTCAGCCGCCACAGGGCGCCGACCATCCGCAGCGGCGCCGCATGCTCCGCCACCCTGACCATCACGATGCGCAGCGCCGGCTCGGCCTCGGGGCCGAAAGCGGGGTGATGGCTGTCCGTCGTGAACATCAGCCGCTCGCCGACGGAGCCCGGCGCGTGGAGCGTCGCGCGCACGGCGTAGCGGCCCCGCGCCGACACCGCCGCCGGATCGTAGGGGATTGCGAAGCGGTAGGGCGGCGCGCCGGCGTCCTCGATCTCGAAGCGGCCCAGCTCCACCGACGGCGCGTCGGCGCGCGAGACGTCGCTCAGCGTCGCCGTGAAGCGCGCGCCGGGGGGCGGCATGATGCGTTCGCGAAAGGTCGCCTCACCGGTCAAGACCGGCCCCGCGGCGGCGCCGGATACGGCCCCGAACGCCGCGACGGCGAGGATTGCTGCTGCGGCTGCGATGCTCATCGGCGTCCTCCCGGAGACTGCGCCGCCACTCTAGCGCCAGAAGCCGCGCCGCAGAACCGGCGCTCCTGTCGCGCGGCGGCGCGACGCCTGCTTGACCGCGGGGCGCGGAGGCGGGAAGACGCCGGGCATGGACCCGGTCGCCGAACAGTACGAAGCCTACCCCTACCCCGAGCGCGACCCCGCCGACGAGGCGAAGCGCCTCGTCACCGGCTCGCCCTCCCATCCCTGCGAGATCGACCACTTCATCCATCGCGGCGCGCGCGACTGGCGGCGCCCGTTCCGCGCGCTCGTCGCCGGCGGCGGCACGGGCGACGCTCTGGTGATGATGGCGCAGCTGCTGACGACCGCCCGCGCGCCATTCGAGATCGTCTATCTCGACCGCTCCGCCGCCTCCCGCGCCATCGCCGAGCGGCGGATCGCGGCCCGCGGCCTGAGCGGCGTGAGCTTCGTCACCGGCGACCTGCTCGACGCGCCCGCGATGGGCCCTTTCGACTATGTGGACTGCTGCGGCGTGCTGCACCATCTGCCCGACCCGCAGGCGGGATTCGACGCGCTCGCGCGGGCGCTGGCGCCCGGCGGCGGCCTCGGGGCCATGGTCTATGCGCCCTACGGGCGCACCGGGGTCTATCCGCTCCAGGCCGCTCTCGCGACGCTGACGGACGGGCTGTCGCCGGCGGAGAAGACGGCGCGGGCGCGCGCGACGCTCGACGCCCTGCCGCCGACCAACTGGCTGAAGCGCAACGAGCTCATCGGCGACCATGCGCGCGGCGACGCGGGGCTCTACGATCTGCTGCTGCACGCCCGCGACACGCCCTTCACCGCCGACGCCGTCATGGCTTCGGTCGAGCGCGCCGGCCTGACCTTCAGCGGCTTCCTCGCGCCCGCGCGCTACGCGCCGGAGACGTGGCTGGGCGGCGCGCCGGCGCCCGCGCTCGGGCCCGGCGCGCGCGCGGCGCTCGCCGAGCAGCTCGCCGGGGGCATCCGCGCGCACGTCTTCTACGCCGTGAAGCCGGCCGAGGGCGGGGCGTCTGGCGAGGGCGCCGGCCTTGCGGCGTTCCGCCCCGAGGCGCGGCCGCGCCTGCGCGGCCTGACGGCGGCGCAGCTCGCCGGCGCGGCGGGCAGGACGCTCAAGGTGACGCTCGACGGCGTCGCCCACCGCGTCGCGCTGCCGAAGGATCCCGCCCTGCTGGGCGCGCTGGACGGCCGCCGGCGGCTCGGCGAGATCGCCCGCGCGCTCGGACGGGACTGGGTGGCCTTCGCCGCCGGCTTCGCGCCGCTCGAGCGCAGCCTCGTCGGCCTCGGCGCCCTCCTCTACTCGGAGACGTTTCCGTGACAGAGTCGCCGGCGCGCGGCGCCCCCTATGCGCCCTACATGGACGACCGCACCGCCGAGCCGCCCGGTCTCTCGCCGCTGGACCCCGCCGCATGGCTGACGGCGGACCCGGACTTCGCGAGCCAGATGCAGGAGCGCGACGCGCTCATCGAGAGCGGCGCGCCCGACGTCGCGGCGCAGACCGACGACGCCGGCCCCATCGTCGCGGAGTTTCGCGCCGCCCTTTTCGAGCACCTCGCCGCGCGGCCGGAATGGACGTTGTCGGATGGCGCGGCGCGCAGGCCGGACGGCATCCCGGTAAGCCTCTCCGGTGAGACCATGGCGCTCGCCGGGCGGCTCGCGCAGGAGGATTTCCTGCTGCTCGCCCCCGGCGAAGGCGCCGCGGAGGCGCGGCTCGTCGCAGGCGTCCTGTGCTTTCCGTCGCGCTGGTCGCTGACCGAGAAGCTGGGGCGGGCGCTCTCGCCGATCCACGCCCCGACGCCGCGCTATGCGGGCGACCTCGCCGCGCGCGTCAACCGCGTGTTCGCCGCGCTGCGGCCCGAGCGCCCGCTGATGCGCGTCAACTGGCTGGTGACGCCGACCGACCGCCTGCGCCTCGTCCAGCGGGAGGACGCCAAGGCGCCCCACGCGCCCCCCGGCGCGCAGTTCTGGCTGCGCACCGAGCGCCAGACCTTGCTGCGGCTGCCGCACACGGGCGCTGTCGTCTTCGGCGTCAAGACGACGCTGACGCCGGTGGGCGCCCTGACGGCCGAGGAGCGCGCCGTCATCGCGCGCCGCATGGCCGGCTGGCCGGCGGCGGACGTGGACTATCGCGGCGGGGCGGCCCAGCACGCGGCGGCGCTGGCGGCGCTGGCCTGAGCCGCCAGCCCGGCGCCGCCTCAGCCCGGCGGCAGCGCCAGCACGTCGAGATGCCCGATCTCGACGGCGCGGGCGGAGACGCGGGCCGCGCGCCAGTCCGGGCTCGCCCCCGAGGCCGCCGCGACGCCGACCGCCAGCGCGCCGATCAGCGCGGCGTCCTCCGGCGCCTTCAGCCGCCACGCGCTCGGCGCGGTCTCGACCGAGAAGCCCTCGCCGCGCAGCGCCTCGGCGAGCGCGGGGCCGGCGTCCGCGCCCAGCGCCGGGCCCATCCCCTTGTCGCGCTTCATGTCGGCGAGGAACGCCCCGCCGACGGCCGCATCTTCGGGATGCGGCGGCGACCAGCGCTCGAAGCCGTCATAGGTCAGCGCCGCATAGACCGCGGCGCCCTGGGCCGCCGCCTCCGCCGCGAACCGCCGCAGCCAGTCGGCGCCGACCAGATCGAAGAAGGCCGAGGCGGTGACGAGGCGGGGCGCGCCCTTCGACCAGGCGCCGCGCAGCGCCGCGCCGGGATCGGCGGCCAGATCGAGCGTCGCCGTCTCGACGCGCGCGCCCATCGCCGCGGCGCGGGCGGTCGCCACCTCGAGCAGTTCGGCGTCGTTGTCGACCAGCCGCCAGCGCGCGCGCGGCAGCCGGCCGTGCAGCGCCGCGAGCGTCGCGCCGGTCCCCGCGCCGATGTCGACGACCGTGAGCTCGGCGCCCTGCGCCGCGGTGCGCTCGCCGACCCACGCCGCGAGCTTCGCAACGAGGCCGGGGTCGCGCGCGGCGTCGTCGGCGGCGGCCCGAAGCGTCAGCCAGTCGGCGGAAAAGCTCATCGGACCTCCATCGCGACGACGGGCGCCGGGACGATGGCGGCCGGGCGGACCTGCGCCAGCGCGAAGGCGGCCACGTCGGCCCAGACGCGCGCGCGCTGGTTGTCGCGCAGCAGCAGGTGCCAGCCGTCAGGATAGAGGATCGTCTCGCCGCGCGGCAGCGCCTTCGCGACCGGGGCGACCGAATCGTAGGGCACCACCGCGTCCTTCTCGCCGTGCAGCACGAGGACGGGCAGGCTGGCGCGCGCGGCGACGTCCCCCGACCGCTCGATCGCGTACATCAGCCCCAGCACCTCGCGCGCAGTCGCGCCGCGCAGATACGCGGGGTCGGCGCGCAGCCGGGCGAGGGCCTCCGCGTTGTCGGTCGGGACGAGGCGCACGAGGCCCTCGCCGCTCCATCGCCTGTCGGGGATCACAGCCGCCGCTGTCCACGCCGCGGCGCGGGCGAAGGGGCCGACGCTCTCGCCGGTCGCCGGCGCGAGCAGCACGGCGGCGTCAACCTCCGGCGCCCCGCCCGCCCCCAGCGCCGCCAACGTCACGGCGCCGCCGAGCGAATGACCGGCCGCGACGAGCGGCAGGCCCGGATACGCTGCGGCGACCTGCGCCGCCACGGCGGCGAAGTCCGCCGTCAACGCCTCGAAGCCCGGCCACGCCCCGCGAGACGGGTTGCGGCCGAAACCGCGCTGATCGTAGGTCACGACCTCGATGCCGCGCGCCGCCCAGTCCGGCGCCGGGCCGCCGAATGTGGACGGCCCGTAGTCGCCGAATCCGTGCACGCCCAGCAGCACCACGCGGGCGCCGCCCTCCGCCGGCCAGCGGTCGGCGACCAGCGGCGCGCCGTCGGCGTCGATCAGCGCAAACCGCTGCGGCCCGGCGCTTGCGGCCTCGGCGGCGCTCGGCTGCGAGACCGACAGGGGCGCCGCGCCGCCGCCGGCGCAGCCGGCGAGCAGGGCGAGCGCCGCCGCCGCCAGCGCCGCGCGGCGCGATGCGGCCGGGCGCCGGCCGGTCGGCGCCGGCGCGGCGGCTGTCCCGCCTCGCGGACCGGCGCGCGCCATTCAGGCCGCGCGGTTCGCTGCGTCCTTCACGGCGACGCGACCGGCGAAGGTCGCGGCGATCTCGGCGGCGGCCGCCTCCAGCGCGCCGCCGCCGAAGCGCACGCCGCAGGCGGCCATGCCGGCCTGCGCCGCGCCGAGCGTACCCATCAGCATCGGCGCGTTGAGCCAGCCCATGTGACCGATGCGGAACGCCTTGCCCGAGAGCGGCCCCAGCGCCGTGCCGAGCACCAGCCCCAGCTCGTCGCGGCAGAAGGCGCGCAGCGCCTCGGGGTCGGCCGCGTCGGGGCCCTCGGTCGCGACGCGAACCGTCGTCACGCTGTCGGCGCGGTGCGCAGGGTCGGCGACGTGGAAGCTCAGCGGGCCCTCGCTCGACCACGCCGCCACCGCCGCCCGCGCGGCCCGCGCAAGCGCGGCGTGACGCGCCCAGACCGCCTCCATCCCCTCCTCGGCGAGCATGTCGAGCGCCTCGCGCAGCGCGAAGAGCAGGTGGATCGGCGCGGTGCCGGCGAAATTCTGGTACTGCTCGCCGCCGCTGCGGCCCGCCCAGCTCCAGTACTGCGTGCGCAGGTCGGCGGCGCCCTCCGCGGCCAGCGCGCGGGCGTTCGCCCAGCAGAAGGCGAGGCCCGGCGGCGTCATCAGCCCCTTCTGCGCGCCGCCCACTGTCACGTCCACGCCCCAGGCGTCCATCTCGTAGGGGATGCAGCCCTGCGAGGCGATGACGTCGACCATGTAGAGCGCCGGGTGGCCCGCGGCGTCGATGGCGCGGCGGATCGCGGCGATGTCGTTGCGCACGCTCGACGCCGTGTCGACCTGCACCACCATGACGGCGCTGATCGCGTGGGCGCGGTCCTCGCGCAGCCGCGCCTCGACCGCCTCAGGGTCGACCGCAGCCCCCGGCGTCGCGTGCAGCACCTCCACCTCGACGCCCAGCGCCTTGGCGTTCTCGCCCCAGCCCACGGCGAAGCGGCCCGATTCGAGCACCAGCACCCGGTCGCCCCGCGACAGCGTGTTGGTGATCGCGGCCTCCCACGCGCCATGGCCGTTCGAGATGTAGATGAACGGCCGCGCCTCGGTCCGCGCCACCCGGCGCAGGTCGCGCAGGATGCTCTGGGTGATCTCGACGATGTCGCCCTCGTAGATGTTGATCGCCGGGCGGTTCATCGCCTGAAGCACCCTGTCCGGGATGACCGACGGGCCGGGGATCGACAGGAACTCGCGGCCATTGGCGAGCAGCCCGGGCGCGGCGGCGGGGCGGGACATGGGCGGACTCCCTTGGTGAGGCGCGACGACGACGACATGCGTTGTGCGATGCAAGACGCCCTACACCATCGCCCGCCGAAGATTCGCGTCAAGGGCGGGTGCTGGAGGCGACGCCCGGAATCGAACCGGGGTGGACGGATTTGCAATCCGCTGCGTAACCACTCCGCCACGTCGCCTCGGAGCACGCTCCGCGACAGGTCGAGTAGCACCGCCGCGGCGGACCTGTCCAGCGGCGGCGCGCTACGGCTGCGCCGGCGCCTGAAGCGTCACAGTGGCCGAGCCCTGTCGCGCAAAGACCCGCACGGCCTTCGCTCCGAACAGCTGCTCCGGGGCCAGCGGCGTGTCAGCGCGCAGTCTCTGGGTCAGCCCGGCCGCCCGCGCCGCGCGCTCGACCGCCTCGGGCTCCGCGTCCGGCCCCGGCTGCGCCGGCGGCACGGCGATGAGGTCGAAATCGAGAAACCCCTCCGCGTCCGGGGCGCCGAGCCGCGGCCGCAGCCGCGCGCCGCGCCAACCGTCGCCCTGCGCCGACCCGATGGCCGACAGGATGAAGCCGCGGTGCGTGCGCCCGATCTCGGCGAAGGCCACGTCGTCGACGACGACGCTGGACAGGATTTCATCCTGAAGCGTCGGCGGCGGCGCCGGCGGCTCATCGGCGCAGGCCGCGGCGAGCGCCAGCGCGACGCCGCAGGCCGCCCCGCGCCCAAGACGCCCGATCAGGCTCACAGGGATCATCGCGCTCTCCTCCCGCCTCCGCGGCTGGACGCAGCCGGCCCGGGCGCTTACTTCGTTGCTCATGAGCCAGACAGACGCAGACGCCGCCGGCGCGCCGGACTTCGACGCCATCGTCGAGGACATGACGTTCCTCGACGATTGGGAGGATCGGTATCGCTACGTGATCGACCTTGGCAAGGCGATGCCGCCGATGGACGAGGCGCTCAAGACGCCCGCGACCAAGGTGGACGGCTGCGCCAGCCAGGTCTGGATCGCGCCGCGCCGCGAGGGCGACCGGCTCGACTTCATCGGCGACAGCGACGCGATGATCGTCCGCGGCCTCATCGCGGTGCTCCATGCGCTCTACGCCGGCAAGACGGACGCGGAGATCCTCGCCGTCGACGCCCAGGGCGCCTTCCGGCGACTGGGGCTCGACCAGGCGCTCTCGTCGCAGCGCTCCAACGGATTGAGGGCGATGGTGGAGCGGCTTCGGGGGCTCGCGGCGCAGGGGTAGCCGCGTCGCCCGGCCGCACAGGCGACCGCCGCGATCAGACCGTCCCGAAGTCGAACGCGGGCCACCTGCCGACATAGATGCGGAACCAGGGCGTGAAGCGCTCCGGCGCGGCCGCGATCTCGGCCTGCATCGCCTCGCGCGTCACCCAGCGGGTCTCCGCCACCTCCTCGGGGTCAGGGTAGAGCGCAGCGTCGGCGCCCGCGCGGCCGAGGAACATGTGCACATGCTCGTCCTCGATCAGCCCGGCGCCGACATCGGCGCGGTAGTCGAACTCGCCGGCGGGGCTCAAGCCGACGCGCAGGCCCAGCTCCTCCTCCAGACGCCGCGCCGCCGCAGCGGCCGGGCTCTCGCCCCAGTGCGGGTGCGAGCACACGGTGTTGGCCCACAGCCCGCCGCAGTGATACTTGCCCAGCGCCCGGCGCTGGATCAGCAGCCGCGGCCCGTCGAACACGAAGGCCGAGATCGCGACATGGCGCAACCCGAGCTGATGCGCGGCCAGCTTCTCGACCGGATAGAGCGACCCGTCGCCGGCGATCGCCGGGATGGTGATCTGCGCGCCGCGCGGCTGTCGACGCAGGGCGGGGGCGGTTGCTTCGGCGAGGGCGGGCATGGGCGGCGGCCTTTCCGACGGCGTTTCAGGCGGTCTGCCTGAGGCGCGAGAGGTCCGCGTCGGACCAGTCGCCATGGACGCCCGCGACCGTGAAGCGGGCGAAGAGGTATTCCGAGAACCAGTCGCCCGCGCGGGCCGCCGCGATGGCCTGCCCGTGCGCGCTCTCCGGCGCCCAGGCGAAGCGCTGCAGGGCCTCGCGGTCGGTCCAGAGCGTGAAGGTGATCTGGTTGAGCCAGGGCAGCTCGCCCAAGCCCATGCGGAACGCCAGCCCGCCGGCGCGCGGGTCGAGCGGTATCTCGGCGCGGATGCCGGGCGTGCGCCCCCAGAAGGCGCGCAGCGCGCGCGGGCGGATCGATGCGCGCGTCAGCACCGCCACGGGCCCCTCCGCCTCCGCCGGCGCGCACACCTCGAAAGGCAGGGAGCCGCCCCACGCGCCGCGCGCGCGCGTGGCGTGCAGATAGAGCGTGACATGCTCCGCGGCGTGCTCGCGGTAGCGGCGATAGACCCGGCTGCCCTCGACCTGCTCGCGCGCATGCGCCAGCGACGGCCACGCCGCCAGCACGCCGTAGACGCCGAAATTCGGCCACGGATAGAACCCCTCTCGCGAGCCCGTGCCGCATTGCCGCATGAAGGTCGCGCCGGGCAGCCGCCTGAGCTTCCAGCGCGAGTTGAGCATCTGCCACCAAGCCCAGTGGCGGCGCCAGCGCGTCGCAAAGCGGAACAGCGTCACGCTGACGGTCGGGCGGTCCGCCGCAGGGCCGCCGGCGCCGCCGGTCTCGAACGGAGCGCCGGCGCCGTCCATCGCTCCGGCCTCTCAGGCCACCTGACGCGACAGCGCGCATTGCGACCACAGGTCGTTCAGCGCGCGCACGAGGTGGTCGATGTCGGCTTCCGTGTGCAGCGGGCCCGGCGTGATGCGCAGCCGCTCGGTCCCCTTCGGCACGGTTGGGTAGTTGATCGGCTGGATGTAGATCCCGTAGTCCTCGAGCAGGATGTCGCTGAGCATCTTGCACTTCACCGGGTCGCCCACCATCACGGGGATGATGTGGCTGGGGTTCGGCGCATGGGGAATCCCCAGCCGGTCGAGCTTCGCCCGCACCCTGGCGACGGCGGCGCGCTGGCCCTCGCGCTCGGCGCCCGACTGCTTGAGGTGGCGGATCGAGGCGGTCGCCCCCGCGGCCACATGCGGCGGCAGCGAGGTCGTGAAGATGAAGCCGGACGCGAAGCTGCGGATGAAGTCGATCGCCGCCGCCGTCGCCGTGATGTAGCCGCCCACCACGCCGAACGCCTTGCCCAGCGTGCCCTCTATGAAGTCGATGCGGTCCATCAGGCCGCGCTCCTCGGCGACGCCGCCGCCGCGGGGCCCGTACATGCCGACCGCGTGGACTTCGTCGATGTAGGTCATCGCGCCGTACTTCTCGGCGAGGTCGCAGATTTCCGCGATCGGCGCGATGTCGCCGTCCATCGAGTAGACGCTCTCGAAGGCGATGAGCTTCGGCCGGCCGGGCGCGACGCTGCGCAGCTTGGCCTCCAGGTCGGCGAGGTCGTTGTGGCGGAAGATCAGCTTCTCGGCGCGGCTGTGGCGCACGCCCTCGATCATCGAGGCGTGGTTGAGCGCGTCCGACAGGATCACGAGGCCGGGGATCTTCGCGCCCAGCGTGCCGAGGCCCGCCCAGTTCGAGACGTAGCCGGAGGTGAACAGCAGCGCCGCCTCCTTGCCGTGCAGGTCGGCGAGCTCCGCCTCCAGCGCGACATGGTGGACATTGGTGCCGGAGATGTTGCGCGTGCCGCCGGCGCCGGCGCCGCAGCTGTCGAGCACCTCGTGCATCGCGCCGAGCACCGCGGGGTGCTGGCCCATCCCGAGATAGTCGTTCGAGCACCAGACGGTGACTTCCGACTCGGCGCCGCCGCTGCGCCGCAGCGCCTTCGGAAAGTTCCCGCGCCGCCGCTCAAGGTTCGCGAAGACCCGATAGTTGCCTTCCGCCCGCAGCCCTTCCAGCGATGTGCGGAAGAAATCCTCGTAGTCCATCGTCACCTCCCTGGCGTCGGCGCCGTCGACGCCATCAGCTTGAGCGCCCCGTCGGCGCGGTTCGCGCGCCTTTCCGCGCGCTTTTCGGTCCACCACTTCCAGAGCGCGGCTTCGCGCACCGGCAGGACCAGAAACCAGTGCTCCAGCGTTCCCAGAGCCGTCAATGCGCCGACGAGCGTGAGACCCGTCGCCGCGAAGCCCGTCTCCGCCACCGTCACCGCATGCAGCAGCAGCCCGCCCGCCGCAACCGTCCCCAACGTCACGGAAAACGGGAACAGCAGCGACATCGGCCGCGGCGAGAAGTAGGTGGCGAGATAGCGCAGGTCGTCAGGCAGAAACTCGTCTGCGACATTCGGCGCGCCGAGAAAGATGTTGAACTTGACCGACAGGCGCAACACCCAGAGCGCCACGAAGGTCCAGAGCGCCACGGGATTCGCCGCTCCCTGCAGCCACAGCGCGAGGCCGACCGTCGTCAGCGCCAGCGCGATCTCGTGGTGGATCAGCGTCGCGGCGGCCAGCCGGAACCGCCGCCAGCCGCGGGCGTCGGGGGGGCACGGCGCGCGGCGCGGCCCGGTCAGCGCGCCGCTGAGGAACGTCGCCTCGTGGAAGCCCCAGAGGCCCACGCCCGCCGTGAACGCCCATGCCGCGCTCCACGGCGTCTGGGCGTCCATCGTCGCCCAGACGCCCCAGAGCGAGACCACGCCGAGCCCCACGGCGAGGCCCGCCGACATGGTGCGCGACGTCCGGCCCATCAGCAGAACCGCCCCGGTGCCGAACCACCAGAGAAACAGCGCGTAGCCGAGGGCGAGCCAGACGTCGCTCATCGCCTCACCAGACCGGTTGCAGACGCGAGGTCTCGGGCAGTTCCGAGCGCTTCACCGGCAGCAGGTAGAGCCGCGCGAACACGAGGCCCGCGCGGGCGCCGAGGCCGACCTTGCGCAGCCAGCCCATCGGCCCGCCCTGCCGCCGCGCATCGTCCATCGCGAGGTTGATGCGGTTGAGCGCCCGCAGCCCCGGCCAGAAGGCGGGATGCTCCAGATCGAGCTGGATCGGGAAGCACTGCTTCGTGATCTCGCTGGTGACGCGGAACACCTCGCGGTCGTAGTCCTCGATGTCGATGTCCATCGCCTTGTGGAAGGCCGGCCGCGCCATGTCGCGGACATGCATGGTGGCGAACACCGCCAGCACGAAGAAGCGGATCCACAGCTTGTTGAGGCCGGTCAGCGTGCGCCGGTCGGCCCGCATCAGCAGCGAGAACGCCTCGCCGTGGCGGAACTCGTCGTTGCACCACTCGCGGAACCACTTGAAGATCGGGTGGAATCGCTTCTCGGGGTGCTTCTCGAGGTGCCGGAAGATCGTGATGTAGCGGGCGTAGCCGATCTTCTCGCTGAGATAGGTCGCGTAGTAGATGAACTTCGGCTTGAAGTAGGTGTACTTCTTCGCCTTCGTAAGGAAACCGAGGTTCACGCCGATGTTGGCTTCCTTCAGCGCGTCGTTGATGAAGCCGGCGTGGCGGGCCTCGTCGCGGCTCATGTAGCTGAACAGCTCGCAGATGTCGGGGTTCGAGCCGCGCTTCTTCATCTCCTTGTAGAGCACGCAGCCGGAGAACTCGGCCGTGAGCGAGGAGACGAGGAAATCGATCAGCTCGCGGCGCAGCTCGGGCTCCATGCCCTCGAAGTCGACCTCGTCCCAGTCCGCCGTCTTCTTGAAGTGGCCCTTGTTGGGGTCGGCCTTCATCTCGGCGATCAGCGCGTCCCACTCCTGCCGCACCGGCGAGACGTCGAGCTTGTCCATCTCGTCGAAGTCGGTGGTGTAGAAGCGCGGGTTGAGCAGGGTCGTCTCGGTCGCCATGCGGGTGGTGTCGTTGACGGCCTTGGGCTCGATGCCGACGTGCGCGTTCATGGCCGCACCTCTTCGCTGAAGGAGAACTCGCAGAGCTCCATGAACTCCAGGTCGCCCGTGGCGCGGGTCCACATCCGCTCCCAGATCGTCGCCTGCGTCACGGTCGCGGTGCGGCGCTCGGTGCGGACCTCGCCATAGGGCACCTCGATGGGCGCGCCGTGGACGAGAACCTCGTCGCCCGGCGCCACCGCCACGTCGCCGTCCAGCGCCACATGGGCGTGGAGGCTCTCGAAGGTATGGCTCACCTCGACGGTGCAGGGCACCTCGAAGCGTCGCCTGAACAGGATCGGCGCGCTCATGGGCGCGGTCTTCGGGCGCTCTGTCACTGGATGTCCTCCCTTGACGCCAGCAATCGCGCGAAGGCCTGAAGGTTGTCCGCCCCGAACGAGTTCAGGAAGAACCGCTCGCCCGTCGCGGGATCGGAGATCGAGAGCCGCCCGTCGTCCCAGCGCGTCAGCGCCAGCACGTCGTCGCCCCCTTCCCGCGTCACCGCACGGCCGCGCGTCAGCCCACGCAACACTCCCCGAATGAAACCGTCTTGTCCCTCTGACAGCAATGCGACCATCTGGCCTGACACGGCGTCGGTCACCACCATCGCCCCGTCCGCCGAATCGGTGAAGTAGAGTGAGCGCGTCTCGACCGCCTCGGCCTGCGGGGCCAGCATCAGCCCCGTGTCGGTCGCCCGGCCGTAGACGACGGCGACCATGGTGAAGAGCGCCAGCGCCGCGGCGGCCAGCACGAGGCCGCGCGGAATGTGGTGGTCCTCGGCGTGGCGGCGTTCGGCGTGGTCGGACATGGCGCGCTCTCCTGAAGTCTGCTGTCTTCCGTCTTCCCGGGGCCGCCGTCCCTGCGCCGCCTGCGGCGCGCGGCCCCCTTCGCGTCAGGCGGCGACCGCGTCGCCGCCCCGGTTCATTCCGCGGCGATCAGGCCGCCCGAACGGCCGCCGCTCGTTCTGGCGTCCGTGGCCGGCGTCTTGGCGGGCCGCGTCGTCGCGGGCGCCCCGGCGAGGCCCTCCTCGGCCTGAACCGCCGCGATCGCCTCGCCCATCAGGCGCGCCACGCGGTGGGCGTCGGGCACGGCGCGCAGCATCGGCTGCGGCTTCATGAAGCGCCACGGCCGCGCATGGGGCATGAGCATCAGATAGGCGATGCGCACCTCGCCGGCCGGCGACACCGCGATGTCGCCGCGGTCGCCCCGCGACTTCATCGCGACGTTGGCGATCTGGCGGAACGGCAGGTTCAGCGTCACCGGCAGCGCCGCGCCGACCCGCATCACCAGGCGGCGCGAGGTGAGCGTGTAGACCGCCGCGCGCGCCGTCGCCCAGGCGACGAGGCCGATGAGACCGAGGCAGACGACCGCCATCACCGCGAGGCCCGCCGTCTCCGCCGCGATGCGGTCGGGCGACGCCCCGGCGGAAAAGCCGTCCGTCACGCGCCATGCGGCGAGGGCGCCGAAATAGATCGCCACCCAGTCGCCGAAGAACGCCGTGCGGGCCAGCGTGAACCAGTGCGGGCGGCCCTGCCACAGCAGCTTCTCGCCCCGCGGCAGCAGCCCCGGCAGTCCCTCGACGGGCGTGAAGTCCCGCCCGTCGATCTCGTTGCGGAAGAACCGCCCCACGACCGGCGCGCGCGCGAGAAGGCGGCGCAGACCGCCCCCCCCCGCCTTTCCGCTCACATCCACGGCTCGGCCCTCTCCGCGTTGGCGTAGAGCTTGCCGCCGGCGTAGTAGGCCATGACCTTCTCCTCCTCGAGCATGGTGATCTGCTCGGGGGATTTGAGGGCGGGAACCTTCGCGAACTGCGCGGCGGTGATCGAGTGAACCTTCACGGTCTTGCCGTCCATGCCGACGATCACGCCGGTCATCGGCGCGAGAACGCTGCCGCCGCCGGGCAGCTCGATCTCGATGTAGCGGATCAGCGCCTCGGAGCGATCCACCCAGATGTCCTTCACCACGCCGGCGGACTGGCCGTCGCAGCCGGTGACGCTCCAGCCGCGGATGTCGCGGTCGCCCTCGGCGACTGACCACTCGTTCGAGACTCGAAGCGGCACGATCTTGGCGTCGCCGTGCAGCGTCATCTCGGGCACGTCCTTGCGCTCGGCCCAGGAGGCCGGGCCCACGCCGTCCACCATCGGGTCGCCGGTCGGCTCGAACGGCGCGCCTGACCACTTCTCGGTCGGGCGCAGCGCGAACTTGCGGTCGGTGATCTCGCGCGCGTCCTTCTCGGGGTTCGGCGCCATCACCTCGCCATGGCCGTGCGGCAGGCGGAAGATCTTCGGCGCCGGCAGGCCCCAGGGGCCGAACATCGCCGGCTTGCCAGTGGTCTCGGACTCCAGCGGGTAGCCTTCGCGCATCGTCTCGCGCTGGATGTAGATGATGAGCCCGAAGAAGAACGCCCAGAACGCATAGAGCACGAGCTGGGCGATGTCGAAGTCGCCGATGATGGTCATGGTCCAGTCCTCCGCATGGCCCGGGCTGCCCCGGCCGGATCAGGTGGTCGGGAACTCGGCGAGGCCGAAAGACCTCTCGCCGGGCGTGTCGCTGGTGTCGCCGCGCCGCCGCACCAGCGGGCCGATGGCCGCCAGCGCGCCAAAGAGCAGCAGGATCTCGAGGTGATAGACGACGCTGTAGCCGGTGCCCGGCCGCATCAGCGCCTCGCCCAGCCGGCCCGACATCGCCAGCTCGCCGACGACGTCGCGCAGGGCGCCCCCGGCGGCGATGGCGAGCCCCGCCGCCGTCGCCTGCACCGCGCCCCAGGCGCCGAGCGCGAGGCCGGAACGGCGGCCCTCGCCGTCCGCCAGCTGCATGGCCGCCACCAGCGCGCCCACGGCGAAGAGCCCGGCGCCGAAGCCGATCATGGCGACGCCGCAGCGGAACAGGTCCGCGCTCGCCATCGGGTCGGCGAAGATCACCGCGGAGAAGCCGATCAGCCCCGCCAGCGGCCCCATCGCCGCGATGCGATGCGGGTCGCCGCCCTTCGTCATGAAGCGCGCCGCCAGCGCGAAGCCGACGAGCGAGCCGCCCGCCATCAGCGCCGTCAGCGCCGTCGTCGCGCCGACGCCGAGATGCAGGATCTCGCCGCCATAGGGCTCCAGCAGGATGTCCTGCATCGAGAAGCCCGCCGTGCCCAGCGCCACCGCCGCCATCAGCCGCATCGCGCGGCCGTCGGCGCAGAGCTCGCGCCAGGCGTCGATGAAGCGCGGCCGGGCGATGTCGGCGCGGGTCAGTTCGGGACGCCTCGGCTCCTGCCCCCAGAGCGCCACGAGGTTGAGCGCGATCGTGACCACCGCCGCCCCCTGCACGACCTGGATCAGCGCCTTCTGCGAGAACTCCGCCAGCAGCCAGCCGAAGACGAGGGCGCTCAGCACCATGCCCGCCATGAGCATGACGTAGAGCAGCGCCACCACCCGCGGGCGGGAGGCCTCCGGCGCCACGTCGCTGGCCAGCGCCAGCCCCGCCGTCTGCGTGGTGTGCATCCCCGCGCCCACCATCAGGAACGCGAGCGCCGCGCCCGCCTCGCCGGCCCAGCGCGGCCCAACCGTCTGGTCGCCCGACAGAAGGATCAGCGCGAAGGGCATGATCGCCAGCCCGCCGAACTGCAGCAGCGAGCCGAACCAGAGATAGGGCGTGCGCCGCCAGCCCAGCGCCGACTTGTGGTTGTCCGACCGGAAGCCGATCAGGGCGCGCGCAGGCGCGAACAGCAGCGGCAGGGAGACCATCAGCGCCACGAGCCACGCCGGCACGCCGAGCTCCACGATCATCACCCGGTTCAGCGTGCCGTTGAGCAGCACCACCGCCATGCCGACCGACACCTGAAAGAGCGACAGGCGCAGCAGCCGCGGAAGCGGCAGCTCCGCGCTGGCTGCGTCGGCGAAAGGCAGGAAGCGCGGTCCCAACGCCGCGAACACGCCCTTGACGCCCTGCGGTCCGAGAATCATGTCGCCTCCCCGGTCATCGCGCGATCTCCAGCGCCTGAGAAATGTAGAAACCCGCCGAGACGCGCTCGGTGCGCAGGCAGCGCATGCCCTCACCCCGGCCCTCTCCCGCCAGCGGGAGAGGGGGCGCGAGCGGCGAGGCCTGCGCCCCGTCGGCCAGCGACGCGCCGACCGCGGGGATATCGCCCCCTCTCCCGCCTGCGGGAGAGGGCCGGGGTGAGGGCGACGCAAGCCGCGCCTCGACCAGCCGCCGCAGCCGCCGCTCCGAGACCGGCTCGATGGCCGGCGAGCGGTCGCTCCGGGGGAAAAGCTGTCCCGCCGCATGCATCACCGTCAGCGCCGGCGTGCGCGGGCAGAAGGTGAAGAGCGCCGAGCGGTCCGCCAGCGCCGCCAGCCGCGCCGCCGCCTCGGCCATCGCCTGCGCCCTGTAGTGGATAAGGCTGTCCATCGCGACGACGTGATCGAAGCGCCCCAGATCGGGGCTCAGCATGTCGCCCACCCGGAAGTCGATCCGCTCGCGGACGTCCGCCGGCGCCCGCTCGGCGGCCACCGACACCAGCGAGCCCGCGACGTCGATCGCCACCACCCGCGCGCCGCGCCGCGCCGCCTCCACCGCGAGCGCGCCCGTCCCGCAGCCGGCGTCGAGCACGCGCAGCCCGGACAGGTCCGCGCCCATCCAGTCCAGCAGCGTGGCGCGCATCCGGTCGCGACCCGCGCGCACGGTGGCGCGCACGCGGCTCACCGGCGCGTCGGAGGTCAGCCGCGCCCAGGTCTCGCTGGCGGTGCGGTCGAAATACTCCGTCAGCCGCGCCTTCTTCGCGTCCCAGCCGGCCGGGGCGATCACGGGAGCGCCATGGGATGCGGCGCGTGCGGCGGCGTCGGTCATCAGTCGAATCCCAGCATCTCGAAGATGTCGCGGTCCTTCATCGGCGCCGGGGCCAGCGGCTCGGTGCCGTCCCACAGCGTCTGCGCCAGCGCCATGTACTCGGCGCGCGCGGCGAGCACGTCGTCCTCGTCTGGCATCTCGAACAGCGTCTTCTTCTTGAGCCGAGAGCGGCGGATGGCGTCGAGGTCCGGCATGTGCGCCAGCCGCTTGAAGCCGACGCGGTCGCAGTAGCGGTCGACCTCGTTGGTCTCGCGCGAGCGGTTGGCGATGCAGCCCGCGAGCCGCACGCCGTAGTTCTTCGACTTCGCCTGAACCGCCGCCACGATCCGGTTCATGGCGTAGATCGAGTCGAAGTCGTTGGCGGTCACGATCACCGCGCGGTCGGCGTGCTGCAGCGGCGCCGCGAAGCCGCCGCACACCACGTCGCCCAGCACGTCGAACAGCACCACGTCGCAGTCCTCGAGCAGGTGATGCTCCTTCAAGAGCTTCACCGTCTGGCCCACGACATAGCCGCCGCAGCCGGTGCCCGCCGGCGGGCCGCCCGCCTCGACGCACATCACGCCGTTGTAGCCGGTGGTGACGAAGTCCTCGGGCCGCAGCTCCTCGGGGTGGAAGTCCACGCTCGCCAGCACGTCGATGACCGTGGGCTGCAGCCGCCCGGTCAGCGTGAAGGTGCTGTCGTGCTTGGGGTCGCAGCCGATCTGCAGCACGCGTTTGCCGAGATGGCTGAACGCGGCGGAGAGGTTCGAGGACGTGGTGGACTTGCCGATCCCGCCCTTGCCGTAGACCGAGAACACCTTGGCGGTCTCGATCTTCAGGCTCGGGTCGAGCTTGACCTGCACCGAGCCTTCGCCGTCCTCGCCCTTGAGATTGGGGGCCTTCATGTCGAGGGGGGCCATGGCCGCTCCTTCCTATTCCGCTGCGATGGACACGCCTTCAAGGCGGTCCTCGAGTTCCTCGCCGGCGCGCCTGAGCGCCTCCAGCGTCGCGTCGTCGGGCGCCCAGTAGTTGCGCTCGCTCGCCTCAAGCAGGCGGTTGGCGAGGCGGGCGGACGCCTTTGGGTTCAGCTCGGCCAGACGGCGGCGCATCGCCTTGTCCAGCACGAAGGTCTCGGTGACGCGCTGGTAGACCCAGGGCGCGACTTCGCCGGTGGTGGCCGACCAGCCGAAGGCGTTGGTGACGCTCGCCTCGATCTGGCGCACGCCCTCGTGGCCATGCTCCAGCATCGGCTCGTACCATTTCGGGTTGAGCATCCGCGTGCGCGTCTCCAGCGCCACCTGCTCCGACAGGGTGCGCACCGCGCCCTCGCCGCGCGTCTGGTCGCCGATGTAGGTCGGCGCGCTTTCGCCTTTGGCGCGCTTCACCGCCCGGCCGATGCCGCCGAGCGTGTCGAAATAGTGGTCGATGGTGGTGACGCCGAGCTCGACCGATTCGAGGTTCTGGTAGGCGAGATCGACGCCGCCCAGCACGCTTTGCAGCAGTTCCGGCTGCGCCTTTGCTTGGCCATCGCGGCCGTAGGCGAAGCACTTGCGCCTCGCGTAGCAGTCCGCCAGCTCGTCCTCGTGCTCGAACGTCCCCGCGTCCACCATCATGTTGACGTTGGCGCCATAGGCCCCGTCGGCGTTGGAGAAGACGCGCAGCGCCGCCGTCTCGATGTCGCAGCCCGCTTCGGCCATGTGCTTCAGCGCGTTGGCGCGGAGGTAGTTTTCTTCCTCCGGCTCGTCGGCGCTGGCGGCCAGCCACGCCGCCTCGGCCAGCATCCGCGTCTGGATCGGCAGCAGGTCGCGGAAGATGCCCGAGAGTGTCGCCATCACGTCGATGCGTGGCCGACCCAGCTCCGCCAGCGGGATAAGCCGCGCGCCGCAGACGCGGCCGTAGCTGTCGAGCCGCGGCGCCGCGCCCATCAGCGCCATCGCCTGCGCCACCGGCGCGCCCTCGGTCTTGAGGTTGTCGGCGCCCCACAGGACGATGGCGACGGTGCGCGGCAGCGGCCTGCCGCCCTCCATGTGCCGCGCCAGCAGCCGCGCGGCCTGCTTCGCGCCGTCCTGCATCGCGAAGGCCGAGGGCAGGCGGAACGGGTCGAAGCCGTGCAGGTTGCGCCCCGTCGGCAGCACGTCGGGGCTGCGCAGGATGTCGCCGCCCGGCGCGGGCGGGATGAAGCCCGCGTCGAGCGCGTGGATGATGGCCGGCGTCTCGTTGTCGCGCGCGAGGTTGTCGGCGATGGCCTTCAGCCGGGTCAGCGCGGCCACGTCGCCGCCATGCGCGCGCGCCGCCGCCATCGGGGCGAGCCCCGCCGCCAGCGCGTCGATGGCCGCGCGCGGCAGCGCGTCGCCCGCCGCCTCGGCCACCGCCGCCAGCATGTCGGCCCGCGCCGCCTCGCTCGCCGGCCGGCCCACGACGTGCAGGCCGTGGGGGATCAGCGCGTACTCCACGTCGAGCAGCTTCGGGCCCAGCGCCGCCACCTCTCCCTCGGCGTCGGCCCAGGCCGGCTCCAGCGCGGCGAGGTCCACCGCCGCCGCCTGCGCCTGGATCAGCTCTGCGAGATCGGCGCGCTCATGCGCCTGCTCCGGCGGCGTGGAGCGCCAGCGGTCGAGCGAGGCCTTGAGGTCGAGCAGCCCGCGGTAGAGGCCCGCGGCAGCCAGCGGCGGCGTCAGGTGGCTGATCAGCGTCGCCGCCCCGCGCCGCTTCGCAAGCGCGCCCTCCGAAGGGTTGTTGGCGGCGTAGAGGTAGAAGTTCGGCAGATCGCCGATCAGCCGGTCGGGCCAGTCGTCGCCGGCGAGCCCCGCCTGCTTGCCGGGCATGAACTCCAGCGCGCCATGGGTGCCGAAATGCAGCACGGCGTGCGCCTGAAAATCCTCGCGCAGCCAGCGGTAATAGGCGCTGAAGGCGTGGGTCGGCGCGAAGCCGCGCTCGAAGAGCAGCCGCATCGGGTCGCCCTCGTAGCCGAAGCCCGGCTGCACGCCGACGAAGACGGCGCCGAACTGGCGGCCCAGCACAAAGATGTCGCGACCGTCGGTGAGCTGGCGGCCCGGCGCCGGGCCCCACTGCGCCTCGATCTGCGCCAGATGCGGCTCGCGGCGGACATGGTCCTCGGCGGAGATGCGCGCATGCACGTTCGCGTCGGCGCCGAAGCGCTCGGCATTGCCCTGCAGCACATCCGCCCGCAGCGCGTCGACGGTGGCGGGAACCTCCACCGAATAGCCGGCCTCCTTCAGCGCCTTCAACGTGTTGAAGAGCGACTCGAAGACCGAGAGATAAGCCGCCGTCCCCGTCGCCCCGGCGTTGGGCGGGAAGTTGAAGAGCGTGATCGCGATCCGCCGCTCGGCCCGCGCAGCGCGGCGCAGGCGGATCAGCCGGTCGACGCGCGCCGCCAGCACCTCGGCGCGCTCGGCGCAGGCGTGCATCGCGCGCGGCTCCGAACCAGTGAAGTCGCACTCGCGCGCGCAGCCGCCGCAATGGCCGTTCAGCCCCGCCGAGCGCCCGCCGAACACGATCGGGCCAGTGGCGCCGTCGATCTCGGGAATGGCGACCATGATCGTCGCCTCGACCGGCGTCAGCCCGCGCGCACCGTCGCGCCAGGCCTCAAGCGTCTGGAACTCCAGCGCGTGCGCGGCGAGATAGGGCACGTCGAGCCGCGTCAGCATCGCCTCGGCGCCGGCGGCGTCGTTGTAGGCCGGGCCCCCTACCAGCGAGAAGCCGGTGAGCGACACCACCGCGTCCACGACCGGGCGGCCATCCTTCATGAAGAACGCCTCGATGGCGGGGCGCTGGTCGAGCCCGCTGGCGAAGCACGGGATCACCCGCAGCCCCTTCGCCTCGAGCGCGCGGATCGCGCCGTCATAGTGCCGCGCGTCGCCCGAGAGCACATAGGCGCGCATCACCAGCAGGCCGACCGTGCCGGCGGTTCCGCCCTTCGGCAGGGCGTCGACCGTCTCGGCCATGCGGCCCTTGAGGTCGGGGTGGTACACGCCGATGTCGGGATAGTCCTGCGGCGCCTGCGCGGCCTTCTCCAACATCGGCGCACCGCCGTAGCGACCGACGAGAAACCGGATCATGTTCAGCACGTTCTCGTCGGAGCCGGCGAGGTAGTACTGCATGGTCAGGAAATAGGCGCGCAGATCCTGCGCCTTGCCGGGGATGTATTTCAGGATTTTCGGCAGGCGTCGCAGCATCTTCATCTGCCCGGCGCCGGAGGATTTCGCGCCCGGCTTCGGCTTGCCGCGCAGGCGCTTCAGCATCGCCAGCGGGCCGGTCTGCTCCACGCTCATGTCCATGCGGCCGAGCCGGGTGAGCTTGACGACCTCGCCCGCCGACATCACGCCGACCATCGCGCGGCAGTGGGGCCTGCGGGCCTCCAGCGCGGGCATGATCATCTGGATGTGCTCGTCGAGAAACATCATCGACGCCACGACGATGTCCGCCCGGCCCACCGCCTCGCGCGCGTCGTGCAGCGCCTGCGGGTTCGCCGACCAGTCCGACGCCGCATGCGCGGTCACCACGACGCCCGCGCCCTCGGCGTCGAGCGCGGCCTGAGCCCGGTCGACCGCGGCGCCGAGGTGATTGTCGAGCGAGATGAGGCAGAGCCGCAGCGGCGCCGGCGCCCCGGTCGGCCGGTGGGCCTCAGCGCGCATAGTGGGCCTTGGCGTCATAGAGCGTCTCCACGTCGATGGCGGTCACGCCGCGCATCGCGGCATAGGCCTCGGTGTTGCGCCGGGCCTTGCCGCGCACGAAGAACGGGATCTTCTTCAGTTCCTTCTCGGCGTCCGCCGTCCAGCGGATCTCGGAGTCGACCGGCGCCGCCATGGTCGCGGGCTGCGCCTCTGCGGCGGCCGCCGGCGGCGCTTCGGGCGCCGGCGCGGCGCGCGGCGCGCCGCCGTGCAGATGCGAGGGGCCGGCGCCGTCGTGAAACTCGAAATCGTCGCGGAACATGTGCAGGAGGTGCTCCTCCAGCCCCATGACCAGCGGATGCACCAGCGTGTCGAACAGCACGTTGGCGCCCTCGAAGCCCATCACGGGGGAGTAGCGGGCGGGGAAATCCTGCACATGCACCGGCGCGGAGATCACCGCGCAGGGCAGGCCCAGCCGCTTGGCGATGTGGCGCTCCATCTGGGTGCCCATCACCATCTCCGGCTGCAGCCGCTGGATGGCCTCCTCGATCTCCAGATAGTCGTCGGAGATCAGCGCCTCGACGCCGTGACTCTCGGCGGCGGCGCGCAGGTCGCGGGCGAATTCGCGGTTGTAGCAGCCGAGGCCGACGACCTCGAAGCCCATCTCCTCGGCCGCGACGCGGGCCATGGCGACGGCGTGGGTGGCGTCGCCGAAGACGAAGACGCGCTTGCCGGTGAGGTAGGTGCTGTCCACCGAACGGGTCCACCACGGCATGTTGGTGGGCTCGTCGGCCAGCAGCGGCGCGGGGTCCACGCCCGCCAGCGCCGCGACTTCGGCGATGAAGTCGCGCGTCGCGCCGACTCCGATGGGGACGACGGTGGTGCGCCTCAAGCCGTGGGTCTTCTCAAGCCAGCGTGCGGCGGTGTCCGCTATCTCGGGATAGAGCACCACGTTGAAGTCCGCGTCCGCCAGCCGCGCGATGTCCTCGGGGCCCGCGCCCAGCGGCGCCGCGACGTTCACCGTCACGCCCAGCCGCGCCAGCAGCCCGGTGATCTCCTTGAGGTCGTCGCGGTGCCGGAAGCCCAGCGCGCAGGGGCCGAGGATGTTGCAGCGCGGCCCGCCCGGCGTGCGCTCCACCTTGCCGGCGAGGCGCCGCACGATCTGGTAGAAGGTCTCCGACGCGCCCCAATGCTCCTTCTTCTGGTAGCTCGGCAGCTCCAGCGGGATCACGGGCACCGGCAGGTCCATGCCTTCCGCCAGCCCGCCGGGATCGTCCTGAATGAGTTCCGCCGTGCAGGAGGCCCCCACCAGCAGCGCCTTGGGCTGGTAGCGCGCCACCGCGTCGAGGCAGGCCTGGCGGAACAGGTCTGCGGTGTCCGCGCCGAGGTCGCGCGCCTGAAAGGTCGTGTAGGTCACGGGCGGGCGGTGGTCGCGCCGCTCGATCATCGTGAACAGCAGGTCGGCGTAGGTGTCGCCCTGCGGCGCGTGCAGCACATAATGGGTGTCGCGCATGGCGGTGGCGATCCGCATCGCGCCCACATGCGGCGGCCCCTCATATGTCCAGACGGTCAGCTTCATAGCTTCAGCCTCAGACGACGGTTGAGCGGGCGGGAGAACAGCCCGGCGAGGTCTCCCGCCTGGTCGAAGCCGTGGATCGGCGTGAACACCAGCTCGATGGCCCACTTCGTCGTGAGGCCCTCGGCCTCCAGCGGATTGGCGAGGCCGAGCCCGCACACCGTGATGTCGGGCCGGGCGGCCCTTGCGCGGTCGAGCTGCTTCTCGACGTCCTGCCCTTCGGAGAGCGTGCAGTCGGGGAGCAGCGCCAGCTCCTCCGCCATCTGGGCGCGGTGGATGTAAGGCGCCCCAACCTCGATGAGCCCCATGCCGCATTCGCGGGCGAGAAATCGCGCGATGGGGATTTCGAGCTGGCTGTCGGGGAAGAAGAAGGCGCGCTTGCCGCGCAGATGCTCCGACGCGCGCGCCACCGCCTCCTGCGCCCGCCTGCGACCCGGCGCGATGGCGGCCTCGACGCGGGCGGGGTCGGCGCCGAACGCCTCCGCAGCCGCGCGCAGCCACGCCTCGGTTCCCTCCGCGCCCAGCGGGAAGGGCGCGGGCAGCCGCGTAGCGCCCCGCGCCTCAAGCAGCCGCGCCGTTTCCGCGAGGAAGGGCTGCGCGAGCATCATCTGCGTGTTCGGCCCGACGGCCGGCATGGCGGCGGCGGCGCGCGCCGGCAGGAAGCGCACCGGGCCGACGCCCATCTCGCTGAACAGCCGCGCAAACTGGTCCTCGACCACGTCCGCCAGCGCGCCCACGACCAGCAGCTCCTTCGCATCCGTTTCCGGCAGCGTCGGGACCAGCGCGGCCAGGCAGGCGTCCTCGCCTTGCGTGAACGTCGTCTCGATGCCGGATCCGGAGTAGTTCAGCACCCGGCAGCGTCCGGTATTGGCCGCGCTCAGCCGTTCCGCTGCGCGCCCGAGGTCCATCTTGATGACCTCCGACGGGCAGGAGCCGACGAGAAACAGCAGCCTGATCTCGGGCCGGCGCGCCAGAAGCTGCGCCACGACGCGGTCAAGCTCCTCGTTGGCGTCCTTCATGCCGGAGAGGTCGTGGTCGTCGATCACCGCGGTGGCGAAGCGCGGCTCGGCGAAGATCATCACGCCGGCGGCGGACTGGATAAGATGCGCGCAGGTGCGCGAGCCGACGACGAGGAAGAAGGCGTCCTGGATCTTGCGGTGCAGCCAGACGATGCCGGTAAGCCCGCAGAACACCTCGCGCTGGCCGCGCTCCTTCAGCACGGGCCGCTCGGCGCAGCCGGGCGTGGGGCGCGGGGGGAGGTCGAGCGGGCTCATTGCGCATACTCCGCCCAACGGCGGCCCTCGTCGGGGTCGGGCCGGGCGCCCTCCAGCCGCGCCATGCGCAGCTTCCACAGAAACTGCGCGGCGTTGACGACGTAGATGGCGTAGGCTGCGAGCGCGACCGCGAACTGCTCGCCCGCCGTCCCCCAGCCGCCCAGCAGCATCGCGAGATAGAGGGTGTGGAGCGCGATCACGCCCATGCTGACCACGTCCTCCCAGAAGAACGCGGGCGCGAACAGCCACTTGCCGAACACGACCTTCTCCCAGACCGAGCCCGTGATCATGATCGTGTAGAGAACCAGCGTCTTTACGACGACCGAGGCGACCGCGGCGCCGTAGCCCTCTCCAGTGGCGAGAAACCGCACGACGAGCGCGAGGCTCGCGAGAAAGACGAGGAACTGGAGCGGGGCCAGGACGCCCTGCACCGTGGTCCATACGGTCGCGTCGCGACGGGCGCGCTCGGCTGGCGTGTAGAGCGCGCGGCCGGCGGGCGTCGTCGTCCGGGGGCCGGATCGGCCCGCCGAAGGCCGGGTCGCCGTCGCCTCGGTCGAGCGTGTCGCCATCGTCGCCCCTCCCCTGGCACCGTCTCGCCGCGACGCCTCGGGCGGCGTCCGGCGCGGAGAGCTTCTGGACCGTCTCTCCATGACTCGAATGCTAGTGCGCCTGACGCCAGAGTGTCAACTAAACATGACGCTCAAACTGGACGGCATGACAGCCGGCGGCGGGACCACGCCGTGCACCGGTCGCGGTCCGGCCTCGCGATGCGCTTGGTTTCTCTAGAAAACGACCGAATCTGCGCCGTTTTGTCGCGAACGAACGTCCATCCCGCGGTTTTATCCAAGCCCCGATGCTCTCTTGCCCAGAGATGCGGCCACACTCTACGCAGTCCGGCGACGGCCGGATCACCGGCGCGCTGTAAATCTCGGTTGACAGCACGCGGCGCCCAGCCGCACGCTGATGGTCAAGGCCTGCGCCGCCGCCATCCGGTCCGGGATCGGCCGGCGCGGCCGCAGACGTCGCGGCTCACCAGCGGCCTTCGGAAGGAAGGCGCTGCGGGACCCGACGAGGACAAGCCGGGAGGACGTTCGGCATGGACGGCATCGACACCTTCGGCCGCCGGCAGGCTTTCGCGTTCGACGAGGCGGCGGCCAGGCCGGCGCGCAAGTCGCCGTGGCGGGCGGACCCAGCCGCCCAGGTTTTCGAACTGGTGCAGACCGAGGTGATTCCCCGCCTTCTCCTGAGTCGCCGCTGCGCCGAGACCGCGCGCCAGCCGACCATGGCCCATGTCGAGACGCTGGCGCGGCTGGCGCTCGCGCGCGACGGCGCCGGCGTCTGGGCGCAGGTCAGCGCGCTGCGCGACGCCGGCGCGCCCCTTTCGGCGCTGTTCGGCGGCCTGATCGGCCCCGCGGCGCGGCGGCTCGGCGACATGTGGAAATCCGACGCGGCCGACTTCGTGCAGGTCGCGCTCGGCTGCGGCCGGCTGGCCGTGGCGGCCCGCAGGCTGGGCGCCGAGGCGGAGGTAGCCCCCGCCGCGGGCGCTCCGCGCCTGCTGGTCGCGACGCTGGAGACCGAGCGCCATTCGCTCGGCGCCGGCATGATCGCCGAGAGCATGCGCGGCGCGGGCTGGTCGGTGAGCGAGGCGCCGGCGACGCGGCCCGAGGAGTTGTGCGCGCTGGCGAGCGACATCGCCTATGACGTCATCGGCGTCTCGGTCGGCGGCGACGCCGGGCACCCCCATGCCCGCGCCGCGATCTCCGCCCTGCGCGCCCTCCCGGCGACGCACGGCCCACGGCGGCCGCTCATCATGGTCGGCGGGCCAGCCCTTGCCTCCTGCCCGACGCTTGCGCAGGCGCTCGGGGCCGACGGTGCGGCGAACGACGGGGTTTCGATGATCATGGCGGCCCGCGCTCACTTGCCGAAACCTACGTGATCAAGGACAAGACAATTGTCCGTTACCGACTGATACAAGGCGCTCCGGTTCATGCAGAGGCCTGTCGCGATCGAGCCGATCAGTCCTTTCCGGGATCCGGAGGGCTCGCTTGGCGCCTTGCCGGCCGAACTGGCGAGCATGGCGCTCGTCGCCGCGAGCGACATCGCGCTGGTGCTGGACGCCGACGGCTACATCCGCGACGTCGCGCATAACGGCGTGGAGCTGGCGCGCGAAGGCTGCGAGGCGTGGATCGGCCAGCGCTGGGTCGACACCGTCTCCCGCGAGACGCGCATCAAGGTCGAGGAGCTTCTGGCGGCCTCGCCGGTCGAGGGGCTGCCGCCCGCCCGCCAGGTCAACCACCTCTCGCCGCGCGGCGTCGAGCTGCCCGTCCGCTACAGCGTCGTCTCCATCGGCCGGGGGCGGCGGCTGGCCGTAGGCCGCGAGATGCGCAGCTTCGCCGCCCTGCAGAGCCGCCTCGTCGAGGCCCAGCACGCCACCGAGCGCGAGTACGCCCGCCTGCGCGACGTCGAGATGCGCTACCGCCTGCTGTTCCAGATGTCGTCGGAGGCGCTGCTGATCGTGGACGCCGCGACCCGCCGCGTCGCCGAGGCGAACCCGGCGGCGGAGCGCATCCTCGGCGGCGGCGGACGGCGCGTGGTCGGCCGGCCGCTGGCGGCGAGCTTCGCCACCGACGACGCCGGCGCGCTCGACCGGCTGGCCGCGCGCGCCCGCACCGCCGGCCGCGCCGACGGCGCCCAGGCCCGGCTTCCGGACGGCGCGACGCTCGACGTCTCCGCCGCGCTGTTCCGGCAGGAGGCCACCGCCTTCCTGCTGATCCGCCTTGGCGGCGCGACCGCCGGTCAGGCGCCCTCCGACGAGGCGCGCGCCGTGGCCGGCGTCATCGCCGCCGCGCCCGAGGCCTATGTCGCGACCGACGACGACGGCGCCATCCGCTACGCCAACATGGCGTTCCTGAACCTCGCCCAGCTCGCCGCGCAGGAGCAAGCCATCGGCGCCTCGCTCGACCGCTTCCTCGGCCGCCCCGGCATCGACCTCAACGTGCTGATCTCGACGCTGCGCGAGACCGGCTCGGTCCGCCTGTTCTCGACCTCGCTGCGCGGCGAGTTCGGCTCGGTCGTCGACGTCGAGATCTGCGCCGCACGCACCGAGGAGGGCGACGCGCCGCTCTACGGCTTCCTGATCCGCAACATCGAGGGCCGCGCGGGCCAGACGCGCGACGGCGTGCTGCCGCGCTCGGTGGAGCAGCTCACCGAACTCGTCGGCCGGGTGCCGCTCAAGGATCTCGTGCGCGAGACGACCGACGTCATCGAGCGCCTGTGCATCGAGGCGGCGCTTGAGCTCACCGGCGACAACCGCGCCTCCGCCGCCGAGATGCTCGGCCTCTCGCGCCAGAGCCTCTATGTGAAGCTGCGCCGCTACGGCCTCGGCGACCTCGACGACGTGGACGGCTAGGCGCGGCGCCCGCTGCGGCGGCGGCGAGCCCCGGTTCAGCCCTCGTCCTTCGCGAACCAGTCGTGGTTGGCGGCGCGGATGCGCTCGATCTGTTCGCGGATGCGCCAGAGATGGGCGCGCATGGCGTCCGCCGCGCCGTCCGCGTCGCCGCGCTTCAGCGCCTCGAAGATCGCCATGTGATCCTCCCAGGCGGCCTGCGAGGCGAAGGAGAGCGAGAGCATCCGCACCCGGTCCATGTGCGACTTCATCTCGTTGATGAGATCCCACGCGAAGCCGACGCCGGCATAGGCGCAGAGGTCGTGGTGGAAGCGGTCGTCGAGGGCGTGGAACGTCGCCCGGTCGTCTGCGTCGACGGCGCGCTTCTGCTCCCGCAGCAGGGCGTCGAGCGCCGCGACCTCCAGCCGCGTCATGCGCTGCGCCGCGGCCCGCACCGTCTCGACCTCCAGCGCCACGCGCACGAAGCGCGCCTGCATCACCGCCGTCTCCGAGATCAGCGTGACCGTCGTGGAGCGCTGCGGCCTGATCTCCAGCAGCCCGAGCTTCGACAGCCTGTAGAACGCGTCCCGCACCGGCTGGCGCGACACGCCGAGCTGCGCCGCCACCTCGACCTCGGAGATCCGCGCGCCCGGCTCCAGCGTCAGCGACAGGATGCTCTGGCGCAGCTGCGCGAAGACCTGGTCGGCGACCGTGGGCCGCGCGACGGGCTCCAGCGTGGGCAGTCGCAGGTCGCTCCCCTCGGCCATGCGGCGTTCTCCCCCCTCGTCGCGGAAGGCCGCAAGCCGCCCCCGCCCCTCCCCCTATGGCCCATTCGAGCGCGTGTTGACAGCATTTCTATACTAGCATATTAGCCTATCACAAGAGCCGTAAGGGCCGGATCGACGGGGTTGGAGACGCGGATGGCGCTGCTGGACGAAGACCGGCTGTTTCCGGTGGAGGGGCGCGCGCGCGACCTCGCCCGCGCCCTGCACGCCGGCGTGCGCGACCTGCCGCTCGTCAGCCCGCACGGCCACACCGACCCGCGCTGGTACGCCGAGGACGCGGCCTTCCCCGACCCCGCACGCCTGTTCGTGACGCCCGACCACTACGTGTTCCGGATGCTGCATTCGCAGGGCGCGCCCCTCGAGGCGCTCGGCGTGCCGCGCGCCGACGGCGGCGAGACCGAGGCCGACCCGCGGGCGGTCTGGCGGATCTTCGCCGAGAACTACCACCTGTTCCGCGGCACGCCCTCACGGCTCTGGCTCGACCACGCCTTCGAGACGGTGTTCGGCGTCAGCGAGCGGCTGTCCGCGGCCAACGCCGACGCCGTCTATGACCGGATCGCCGACTGTCTCGCGCGGCCCGAGTATCGCCCCCGGGCGCTTTTCGAGCGCTTCAACATCGAGGTCATCGCCACGACCGAGAGCCCGCTCGACGACCTGCGCTGGCACGCGATGATCCGCGACAGCGGCTGGAGCGGCCGCGTCGTCACCGCCTACCGGCCCGACCCGGTGGTGGACCCCGAATTCCCCGACTTCGCCGCCAATGTCGAGAAGCTGGGCGCGCTGACGGGCGAGGACGCGACCGGCTGGGACGGCTATCTCACCGCCCACCGCGCGCGCCGCGCCTTCTTCAAGGGGTTCGGCTGCACCTCGACCGACCACGGCCACGCCACCGCCCGCACCGAGGATCTGCCGCAGGCCGACGCCGCCGCCCTCTTTGACAAGGCGCTGCGCGGACGCAGCACGGCGGAGGAGGCCGACGCCTTCCGCGGCCACATGCTGACCGAGATGGCGCGCATGAGCCTCGAAGACGGGCTCGTGCTCCAGATCCATCCCGGCAGCTTCCGCAACCATTCGGCGCAGGCCATGGCGCGGTTCGGGCGGGACAAGGGCTATGACATCCCCACCCGCACCGACTATGTGCGCGCGCTGAAGCCGCTGCTCGACGCGGTGGGCGAGCGCCCCGAACTGACGGTGATCGCCTTCACCCTCGACGAGACGGCTTACGCGCGTGAGCTGGCGCCGCTGGCCGGCGTGTACCCCGCGCTGCGGCTCGGCCCGGCCTGGTGGTTCTACGACAGCCCCGAGGGGATGCGCCGGTTCCGCGAGGCGACCACCGAGACGGCGGGTTTCTACAACACCGTCGGCTTCAACGACGACACCCGCGCCTATCTCTCGATCCCCGCGCGCCATGACGTGGCCCGTCGCGTGGATTGCGCCTTCCTCGCCACGCTGGTCGCCACGGGGCGGCTTGCGGAGGACGAGGCCCACGAGGTCGCCCACGACCTTTCATATCGGCTCGCCAAACGGGCCTACCGGCTGTGACGGCCGTTCCAGGGAGGAAGACAGCATGAAGCACTATCGGACGATCATCGGCGCGCTTCTGGCGTCCGCCGCGCTCGCCGGCGCCGCAGGCGCCTGCGAGATCACCTTCAAGTCCTCCGACACCCACCCCGAGGGCTACCCGACCGTCGCGGCGGTCGAGAAGATGGGCGAGATGCTCAAGGAGCGCTCCAACGGCCGGCTCTGCGTCGAGGTCTACCACTCCGCCCAGCTCGGCGAGGAGAAGGACACCATCGAGCAGACGAAGTTCGGCGTGATCGACTTCAACCGCGTCTCGATGGGCCCGTTCAACAACCTCGTCGAGGAGACCAAGGTCGTCTCGCTGCCGTTCATCTTCCGCGGCACCGACCACATGCACCGCGTGATGGACGGCCCGATCGGCGACGAGATCCTCGCCGCCTTCGAGCCGCACGGCTATGTCGGGCTGGCCTATTACGACGGCGGCAGCCGCAGCTTCTACAACCGCGAGAAGCCGATCAAGTCTGTCGAGGATCTGGCGGGCATGAAGGTGCGCGTCATGCAGTCCGACGTCTTCGTGGACATGATGACCGCGCTCGGCGCCAACGCCACGCCGATGCCCTTCGGCGAGGTCTACTCGGGCCTCCAGACCGGCGTCATCGACGGCGCCGAGAACAACTGGCCGTCCTACGAGTCCACCGGCCACTACGAGGTCGCCGGCTACTACACGCTGAACCAGCACCTGATCGTGCCCGAGGTTCTGGTGATGTCGAAGGTCAGCTGGGACAAGCTGAGCCCCGAGGACCAGGCGCTGGTGCGCCAGGCCGCCAAGGACAGCGTGCCGATCAACCGCGAGCTCTGGGCCGAGCGCGAGAAGGTCTCGGAGGCAAAGGTGCGCGCCGCCGGCGTGCAGGTCATCGACACCATCGACAAGGCGCCCTTCATCGCGGCGATGGCCCCAGTCTATGAGCGCCACGCCAATACCCCCAAGCTCAAGAGCCTCGTCGAGCGCATCCAGGCGACCGAGTGAGCGCTTCCGCCAGCCTGACCGACTGACTGACTGACCCACCGGACGGCCCGCGCGGGCCGTCCGCCCAACCGGCCCCGCCGGCCCGATCCGCGCGGGCAGGCGGCGCACTCTCGAAAAATGGGGACCGCTGCTCGTGAGACGGACCATGGAGATCGCCGCGCTCGGCCTCGGGCGGCTCGCGACGGCCGCCCTGTGGCTGGCGGCCGCGGCGCTGGTGCTGATGACCGTCGTGATCGCGGCGCAGGTGGTGTTCCGCTACGGGCTGAACAGCTCGATCGTCTGGAGCGAACCCTTCGCCGTCATCCTGATGGGCTGGTTCATCTTCCTCGGGGCGGCGGTGGGCATCCGCGAGGGCTACCACCTCAGTTTCGACATCCTGCTCTTCGTGCTGCCCGAGCGGGTGAAGCTGATCCTCTACTCGATCTCGGACATTCTCGTGATCGCCTTCGGCTTCGGCATGCTCTGGTATGGCGGGCAGCTCGCCGCCTCGGCCTACGAGGTGAAGCTGCCCTCGCTCGGCGTCTCCGGCGCGGTGGACTTCGCGCCGCTGGTCGGCGGCGGCGCGCTCATCGTGATCTTCTCGCTGGAGCGCCTCGCCCGCCGCGCGGCCGGCCTTCCGACATCCCGCTTCGGCGACGCCGCCGAAGCCGCCGCCGAAACCAGGGAGGGCTGAGCCCATGGATCTCTGGATCCTGTTCGGGACGTTCACCGTCCTGCTGCTTATCGGCACGCCGGTCGCCTTCTGCCTCGGCATCGCCTCCTTCGCGACGATCCTGCACATGGGGCTGCCGCCGGTGGTGGTGTTCCAGCGGCTGAACTCCGGCGTCTCAGTGTTCGCGCTCATGGCGATCCCGTTCTTCATCTTCGCCGGCGAACTGATGGTGCGCGGCGACATCGCGCGCCGGCTGGTGGCGCTGGCGGGCGGACTGGTGGGGCATTTCCGCGGCGGGCTGGGGCAGGTGAACATCTCCGCCTCGCTGCTCTTCGGCGGCATCTCCGGCTCGGCGGCGGCGGACGCCTCGGCGATCGGCGGGCTGATGGTGCCGCAGATGAAGGAACGCGGCTACGACGTGGACTATGCGGTGAACATCACCGTCGTCTCCTCGATCATCGCGCTGATGATCCCGCCCAGCCACAACATGATCATCTATTCCATCGCCGCCGGCGGGCGCATCTCGATCGCGGACCTCTTCACCGCCGGCATCCTTCCGGGGCTGACGCTGGCGCTGGCGCTGATGGCGACGGCGTGGCTCGTGGCGCGCAAACGGGGCTATCCGGTCGACGCCTTTCCGGGCTGGGCCGCGGTCGGCGCGCTGTTCGTGACCGCCATCCCCGGCATCCTGCTGATCGGGATCATCTTCGGCGGCGTGCGCTCGGGCGTGTTCACCGCCTCCGAGAGCTCCTGCATAGCCGCCGTCTACGCGCTGCTCGTCACGACACTCGCCTACCGCACCATGAGCTGGAGCGGCTTCGTAGCCGCGACCGTCGCCGCCGTGCGCACCACCGCGATGGTGCTGATGGTGATCGGCTGCGCCGCCGCCTTCGGCTGGCTGCTGGCGGTGCTGAGGGTGCCGGCGGCCATGGTCGAGCTGGTGAAGGGCGTCAGCGACAACCCCATCGTCATCCTGCTGCTGATCAACGTCACCCTGCTGGTGCTCGGCACCTTCATGGACATGTCGCCGCTGATCGTGATCACCACGCCGATCTTCCTGCCGGTCGCGACGGCCTTCGGCGTCGACCCGGTGCATTTCGGCGTGATCATGGTGCTCAACCTCGGCATCGGCCTCTGCACGCCACCGGTGGGGGCCGTGCTCTTCGTCGGCTGCGCCGTGGGCGGGATCGGCGTGGGCAAGGTCATACGCACGATCTGGCCTTTCTACCTCGCGGCCTTCGCGACGCTGATGGCCGTCACCTACATCCCCGCCCTTTCCCTCTGGCTGCCCTCGGTGTTCCGATGACCGCATATCCCGAAGTCCCCGCCGACCCCGGCGTGAAGCGCCAGGTGCTGGCCGACCACCCCGATCTGATGGTCGTCGCCTTCCGCTTCGCCCATGCCGGCGCCGAGGGGAAGCTCCACCGCCACCGCCACGTCCAGTCCACCTATGTCGCCTCCGGCCGCTTCCGCTTCACTGTTGGCGGCGCGCCGCGCGAAGTGGGGCCCGGCGACAGCTTCGTGATCGACGGCGACGTGGAGCATGGCTGCGTCTGCCTGGAGCCGGGCGAGCTGATCGACAGCTTCGCCCCGCGCCGCGACGATTTTCTGTGAGAGAGGGCCCAGCCATGCTGACCGTCGAGACCCGCCACGCCGTCGACCCCGCCAGCGCCGAGCGCATGGGCACGCAGGAGCTGCGCGGCGCCTTCCACGCCGGAGGGCTGTTCCGCGACGGCGAGATCCGCCTCGTCTACACCCATTACGACCGCATGATGATCGGCGGCGCGACGCCCGCCGGCGGCGCGCTCACGCTCGACCATGTGGCGCAGACCGGAACGCCGGGCGTGCTCGACCGGCGCGAGATGGCGGTGGTCAACATCGGGGCCGCCGGCGCCGTGGCCGCCTGCGACGAGACCTTCGCCATGGAGAAAGGCGACGTCGTCTATATCGGCATGGGCGCCGGCCCGGTCACGTTCTCCGGCGAGGGCCGTTTCTACATCCTCTCCGCGCCCGCGCACCGCGCGATCCCCGCGCGTCTGGTGCGCCTTTCCGACGCGAAGCAGATCAGGCTCGGCTCGCCCGAGGCGGCCAACGAGCGCACGATCTACCAGTTCATCGTGCCCGAGGCCGGGCCCTCCTGCCAGCTTGTCGTCGGCTACACCAAGTTCGAGCCGGGCTCGGTCTGGAACACCATGCCGGCACACCTGCACGACCGGCGGATGGAAGCCTACCTCTACTTCGACCTCGCCGATGACGCCCGCGTCTTCCACATGATGGGCCGCCCGGAGGAGACCCGGCACATCGTGATGAGGAACGAGGAGGCGGTCCTCTCCCCGGCGTGGTCGATCCACTGCGGCGCCGGCACCGGCCCCTACACCTTCATCTGGGCGATGGCCGGCGACAACGTCGACTACCGCGACGTCGACATGGTGGCGATGGAGACGCTGGCGTGAGCCGCTTCTCGCTGGAGGGCCGCCGCGCGCTCGTCACCGGCGCCAACGCCGGGATCGGCCAGGCCATCGCGGTCGGGCTCGCCGAAGCCGGCGCGGCGGTCGTCTGCGCCGGGCGGCGCGACTGCGACGAGACGCTGGCGCTGGTCGCGGCGGCGGGCGGCCGCGCCGAACCCCTCGCGCTCGACTTCGCCGACCCGATGGCGGCGAAGGGCGTCTTCGAGGGCGAAGGCTTCGACATCCTCGTGAACAACGCCGGGATCATCCGCCGCGCCGACAGCGTCGACTACGCCGAGGCCGACTGGGACGACGTGATGGACGTCAACCTCAAGGCGCTGTTCTTCACCTGTCAGGCCTTCGCGAGGGAGGTCCTTTCGCGAGGCGGCGGCGGGCGGATCGTCAACATCGCCTCGCTCCTGTCGTTCCAGGGCGGCGTCCGCGTGCCGGCCTACACCGCCTCCAAGCACGGCGTGGCGGGGCTGACCAAGATCCTCGCCAACGAATGGGCCGGCCGCGGGCTGAACGTCAACGCCATCGCGCCGGGCTACATCGAGACCGCCAACACCGAGGCCCTGCGCGCCGACCCCGAGCGGTCGAAGGCGATCCTCGACCGCATCCCCGCCGGCCGCTGGGGCGCCGCCGAGGACATCGCGGGAACCGCCGTCTTCCTCTGCTCGCCCGCCGCCGCCTACATCCACGGCGCGGTGCTGAACGTCGACGGAGGCTGGCTTGCCCGCTGAGCGGCCCGCCGAACCCCTCGCCCGCAGCGGCCCGGCCCCGCGCGTCGGCGTCGTCCATCTCGGCCTCGGCGCCTTCTTCCGCGCCCATGGCGCCGTCTATCTCGCCGAGGCGATGGCGGCGACGGGCGGCGACTGGGGCGTGCTCGGCGTCTCGCTGGTCAGGCCCGACATGCGCGACGCGCTGGCGCCGCAGGGCGGCGTCTACACCGCGCTCGAACTCGGCCCCGACGGCGAGACGGCGCGGCGCGTCGAGAGCGTCGTCGGCGTGCTGGTCGCGCGCGAGGATCCCGCCGCGGTGCTAGAGGCGATGGCCGACCCCGCCGTGCGCATCGTCACCCTGACCGTCACCGAGAAGGGCTACCGCCACGAGCCGGCCACCGGCGCGCTCGATCTTGGCCATCCCGACATCGCCCACGACGTTGCGGAATGCCTGCCCGTCTCGGCGCCCGGCTTCCTCGTGCGCGCGCTGCAGCGCCGCCGGGCCGCGGGCGTGGCGCCCTTCACCGTGCTCTGCTGCGACAACCTCCCCGAGAACGGCCGCGTCGTGCGCGGCGTGACGCTGGCGCTCGCCCGCCGCATCGACCCCGCTCTGGCCGACTGGATCGCCGCCGAGGGCCGTTTCCCCTGCAGCATGGTCGACCGCATCGTTCCCGCGACGACGCCGGCCACCATCGCCCGCGTCGCCGAGCTGACCGGCCGCGCCGACGCCGCGCCGGTGCAGCACGAGCCGTTCCGCCAATGGGTCGTCGAGGACGACTTCGTGGGCGGCGCCCGGCCCGAGCTCGCCGCCGCCGGCGCCGAACTGGTGGCCGACGTCGCGCCCTACGAGGGCATGAAGCTGCGGATGCTGAACGGCGCGCACTCCGCACTCGCCTATCTCGGCTACCTTTCCGGGCGCGAGACCGTCGCCGACGCCATGGCCGACCCCGTGCTCGCGGCCTTCGTCCGCCGGCTCTGGCGCGACGAGATCATCCCGGTGGTCGCGGCGCCGCCGGGCGTCGATCTCTCCGCCTACGCCGATGCGCTGGCCCGGCGCTTCGCCAACCCCGCGATCCGCCACCGCACCTGGCAGATCGCCATGGACGGCAGCCAGAAGCTGCCCCAGCGCCTGCTCGCCTCGCTCGACCTGAATCTCGGCGCGGGTCGCCCGGCGCCGGGCCTAGCCCTGGCCGTCGCAGCCTGGATGCGTTACGTCGCCGGCGTCGACGAGGCGGGCGGCCCCATCGACGTGCGCGACCCGATGGCGGCGCGCCTGCGGGCGCTGAGCGACGCCGCCGAGGGGCCGCAGGCGAAGGCGGCCGCGCTGCTCTCGGTCGCGGAGATCTTCCCCCCCGCGCTGGCCAGGCGCCTCGCGGAGCCGGTGGGCGCGGCCTGCGCCCGATTGGCGGAGGTCGGCGCCCGCCGCGCCGCCGCCGACCTGACGGAGACCGCCCCATGATCGAAAGCTGGCGCTGGTACGGCCCGCTCGACCGCATCTCCCTGCCCGAGATCGCCCAGACCGGGGCCGCCGGCATCGTCACCGCGCTCCACGAGATCCCCTATGGCGAGGTCTGGCCGCGCGAGACCATCGCCGCCCGCCGCGCCGAGATCATCGCCGCCGGCTTCGACTGGGTTGCGGTCGAGAGCCTGCCGGTCCACGAGGACATCAAGCGCGGCGAGGGCGACCTCGCGCGCATCTTCGCCAACTACCGCCAGTCGCTCGCGAACCTCGCCGCCGAGGGGCTGCGGACGATCTGCTACAATTTCATGCCGCTGCTCGACTGGACGCGCACCGACCTCGCCCACCCGCTGCCGCGCGGCGGCGCCTGCCTTCGCTTCTCCGCCCCCCGCATGGCCGCCTTCGAACTCCACATGCTGGAGCGCGCGGGCGCCGAGGCCGACTACTCGCCCGAGGCGCTTGAAGCCGCCGAGGCCTGGACGCGCAGGGCGACGGAGCAGGACCGCGCCGACCTGCTCGCCGCGATCATGGCCGGCCTGCCCGGCGCCTATGCCCGCTACGACGTCGCCGGCCTGCGCGAGGCGCTCGCCGGCTGGCGCGGGGTCGACCGCGCGGCGCTGCGCGCCAGCTACCGCCGCTTCCTGGAGGAGGTCGTCCCCACGGCGG
The DNA here is from genome assembly GCF_900107585.1 of Rubrimonas cliftonensis. Lineage (GTDB taxonomy): Bacteria > Pseudomonadota > Alphaproteobacteria > Rhodobacterales > Rhodobacteraceae > Rubrimonas > Rubrimonas cliftonensis. The sequence goes on along the minus strand of NZ_FNQM01000004.1, from coordinate 145,001 downwards.
AGGAGTTGGGGATGCGCCTCTGCGTCCACCCCGACGACCCGCCGCGCGACATCCTCGGCCTGCCGCGCATCGTCTCCTCGGGAGAAGACATCGCCTGGGTGCTGGGCGCCGTCGACGCGCCCGCCAACGGCGTGACGCTCTGCTCCGGCTCGCTGGGCGCCAACCCGGCCAACGACGTGCCCGCCATAGCCCGCGCCGTCGCCCCGCGCATCCACTTCGCCCACCTGCGCAACGTGCGGAAGGAGCCCGACGGCAGCTTCGAGGAGGCCGAGCATCTGGGCGGAGACACCGACATGGTGGCGTTGATCGAGGCCCTGCTGGCCGAGGAGGCGCGTCGGCGTTCGGAGGGCCGCGAGGACGCCGCGATCCCCTTCCGCCCCGACCACGGCCACGACCTGCTGGGAGACGCCGAGCGCGCCGCCCACCCCGGCTACCCCCTCATCGGCCGCCTGCGCGGCCTCGCCGAACTCCGCGGCGTCGCGCAGGCGGTGACGCGGCTGCGCGCGAGCGGCTAGGGACGCGGCGGGGCGACGGGCGGCGAACACGGCAGGCGGTCTTTCTCCCACGACGGCGCCGCCGCAGCGTCGAAGGCCGCGCCCTCCCTCGGGTGGCCGCTTCGCGACGGCCGAACAATGCGGTTCATGGCGCAAACGACTTCGACCGTTCCGCAGGTCGCGGCGTTGCAATGCGCGGATTTCACCCGTCCGCCCCGCGGCGCCTCTTGAGCGATGAGGGCCGCGCCCTCCCTCGGGTGGGCGCTTCGCGACGGCTGAGCGGCGCGGTTTATGGCGCAAACAACTTCGACGGCGCAGCGGGTTGAGGCGTTGCAATGCGCCCTCCCTGGGGGGAGGGAGGGCGCGGCCCGTGCTGGTCGCACGGGCCAAGGGTCGAGCGAGGCGCCTTCAGGCCACAGGCCGCCTTCCCCGCACCCCGGCCATTCGAACGGAACGGAAGCTCCCACTCGCAACCTCACGGCCCGCAATCGTCGGCGGCGGCCGAACCCCTGCCGAACCCCTGCCGAAAACCCTCCCGAAACTGTCCTGAACCGGAACTTTGCACAACGGGAAGCCATCGCCCCACAATCCGGACGACTCCCTGACTTCGCGAAGGACTCCGCATCGGCGTCCTCACGCGCCACGCGACTCTCGGCCGGGCCGCTGACCACGCCGTGCAGCGCTGCGCCCACCGCCGCGGCGACGGAGTCCTCGGGGCCGGCGCCCTCTGTCGGCGGTCGCGCGGCGTCCCCCTCCGCCCCCTCACCCCGCCCGCTTGCGGCGCCGGCGGCTGTGGTGGGCGCTGCGCGCCGGCGGCGGCTCCCCTGGCGTGGCCGAAGAACTCGCGCCCCGAGAGCTCTCGCGGGATGGCGACGCGGATCGGCGGGCGGTCGGCGCGGCGGCTCTCGCGGCGGACGGCCTCGGCCGCCCGCTGCCCGGCAGCGGCGCCGCGTCGCCCGAGCCGCCGAAGTGAGCAATCCGCGTTCATATTTCCGACGAATTGATTAACTCTCAGGCTTCTCCGGCCGTTGCGCCGTCGAAATCGCCTTGCCCAACAGCGCTGCGCGGAATGGCATGCAATTTGCTCGGTCGGGGACAGCGCAGCCCCGCAGGTCGGGAGCTTCGGTTGGCGTGCCGACGGCAGGAATGCGGTCGACCCGGCAGGGGCGGCGCGTGGGCTCCCCCCCTCGCGCGCCGCCCCGATCCGCCGGGCCGCTGACGGGCGGAAGGCCCGCGTCCGCACCTGTCGAACCGATGACAGCGCGTCGGGCTGGCCGCCGCGCACAGACAGGGAAACCGCCACGCATGTGCGATCACCATCTTAATACCTCCCGCCTCGACCTCGCCGCGCCGCGGCTTGACCGTCGCGGCTTCCTCCGCAGCACCGGCGCCATGACGCTGACCATGGCGGCGGCCGGCGGCCTCGGCGCGGGCCGCGCGCTGGCCTCGGACGCCCTCACCTCCACGCATGGCACGGGCTTCTGCAACCTCAACCTGTTCCTCGCCCACGCCGACCAGCTGGCGCAGGAGGACGGGCTGGAGATCCAGTTCGTCAACACGCCGACCTTCGCCGAGCAGGTGACGTTCCTCGGCATCGGCCAGGTCGATGTCGGCCTGATGCCCTACACGAGCTTCATGGCGCTCTACGACGCCGGCGCGCCGGTGACGATCGTCGCCGGCGGCGGCATCGAGGGCTGCGGCATCGTCTCCCAGCCGGGCCTCGACAGCGCGGAGAAGCTGAAGGGCAAGACGCTCGGCACCTTCCAGCTCGATACGCTCGAAGTCATGCCCTACGACTGGCTCAAGGCGAAGGGCGTGCCCTTCAGCGACGTCAACGTGCGCTACATGGGCAACACGCCCGAGGCGGTGGAGGCGTTCAAGGCCGGCGCGCTCGACTGGATCTGCACCATCGAGCCCTACGTCACCTCGCTCATCAAGGACGTGCCCGGCGCGCATCTGCTCTCCGACGGCAAGGACATCTACGGCGCCGGTTACACCGACTGCGTGCTCGCCTGCCGCACCAACCTCATCACCGAGAAGCCCGCCGCGCTGAAGGCGCTGATCAAGGGCATGATGAAGGCGCAGGCCGCCGCGGAGGCCGACCCCGACACCGCGCTCGAGAAGCTTGTCGGCACATACTACAAGACCTCGATGGAGAACGCCCAGTTCGCCAAGTTCAAGCAGCCCGCGGTGGTGGACGCCCGCAACCAGACCGACTTCATCCTCGAACGCGTCGATAGCGTGATCGAGATGGGCTACATCAAGAAGAAACCCGGCCGCGACGCGATCGACTGGACGCTGCTGGAGGAGGTCATCGCCGAGAACGCCGACCTCTACGGCTCGCTCAAGCTGAAGTCGGCCTGAGATGGCGGACGCCGCGCCCGACATGCGGGCCGGCGGCGCGCGCGCTTCCGGCGGGGCGACAGCCCCGCCGGCCCGTGCGCCGCTGGTCGCGCCGGAGAAGCTGCGGGGCTTCATCGCCTCGTTCGGATGGACCGTGGCCTCCGTCGGCCTGTTCACGCTGATCTGGGAGTTCTGCTGGCTGGTCGGCTGGGCGGACCCCAAGCTGCTGCCGCCGCCGCACATCTTCCTCGGCCAGATCGGCGAACAGACCAAGTTCTTCAACACCGCGACGCGCTGGGCGGTCGGCGTGAACCCCGACAGCGGCCCGACGGGCCTGGAGTCCGTTATGGTGACGGTCGCCGCCACCATGGCGCGCGTCGTCGCCGGCCTCGTCATCGCCTCGGTCCTCGCCATCAGCCTCGGCGTGCTGATCCGCTACTACGTCATGGTCGAGCGCCTCACGCTGCCGACGATCACGCTGCTCTCGCCGGTCTCGCCCATCGCCTGGCTGCCGGTGGCGATCTTCCTGTTCGGCATCGGCAACGCGCCGGCGATCTTCATGGTGGTGGTGGCGCTGTTCTTCCACATGGTGCTGGCGACGGTGACGCACATCGACAACGTCAACCGCAACTTCATCCATGTCGCGCGGACGATGGGGGCGACGAAGCGGCAGGTCTACGCCCGCGTCGTCATTCCCGCGATCCTGCCGGGGCTGCTGATGGTGCTGCGGCTCAACCTGTTCGGCGCCTGGATGGTGGTGCTGGTCGCCGAGAGCACCGGCGTCGGCCACGGGCTCGGGCAGGTCATCATGCTGGCGCGCAACACCTTCAACCCCTCGCTGGTGTTCTTCGTGATCGCGCTGATCGGCGTGCTGGGGTTCCTGACCGACTGGGCGCTGCGGATGGTGCAGCACAGGGTTCTCTACTGGCTTCCGGAGAAGGGCGCGCACCATGGCCTCTGACGCGAAGGGCTTCTCGAAGAAGGATCCGGTCGTCTGCCGGGGCCTTGGCAAGACCTGGGCCGCCGGCACCTCGCGGGCCCACGAGGCGCTGAAGGGCATCGACCTCGACGTGAAGCCCGGCGAGTTCGTCGTGCTGCTGGGCCCGTCGGGCTGCGGCAAGAGCACGCTGCTCTACCTCATCGCCGGGCTTGAGGACGTGACGACGGGCGAGCTGAACCATTTCGGCGAGCCCGTGACCGGCCCCTCCCCCGACCGCAGCCTGATCTTCCAGGAAACCTCGCTGTTTCCGTGGCTGACGGTGTGGGAGAATGTCGCCTTCGGCCTCTCGATCCGCGGCGCCTCGCACGCCGAGCGCAAGGAGGCCGCGGTGCAGGCGCTGCGCGAGGTCGGCCTGACGGCGGCGATGAACAAGCGACCCGACGAGCTGTCGGGCGGCATGCGGCAGCGCGTCGCCGTGGCGCGCGCGCTGGCGATGCGGCCCAAGGTGCTGCTGATGGACGAGCCCTTCGCCGCGCTCGACGTGCAGACGCGCCAGAAGATGCAGGACTTCCTGCTCGACGTCTGGCGCGACAGCGGCGCCACGGTGCTGTTCGTGACCCACCACATCGACGAGGCAGTGGCCCTGTCGGATCGGGTGGTGGTGTTCACGTCCCGGCCCGGACGCATCAAGACCATCGTGACCAACGACCTGCCCCGCCCGCGCGACCCCTTCGCGCCGGAAAGCGAGGCGATGCGCCGCCACCTCACCGCGCAGCTGCGCGACGAGGTGGACCGCGCCTTCGCCGAACAGGAATCCTTCGGGGCCTAGCCCGCATCCAGGAGACTAGAAGTGACCGCATCCCTCGTGCGCAGCCGGGCGTTGATCGCCGGCGCGAAAGACCGCCTGTCCGTCGAGCAGATCGACGGCGGCGCCGTGCTCATCGAGGACGGCATGATCGCCGCGATCGGCGAGTTCGACGCCCTGAAGGCGAAGAACCCCGGCGCCGCCGTGATCGGCTCGGGAAATGACGTGGTTCTGCCCGGCTTCGTGAACGGCCATCACCACATCGGCCTGACGCCGGTGCAGCTCGGCTCGCCGGACATGCCGCTCGAGCTCTGGTTCGTCACCCGCATGGTGAGCCGCAACCTCGACCTCTACCTCGACACGCTCTACTCGGCCTTCGAGATGATCGGCTCGGGGATCACCACGGTCCAGCACATCCATGGCTGGATGCCGGGCACGCCGGATCAGGTGGCGAAGGCGTCGGCCGACGTGATCCGCGCCTATGAGGACGTCGGCATGAAGGTCTCGTACTGCTATGCGGTGCGGGACCAGAACCGGCTCGTCTACCAGGCCGACGAGGAGTTCGTCGCCAGCCTGCCGAAGGAGCTTCATGAGCCGATGAAGCGCTGGTTCGGGCGCTTCCAGACCGGCCTCGACGAGTGCCTCGGCCTCTTTGCCGACCTGCACGGCGCCCACCATCACAAGAAGCGCGTGAAGATCCAGCTCGCGCCGGCCAACCTGCACTGGTGTTCGGACGAGGCGCTGACCGCGCTTTCGGAGACGTCGAAGAAGTATGACGCCCCGATGCACATGCACCTGCTGGAGACCGCCTACCAGAAGGCCTACGCCGAGAAGCGCGGCGGCTGCACCGCGGTCGACTACATCGAGCGCTTCGACATGCTCTCGCCACGGCTGACCCTCGGCCACGGGGTATGGCTGAACGAGAGCGACATCGACAAGCTCGCCGCCGCCGGCGCCTGCGTCTGCCACAACTGCTCGTCGAACTTCCGCCTGCGCTCCGGACTGGCGGCGCTCAACCACTTCGAGGCGAAGGGGATCAACACGGCCATCGGGCTCGACGAGGCGGGGCTGAACGATGATCGCGACATGCTCAACGAGATGCGTCTCGTCGCCCGCGCCCACCGCACGCCCGGCATGACGGAGGAAGACGTGCCGACCTTCCCGCAGGTGCTGCGCATGGCGACCGAGGGCGGCGCGAAGACCACTCCCTACGGCGAGACCATCGGGCGGCTCGAAGTCGGCCGCGCGGCGGACCTCGTGATGATCGACTGGGACCAGGTCCACTACCCCTACATGGACGCGGAGACCCCGCTGATCGACGCCGTGATCCAGCGCGCCAAGACCAGCGGCGTCACCCGCGTCATCTGCGACGGCGAGACGCTCTACGAGAACGGCCGCTTCACCCGAGTCGATCAGGCGGGCGCGCTCAAGGCGTTGCACGACGACCTCGCCCGCGCCCTCTCCGACGACGAGGTGGAGCGGCGCAACCTCTCGAAAGCCCTGCTGCCCCACGCGCGGAAGTTCTACGCCGACTACATCGACCCCGCGCGGCACGAGCCCTTCTACCGGCAGAGCTCGCGGGTCTGAGCGCGGCCCGGCGGGGGGCGGCCATTGCGCCGCTCCCGCCGGTGCTGGACAGTGCCGGCGGAAGCGGCTGGACGCGGAGCCCATGGACGGCGGCGAAGAACTTCAGGAACTTGACGCGGAGGACGGGCGCGGCGCGCTCGCGGCCCGCGTCGCCGAGGCGCTGCGCGACCGCGTGATCCGCGGCGCGCTCAGGCCCGGCGAGCGGGTGGTGGAGCGGCGGCTCTGCGCCGAGCTGGGCGTGTCGCGCACGCCGCTGCGCGAGGCGCTCAAGCTGCTCGCGCAGGACGGCTTCGTGGAGCTGTCGCCCCATCGCGGCGCGCGCGTCACCGCCCATGACGCTGAGGGGGCGCTGGCGCTGTTTGAGGTGATCGCGGCGCTGGAGGGCGTCGCGGCCGGGCGGCTCGCGGCGAGCATCGACGCGGCCCTGCTCTCCCGACTGGAGGCGCTGCACGAGGCCATGCACGCGCACCACCGCGCCGGGCGGCTCGACGCCTATTTCGACGTCAACAGCGCGGTGCACGACGCCGTCGTGGCCGGCTGCGGCAACCCGGTTCTGGCGCAGAGCCACCGGCGGCTGATGCTTCAGGCCCGCCGGGGGCGCTACATGGCGATCATGGACGCCGACCGGTGGGCCGGCGCCATCGGCGAGCACGACCTGCTCATGGCCGCCCTGCGCGCCCGCGACACGGATGCCGCGCGGAGCGTGTGGGAGCGCCATCTCAGGAACACCGGCGCCTCGGTGGCGCAGGCGCTGCAGGGGGAACGCGAATGAGCGCGACGACATGACCGACCGGCGCGACTTCCTCGGCTACGGCGACGCCCCGCCCGACCCGCGCTGGCCGGGCGGCGCGCGCCTCGCCGTCTCCGTCGTCGTCAACGTCGAGGAGGGCGCGGAGCTTTCCGTCGGCGACGGCGACGAGCGCAACGAGACGGTCCACGAGGTCGTCGAGGAGGTCGTCGGCGCGCCGGACCTCTGCATGGAGAGCCATTTCGAATACGGCGCGCGGGCCGGCTTCCGGCGCATCCTGCGGGTGCTCGACGCGCATGGCGTGAAGGCGACCTTCAGCGCCTCGGCCCGAGCCTTCGAGCGCTCGCCGTGGATGGCGCGGGAGATCGTGGCCAGCGGCCACGAGGTCAGCGCGCATTCGTGGCGCTGGGAGCGCCACGCCAACATGGACGAGGCGGCGGAGCGCGCCGTCATCACCCGCGCCGTCGCCGCGATCGAGGCGGCGGCGGGCGTCAGGCCGGTCGGCTGGCACACACGCTCCTCCGCCTCCGCGGCGACGCGCCGGCTGGTGGTGGAGGAAGGCGGCTTCCTCTACGACAGCGACGCCTACAACGACGATCTGCCATGGGTCGCCGAGGTCTCGGGCCGATCCCATGTCGTGCTGCCCTACGCCTTCGACACCAACGACATGCGCTTCACCCGCCAGGGCGGCTTCACCTTCGGGGCCGACTTCGCGCGCTATTGCGGCGACGCCTTCGACACGCTGCACGGCGAAGGCGGGCGGATGATGTCGGTGGGCCTGCACCTGCGCATCATCGGCCGCCCTGGGCGCATCGGCGGGCTCGATGCGCTGCTGGGCCGGATGCGCGAGGCCGGCGACGTCTGGTTCGCGAGGCGCATGGACATCGCGCGGCACTGGCGCGCGCGCGTCGGCCTGCCCCCGTTCGGCGAGGGCTGAGCATGCGCCTCGCAGTCGTCAACGCCAACACCTCGCCGCACATCACCGAGATCGTCGCCGCCGAGGCGCGGGCGACGCTGGGGGCCGGCGCGACCGTCGTCCCGGTCACGCCGCGCTTCGGCCCGGCGGTCATCCACACCCGGCTCGACGTCGCCGTGGCGGCGCATGGCGTGGCGGAGGCGTCGGCGCGCGTCGCTGGCGAGGTCGACGCCATCCTGCTCGCCGTCTCCTACGACACCGGCGCCGCGGCCCTGCGCGAGGCGCTGCCGATCCCCGTCGTCGGCATGAGCGAGGCGACGGTGGCGATGGCGCGGCTGGCCGGCGGGCCGATCGGCTACGTCGTCTCCGGGGCGCGGTCGATCCCGCTCTATCGCGAGACGCTGGCTGGCTGCGACCTCGACCGCGACTGCGCGGGCTGGCGCGCCATCGAGGCGCCCGACGCCTACGCGCCCGGCGGCGCGGCGGCGGCGGACCCGATGCTGGCCGACGCGGTCTGCGCCCTCGCGGCGGAGGGCGCCTCGGCGGTGGCGCTGCTCGGGGCGATCCTCGCCGGCGCCGCCCGCCGCATCGGCCCGACCGCGCCGGTGCGCGTGCTCGACGGCGGCCGCTGCGGGGCGCTCATGGCGCAGGCGCTCGCGACGCTCGGCACCGCGCCGCGCCGGCCCGGTCCCGCGGGGGCGCTGAGCGGCGTCGACCCGGCGCTGGCGGCGCTGGCGCGGCGCGACTGATTCTCCCGCAGCCGGCGCCCGCATCGGCGGCGCCGCGCCGCCCGGATGATCATCGGGCAGGCATTGGCGTCCGGCGCCGCCACAGCGCGTCATCGGCGCTGGCGGATGGCATGCCATCGCTCCACCCTGCCGACGCGCATTGATGGAGGGCGAGGCATGACGGTTCGGATGATGGTGGCGGCGGCGGCGGTCGCGACGGCGGGGCTCGCGGCGAGCGGCGGCTGGGCGCTGGCGGACGCCGTCGCCCTGCGCGTGGCGGGCAACTTCTCGCAGAACCAGAAGCACATCGCCATCGAGCAGGCGCGCTTCGACGGTCTGGCCGAGGCCACCGGCATCGACGTCGCCGTGAACTACAACCCGATGGACGTCGTCGGCGTGAAGGCGCCCGACGCGCTGCGCCTTCTCAAGAGCGGCGCGTTCGACGTGATGAGCGTGCAGATCGGCATGGCCTCACGCGACGACCCCTTTTTCGAGGGCGTCGACCTGATCGGCGTCTCGACGGACCTCGACGCGCTGCGCAAGGCGGTGGACGCCTATCGCGGCGTGTTCGACGCGCGGCTGCAGGAGAAGTTCAACGCCAAGGTGCTGACGCTGTGGCCCTTCGGCCCGCAGATGTTCTACTGCAATCATGAGATCGCCTCGCTCGACGACATCGCGGGCCTGAAGGTGCGCAGCTTCACCCCCTCGATGTCCGCGCTGCTTGAGGCGTTCGGCGCCACGCCGGTGACGCTGCAGTTCTCCGAGGTCTACCCCGCCCTGCAGAAGGGCGTCGCGAGCTGCGGCGTGACCTCGCCGACTTCCGGCAACAGCGGCAAGTGGCCCGAGGTGACGACGCATTTCCTGCCGCTCTCGGTCTCCGGCTCGGTGCAGGGCCACTTCATCAACCTCGACGCATGGAACCGCTTCGACGCCGCGCAGAAAACCGCGCTCGAGACGGCGTTCAAGGCGATGGAGGACGATCTCTGGGCGCTGGCCGCGGCGGCGAACAACGACGCGATCCGCTGCAACACCGGGCAGGAGCCCTGCGAGCAGCACACGAAGTTCGACATGACGCTGGTCAAACTGTCGCCGGAGGACGAGGCGAAGCTGAAGGCCGCCACCACCGGCGCCGTGCTGCCGATCTGGAAGGAGACCTGCAACGCCGTCAGCGCCGACTGCACGGCGACGTGGAACGCCACCGTCGGCGCCGCCGTCGGCCTGAAGATCGAGTGAGCCCGGTCGACCGCGGATCGGCCGGACGCCGCGTCCGACCGGACGCGATGGGCCTGCTGCGCATTCCAGCGCGCTGGGCCGCGCTGGCCGCGGGCTGGTCGCTGCTCGGGCTCTCCGCCCTGATCGGGCTGGAGGTCGCGCTGCGCAAGGTGTTCAACGCCTCGCTTCAGGGCGCCGACGAGATGGGGGGCTATGTCGTGGCCTGCGTCGTCGGCTTCGGCGGCGCGCTGGCCACGCTCGACCGTGCCCACACGCGCATCGACCTGCTGCTGGAGCGGCTGCCCGCGGGCCTGCGCGCGGGGCTCAACGCGGCGGCGGCGCTGTCGCTCGCCGCGATGGCGGGGTTTCTGGCGCTGCGCGGCTGGGCGACGATGCGGGAGAGCGTCGATTATCGCAGCCTCTCGGGCACGCCGCTGCAGACGCCGCTATGGGCGCCGCAGGCCGTCTGGGTCGCGGGGCTCGCCTTCTTCGCCTCCGTCGCACTGGCGGCGGCGCTGCATGCGCTGGCGCTGCTGGCGCTCGACCGCGGCGCGCTCAACCGCCGCTACGGCGCGCGCACGCTCAGCGAGGAGATCGCCGAGGAGCGCGCCTCGCTCTCCGACCGCGGCGGAGACGCCGGAGCATGATCGGCGCGACCGACGCGCTCATCGGCTTCGCGCTGATGCTGGGCATGATGTTCCTCGGCGTGCCGGTGGCGGCGGCGCTGTTTCTCGTCGCCGCCCTCGGCGCCGCGGTCTGGCTCGGCATGCCGATGCTGATGGCTTTCGGCGGCAATTCCTGGAGCGTTCTGAACGACTTCACCCTCACCTCCATCCCGCTGTTCATCCTGCTGGGCGAGATCCTGCTGCGCTCGGGCATGGCGGACCGGATGTACGAGTCGCTCAGCGACTGGGTCTCGCGCTGGCCCGGCGGGCTGCTGCACACCAACGTGCTGGCGAGCGGCGTCTTCGCCGCCGTCTCCGGCTCCTCGGTCGCGACCGCGGCGACCATCGGCTCGGTGGCGCTGCCGGCGATGGCGAGCCGGGGCTACGCCCCGCGGATGGCGCTGGGCTCGATCGCCGCCGGCGCCACCCTCGGCATCCTCATCCCGCCCTCGATCAACATGATCATCTACGGCGCGATGACCAACACCTCGATCGGGCGGCTGTTTCTGGCTGGCGTGGCGCCGGGCCTCCTGATGATGGCGCTGTTTCTGGGCTGGATCGCGCTGGCGAGCCGGCTGAACCCGGAGATCTGCGGCGTGCCCGCGCCGACGCGCCCGCTCGGCGAGCGGCTGCGCAGGCTGTCGGGGCTGGCGCCGCCGATCGTGATCTTCGCGGTGGTGATGGGCGGCATCTACGCCGGCTGGGCGACGCCGACCGAGGCCGCCGCGCTGGGCGTGCTGGCGGCGGTCGCGCTGGCGGCGCTGGCGCGGCGGCTCTCGGTCACGATGCTGCACCAGGCGTTCGAGGCGACGGTGCGGCTCTCTGCGATGATCCTGCTGATCCTCGTGGCGGCGCAGTTCCTGAACTTCGTCATCGGCGTCATGGGCGTGCCGCAGGCGATGACGCGGCTCGTGGCCGCCATGGCCGGCTCGCCGCTGGAGGCGCTGCTGCTGCTGACGCTGTTCTACCTCGTGATCGGCTGTTTTCTGGAGACGCTGTCGATGATGGTCGCCACGATCCCGGTGGTGTTTCCCATCGTGGTCCATTTCGGGATAGACCCGGTATGGTTCGGGGTGTTTCTTGTCATCCTGATGGAGGTCGCGCTCATCACCCCGCCCATCGGCATGAACCTCTACGTCGTGCAGGGCGTGCGCGGCGAGGGGCCGATCTCCGACGTGATCCGCGGCGCCGCGCCATTCGTGCTGGTGATGCTCGCCATGGTCGCCCTGCTGATCGCCCTGCCCCAGCTCGCGCTGTGGCTGCCCGACCGCGTATTCGGATGAGCCCATGACCCTCCGCCTCGGCATGCTGACCCCCTCCTCCAACACCGTGCTGGAGCCCGTGACGCAGGCGATGCTCGCCGACGCGCCGGGGGTCACGGCGCATTTCTCCCGGTTCAGGGTGACGGAGATCGGCCTCGGCGCAGCGCAGCTCTCGCAGTTCGAGCAGGAGCCGATCCTCGCCGCCGCCGAACTGCTGTCGCACGCGAAGGTAGATTGCATCGCCTGGAACGGCACCTCGGCGAGCTGGCTGGGCTTCGAACGCGACGAGGCGCTGTGCGCGGCGCTGGCCGCCCGCACCGGCGCCGCGCCCTGCACCGCCGTTCTGGGCTTCAGAGACCTGTTCCGCGCCGCCGGCGCCCGCCGCATCGGGCTGGTCACGCCCTACACGACCGACGTGCAGACCCGCATCGCGGAGAACTGGGGACGCGAGGGCTTCGAGGTGACGGCGGAGCGCCACGCCGGCCTAAGCGACAACTTCTCCTTCGCGACCCTGCCGCAGGAGCGCATCGCCGCGATGATCCGCGAGGTCGCCGCCGACCGGCCCGACTGCGTCGCCGTGGTCTGCACCAACATGGATGCGGCGCGGCTGGCCCCGGAGATCGAGCGCGAGACCGGCGTGCCGGTCTTCGACAGCGTCGCGGTGACGCTGCGCGCCTGCCTCGCCGCGCTGGGCGCGCGGTCGCCGGGCCTGGCGCGCTGGGGCCGGCTGTTCGACCGATGGGCGCCGGCGTGACCGCATTGCGGGTCCGCGCGCCGGCGCGCTAGGCTCGACCCCGCCGCGCGCCCAGCGCCCTCCCGCGGCGACAGATGCGGAAGGCCAACCGCCCGTGAACGACGCTCTCGACTTCTTCGCCAATCCCCGCGCGGCGGGGCCGCGGGGCGCGCTTCCGCTCGGCCCGCTGACCCGCGCAGACTTCGAGGCGGCGGAGGCGGCGCTGACCGCATGGCCGGGCTATGCGCCCTCGCCCCTGCGCCGGCTTGACGGGCTGGCGCGCGAGACGGGGCTCGGCGCGGTATTCTACAAGGACGAGGCGACGCGCTTCGGGCTCGGCGCCTTCAAGCCGCTTGGCGCAGGGTTCGCGGCGGCGCGGGCGGCGCAACGGGCGCTCGCGGCGCATGGCTGCGAGGCCGAGGTCGCGGACATCGTCGCCGGCCGGTGGCGTGAGGCGCTGGCCGACGTAACGCTGGCCTCCGCGACCGACGGCAACCACGGCCGCGCGCTCGCCTGGGCGGCGCGCGCCTTCGGGGCGCGGTGCGAAATCCACATCCACGCCGCCGTCAGTCAGGGCCGGGCGGACGCCATCGCGGCCTTTGGCGCCCGCGTCACGCGCACCTCCGGCGGGTATGACGACAGCGTACGCGCCGTCTTCGACGAGGCGGCGCGGCGGGGGTGGATCGTGGTGCAGGACACCGCCGCCGGGAGTTATCGCGACGCGCCCCTCGACATCACCGCGGGCTACGGGCTGATCGCCGGCGAGATCGCGCGCCAGCTCGACGCGCCGCCGACACATGTCTTCGCCCAGGCCGGCGTCGGCGGGCTCGCGAGCGCCCTCGCGGCCCGCTTCGCGCTGGAATGGGGCGCTCGGCGGCCGTTCTTCGTCACGCTGGAGCCCACGCGCGCCGCCTGCGTGCTGGCGAGCCTGCGCGCCGGCCGCCCGGTCGCGCTCACCGGCGACATCGACACCGCGATGGCGGGCCTGTCCTGCGGCGAGGTCTCCGCCATCGCGTGGGAGGTGCTGGAGACCGGCGCCGACGCCGCGATCTCGCTGTCGGACGACTGGGCCTTCGCAGGGATGCGCCGGCTGGCCGACCCCGCCCCGCCCGACGCGCCCATCGTCGGCGGCGAATGCGCCGGCGGGGCGGTCGGCGCGCTGATGGCGCTGGCCGCCCTGCCCGAGGCGCGCGTCGCGCTGGGGCTCGACGCGTCCTCGCGCGTCCTGCTCATCGGCACGGAAGGCGCCACCGACCCGGCGATCTACGCCGGGATCACCGGGCGCGCGCCCGAGGCGGTCGCCGGCTGACGCTCCGCGGCCCCTGCGCCGCGCGCTCAGCCGCCCTCCCCGCCATAGCGCGCCACCAGCGCCCGCAGAACCTGGTCGAGGAAGCGCGCGGCGGCCACCGGCAGGGTCCGCCCCCTGAGCTGGGCGGCGACGAGGGCGCCTTCGGGCACGTCCCGACGGTCGAGCGGCGCGCTGGCGAGCCCCGTCTCCCCGGCCGCCGGGGCGCCTACCGAGAACTGGAAGGTGATCGCCCGGCTCTGCGCCGCCACGGCCTTGAGGTGCTCGAAGGAGTTGGACTGGAACGCCGGCGCCAGCGGCCGCGACAGGCGCGCCGCCGCCCGCTCCAGCAGCCGCCGCCCGCCGAAGGGCGCCTGCGGCAGGGCGAGCGGCCACTCAAGACAGTCGCGCAGCCGCAGTGCGCGGCCCTCGCGCGCCTTCTCAGCCAACGGATGATCGGCCGCCATCACCGCCATCAGCGTCTGCGGGACCGACAGCGCCGGCTGCGTCTCCACCCGCTCGACCGGGCCGACGATGAATGCGAGGTCCGCCGTGAAGTCGGCCAGCGCCTTCTCGGCCTCCGCGTGGTCGGCCACGCTCACGTCAAAGCTGACGGCGGGGTGTTCGGCGGCGTAGACGGCCATCTGCTCGGGCAGAAAGTACGGCGCCAGCGCCTGGCTGCAGGCGATGGCGACATGGCCGCGACGCACGCCGGAGAGGTCGGCGATCTGCCCGCGCACCCGGTCCATCTCGGCGATCTGGCGGCGGCCGGCGTGCAGCAGCAGCTCGCCCGCCGGGTTCAGGCGCACCCCGCGCGGCAGCCGCTCGAACAGCTTCTCGCCCAGCTCTGCCTCCAGCGCCATCAGACGGCGGTTGAGCGCGGAGGGCGTGATCGCCAGCCGGTCCGCCGCCTTGCGGATCGACCCCAGCCGCGCGATCGCCTCGATCTGGCGCAGGATCAGCAGATGCCGCATCGCCGCTCCCCGAGCGTTGCCGAAAATGGGACGGTATGCGCCTAAACTAGCAGACGACAGCATCAGCCCGCCAGCGCAAGTTCGCCCGAGAAAAGCCATCCGAGCTGGAGCCCCGCCATGATGCTGACCCGCCGCAGCCTTCTCGCAACATCCGCCGCAGCAGGCGCGCTGGCCGCAGCGCCGCTGCGCGCCCAGTCCGCCATGCCGGTCAAGATGATCCTCAACTGGCGCTACCAGGGCCCGCAGGGCTGGTTCTTCCTCGCCGAGGACCGCGGCTACTTCGCTGATGCGGGCGTCGAGATGACCATGGACCAGGGCAGCGGCTCCGGCGCCGCGGTCGGCTCGGTCGCCGGCGGCGGCTACGACATGGGCTTCGGCGACATCAACGCGCTGATCCAGCTCGCCGCCGACAAGCCCGAGGAAGCGCCGATCGCCGTCTACGTCATGTACAACCGCCCGCCCTTCACGGTCGCGGTGAAGGCTGACAGCGACATCCACACCGCCAAGGATCTCGAAGGCCGCAAGCTCGGCGGCGCCGCCAATGACGGCGCGCTGAAGCTCTGGCCGGCCTTCGCCGACGTCGCCGGGATCGACACCTCCGGCGTGGAGGTCCTGAACTTCCAGCCCAGCCTGCGCGAGCAGATGCTGCGCACCGGCGAGGTGGAGGGCGTGTTCGGCTTCGTGAACACCATCCGCTTCAGCGCGATGCTTTCGGGCATGGACCCCGACAAGGAGATCCGCTTCATCAACTACGGCGACTACGGGATGGACCTCTACTCCAACGCCCTGATCGTCTCGAAGCGTCTGGCGGAGGAGCACCCCGAGCAGGTCAGGGGCGTCGTCGCCGCCATCGACCGGGGCATCCGCGACACGCTGGCCGACCCCGACGCCGCCATCGACGCCGTCGCCCGCCGCGAGGCTCTGATCGACAAGAGGGTTGAGAAGCTGCGCCTGATGGCGACGCTCTCCGACGAGATGGGCCACCCGGAGATCGCCGAGTTCGGCCTGGGCATGCCCGACCCGGAGCGCCTGAAGAAGGCCATCGACATCGTAGTGAAGGCCAACGGCCTCAGCCGCACGCCCGCGCTCGACGAGGTGTTCACCGACGCGTTCCTCCCGCCGATGGCCGACCGCATCACCTCGCTCGGCTGAACGCGCCGCCCGGCGGACGCAGGACCGCGCCCCGCAAGGGGCGCGCAAGGCCGGGCGCGCCCGGCGCAACGGGATATCGCAGCATGGACATGGGACTGACCGGCGCCGTGGTCGTCATCACCGGCCCCGCCAAGGGCATGGGCGCCGCCGTCACGCGCGCCTTCGCCGAGGAGGGCGCGCGCCTGGCGCTGGCGGCGCGCGACACTCTCGCCTGCGCCGCCGTCGAGGCGGAGGTCCGCGCCATGGGCGCGGAGGCCGCCACCTTCGCCTGCGACCTGACCGACGGCGCGACCTGCTTCGCCGCCGTCGAGGCGATCAAGGCGCGCTTCGGGCGCATCGACGCGCTGGTGAACGTGGCGGGCGGCTCGGGCCCCATCGGCAAGACCGGGATCGAGACGACCCAGGACGAGTTCGACGAGATCGTGCTGCTCAACATGCGCGGCCCGTTCAACATGATCCGCGCCGTCGCGCCGGTGATGATCGCGCAGGGGGCGGGGCGCATCGTCAACGTGGGCGGCACCTTCGGGATGCGCGGGCGCGCCGGACGGCTCGCCTATTCCAGCAGCAAATGGGGCCTGCGCGGCGTGACCAAGAGCTTCGCGCTGGAGCTGGGCGCACACGGGATCGCGGTGAACACCGTGGCGCCCGGCATGGTCGACGGCCCGCGCTTCCGCGGGAAGGTCGCGCCTGAGATGGCGCGGCGGCTGGGCATCACCGAGGAGGAAGCCGCCGAGCGCCACGCTGCCGACTATGCGCTGAGGCGCATCTCGACCGACCGCGACGTGGCCGACGCCTGCGTGTTCCTCGCCAGCCCGCGCGCGCGCCAGATCACCGGGGCCGACCTGCCCGTGGACGGCGGATGGGCCGCGCTGTGACGGCCGACCTCATCCTCGCCGGCGGCGTCGTGGTGGACGACCGCAGCCAGACCCGCGCCGACGTCGCGATCCGGGATGGCCTCGTCGTCGCGGTGGGCCTCGGCGACGCCCTGCCGCCGGGGCGCGAGACGCTGGACGCGACGGGCCTGCATCTGCTGCCCGGCGCCATCGACGTCCATGTGCATTTCCGCGAGCCGGGCTACACGCACAAGGAGGACTGGCGCACCGGGACCGAGGCCGCCTCCATGGGCGGCGTCACCACCGTCTTCGAGATGCCCAACACCAACCCGCCGACGCGCAGCGTGGCGGAACTGCGCCGGAAGCAGGACTGCGCCCAGAAAGCCTGCGTCGACTTCGGGCTCTACGGCCTGATGGCGGAGGACAACGTCGCCGAACTTGAGGCGCTGGCGGCGGCCGGGGCCAACGCGTTCAAGTGCTTCATGGGCAACACTTTCGGCAACCTGCCCTCGCCCTCGACCGGCGCGATGCTGGAGGGGTTCGAGATCGCCGCCGCCCTCGGCCTGCGCGTCTCGCTGCACGCCGAGACCGCCTCCATCATGGCCTGGCGGCAGGCGCGGCTGGAGGCGGCGGGGCTCGACCACCCGCTCGCCCATATCGGCGCCAGGCCCGAGATCGTCGCCATCGAGGCGGTGGGCCGGGCGGCGGCGCTGGCGGAATGGACCGGGGCGCGCATCCATGTGCTGCACATCTCCTCGGCGGGCGAACTGGTCCCGCTGGCCGACGCGAAGCGCCGCGGCGTCGACGTCACCGGCGAGACCTGCCCCTGCTACCTGATGCTCGACAGCCGCGACTACGCCCGCCTCGGCCCGGTGATCCGCGTCAACCCGCCGGTGCGCGAGGCGAAGGACAGCGCGGCGCTGTGGGACGCGCTGCGCTCGGGCGTCGTCGACATGATCGCGACCGACCATGCGCCGCACACGCCGGAGGAGAAGCGGCGGGGCCGCATCTGGGACGCCGACTGCGGCTTCCCCGGCGTCGAAACCCAGATGCCGCTGATGCTGACGGCGGTGAACGAGGGCCGGATCACGCTGGAGGACTATGTCGGCATGAGCGCGGTGAAGCCCGCCCGCGCCTTCGGGCTGTGGCCGATGAAGGGCCGCATCGCCCCCGGCGCCCACGCCGACATCGCCGTGGTGGACCTCGCCCGCCGCGAGACCGTCGCCGCCGACCGCCTGCACTCGCGCGGCAGGATCACGCCCTTCGAGGGCGTCGAAACCGTCGGCGCGCCGGTCCACACCCTCGTGCGCGGCCGCCTCGTTCAGCGCGACCGCAGGCTCGTCGAGGGCGTCGCCGGCTGGGGCCGGCAGGTGACGGACATCCAGCGCATGCCGGCGCCCCGGCCGCGCAACGCCGACCAGTCGCTGAGGGCGCTGCTGGCGGGAGGACGTCCATGATGCTCGAAAAGAACCTCAAGCCCGCGACAGTGGAGCCGCTGATCCGCTTCGACCGCGTCGCCGTCACCTACGGCGGCGGCGCGGAGGCGACCGAGGCGCTCACGCCGACCTCGCTGAGCGTGCCGGAGGGCGACTTCGTGGCGCTCGTCGGCCCTTCGGGCTGCGGCAAGTCCACGATCCTCAAGCTCGCCGCCGAACTGATGAAGCCTTCGGCCGGCGACATCTACTTCGGCGGGCGCGAACTTGGCGCGAAGCCGGTGCGGGTGGGTATGGCGTTCCAGTCCTCCACGCTGCTGCCGTGGATGAGCATCCGCGACAACGTCATGCTGCCGCTCAAGATCGTGCCGCCCTTCCGCGGCCAGTGGCGCAGGAAGCGCGGGGGCGAGTTCCGCGACCGCGCCGACGCGCTGCTGGAGAAGACCGGCCTGATCGACTTCGCCGACAAGCAGCCCTGGCAGCTCTCCGGCGGCATGCAGCAGCGCGCGAACCTCTGCCGCGCGCTGATCCACGACCCCGACCTTCTGCTGCTCGACGAGCCCTTCGGCGCGCTGGACCAGTTTACCCGCGAGGAGCTTTGGGGGACGCTCCAGGAGCTGTGGATGGAGCGCACCGTCACCGTCCTGCTCGTGACGCATGACCTGCGGGAGGCCGCGTTCCTCGCCAACCGCATCTGCGTCATGAGCCCGCGGCCCGGGCGCATCCTGGAGGACCGCGCCGCCGACTTCCCCCGCCCGAGGACCATCGACATGACCTTCGAGCCGGACTTCGCCGCCGTCATCCAGCGCCTGCGCGGGCTGATCGTGCACAGCCGGGAGGGCGCGCGATGAGCCCCGACCTCCGCCGCCGGTTCGCCTCCGCCGCGCTCATCGTCGGCGTGTTCGTGTTCTGGGAGCTGGCGTGCCTCGTGTTCGGCATCTCCTCGCTGATCCTGCCGCGGCCGAGCGAGATCGTCGGCGCGCTGATCGAGTACGCCCACGGCATCTGGCCCCATGCGGCGCAGACGCTCTACACCACGCTGACCGGTTTCGCCTTCGGGGTGATGATCGGGCTGGCGCTCGGCGTGCTGATCGGCTCGTCGCGGCTCGCCTACGACACCGCCTATCCGCTGCTGGTCGGCATCAGCTCGATCCCCAAGGTCGCCGTGGTGCCGATCTTCGTGCTCTGGTTCGGGGCCGGCACCGTGCCGGCGATCCTGACAGCGATGATCATCTGCATCTTCCCCATCGTCGTGAACGTCGCGACCGGCATCGCCACCGTCGAGCCTGAGCTTGAGGACGTGATGAAGTCGATGAAGGCGACGAAGCTCGACATCCTGTGGAACGTCGGCCTGCCCCGCGCGATGCCGTATTTCTTCGCCTCGCTGAAGGTCTCGGTGACGCTGGCCTTCGTCGGCTCCGTCGTCGCCGAGACGGTCGCCAGCAACCGCGGCGTCGGCAACATGATGATGATCGCATCGTCTTCGTTCAACGTGCCGCTGGTGTTTGCGGGACTGTTCGTTCTCGCCGCGCTCGGCGTGTCTCTCTATGTCATATTCTCATTGATCGAACGGCGCGTCGTCGGCTGGGCGATGCGCAAGGCGATCTGATCCTCCAGCAACAAGGGCGCCACCATGCGAAACCTGCTCGCCGCCACCATCGTGACAATGCTCCTCGTCGGCCCCGCCGCCGCCGGGAACCTCGCGATCAAGTTCACCACCGACTGGAAGATCCAGGGCATCCATGGCTGGTTCTACCTCGCGCGCGACAAGGGCTACTTCGCGGAGGAAGGCCTCGACGTGACCATCGACCAGGGCGAGGGCTCCGCCGCCACGGTCACGCGCGTCATGTCGGGCGCCTATGACGCGGGCTTCGGCGACATGAACGCGATCGTGCAGAACGCCGCGACCAACCCCGAGCAGGCCCCGGTCATGGTCTACCAGATCTACAACCAGCCGCCGTTCTCGATCCTCGCGAAGGCCGACGGGCCGGTGAAGAAGGCTTCGGACCTCAACGGGTTGACCGTCGGCGCCCCGCCGGGCTCGGCGGTGACGAAACTCTTTCCCGCGCTTGCCTCCAAGGCGGGGATCGACCTCGCGACGGTCGAGATCATCCATGTGCAGCCCAACATCCAGGAGCAGATGCTGCTGCGCGGCAATGTCGACGCGAGCCTCGTCTTCAACGTCACCAGCTATCTCAACCTGATCGGGCTGGGGCTGGACCCCGACAGGGATTTCCGATTCATCGGCTACGGCGAAAGCGGGCTCGACATCTATTCCAACGGGGTGATGGTCTCGCGCGACCTCCACGACAACCATCCCGAAGCGGTCGCGGGCCTCGTCCGCGCCATCAACCGCGCGGTGATGGAGGTGATCGCCGACCCATCGCTCGGGGCCGCCGCCGTCAAGGCCGAGGAGCCGCTGCTCGACGCGGCGCTGGAGGCGAAGCGGCTGGACTTCGCGCTGAGCCGGCTGATCGACTCGCCGGAGACGCGGGAGCTGGGCGTCGGCGCGGTGGACATGGCGCGGCTGGCGCGCACCATCGGCGTGCTGCAGGAGATCGAGGGCTTCGAGACCGCGCCGGAGGCGGCCGCGATCTTCGACGCCGCCTTCCTGCCGCCGCTTGAGGACCGGCGCCGCTGAGGCGCCGCGACTTGGGGGGGGCCGATGTCAACGCTCGACGCCGAACGCCTGCTCGGAGCGGGAGACGCCGCCCTGAGCGATGTGCGCCTCATGCTGGAGGGCGGCCGCATCGCCGCGCATCTCCCGGCCCCGTCTGGGGCCGGCTCGCTCGTCCTGCCGGCCTTCGCCAACGCGCATGACCACGCCCGCGTCACTCGCGCCAGCCAGGGCGGCGGCGTCGGGGCGGCGCTGGAGGCCTGGCTGCCCTACCTCGCGCTGATCCCCTCGGTCGACCCGTGGCTCGCCTCCGCCGTCGCCTTCGGCCGCTCGGCGCGCGGCGGCGCCGGGGCGGTGATGGCGCACTACACTCGCGTTCAGGGCCTCGTCGACTATGCCGAGGAGGCGCGGGCGGTGGCGCAGGCGGCGCGGGAGGTCGGCCTGCGCATGGCTTTCGCCGTGAGCATGCGTGACGCCAACCCGCTGGTCTACGACCGCGAGGACGCGATGCTCGCCCGCCTCTCCCCCACCGCGGCGGACGTCGCGCGCCGGCGTTTCATGCGCGCGCCCATGCCGGCGGCGGAGCAGGTCGCGCTGGCGGAGACCGTCGCCGCCGAGATCGAGGGCGATCTCGTCACCGTCCAGTTCGGCCCCGCCGGCCCGCAGTGGTGCTCCGAAGCGCTGCTCTCGCTGATCGCGGAGCGCAGCGCCGCCACCGGCCGCCGCGTCCACATGCATCTGCTGGAGACGCAAGCCCAGCGCCTCTGGGCGGACGCCCGTCATCCCGAGGGCCTCGTCGTCTGGCTCGACAGGCTCGGGCTCCTGTCAGAGCGGCTGTCGCTCGCCCATGGCGTCTGGCTGCGGCCCGACGAGATGGAGCTGCTCGCCGAGCGCGGCGCCACGGTCGTCACCAACGCCAGCTCAAATCTCGGGCTCGCCTCGGGCGTCGCGAAGGTGGGCGACATGGTTGCGCGCGGCCTGCGCGTCGCGATCGGACTCGACGGCATGGCGCTCGACGAGGACGAGGACGCCCTGCGCGAGATGCGGCTCGACTGGCTGCTGCACCGCGGATGGGGCCACCGCCCCGCGCTCTCGCAGGCCGGCCTGCTGGAGATGGCGACGGCGCATGGCCGCTTCGCGATCACGGGCGACGCCGGCGCCGGGGCCGCGCCCGGCGCGCCGGCCGACCTGCTGACGCTCGACTGGGCGGCGCTGTCGGCGGAGCTGATCGAGGACGTCCCGCCGATGGACCTGCTGATGGCGAAGGGAACCGCCGCCCATATCCGCGGCCTGCGCGTGGCGGGCCGCGAGGTTGTGGCCGACGGCCGCGTGACCGGCGTCGACCTGCCGGCGCTGGAGGCAGAGCTGCTCGCCGCGCTGCGCGCCGGGCGCGGCCAGACCGAGGATCTGCGCGCCGTCATGCCCGAGCTGCGCGCCGCCTTCGCCGACCATTTCGCCGCCGAGCCGCCATGCTGCTGAGGCGCGAGGCGCAGGCGTTCCGACTGCCCATGGCCGGCCCGGACGACGCCTCCGGGCTGGTCGCGCTGGTCGAGGACGGCGCGCTCGACCCCGCCCTCATCGTCGCCATCCTCGGCAAGACCGAGGGCAACGGCTGCGTCAACGATTTTTCGCGCGGCTACGCGGTCTCGGCGCTGAGGGCGGCGCTGGGGCGCTGGCTGGACGCCGCCGCGCTCGACCGCATCGCCATGGTGATGTCCGGCGGCACGGAGGGCGCACTCAGCCCGCACATGCTCGTGCTCGCCGCCCGGCCTGCGCCGCCAAACGCCGCGCCCGGCCCCGCCCTCGCGCTGGGCCGCTGCGTCACCCGCGACCTCGCGCCGTACGAGATCGGCCGCCCCGCCCAGATCGCGCTCGCCGCCGAGGGCGTGCGCGCCGCAATGGCCGACGCCGGCGTCGACGAGCCCGAAACCGTCCATTTCGCGCAGGTCAAGGTTCCCCTGCTCTCAGCCGCGCAGATCGCCGCCGGCGGGACCGCGGCGGCCGATACGCTGAAATCCATGGGCCTTTCGCGCGGCGCCGCGGCGCTCGGGGTGGGGGTCGCGCTCGGCGAGATCGACGAGGCGGACGCCATGGCCGCCGCGGTCGGCGCCGCGCCGCTCTGGTCAGCCCGCGCCTCCTGCTCGGCGGGCGTGGAGCTGAAAGGCATGGAGGTCGTGGTGCTGGGCATGTCGCCCGCCTGGGCCGGCCCGCTGCGCATCGACCATGCCGTGATGGCCGACGGACTCGACACCGACCCCGTCCGCGCCGCGCTGCGCCGGCTCGGCGCCCGCTTCGACGGGCAGCTTCCGCCCCATGAGGCCGCCCGCGTGCGCGCCGTGCTCGCCAAGGCCGAGGCGCCGCGCTCTGGCGCCGTGCGCGGCTGGCGCCATACGATGCTGGACGACAGCGACATCTCCGCCACCCGCCACGCCCGCGCCTTCGCCGCCGGGGCCCTCGCCGCGCAGATCGGCCATGCCGCGCTCTTCGTCTCCGGCGGCGCCGAGCATCAGGGCCCGGACGGCGGGGGCCCCTGCGCCATCCTCTACGACGCCTCCGACAAGGACAGCCAATGACCGATCTCACCATCCACGCCGGCCCCTTCAGCTTCGGCGCCGCGTTCGAGGCCGCCGCGCCCAAGACCGTCGCCGCGTTCCGCGCGGCGATGCCCTTCGTCAGCCAGATCGTCCATGTCCGCTGGAGCGGCGAGGGCGTGTGGGTTCCGCTCGGCGAGCATGATTTCGGCGTCGGCTACGAGAACCACACCAGCCACCCCGCGCCGGGCCATGTCATCCTCTACCCCGGCGGGATCAGCGAGACGGAGATCCTGCTCGCTTATGGCGGCGTCGACTTCTCCTCGAAGATGGGCCAGCTCGCCGGCAACCATTTCATCACCCTGACCTCGGGGCTGGAGAACCTGCGCCCGCTCGGCGAAATGGTGCTGTGGCAAGGCGCCCAGCCGATCCGCTTCGAGGCCGCATGATGGCCGAGCACGTTCTCGAGCCGTCGCCGGAGACCGTCTGCTGGGGCTGGCTCGACAGCGAGAGCGCCCCCGCCCTGACCATCGACAGCGGCGACGTCGTGACGCTGCGCTCGGTCAGCGGCGGACCGACCCAGCTTCCGCCCGAGGGTTTCGCGGCGGTGGATCCGGCGCAGAGGGCGATCCACGCCGTGCTCAAGCCCCATCTCGGCCCGCACATCCTCACCGGCCCGGTGGCCGTGCGCGGCGCGAAGCCCGGCGACGCGCTGCGCATCGACATCCTTTCCGTCGAGCTCAGCGAGGACTGGGGCTACAACATGATCCGCCCGCTGGCGGGGACGCTGCCGGACGACTTCCCGGAGCCGGACCTCGCCCACATCGCGCTCGACCGCGCCCGCGGCGTGGCGCGGCTGCCATGGGGGCTGGAACTGCCGGTCGCGCCGTTCTTCGGGGTGATGGGCGTCGCGCCGCCGCCGGTGTGGGGGCCGCAGAGCTCCGTCGCGCCGCGCCGCTTCGGCGGCAACATCGACTGCAAGGAGCTCGTCGCCGGAACGACGCTGGTGCTGCCGGTGCTTGCGGAAGGCGCGCTGTTTCTCGCCGGCGACGGCCACGCCCTGCAGGGCGACGGCGAGGTGTGCGTGACGGCCGTGGAGTGCGGCCTGCGCGGCCGCTTCCGCCTGACCGTCGAACCCGGCGCAGCGCCGGAGCGCCCGTGGGCGGAGACGCCGACGCACCTGATCACCCTGGGCTTCGACCCCGACCTCGACCGCGCCGCCGAGATCGCCCTGCGCGACATGATCGCCCGCATCGTCGTCGAAACCGGGCTCAGGCGCGAGGACGCCTACCGCCTGTGCAGCCTCGCCTGCGACCTGCGCGTGACCCAGCTCGTCAACCAGCACAAGGGCGTGCACGCGATGCTGCCGAAGTCGGCGCTCGCGCGCGCCTGACGCCGGCCGGGGACGGTCCGAGGCGAGAATCAGGCGGCGCCGCGAACGGTCGAAGCCGGAAACGACGAAGGCCAAAAGCAACAGAGGCCGGAGCGGGCGCGCCGCTCCGGCCTTCCATACGGCGGCGGGGGCCCGCCGTCTCGCGGCGGCCCGACCGATCAGTTCAGGCGGACCGCGACGTCCCTGATCGAGGCGTCGATGCGCGCCGCGGAGGCCTCGGGCGTCATGCGGCCGCGCAGCACGTCCTCGGCGGCGGCGATGGCCACGGCCACCGCCTTGTCCTTCACCTCGCGCATCGCGGCGCCCTCGGCGGCGGCGATCTGGTCAGTCGCGGCGCGCAGACGGCGGTCGACAGCGTTCTGGAGGTCGGCCTTGGCCTGCTCGGCGGCAAACTTCGCATCCTCCCTGGCCCGGGCGACGATGTCCTGGGCGGTGGACTCGACTTCCTTCTGCCGGCGCTCGTAGCTCGCCAGCAGCGCCTGGGCCTCCTCGCGCAGGCGCTTGGCCTCGTCCAGCTCGCTGCGGATGCGGTCGGCGCGGGCGTCGAGGGCGCGCAGCACCATGCCATGCACGTCGTAGCGCCACAGGATCGCGAGAAACAGGACGAAGCTGAGCGCGACGACGAAGTAGGTGTCGTAGAGAATCGCCATCGGTCGGGCCCTCAGCCGTTGAGCCGGGCCGAGACGGCGGCGCGCGCGTCGGCGTCCGTCGTCTCGCCGGGAATGAAGCTGTCGACGATCGCCCGGGCGGTCTCGGCGGCGACCGCCTCGACGCTGGCCATGGCGCCGTCGCGGATCTCGCCGATGCGCTTCTCGCTCTCGGCGGTGCGGGCGGCGATTTCGGCGTCGGCCTTCGCGATGGCCTTGTCGAGGTCGGCCTTCGCCTCTGCACGGGTCTGGTTCGCGATCTCCTGCGCCCTGGCCTTGGCTTCGGCGAGCGCCTTGTCATAGGCGGCCTCGGCCTGCTCGGCGCGGCGACGGAACTCCGCAGCGCGGTCGAGGTCGTCCTCGATCGCGTCGTGCCGCTCCTCGATGGCGCCGACGATGCGCGGCAGCGCAAGCCGCGTCAGAATGAAGTAGAGCGCGGTCAGCGCGACCAGCAACCAGAAGATCTGGCTGGGAAAGGTGGTGAAGTCGAGCTGCGGCATGCCGATCGCTTCGGCGCCGCTCTCTCCGCCATGGGCTGGCTCGGCCATGTCTCTCTCCGGGCGTGTCGCCTCAGGCGCGCCGGGCGGGCGCGGCCCGGACCGGCAGGGTCAGGGGCGGTGTCTGGGAACGCCGCCGCGCGCTAAGCGCGGCGGCGCAGGTCTGCGGCAGGACTGCGAGGGTCTCGGATCAGACCGCGAACAGCAGCAGCATCGCGACCACGAGGCCAAAGATGCCGAGGGCTTCCGCGAAGGCCATGCCGATGAAGAGCGTGGCGGTCTGCTCCTTGGCGGCGGCCGGGTTGCGCAGCGCGCCGGCGAGGAAGTTGCCGGCGACGTGGCCGACGCCGATGCCGGCGCCCGCCATCGCGAGACAGGCCAGACCGGCGCCGATGTACTTGCCCAGGGCGGCTGCGGCTTCGAGTTCCATGGGAGGCTCCTTGCGGTTGATCGTTGTCGATGCGGCCGAACGGCCCGGAAAGGCTCCGGAGCGCGCTCAGTGCATGTGCAGCGCGTCGTTGAGGTAGACGCAGGTGAGAATGGCGAAGACGTAGGCCTGAATCGCGGCGACGAGGAATTCGAACGCCGTCAGCCCGACCATCGCGGCGATCGGCACCACGCCGAACACGCCCAGCGCGCCGACGAAGCCGGCGAACACCTTGAGAACGGCATGGCCCGCCAGCATGTTGGCGCCAAGCCGGATCGAGTGGCTGATCGGCCGCACGAAGTAGGAGATCAGCTCGATCACCATCAGGACCGGGCGCAGCGGCCCCGGCGCGTCCTTCGGCCAGAAGAAGCCGAAGAAATGTGTGCCGTGCTTGATGAAGCCGATCGCGGTGACGGTGACGAACACCATGAGCGCCAGCACCCCGGTCACGGCGATGTGGCTCGTGACCGTGAAGGAATAGGGCAGCATGCCGAGAAGGTTCGAGAACAGGATGAACAGGAACAGCGTGAAGATGTAGGGGAAGTACTTCATCCCCTCCTCGCCCGCGATGTCGGTCACCATCTGCCGCACGAAGCCGTACATCAGCTCGCCGACGGACTGGAGCCGCGTCGGCACATGGCCGCGGCCGTTGGAGCCGCCGAGCAGCAGCAGCGCGATCACCGCGACGACGATGGCCATCCACAGCGTCGCGTTGGTGATGGTGAACAGGCTCATCTCGCCGCCGAACAGCGGCTTGACCAGAAACTGCTCCATCGGGTCGATGTGCATCTCGCCGCTTGCGCCTGTCGCCACCGCTCAGCCCCTCTCGTCCCGCGCCCGTCCGGCGCGTATTCCGTTCAACGCCCCGAGGGCGCGTCATTCCGCGCCGACGCGGCGTCGCGCCGGCGCAACTCGTCAGCCGAGCGCATCATCACGCGCACGCCCGCCGCAAACCCCAACAGCGTGAAGATCAGCAGGAACGCGGGAAGCGTCCCGATCGCGCTGTCGATCCCCCAGCCGATCCCGGCGCCCAGAAGCACGCCGACCACCAGCTCCGTCACCATCCGCCACGCCAGCGACGCCGCGTTGAACTTGTCGGCGCCAGCGCTGCGCTTCGGCCGCCGCGCGCCGCGCGCCGCGGCGATCCGCGCATCGAGGGCTGCAAGCTCGTCTTCGCGCGCGTCAGGAGCCATGTCCGCCGCCGGCCTCCGTCACCCGCGCGCGGGAAGCGAGCCCCCTTGCGCGCGGTCACGTCTAAGCAGGGCGCCGCATTGCGTCAAGCGCGCCGGATCGGCGGCGGCGGGGCGCGACGCCGCATCCGGGCCGCATCTGGGCGCGACGCGGCACTCACCCGCCCCACAGCGCGATGGGCTGGCCCTCGACGCGCTCGCCCACCGCGCGCAGCCGCCCGGCGGCGTAGGCGGCCAGCGCGGCCGGGTAGAGGCGGTGCTCCAGCGCCAGAACCCGGGCGGCGAGACGCGCTGCGTCGTCGCCCGCCAGCACCGGGGACGCGGCCTGGCCGAGAATCGGCCCCGTATCGGTCGCGTCGCGCACCAGATGGACCGTGCAGCCATGGATCGCCACGCCGTCGGCCAGCGCCCTGGCGTGGGTGTCGAGCCCGCGGTAGCTCGGCAGCAGCGCGGGGTGGATGTTGAGCAGCCTGTCGCGCCAGCGCGCCGTGAACCACGGCGTCAGCAGCCGCATGAAGCCGGCGAGGCACACCAGCTCGGCGCCCGCCGCCTCGATCTCCGCCGAGAGCGCGCGCTCGAATCGCTCGCGGTCGGCGTGGTCGCGGTGATCGACGAGCACGGTTGGCGCGCCTGCGGCGCGCGCCTTCGCCAGCCCACCGGCCTCGGGTCGGTTCGCCGCGACCAGGACGCAGGCCGCCGGATAGTCCGGCGCCGCCATCGCCGCCAGCAGCGCCGCCATGTTGGAGCCGCCGCCGGAGATGACGATCGCGACGCGCTTCCGGGCGGCGGCGCTCACCGGTAGCGCACGCCGTCGCCGGCGACGGCGCGGCCGATGACGAAGGCGCGCTCGCCGGCCTCCTCCGCCGCCGCCAGCACGGTCTCCGCCGCCTCGGGCGGCGCGACGGCGACCATGCCCACGCCGCAGTTGAAGGCGCGCAGCATCTCCGCCTCGTCCACGCCGCCGGCCCCGGCGAGCCAGTCGAAGAGCGGCCCGCGCGACCAGGCCCCGCGGTCGATCTCGAAGCCCAGGCCCTGCGGCGCCACGCGCGGCAGGTTGCCGGTCAGACCTCCTCCCGTGACATGCGCCAGCGCCAGCGCGCCGGCCCTTCGCATCGCGAGGCCCGCCCTGACGTAGAGCCGCGTCGGCGTCAGCAGCGCCGCGCCGAGCGGGCCGTCGGCGAAGGGCGCCGGGTCGTTCCACGCCAGCCCTTCCTGCGCGACGATGCGGCGGATCAGCGAATAGCCGTTGGAATGCGCCCCGTCCGACGCGAGCCCGATCACGACCGCCCCTTCCGCGAAGGGCGCCGGCAGCAGCCCGCCGCGCTCCGCCGCGCCCACCGCGAAGCCGGCGAGGTCGAAGTCGCCGGCGGGATACATCCCCGGCATCTCCGCCGTCTCCCCGCCGACCAACGCGCAGCCGCAGTCGGCGCAGGCCCCGGCGATCCCGGTCACGACCTGCGCGGCGGACGCGACGTCGAGCTTTCCGGTGGCGTAGTAGTCGAGGAAGAAGAGCGGCTCGGCGCCCTGACAGACGAGATCGTTGACGACCATCGCGACGAGGTCGCGGCCCACGGTGTCCAACAGCCCGGTGTCGATGGCGAGCCGGAGCTTGGTGCCGACGCCGTCGGTCGCCGCGACGAGGATCGGGTCGACGTAGCCGGCCGCCTTCAGGTCGAAAAGCGCGCCGAAGCCGCCGAGGGCTCCCATCACCCCGGGCCGGGCGGTGGCGGCGGCGGCGGGCTTGATCGCCGCCACCAGCGCGTCGCCGGCGTCGATGTCAACGCCCGCGTCGCCATAGCTGAGGCCGTTGCGCCCGGGCTTCCGAGATGCGGTCGGTTCGGTCATGGCGGGCCCTGCTGCGCGGAGTTTCCCGCGCCCCTTAGCGCAGCGCCGCGGCGGGGTGAAGGCGGAGCGGCGCAGGAGCCGCCGCCAGGGCGACTGGCTGGCCGCGCGTCAGGCGGTGGCGACCCGGTCCCGCCCGCGCGCCTTTGCGACGTAGAGCGCGGCGTCTGCGCGGGCGAGCGCCTCGTGCAGGCTCTCGCCGGCATTGCGGAGTTCGGTGACGCCGAAGCTCGCGGTGAAGGCCAGCCGCCGCCCGCCCGCCGTCGGGCGCGCGGCGGCGACCGCCGCCCGCACGCGCTCCGCGATGGCCGCGGCGCGGGCGAGGTCGGCGCGCGGCAGGGCGAGAGCGAACTCGTCGCCGCCGATGCGCCCGAGAAGATCGCCGGCGCGGATCTCGGAGCGCGCCGCATCCGCAAGCGCCACCAGCGCAGCGTCCCCGGCGGCGTGTCCGCAGCCGTCGTTCAGGCGCTTGAAGCGGTCGATGTCGAAGGCGATCAGGCTCATGGTCGCGCCGCGCCGCGCGACGCCGGCCCGCACCGTCTGGGCCGTCTCGAAGAAGCCGCGCCGGTTCAGCAGCCCGGTCAGCGGGTCGAGCGCGGCGAGGCTGCGCAGGTCGGCGCCCTGCTCGCCGTCGGCGGCCTGATCGCCGACCATGGCCACATAGCTGTCCAGCGCGCCGTCGGCGCCGCGCACGGCGCGGACCGACAGCCGCATCCACCGCGCCCTGCCGCCCTCGCCCCAGCCGAAGCCCGTCGCGCTCGCCTCGCCGGCGCGCGCCGCCTCGCCGAGCAGCGCGCCGGCGTCGGCGGTGAAGGAGGCGCGGTCGAGCAGCGCGTCGAGGGTCATGCCGAGGGCGTCGCCGGCGGAAAGGCGCTCCAGGCGCTCCGCCGAGCGGCTCCACGCGCTGATGCGGCCGGCGCGGTCGACGCAGAAGATCGCCGGGCCGTCCGCGATGTCGGCGAGGGCGGCGAACCGCGCGCGCTGACGGTGCGCCTCCTGCTGCGCCTCGGCGGCTACGGCGTCGTTGACGAGCAGCGCGGTGTAGCCGCCGCAGGGCGCGCGCATCAGGGTGAGCGCCGCGATCGCGCCGGAGGCGGCTCGCAGCCGGCGCCGCAGCGCCTCGCCCCGCCGCATGGCGGCGATCGCGGCGGCGGTCAGGTCCGGCGCCGGGACGCGCAGGAGGTCGGCGAGGCCGGTCCCCGGTCGCGGCGCCTCCGCTCCCATAAGCTCCAGCGCCGCCTCGTTGCATGCGACGATCCGCCCGCCGGCGTCCGCCTGGACCACGCCCACCGGCCAGGCCTCTACGTCCATCCCGCCTCCGAATGGAGCGATCGCGGGTCTGGCGGCCGCCTCGACCGCCTCGCGCCCGCCCGACCGCGCCGCGCCGGACGAGCGGACGGCGGAGGCCGGCGCCCAGTCCTCGCGCCACGCGGGGCGGTCGCGCGCAGCATCGTCCGGCTCGATCGTCTCGTCTCGCATCCGCATGCTCCGAAAGGTTAGCGAGAGGTTGCCACAATCAGTTTAATGAAGCCTTAATTGTCGCTGTTGACCACGAAACCTCCCGACAGGTAAGCGAATTCGCAGGGGCCCGTAGCTCAATGGTCAGAGCGGACCGCTCATAACGGTTTGGTTGGGGGTTCGAGTCCCTCCGGGCCTACCACCCCCGGCGACCTGGTCGAGATTGGACGATTTCT
Source organism: Rubrimonas cliftonensis (assembly GCF_900107585.1). Taxonomy (GTDB): domain Bacteria; phylum Pseudomonadota; class Alphaproteobacteria; order Rhodobacterales; family Rhodobacteraceae; genus Rubrimonas; species Rubrimonas cliftonensis. Next base: position 114,053 of record NZ_FNQM01000004.1, on the reverse strand, counting down.
CGCATGGGCGGGCTGTTCCCCGCCTCCGCCCGGCAGCGTTGATCGCTGCGCCGGTCCGGCGATCCGGGCGCCCGCCCGGTGGAGAAGCGCCGAGGGCCCGGATCGGTCGCGATCGCCGGGAGGCTCGCCGAGAGGTAGCGCCGCCACGTCGTGATTGACGTACCTCAGACGCTGGCTGAAAGTGGTGCGCCAGCGGGGGGCGAAGGTGGGGCGGCCGACGGTAAACGACATCGCGCGCACGGCGAAGGTCAGTCTGGCCACGGTCGACCGCGTGCTGAACGCGCGTCCGGGCGTACGCCGCGAGACCATCGAGCGCGTGACGCAGGCGGTCGAGGCGCTCGGTTATGTCCGCGACGTCGCGGCGGCCAATCTCGCCCGCCAGCGCAGCTATCGGTTCGTCGTCGCCCTGCCCGACGCCGGCGACGAGTTCGCCCGCGCCCTGCGCGCCGCCATGGCCGGCGCCGCGCGGATGGTCGGCACGGACCGGGTGTCCGTCGAGGTGGTCGGTTTTCCCGCCGAAGACCCCCACGCGCTGGCGGAGCTGCTCAACGGCCTCGCCGCCCGCGACCGGACCGGCCGGCGCCGCGTCGACGGCGTCGCCGTCACGGCCGCCGAGACGCCCCATGTGCGTGACGCGATCCGGCGCCTCAAGCGCGAAGGCGTCGCTGTGGCGGCGCTGGTGTCCGACCTGCCGAACACCGAGCGCGATCATTTCGTCGGCGTCGACAACGTCGCCGCCGGCCGCACCGCCGGCGTGCTGATGGGGCGCTTTGTCGGCCCGCAGGGCGGCGCGGTCGCGGTGCTGGCGCGCTCGATGCTGCTGCGCGAGAGCATCGAGCGGCGGCTGGGGCTCGACGCCGTGCTCGCGCGCGACTTCCCCGCCGTCGTCGCCCGGCCCTCGCTGGAGGGGCGCGGCGACCAGGCGGCCGCCGCCCGGGCGCTGGCGGCGCAGACGGCGCGGCTGGGCCCGGCGCTCGGGGTCTACCTGCTCGGCGCCGATGTCGGCGCGCTCGACGCCCTGCCGCCCGCCCCCGACGGCGCCCGGCCCGTCGTCATCGCCCACGAACTGACGCCCGGCGCCCGCGCCGCGCTGGGGGACGGGCGCATCGACGCCGTCATCACGCAGGACCTCGGCCATGTCGCGCGCAGCGCCCTGCGCGTGCTGCGCGCCCGCAGCGACGGCGTCGCCATCGACCCGGCGCAGGAGCGCATCCGCATCGAGATCGTGATCAGAGAGAACCTGCCGGCGCAGACCGGCCCGGACCGGGAGGGGGAGACGACATGAAGACCATGCAGGGGCCCGCGCTGTTTCTCGCGCAGTTCGCTTCGGACGCGGCCCCGTTCAACGAGTGGGCGTCGATCACGCGCTGGGCGGCGGATTGCGGCTTCAGGGGGGTGCAGGTTCCGAGCTGGGACCGCCGGCTCTTCGACCTCGACCTCGCCGCCGAGAGTCGGGACTATTGCGACGCCTTCAGGGGCGTCGCGGTCGAGAACGGCGTGGCGGTGACGGAGCTTTCGACCCACCTCCAGGGCCAGCTCGTCGCAGTCCACCCCGCCTATGACGAGATGTTCGACGGCTTCGCCGACCCGGCAGTGCGCGGCGACCCCGCTGCGCGGCGGGTCTGGGCGGTGGAGCAGGTGCGCAAGGCGATCGTCGCCTCGCGCAATCTCGGCCTCTCCGCCCATGCGACCTTCTCCGGCGCGCTCGCCTGGCCCTACGTCTATCCGTGGCCGCAGCGCCCGCCGGGACTCGTCGAGGCCGCCTTCGACGAACTGGCGTCGCGCTGGCGGCCGCTGCTCGACCTCGCCGGGGAGCACGGCGTCGACCTCTGCTACGAGATCCATCCCGGCGAGGATCTGCACGACGGGGCCAGCTTCGAGATGTTCCTCGAACGGGTCGACCACCACCCGCGGGCGAAGATCCTCTACGATCCGTCGCATTTCGTGCTGCAGGCGCTCGACCACCTCGCCTTCATCGACGTCTATCACCCGCGCATCGGCATGTTCCACGTCAAGGACGCCGAGCTGAACCCGACCGGGCGGCAGGGCGTCTATGGCGGCTTCCAGCCCTGGGTGGACCGCGCCGGCCGCTTCCGGTCGCTCGGCGACGGGCAGGTGGATTTCAAGGGCGTGTTCTCGAAACTCGCGCAATACGGCTTCGACGGCTGGGCCGTGGTCGAGTGGGAATGCGCGCTGAAGCACCCCGAGGACGGCGCGCGCGAGGGCGCGGCCTTCGTCGCCGACCACATCATCCGCGTCACCGACCGCGCCTTCGACGACTTCGCCGGCGCCGCGGTCGACGCCGCCGCCAACCGCCGCTTGCTGGGGCTCGACCGATGAGCGCCCGCGGCGAAACCGGGGAGGACGGGGCATGATCGACGCCGCGCCTTCGAGCGCGCCCGGCCGCATCCGTCTGGGGATGGTCGGCGGCGGGCGCGACGCCTTCATCGGGGCGGTGCACCGCATCGCCGCCCGGCTTGACGACCGCTTCGCGCTGGTCGCCGGCTGCTTCAGCGCCGACCCGGCGAAGTCGCGCGCCTCGGGCGCCGAACTCGGCCTCGACCCGTCGCGCGTCTACGACGACTTCGAGGCGATGGCGCGGCGCGAGGCGCGGCTGAAGGACGGCGTCGAGGCGGTCGCCATCGTCACCCCGAACCACATGCACCTCGCCCCGGCGCGGGCGTTCCTGCGGCGCGGCGTGCATGTCATCTGCGACAAGCCGCTGACCGCGACGCTGGCGGAGGCGCGCCGGCTCGTCGCTCTGGCGGAGAAGTCCCACGCGCTCTTCGTGCTCACCCACAACTACACCGGCTACCCGATGGTCCGGCAGGCGCGCGCGATGGTCGCCGCCGGCGCGCTCGGGCCCCTGCGCGTCGTGCAGGCGGAATATGCGCAGGACTGGCTGACCGAACCGCTGGAGGCGACCGGCCAGAAGCAGGCGGCATGGCGGACCGACCCCGCCCGCGCCGGCCTCGGCGGCGCGACGGGCGACATCGGCACCCACGCCGCCAACCTCGCCTGCTTCGTGACCGGTCAGGCCATAGAGAGCCTCTCGGCGGAGCTGCACAGCTTCGTTCCCGGCCGGGCGCTCGACGACAACGCCCACGCGATGCTGCGCTTCTCCGGCGGCGCGAAGGGCATGCTCTGGTGCAGCCAGGTCGCGCCGGGCTGCGAGAACGGCCTGCGGCTGCGCGTCTACGGCGAGAAGGGCGGGCTGGAGTGGGCGCAGGAGAACCCCAACCTCCTGCGCTTCGCCCCCTTCGGCGAGCCGCCGCGCCTGATCACCCGCGGCGGCCATGGCGCCGGGCCCGAGGCCGCGCGCCTCACCCGCATCCCCCCGGGCCATCCGGAGGGCTATCTGGAGGGCTTCGCGAACCTCTACGCCGAGGCCGCCCGCGCCATCGCGGCCCGCCGCGACGGCCGCGCGCCAGAACCCGACGTGCTTTTTCCCGACGTCCGCGACGGGCTGGCCGGCGTCGCCTTCGTGGACGCCTGCGTGCGCAGCAGCCGGCGCGGCGGCGTCTGGGTCGGCCTCGCGCGGGCCTAGCGCGCCGCCGGGCCTCGCCCCCCCTGCCTTTTGAAGCGCTGTTAGGATCCGGGTTGCGGAGGGGAGCCCGTCCCCGACGGCGGCGGAGCTCGCCCGAACGCTGCGGAGAGAAGTCCCACCACTTCTGAGGTACGCACCTCATTTTTCCATGGACAGCGTTCCGTCGCCAGCCTTAGCCTGTGTTCCAGATCGAACGAGCCGGGGATTCGCCCCTGCCGCCCTCAGGGAGGAATGACCGCATGACCACCAGGCGCCTCATGTCGTCCGCGGCCGTCGCCGCGCTGACGCTCTCCGCCGCCGGCGCGGCGCAGGCCGAAAATCTCACGCTGTGCTGGGCCGCGTGGGACCCCGCCAACGCCCTCGTCGAGCTCTCCAAGGAGTTCGAGGCGCAGTCCGGCCACTCGATGAGCTTCGAGTTCGTGCCGTGGCCCAACTTCGCCGACCGGATGCTCAACGAGCTGAACTCCGGCGGCCAGCTCTGCGACCTGCTGATCGGCGACAGCCAGTGGATCGGCGGCGGCGCCGAGAACGGCCACTACGTCAAGCTGAACGACTTCTTCGACCGCGAAGGCATCAGCATGGACGACTTCGCCCCCGCCACGGTTTATGCCTACTCCACATGGCCCAAGGGCGCGCCGAACTACTACGCGCTCCCGGCGATGGGCGACGCCAACGGCTGGTTCTACCGCAAGGACTGGTTCGCACGGCCCGAAATCCGCGAGGCCTTCAAGGCGGAACATGGCCGCGAACTGGCCGAGCCGACGTCCCAGCGCGAGCTGATGGAGATCGCCAGGTTCTTCCAGGGCCGCGAGATCGACGGCCAGACGCGCTACGGCGTCTCGATCTTCACCGAGCGCGGCTCGGAGGGCATCACGATGGGCGCCACGGGCGCGCTCTACGCCTGGGGCTTCAAGTACGAGAACACGCCGGGCAGCTACGACATGGCCGGCGCGGTGAACTCGCCCGAGGCGGTCGAGGCGCTGGAGTTCTACAAGGAACTCTACCAGTGCTGCACGCCGCCGGGCTACACCAACGCCTACATGGAGCAGTCGCTCGACGCCTTCAAATCGGGCCAGGTCGCCATGGCGATGAACTGGTTCGCGTTCTTCCCCGGTCTCTACGCGGACCCCGACACCGGCGGCGAGCACATCGACTTCTTCGTGAACCCGCCGCAGAACGTCCCCGCCTCCACGCTCGGCGGCCAGGGCATCTCGGTCGTCGCCTACAGCGAGAAGCAGGACGCCGCGCTCGAATACATCAAGTGGTTCGCGCAGCCGGAAGTGCAGGCGAAGTGGTGGGCGCTCGGCGGCTACTCGGCGCACAACTCGGTGCTGAACGACCCCGGCTTCCCCGACAGCCAGCCCTTCGCCGCCGACTTCCTGAAGGCGATGGAGAACGTCCAGGACTTCTGGCAGGAGCCGGCCTACGCCTCGCTGCTGCTGGCGATGCAGAAGCGCCTGCACGACTACGTCGTGGCCGACCAGGGCACCGCGCAGGAGGCGCTGGACATGCTGATCGAGGACTGGACAGAGGTGTTCGAGGACGAAGGCAAGCTGTGACGCGGCCGGGCGCGCGGCGCGCCCGGCCTCCCTCACCCCGACCCTCTCCCGCAGGCGGGAGAGGGTGACCCCGGCGGCGCCGCGAGCGCGAAGCGCAGCTCTTTGCGCCGCGCCTTCGACCTGGCCGCAAGCAACTGGCGGCGCGCCCGACGCCCGGGCGCCGTCTCCGCCCCTCGCGCCCCCTCTCCCGCCTGCGGGAGAGGGCCGGGGTGAGGGCGTCGCCGCCGCCCGCCGCCGACACGCGGCGGAGCCAGCCAGAGGAAGACCATGACCGACGTCATCGCCACCGCAGCCGACCGCGCCGCCCGGGCCACGCCGCCGAGCGTCGCGCGCCGCGTGCGCGGCCTGTCGGACCGGGCGATCGCATGGCTCTTCGTCGCGCCGACCATCTTCCTGCTGCTGGCGATCAACATCTTCCCGCTGATCTGGACCATCCGTCTCAGCTTCACGAACTTCGCCGCCAACCGCCCCAACCGTGAGGTCGACTGGGTCGGCCTTCGGAATTACGAGCGGATACTCACCGACGGCGATATCTGGCTGTCGATGCAGGCCACGGCGCATTTCCTGTTCTGGACCATCGCCCTGCAGGTGCTGATCGGCTTCGCGCTGGCCTGGCTGATCAACCAGAAATTCCGCGGCGACGACCTGTGGACCACGATCATCGTGCTGCCGATGATGCTGTCGCCGGCGGTGGTCGGCAATTTCTGGACCTTCCTCTACCAGCCGCAGATCGGCCTCTTCAACTATGCGGTGGCGTGGGTGACGGGGGCCGACCCGTCCAGCTTCGAGATGCTGGGCTCGGTGACGCTGGCGCCCTGGGCCATCGTCATCGTGGACACCTGGATGTGGACGCCCTTCGTCATGCTGATCTGCCTCGCCGGCCTGCGCTCGATCCCCGAGTCGATCTACGAGGCCGCCGAGATCGACCGCGCCAGCCCCTGGCGACAGTTCTGGACCATCACAGTGCCGATGGTCGCGCCGTTCCTCATGCTGGCGGTGCTGTTTCGCGGCATCGAGAACTTCAAGATGTTCGATCTCGTGGTGCAGCTCACCGGCGGCGGCCCCGGCTCCGTCACCGAACTCGCCTCGATCAACCTCAAGCGCGAGGCGTTCGAGAAGTGGCGCACGGGCTATTCCTCGGCCTATGCGGTGATCCTGTTCGTCACGATCTTCGGCCTCGCCTCGATCTACGTTAAGGCGCTGAACCGGGTGAAGGCGCGATGAGCGCGCATTCCGTCACCGAGCCCTCGCCGGGCCGCAAGCGCGTCGCCGCGGCGCTGGTCGTCGCCTACGCGCTCATCACGCTGCTGCCGCTCATGTGGATCTTCGCGACCGGCTTCAAGTCGCCGCCCGACAGCATCGCCTACCCGCCGAAGATCGCGTTCGAGCCGACGCTGGAGGGCTACGTCAACCTGTTCACCACCCGCACCCGCGTCACGCCCGAGCAGCTTCAGGCGCTGCCGCCGCCCGACGGCCTCGCCGAGACCATCGTGCGCAACCGCGACATGGTGATCGCCGGCCCGTCGAAGTTCGGCGAGCGCTTCATGAACTCGGTGATCATCGGCTTCGGCTCGACCTTCCTGTCGATCTTCCTCGGCACGCTCGCCGCCTACGCCTTCAGCCGCTTCCGCATCCCGCTCAGCGACGACCTGCTGTTCTTCATCCTGAGCACGCGGATGATGCCGCCGATCGCCGTCGCGATCCCGATCTTCCTGATGTACCGCACGCTCGGCCTCAGCGACACGCATCTCGGCATGATCCTGCTCTACACCGCGGTGAACATCTCGCTGGCGGTGTGGCTGCTGAAGGGCTTCATCGACGAGATCCCGCGCGAATACGAGGAAGCGGCGCTGATCGACGGCTACACCCGCTTCCAGGCCTTCGTGAAGGTGGTGCTGCCGCAGGCCGCCACCGGCATCGCCTCCACGGCGATCTTCTGCCTGATCTTCGCGTGGAACGAGTACGCCTTCGCGGTGCTGCTCACCTCGGGGACGGCGCAGACGGCGCCGCCCTTCATCCCGACCATCATCGGCGTCGGCGGGCAGGACTGGCCGGCGGTCGCCGCGGGCGCGACGCTGTTCCTGCTGCCTGTCCTGGTGTTCACCGTGCTGCTTCGCAAGCACCTGCTGCGCGGCATCACCTTCGGCGCGGTGCGCAAATGAGGCGCGGCGCGGCATGGCTGGCGCGGCTGGCGCGGTTCCGCCGCGGGCCGTGGGAGATGCTGGCCTCGATCCTCATCGGCGCCGGCGTGCTGATGCTGATGCAGCCCTTCGCGCTGGCGCTCTACACTTGGAGCTTCGTCGTGACGCTGGCCGGCACAGTGCTGTTCATCGCCGCCAGCCATTTTCCGGAATGACCGCGATGGAGCCCATCCGCCGCGTCGCCCGCTGCTCCTGCGGCGCCCTCGCCGTCGAGACGCTCGGCGAGCCCGTCGTCTCGGGCATGTGCAGCTGTTCGGAATGCCAGCGCCGCACCGGCGCGCCCTTCGGCGTGTCCTACTACTGGGAGGAGGGCGACTGCGCGATCTCCGGGCCGTCGACCGCATGGAGCCGCGTCTCGCAGCGCGGTCGGCGCTTCACCCAGCACTTCTGCCCCACCTGCGGCGCGACCGTCTGGTGGCGGGGCGAGTTCCTGCCAGGCCGGATCGGCGTGGCCGGCGGGGCCTTCGCCGACCCCGCCCTGCCGGCCCCGCAGGTCGCGGTGTGGGACGGGATGCGCCACGCCTGGCTCGCCGGGATCGCCGATCTGCCGACCCACCCAGAACAGCGTTACTGACGCCATGGCCGAGATCGTCGTCAGCGACCTGCGCAAGGAGTTCGGGGCCTTCACCGCGGTGCAGGGCTCCAGCTTCACCGTGCGCGACGGCGAGTTCTTCATGCTGCTCGGCCCCTCCGGCTGCGGCAAGACCACCACGCTGCGCATGATCGCGGGGCTGGAGCTGCCCACATCCGGAACCATCGCGATCGACGGTGAGGATGTCAGCCAGCGCCCGGCGCGCCAGCGCGACATCGCCTTCGTGTTCCAGATGTTCGCGCTCTACCCGCACATGAACGTGCGCCGCAACATCGCCTATCCGCTCGTCAGCCAGGGCATGAGCCGCAGTGACGTCGCCGCGCGCGTCGCGGAGGTCGCCGGCGTCCTGCGCATCGAGGGCGTCCTCGACAGCCCCGTGGGCGGGCTCTCGGGCGGGGACCGGCAGCGCGTGGCGCTGGCGCGCGCCATCGTGCGCCGCCCCAAGGCGTTCATGATGGACGAGCCGCTCGGCGCGCTCGACAGCGAGTTCCGCGAGGAGATGGCGGAGGAGCTGCGCGCGCTCCACGACCGCATCGGCGCCACCACGGTCTACGTCACCCACGACCAGCTCGAGGCGATGCAGATGGGCGACAAGATCGTGGTGATGAACCACGGCGTGATCGAGCAGTTCGGTGCGCCGCAGGACATCTACGACCACCCCGCGACGCTGTTCGTGGCCGACTTCATCGGCAGCCCGCCGATGAACCTGCTGCGCTTCGAGGGCGCCGTCGCGCCGGGCGACGCCGTGGCGCGGCTGGGCGGTGCGTCGGTCGCGCTGCCGGCGCTGAGGCAGGGCGCGCGCGGCGCGCTGGCGCTCGGCGCCCGGCCCGAGCATGTCCGGCTCGGCGACGACGGGCCGCTGCGCGGGCGCATCGAGGCGACGGAATATCTCGGCACCACGCAGATCGTCACGGTCGAGACCGGCTTCGGCCGCCTGCGCGCCCGCCTGCCCGCCGCGGCGCAGGCCACGCCCGGCGAGCATGTCGGCGTCGGCTTCGTCGCGGAGACGCTGTCGCTTTTCGACGCGGAGACTGGCCGCGCCCTGCGCACCGCGGCCAACGAGGCGGCGCACCATGGCTGAGGTCGCGCTGAAGGGCGTCACGAAGCGCTTCGGCGCCGTCTCCGCCGTCGCGGGCATGGACCTCACCGTGCCCGACGGCGCCTTCATGGTGGTGCTCGGGCCGACCGGCGCCGGCAAGACGACGACGCTGAGGCTCGTGGCGGGGCTGGAGCGGCCCGACGCCGGCGAGGTGTTCATCGGCGGCCGGCGCGTCACCGACGAGACGCCCGCCGAGCGCGACGTCGCAATGGTGTTCCAGCAATACTCGCTCTATCCGCACCTGACCGTGCGCGAGAACCTCGCCTTTCCGCTGAAGTCGCCGCTGCTGCGCACCCCGCCGGCCGAGATCGCGCGCATCGTCGGCGAGACGGCGGAGATGCTGCGCATCGGCCACAAGCTCGACAACCGCGCGACCCGGCTTTCGGGCGGCGAGATGCAGCGCGTCTCCATCGGCCGCGCGCTGGTGCGCCGCCCCGCCGTCTACCTCATGGACGAGCCGCTCTCCTCGCTCGACGCCAAGCTGCGCGCCGATCTGCGGGTCGAGCTGAAGCGCATCCACGCCGAGATCGCCGCGACGCTCATCTACGTCACCCACGACCAGACCGAGGCGATGACCATGGCCACCCATGTCGGCGTGCTCGAAGCCGGCAGGCTCGCGCAGGTCGGCGGCCCGCGCGAGATCTACGAGAACCCCGTCAGCGCCCATGTCGCGGCGCGGCTCGGCCAGCCGCGCATCAACCTGCTGCCCGCGACGCTCTTCGGCCATGGCCCCGACCGCGCCGCCACGATCGGCCTGCGCCCGGAGCATGTGGCGCTCGACCCCGGCGGCGCCGAGGGCGCGCCCGCCGTGGTGACGCGGGTGGAGCGGCTGGGCGACCAGACCCGGCTGCATCTCGACGTCGCGGGCCACGCCCTCGTGACGCTGACCGACCCGCACACCGACCTCAAGACCGGCCGCGCCGTCGCCGTGCGCCCGCGCGACCCGCTGTGGTTCGACGCCGCCGGCGCCCGCGTGACCTGACCCGCCGCGGGAGCCGCCCCCCACGCGCCCAGTCCCCGCGCGCCCAGCCCCGCGCGCCCCGAAGGAGACCGAGACGATGCCAGACGCCGCGCCGGAAAGCGCCCGCCAGTTCATCAACGCCCGCGAGACGCTCGTCACCGAGGCCATCGACGGCGCCCTGCGCGCCTCCGGCGGCCGGCTGGCCCGGCTCGACGGCTACCCGCACGTCAAGGTCGTCGTCCGCACGGACTGGGAGCGCGACCGCGTCGCGCTCGTCTCCGGCGGCGGATCGGGGCACGAGCCCGCCCATGCCGGCTTCGTCGGGCGGGGGATGCTGACGGCGGCGGTCTGCGGCGAGGTGTTCGCCTCGCCCTCTGTGGACGCGGTGCTGGCCGGCATCCTCGCCGTCACCGGCGAGGCGGGCTGCCTTCTCATCGTCAAGAACTACACCGGCGACCGGCTCAACTTCGGCCTGGCCGCCGAGCGCGCCCGCGCCTTCGGAAAGCGCGTGGAGATGGTGGTGGTCGACGACGACGTGGCCCTGCCCGAGCTGCCGCAGCCGCGCGGCGTCGCCGGCACGCTGTTCGTGCACAAGATCGCGGGCCACCTCGCCGAGAGCGGGGCCGACCTCCTGACGGTCGCCGAGGCCGCGCGGGCGGCGGTGGCGGGCGCCGTCTCCATCGGCATGTCGCTCGACACCTGCACCATGCCCGGCTCGACGAGGGAGGCGCGCATCGCCCCCGGCAAGGCCGAGCTCGGCCTCGGCATCCACGGCGAGGCCGGCGTCGAGCAGGTCGATTTCGCCGGCGCGCGGCAGGCCATGGCGCTGGTCGTCGACCGGCTGCGGCCGCATCTGGGCGAAGGCGGCCACGCCGCGCTGATCAACAATCTCGGCGGCGCGACGCCGCTGGAGATGGCGGTGCTGACCGAGGAGTTCGCCCGCGCCGACATCGCGGGCCGGGTGGACTGGATCATCGGGCCGGCGGCGATGATGACCTCGCTCGACATGAAGGGGTTCTCGGTCTCGCTGCTGCCCGTCGACGACGCCGCGGCGGCGGCGCTGACTTCCCCGGTGGACCCCGCCGCATGGCCCGGCTGCGCGCGGCTCGCCCCGCCGGCGGTGCGCCCGCTGCCAGACGGCCTGACGCCGATCCGCGCCATGCCCTCGGCCCACCCGGAGCGGCGCGCGCTGCTGGCGCGGTGCTGCGCGATCATGATCGCCGCGGAGGCCGACCTGAACGCGCTCGACCTCAAGTCGGGCGACGGCGACACCGGCTCGACGCTGGCGACCGCCGCGCGGGCGCTGGACGCCGCGCTCGACAGGCTGCCGCTGGCCGACCCGACGCAGCTTTTCCGGGCCATCGGGCTGGAGCTGAGCCAGACCATGGGCGGCTCCTCCGGCGTGCTGCTGGCGATCTTCTTCGCCGCGGCGGGCGACGCCTCGGCCGGCGGCGAGGACTGGATCGGCGCCCTGCGCGCCGGGCTGGAGCGCATCAAGCAGGTCGGCGGCGCCGAGGAGGGCCACCGCACCATGGTCGACGCGCTCTCGCCCGCGCTGGCGGCCCTGCCGGACGGACTCCCCGCCGCGGCGAAGGCCGCGCGCGCCGGCGCCGACGCCACGGCGCGGATGACGCGCGCCCGCGCCGGGCGGGCGGCCTATGTCGGCGCCGACAAGCTGGCCGGCTGCAACGACCCCGGCGCCGAGGCCGTCGCCCGCCTCTTCGAAAGGCTGGAGCGCGAGACGGGCTGACCGCTGCCCCCGAACGGTCCCGGCGAAGGCCGGGCGCAGGCGGGAGGCGCGCTGCCGGGCTCCGGCGGCGTCGCAGCCCTGCAAGGCGTGGGCGACTTCGGCCTCACCGGCCGCCTTGTCGGGACCAACCCGCGCCGGCTCGCCGGCGTGGTCGCAGTCGCCGGCGGCTTCGCCCGCGCCGCCTTCGCGCCGAACGCCCGCAACCGCGGCGCGCTCGCGCGGCGGCGGCCTCGTTCCGTGACGCCCTGCGCGCACGGCTCGTCAACGTCTCCCGCGACGGCCGGCGCTACCGGATCGACCTGGAGATCTCCCCGCTCCCCGGCCAGAGCGGCGACGCGCTCCGGCTCATCGGCGTCAGCCGCCGCGTCGAGGAGCGGAAGGCGCGCGAGGCGGCGCCAGAGCAGGCGTCGAAGCCCGCCGTCGCCGCGAGAGCGGCCTCGCCGCGCCCTTCGCGCCCCATGAACCCCGCGAGGCTCTCCGCAAGCGGCTCACGCCCGACCAGCTCGCCGCAGCGCGGGCCGTCGCCGAGGCGCCCGTCCGCCGCGCACTCCCGTCATGCGCCGCCCCCCCACCCGCAGCTCTCAGCCCCTGAGCCGCCTGTCGCGGTTGGCCAGAAGCCGCAGCCGCAGCGCGTTGAGCTTGATGAAGCCCGCCGCGTCCTGCTGGTCATAGGCGCCGGCGTCCTCCTCGAAGGTCACATGCGCTTCGGAGTACAGCGAATGGTCCGACCAGCGCGCCACGACGCTGGCCGCGCCCTTGTAGAGCTTCACCCGCACCGTCCCCGACACATGCTCCTGGCTGCGGTCTATGGCGGCCTGCAGCATCTCGCGCTCCGGGCTGAACCAGTAGCCGAAATAGATCAGCTCCGCGTAGCGCGGCATCAGCTCGTCCTTGAGATGCGCCGCGCCGCGGTCGAGCGTGATGCTCTCGATCCCGCGATGGGCCGCCAGCAGGATCGTGCCGCCCGGCGTCTCGTAGACGCCGCGGGACTTCATGCCGACATAGCGGCCCTCGACAAGGTCGAGCCGCCCCACGCCGTGCTTCGCGCCCAGTTCGTTGAGCTTCGTCAGCAGCATGGCCGGCGACAGCCGCTCGCCGTTCACCGCGACCGCGTCGCCGCGCTCGAACCCGATCTCGACCATCTCCGGCGTGTCGGGCGCGTCCTCCGGCGCCACCGTGCGCTGGCAGACGTAGTCCGGCGCCTCCTGCGAGGGGTCTTCCAGCACCTTGCCCTCGCTTGAGGTGTGCAGGAGGTTCGCGTCCACGCTGAACGGCGCCTCGCCGCGCTTGTCCTTGGCGATGGGGATCTGGTTGGCCTCGGCGAACTCCAGCAGTCGCGTGCGGGAGGTCAGATCCCACTCCCGCCACGGCGCGATCACCTTGATGTCGGGCTCCAGCGCATAGGCGCTCAGTTCGAAGCGCACCTGGTCGTTGCCCTTGCCGGTCGCGCCGTGCGCCACCGCGTCCGCGCCGGTCTCGCGCGCGATCTCGACGAGGTGCTTCGAGATCAGCGGCCGAGCGATCGCGGTGCCGAGCAGGTAGAGCCCTTCATAGACCGCGTTGGCCCGGAACATCGGGAACACGAAGTCGCGCACGAACTCCTCCCGCACGTCGCGGATGAAGATGTTCTGCGGCTTCACGCCCAGCAGCTCCGCCTTGGCGCGCGCGGGCTCCAGCTCCTCGCCCTGGCCGAGATCGGCGGTGAAGGTCACCACCTCGCAGCCGTATTCGGTCTGCAGCCATTTCAGGATGATCGAGGTGTCGAGCCCGCCGGAATAGGCGAGCACGACCTTCTTCGGCTTGTTCATGGATGAGCCCCCGGCGTCGCGCGATGCGCGCCTGTCTAGGCGCGCGCGCCGCGCGGAGCAAGGCGACGTCGCCCCCGAAGGCCCCGCGGCGCGGCCCGGCGCGGCGCCGTCCTGGCCGGGCGAGTTGCGCCGCCGAAATCCAGCCACCATATCTTGCGTGATCGGCGCCGCTCACGGGCCGGTCGCGTCGGTCGCTTTCAGTGCAAAGGGCTCGCATGACACGGTTGAATTTCGCGGCGCACCCGTTCCTGCTGGGGTTCGAGGATCTCGACCGCCTGGTTGAACGAACCGCCAAGAGCGGGGACAGCTACCCGCCCTACAACATCGAGCAGCGGGGCGAGACCGCCTACCGCATCACGCTCGCGGTCGCCGGCTTCAGCGAGAACGATCTCGCGATCACGCTGGAGGATCGCCAGCTCGTGGTCCGCGGCCGCGCCGCGCGCGAGGGCGAGGCGGAGCGCGTCTACCTGCACCGCGGCATCGCAACCCGGCAGTTCCAGCGCGTGTTCGTGCTGGCGGACGGGATGGAGGTGACCGGGGCGCATCTCGACTGCGGCATGCTCCATGTGGACCTCGCCCGCAGCGCGCCCGAGAGCGTCGTTAAGACCATCGCCATCAAGAAGCCGGCCTGATGGGCGGCGAGATGGCTGAGTTTTGTCAGGAGTACGCATGATGGACCATCCCAGTCTTCCCCAGAACGGCCCGGCGCAGGGCCCGGAGCGGATCGTCTACATCCGCACCGTGCCGGCGAGCGAGCTGCCGCAGGAGGCGCGCGAGCGCATCGGCGACGCCACGATCTACGCCATCCACGACGCCGAAGGCGCGCGGCTGGCTCTGGTGGCCGACCGCGACCTCGCCTTCACCGTCGCGCGCCAGCATGAGATGACGCCGGTCAGCGCGCACTGAGCGCGCTCGCGGCGGCGGCCGGCGCGCGCTCAGGCGCGTCCCGGCGCCGGCCGCACCCCCCCCCAGACGCCGCCGACTTCCGACGAAGGCTGGCGTCAGCCCTGCCGTTCATGCTACCCATAGTGGCATGACGGCGCATGATCGCAACATCTCCGCTCCGCGCATACGGCGTCTCTCGGAGGCCGTTGCGAATCGCATCGCCGCGGGCGAGGTGATCGAGCGCCCGGCCGCCGCGGTGAAGGAGCTGGTGGAGAACGCGCTCGACGCCGGCGCCGCCAACATCGCCATCGACATCGCCGGGGGCGGCGCGCGGCTGATCCGCGTGTCCGACGACGGCGCGGGGATGACCGCGGCGGAGCTGCCGCTGGCGCTGGAGCGCCACGCCACCTCCAAGATCGACGGATCGGACCTTCTGGCGATCGCCAGCTACGGCTTCCGCGGCGAGGCGCTGCCCTCCATCGCCGCGGTCGCGCGGCTGTCGCTCGTCAGCAGGGCCGCCGGGGCCGCCGAGGCCTGGGGGATCGAGGCGGAGGCCGGGAGGCTCGGGGCCGCGAAGCCGGCGGCGCGGGCGGCGGGCACCGAGGTCTGCGTGCGCGACCTCTTCTTCGCGACGCCTGCCCGCCTGAAATTCCTCCGCTCCGAACGCGCCGAGCGGGCCGAGATCGTCGAAGCCGTGAAGCGCCTCGCGGTCGCCGCGCCGACCGTGGGCTTCGTCCTGCGCGAGGTGGAGGACGGCGCCCGCATCCTGTTCGACGCGCCGGCCGAGCATGTCGGGCCCGACACCGGCGATCTGTTCGACGCGCGGTTGAAGCGGCTGCGCCGCGTGCTCGGCCCGGCCTTCGCCGAGGACGCCGCACGGGTCTGCGCCGAGCGCGAGGGGCTGCGGCTGCAGGGCTGGTGCGGGCTGCCGACCCACGCCCGCGCCGGGGCCGTCGCACAGCATCTGCTGGTCAACGGCCGCCCGGTGCGCGACCGGCTGATGGTCGGCGCCCTGCAGGCGGCCTACGCCGACCTGCTGCCCTCCGGGCGACGCCCGGTCGCGGCGCTCTACTTCTCCTGCGAGCCGGCGCGGGTGGACGTGAACGTGCACCCCGCCAAGACCGAGGTGCGGTTCCGCGAGCCCGGCGTCGCGCGCGGGCTGATGGTCGGCGCGGTGCGGGCGGCGCTGGCGGAGGCGGGCTGCCGGCCGGCGCGAGCGCTGTCGGACGCCGCGCTCGGGCGGGTCCAGGCGCCGGCGCCGGGGGGCGCGGCGCGGGTCTCCGCGGGGCTGTGGCCGGCGCGGGGCGGCTGGTCGGGGCATGTTTCGCAAGGGCTGGCCGAGGCGGCGGACGCGTTTCAGCGGCCTGCGCAGCATCTCGACGGGCATCCTGCGGCGGAGAGCGCGGCGGGGTGGGGCGCAAGGCCGGTCGAGGCGGCGCACAGCGACGGAGCCAGGGGCGAGGGCGAAGCCGCCGAGACGCCCGGTCCGCTGGGCGTGGCGGTGGCCCAGATCCACGACGCCTACATCGTCACGCAGACTGCCGACGGCATGGCGCTCGTCGACATGCACGCCGCCCATGAGCGGCTGGTCTACGAGCGCCTCAAGCGGTCGCTCGACGCCGGCGGCGCGGCGGCGCAGGCGCTGCTGATCCCCGAGATCGCCGAGTTGGGCCGCGAGGACGCCGAGAACCTGCTCGCCCGCGCCGACGAGTTCTCCCGGCTCGGGCTGGTGCTGGAGCCGTTCGGCGCCGGCGCGGTGGCGGTGCGCGCCACGCCCGCCGCGCTCGGCCCCTGCGACGGCGCGGCGCTTGCCCGCGACCTCGCCGACGAGATCGCCGACATGGATCGCGCCGACGGGCTGCGCGCGAGGCTCGACTCGGTGCTGAGCCGCATGGCCTGCCACGGCTCGGTGCGCTCGGAGCGCAGGCTCTCGGGGCCGGAGATGGACGCGCTGCTGCGCGCGATGGAGGCCGAGCCGCTCTCGGGCCAGTGCAACCATGGCCGGCCCACGGTCGTCGCGCTCAGCCTCGCCGACATCGAGACGCTGTTCGGCCGGCGATGAGCGGAGCGGCTGAGGGCGTGGGCGCAGAGCTCGCCGCGCTGTGGGCGCGGCTGCTCGCGGAGCCGCAGCTCCAGATCGCGGCGGCGCTGGCGGCGATGGCGCTGGTCGCGCTGTGGGCCGCGCTCGCGGCGCGGCGGGCGGGGCTGGCCTCGGCGGCGCTCTCGGCGGAGATCGCGGCGCTGGCGGTGGCCGCGCGCGGCCTCGGCGCCGGCCAGCAGCAGCTCGCCGGGGGCCTGCGCCACGTCTCCGAGGCGCAGGGCGCGGCGCAGGCGCGCATGGCCGAGAGCATGGAGCGCCGGCTGGAGGAGGTGCAGCGCCGCATGGGCGACACGCTGCACGGCTCGGCGAGCCGCACGGCCCGCGCGCTGGGCGAGCTGCAGACGCGGCTGGAGGCCATCGACCGGGCGCAGACCAACATCGAGCGCCTCTCGGGCGACGTGCTCGGGCTGCAGGACATCCTCGCCAACAAGCAGGCGCGCGGCGCGTTCGGGGAGATTCAGCTGCTGGACATCGTGTCCAAGGCCCTGCCGCCGGACGGCTGGTCGGCGCAGGCGACGCTGGCCGACGGGCGGCGCGTGGACTGCCTGATCCATGCGCCCTGGCCGCCGGGGCCCATCGCGGTGGACGCGAAGTTTCCGCTGGAGGCCTACGAGGCGCTGGTCGCCGCCGAGGGCGAGCGGGAGAAGCGCGAGGCGGCGCGGGCCTTCGCGGCCTCGGTGCGCAAGCATGTCCGCGACATCGCGGAGCGCTACGTCGTTCCCGGCGAGACGGCGGACGGCGCGCTGATGTTCCTGCCGTCGGAGGCGGTCTACGCCGAACTGCACGCCCGCCACGGCGAGGTCGTGCGCGAGGGCTTCGCCCTGCGCGTCTGGATCGTCTCGCCCACGACGCTGATGGCCACGCTCACCACCCTGCGCGCGGTGATGAAGGACGCGCGGATGGCCGCGCAGGCCGGCGCGATGCGGCGCGAGCTGGGGCTGTTGCACAAGGATGTCGAGCGGCTGATGACGCGGGTCGGCCGGCTCGACACGCATTTCGAGCAGGCGCGCCGCGACGTGGAGGAGATCCGCGTCTCCGCCGAGAAGGCCGGCGCGCGGGCGCTGCGGCTGGAGGCGGCGGATTTCGGCGAGCAGCCGCAGGCGGATGCCGGCGTCGCGGCCCCGCGCAGCCACGGAGCGAACGGCGCGCAGAGCGACGCGGGCGGCGAGGCGTCGCCGGCGAACGGGGCGGGCGCCGGGGCTGCGCCGAGGCCGACGCCGTCCGGCGCTCCCAGCGCGGCGCCGGAAAACGCGGCGCCGGGCGCCTAGGAACAAGGCAACGCGCTGGATGCGACGATGGTCGCGCCCCAAGCCTCTCGCAAGCGGCGCGGCGGGGTTCTAGCGTCGGTCCCATGTTGATCGCGCCCGTCCATCCCGCAGACCTCGACCGCCGCCCACCCGACCGCCCCGCCGCAGACAGCGGCGAGGCCGGCCGCCGCGCGCCGGACGGGCTCGCCGCCTTCGCGCCGGGCGATCAGCCGCGCGCGCGCGGCCGGGCCGCGGTGTCGGGGCGGCTGCGGGACGGGGCGAGCCGCGTGGGGCGGCTTGAGCAGCAGGGTTCGGCGCGCTGCATGCTGCCGGCCGTGCCGGGGCGGCTGGAGGCGGTGCTGCTCAACACCGCCGGCGGCGTGACCGGCGGCGACATCTTCGCATGGGAGGCCGAGGCCGAGGCCGGCGCCTTCCTGACCGTCAGCACCCAGGCCGCCGAGCGCGCCTACCGCGCGCAGACCGGCGAGACCGGCCGCGTCGACGCGACCTTGCGCCTGGGCCCAGGCGCCCGACTCGACTGGCTGCCGCAGGAGACGATCCTCTTCGACGGGGCCGACCTCGCGCGGCGCTACGAGGTGGTCATGGCCGCCGACGCGCGGCTGCTGATGGTCGAGCAAGTCGCGCTCGGCAGGCTGGCGATGGGCGAGACGGCGCCGCGGGCGCGGCTGCGCGACGTCTGGCGGGTGCGCCGCGACGGGCGGCTGATCTTCGCCGACGCGCTGCGGCTCGACGGCGCGGCGCCCGCCGTCTCGCTCGACGGGCCCGGCTGCTGGGCCGGCGCCCGCGCCGCCGCCACCGTGCTCTACGTCGCGCCGGACGCGGAGGACCGGCTCGGCGCCGCCCGCGCGGCGCTGGGCGACGCGGGCCGCGCGCTCAACGGCCTCGACGCCGGCCGCGGCGGCGCGCCGTGCCCGGCCCCGCCCCCCGTCCCTTCCGGCGGCGCGAGCGCGTGGCGCGGGATGCTCGTCGCCCGCCTGCTGGCGCCGGACGCCTGCGCCCTTCGCGCCGCGCTCATGCCCCTGATCCACGCCCTGCGGGACGCCGCGCCGCCGCGCGTCTGGCGTCTCTGATCCCCATGCCCGACCCCGAGGACCGACGATGAAGCTGACCCCCCGCGAAAAGGACAAGCTGCTGGTCTCCATGGCCGCGGAGGTGGCGCGGCGCCGGCTCGCCCGCGGCGTGAAGCTCAATCACCCCGAGGCCATCGCGCTGATCACCGATTTCGTGGTGGAGGGCGCGCGCGACGGGCGCACCGTCTCCGACCTCATGGCCGCCGGCGCCGGCGTCGTGTCGCGCGCGCAGGTCATGGAGGGCGTGTCGGAGATGATCCACGACGTTCAGGTGGAGGCGACCTTCCCCGACGGCACCAAGCTCGTCACCGTCCACCACCCGATCCGCTGATGATCGACCTCGTCCGCATCGCTGACGCCTATGCGCTGGCGGCGCACGGCCATGCCGGTCAGACGCGCAAGGGGCCGGGCGACATTCCGTACATCAACCACCCCTGCGACGTGGCGGCGCTGGTGGCGCGCCATGGCGGGTCGCCTGAGGCGGTGCTCGCGGCGGTGCTGCACGACATGGTGGAGGACACGGACGCCACGGTGGCGGGGCTCGCCGAGCGGTTCGGCGCCGAGGTCGCCGGCGTCGTCGATGAGCTGACCGACCGGGAGGGGTGGGAGGCGCTGCCGCTGGCCGAGCGCAAGGCGCTGCAGGCGGCGCATATCCGCGGGGCGTCGGCGTCGGCGCGGCTGGTGAAGCTGGCCGACCAGACCTCGAACGTCGCCGATCTCGCGCAGATGCCGGCGGCCAAGAATCGCGCGCGCAACCGCGTCTATCTCGACGGCGCGCGGGCGATCGCGGCGGCGTGCCAGGGCGTCTCGCCCGGTCTGGAAGCCGAATTCGAGAAGGCATCGGCCGCGCTTGAGGCGGCGCTGGAGCAGACGGGAAGCGGGCCGCGACAGGGCGGCGCGCAGCAGTAAGGAGAGTTTTCGATGATCATCATGCTTCCGGCGGCGCTGCTCGCGCTCGCGCCCGCCCTCGCCGTCGCCCATGACGGGCCGGCGGGCCACCTGCATCCGCACGGGGCCGAGGGCGTCGCGCTGGCGCTGGCCGCGGCGGCGGTCGCCTGGGTCGTTCTGCGGCGGGCGCGATGATCCCCGGCGAGGTGATCGTCGCGGAAGGCGACATCGAGCTGAACGCCGGCCAGCCGACCGTGACGCTGGAGGTCGCCAACACCGGCGACCGCCCGGTGCAGGTCGGCAGCCACTACCATTTCGCCGAGACCAACCCCGCGCTCAGCTTCGACCGCGAGGCCGCGCGCGGCATGCGGCTGGACATCGCCGCCGGCACGGCGGTGCGCTTCGAGCCCGGCCAGCGCCGCGAGGTGACGCTGGTTCCCTACGGCGGCGACCGCAAGGTGTTCGGTTTCAATCAGAAAGTGATGGGGGCGCTGTGACGGGCGAGGCGGCGATCGCGGTGCGGCCGGCCCGCGGCGCCGACGACATCGCCGCCGCGACTCGTCTGGCCTGGGAGTTCGTGGACTTCCTGAACCACCGCTACCCAGAGATGCGCGAGGAGATCGCGGCCTATCTCAAGGACCAGCGCTTCGCGGAAATGCTCGCCGAGTTCCCGCGCTGGTTCAACCCGCCGGCGGGCGAGTGCATGCTCGCGACCCGTGACGGATTGGCCATAGGCATCGTGATGCTGAAGCCCTCCACGGCGCCGGCGGCGGGGCGGGCCTGCGAGATGAACCGCATGTTCGTCACGCCGTCGGCGCGCAGGCTCGGCGTCGGGCGGGTGCTGTGCGCCGCGCTGATCGCGGAGGCCGCGCGGCTCGGCTACGACGAGATGCGCCTCAGCGCGCTCGACCGCCACGACGAGGCGCTGCCGCTCTACCGCTCGCTCGGCTTCGCGCACGACCGCCACGCTCCGCCGAGCCCGGCAGGCGCGCGGGCCATAGACATGAAACTGAGCCTGCCTTCGCTCGCCCCCTCGGCCCCCGCCCCCTGAGCTTCCGGAGACGCCCATGGCCCGCATCCCCCGCCACGACTACGCCGCCATGTTCGGCCCCACGACCGGGGACCGGGTGCGGCTGGCCGACACCGACCTGTTCATCGAGGTGGAGCGCGACCTCACCACCTATGGCGAGGAGGTGAAATTCGGCGGCGGCAAGGTGATCCGAGACGGGATGGGGCAGAGCCAGCACCCGCGCGCCGCCGGCACGGTCGACACCGTGATCACCAACGCACTGATCGTTGACTGGACCGGGGTCTACAAGGCCGATGTCGGCCTGCGCGACGGGCGGATCGTCGCCATCGGCAAGGCGGGCAACCCCGACACGCAGCCGGGCGTCGACATCGTCGTGGGGCCGGGCACCGAGGCCATCGCCGGCGAGGGGCGCATCCTCACCGCGGGCGGCTTCGACAGCCACATCCACTTCATCTGCCCGCAGCAGATCGAGGACGCGCTGGCGAGCGGCATGACGACGATGCTGGGCGGCGGCACCGGCCCCGCGCACGGCACGCTCGCCACCACCTGCACGCCGGGGGCCTGGCACATCGGGCGGATGCTGCAGGCGTTCGACGCCTTCCCGATCAACCTCGCACTGTCGGGCAAGGGCAACGCCAGCCTGCCGGCGGCGCTGGAGGAGATGGTGTTCGCCGGCGCCTGCGCGCTCAAGCTGCACGAGGACTGGGGCACGACGCCGGCGGCCATCGACTGCTGCCTGAGCGTGGCCGACGCGATGGACGTGCAGGTGATGATCCACACCGACACGCTCAACGAGTCGGGCTTCGTGGAGAACACGCTGGCGGCGATCAAGGGCCGCACCATCCACGCCTTCCACACCGAGGGCGCCGGCGGGGGCCATGCGCCCGACATCATCAGGGTGTGCGGCGAGGCGAACGTCATCCCGTCCTCCACCAACCCCACGCGGCCCTTCACGGTGAACACCATCGACGAGCATCTCGACATGCTGATGGTGTGCCACCACCTCGACCGCTCGATCCCCGAGGACGTGGCCTTCGCGGAAAGCCGCATCCGGCGCGAGACCATCGCGGCGGAGGATATTTTGCACGACATCGGCGCGTTCTCGATCATCGCCAGCGACAGCCAGGCGATGGGGCGCGTGGGCGAGGTGGCGATCCGCACCTGGCAGACGGCGCACAAGATGAAGGTGCAGCGCGGGCGACTGCCGGAGGAGACGGGCGACAACGACAATTTCCGCGTGCGGCGCTACATCGCGAAATACACGATCAACCCCGCCATCGCGCATGGCATGAGCCACGAGATCGGCTCGGTCGAGGTCGGCAAGCGCGCCGATCTGGTGCTGTGGGACCCCGCCTTCTTCGGCGTGAAGCCCGAGATGGTGCTGGTCGGCGGCACGATCGCGGCGGCGCAGATGGGCGACCCCAACGCCTCGATCCCGACGCCGCAGCCGGTCTATACAAGGCCGATGTTCGGCGCCTATGGCCGCGCCGTCGAGCGTGGCCCCGTCACCTTCGTCTCCGCCGCGGCTGCGGAGGCGGGCGTCGGCCGGGCGCTGGGTCTCGCGAAAGACGTGGTGGCGGTGAAGAACACCCGCGGCGGCATCGGCAAGGCCGCGATGAAGCTGAACGCCGCCACCCCGAAGATCGAGGTCCACCCCGAGACCTACGAGGTGCGCGCCGACGGCGAACTGCTGACCTGCCAGCCGGCGGAGGTGCTGCCGATGGCGCAGCGGTATTTCCTGTTCTGAGCTCCGCCGCCCCCGGCTCACGCCGGCTCGACATGGCCGTAGAGCCAGTCGAGCCGGCCCATCGCGAGAGCGGGCGCAAGCCGCGCCCCGAGGCCCAGAACGCCCCGGCGCAGCGCGCGCGCCGGGCCCGGCCGCTGGTGGAACAGCCCCGCATTGGCCCGCGCCCGCGCCTGAACGGCCTCCGCCCGGCCCCGGCGCGCGGCCTCGTAGGCCGCCAGCGCCGCCTCCACCCCGTCGGGCCGCGCCCCGCGCAGCAGCCGCGCCAGCGCCGCGCCGTCCTCGATCGCCTGCACCGCGCCCTGCGCCATGAAAGGGAGCATCGGGTGGCAGGCGTCGCCCAGCAGCGCCGTGCGGCCCCTGCTCCATGAGGGCGGCGGCGGCCGGTCGAAGAGGCCCCAGAGGAAGCACCGCTCCACCGCCGCCAGCAGCGGCGCCGCCGCCCAGCCCGCGAAGGCCGCGCGCATCTCGTCGGGGGCTCCCGGCGCCGACCAGCTCTCCGCCGTGCGCCCATCGCCCTCCCACGAGGCGCGCTCGACCACCGCCACGACGTTGACCAGGGCGCCGGCGCGCAGCGGATAGGTCACGAGATGCCGCCCGGCGCCAGCCCACACGGTCGCCTCAGGCTTCGCCCAGCCGGGCGCCGCCTCCGCCGGCACGGTCGCGCGCCATGCGACATGGCCGAGGAACCTTGGCGAAACCGGGCCGAACAGCGCCGCGCGCAGGGTCGAGCGCACGCCGTCCGCCGCGAGCACGACGTCGGCCTCCTCGGCGCCCTGCCCCAGCAGCAGCGCGCCGTCCGCCGCGCCGGTCGCACGGGCGCCCAGCCGCAGCCGTGCGCCCGCCGCCGCCGCCGCGTCGCGCAGCGCGGCCAGCAGGTCGGCGCGGTGAACCTGGAGGTAAGGCGCGCCCCAGCGCCGGACCGCCGCGGCGCCGAGCGGCAGCGAGAAGATCAGCCCGCCGTCCTCGCCCCGCCGCATCGCCGCCGCCTCCGGCGCGACGGACTGTCGCGCGACGGCCTCCAGCGCCCCCACCCGCGCCAGAAGCCGCGCGCCGTTGGGGCTGATCTGGATGCCGGCGCCCACCTCGCCGAGCGCCGGCGCCGCCTCGCACACCGTCACGTCGAGCCCCGCCCGCGCCAGCGCCGCCGCCGCGAACAGGCCGCCCAGCCCCGCGCCGGCCACCGCCGCCTTCAACCGTCGCGCCATGCCGCCGCTCCCCGTTGCGCCTGACCGCAATGTATTGTTGCGCATCGCGCCTGCCGCGCACAATCTGGGACCGTCGGAAACAACGTCATGGGAGGGGCGCATGGCCGGAGAAAAGGACAGCTTCGAGGTCTACGAGGACAAGCGCGGCGAATGGCGCTGGCGGCGCAAGGCCTCCAACGGCCAGATCGTCGGCGCCGCCTGCGAGGGCTACAAGAACCGCGCCGACTGCGAGGCCAACATGAACCGCGGCGCCAACGCGTCGGACAAGTGGGAGTTCTACGAGGACAAGCGCGGCGAATGGCGCTGGCGGCGCAAGGCCTCCAACGGCCAGATCGTCGGCGCCGCCTCCGAAGGCTACAAGGCGCGCCGCGACGCCGAGGCCAACGCCGAACGCTTCGGCTGGAGCCCCTGAGCGGGCCGACGCGACGGCGCGGCCGAGGGCCTGAAACGAGCCGAAGAGGGGCGATTTCGCGCCCCTTCGCATTTCGCGCTGTCCTCGCGTCGAACGCAGCGCAAAGGCCAGACGCCAGAGCGTGTTAGGCCTCGACTTGCCGCCCGTTGCGCCCATGGCGCTCCGAACATTGGTCGCGGCGCGACGACTTCGCGGGGCCCCAATGCGCCCAGCCGCGCTGCGACTCTGTCGCCGTCAGAGCCGCCCGTGGCAGTGCTTGAACTTCCTGCCCGAGCCGCAGGGGCAGGCGTCGTTGCGGCCGACCCGGCCCCAGGTG
Organism: Rubrimonas cliftonensis; assembly: GCF_900107585.1. GTDB lineage: Bacteria > Pseudomonadota > Alphaproteobacteria > Rhodobacterales > Rhodobacteraceae > Rubrimonas > Rubrimonas cliftonensis. The sequence continues at coordinate 89,614 of NZ_FNQM01000004.1, read as the reverse complement.
TCGGGGTTCGCGGGGTCCACGCCCTCGACCTGCGGACGGTCCGCCGAGGCCTGGCCGACGATGTCGCCCGCCAGCGCCATTTCCTGCGACGGCGCCATCGCCTGCGCAGGCGGCTGGGCGGGCGGCGGCGGCGCGGCGAGGCGCACATGGCTGAGCTGGCCCGTCACCTCGAAGCGCAGCCGGCTCAGCAGGCTCTCGAACAGCGAGAACGCCTCCGACTTGTATTCGTTGAGCGGGTCGCGCTGCCCATAGCCGCGCAGACCGATCACCGATCGGAGATGATCGAGCGTGACGAGATGCTCCCGCCACATCGTATCGACGGTCTGCAGCAGCACCGCCTTCTCGATCTGGCGGCTGATGTCGGAGCCCATTTCGGCGTTCTTCTGGGCCGCCGCCTTGTCGGTCTCGGCGTAGAGCCGCTCGCGGATGGTCTCGTCATCGACGCCTTCTTCCGCCGCCCACTGCTCGATGGGCAGCTCGCGACCGAAATACTTGGCGACCTCGGTGTGAAGGCCCTTCGCATCCCACTGCTCCGCATAGGCGCGCTCGGGGATGTGGCGCGCGACAAGCTCGCCGATCACGTCGTGGCGCATGTCCTTCACCGTGTCGGATAGGTCGCCCGCCTCCATGATCTCGCGGCGCTGAGCGAAGATCGCCTTGCGCTGGTCGTTCATGACGTCGTCGAACTTCAGCAGGTTCTTGCGGATGTCGAAGTTGCGCGCCTCGACCTTGCCCTGCGCCTTCTCGATGGCCTTGTTCACCCAGCGATGGACGATCGCCTCGCCTTCCTCCAGGCCGAGGCGCTGGAGCATGGAATCCATGCGTCCGCCGCCGAAGATGCGCATCAGGTCGTCCTCCAGCGACAGGAAGAACGACGAGCGCCCCGGGTCGCCCTGACGGCCCGAGCGACCGCGGAGCTGGTTGTCGATGCGCCGGCTCTCGTGGCGCTCGGTGCCGATCACCCAGAGGCCGCCGGCGGTCAGCGCCTGCTGGCGCAGCGCCTCGGTCTCCTCCTCCACCCGCGCGGTGATCGAGGCGACCTTCTCGGGATCGGCCTCCTCGCCGACCTGCTCGGCGACAGCCATCTCGACATTGCCGCCGAGCTTGATGTCGGTGCCGCGCCCAGCCATGTTCGTGGCGATCGTCACCGCGCCGGGCCGCCCGGCCTGCGCGACGATGAACGCCTCCTGCTCGTGATACCGCGCGTTCAGCACCTTGTGCGGCACGCCGGCGGCCTTGAGCGCCTCGGAAAGCTGCTCGGACTTCTCGATCGAGGTCGTGCCGACGAGGATGGGCTGGCCGCGGCGGCGCCCGTCCTTGATCGCCTCGATGATGGCGTGGGTCTTCTCGCGGCCCGTCCGATACACCTGATCGTCGTCGTCGACGCGCGCCACCGGCACGTTCGTCGGTATCTCGACCACGTCGAGCCCGTAGATCGAGTGGAATTCCTCCGCCTCGGTCAGCGCCGTGCCGGTCATGCCGCCGAGCTTGTCGTAGAGCCGGAAGTAGTTCTGGAAGGTGATCGACGCCATGGTGACGTTCTCGGGCTGGATCGGGCAGCCCTCCTTCGCCTCCACCGCCTGGTGCAGGCCGTCGCCCCAGCGCCGCCCGTCCATCATGCGGCCGGTGAACTCGTCGATGATGACGACCTTGCCGTTCTTGACGATGTAATCCTTGTCACGCGTGAACAGCTTGTGCGCCCGCAGCGCCTGATTGACGTGGTGCACGATGCTGACGTTCTCGGGGTCGTAGAGGGTCGCGCCCTCCTTGACCAACCCCGCCTCGCGCAACTTCTCCTCGATGAATTCGTTGCCATCCTCGGTGAGGATGGCGCTGCGCTGCTTCTCGTCGACTTCATAGTGCTCGGGGGCCAGCGACGGCATCAGCGCATCGACGCCGACATAGAGCGTGCTCTGATCCTGCGCCGGGCCGGAGATGATGAGCGGCGTCCGGGCTTCGTCCACGAGAATCGAGTCGACCTCGTCCACGATGGCGTAGGCGTGCCCGCGCTGCACCATGTCCTCGAGCCGGAACTTCATGTTGTCGCGCAGATAGTCGAAGCCGAGTTCGTTGTTGGTCGCATAGGTCACGTCGCAGGCATAGGCCTCGCGCCTGTTGGCGTCATCGATACCGGGAACGATGACGCCCGTCGTCAGACCAAGAAAACCATAGACCTTCGACATCCAGGCGGCGTCGCGTCGCGCCAGATAGTCGTTGACGGTGACGACATGCACGCCCCTGCCGGTCAGAGCGTTGAGATAGACCGGCAGCGTGGCGACCAGCGTCTTGCCCTCGCCGGTCTTCATCTCTGCGATGCGGCCCTGATGCAGCATGATCCCGCCGACGAGCTGCACGTCGAAGGGCCGCAGGCCCAGCGCCCGCCTCGCGGCCTCGCGCACCGCGGCGAAGGCTTCGGGCAGCAGCGCGTCGAGGCTCTCGCCGGCGGCGACGCGGGCGCGGAACGCCTCGGTCCGGGCGGCCAGCGCGGCGTCGCTCAGCGCCGACATCTCCGGCTCGAGCGCGTTGATCTGCGCCACCGTCTTCCGGGCGCCCTTGACCTTGCGGTCGTTGGCGGTGCCGACAAGCTTCCTAGCGATGAGCCCGAACATGCCGAGACCTACTCCATGCAACGCCCACCGGACCGTCCGCGCGCCCGGCGCGTCCCAAATTCGCACGCCGAAACATGCTTGTCCGTGAACGGCGCGCGGCTTATGTGCGGGTCGTCTCCGGTCGCGGCCCGCGCGAGAGGTAAGCAACGGCCTCTGGCGAGTCAACGCCGCGACCGATCATGCCCGGCGCAGGCCCGCGCCCAGGAGGTTTCATGCTCTCTCTCTCCCGCTCCGCAGCCCGCGCCACGCGCGTCGCCGCTCTCGTCGGGCTCGCGCTCGCCGGCCCCGCCGCCGCGCAGGACGCGGCCGGGCCGGACACCGTCGTGGCGACCGTGGGCGGCGCTTCGGTGACGCTCGCCGACGTGCAGGCGGTGATGTCCGAACTGCCCGCGCAGTACAGGCAGGCGCCTGACGACGTGCTCTACGACTACATCCGCCAGCAGCTCGTGGACCAGCGCCTGCTCGCCGCCGCGGCCGAGGCCGACGGCCTCGCCGACGAGCCCGCGGTGGCGCAGTCGCTGCGACTCCAGCGCGAGGGGCTGCTCTCGCAGGCCTACGTCTCGCGGCAGGTCGAGGAGAGAATGACCGAGGAGGCGCTGCGCGAGGCCTACCAGACGCGCATCGAGACCGCGCCGGCCGTCGCGGAGGTCCGCGCCAGCCACATCCTCGTCGCGTCCGAGGAACTCGCGCAGGAAGTCCGCGCGAAGATCGAGGAGGGCGCCAGCTTCGCCGACATGGCGACCGAGTACGGCACCGACGGCACAAAGAACCAGGGCGGCGATCTGGGCTTCTTCACCCGCGACATGATGGTGGCGCCCTTCGCCGACGCCGCCTTCGCGATGGAGGTCGGCGCCGTCTCCCAGCCGGTGCAGACCCAGTTCGGCTGGCACCTCATCGAGCTGACCGACCGCCGCGAGCAGCCCAAGCCGAGCTTCGAGGAGGTCCGCGAGGCGCTTGAGCAGGAACTCGGCTCCGCCGCCGCGCAGGAGATCGTGCAGAGCGTGCGCGCCGGGGGCGATTTCGAGATGGTCGAGGACCGCCCCGGTCTCGACGCGCTCCGCGCCGCCGAGTGACCCCGCCCCGCAGCGCGCCTTCGCGGCGCGCTGCGGATTCGGGCCATCGCGGCGCTCCGTCGGCGCGCCGCCACCCCCCCTCACGGCAGGAGCAGACGCCGGCCATGGCCAAGATCGAAGCCGCATCGCCGTTCGCGCCGGCGCGTTTCCCGGACCTGCCCCGCGTCGCCGGGCTGAGGCTTTCGGCCGCCCGCGCCGGCGTGCGCTATCGCGATCGTGACGACGTCGGCCTCGCCGCGCTGCCCGAGGGCTCGACGGTCGCGGGCGTCTTCACCACCTCGCGCACCCGCTCCGCGCCGGTGCTCTGGTGCGAGGCGCGGCTGGCGGCGCGCGGCGACGCGCGCGCGCCGGCGGCCTTCATCGTCAACGCCGGCAACTCCAACGCCTTCACCGGCGCCAACGGCGTCGAGGGCGCGCGCCGCATGGCCGCGGCCGGCGCGCTGGCCGGCGGCGCCGCGCCGGAGGATGCGTTCGTAGCCTCCACCGGCGTCATCGGCGAGCCGCTGCCCGTCGAGCGCATCGAGGCGGTCTGCGACGCGCTGGCCGGCGCGCTCTCGGCGGACGCATGGGAGCCCTTCGCCCGCGCCATCATGACGACCGACACCTTCCCCAAGGGCGCCGGCCGCACCGTGACGCTCGACGGCGTCGAGGTCGCCGTCGCCGGCGTCGCCAAGGGCTCGGGCATGATCGCGCCCGACATGGCGACCATGCTCGCCTTCGTCTTCACCGACGCCGCGATCGCCCAGCCGATCCTGCAGCGGCTGCTGATCGAGGGCGCCGACGCGAGCTTCAACGCGATCACCGTCGACGGTGACACCTCCACCTCCGACACGCTGCTGCTGGGCGCCACCGGCGCCAGCGGCATGACCGAGATCGCGTCCGGGGACGACCCGCGCCTGCCGGCGTTCCGCGAGGCGCTGAACGGCGTGCTGACCGACCTCGCCCACCAGGTCGTGAAGGACGGCGAGGGCGCCACGAAGTTCGTCGCCGTGACCGTGACCGGCGCCGAAAGCGTCCGCGCCGCGCGCCGCATCGGCCTCAGCATCGCCAACTCGCCGCTGGTCAAGACCGCCTTCGCCGGGGAAGATCCCAACTGGGGCCGCATCGTGATGGCCGTCGGCAAGTCGGGCGAGGCCGCCGACCGCGACCGCCTCGCCATCCGCTTCGGCGACATTCTGGTGGCCGAGAAGGGCTGGGTCGCGCCGGGCTACCGCGAGGCCGACGCCGCCGCCTACATGAAGCGGGCGGAGCTTTCGGTCAGCGTCGATGTCGGCGTGGGCGCGGCGTCGGCGACGGTGTGGACCTGCGACCTCACCCACGCCTACATCGCGATCAACGCGGACTACCGCTCTTGAGGCTGGTGCTCGTCGCCGCCTGCGCGCTGGTGGACCCTGACGGCCGCGTGCTGCTGGCGCAGCGGCCGGAGGGCAAGGCGCTCGCCGGGCTCTGGGAGTTTCCCGGCGGCAAGCTTGAGCCCGGCGAGACGCCCGAAGCCTGCCTGATCCGCGAGCTTGCCGAAGAACTGGGCGTCGACACCTGGGCGAGTTGCCTAGCGCCGCTGAGCTTCGCCAGCCACGGCTACGACGATTTCCACCTGCTGATGCCGCTCTATGTGTGTCGGAGATGGGCGGGAACGGCGCAGGGCCGCGAGGGTCAGGCGCTGGCGTGGGTCCAGCCCCGGCGGCTCGCCGACTATCCGATGCCGCCCGCCGACCGACCGCTCGTCGCTGCGCTGCGCGACCTGCTCTAGAGCGTCTTGCGCGCTGGCTGGATCGGTGGGAGGCATATTCGCCGCGGCACGGCGACTGCGCAGAGCGGCGGACCCGACCCGGTCAGGTCGACGGGCGCCCTAGCGGAACCGGCGCGCGGCTTCGCCCGGTCGCCGGGACAGCCCCACGAGCGCCACGGCGCCGACAAGAGCCCCCTGCCCCGCCAGGAAGGCCGCCAGCGGCAGGTCGAAGAATCGGGTGGCGACGGCGTCCGCCGCCACGAACGCGATGACGGTGACGATCGCCCAGCCGATCACCAGAGGCGCGATCCCCCAGAAGGTCAGCCCCTGGTCGCCTGCCAGAGCGTCCCGATCCGGAAACTCGCGGCGATCATCCCTGACGTGCCATTTCCCCGTGAACATTCCATGCCCCTGTTCGGAATGACATAATCGGTAAATGACGCCCTTAGTGCCGGCGTCGGGCACGATTATTCCACAACCCGATTGTGCACATGAAGAACCTTGCGCGCCATGGCGCCTTGGTGGCGCCCGGCAACCCATGGAGGGCCCGTCGCAGGAATTTCACAAACTGCCTTGCGGATGTGCGAATCCCAGTTAATCATGCTTGAACGGTAGGCGTATAGAAGCATAGGCGAGTACTGGCCGCTGCCTCCGCGAAGCACCCGAGGGAAGGAAACCCGCATGTACGCCACGATCCAGCTTTCTCCCTACATCTTCGTGCAAGGCGAAGTCACGCGGCGGCTGCCCTGCGGCAAGGTCGCGATCCGTCTGCGCGGCGGAGAAGTCGTCGGCGCGCCCCTGCGCGGCGCGCAGCCGGCCGTCGCCGGCTGAGAGACTTGCGGCGCGCCGCTCAGGCGGCGCGCGTCTGGACCTTCTCGCTGAGCACGGCGTGGAGCGCGCTCTGTTCGGTGCAGGAGCGCAGCTTGGCGCACACGCCGCCGTCGCGCAGCGCCCTAGAGACGCGGGCGAGCGCCCGCAGATGGTCGGCGCCGGCGTCCTCCGGCGCGATCAGCGCGAAAACCAGGTCCACCGGCAGTCCGTCCGCGGCGTCGAAGTCCAGCGGCTTGTCCAGCTTCACGAAGACGCCCCGGATGTCCTCCACCCCGGCCAGCCGCGCATGTGGGGCTGCGACGCCGCGCCCCATGCCCGTGCCGCCGAGCTTCTCGCGGTCCATCAGCGCCTCGAACACCGAGCGCGGATCTAGGCCGTAGACCTCGGCCGCCTTTGCGGCGATGTCGTTGAAGAGCTGCTTCTTGGACGAGGCCCGGCTCTGCCGGCACACGGCCTCTAGAGCCAGAAGGTCGCGAATTTCCAAGCTATCCTCCCGTGTCGAGGCGTATCGGCCGCGTGCGCCGAACGGTCGGCGTCAAGCGGCGCCGTCCACGAGATTCTCCGGGTCCACCCAGCCGATATTGCCGTCCTCGCGCCGGTAGACGACGTTCAGCCCGCCATGGCGCTGGTTGCGGAACATCAGGAACGGCGCGTGCGCCAGCTCCATCTGCATCACCGCCTCGCCGACCGAGATCTTCTGGATGTCCATCCGCATCTCGGCCACGATCACCGGGTCGAGGCTGGGCGGCTCGGACGCCTCGTCGTCGCCCTCATGGGCGGCGATGACGTAGGCCGAGGCCGGCGACGCCTCGATCGGCTCGCCCCGCGCGGCGTGGTGGTCCTTCAGCCGGCGCTTGTAGCGCCGCAGCTGCTTGTCGATGCGCTCGACGCAGGCGTCGCACGCCGCGTAGATCTCCGGCGCCGCGGCGCTGGCCTGCGCCACGAGCCCGGTCGGCAGGTGAACGAGCGCGTCGCAGCGGAAGCTGTGGCCGTCGCGCGAGAACGTGACCTGACTGTTCACGGCCCGTCCGGCGTATTTGTCCACCGCGCCGACGAGGCGCTCCTCGACATGGACGCGTAGCGCGTCGCCGATGTCGATCTGCTTGCCGTTGATCTGGATTTGCATCGCCTGTCCTGACGTTCAGACCGGGGCTCGGCCAACTCCGACCGACCCCCCGTCACCCATCCGTCATGAAGACCCTGACGGGGGCGTGAGGGCGGAACCTAGTTTCGTCGCAATTCCGAGTCAATCGCGCTGGCCGCCCCGCGGTCAAAGGGCTGCGCGCGCGCGGCGCCGGCGGTCCACAGAGGACGGAATCCTCATTGCTTCCCGATACTTGGCCACAGTGCGACGCGCCAGCTCCACGCCCTCGGCCTTCAGCGCGGCGACGATGTGATCGTCGGAGAGCGGCTTTCCGGGCGTCTCGGCCGCGATCATCGCGCGGATGCGCTCGCGCACCGCCTCCGCCGAGAGCGCGGCGCCGCCGTCGCTGGCCGCCAGCGCCGTCGTGAAGAAGAACTTGAGCTCATAGAGGCCGCGCGGCGTCGCCATGAACTTGTTCGCCGTGACGCGGCTCACCGTGCTCTCGTGGACCGACACGGCCTCCGCCACCTGCCGCAGAGTCATCGGCCGCAGCCCGCTCACCCCTTCCTCGAAGAACGCCGCCTGGGTGCGCACGATCTCCGTCGCCACGGTCAGGATGGTGCGCGCGCGCTGGTCGAGGCTGCGCTGCAGCCAGCTCGCCGACTGGGCGCATTCGGCGAGGAACAGCCGCGCCTCGCGCCCCTTCTCGCCGCTCGCCGGCCCCGCGCGCTCGCGCACCCGCGCGGAGTAGCTGCGGTCGACCAGCAGGCGGGGCAGCGCCTCGGCGTTCATCTCGACCCGCCAGCCGCCGAAGCCGTCCTGGCTCACCAGCACCTCGGGCGTGACGAGGTCGGCGTGGCCGCCGCCGAAGCGCAGCCCGGGCCGCGGGTCGAGCGCGCGCAGCTCCGCCAGCATGTCGCGCAGGTCGTCGCGGTCCACGCCGCAGAGCTTCGCCAGCCGGTCCGCCGGCGCGCCGGGCAGCGCCGCGAGATTGTCGAGCAGCGCGCGCATGGCGGGGTCGAGGCGGTCGCGCTCCGCCAGCTGCAGCGCGAGGCATTCCGCAAGGCTTACGGCGCCCACCCCGGTCGGCTCGCAGGCGCGCAGCGCCGCCAGCGCGGCGGCCATGGTCGCGGGCCCGGCGCCGAGCCGCGCGGCCAGATCGTCGAGGTCGACGCGCAGGTAGCCGTCCTCGTCCAGCTCGCCCGCCAGCGCCTCCGCCGTGGCCCGCGCCGCCGACGACAGTCGCGCCAGCGCAAGCTGCGCGCACAGGTGCTCGGCCAGGCTGACCGGCGCGGCCATGCCGCCATCGCCCTCGAACGCCTCGAAATCGCTGCGCCCGCCGGCGCCGGGCGAGCCGCCGGGGCCCGCCGCGGGCGGACCGGGCGGCGGCGCGGGTGGCGCGGCGTCGGGCTCGAACAGGTTCTCGCGCCCAGTGTCGAAATCGGCCACGGCGCCGGGGTCATCGCGCCGTATCGCCGCATCGACCGCCGGGCGCTCGCCCGCGGTCGGCGGCGCGCGCTCGGCGTCGCCGGAGCCGTCATGCAGGCTGAGCAGCGGGTTGCGCTCGACTTCCGAGGCGAGGAAGGAGGAAAGCTCCAGCGTCGACATCTGCAGCATGGCGATGGCCTGCCGCAGCTGCGGCGTCATCACCATCTGCTGCGCGTGGCGCAGCTCCAGCCGCTGACGCATGCTCATGCCGTCACGCGTCCGCGCTCAGATGCGGAACCGCTCACCGAGATACACGCGCCGAACATCGGCGTCCTCCACAACGGCGTCCGGCGCCCCGCTCATCAGAACACGGCCGTCATGCAAGATATAGGCCCGATCGATAATCGAAAGTGTCTCCCGCACATTGTGGTCGGTGATCAGCACTCCGATGCCGCGGTCCTTGAGGTGGGCGACGAGCTGGCGGATGTCGCCCACCGCGATCGGATCCACCCCCGCGAAGGGCTCGTCGAGCAGGACATAGGCGGGGTCGGAGGCGAGGCAGCGGGCGATCTCCACCCGCCGCCGCTCGCCGCCCGACAGCGCCACCGCCGGCGTCCGCCGCAGATGGGAGATGGAGAACTCCGCCAGCAGCTCCTCCAGCCGGTGCTGGCGCGCGTCGCGGTCGCTCACCGCGATCTCGAGCGTGGCGGAGATGTTGCCCTCCACCGTCAGGCCCCGGAAGATGGAGGCCTCCTGCGGCAGGTAGCCGAGCCCCAGCCGCGCGCGACGGAACATCGGCAGGCGCGTCACGTCCCGCCCGTCCAGCGAGATCATGCCGGCGTCGGGCTGGATCAGTCCGGTGAGCATGTAGAAGCAGGTCGTCTTGCCGGCCCCGTTCGGCCCCAGCAGCCCGACGACTTCGGCGCGGCGCAGGTCGAGGTCCACGTCGCGCACCACCGGGCGGCGGCGGTAGCTCTTGCCCAGCCCCCGCGCGCGCAGGCCGGGCCCATCGGCGCCCGCGCCGCTTTCCGCCAGGGGGCTGGCGAGGTTCACGGCGACGCGCCGCCGTTGGTCGCCGGGCGGAACACAGACTGCACGCGGCCGCCTTCGATGCGGCCCTGCCCGGCGTTGAGGTCGACCGTCAGCCGCTCGCCGCGGATCGCGTTCTCGCCCTGGCTCAGCACGACGCCGCCGCCCATGGTCACGACGCCCTCGGCGACCGAATACTCCGCCCAGGCGCCGCGCGCGGTCTCGGCGCCGGAGCTCAGGAACACGTCGCCCTCGGCCCGCAGCCGGTCGATGTCGCCGTCCGACGGCTCGGCGCCCTCCGGCGCGACATACCAGACGTCCAGCGTCTGCGAGGTCAGCCGCAGCCGCCCCTGCCCCGCCACCACGTCGCCGGAGAAGGTCGCGCGGCCGTCGGCCTGGCTCACCTCCAGCGCGTCGGCGGTGATCTCGATGGGCTCAGAGCTGTCGTGCCTGAAGCCGCCGAAGGGCGAGCCTGCCGCCTGCGCCGAGGCCGAGCCCGCAGCTACGCCCCAGACGAGGGCCGCGCCCAGCGCCGTCGCGATCGTCGCCGTCCTGAATCTCACCGATCAGCCTCCCCGCGCGCAGCCTGCGGATCGATGCGCACCCGCACGCCGCCGCTGAACCTCACATGCCCCGCGCCGTCGCGACGCGACGCCTCCAGCGCCTGCGCCTCGATGGTCCCTGCGGGACCGGACCCGCGCACCGGCCCCTCCGCCCGCATGGTTCCGGCCGCAAGGTCCGCCTCCGCGCGGGTCACGGTGAGGATATAGCCGTCGCTGGTGCGCGCCGTCACCCCTCCCGAGAGGCTGAGCCGCTCCTCCTTGGGGCGAAGTTCGCCGCCGTCGGCCGAAAGCGTCAGCCGCCGCCCGCCCGCAGCGCCCTCGCCGTCGCCATGGCCTTCGCCATGGCCGTCGAGCGAGATCCCGCCCACGACGGGGCCGAGTTCGATCACGCTCGGGTCCGGCCCATCCGGCAGCGCCCATTCCGCCCGCACCTCGAAGGGCGCGCCCGCGTCCGTCCTGCCGGTGAAGCGGGGCGAAGTCAGCCGCAGCCCGTCCGTCGCGCTGAAGGTGACGCCGGACATGCCGAGGCCCTCGCCCCGGTCGCGCCCGGTCGCGAAGAACAGCGCCGCGACCAGAGCCAGCGCGCCCAGCGGCAATGCGATCTTGAGAACCCTGACGACGCCGCTTCGTGTCACGCGCACCACGCTTTTGGAAATGTTCCGCCGTGAATGTTCCGGGCCAGACTGATCAGCGGACGCCGTGCAGGCTAGTGGGCGAATATGTCCGTTTCGGGCCATCCGGCGAGGTCGAGCGCGGCCCGGTCGGGCAGGAAGTCGAAGCAGGCCTGCGCCAGCGCCATGCGGCCCTCGCGCTCCAGCATCGCCGTCAGCGCCTCGCGCAGCCGGTGCAGATGCAGCACGTCGGAGGCCGCATAGGCCGCCTGCGCCTCGCTCAGCGTCGCCGCTCCCCAGTCGGACGTCTGCTGCTGCTTGGAGATGTCCACGCCGAGCAGGTCCTGCGTCAGGCTCTTCAGCCCGTGGCGGTCGGTGAAGGTGCGCGCGAGCTTCGACGCGATCTTGGTGCACCAGACCGGCCGCGCCGTCACGCCGAAGCGGTGCGCCAGCACGGCGATGTCGAAGCGCCCGAAATGGAACAGCTTCAGCGTGTCGGGGTCGGCCAGCAGCGCGGCGAGTCTCGGCGCCTCGGTCTGCTCGCGGGAGATGCGCACCAGATGCGCCGTCCCGTCGCCGGACGACAGCTGCACGAGGCACAGGCGGTCGCGATGCGGGTTCAGCCCCATCGCCTCGGTGTCGATGGCGACGACGGGCCCCAGATCGAGCCCCTCCGGCAGATCGCCCTCATGGATCGTGATCATCGCGCCCCCTGCCGGCCCGGCGCCGCGGCGCCTCTCAAACGAAACGGCCGCCGCCCCGTCAGGGGTCGGCGGCCGGTTGCGATGGTGCCCAGGAGAAGACTCGAACTTCCACTCCCTTTCGAGAACCAGCACCTGAAGCTGGCGCGTCTACCAATTCCGCCACCTGGGCGCAGCGCGGCCCGAAAGCCCCTGCGAGGCGCGTGAGTATGCCCCGCGCGGGGCCGTGTCAACGGGCGATCGCGCGCTGGCGCGGCGACGGTTTCACTCGACCCGCCGCAGGGTCATGAGCCGCGCGCCGCCCGCGTCGAGAAAGCTCAGCGCGTCGCCGTCCGCCGCGAGGGATGCGGCGTCGGTCAGCGCGCCGAGGAAGGCCTGCTCCTCCGCCAGCGCCGGGCAGGCGCGGCGCGTCGACGCGATCGGGCCGATCTCCACCTGCGCGCCGTTCTGACGAAATCCGCCGAACCAGCTGTTGCAGGGGCCGGCCCCGGTCGCCCGGTCGCCCGCGACGTTGAAGGTGGAGGGCGCGGTCGCCGCCGCGCCGCCCAGCGTCTCCAGCATCCAGGTTCCGCCGTCCAGCGCCGGCGGCCCCGACGGCGCCGCCGGCGGCTGCGCCGCGCAGGCGGCGAGCGCCAGCGCCGCCGCCAAGTGGATGACCAGCCAATGCGTCATGTCCGCCCCCTCCCAGTTCTGCGGACACACGAAAGGCTCCCCCGCGCCGCCGCGCAAGGGAGCCTTCTCGGCGAGCGCCGCCGGGGCGGTGGGCCGGGACGGGCGGGCTGGGGCGGGCGGGCTGGGGCGGAGCGGCTCAGGCCGTCTCCAGCAGCCGCCGCGCGATCACCTGCGCCTGAATCTCGGCGGCGCCCTCGAAGATGTTGAGGATGCGCGCGTCGCACAGAACGCGGCTGATCGGATACTCCAGCGCGAAGCCGTTGCCGCCGTGGATCTGCAGGGCGTTGTCCGCGCAGGACCACGCGACGCGGGCGCCCAGCAGCTTCGCCATGCCGGCCTCAAGGTCGCAGCGCCGCTCGGCGTCCTTCTCGCGGGCGGAGAAATAGGTGAGCTGCCGCGCCACCATGATCTCCACCGCCATCATCGCCAGCTTGGAATAGACCCGCGGGAACGCGATCAGCGGCTTGCCGAAGGCGCTGCGCTCCTGCGCGTAGCGCAGCCCCAGCTCCATGGCGCACTGCGCCACGCCCACGGCGCGCGCCGCGGTCTGGATGCGGGCGCTCTCGAAGGTCTGCATGAGCTGCTTGAAGCCCTGCCCCTCCACGCCGCCGAGCAGCGCGTCGCCCGGCACGCGGTGGTCGTCGAGCGAGAGGGTGTATTCCTTCATGCCGCGGTAGCCGAGCACCTCGATCTCGCCGCCGGCGATGGTCGCGTCGGGGAACGGGTGGTCGCAGTCGCCGCGCGTCTTGGGCGCGAGGAACATCGACAGGCCGCGATAGTCGGTCGTGTCGGGGATGGTCCGGGCCAGCACAGTCATGACGTCGGTGCGGGCGCCGTGGGTGATCCAGGTCTTGTTCCCGGTGATCACCCAGGCGTCGCCGTCCCTGCGCGCGCGCGTCCTGAGCGCGCCGAGGTCGGAGCCCGTGTTCGGCTCGGTGAACACCGCCGTCGGCAGCACCTCGCCGGAGGCGAATTTCGGCAGCCATTCCTCCTTCTGGGCCTGCGTGCCGCCGCAGATCACCAGCTCTGCGGCGATCTCGGTGCGGGTGCCCAGCGAGCCGACGCCGATATAGCCGCGCGAAAGCTCCTCGGAGACGACGCACATCGCCGTCTTGCCCATGCCGAAGCCGCCGAATTCCTCCGGGATCGTCAGCCCGAAGACGCCCAGCTCCGCCATCTCCGTGATGATGGCGTCGGGGATAAGCTCGTCCTTGAGATGCCATTCGTGGGCGTGCGGAACCACCTTGTCGTCGGCGAAGCGCCGGAACTGGTCGCGCACCATCTCGAACTCGTCGTCGAGGCCGCAATCGCCGAAGGTCGCCGCGCCGCCGCGCTCGGCCATCAGTGCGACGAGCCGCTTGCGCGCGGCGTCGGTGTTTCCCTCGGCGATCAGCCGATCGACCGCCTCGCCCTGCAGCGAGACGCCGAGATCGGACAGCCGCGCCATCTCGCCCTGGCTCATCGGCAGGCCGCCGCGCAGCTGCGCGAGATACTCGCCGAACGCGATCTGCAGGATCAGCAGCTCCATCTCGCCGAACTTGTTCTCGGCGTCGAGGCGCTTCGCCCAGTCGGCCATCTCGCGCAGCGATTCGCCATAGGTCGCCGCCCAGGCCAGCGCATGCGCGGCGTACTGGTCGGCCTCCAGCGCGCTGTTGGAGATGCGCGCCCGCCCGCTCTCGTCGGCGGAGGAGACGCGGGCCTTGAGCCCCGACTTCGCGCCGGCGAGCGCAGCGTCGACCGCCGCGACGGCGGCCTCGGCGAGAGCGAGCGCGTCGAAGGGTCCGTCGGCGTCGAGCGGAGCGGCGAGCGGCGTGGCGACGTTCATGGGCGACCCCCGGCAGGCTTGAGAGGCGCGCCGACGCTGCGGCGCAATAGTTCCTTCGCTGATGCGGCGAGACCTAGCGCCTCGCGGCCCGCCAGTCAACGCCGGCGCAACTTCGTTGCCTGATCAAGCATCCCGTCAGAACATTGTTGCGGTCAACTTTCGGCACTTGCCGCTCGCGCGCCCCGCGCATTGACCTTGCGACGCCGCCGGTCGAAGGAGGACCCGAACCCCGTCGCCCGACCGGAAGCGCCGCCCCATGGAAAGCCTTAACGCCTTCATCGCCGCCCATGGCGTCTCGGGGGCGGTCGCCGCGGCGGGCATCCTGTTTCTCGGCGGCTTCTCCAAGGGCGCGGTCGGCTTCGCCCTGCCGCTGATCGGCGTGTCGCTGCTGGGGACGTTCCTGCCGGCGCAGACGGCGGTGGCGCTGCTCATCCTGCCGATGCTGCTGTCGAACGCCTGGCAGAGCTTCCGCGAGGGCGTCGGCGAGGCGTGGACGACGCTCAAGCGCTACCGGCTGCTGCTTGCCGTGCTGCTGCCCTCGATCGCCGCCTTCTCCCAGCTGCTGACCGTGCTGAGCGACCGGGCGTTCTTCGGGCTGCTCGGCGCGGTGGTGACGAGCTTCGCCGCGACCCAGCTGCTCGGCTGGAAGCCGCGCGGCGTGAAGGCCCGGCCCCGGCTCTGGGAGGCCGTCGCCGGGCTGGTCGGCGGCCTCTGCGGCGGGCTCGCCGGGGTATGGGGGCCGCCGGTCACGCTCTACCTGCTCGCCATCGAGGCGCCGAAGAAGGACACGATGCTCGCCCTCGGCGTGATCTTCGGCCTCGGCGCGGCGGCGCTCACCGTCGGCCAGACCATCTCCGGCGTGCTGAACGCGCAGACGGCGCAGCTCTCGGCGCTGGCGGTGATCCCCGTGGCGGTCGGGATGTACGCCGGCTATGCGGTCCACGACCGGCTGGACGCGCAGACCTTCCGCCGCGCCACACTGGCGGTGCTGACGCTGACCGGCCTCAACCTGCTGCGCCGGGCGTTGCTCGGCTGAGCAGCGCTCAGCCCGGCAGCCGCCCGTCCGCCGCCAGCGCGAGCAGCGCCGCCGCCGCGGCGAGCGCCAGCGCCGCCAGAACCGCCAGCGCGATCTTCCAGACCGACCACGGCCGGCTGCCCCGCACGGCGCCCGTGCGGCCGTTGACCAGCACGCGATAGACCGCGCCGCGCCAGCGATAGGCGCCGATCCAGACCGGCAGCAGCAAGTGCTTGAAGGTCTCGCCCTCCAGCCGCATATCGAGCCGGTGCAGGCGCTGCATGTCGCCGCCGATGGCCCGGCGCGCGTCGGCGGCCATGGTCCGCTCCATCGCCTCGCGCGCGTGGCCCCAGGCCTGCGCGAGGTCCACCGTGTAGGCCTCGGCGCGGAACCCCGCCAGCCAGTCGCGGTCATAGGGCCGCAGGTCGGAGAGGTCCCAGGGGGCCAGCGCCTCGGCGTCCTCCCGCGGCAGAGAGGTCGAGCCGACCGTCAGCACGTCGTCGAAGGCGCGCGAGACCCGGCCGCGGGCGGGCCGCCAGCGGATGCGCGTCACGCTCTGCGGCTTGCCGTCGCGGCCCCGCACCGTCACCGTGTAGGCGTCGCCGCGCTCGCCGGAATAGGCGGCCTCGGCCTGCGCGTCGAAGGTCCAGTAAGGGGTGTAGACGCCGCTCAGCGCCCCGGTGCGCGCTTGCCGACTCAGGCCCGAGGGCGCGAACCACAGCCCGCCCAGCCAGCGCGTCACCGCCGCGCCCGCCTGCTTGGCGTCGATGGCGAAGGGCAGCACCGCCTGCGGCTTCACATGGCGGTCGGGGCTGGTCTCGCCGACGATGGGGCTCGCACAGAACGGGCAGGTCTCCGCGTGGACGCCGGCCTCGAAGGTCACGCGCGCGCCGCAGGCTTCGCAACGCACGACCTCGGTCGTCTCGAGGTCCGCCGTCGCGCCGCCCGCCCTCAGCGCCGCGCTCAGGTCGCGCTCGGCGACGGCCGCCGCCGAAGCCAGCGCGTCGGCCTGCGCGATCCGCGTCGTCGCGCCGCAGAAGGCGCATAGGAGCTCCTCGGCGCCGGGCTGGTAGCCCAGCATCGCGCCGCATGCGCCGCAGGGGTAGTGCGAGGGCGGCGGCCCGGCCTGCGCCGCGTCTGTCTCGCCGCCGGCGCCGGCCGCGTCCGTCTCGCCGCCGGCGCGCCCGGCGATGGCGCCGCCGGCGCGCGCGGCGTCCGGCGCCGGCCTGCGCCCCCAGGGCCCCATCCGCTGCGCCATGGCCGGCGCCTAGCCGGCGGGCGGCGGCGGGGGCGGCGGCGCGATCGTGAAGAGCTGCGCGAGTTCGGTGATGTCGCCGGCGCGCGTCCAGCCCGCCGCGCCGGCGGTCCAGACCAGAGTCTCGCGCGTCAGCCCGCCCTCGGCGAGCATCCGGCCGAGATCGGCGCGGCTGAACGGCCCCCTCGTCTGACCGTTCTCGGCGACGTGCCAGACGCGCTCGGGCGGCGGCGGCGGGGCCGCCGCGGCTCCGCCGCCAGCCCAGCCGCCGCCAGCGCCGCCAGCCCCGCCCCACGGCCCCGGCGCCATCGCGCCGCCCATGCCCACGCCGATCATCGTACCCATGGCCGAGCCCGGCGTCCCCGCCGCCTCGCGCATCGCCTCGGCGGCCTGGAACTGCGCGTACTTGCCCAGATCGCCCACGACGCCCATCGAGGTGCGCCGGTCGATCGCGGCCTCGACCTCGGCGGGCAGAGAGATGTTCTCCACCGTCAGCATAGGCGTCTCGACGCCATAGGCCGCCAGCTCCGGCGCGATGCGCTTGCGCAGCAACTCGCCGAGCTGGTCCGTCGCGCCCGCCATGTCGAGCGCCGCGACGCCCGACTTCGCCAGGGCGTTGGAGAAGGCGCTGACGATGACGTTGCGCAGCTGGAACGTGATCTCGTCGGTGGTGAACTCGCCGTCGGTGCCGACGACCTCGGTCATGAAGCGCCCGGGGTCGGTCACGCGCAGGCTATAGGTTCCGAAGGCCCGCGCGCGGATCACGCCGAACTCCGGGTCGCGCATGATGATCGGGTTGCGCGTGCCCCACTTCATGTCCTGAAAGCGGCGCGTCGAGACGAAGTAAATCTCGGACTTGAAGGGTGATTCGAAGCCATGGTCCCAATGCTGGAGCGTCGTCATCACCGGCATGTTGTTGGTCTCGAGCATGTAGAGACCCGGCGGAAAGACGTCGGCGAGTTGACCTTCATGGACGAAGACGGCGGCCTGTCCTTCACGAACGGTCAACTTTGCGCCGTATTTGATGGCGGCGCCGTGGCGGTCAAATCGCCACACCATCTGGTCCCGGGCCGTCTCGGTCCAGTCGATGACATCGATAAATTCGCCAGTGAGCCGGTCCCAGAAACTCATCGTGCGCCCCCTGCTGTCGCCACGGGATGATTAACGCGAAAATGAGGCTTCGTCACGCCGAACGCGGCGGCGTCGAGGCGTTTGCAGGCGGCTGGTTTGTGCTATCCCGCATCGAGTCGCATCGCTAAGGTCTGTGCGCTGTTCGGGAGAGTGCGTCATGCTGCTGAGGGTACTGCTTCTTGTGCTGCTGACGGCCGGCGGAGCGCACGCCGACGTGCTCGACCGCATCGCTGAAACCGGCACCCTGAGGGTCGGGGTGCGGGCGGATGCGCCGCCGCTCTCGTTCCTCAAGGACGGCGTCGCCGGGGGCTACACCGTCGAACTCTGCAACCGGGTCTCGGAGCGGCTGGGGGATCAGCTCGGCATCAGCCCGATCATCGTCCAGCATGTGCCGGTGACGGCCGAGAACCGCTTCCAGGCGATCGTCGACGACCAGATCGACCTGCTATGCGGCGCCGCGTCGATGACGCTTAGCCGCCGCGAAATCGTCGATTTCTCGATTCCGGTCTATGTCGACGGCGCCAGCGTGCTGATGCGGCGCGGCGAGACGGCGGACTTCGCGATGCTTGCGAACCGCCGCATCGGCGTCCGCGCCGGCACGACCACCGAGCGCAGCCTCGCCGCCACGCTTGAGCGCACCCAGATGATCGCCGACGTCGTGACGGTAGAGGAGCATCAGGAGGGCATCGCCCGGCTGCTGGGGCGCGACATCGACGCCTATTTCGCCGATCAGTCGATCCTTCTGTTCCTGATCGCGGAGTCGGGCCGGACGGAGGAACTCGCGCTCGCCAACAACGTCCTGACCATCGAGCCGCAGGGCCTCGCCCTGCCACGCGACGACGACGCCTTCCGGTTGGAAGTCGACCGCGCGCTCAGCCGCATGTACCGCAATGGCGAACTCGCCAAGATCTTCGCGGACGCCTTCGCCCCCGCGGTGATGGGCGACGCGATGCGCGCCATGACCCTGATCGCCCCCCTCCAGGAATGAGCCTGTCGCAGGCCGACTACGCCGCCCATGACGCGCTGGGCCTCGCGGCGCTGGTCGCGCGCGGCGAGACGACGGCCACGGCGCTGCTCGATCTCGCGCTCGCGCGGGCCGAGGCGGCTCAGGCGCGGCTGAACTGCATCGCGCGGCTCGACGAGGGCCCCGCCCGCGCCGCCATCGCCGCCGGCCCGCCCGCCGGGCCGTTCTGCGGCGTCCCGTTCCTGCTCAAGGATCTCGGCTGCGAGGCGGTCGACTTCCCGTCGAGCGGCGGCTCGCGGCTGCTGCGCTGGACGGAGTGGCCCCGCGACAGCCTGCTGTTCGAGCGGCTGCGCGCCACCGGACTGGTCACATTCGGTCGCACCACCGCGCCGGAGGGCGGCGTCGGCCCCGTCACCGAGGCTCAGGTCTATGGCGGTCCGACGCTGAACCCGTGGAGCCTGGGCCGCACGCCGGGCGGCTCGTCGGGCGGCGCCGGGGCCGCGGTCGCCGCGGGCGTCGTCCCGGCGGCGCATGGCTCGGACGGTGGCGGCTCGGTGCGGATACCGGCGTCCAACTGCGGCCTCTTCGGGCTGAAGCCGACCCGCGCCCGACTGCCGGACGGCCCCTACGCCGGCGAGGGCTGGGCCGGCATGGCGATCGACGGCTTCATCACCCGCTCCGTGCGCGACAGCGCCGCGCTGCTCGACGCGGCCTGCGGCGACGACCCAGGCGGCCCCTATGTCGCGCCGCCGCTGCGCGAGGGCTTCGCCGCCGCGATCGCCCGGCCGCCGCGGCGCCTGCGCGTCGCCTTCACCGCCGGCCGGCTCGACGGCGCGCCGATCCACCCCGACTGCCGCGCCGCGGTGGAGGACGCCGCGCGCCTGCTCGAAAGCCTCGGCCACCATGTCGAGGAGGCGCGGCCGACCGTCGACGTCGCCGGGCTGATGGACGCATGGACCACCATCGTCGCCTGCGGCACCGCGCTCTGGGTGCGCGAGCGCTGCGCGAAGCGCGGCGCGCCCCTGTGCGACGACGAGCTCGAGCCGGTGAGCCTCGGCGCCATCCGCCTCGCCGAAACGCGATCCGGCGCCGACTACCTCGAAGCGGTCGAGCATGTGCATGATTTCGGGCGGGCGCTGGCGGGCTTCTTCGAGGGGCGTGACGCGTTCCTGACCGCCACGATGGCCGAGCCGCCCGCCGAGATCGGGCGCTTCGCGCCGATCAACCCGGATTTCCGCGACTACCGCATCGGGCCGGCGGGCATCCTGCCCTATTCGCCCTTCGCGCCGGTCTACAACGCCAGCGGCCAGCCCGCGGCGACGCTGCCGCTGTTCTGGAACGCGGAGGGCCTGCCGATCGGCGTGCAGATCGCGACCCGCTTCGGCGATGACGAGACGCTGATGGCGCTCGCCGCCGAGCTGGAGGCCGCCCGGCCCTGGTTCGGCCGCAGGCCCCCGCTCTTCTGACGCGATCTCCGCGGGCCGCTGCGGCTGGCCTGCGGCAGAGGCTTCCCCGGCGAAAGCCGCCGAAGGCGGTCCGTCCTACTGGATCGCCGCCGGCTCGACCGCTTCGCCGAGCCCTTCGGGTCGGCCCACGGCGACCACGCGGAGCGCGTCGGCGTCGAGCCATTTCCGCGCCACGCGGGAGACGTCCTCCGGCGTCACGGCCTCGACCAGCGCGTTGCGCGTGGTCACATAGTCCGCCGGCAGCCCGTCGCGCTGCATCGCCACGAGGATGCCCGCGATCTTGCCGTTGCTGTCGAAGCGCAGCGGGTAGGCCCCGGTCAGGTAGCGCCTGGCCTTGTCGAGTTCCTCGGCCGTCACGCCCTCCTCCGCCATCCGCCGCCATTCCGCGCGGATCACGTCGAGCGACTCAGCCGCGCGCGCGTTCGCCGTGCCGACGCCGCCGAGGATCAGCCCGGCGCGGTCGAGCGAGGCGATGTAGGAGTAGGTGGAATAGGCCAGCCCGCGCTTCTCGCGAACCTCCACGGTCAGGCGCGAGCTGAACCCGCCCCCGCCCAGGATGTAGTTCATCACATAGGCGGGGATGAAGTCGGGGTCGTCGCGCAGCGGCCCGGCATGACCGAACATCACCGTCGTCTGCGGCGCGTCGAAATCCACCACGCTCACGGCGCCGGCCGGGTCGGGCTCGACCATGGCGGGGCGCTCCGGCGCCGCCTCGGGCAGCCCGGCGAGCAGCATGTCGACCATCTCGCCGGCCTTCTCGGGCGTGACGTCGCCGACGATCCCGATCACGGCGCCCTCACGCGTCAGCAGCCTCCGGTGGGCGGCGCGCAGGTCGTCGGCGTCGAGCGCGGAGACGGTCTCGATCGTCCCGTCGCCGGGCCGGCCGTAGGGGTGGTCGGGGAAGGCCGCGCCGAACCAGGCGCGGCTCGCCAGCGCATTGGGGTCGGTCTCGGCGGAGCGCAGGGACGAGACGATCTGCCCGCGCACCCGGCGCATGGGCTCCTCGTCGAAGCGCGGCTCGGCGATCGCGGTGCGCAGCAGCACGGCGCTCTCGTCGAGGTTCTCGCTCAGCATCCGCGCCGAGACGGAGAAAGCATCCTGCCCGGCGCTGAAGGAGAAGTTCGCCGCGAGCAGTTCGGCCCGCGTCGAGAACGCCAGCGACTCCATGTCGCCCGCGCCCTCGTCCAGCATCGCGGCGAGGAAGTTCGACGCGCCGAGCTTGCCGTCGGGCTCGGTCGAGGCGCCGCCGACGAAGCTGATCTCCATGGCGACCATGGGGATCGAGGCCTCCTCGACGAGCCAGTAGTCCTTGCCGCCCGGCGAGGTCAGCGTCTGGATCGACGCCGCCGCCCAGGCCGCGCCCGCCAGCAGCGCCGGGGCGAGAAGCCCGGTCAGAAATCCTGCGGTCCTGCTCACGCCGATCATCCTTCGGTGCCCGCGGTCGCGGTCTCGGTTCCCATCAGCCAGCCGGTGACGGACGCCTCGGGCCGCAGCATCGCCGCCGCGCGGATCACGTCCTCCCGCTCCACGGCGCGGAGCAGGTCCGGCCATGCCTCGATCTCCTCCAGCGTCAGCCCCACGGAGAGAGCCGCGCCGTAGCGGCGTGCGAGGCCGGCGCCGCTGTCCTGGGCGTAGATCTCCGCGGCCGAGACGCCGACGCGCGCGCGCTCCAGCTCCTCCGCGGTCGGCCCCTCGGTCGCCAGCCGCGCCAGCACGCGGTCAACGCCCGCCTCCACGGCCGACAGGTCAACGCCCTCAGCCGGCACGGCGTAGAGCCCGAACTCCGCGTCGTCGCGGGAGGACGCCGAATAGTAGGCGCCGGTGCTGATCGCGACGCCCTCCTCGACCTCCAGCGTCCGCGCCAGCCGCGAGGTCACGCCGCCGCCGCCCAGCACCTCGGCCAGAACGGTCAGCGCCGCGGCGTCCTCCGCCGCGCCGGAGACTCGCGTGGGCGTGAGATACTGGCGCAGCACATAGGGCTGGCGCACCCGCGCGTCGCGCATCTGGAGGCGGCGCGGCGCAAGCTGCGGCGGCTCCTGCGGCCGCGCCTCGGGCGGGCGCCCCGACGGCTCGTGAACGCCGTAATAGGTCTCCGCGAGCCGGCGCACCTCCCCCGGCTCCACATCGCCGGCCACGACGAGGATCGCGTTGTCCGGCGCATAGTAGCGCGCGTAGAAGTCGAGCGCGTCCTGGCGCGAAAGCTGCTCCATCTCGGTCCGCCAGCCGATCACCGGAATGCGGTAGGGATGGTGCATGTAGAGCGCGGCGGACATCTGCTCGCCGAACAGGGCGCCGGGGTTGTTGTCGGTGCGCTGGCTGCGCTCCTCGAGGATGACGTCGCGCTCGGTCTCGACGGCGTTCTCGCCGAGCACGAGGTTGCGCATCCGGTCGGCCTCCATGCGCATCACCGTCTCCAGCCGGTCGGCGGCGATGCGCTGGAAATAGGCGGTGTAGTCGCGTGAGGTGAAGGCGTTGTCCTGACCGCCGTTCTCGGCGACCAGCTTGGAGAAGGCGCCCTCGGGGATCACCTCGGTGCCCTTGAACATCAGGTGTTCGAGGAAATGCGCGATGCCGCTGGTCCCCCGCGGCTCGTCCGCGGCGCCGACGCGGTACCAGACCATGTGGGTCACGACCGGGGCGCGATTGTCCTCGATGACGACCGCCTCCATGCCGTTGTCGAGAGTGAAGCTCGTCACCTTCGGCGCGGCGAGGGCCGCTCCAGCCATCGTGACCGCCGCGACGGCGCAGACGGCCCGTGCTCCAAGTCCCATCATGCGATCATTCCTCCGATCGGCGTCGTCGATTGACATAGACCGCGCGCGAGGCGGCGCAAGCGGGGCCTCCATCACTCCGTCGGCGCCGGCGGCGTCGGGGCGGGGGCGCCCAGTTCCCGAAGCCTGTCGCTCTCGGCGATGGGGTCGAGCCGCTCGGCGGCGGCCTCGGGGTCCTGCTCGATCTCGACGCCGAAGAAGCTGTCGAGGCCGTATCGGCGTTCAGCCGGCCGCGCCTCGGCGACGATGGTCTCGCGCACCTGCGCGTCGTTCTCGCCGGCGGCGGCCGCGGCGACGAGCGCGCGCTCGCCCGCCCCGCCCGCGGCTGCGCCGGCCGGCCCCGTCGCCCGCGGCGCCGACGCCGCAAGCGCCTGCTGCGCCAGCGCCCGCGCGTCAGGGTCGCGCGGGCTCGGCGCGCCGGGCCGCGGCTGCGGCAGCGCCTGCATGTCGGCCGGCAGCTCCAGCGGCGCGCGCTTGACGGTCAGGAACGGGTCGGGCGGCGGCGCGCTGAGGCCGAGCGACTCGCGGCTGCCCGAGGAGCAGCCGGCCACGGCGAGCGCCAGAGCCGCCGCCAGCGCAGGCTTCAGGAAAGCGCCGCGGGCCGTCATGTGTGTGTGCGCGCGCATCGCCATGGCGATCCTCCCTTGCAACGCTCCGCTTCTAGGCGCGCGCGCGGCGCGGCGCAACGCGCTCACCCCGCGGCGTCGCCGGCGCGCCCGCCGCCCGACGGCGCCAGCGCCAGCGCGGCCGCGCCCGCGAAGATCGCGACGTCGGCCACGTTGAAGGCGTAAGGGTTGACCAAGCCGCAGCACGTCACGTTCAGGAAGTCGGCCACCGCGCCATAGGTCGCCCGGTCCCAGGCGTTGCCGAGCGCGCCGCCGATCAGCACCCCCGCCCCGAACTGCGAAAGCCGGTCGCCCCGGCGCATCGCCCACACGCCCACGGCGACGCTGATCGCCGCCGCCAGCGCGATCAGCGCCCAGCGCAGCTCCTCGGCGTCATCGGCGAACAGGCCGAAGTTGACGCCGCGGTTCCACGCCATGCGCAGCGAGAAGAACCCTTCGACCACCTCGATCCGGCCGACCCGCGCGAGGTCCAGCCCCTCGACCACCCAGAGCTTGCTGGCGCGGTCCGCGACGACGATCGCCAGCGCCGCCGCCGCCATCCGCCCCGCCCCGCTCACGCCGGGCGGCTCCGGACGGGCGGCGCGACGCCGCGCCGCGCCCTCACGCGCTCCAGACCCGGGCGCGGTCGCCATAGACCCGCGCCTCCATCGCCCCGCCATAGGCCGCGCACTCGCGCACGAACTCGAAGTAGGAGGCGTGGACCCTCTGCGCGAGCGCGTCGTCGCCGGGATAGGCCTCGATCACCTCGCGCGAGGCCGCGCCCAGCGCGGCGACCACGTCCTCGGGAAAGGCCGACGGCTTCACCCCCAGCGCCACGAGCTGCTTGAAGACACGCGCGTTGTGATAGTGGAAATCGGCGTGCGTCTCCTCCGCCGTCGCCGCCGCGGCCGTCTCGACCACGCCGCGCAGATGTGGCGACAGGCCGTCGAAGAACGCCATGTTGACGATGCACTCAAGACCCGCGCCCGGCTCGTGGAAGGCCGGCATGTAGTAGTAGGGCGCGATCTGGTGCAGGCCGAAGGCGATGTCGTTCCAGGGGCCGACGAACTCCGCCGCGTCGACCACGCCCGACTGCAGCGCGGGGAAGATCTCCGCCGGCGGCGTCAGCACCGTCGTCACGCCGAGCTTCTGCATCACCTCGCCGCCGAGGCCGCCGATGCGCATCTTGAGACCCTGCAGGTCGTCGAGCGAACTGATCGGGTTGCGGAACCAGCCGCCCGCCTGCGCGCCGGAGTTGCCGGCGTAGAACGGCTTCACGCCATAGGGCGCATAGGCCTCGTCCCACAGCGCCTGCCCGCCGCCGAAGCGGATCCAGCCCGCCAGCTCCAGCGCCGTCAGTCCGTAGGGGAAGGCGGTGAAGTACATCGATGAGCGCACCTGCCCCACCGCGTAATAGGGCGCGGTGTGGCCGAACTGCGCCGCGCCCGAGGCCACCGCGTCGAATACGCCGAAAGGCGGCACCAGTTCGCCGCCGCCGAAATAGCTCACCTCCAGCCGGCCGTCGGAGAGCGCGGTGATGCGCTGCGCCAGCCGCTCGGCGTTCACGCCGACGCCGGGAAAGCCGCGCGGAAAGGCGCCGACGAGCGTGGCGCGCGCCGTCGCCTGCGCCAGCGCCGGCGCGGCGAGGCCGGCGCCCGCCGTCGCGGCGGCTGCGGCGGCGAGAAAACGGCGGCGGGGCGGGAGGGGCGGCTCGGCTGTCATGGCGCGGGGCTCCGGGGTGTGGACCTGCGCGGGAACCTGCCACGGCGGCGAAGGGCCGGCAATCGGGCGGCGGGCCGGGAGGGTCGCCCGCCGCCGCGCGCGACCCAGAGACGGCGGCGCGCGGCCACCGCCGGCGCCGCCGCGCTGGCATCGGCCGAGGCCATGCCCGCCGACGGCGATTAGCGCGGAAGGCGGCCTGTGGCCTGAAGGCGCCTCGCTCGACCCTTGGCCCGTGCGACCAGCACGGGCCGCGCCCTCCCTCCCCCCAGGGAGGGCGCGGCCCTCATCGCTCAAGAGGCGCCGCGGGGCGGATGGCTGAAATCCGCGCATCCCTGCCCAGCCCGCCCCCCCCAGCGACCTTTGGCCCGCTCGACGCGCCGGGCCGCCGCCCGCAGTCTCGGCCCATGCTCGACCGTTCGCCCCCCGCAGCCATTCCGCCGCTCTGGGCGCCGCCGCTGCGCGACGACCCCGCGCCGCGCCGGCTCTGCACCGATTGCGGGGTGTCGCGCATGGCCGACCCGAAGGCCTGCGGCCGCGCCTGCCAGTTCATCGCGCCCGACTACGCCGCGATGGAGCGCCAGGTCCACGGCCGGGCGCGAGACCCCGCGCGGCCTGACGAGATGCATTTCGGCCCCTTCCTGGCCATGCGCCGCGCCCGCCTCGCGCCGCCCGCCGAGGGCGCGCAATGGACCGGCCTGACCACCCGCATCGCCGAGCGCCTGCTGGAGACCGGCGAGGTCGACGCCGTGCTGACCGTCGCGCCGCACCCCGAGGACCGCTGGCGTCCGCTGCCCGTCATCGTCACCGACCCCGCCGCCATGGCCGGCGCGCGGGGCATGCGGATGGGCTATGCGCCGACGCTGGCGCTGCTGGAGCCCGCGCTCGCCCGCGGCTTCCGCCGTCTCGCCGTCATCGCCATCCCCTGCCAGACCCACGCGCTGCGGCGGCTGGAGGCGGAGCTTGGCCTCGAGAAGCTCTACGTCATCGGCACGCCCTGTTCGGACAACACCACAACCGAGAAGTTCCACCGCTTCCTCGACCTGCTCGACGACCGGCCGGAGACGATCAGCTACCTCGAATTCCGCGCCGACTACCGCGTGGAGATCCGCCACGACGACGGCCGCACCCGCCTGATCCCGTTCCTGAAGCTGCCGATCTCGAAGCTGCCGGCCGACTTCTTCCCGCTGACCTGCCGCACCTGCGTCGACTACGCCAACGTGCTGGCGGACGTCACGGTGGGCTACATGGGCGGCGAGGGCCGGCAATGGGTGATCGCCCGCAACCCGCGCGGCCAGGCGATGCTCGACCTGCTGGGCGCGGAGTTCGAAAGCGCGCCCTGCGGCTCGAAGGGCCGCCGCGCCGGCGCCGTGAAGGGCTTCCTGAAGAACACCGAGCGCGCCGCCGGGGGCCTGCCGCTCAGGGGCATGCCGAACTGGCTGCGCCCCCTCGTCGGCTGGCTCATGCCCCGCATCGGGCCCCGCGGCCTGGAGTTCGCCCGCGCGCGGCTTGAGATGAAGGCCGTCGAGACCGTGCTGCACCTGCGCCGCTCAGCGCCCCGGCGGATGAAGCGCATGGTCCCGCCCCATGTCTGGGCGCTCGTCGCCCCCTACGGCCTGCGCCCGGCGCCGGGCGAGCAGCCCGTCGAACAGCCCGCGATCAAGCATCCCGGAGGCGATCGCCCCCAGCGCGACGCCTGAGAGGTTCATCGCGAGATCGCCGGAAAAGACGTGCCGCCCCGGAACCAGCGCCTGCCCGCCCTCGAGCGCGAAGGCCAGCGCCAGCGCCGCCGGCAGCGCCCCCGCCCAGCCGCGCAGCAGGCAGAACGCCGCGCCGCCATGCATGACGAGATGCACCAGCAGGTCCGTCCCCGCCGGCGCGCCGGGCAGCGACGGCGGCTTGGGCGTCAGGCTCAGCCACGCCGCCAGCGCCACGACCGCCAGCGCGACGGCGCGCCCCCCCATGCGCCCCGCAGCGCTCACTCCGCCAGCCGCGTCGCCGCCAGCCGCATGGCGGCCAGCCGCGCCGCGGCGAAATCCTCCAGCGACGCGCCGACCGACTTGAAGAGCGTGATCTCGTCGGCCGAGGCCCGCCCGCCATGCCCGCCCGAGCACAGCGCCGCGAGGTCCGCCCGCACGTCGGCGTAGTCGAAGGCGCCCTCCGCCGCCGCCTGCAGCAGGTCTCCCGCCTCGCCCCGCGCGCCGGCCATGGTGTCCACGAACACCGAGGCGCGCGCCACCGCGGCGCCGTCCGTCTCCCGCATCGTGGGCCGGAACGCGCCGACGAGATCGAGATGCGCGCCCGGCCGCAGCCACGCGCCCTCGATCAGCGGCGCCTGCGACAGCGTCGCGCAGGAGATCACGTCGGCCCAGCCCGCGCCCGCCTCCAGCGCCGCCGGCGCGGCGTCGAACCCCCGCGCGCGGGCCCACTCCACCACGCGCGAGACCGCCTCGGGCCGCCGCCCCCACACCCGCACCTCGCTGAGCGGCAGCGCCGCCGCGTGGGCCTCGATCAGCGCGGTCGAGAGCCGCCCGGTCCCCACCATGAACAGCCGCGACGCATCCTCCCGCGCCAGCCAGCGCGCCGCCAGCGCCGAGGCCGCCGCCGTGCGCCGCGCCGTCAGCTCGCCGCCGTCGAGCGCCAGCCGCCAGGCCCCGGTCTCCGCGTCGCCGACCAGCACCGCCCCCTGCACCGCAGGCAGGCCGCGTTCGCCGTTGTCCGGCGCCACCGTCACCAGCTTCACCACCGTCAGCCCGTCGCGGTCCCAGGCCGGCATCAGCAGCAGCGTCCGCTCCGCCCGGCCCGTCACGGCCATGGCGTGATGCGCGCGCGGCGGCGCCTCCACCGCGCCGGGCTCGGCGAAGGCCGCCGACAGCGCGTCGATCAGGGCGGGATAGGGCGTCGCCGCGGCGACCTCTTGGGCGGAGATGATGCGCATGGCCGCGACCCTAGATCGGCCCGCCTGGCGGGAACAGTCCGACCATCCGCCCGTCCCGCGCGCGTCGCGCGGCCCCCTCCATGCCCGAAAGCGGCCGAAACCGGCCGTTATCGGGGGCGGACCGATGCGCGCTGTCCTCGCCCCGCCGCGCGCGGGATCAGCCCGCCCCGCCAGCGCCCTGCGCCGGGTCGCCGGGGCCGCCGTCCTCGCCCGCCCGCCGCCTTTCGCGCCGCTCACCGCTTCTTGAGGCCGCGCCTGTACTCTGCCGGCCGATTTCAGAGTCGCCCATTCCCGAACACAGTCGTTGGAGAAAGCGCCCATGGCCGCGAGCACGCAGTCCCCGCCAGTCGCATCCGCCCCGACCGCCCCCGACGCCGCCGCCCCCGACGCCGCCGCCCGCATCTCGGAGAGCGCCGAGCTGATGCTCGCGCAGGTCGAGGAGGAGACGGCGCGCATCGCCCGCCTGAAGCGGCAGGCCGAGGCCGCCGAACTCGCCCGCCACCGCCTCGAGGCCGCGCTGGAGAGCCTCGCCCCCGCCCTGCCGAAGCCGCAGGCCGACGCGCTGCGCCGCCGCCTCCTCGCCGCCCGCCGAGGCGAGCGCGCGCCGATGGCCGCCCGCGCCGAGGCGCCGCTCGCCGCGATCATGGAGCTTCTGGCGAACTGGGAGCGGCGCGTCATCGCTGTGGCCGACGCGCAGGACCACGTCCTCGACCGCGGCTTCGCGATGAAGCGCACCTACGCCGCGCAGGTGCTGCAGCGCCTCGCCGCGCAGGGCCTCGTCGCCAAGACCGGCCGAGGCCGCTACCGCATCATCCGCACCCACCCCGATCTGGTGGCGCTGAGGCTGGCGGCGCTGGAGCGGGAGTTGGCCAAATTCTAAGATAACCAATCAAGGCACATCATTATGCCAATTTCTTTACTTGATAAATTAACTATTAATTGCAGCCGAGTTCAGTTAACCTTGAGTCTGGATTGAGCTCGGGAGAATGCAAAATGAAGCTGTACTGGGTGCCGGTTATATTATCGTTCTTACCGTTTCAAGCGGCGGGCCAACACAACGGCGCGGTCAACCTTGACGACATTACAAAGCAAATTGAAATAGAATGTGGCAATTTTGCTGCAGAATATTCTAGGTCTGAGACTTCTCTTGCAGCAAAAGCAGAGTTGTCGACTAATTTCTGGGGTTGGCTCAAGGAATTAACGCTCGGTGGCGCTGCAGAAATCCAAAGCATTGATCAAAAAGGCTTCGACACTGATGAATTTCTTGAATCCTATCGCGAACGCCAGAGTTGTATTCCACTAGTTTGGCAGAGAATGCTAAATTTTAAGTTAGCTGAAACAATAACAACTTAAGTGTCCCATCTCTATTGGGCGATTACCCAAGAGTCCTAATAGTTAGAGGTGGCTGTCGCTCGAATAAAGCATATACGCCACGATTCTCAATGGAAGGCCCCTTCTTGACTGCTCGAAATGAGTGCAACGAGCCATCTCGGGTAGGTATAATTTCAAACAGTCAAATTATGTTTCTTGATTGGCATCAGATGATTGCCAATGTTGAAGTAACCTCTGGAAAAGCGATAAGCATAAATGGCTCAGATGGAAATTCTTGGCACAGAGATTAACCATCATTTCTGACTGGGCTTTAAGTTTATTTTAGTATCCGATAGGAAGGTTTGCCTGAACAGAAACTCACCCCCTCCCCCGATACACCGCCACCCCCGTCTCGGGCAACCACACCCCCTCCAGCGGCGCGCCGGTCTGCCAGAAGACGTCGATGGGGATGCCGCCGCGGGGGTACCAGTAGCCGGCGATGCGCAGCCAGCGCGGCGCCAAGAACTCGACCAGCCGCAGGCCCACGCCCACCGTGCAATCCTCATGGAAGGCGCCGTGGTTGCGAAAACTGGTCAGGTAGAGCTTCAGCGACTTGCTCTCCACCAGCCAGGCGTCGGGAACGTAGTCGATCACCAGATGCGCGAAATCCGGCTGGCCGGTGACGGGGCAGAGCGAGGTGAACTCCGGGCAGGTGAAGCGCGCGACATAGAGCGCGTCGGGGTGCGGGTTCGGCACGCGCTCCAGCCGCGCCGCATCTGGCGAGGCCGGGACGCCCGCCTCCCGCCCAAGCTGCGCCATCCCGGAAGCATCGCCGCCCACGGCGCTCAGAGGCTCCGCACGTCCGTCAGCCGGCCCGTCACCGCCGCCGCCGCCGCCATGGCGGGGCTGAGGAGGTGGGTGCGCCCGCCGCGGCCCTGACGGCCCTCGAAGTTGCGGTTGGAGGTGGAGGCGCAGCGCTCGCCGGGCTTCAGCTGGTCGGGGTTCATGCCGAGGCACATCGAGCAGCCGGCGAAACGCCAGTCGAAGCCCGCCTCGATGAGCTTCTGGGCGATGCCCTCCTCCTCGGCCTGCGCCCGCACCAGCCCCGAGCCCGGCACGATCATGGCGCGCAGGCCTTCCTTGACCTTCCGGCCCTCCATCACCTTGGCGACCTCGCGCAGGTCCTCGATGCGGCCGTTGGTGCAGGAGCCGATGAACACCGTGTCGATCTCGATCTCGGTCAGCGGCGTGCCGGGCGTCAGCCCCATGTAGTCGAGCGAGCGGCGCGCGGCCTCGACCTTGCCGCCCTTGAAATCTTCCGGATGCGGCACCGACGCGGTGATCGGCAGCACGTCTTCCGGGCTCGTGCCCCAGGTCACGACCGGGGCGATCTTCGCCGCATCCAGCGTCACCAGCTTGTCGAAATGCGCGCCTTCGTCGGAGAACAGCTCCTGCCAGGCGTGCAGCGCCATCTCCCACGCCGCGCCCTTCGGCGCCCGCGGCCGGCCCATGATGTAGGCGAAGGTCTTCTCGTCCGGCGCGATCAGCCCCGCGCGGGCGCCGCCCTCGATCGCCATGTTGCAGACGGTCATGCGCCCTTCCATCGAGAGCGCGCGGATCGCCTCGCCGCAATACTCGATGACATGGCCGTTGCCGCCGCCGGTGCCGGTGTGGCCGATCACCGAGAGCGTGATGTCCTTGGCCGTGACGCCGACCGGCAGCGCGCCCGTCACCTCGACCTTCATGTTCCGGGATTTCTTCTGGATCAGCGTCTGCGTGGCGAGCACATGCTCGACCTCGGAGGTGCCGATGCCGTGCGCCAGCGCGCCGAAGGCGCCGTGGGTGGCGGTGTGGCTGTCGCCGCAGACGATGGTCATGCCGGGCTGCGTCAGCCCCTGCTCCGGCCCGATGATGTGGACGATGCCCTGCCGCACGTCGTCGACGTCGTACATCTCCACGCCGAAGTCACGCGCGTTGGTCCGCAGCGCCTCGACCTGGATGCGGCTGTCCTCGTCCTTGATCTGCTCGGTCCGGTCGGCCGAGGTCGGCACGTTGTGGTCGGGCACCGCCAGCGTCGCCTCGGGGTGGCGCACCTTGCGCCCGGTCATCCGCAGGCCCTCGAATGCCTGGGGCGAAGTCACCTCATGCACGAGGTGGCGGTCGATGTAGATCAGGCAGGTGCCGTCCTCGGCCTCGTGGACCTTATGGGCGTCCCAGATCTTGTCGTAGAGCGTGCGCGGACCGGCCATTCTTACCTCCTTGGTCTCGCCATCCCCTTAATTGCTGGCGCGGAACCCGACAAGCGGGGAAGCTGCGAGGCTGGCCGGCCCTGCGCTACGCCGGTCGCCCATAACCATAACCGGAGGAAACCCATGATCAGGCTCATCCGCGCCGCCGCGCTTCTGTTCGCCGCGCTGGCGCTTCCCATCCTGGCCCACGCCGAGGAGACGGCCCGCTACGGCAAGCAGAAGGTCGTCTATCACATCAACTACGGCGGCGGAGAGCAGTCGAAGGCCTATCGCGGCGCGCTCAACAACATCCAGAACCACATCAACGCCGTCGGCGCGGAGAACATGGAGATCAAGATCGTCCTGCACGGCGACGGCGTCTCGATGCTGCGCGACGCCATGTCGAACGATCTGCTCCAGCAGAACATCACCGGGCTGAAGGCGCAGCGCGTGGGTTTCCAAGTCTGCAACAACACGCTGACGGGCCGGAAAATTTCCTACAACGACGATCTGTTCGACGTTTGGGAGGACGACATCGTGCCCTCCGGCGTGGCGGAACTGTCGCGCCTGCAGATGGATGGCTACACCTACATCAAGCCCTGATTGGCGCGTCCCAAAAACGAAACGGCCCGCGCACGGGGCGCGGGCCGTCAGAGTTCGCAATGGCGCTTTGCGTCAGTCCATCGCCTTGACGATGTCCTCGCACATCTTCTTGGCGTCGCCGAGCAGCATCATCGTCTGGTCGAAGAAGAACAGCGGATTCTCGACGCCGGCGTAGCCCGCGCCCATCGAGCGCTTCACGAACAGCACCGTCTTGGCGTTCTCCACGTCCAGCACCGGCATGCCGGCGATGGGTGACTTCGGGTCGGTCTTGGCCGAGGGGTTGGTCACGTCGTTGGCGCCGATGACGAAGGCCACGTCCGCACGGGAGAACTCCGAGTTGATGTCCTCCAGTTCGAACACCTCGTCATAGGGCACGTTGGCCTCGGCCAGCAGCACGTTCATGTGGCCCGGCATGCGGCCCGCGACGGGGTGGATGGCGTATTTCACGTCCACGCCCGCCTCCTTGAGCTTGTCGCCCATCTCGCGCAGCGCGTGCTGGGCCTGCGCCACCGCCATGCCGTAGCCCGGCACGATGATGACGGAGCCGGCGTTCTGCATGATGAAGGCTGCGTCGTCCGCCGAGCCGCGCTTGTAGGGCTTCTGCTCGCCCGCCTCGCCGCCGCCCGCCGCCGCCGCATCGCCGCCCCAGCCGCCGAGGATGACGGAGATGAAGCTGCGGTTCATGCCGGCGCACATGATGTAGGACAGGATCGCGCCCGAGGAGCCGACCAGCGAGCCGGTGATGATCAGCGCCTCGTTGCCCAGCGTGAAGCCGATGCCCGCCGCCGCCCAGCCCGAGTAGCTGTTCAGCATCGACACGACCACCGGCATGTCGGCGCCGCCGATCGGGATGATGATCAGCACGCCCAGCGCCAGCGCCGCGGCGGTGATCGCCCAGAACCAGAACACGTCCTGCGTCTGGATGAAGGTGTAGACCATGAACACCAGACCGGCCGCGAGCGCGCCGTTGATCAGGTGCCGGTTGGGCAGCATGATCGGAGCGCCCGACATCCGTCCGTCGAGCTTGGCGAAGGCGATGACCGAGCCAGTGAAGGTGATCGCGCCGATGGCGACGCCGAGGCTCATCTCCACCAGCGAAGCGGCGTGGATGTCGCCGGGAACGCCGATGTTGAAGGCCACGGGGCTGTAGAGCGCCGCCGCCGCCACGAACACAGCCGCGAGGCCGACGAGGCTGTGGAACGCCGCGACCAGCTGCGGCATGTCCGTCATCGGCACTTTCTTCGCGATCTGCGCGCCGGCGAAGCCGCCGAGGGCGAGCCCCGCCACGATCAGCAGGACGCCCTCGTTGCTGGAGGGGCCGGCGACGACGAGCGTGGTGACGATGGCCAGCGCCATGCCGATCATGCCGTAGCGGTTGCCCTGCCGCGACGTCGTCGGATGGCTGAGCCCGCGCAGCGCCATGATGAACAGGACGCCGGAGACGAGGTAGGCGAGAGCCGCAAAATTCTCCATCTATATGGCCCTCACTTCTTTTCTTTGGGCTTGTACATGCCGAGCATCCGCTCGGTGACAAGAAAGCCGCCGAAGATGTTCACCGAGGCGAGCACCAGCGCGATGAAGCCGAAGATCTTCGTCGCCTGCGTGGCGCCCTCGGCGGCGTCGGCCCCCACCGCGACCAGCGCGCCGACCACGATCACCGAGGAGATCGCGTTGGTGACGGACATGAGCGGCGTGTGCAGGGCCGGCGTCACCGACCACACGACATAGTAGCCGATGAAGATCGACAGCACGAAGATCGCGAGGCGGAACACGAACGGGTCCACCCCGCTCGCATGGGCCGCCGCATCGGCGACCGGCGCGGCGGCCTCCGCATTGGCGGCCGCCTCTGCGGCCACGCCGCGGGCCGCCTCGGCGAGCGCGGCGGCGGAGGAAGCGGCGGCCTCCGCGGCGTCGCGGAGCGTTTGAAGCGCGTCAGCCATGGCGGTCAGCCTTCTTTCGTCAGGAACGGGTGGACGAGGGCCCCGTCGCGGGTCAGGCGAATGCCCTTCACCAGCTCGTCGTCCTCGTCGAGCGTGAGCGCGCCGTCCTTGATGAACGGCGACAGGAAATTGAGATGGTTGCGCGCGAAGAGCGACGAGGCGTCGGCGGCGAGGCGCCCGGCCATGTTCGGCAGGCCCACGATCTTCACGCCGTTAGGGGTCTCCACGATCTTGTCGAGCTCCGCGCCCTCGACGTTGCCGCCCTGCTCCACCGCGAGATCGACGATGATCGAGCCCGGCTTCATGCTCTCGACCATCGCCTTCGTGACGAGGATCGGCGCCTTGCGGCCGGGGATAAGCGCGGTGGTCACCACGATGTCCTGCTTGGCGATGTGGCCGGCGACCAGCTCCGCCTGCTGCTTCTTGTAGTCGTCCGACATCTCCTTGGCGTAGCCGGCGGAGGTCTGCGCGTTGAGGAACTCGTCGTTCTTCACGGCGATGAACTTCGCGCCGAGCGAGGCGACCTGCTCCTCGGTGGCGGGGCGCACGTCGGTCGCCGTGACGACCGCGCCGAGCCGGCGCGCCGTGGCGATCGCCTGCAGGCCGGCGACGCCGACGCCCATGATGAACGCCTTGGCGGGCGCCACCGTGCCCGCGGCCGTCATCATCTGCGGCATGCCCTTGCCGTAGAGGTTCGCCGCCTCGAGCACCGCCTTGTAGCCGGCGAGGTTGGCCTGGCTCGACAGCACGTCCATGCTCTGCGCGCGGCTGATCCGCGGCATGAACTCCATCGCGAACACCTCGACGCCCTTCTCGGCCAGAGCGTCGGTGATCGGACGGTCGAGCCCGGGATACATCGAGCTGAACAGCATCTGGCCCTTCTTGAAGGACTTGATCTCCGCATCGGTCGGGCGCTGGATCTTCAGCACCAAATCGGCGTCCTTCACGCAGGCGGCGAAGGACTTGGCGATGCTTGCGCCGACAGCCTCGAACGCGGCGTCGGGGATGCTGGCGGCGTCCCCCGCCCCGCTCTGCACCGTGACTTCGGCGCCGAGGGCGATGAACTTCTTGACGGTCTCGGGAACCGCCGCGACGCGCGTCTCGTAGGCGCGGGTCTCCTTCGGCACTGCGATCTTCATGCCGCTCCTCTCGGTTGGGCGCGTCGACCCGCCGCGCTGGCGGCGCGGGCCGTCATGGCTGGATGCGCTGCGGGCCGGACGGCCGCGCGGCGCGACGGATCAGATGCGGGTGGTCAGGACAAGGAGAACGGCCACGGCCACGACGATCGCGACGCCGGCGACCCGAAGAAAGCCGGCGAAGGTCCGCTCCTGCTCGGAGATGTCCATCGACCCGTGGTGATGATGCTCAGCCATGCCGGCTTTCCCCTCATGTTCCGCAACAGCGACCCGGCGTCGCGCGCACGATTGTTACCCGCGCTCGCGCGGTCCTCCGGCCGTCTATGGCGCAAAACCCCGCCGCCCGTAAAGCCCCGCCGGCGACGATGCGTCACGCGCGAGCGCTTTCCCGAGCGTCCGGCGGCGGCTGAGCGCGCCCGCGCTGCCGACGTCGACCCTTTTCCGCATGGCCGCGCCGGAAGGCCTCCGCCTTTCCGAACGACCCGAAAGCCGAAGGATTCGCCCCATGCGCAGAACGATCCTGGCGGACTGCCGCGAGACGGCGGCCGCCGCCCGGCGAGTTCATCGACCAAGGCGACCGGCAGGCCGGCGGCGCCCCGCGTCTAGAGGGAGGGCGCGCGCCAGCCCACGACGCCGCCGGCCGCCTCGGGCTGCGGCGCGTCCGCCGGCACGAAGAAGTCGATGAAGAGCTCCGCGCCCGGCGTCACCGCATAGGCTTCGAAGTCGGTCACGCCTTCGGCGGCGAGCATCAGGTCGTCCAGCACGAACCATCCCGAGAAGTCCACAGACCTGCGCAGGATCGCCAGCGCCGCATCCGCCATGACCGCGTCGGTGCGGCAGCGCGCCGCCATCGCGTCTCCGCCGAGCACGTTGCGCACCGCCGCGGTGTCGATCGCGGTGCGAGGCCACAGGCAGTTGGCGGCGACCTTGCCGGCGAACTCCGCCGCCCAGGCGTGGGTGAGCAGGCTCATGCCGTATTTGGCGAGACTGTAGGCGGCGTGGCCGGCGAACCATTTCGGGTCGAGGTCGAGCGGCGGCGACAGCGTCAGGATATGCCCGCGATCCGACTTCAGCAGGTGCGGCAGGCAGGCCTGGGTCAGCACGAACGTCCCGCGGCTGTTCACCCCGGTCATCAGGTCGAAGCGCTTCACGTCGGTCCCGAGCGTCGGCGTCAGGCTGATGGCGGAGGCGTTGTTCACCACCGCGTCGATCCGCCCGAAGACGTCGGCCGCCTGCGCAACGGCCTCAGCCGTCGCCGTCTCGTCGCGGATGTCGCAGAGGATCGGCAGCGCCTTCGCGCCGTGGGCGCGGCCGGCCGCCTCGATCTCGGCGGCCGCGGTGTGGATGGTGCCCGGCAGCTTGGGGTGCGGCTCGACCGTCTTGGCGAGGATCGCCACATGCGCGCCCGCCGCCGCGCAGGCCTTGCCGATCGCCAGGCCAATGCCCCGGCTGCCGCCGGAAATCACCACGCCGCGCCCCGTCATGTCAGCCATGTCGCTCCTCCCGAAAGCATCTCCGCCCGACATTGCGCCGGTCGGCATGGCGCAGGAAGGGCGTCAGACGGCCCTCGCGAAATCCGCGACGCGGCCGAGCGCCTGATTGCGCGCGTAGAACTGCTCGAGGAAAACCGAGAAATCGCCGCTGAAGCGCGGCCGGATGCGCGGCGTCTCGCAGTCCAGCACGAAGAAATGGTCCCCTTCGATCTGCTTGAGCCCCAGCTCGAAGCAGCCCATGGACCAGTCCGCGAAGGCCCGCCGCAGTACGCGCTCGGTCGAGAGGCGCGTCACCCACCTGTTGCGCGGGTCGTTCTCGATCATCTCGAAAAGCTGCTCGACGGCGCCGCCGGCCCCCTCCAGTATCTGGAGGAAATCGCCATCCACATAGAGCAGAAGGCCCGTCAGTCCCATCGCGCGGTTGCGCTTCTGGGCGCTGTCGGCGATGGCGCGAAGATCGTCGCGCGAGAGCCATTCCACGGCGCGGCTAGCGTAGGTGAGGCGCAACAGGCGCGGGTCGAAGTCGGTCAGATCCACAAGGGCCCCCGGGACGATGTCCTGCGAAGGTGAAGGCGCGCCGCCCCGATTGCGAGGCGGCGCCAAGCCGCTGCGGCGACCCGTCACTTCTCGCCTGCGCCATCGGCGTCATCGCCGCCGCGCGCCGCCCTCAATCGCGACAGTCTCGCCATCCGGGCGCCCATTTCCTGCTCGAATCCACGATCCGTCGGCGCGTAATAGCGGCGGCGGCCGAGTCGCTCGGGAAAGTAGTCCTGCCCGGAGAACGCGTCCGGCGCGTCGTGGTCGTAGGCGTAGCCCGCCCCGAAGCCCTGCTCCTTCATCAGCCGAGTCGGCGCGTTGAGGATGTGCGCCGGCGGCGGCAGGCCCGCGGTCTCACGCGCGTCCGCCTGTGCCGCCTTGAAGGCGGCGTAGAGCGCGTTCGACTTCGGCGCCAGCGCCAGGTAGGCGGCCGCCTCGGCCAGCGCCAGGTCGCCCTCCGGCGAGCCCAGCGTCTCGTAGGTGTCGCGGGCGGCGACGGCGAGGCCAAGCGCCTGCGGATCGGCCAGCCCGACGTCCTCCGCCGCCATGCGGATCAGCCTGCGCGCGAGATAGCGCGGATCCTCCCCGCCCTGCAGCATCCGCGCCAGCCAGTAGAGGGCGGCGTCGGGGTCCGACCCGCGCACCGCCTTGTGCAGCGCGGAGATCAGACCGAAATGCTGGTCGCCCGTCCGGTCATAGAGCGCCGCGCGCCGCGCCAGACGCGCCGACAGCTCCGCCGGGCCATGGGGTCCGCCTTCCAGCGCCAGCGCGGCTTCGGCAAGGTTCAGCGCCGCGCGCCCGTCGCCATCGGCCATGCCGGCGAGCGCGGCCCGCCCGGCCGCGTCCACCGGCAGCGCGCGGCCGGCGTCCGCCTCGGCGCGCTGCAGGAGCGCGTGGATCGCCGCCTCGTCGAGCGGCGCGAGCCGCAGCACCTGCGCGCGGCTCAGAAGGGCGGCGTTCAGCGCGAAGGACGGGTTCTCGGTGGTCGCGCCGACGAGGATGACCGCGCCCGTCTCCATGTGCGGCAGGAACCCGTCCTGCTGCGCGCGGTTGAAGCGATGGATCTCGTCGACGAAGAGCAGCGTCGCCCGCCCCGTCCGCCACAGCGCCGCAGCCGCGTCGAAGACCTTCCTCAGCTCGGCCACGCCGGAGAAGATCGCGCTGATCTGCTCGAAGCGCAGGCCGCTCTCGCGCGCCAGCAGCCGGGCGATGGTGGTCTTGCCCACGCCGGTCGGCCCCCAGAGGATCGTGGAGACCGGGCGTCGCGCCAGCGCCGTCAGCGCGCCGCCAGGCCCGAGCAGCGCGTCCTGCCCAAGAACGTCCTCAAGCCGTTCCGGCCGCAGACGGTCGGCCAGAGGACGCGGGCCGGGAGGCTCCGGCGCCGACCGGCTGGCGCGGCCCTCGGCGGCGGCGCCCCCGTCGCCGGCGCCGTCTGGCGCGTCGGAGAAAAGGTCGCGGGTCAGTTGCCCGCGCCCGGCGGCGGCGCGATCAGCGCGACCTCGGCCTCCACCGTCTCGCCCCGGCGCACGGCCTCCAGCGTGACAGTGCCGCCGACGCCCATCGCGGCCAGCCGGAAGGCCAGCTCCTCCGGCGACTCGACCGGAGCCCCGTCAAGGGCGACGATCACATCGCCCTGCCGCAGGCCCGCCCGCCCGAACGGGCTGCGCGGGTGCAGCGCCGCGATCAGCACGCCGGCCGGCCTCGGCAGGCCCAGCGCGTCCGCGAGATCGGCCGTCACCGGCTGCCCGCGCACGCCCGCCCAGGGCCGGACCAGCTCCTTCTCGCCGCGCAGCGCGCTCTCGACCGCATGGCTCACGAGGCTCGCCGGAATGGCGAAGCCGATCCCGACCGAGCCGCCCGAGCGGCTGAGGATCGCCGTGTTCACGCCGATCAGCCGCCCCGCCATGTCGACCAGCGCGCCGCCGGAGTTGCCCGGATTGATCGAGGCGTCGGTCTGGATGAAGTAGCCGCCGCCGCGCCGTCCCGCCGTGCGCCCCAGCCCCGAGATCACGCCCATCGTCACCGTCTGGCCGACGCCGAACGGATTGCCGATGGCGAGCGCGAGGTCGCCGACCTCGAGCGGCGCATTCTCCGGCCGCGCCGCGAGCGTCGGCAGGCCCTCGGCGCCGCGCAGCTTCAGCACCGCGAGATCGGACGGCGGGTCGAACAGCAGGATGTCGGCGTCGTATTCGCTGCGGTCGCTCAGCGCGACGCGGATCTCCACGGCGTCGGCGATGACATGGGCGTTGGTGACGACGACGCCGTCCGCCCGCATCACCACGCCCGAGCCGAGCGAGTTCTCCACGCGCCGCCGCGGCATCCCGCCGAACTCGCGCAGGAACTGGTCAAAGAAGGGATTGCCTCCGAAGGGCGAGCGCTGGGCGACCACCTTGCGGGTGTAGACGTTGACCACCGCCGGCGCCGCCGCCTTCACAACCGGCGCAAAGGAGAGCGCGACTTCCGCCATGCTCGCCGGCGGGCGCGCCTCCTGCGCCGAGAGCGGGGCCGCGGCCAGCATCAGCGCGAGCGCGACGCGGCGCATCACAGATCCCGCATCCAGAACTGCATCTCGTGCTCCGTCTCCTCGCGCGCGCCGTGCTCGCGCCAGGCGTAGCGCGCCGTCAGCCCGTCGAGCTTCTCGTAGCCGCGCTTGCGCCAGAACGGGTCGAGCGGCGCGTAATCCTTCGGGCGGCGCGGGTCCGCCGGATCGCGCACCACGCCGCAGAAGCAGATGCGCCTGCGGCCCAGCGCCCGGCCATGGGCCTCGCGCGCGTCGAAGAAGCCGTGGCCGACGCCGTGGCCGCGATACTCCGGCAGAAGCACCGATTCGCCGCAGTAGAGGATTTCGGAGATGTCGTAGCCGCGCTCCTGAAACGGCGCGGCGAACTCCCTGGCGTGGTCCTCCATCGGCGCCGCGGTCGACGCGCCGACGATCTCGGCGCCGTCGAAGCAGCCCGCCACCAGCGCGCCGGGGCTTTCGCCATAGGCGCGCATGTAGCGCTCCTCATAGGCCCGGTCGCCGGCGTAGAGATAGGGCCACGCGCCGAACACCGCGATGCGCAGCTCCGCCAGCCGCGGCAGGGCCGCGATGAGCGCGTCCCCGGTCAGCGGCTCGACCCTGAGCCCGCCCTTCAGGTCGCGCGCCGGCTCCGTCACGCCGATACCTGCGCGATCCAGTCGTTGAGGTTGTAGCAGGTCGCCACGCGGCTCACCTTTCCGTCGCGGACCTCCAGGAAGGCCCCGGCGTCGAGTACATAGGTCTGCCCCTTCGCCTCCGGAAGCCCTTCGTCCGTCGCCTTGTAGGATCCGTGCACCGTGAAGCGCGCCGCGGCATGAACGCCGCCCGGCGCCGCCATCACCACGAGGTCGGCGAGGCGCTCGCTGTAGCAGCGGTCCATGTGGGCGAGGAACTCGGCGAACTTCCCGCGGCCGATGCGCGCGGCCCCCTGATTGACGTCGTGGCGGACGTCATCGGTCACGAGCGCCAGCATCGCGGCGCTGTCGCCCGCGTTGAAGGCGGCGTAATAGGCGGCGACGACGTCGCGGGCGGCGGCTTCTGAGGTCATGTTCACGGCTCCGGCTGTTTCGGCGGCGGAGCCTACCCATGGCGGCGCCTCCGTCAACGGCGCCCCTGTTGAAGCGGGCGTCGGTTCGGTCTAGCTCCGCGCCATGACATACCGCACGCGCAAGCGCCTCGCCGCCCTCGTCCTCGTCGTCGGGCTGCCGCTCTACATCATGACAGCCGTCTGGCTGGTGGATCAGTTCGAGCGGCCTCATGTGCTGGTCGAGCTCACGGTCTATGTCGGCCTCGGGGTGGTGTGGGCCTTCCCGCTGAAGGGGCTCTTCAAGGGGATCGGCAGGCCCGACCCTGACGCGCCGCCGCCCCCGGACGAGGGCAGGTGAGCGCGCTGCGGTTCGCCGCCGGCGTCACGCTGGTCGGCGGCGGCGCGCTCGACCGCGAGACGTTCGAGCAGGCCCGCGGGCTCGCCCCCCATGTCGTAGCGGCCGACGGGGGCGCCAACGCCCTGTCGCTCTGGGACGAAGGCGCCGAGGCCGTCATCGGCGACATGGACAGCGTCGCGGACCTGCCGCGCTGGCGCGCGGCGTCCCGGGTGGTCCACATCGCCGAGCAGGACACGACCGACCTCGAGAAATGCCTCTACAGCGTCGAGGCGCCGCTGTTCGTCGGCGTCGGCTTCACCGGCCGGCGCTTCGACCACACGCTCGCCGCCCTGCACGCGCTGCTGCGCTGGCGCGACCGGCGGGTGGTCCTGATCGGGGCGGAGGACGTGATCTTCCTCTGCCCGCCGCGCTGGCGCGCGCGCCTGGCGCCCGGCGCCCGCGTCTCCTTCTTCCCGCTTGCGCCGGTCTCCGGGCGTTCATCGGCGGGGCTGCGCTGGCCCGTCGACGGCCTCGACTTCGCCGCCGGCGCGCGCATCGGCACCTCGAACGAGGCCGTGGAGGCGGAGGTCTCGGCCAGCTTCTCCGACTGGGGCATGGCCTGCATGCTGGAGCGCCGCTGGCTGGCCGAAGCGGCCGCCGCGCCCGGCGAGGCGCCTGCATCGGCCGGCTGAGCCGCGCCCTCGCCGCTCAGAATATCACCGCCCTAATGGCGAAGGCGATGACCGCGAGCGTCGCCACGCCTGCGCACCACAGGCCCACGAACCACACCAGCCGCGCGCGCCGCCCCGACATCAGTGATACCCGTCGCCGGGGCGCACCTTGCCGCGGAAAACCCAGTAGGCGTAGGCGGTGTAGCCGAGGATCATCGGGATCAGGACAACGGCGCCCACCAGCAGGAAGCGCAGGCTCTCGTCAGGCGCGGCCGCCTCCGCGATCGAGAGCGCGGGGGGCGCGAGATAGGGGAAGAAGCTCACGCCCAGCCCGATGAAGCTCAGCGCAAACAGCCCCTGCGCGGCGAGGAACGGCGTCACGTCATGCTCGCGGCGCAGGCCGTCCACGAGCTTCCAGACGCATCCCGCCACCATCACGGGCACAACGAGACTGAAAACCATCGTCGGCCAGCCGAACCAACGGTCGAAGTAGAGCGGCTGCAGGAACGGCGTGACCAGGCTGACGAGGCCGATCAGCCCCACGGTGCCGGCCCCGGCGCCCCAGGCGACGCGCCGCGCGAAGGCCTGCAGGTCGCCCTCGGTCTTCATCACCAGCCACGTCGCGCCCAGCAGGGCGTAACCGACGACCAGCGCGGCCCCGGTCAGCAGCGAGAACGGCGTCAGCCAGTCCCACCAGCCGCCGGCGTAGGCCCGCCCTTCGACCTCCACGCCCTGCACCAGCGCGCCCAGCGCGATCCCCTGGGCCAAGGAGGCGATCAGCGACCCGCCGAAGAAGCCCCATTCCCACAGGAAGCGCCCGCGCCGCGTCCGATGGATGAACTCGAAGGACACGCCGCGGAAGATGAGGCCCAGCAGCATCGCGACGATCGGGGCGTAGAGCGCCGGCATGATCACCGAATAGGCCAGCGGAAACACGGCGAAGAGCCCCCCGCCCCCCAGCACGAGCCAGGTCTCGTTGCCGTCCCAAACCGGCGCGACGGAGTTCATCGCAAGGTCGCGCTCCTCGCGGCCGCGAAAGAACGGAAACAGTATCCCGACGCCCAGATCGAACCCGTCGAGCACGATGTAGGCGTAGACGGCGAAGGCGATCAGGCCGGCCCAGAT
Organism: Rubrimonas cliftonensis; assembly: GCF_900107585.1. Lineage (GTDB taxonomy): Bacteria > Pseudomonadota > Alphaproteobacteria > Rhodobacterales > Rhodobacteraceae > Rubrimonas > Rubrimonas cliftonensis. The sequence goes on along the minus strand of NZ_FNQM01000004.1, from coordinate 46,669 downwards.
GAAGGGCAGGCCGAACCAGACGAGTTCGGTCTCCATCTCGCTCACTCCGCCGGATGCGCGGCGGGCCGCCGCATGGAAGCCGCCGGCGTCACGCCGGCGGCGCGCGTCGGGCCGAGCGCGTCGATGTCGAGCCCGTCCTCGGGCCCATGCGCCATCAGCCGCAGCACATAGAACGTCCCGGCGCCGAAAACCGCGAAATAGACGATGATGAACGCCAGCAGCGACGCCCCCACGGCGGGCGCGTCGAGCGGCGAGGCGCTGTCGGCCGTGCGCAGCAGGCCGTAGACGGTGTAGGGCTGCCGGCCGACCTCGGTGGTGATCCAGCCGCACAGCACGGCGAGAAAGCCGCTCGGCCCCATCGCCACCGCCGCCCGGTGCAGCCAGGGCAATTCGAAAAGCCGCCCCTTGAGCCGCGCCCAGCCCGACCAGAGGCCGACGGCGAGCATGGCGAAGCCGACCGCCACCATGACGCGGAAGGTCCAGAAGATCAGCGCCGCGGGCGGGCGCTCCTCCTTCGGGAACTCCTTGAGACCCTGCACCGGGCTGGAGAGGTCGTGCTTGAGGATCAGCGAGCCGAGATAGGGTATCTCGACTGCGTGGCGCGTCTCCTCGGCCTCGTCGTCGGGCAGTCCGAACAGGATCAGCGGCGCCGGGGCGCGGGTCTCGTAGTGGCCCTCCATGGCGGCGATCTTGGCGGGCTGATGCTCCAGCGTGTTGATGCCGTGCAGGTCTCCCGCGACGATCTGAAGCGGCGCCACGAGCAGCGCCATCCACATCGCCATCGAGAACATCACCCGCGCCGCCCGGTCGGTCCGCCCCGTGCGCCGCGCCCGCAGCAGATGCCACGCCCCCACGCCGCCGACGATGAACGCCGTCGTCAGATACGCCGCCAGCACCATGTGGACCAGCCGGTAGGGGAAGGACGGGTTGAACACGACCGCCCACCAGTCCACCGGCACGAACTGGCCGACCTCGTTGACGCCATAGCCCGCGGGCGTGTGCATCCAGCTGTTTACGCTGAGAATCCAGAAAGCCGAGAACAGCGTGCCCACGGCCACCATCAGCGTCGCGAAGAAATGCAGGTTCGGGCCCACCCGCTCGCGCCCGAACAGCATGACCCCGAGGAACCCGGCTTCCAGAAAGAAGGCCGAAAGCACTTCGTAGCCCATCAACGGCCCCAGAACGGGCCCGGTCTTGTCGGAGAACACCGACCAGTTGGTGCCGAACTGGTAGCTCATGACGATGCCGGAGACGACGCCCATGCCGAAGACGACGGCGAAGATCGTCTTCCAGTAGTCGAACAGGCGGCGATAGACGGCGTCGCCGGTCGCCAGCCCCAACCCGTTCAGCACGGCGAGATAGCTCGCCAGACCGATGGAGAAGGCGGGAAAGATGATGTGCGCCGACACTGTGAACGCGAACTGGAACCGCGCCAGGTCGAGCGCCTCATATCCGAACCCCATGGCTCGCTCCTCTAAAGTCATATTTCCTGTCGATGTTATAGAGGCCTCCGCCGCGACTTCAACAGCCGCGCCGCGGCGGTCCGATTGCCGAATCTGACGGCTTGATCTGCGCGCGAAACAGGCGGATGTGAGGGGTCATGGATGGCGGCGGGATCGAGGATGGGGCGGAGAGCCCCCGGATGACGGCGCCGGCTCCGGTGCGACGCGCCTCCATGTCCCGTTCGCTCCTGCGCGCCGCAAACCAGCGCGGCGAGGAGGAGAGCGTCAGTGTGGAGGCCGTGCTCGCCAGTCTCGGAGACCGCTCCTTCTCGTGGGCGATTCTGGTCTTCGCGCTGGTGAACCTCATTCCGGCGCCGCTGGGCTCGACGCTCGTGACGGCGGTCCCGCTGCTGATCGTCACCGCCCAGATGGCGCTCGGGGCCCACCACCTGTGGTTGCCGCGCGTCATCGCCCGCAGGCGCGTCTCCCGCAAGGCGCTGAAGCGTGCGGTGATCCGGCTGCGCCCGCTGGTCCGCCCCATCGAGCGCACCCTGAAGCCGCGCCGGCCGTGGCTGTTCACCGCGCGCAACGAGCGGATCGTCGGCGCGATGCTCTTCGCCGTGTCGGTGGCGCTGTTCACGCCGCTGCCGCTGACCGGCGCGTTTCCCGCCTGGTCTCTGGTGGTGAGCGCGCTGGCGCTGCTCGACCGCGACGGCACCGTGCTTCTCGCCGGTCTGACGGCGGGCGCGGCGTCCATCGCCGTCACGGTCGCAGTCGTCGCAGCCGTCCTCGCGGGCGTCGAGAGCTTCTTCGTCTGAGTCTTTCCCGATGGAACGTGCCCGCGACGCGCCGCGGGCACGGCAAATTCCGGCGTCAGCCGCGGCGGCGCATCGCCGCAAGCCCGGCCAGCCCGGCGATCATCAGCCAGCCGGCCGCGGGCAGCGGCACAGGCGCCAGCGAGGCGATCGGCTGATCGAGCGTGATGCGGATGAACTCGTTGTTGTCGGGCACGCCCGCCGTGCGACCGGCGCTGCCGGGGAAGTTGTTGTCGTTGGCGACGAGCAGCGTGTAGGCGTCGAGCGGCAGCACGCTCTCGATCGTCACGAACGGAAAGCTGAAGACGTTCGAGCCGTCGCCGTCGAGATCGAACGGATCGTCAATCGCCAGCAGGTCGACGATCTCGGTCTTCTTCAGAAAGCCGTCGGCGTCGGACTGGTCCAGGTCGATGAGGAACAGCTTCTTGAAGGCCGCGGAGGGGCCCTGCCCGCCGTCGCGCTCAATCACGACGAAGACGTTGTCTTCGACGAGGGTAAGCTCGCCGATGGCCGCGCCGGCGGGGTCGAGCGGATAGAGCCACTGTTCGCCGGTGAAGCTGGCGTCGGCGATGTCGAACTCCGACAGGCGCAGCGTGCGCGCCGGGTCGCCAGCGACGGTTCCCTCAAGCAGCGTGTAAAGCGTGTCGCCGGCCTCGTTGATCGCCATGCCTTCATAGCCGCGGCTGCCGCCGAGGTTGGGCGCGGCGGCGCCGAGGAACGGGTTGTTGGGAGACTGGACCCCAGGCGTGGCGATCTCGGGGGCGATGAGTTCGAAATCCGCGTTGGTGTGCAGCAGGAAGGGGCCGAACTCCTCGCCGATCCAGAAGTTTCCGCTCGCGTCGCGGCGGATCGATTCGATGTCGAAGTCGGCGCCGGTCAGCAGCCGGCCGGAGGCGATGGCCCCGTCGACCGGAATATCCCCGGCGCCGTTGGGGTAGAACGTCTGCTCCGCGACGATCGGAAAGCTCACGAGGTCGTCGGGGTCGGAAAGCGGCGTGCTGGAGTTCACCGTCACCGCGCCTGTGCCGCCCGTCTCGGTGCGGAAGTCGACCGAGATGTCGTGCACCAGCAGCAGCGCGTCGGCCGAGTTCCCCTTGCCCCCGAAGCCGTTGTCGGACATGGCGAGGAAGCCGCCGGCGCCGTTGGAGATGACGGACGAGAAGCCCTGCACAGGCTGCTGGCCGACATAGGGCGGGGTCACGCCGTTGGCGGGGTTCTGGAACTGGCCGGAGGTCGGGCCGGGAACGAAGGTTTCGGCGGGCAGGGACGCGAAGCCGGTAAGCGTGGCGGCCGAGAGCGGCGCGGCGACGAGCGCAAGCGAAACCGCCGTGAAGGTCTTGATCATGTTTTCCACTTCCAGTTGAGGGATGATCGACCCGGGCACGCTAGGCGCGAGCCTTGTCCGCCCGCTCACAGGACAGTGAAACATGCGTCAACTTTCCATGAAACGGCCCCCCTTTCCTTGCCGCCAAAGGGCGCCGGCGAGGCGACGCTGGCCGCGCGGCCTGGTCGGCGACCTGGGGCGGCGACTGGGGACGGCGCCCCATAAGGCGGGGTTGCATGCCGCACTGCGGCGCGCGATAGCCTGCATCTGCACAGGATCGGGGTATCGCCATGCATGACGGCGCGACGGACACTGCGAAGCAGATCGACGGAGAGGCGCTTCGCGTCGCCATGGCGCACAGCCTGCGCTACGCCATCGGCAAGGATCCCGTCACGGCGACGCTGTCGGACTGGCGGCTCGCGCTGACCCGCGCGGTGCGCGATCTCGTCGTCGACCCCTGGTTCGCCGCCACGCGCCGCGCCTACGCTGAGAAGCGCAAGCGGGTCTACTATCTTTCGATGGAGTTCCTGATCGGCCGGTTGCTGGAGGACGCCATCCACAATCTCGGGCTGGAGGCCGCCGCGCGCGAGGCCGTCGCGGCCCACGGCGTCGACTATGCGGCGCTCGTGGACGACGAGCCCGACGCGGCGCTGGGCAACGGCGGCCTGGGGCGCCTCGCCGCCTGCTTCCTCGACAGCATGTCGACGGTCGGCGTCGCGGCCCACGGCTACGGCATCCGCTACGAGCACGGCCTTTTCCGCCAGCGCTTCGACCAGGGATGGCAGGGCGAGGAGCCCGAGGACTGGCTGCGCCAGCGTCACGCCTGGGAGTTCGAGCGCAGCGAGGTCGCCTACCCCATCGGCTTCGGGGGCGAGGTCTCTCCGGGCGAGGGCGACGGCGCGCTCTGGACCCCCTCCGACACCGTGCTCGCCGCCGCCTACGACACGCCGATCCCCGGCTGGCGCGGGCGCTGGACCAACACCCTCCGCCTGTGGGACGCGCAGCCGGTCCGGGAGTTCGACCTCGAACCCTTCAACCGCGGAGACTACATGGCCGCGGCGGCGCCGTCGGTCTTCGCAGAGACGATCTCGCGGGTGCTCTACCCCGACGACACCACGCCGCAGGGCAAGGAGCTGCGGCTGAAGCAGGAATACTTCTTCACCGCCGCCTCGCTGGCCGACATCCTGCGCCGCCACCGCGCCATGGGGCTGGAGCCGCGCAGCCTGGCCGCGCACGCCGCGATCCAGCTCAACGACACGCACCCCGCCATCGCGGGGCCGGAGCTCGTGAGGCTGCTCGTGGACGACCATGGCCTCGACTTCGACGAGGCGTTCGACGTCGCCTCGGCCACGCTCAACTACACCAACCACACCCTGATGCCCGAGGCGCTGGAGCGCTGGTCGACCGACCTGATGGGCCACGCCCTGCCGCGCCACATGCAGATCATCGAGCGCATCGACACCCGCCACGCCCGTGAGACGAAGCGCCCCGACAGCGTCCGCATCGTAGACAACGGCGAGGTGCGGATGGGCGATCTCGCCTTCATCTCCGCGCACCGTGTCAACGGCGTCTCGGCGCTGCACACCGACCTGATGAAGCAGACCGTGTTCGCCGAGCTGCACGCGCTGCACCCCGAGAAGATCGTCAACCAGACCAACGGCGTCACGCCGCGGCGCTGGCTGTATGGCTGCAATGCGGGGATGCGCCGGCTCCTGACCGAGACGCTCGGCTCCGAGGAGTGGGCGGCAGACCTCGACCGCATCGCCGCGCTGGCGCCGCTCGCCGAGGACGCAGCCTTCCGCGAGCGCTTCCAGGCCATCAAGACCGACAACAAGCGCGCCTGCGCGGCGTGGCTGGAGCGCGAGCACGGCGTCTCGGTCGACCCCACGGCGATGTTCGACATCCAGATCAAGCGCATCCACGAATACAAGCGCCAGCTCATGAACGCTCTGGAGACCGCAGCGCTCTACAACGCGATCAAGGCCGACCCCTCGGCGGAGTTCGCGCCGCGCGTGAAGATCTTCGGCGGGAAGGCCGCGCCGGGCTACGCCATGGCGAAGCTCATCATCAAGCTGATCAACGACATCGCGGCGACGATCAACGCCGACCCGGCGATGAAGGGCCGCCTCGCCGTCGCCTATCCGGCCAACTACAACGTCTCGATGGCTGAGATCCTGATCCCCGCCGCCGACCTCTCCGAGCAAATATCGACCGCCGGCAAGGAGGCGTCGGGCACCGGCAACATGAAGTTCGCGATGAACGGCGCGCTGACCGTCGGCACGCTGGACGGCGCCAACGTCGAGATTCGCGACGCGGTGGGCGAGGAAAACATCTTCATCTTCGGCCAGACCGCGGCGGAGGTGCTGGCGACGCGCGCGAACGGCTATGCGCCGCAGTCCTTCATCGACGCCGACCCGCGACTTGCGCAGGTCGTGGAGCAGATCGAGGCCGGCTTCTTCTCGGGCGGCGACGGCGAGCGCTTCAGGGCCGTCACCGAGAACCTGCGCGGCCACGACTGGTTCCAGGTCTGCGCCGACTTCACCAGCTATTACGACCGCCAGCGCGTTGTGGACGACGCATGGGCGAAGCCAGAAGAATGGACGCGCAAGGCGGTGCTGAACGCCGCCGGCATGGGCGTCTTCTCCTCCGACCGCACCATCCGCGGCTATGCGGCCGAGGTGTGGGGCGTGACGCCGGCCTGCTGAGGCTGCGGCCGTGGTCCCCTGGGAGGAGCTTGGCGTCGCCGAAGCGCCGGGCGGCGTCACCCTGCGGCTCAAGCGCCGCGGCGCCGAATACTCCATCCGCGTGGGGACGGCGGAGCTTATGAACAGCCGGCTGAGCGGCTCGGAGGTCGCGCTCGCGCGGCTGCCGCTTGCCGCCGTCGCCGCGCCGCGCCCGCGCGTGCTGATCGGCGGCCTCGGCATGGGCTTCACCCTGCGCGCCGCGCTGGAGGCTTCGCCGCTGGCCCAGATCACCGTCGCCGAGCTGCTGCCGGAGGTCGTCGCCTGGGCGCGCGGGCCGATGGCGCCGCTGTTCCACGGCTGCCTCGACGAAACGCGGGTGCGCGTGGCGGTGGAGGATGTCGCCGGGCCGATCCGCGAAGGCGGGTGGGATGCGATCCTGCTCGACGTCGACAACGGCCCCGAGGCATTCACGACGCCCGCCAACGACGCGCTCTATGGACGCGCCGGCCTCGCAGCCGCGCGCGCCGCGCTGAACTCCGGCGGCGTCCTCGCCGTGTGGTCGGCGGCGCCAGACGCCGCGTTCGGCAGGCGGATGCGCGAGGCGGGGTTCCGGGTGACTGAGGAGCGCGTGAAGGCGGACCGCGGCAAGCGCGGCGCCCGCCACGTCATCTGGCTCGGCCAGGTCGGCTGAAGCGCGGCGCAGCTCAGCGCTGCGGGGCGGCGAGGCCGCGCCGCCGCTCCCGCCGCGTCGCCGCCAGCGCGCAGCCGACGATGACCAGCCCGCCGGCGATGGTCTGCGCGTCCGGCGTCTCCGAGAACAGCAGCCAACCCGCCGCCGCGGCGAACACCAGCCTGACATAGGGAAACGGCGCCAGCGCCGACACCTCGCCGACGCGATAGGCCTCGATGGTCAGGAACATCCCGCAGGTTCCCAGCGCGCCGCACAGCAGCAGCAGCGCGATGGTCTCGATCTCCACCGGCCGCCAGTCTAGCGCCGCGACCGGCGCCGTCCCGAGCGTGGTGATCACGGAGATCCACGCCATGATCGCCAGCGTCTTCTCGGTGCGCGAGAGCATCCGGTTCAAAAACACCAGGACCGCACCTGAGGCCGCAGCGCCAAGCCCCACCAGCACGCCGGGCTCCAGCCGCGCCTCCAGCGCGCCCGCCGCCAGCGCAACGCCGAGAAATCCGACCGCCGTCGTCGCCCAGCGGAAGCCGCCCACCCGCTCGCCCAGCACCGGCGCCGCGAGCGCGACGACAAAGAGCGAGGTCGAGAAGGTCAGGGTGGTGGCGAGCGACAGGTCGAGCACCCGGAAGCTCTGGTAGTAGAGCACCCAGCACAGCAGGCTGACGAGGCCGCGCGCCAGATGCAGCCCCGGCTTGCGGGTCGCCATCAGCCGCCAGCCGCCGAGCAGCACGAGGGGCGCGACGCAGATCAGCTGGCTGGCCGCCCGCGCAAACACGATCTGCCCGTCGCTCAGGCCCTCGCCGAGCGACCGGAAGCCCACCACCTCAGCGGTGAACATGCCCGCCGCGGCCACCAGCAGCACTGCGCCGCGCCAGTTGTCCGGCGCGGCCTCCGCTACGCCCGATAGTCCGCCGGGCTCTGCGCGCCCACGCGCCGGATCAGCGCCATCCACGCCGCAATCCCTTCATCGATGGAGGAAAGCCGGAAGAACTCGTTCGGCGCGTGGTAGTCCTCGTCCGACACAGCGAACGAGAACATCACCGTCTCCACGCCCAGCGCCTCGCGGATCAGCCCCGTCAGGGGCAGGCTGGCGCCGATGCGCACCCGCAGAGGCCGGACGCCGGCGGTCTCAGCCAGCGCGTCCTCGGCCGCGAGCAGCAGCGGATGGTCGGGGCGCAGCGCATAGGCCGGGGACCAGCCCCGCTCATCGGTGATCTCCAGCCGCGCCCAGGGCGGGCAGGCGGCGTGCAGATGCGCGATCAGCGCGGCGCGCACCGCCGCCGGGCGCTGGCCCGCGACGAGCCGGACGGTCAGCTTCGCATGCGCCTCGCAGGGAATGACAGTCTTGCCGCCGGCGCCCTGATAGCCGCCCCAGAGCCCGTTGACCTCCACCGTCGGCCGCAGCCACAGCCGCTCGGGCGCGCTCCACTGGGGCTCACCCCAGGGCGTCGGCGCGCCCACCGCGGCGTAGAAGGCCGGCGCGTCGAAGGGGATCGCCGCGATCTCGGCGCGCTCCGCTTCGGTCGGCGCGGCGACCCCGTCCATGAAGCCCCGCACGGCGACGGCGCCGCGCGCGTCATGCAGGCCGGCCACGATCTGCGAGACCGCGTGCAGCGCGTTGCCGACCGCGCCGCCGTAGCGCCCCGAATGGAGGTCCTTGTCCGCCGTCCGCACCCTGAACTCCAGCCCGCCGGAACCGCGCGCGGCGACGTTGACCGAAGCGACGTCGGCCCGCCACCGCGCGCCGTCGGCCGACAGCGCGGCGTCGCAGGCGAGCAGGCCGGCGTTGTCGCGCAGGATCGCCGGCAGCGAGGGACTGCCCGTCTCCTCCTCGCCCTCCAGCAGCACCTTGACGTTGCACGGAAGCTCTCCGTCCTCGGCGATCAGCCGCGCCAGCGCCTCCAGCGCCACCACCGTAGGCCCCTTGTCGTCCGACGCGCCGCGCCCGTAAAGCCGACCGTCGCGGACCGTCGCCTCGAAGGGCGGCGAGCGCCACAACTCCAGCGGGTCGGGCGGCTGCACGTCGTAGTGGCCGTAGACGAGCAGCGTCGGCCGCCCCGGCGCCGCCAGCCGCTCGGAGTAGAGCGCCGCGTGCCCGCCGCCATCGAGCCGTCGCGCGCCGCCAAAACCCAGCTCCGCCAGACGCGCCTCCAGCAACCGCCGGGCGCCCTCCATCCCCTCGGCGAAGGCCGGGTCGGCGCTCACCGAGGGCTGGGCGACCAGCGCCGCGATGCGCGCGGCCACCGCATCGCGCTCAGGCCCGCTCAGCGTCACGCCACGCCCCCGTCCACGCTCAGCACCTGCCCCGTGACCCAGCCGGCCTCCTCGCCGGTCAGGAACGCCGCCGCGGCGGCAATGTCCTCCGGCTTGCCCAGCCGCCGGGTGAAGATGCGCTCCACCAGCCGCGCCTGCCCCTCCGGCCCGTAGCGCTCCCACTGCGCCCGGGTCGCCGGGTTGGAGAGGATGAAGCCCGGCGCGACCGAGTTGACCGTCACGCCATGCGGCCCGAACTCCTGCGCGAACTGCTTGGTCAGCCCCACCAGCGCGTGCTTGGCGGCGGTGTAGGCCTGGATCCCGGTCAGGCTCGGCCGCAGCCCGGCGCCGGAGCTGATCGTCGCCACCCGCCCCCAGCCGCCAGCCCGCAGATGCGGCGCCAGCGCGCGCATCAGGTGGAACACGCCGTTCACGTTGGCGTCGAAGATCGCGCGCCAGTCCGCGTCCGTCACCTCCTCCACCGGCCCGCCGACCCTGCCGCGCACGCCGCCCGCCGCGCTGACGAGGATCGACGGCGCCCCGCCGCCTTCGACCATCCGCGCGACCAGCGCCGCGACCTCCAGCGGCGAACCGAGATCGGCGGCGACGGCCGGCAGACCCAGCGCCGCGGCGGCCGCCTCCAGGGCGGGGCCCGGCAGATCGCTCACCGTGACATCGCGCCCCTCCGCCGCCAGCCGGCGCGCGATCGCCGCGCCGATGCCGCCGACGACGCCGGTGACGAGCGCGCGCCTCATGACGCCGCCGTCAGCGCGTGGAAGGTCTCGACGCTCATCGGCCGGCGTCCCTCCTCAACGTCATGGATGAGCGAAACCAGCCGGGCGATCAGCGGCGCCGCGATCCCGTGCGCCTGCGCGATCGCGACCATCACGCCGATCTGCGCGTCCACCTCGGTCCTGCGTCGACGCACCGCGAGATCGCGCCAGATGCCGGTATGGGTCTTGGCGGTCCGGCTGTTGAAGTCGGCGAGCCGGGCGAGGCAGGCGCGCGCCTCGGCCTCCGGCGCGCCGGGCGCGAACGCGGCCGGATCGTAGCCGTTGAAGCCGCGCGGGCTGACCCGTTCCGCCGCGGCCAGCGCGCAGACCTCCCGCGCCAGCCCGATCAGCGCCGGAGCGCGGGCTGGGTCGGCGAAGTTCGCCGTCATGCTGTCGTTGGTGAGCGCCGTCGCGAACAGCATCGCGCCGTAGCCCATCTTGCCCCACAGATACGACCAGATGTCGTCGGTCAGCACCGCCTCGGGCTCGAAGACGCGCAGCAGCTCGAACATGGCGCGCGTGCGCTCGCGGAGCGAGCCGTCGATCTCGCCCACCACCACCGCGCCGCGATTGCCGTAGAGGATGCGCCCCGGCCCGAGCCAGTCCGCGCCGAAGTTCACGAAGCAGCCCATCGTCCGCTCCGGCCCGACGATGGCGGCGATGGCGCGTTCGTTCAGCCCGTTCTGCGCCGACAGCACGAAGCCGTCCTCGGCCAGATGCGGCGCCAGCATCCGCGTCGCCGTCTCGGTCGCCTGCGCCTTGACGGCGAGCACGATGCGGCCGAAGCGACCCTCCACGCGGTCGGGCGTGACGGCGGGAACCAGCTGCCGGAAGGTCTCGACAGGTCCCTCGACGGCGAGTCCCTCGGCCGCCGAGACGCGGACATGCTCGGCCTCGACGTCGACCATCAGCACCGGCACCCCGGCGCGCGCCCAGCAGGCGGCCAGCGTGCCGCCGATGGCGCCGCCGCCCCATACGAGGACCGGCTCGCTCACGACAGCGTCGGCCACGGCCCCTCCAGCGCCTCGCGCGTCTCCTCGACGCCGGTGCGCCAGAGCCTCAGCATCGTCTCGTCGGGAAGCTGATACGGCCCGCCGAACGCGCCGTCGCCGAGCAGGGCGCGCGCCTGCCCCGGCGGCGAGGCGCGCATCAGCGCGAAGTCGGGCGCGAGCTTGCGGCCCTCCGGCGCCGGCGTCTGCGGCAGCCGCGTCCAGGGAAAGTTCTCCATCCAGTTGGCGTGGCTGGCGCTGGGGTCGATGGCCTGCGCCGTCTCCCATGTCCGCGGCGCCTTCCACCATTCGTGGAACTTGATCGAGACGTCGCCCCACTCCGCCATCAGCTCCTGCGCCAGCGCGCCGACCGGCGCGTTGCCGCCATGGCCGTTGACGACGAGGATGCGCCGGAACCCCGACCGCCGGATCGAGGCCAGCACGTCGCGCGCCACCGCCAGCAGCGTCTCCACCCGCAGCGAGACCGTGCCGGGAAAAGCCGTGAAATAGGGCGCCAGCCCGTAGGGCATGACCGGAAACACCGGGGCGCCGGAGGGCTCGGCCGCCTCGACCGCGACGCGCTCGGCAAGGATCGCGTCGACGCAGAGCGAGAGCTGCGCGTGCTGCTCGGTGGAGCCGATGGGCAGCAGGGCGCGGTCGTCGCGCGCGGCGCGGGCCTCGACGTCGGCCCAGGTCATGTCTGCGATCTTCATGGCGCGTCCCTTCCCTCCTCGATCCGGTCCGGCCAGGCGTCATGGTCGAGCACGACCTTGGCCATGAGGCGCGCGAGCGTGGCGCGCTCCTCCTCGTTCAGCCCCGACAGCATCCGTCGCTCATGCGCGACGAAGACGGGCATGGTGGCCTCCATCAGCGCCCGCCCTGCCTGCGACAGCGTCAGCACCTGATTGCGGCCGTCGCCCTCGTCGCGCCGACGCTCGACAAGGCCAAGCGCCTCGATCCGGCGCACGGCGCGCGAGAGCGTGTTCTTGGGGAAGCCCGACGTGCGCACGACGTCGGTGGCGCAGCCGGCGCCAGTCAGCGCCAGCGAGTAGAGCACGACGTATTCCGGCCGGCTGAGGCCGTGGACGCGCCGCACCCAGTCGTAGAGCGGCAGGTTGTAGCGCAGCGCCAGATAGTTGAGCCGGAACGAGAACCAGCACGGGTTCCGCCACAGCTTCGCCTCCAGCATCTCGTCCATGCCGCTCACCCCTGCCAGAGGCGTGGCGGCGCCCATCGGCTGGGCGGCTTGGAGCGGGGCCTGCTGCTTCATGGGGCTGATCCGGCGACGGGCGCCAACGGTTCCATTTCAAACTTGACGGGCCAAGTATCGCCACACATCCTGATCCCCGCAAGTTCCATTTGGAACGGTTCCCGGCGTTCAGCGACCGGGCCGGAGCGGGAGGAGGAACCATGACCTTGAGCTTCAGGACAGGCGCGGCGGCGGCCGCGCTGCTGCTGGCGGCGGGCGCCGCGGCGGCGCAGACCCTGACCATCGGCGTGCGCGGCGGCCCCGAGTCGCTCGACCCGCATTTCTCCGCCCTGGGCAGCCACGCGGAGGCCGCCAAGCACATCTACGACACTCTGGTATGGTCCGGCGACGACCTCCAGATCGAGCCGGGCCTCGCGACGTCCTGGGCGCCTGTGGACGAGGACACCTGGCGCTTCACCCTGCGCGAGGGCGTGACGTTCCATGACGGCTCGGCCTTCGACGCGGAGGACGTGAAGTTCTCCATCGAGCGCATCCCCGTCGTCTCCGGCCCGACCACCACGACGATCTATGTGCGGCGCGTGGCCGAGGTCGAGATCGTCGACCCGCTCACCATCGACATCCACACCGACGGGCCGGCGGCGACGCTGCCCTACGACTTCGTGCGCCTGTTCATCGTCAGCAGCGAGGCGGCGGCGGACTACTCCACGCCCGAGACCGCGAACGAGGGCTTCAACGGCGGCCCCGCGGCGGTCGGCACCGGCCCGTTCAGGCTGGTCTCCTGGGAGCCCAAGGGCGATCTCGTGCTGGAGCGGTTCGACGGCTACTGGCGCGGCCCGGCGGCCTGGGAGCGGGTGATCCGCAAGGAGATGCCGAACGACAGCTCCCGCCTCGCGGCGCTGAAGTCGGGGCAGGTGGACGTCATCAACTACGTCTCCTCCATCGACTACCTGGCGCTCCAGCGCGACCCGAGCGTGGATACCGTCGTCGGCGACAGCGTCTATGTGATGAACCTTCAGCTCGACCAGCGCGAGAACCCGCCGGGCGTGCGCGCCGTCGGCGGCGGCGAGCTCGACGCGAACCCGCTGCGCGACCCGCGCGTGCGGGAGGCCATCGACAGCGCGATCGACCGCGAGACGATGGTGGGCATCGTGCTGGAGGGCCTCGGCAAGCCGGCCAACCAGATGATGCCGCCGGGCTTCTTCGGCTCGAACGAGGAGATTCCGACGCCGACCTACGACCCCGCGAAGGCCAAGGCGCTGCTGGCGGAAGCCGGCTACCCGGACGGCTTCGAGATCGACCTCTACTGCACGTCCGACCGGCTGCCCGGCGACGGGGCCATCTGCCAGGGCCTCGGACAGATGTTCACCCAGGCCGGCATCCGCACCAACGTCAACGCCCTCTCGCGGACGGTCTACTTCCCGGCGCAGGCGCGGCGCGAGTACGGCGTGTTCATGAACGGCTGGGGCACGCTGACCGGCGAGGCCAGCTACACCCTCGGCAGCCTCGCGCACTCCGAGGCCCCCGACCTCAAGCTCGGCGCGTTCAACCGCATCGAGTACAGGAACGAGGAGGTCGACGCCCTGCTGCAGGAGGCGGCGACCGAGATGGACGCCCCCCGCCGCCGCGCGCTCTACGAGGAGGCGATGGCCAAGACGATGGCCGACCGCGCCTATATCTCCATCGTCCAGCTTCAGACGGTATGGGCGGCGAGGGCGGGCTCGGTCACATTCGAGCCGCGCTTCGACGAGGACACGCTGGCCTACTTCATCCACCCCAAGGGCTGACGCCCTGCCCGCGGCCGGGCCCGACGTCCGGCCGCATCCCGAACGAACGGCCGCCCGATGCTCGGTTTCGTGATCCAGCGCCTGATCCAGGCGGCCGCGGTGATGGCGGTGATGTCCGTCATCGTGTTTGTCGGCGTCTACGCCGTCGGCAACCCCGTCGACATCGTCATCCCGCCCGACGCGACGCAGGACGTCCGCGAGGAGGCGATCCGGCGGCTCGGGCTCGATCTCCCGCTTTGGCGGCAGTACTTCCTGTTCGTGGGCGGCGTGCTGCAGGGCGATTTCGGGCGCTCGTTCATCTACAATGAGCCGGTGCTGTCGCTCATCGCCGGCCGCGCGCCCGCCACCATCGAACTCGTGCTGATCTCGGTGCTCTGCGCCACCGTGATCGGCGTGTCGCTGGGCGTCTACGCGGGCTACCGGCCCCATGCGCCGCTGGCGCGCGCGATCATGGCGCTCTCGGTGCTGGGCTTCTCGGTGCCGACCTTCTGGGTGGGTCTGATCCTCATCCTCACCTTCGCCGTCTCGCTGGGCTGGCTGCCGGCCGGCGGGCGCGGGGAGACCGTGCTGATCCTCGGCGTGCGGTGGAGCTTTCCGACGCTCGACGGCCTCGCCCACATCGCCCTGCCCGCCCTCAACCTCGCGCTCTTCAAGATGGCGATGATGATCCGCCTCGCCCGCTCGGGCGTCCGCGAGATCATGCTGACCGACACGATCCGCTTCGCCCGCGCCGCCGGCATATCGGAGGCGACGATCCTGCGTCGCCATGTGCTGAAGCTGATCGCCGCGCCCATCATCACCGTCTTCGGGCTGGAGCTCGGCTCGACGCTCGCCTTCGCGGTGGTGACGGAGACGATCTTCTCCTGGCCCGGCATGGGCAAGCTGATCATCGACAGCATCACGCTGCTCGACCGCCCCGTGATGGTCGCCTACCTGATCCTGACCGCGCTGCTGTTCGTGACCATCAACCTGCTGGTGGACCTCGCCTACGCCGCCATCGACCCCCGCGTGCGCTCGGGCGAGGCGCGATGAGCGCGCCGTCGACGCCGCTGGCGCTGTTCTGGGCCGACTTCCGGGAGAACCGCGTCGCGCTGGCCGCGCTGGCCATGGTGGCGCTGATCGCGCTGGCGGCGATCTTCGCGCCGCTGATAGCGCCGCAGAACCCCTACGACCTCGCGACGCTCTCGCTGATGGACGCGCGACGCCCGCCCGGCTTCGTCGGCTCGGGCGGCTACGTCCACCTGCTCGGCACGGACCCCCAGGGGCGCGACCTCGTCTCGGCGATCCTCTACGGGCTGCGCATCTCGATCCAGATCGGCGTCGCCGCCGGGGCCGTGGCGCTGACGCTGGGCGCCACGCTCGGCGTCGCGGCGGCCTATCTCGGCGGGCGGCTGGAGGCGCTGATCATGCGGGCGGTCGACCTCCAGCTGTCGTTCCCGCCGATCCTGCTGGCGCTGGTGCTCTCGGCCCTGCTGGGCCAGGGCCGGCTCCAACTCATCGCGGCGCTGGTGGCGGCGCAATACGCCTATTTCGCGCGCACCGCCTATGGCGCCGCCTCGGCGGAGCGGCGGAAGGACTATGTCGAGGCGGCGCTGGCAACCCCGCTTTCGGGGCGTCGCGTCGTCTTCCGCCACCTGCTGCCGAACTGCGCGCCGCCGCTCATCGTGGTGGCGACGGTGCAGATCGCCAACGCGATCTCGCTGGAGGCGACGCTGTCCTTCCTCGGCCTCGGCCTGCCGGTGAACGAACCGTCGCTGGGGATGCTGATCGCCAACGGCTTCCCCTACATGATGAGCGGGCGCAGCTGGATCTCGGTCTATCCCGGCGTCGCGCTGATCGTGCTGATCGTCGCGATCAACCTCGTCGGCGACCAGGTGCGCGACCAGTTCAACCCCAGGCTCAGGCGATGAGCCCGCCGGTCCTCGACGTCGTGGACCTGACCACCGAGTTCGCCCTGCGCGGCGGCGGCGCGGCGCGGGCGGTGGACGGCGTGTCGTTCTCGCTCGCGCGCGGCGAGATCGTCGGGCTGGTGGGCGAGAGCGGCTCGGGCAAGAGCGTCACCGGCTTCTCGCTCATGGGCCTGATCGACCCGCCCGGCCGCGTCGCCGGCGGCTCGGTCAGGCTCAACGGCGCGGAACTGGCGGGGATGGACGCCGAAGGGCTGCGCGCGCGGCGCGGGCGCGAGATCGCCATGATCTTCCAGGACCCCGTCGCGACGCTGAACCCGCTTCTGACCGTCGGCGCGCAGATGCGCATGGCGCTCGCCGCCCATGCGCGAACGCCGCGCCGGGCCGCCGACGACCGCTGCGCCGCGGCGCTGGCGCGCGTCGGCATCCCCGCCGCGCGCGACCGGCTCGCCGCCTATCCGCACGAGTTCTCCGGCGGCATGCGCCAGCGCGTCGCCATCGCCATCGCCCTGCTGCACGCGCCGTCGGTCGTGATCGCCGACGAGCCGACGACGGCGCTCGACGTATCGGTGCAGGCGCAGATCCTCGTGGAGATGCGCGCGCTCGCCGCCGAGACCGGGCTCTCGCTCATCTGGATCAGCCATGACCTCGCCGTGGTCTCGGGCTTCGCCAGCCGCATCCTCGTGATGTATGCGGGGCGCGTGGTCGAGCAGGGGCCGGCGGAGGCGGTGCTGCGCGCGCCGCGCCACCCCTATACCCGCGGCCTGATCGACTCGCTGCCCGCCGCCGCGAAGCCCGGCGAGCCGCTGCGCCAGATCCCCGGCGGCGCGCCCTCCCTCGGCGCCCTGCCGCCGGGCTGCGCCTTCGCGCCGCGGTGCCCGCGCGCCGCCGGGGCCTGCCGCGCCGCCCCGCCGGTTGAGACGCGCGAGGGCGCGCGGGCCTGGCGCTGCCTCTTTCCGCTGGAGGCGGGCGCATGAGCGAGGCCTTCCTCAGCGTCGAGGCGGTGTCCAAGACCTTCGCGCCGCGGCTGTCGCTCGGCGAACGCATCGCCGCCGCGCTCGGGGCGCCGCCCGCGAAGCGCCCGCTTCAGGCCGTGCGCGAAGTCTCGCTTGAGATCCGGCGGGGCGAGACGCTCGGCCTCGTCGGCGAATCGGGCTGCGGCAAGAGCACGCTCGGCCGCATGATCGCCGGCATCGCCGCGCCGAGCGCAGGCGCCGTCTCCCTCGACGGAGACCCGGTGATGCGCGGCGGGCGCAAGGCGACGACCCGCGTGCAGACCGTGTTCCAGGATCCGTTCGCCTCGCTCGACCCGCGCATGAAGGTCGGCGACGCCATCGCCGAGGGGCCCGTCGCGCACGGCCTCGTCGCCAAACCGCAGGCCCGCGCCTATGTCGCTGGGTGGCTCGACCGCTGCGGGCTCGACCCCGCGATGGCCGACCGCTGGCCGCACCAGTTCTCCGGCGGCCAGCGCCAGCGCGTCGCCATCGCCCGCGCGCTCGCGATGCAGCCCGACCTGCTGGTGTGCGACGAGCCGGTGGCCTCGCTCGACGTCTCGATCCAGGCGCAGATCCTCAACCTTCTGATGGACCTGCGGCGCGACCTCGGCCTCACCTGCCTGTTCGTGAGCCACGACATCTCCATCGTGCGCCATGTCAGCGACCGGGTGGCGGTGATGTATCTGGGACGGATCGTCGAGCTCGGCCCGGCGGCCTCGGTGCTGGCGCGCCCGGCGCACCCCTATTCTCTCGGCCTGCTGGAGAGCGCGCCGCGACTCAGCCTCGACGGCCGCTCGACCTTCAGGCCCATCCCCGGAGACGTGCCGTCGCCGCTCGCGCCGCCGCCCGGCTGCGCCTTCGCGCCGCGGTGTTCGCTGGCGCAGGACGCCTGCCGCGCGGCGCCGCCGCCGCTCTCGGAGGTTGCGCCGGAGCGCTTCTCCGCCTGCCTGCGCGCGGACGTGCTGACGGGGCGGCCGCCGGGTCAGGCCTCGCACATGAGCGGCGCATAGCCTTCGGGCGTCAGCCAGCCCTTCTCGGCCCCCTCCAGCACGAGGCAGGTGAGCACGCCGCTGGCGTAGGCCTTGGTGTCGATGCCGATGCGGTTCGGCTTCACGCAGGGCTCGGGCGTGACGGTGTGGCCATGCACGACGACGGCGCCGAAATCGCCCTGCTCGCTCAGAAAGGGCTCGCGGATCTCGGTGAGATCGCTGAGCGACTGCCGCTCCAGCGCCCTACCGGGCCTGACGCCTGCGTGCGCGAAGAAATAGTCGCCATGGCGCTCGCAGGCCCGCAGCCCGCGCAGGAACGCCTCATGCTCAGGCGGCAGCGCGGCGCGCAGATCCTTGCCGAGCGCCTTGAGCGGCCGCAGCCCCATGCCGCGCGCATAGGGCGAGACGCCGTAGGAGATCAGCGTCTCCACGCCGCCGAAGTCGGTCCAGGCCGAATTGGCGGCGGTCGGCTTGGCGAGAAACCGCAGCATCCAGACGTCGTGGTTGCCGGCGAGGCATACGCCGTCGCCGTCGCGGCAGAACTCGATCAGGGCCGCGATCACGCCGGCGCTGTCCGGCCCGCGGTCGACATAGTCGCCGAGGTGGATCACGCGAAAGGCCCGCACAGGGCGGCGGACAAGATCGGTCGCGATGGCCGCGTGCCGCGCGCGCAGCAGATCCAGTCGCCCGTGGACGTCGCCGATGGCGTAGAGCCTCAGACCTTCCGGCCCGCGTGCGTCCTTGAGTAGCGGCATCCGCGCCCCTCGAATGTCGGGCCGGGCGGCGCGCGGCGGCTGCGGCCGGACGGGCCGCGGCGACGCCCCGGCCTCCCGGCCCTCGTCTGTCGCAGAAAACGGAACGCCGCCGGACCCGCATGGCCCCGCGGCGTTCCTCGATGGGTGACGAGTGCCTGGCGCGTCCTATGCGCCGCCCCCCCAGCGAGGGGGATCGAGAACGATCCAAGCGATCGGATCAGACAGCGCCTTCGCGCTGCGCCTTCTTGCGCGCGAGCTTGCGCGCCCGGCGGATCGCTTCCGCCTTTTCGCGCACGCGCCGCTCAGACGGCTTCTCGTAATGCTGCTTGAGCTTCATTTCGCGGAAAACGCCCTCGCGCTGAAGTTTCTTCTTGAGAGCCTTGAGCGCCTGCTCGACGTTGTTGTCGCGAACCAGAACCTGCACCTGTTGTCACCACCTTTCCGGGTTCGAGTTTCTGGAAGAGCCGGCTATATACGCATCACGCGCGGCGCTGTCCACCGCTTCGGGCGGCGGCGCGGCCAATCTGGACGCACGGGAGACGACATGGCGCAGGAAGCAGGCCTCAACGGGCCGGAACACGACTTGGCCGGCGGCGGCGCGGGGCAAAGCGCCGAGGTGGCCGCGGCGAAGGCCCGCGTGCTGACCGCGGCCCTGCCCAACGCCCCGTTCGACGGCTGGTCCGAGCAGACCCTGCGCGCGGCGATCGAGGCGAGCGGCGTGGAGCCGGGCCTCGCCCGCATGGCGTTTCCGCGCGGCGCCGTCGATCTCGCCCTCGCGTTCCATGACGACGGCGACGCCCGGCTGGCGCAGGCGCTGGCGACGGCGCCGCTCGCCGGCATGAGAATGCGCGAGCGCGTCGCCTTCGCGGTGCGGACGCGGCTGGAGCTTGTGGAGCGCCATCGCGAGGCCGTGCGCCGCGGCGCCACCCTCTTCGCGCTGCCGATCTACGCCGCGGACGGGGCCAAGGCGCTGTGGCGCACCGCCGACGTGATCTGGACGGGCCTCGGCGACACGTCGGACGACGCCAACTGGTATTCCAAGCGCGCGATTCTCTCGGGCGTCTACGGTTCGACCGTACTCTACTGGCTGGGGGACGGATCGGAGGGCTTCGCGGACACCTGGGCATTTCTCGACAGGCGCATCGACGGCGTCATGCAGTTCGAGAAACTCAAGGCGCAGGTGAACGCGAATCCGCTCGGGCGGGTCGCACTGGCCGTGCCGAACGCGTTGTCGAAGCTGGTGCGTCCGCCCCGCCGGGCTTGACGGCGAGGCGGATCCGCCAGGGGCGCGGGCTCGCATGCGCGCCCCACCTCTCGCGGCGAGCTACAGCGCCCTGATGTCGCTCGCCGCGGTGCGTCCGTCGCGCCGCGTCTCGAGTTCGTAGGCCACCTTCTGGCCGTCGCTCAGGCCGTCGAGCCCGGCGCGCTGCACCTGCGTGATGTGCACGAATACGTCAGGACCGCCTGTGTCGGGCTGAATGAACCCGAAGCCCTTGGTGGCGTTAAACCATTTCACGGCGCCGGTGGGCATGCGCCATCTCCTTCCAGTCTCCGGCCGCGCGGCGGGATTGCCGACGCGGCTTCAGGTGGCGACGCAGGCGCGGACGGGTGCGCCGTGGTCGCTGGAAGGCGGGCAGGCACGGTCGTCGAACATGCGTGGCGCAGCAAAAATTACCCACAGCGCTGAGTCGGAGCAAGAACGCCCTCCCCGGCGCGGCGACCGATTGGAACCCGCCCGCGCGGCGTTGCGCCGGGCGCCCCCCGCGACTAGAACGGGGTCGCAACCATCCTGCGGAGCCGCTCATGCTCGACCTCGCCCATGACGAGCCGACCCCGAAAGTCTACGCCGGCCTGACCGGCGACTGGGAGGTGGTCATCGGCATGGAGGTCCATGCGCAGATCGCCAGCAAGGCCAAGCTGTTCTCCGGCGCCTCGACCGAGTTCGGCCGCGGCCCGAACGAGAACGTGAGCCTGGTCGACGCCGCGATGCCGGGGATGCTGCCGGTCATCAACCGCTTCTGCGTGGAGCAGGCGGTGCGCGCGGGGCTGGGCCTGAAGGCGAAGATCAACCTGCGCTCGGTGTTCGACCGCAAGAACTATTTCTACCCCGACCTGCCGCAGGGCTACCAGATCAGCCAGTTCAAGCACCCGATCGTCGGCGAGGGCGAGGTGCTGGTGGACATGGCCCCCGGTGTCGCGCGCCGCGTGCGCGTCGAGCGCATCCACATGGAGCAGGACGCGGGCAAGAGCATCCACGACCTCGACCCCGCCTTGAGTTTCGTCGACCTCAACCGCACGGGCGTCGCGCTGATGGAGATCGTCTCGCGCCCCGACATCCGCGGGCCGGAGGAGGCGGCGGAATACGTCCGCAAGCTGCGCCAGATCCTGCGCTATCTCGGCGCCTGCGACGGCAACATGCAGGAGGGTTCCTTGCGCGCCGACGTCAACGTGTCGGTCTGCAAGCCGGGCGACTACGAACGCTTCCGCGAGACCGGCGATTTCGGGGTGCTGGGCACGCGCTGCGAGATCAAGAACATGAACTCGATGCGGTTCATCCAAGCGGCGGTGGACTTCGAGGCCCGCCGCCAGATCGCCATCCTCGAGGACGGCGGCAAGGTCGATCAGGAGACGCGCCTCTACGACCCCGGCAAGGGCGAGACGCGCTCGATGCGGTCGAAAGAGGAGGCGCATGATTATCGCTACTTCCCCGATCCCGACCTCCTGCCGCTGGTGATCGAGCAGGCCTGGGTCGACGCGATCGAGGCGTCCCTGCCCGAGCTGCCCGACGACAAGAAGGCGCGGCTGATCGCGCAATACGGCGTCACCGAATACGACGCCGGCGTACTCTGCGCCGACCGCGCGGCGGCGGACTTCTACGAGACGGTCGCGCATGGCCGTGACGGCAAGCAGGCCGCCAACTGGGTCATCAACGAACTGTTCGGCCGGCTCAACAAGCAGGGTCTCGACATCGGCGACAGCCCGATGAGCGCGGCGCAGCTCGGCGGGATGCTCGACCTGCTGGCCAACGGCGACATCTCCGGAAAGATCGCCAAGGAGCTGTTCGAGATCCTGTGGAGCGAGGGCGGCGACCCTGCGGAGATCGTCGCGGCGCGCGGCATGCGGCAGGTCACCGATGCGGGCGCCATCGAGGCCGCCGTGGCGCAGGTGATCGCCGAGAACCCCGAGAAGGCCGAGCAGGCCAAGGCCAAGCCGAGCCTGTCGGGCTGGTTCGTCGGGCAGGTGATGAAGGCGACCGGCGGCAAGGCGAACCCGCAGGCGGTGCAGGCGCTGGTCAAGGCGGGTCTGGGGATCGACGAATGAGCGAATGGATCTATGCCTGTGCGCCGGCGCCGCGGCGCCCCAAGCGCCAGCGCGGCCACAAGACCCCCTGCGACGCTCTGGCCGCGGCGATGGAGGCCGCCATCACCGAACGCGCCGCGCTGGGCTGGGAATACGTCCGCACCGATCTGGTCCCGATGGAGAGCCGCGCGAGCCTCTTCGGCGGGCTCGTCGAGACCCATCAGGGCGTCATGGTGTTCCGCAAGCGCGCCGCCGCCGCGCCGGCCGCCCGCCTGCCCGCGGCCCCGGCCGCGCCTGGCCCCCGCGAATCCGGCCCGCTCGACCCAGTGGCCCCCGAAATCCCCCGCCTCGGCGCGGCGCGCGCGGAGTAGCTCGCCGGAGGCGTCTTGCGCCGGAGCGCGTCGTTTCTCATCTCTCGCTCATCCTTCACCATGACCGGAGAACGAGCCGATGGCCTCCGACGCCACAACTGTCCCCGAGAGCGGCGCGGGCCGCGCCCCCGAGAGCGAAGCCGGCAAGACGCCGTTCTGGCCCCGCGCGGCCTTCATGGTCGCCTTCGCGGTCCTGTTCGCCATAGCCGAGACCGTGATGCTGCTGGTCGCCGTGCTGCAGGCGCTGTGGCTGGCCTTCGCCAAGGCCCCCAACCCGCGCATAAAAGCGTTCGGCGCCTCGCTCGCCGCATGGCTGGCTCAGGCGGGGCGCTTCCAGGCCTGCGCCACCGAGGAGAAGCCGTTTCCGTGGGCCGACTGGCCGAAGGGCTGACCCTCAGTCCTCGTCGCCGCCGACCACGAGATCGACCCCCGCCCCCACAACGTCCGCCGTCGCCTCGACGGCGGTCGCGGTGACGGAGACCGCGGTCGACGCCACGGTGTAGGCGACGCAGCCTGACAGCAGCATCGACGCAGCCAGCGCCAGCGCAGCGTAGGGCATCGGCGAACCTCCGTTTGCAAATCGCGCGACGTCTCGAAGACGTACGCCTTCATTGCGGCGCCGAGCGTCAAAACGAAAGCGTCAATCGCACGCCTGTCACGCCCCGGCGAGGTCGGAGGCCGCCGGCCGCCGCGCCGCGCGCCATGCGCCCGGCCGCAGCCCGTGCGCGGCGAGAAAGGCGCGCGACAGGTGCGCGGCGTCGCTGAACCCCGCCTCCGCAGCGACCCGGGCCAACGGGTCAGCCGTTTCGGCCAGAAGCCGCTCGGCATGGGCGAGCCGCAGCCGGACCAGCGCCGCCGCCGGCGAAAGGCCAAGGCCCGACCGGAAGCGCCGCTCAAGCGTCCGCCGGCCCACCGCCAGCCGCGCCGCCAGCGCGGCGCAGTCGAGATCGGCGTCGAGGCTCTGGCTCATCACCGTCAGCGCCCGGCGCACCAGCGGATCGGCGCTGTCGAGCGCGCCCACCGGCCCCGGCTGCGGCGCGTCGCCCGGCGCGCCGCGCGCCGGTTCGAGCCCCCGGTCGTCGAGCATCATGATGTGCAGCGCCTTGCGGGCGGCGTCCCGGCCCAACCGGCGGTCCACGATATGCGCCGCCAGATGCGCGGCGCCGACGCCGCCCGAGCAGGTGAGCCGGTCGCCGTCCACCACGAACAGCCGGTCCGCCACCGGCGCGACCTCCGGCGCGCTTTCGAGAAAATCGCGGTGGTGAAACCAGCTGACGCAGCAGCGCCGCCCCTCCATCAGCCCCGCCCGCTGCAGGATCAGCGCGCCGGTGCACAGGCCCACCAGCGGCACGCCCGCGGCCGCGGCGGCCCGCAGGAAGCGCAGATGCGCCGGCGCGCCGAGGTCGAACACGTCGATCAGTCCGCCGACGACCACGACATAGTCGAAGCGCGCCGGGTCGCCGAACCGCGCGTCGGGATGCACCGCGACGCCCGCGCTGGACCGGATCGGCCGGATCTCGTCCGACAGCACCGACCAGGCGCAGCGGATCGGGCGCGAGCGGTCGGCCTCGTCGGCGGCCAGCCGCAGCACGTCCACGAAATTGGCGAAGGCGCCGAGCGTGAAGCGGTCGGCCAGCACGAACCCCACCCGCAGCGCCGGGCGCGGAGGCGCGGCGCGCGGGGCGGGCGGCATGTCGTCTTTCTGTCGCATGTCGGAAAGATACAAGCCAAGTGTCGCATCCGTCCATCCGGACCGGTTCCGAACGGCGCATGAGGGAGCGAGCAACCGACGCAGGGAGTCGCCGCAGATGGCCCGTTTCTCCGCCCGCGCCCTCATCGCCAACGCCCTGACCGGCAACAGGGGCTGGACGCCGCACTGGCCCGACGCCGAGCCGAAGGCGGCGTACGACGTCGTCGTGGTCGGCGCCGGCGCGCACGGGCTCGGGGCCGCCTACTACTTGGCGAAGGAGCACGGCCTGACCAACGTCGCGGTCATCGACAAGGGCTGGCTCGGCGGCGGCAACACCGGGCGCAACACCACCATCATCCGCTCCAACTATCTCTATGACGAGAGCGCGCGGCTCTACGACCACTCGGTGAAGCTGTGGGAGAACCTCAGCCAGGAACTGAACTACAACGTCATGTTCTCCCAGCGCGGGGTGATGATGCTCGCCCACAGCGTCCACGACGTGCAGAGCTTCAGGCGCCATATCAGCGCCAACCGCGCCAACGGCGTCGACAACGAGTGGCTGACGCCCGCGCAGGCGCAGGCATACTGTCCGCCGCTCTCGATCGCTCCCGACGCGCGCTATCCGGTGATGGGGGCTGCGCTGCAGCGGCGCGGCGGCGTGGCGCGACATGACGCGGTGGCGTGGGGCTACGCGCGCGGCGCCGCCGAGCGCGGCGTGGACATCATCCAGAACTGCCCGGTCCTAGCGATCCGCCGCGACGCGCAAGGCCGCGTCGAGGGCGTCGACACCGCGAAGGGCTTCATCCGCGCGAAGAAGGTCGCCGTCTCGGCCGCCGGCCACAGCTCGGTGCTGATGGAGAGCGCCGGCGTGCGGATGCCGCTGGAGAGCTACCCGCTGCAGGCGCTGGTCTCCGAGCCCATAAAGCCGGTCTTTCCCTGCGTCACGATGTCGAACTCGGTGCACGCCTACATAAGCCAGTCCGACAAGGGCGAACTGGTGATCGGCGCCGGGACCGACGCCTATACGAGCTACACCCAGCGCGGCGGGCTCCACATCCTGGAGCACACGCTCGCGGCGATCTGCGAGATATTCCCCGTGTTCAGCCGCCTGCGGATGCTGCGCAGCTGGGGCGGCATCGTGGACGTGACGCCGGACCGCTCGCCCATTCTCGGGCTGACGCCGGTTGCGGGACTTTTCGTCAACTGCGGCTGGGGAACGGGGGGCTTCAAGGCGACGCCGGGCGCGGCGCATGTGCTGGCGCACACGGTCGCCACCGGCGCGCCGCACCCGATCAACGCGCCCTTCACGCTGGAGCGGTTCACCACCGGCCGGCTGATCGACGAGGCGGCCGCGGCCGCCGTGGCCCACTGAGGAGGCGAGGCCGATGCTCCTGATCCATTGCCCGCACTGCGACGAGGCGCGGCCCGAGATCGAGTTCGCCCATGGCGGCGAGGCCCATGTCGCGCGCCCGCTGCGGCCCGCCGAGATGGACGACGCCGCCTGGGGCCGGTTCCTGTTCTTCCGCGCCAACCCCAAGGGAATGCACGCCGAGCGCTGGCGCCACGCCCATGGCTGCCAGCGCTTCTTCAACGTGCTGCGCGACACCCGCACCGACGAGATCGCAGCCAGCTATCTCACCGGCGCTCCGCGCCCAGACCTGCCCAGCGCGCCGCGCCCGGACCCTGAAGCCGCCGCGGCGGCCCCCTCTCGCCCGGAGGCCTGAGCCATGACCGCCGCCCGCGTCGCCGGCTACGGCCGCATCGACCGCTCCCGCAAGCTCGGCTTCACCTTCGACGGCCGCACGCATCTGGGCCATCCCGGCGACACGCTGGCCTCGGCGCTGCTGGCTGACGACGTCATGCTGATGGGACGCTCCTACAAGTATCATCGCCCGCGCGGCCCCGTGACGGCGGGTTCCGAGGAGCCGAACGCGCTGGTCGGCGTCGACCGGGGCCCGGGCCGCTACACGCCCAACCTGCGCGCGACGACGATCGAGATCCATGACGGGCTCAAGGCCGAGAGCCAGAACCACTTTCCGTCGCTGAAATGGGATTTCGGCGCGGTCAACGACATGATGTCGCCGCTTTTCGCCGCGGGCTTCTACTACAAGACCTTCATGTGGCCGAAGTCGTTCTGGCGGCGCGTCTACGAGCCGGTGATCCGGCAGGCCGCAGGCCTCGGCCGCCCGCCGAAGGCGGCCGACCCCGATCTCTACGCCGACCGCTACGCCCATTGCGACGTGCTGGTGGTCGGCGCCGGCGCGGCTGGGCTGGCCGCAGCGGAGGCAGCCGCGATCTCCGGCGCGAAGGTCATGCTCGTGGACGAGCAGGCCGAGCCGGGCGGCGCGCTGCTGGCCGAGATCCGGGTCGAGATCGACGACGCGCCGGCGCAGGGCTGGCTCGCCGCGCGGCTTGCTGCGCTCAACGCCCGCGCCAACGTCACGGTGCTGGCGCGCACCACCGCCATCGGCCTCTACCATCAGAACCTCGTCGGCCTCGTCCAGCGGCTGACCGACCATCTCGCCGAGCCGCCCGAGGGCGCGCCGCGCGAGCGGCTGTGGCGGGTGCGCGCCAAACAGGTGGTGCTCGCGCAGGGCGCCATCGAGCGTCCGCTGGTGTTCGACGGCAACGACCGCCCCGGCGTGATGCTGGCCGACGCCGCGCGCACCTACCTCACCCGCTACGGCGTGCGGGTCGGCGCGAAGCCGGTCGTCGTCACCGCCCATGACTGGGCATGGGGCGCGGCGGTCGAGATGGCGCGCGCCGGCGCCAGCCCGGTCGTCGTCGATGCGCGGGACACGGTGTCGTCGGCGCTGCTGGCGGAGGCGCAGGCGCTCGGGGTCGAGGCGCTGACGGGCTGGACCGTGACCGCCACCCATGGCCGGCTGCGCGTGAAAGGCGTCACCGCCAACCCCGTCAGGGGCGCCCATGTCGGCGCCGGCCGACGCCTCCCGGCCGACGCGGTGCTGATGTCGGGGGGCTGGACGCCGACGCTGCACCTGCACTCCCATGTCGGCTCCCCCATCGCCTGGGCCGCCGAGCGCGAGGCGTTCCTGCCCGCGCAAACCGCCAAGGGCGTGCGCGTCGCCGGCGCCGGCGCGGGGGCCGAGACCTGGGCCGACGCGCTCGGCGAAGGCGCGCAGGCCGGCGCGGCCGCCGCCGCCGACGCGGGCTTCGACGCCGCCGCGCGGGTCTACGCCGTCAGCGAGGGCCTGAAGCCCACGGGCCGGCGCATGAAGGAGATGGCGAGCCACCTGCCCTCCTCGCGCCAGCGCGCCTTCGTCGACTTCCAGAACGACGTGACCGCCAAGGACATCCGCCTCGCGGTGCAGGAGGGCTTCCGCTCCATCGAGCACGTCAAGCGCTACACGACCTCGGGCATGGCGACCGACCAGGGCAAGCTGAGCAACATCAACGCCCTGACCATCGCGGCGGACGCGCTGGACAAGGAGCCGCCGCAGGTCGGGCTGACGACCTTCCGCCCGCCCTACACGCCGACAACCTTCGGCGCGCTGGCCGGCCACGCCAAGGGCAAGCTGTTCCAGCCCACCCGCCGCACGCCCATCGACCCCTGGGCCGAGGCCAACGGCGCGGTGTTCGAGCCCGTCTCCCAGTGGCGGCGCGCATGGTGGTTCCCGCGCAAGGGCGAGAGCATGCATGAGGCGGTGCTGCGCGAATGCGCCGCCACGCGCGAGCGCGTCGGTCTGTTCGACGCCTCCACCCTCGGCAAGATCGAGGTCGTCGGCCCGGACGCGGCGGAGTTCCTGGAACGCATCTACACCAACCCGTGGAGGAAGCTCGGCGTCGGGCGCTGCCGCTACGGGCTGATGCTGGGCGAGGACGGCTTCATCCGCGACGACGGCGTGATCGGGCGCGTCGCGGAGGACCGCTTCCACGTCACCACCACCACCGGCGGCGCGCCGCGGGTGCTGGCGCACATGGAGGACTACCTCCAGACCGAGTTCACCGATCTCAGGGTCTGGCTGACCTCCGTCACCGAGCAGTGGGCGGTGATCGCGCTGAACGGCCCGAGGGCCCGCGACGTGATCGCGCCCTTCGTCGAGGGGCAGGATCTCGCGCCGGAAGCCTTCCCGCACATGAGCCTCGCCGAGTGCCGCGTCTGCGGCGTCCCTGCGCGGCTGATGCGGGTGAGCTTCACCGGCGAACTGGGCTTCGAGGTCAACGTCCCCGCCCGCCACGGCCGCGCGGTGTGGGAGGCGCTGTGGGCCGAGGCGCAGAAGCACGACGGCCTCGCCTACGGCACCGAGACCATGCACGTCCTGCGCGCCGAGAAGGGCTACATCATCGTCGGGCAGGACACCGACGGCACGGTGACGCCCGACGACGCCGGCATCGGCTGGGCCGTCGGCAAGGCGAAGGCGGATTTCGTCGGCAAGCGCTCGCTGGCGCGGCCCGATCTCATCGCGCGCGGCCGCAAGCAGCTCGTCGGCCTCGCCGTCGAGGGCGCGACGCCGCTGGAGGAGGGGATGCAGCTCGTCGACGATCCGGCGCAGCCGGTCCCGATGACCTGCGTCGGCCACGTCACCTCCAGCTACCGCAGCGCCGCGCTCGGCAGGCCCATCGCGCTGGCGCTGGTGGAGAACGGCCGCGCCCGCATGGGCGAGACCCTCCACGCCCCAGACCCCGCCCTCGGCCCCGGCGGCGCCCGTTCCGCCGTCATCTGTTCACCCGTGTTCTATGACCCGGAAGGAGCGCGCCTCGATGCTTGACGCCCTCACCCCCGCCCTGCCCGCCGACGACCCGTTCGAGGGCCTAGCGCTGTCGGCCAGGGCCGGCGCGCTGAGCATCGCGCCCCTGCCCGCCCGCGCGCGGTTCGTCTTGCGCGGCGGCGCCGACGCGGCGCAGGCGGCCGCGCTGGGCGAGGCCCCGCCCGCGCGCGTCGGCGCCGCGGTCGAGGCGCGCCATGCGCGGATACTGAAGCTCGGGCCGGACGAGTGGCGTCTCTGCGCGCCGATGGCGGACGGCCCGGCGCTGGCCGCGTCTCTCGCCGGCGCGCTCGGCGGCGTCCCCCACAGCCTCGTCGAGACGACGGACCGCGACTGCGGCGCCGTCGTCGAGGGGCCGCTTGCGCTTGAGGCGCTTTCCTGCGGCTGCCCGCTCAACCTCGCCGCCTTGCCCGTCCCTGCGGCGACGCGCACGCTCTTCGGCCAGCTCGACGCGCTGATCCTGCGCACGGGCCCGGAGCGCTTCGAGGTCGAGGTCTGGCGCTCCTTCGGCGCGCATCTGCGGCTGCACCTCTGCACGATCGCCCGCGAGCTCGACATCGGCCTCTGACCCTCCCGCCGCGGCCCCGGCTTGCCGGGCGCCGCGGCACGGCATATAGGCGGAGGTCGGTGAGGGGCGGCGCGGACACCCGCGCACGGCCTCCCAAGTCGTTTCTGGAGAAGCCCATGGCCCGCCGCAGGCTCGTCTATGAAGGCAAGGCCAAGATCCTCTACGAGGGTCCGGAGCCAGGCACGCTGGTGCAGTATTTCAAGGACGACGCCACCGCCGGCAACGGCGAGAAGCATGCGGTCATCGAGGGCAAGGGCGTCCTCAACAACCGCATCTCGGAACACATCATGTCGGCGCTGAACGGCATCGGCGTGCAGACGCACTTCATCCGCCGCATCAACATGCGCGAGCAGCTGATCCGCGCGGTCGAGATGATTCCCATCGAGATCGTCGTGCGCAACGTCGCCGCCGGTTCGCTCAGCAAGCGCCTGGGCATCGAGGAGGGCGAGCCCCTGCCCCGGCCGATCATCGAGTTCTACCTCAAGGACGACAAGCTCGGCGACCCGATGGTGACAGAGGAGCACATCCTCGCGTTCAACTGGGCGACGCAGCAGGACGTGGACGACATGATCTCGCTCGCGCTGCGCGTGAACGACTTCCTGTCGGGCCTGTTCATGGGCGTCGGCATCAAGCTGGTCGACTTCAAGATCGAGTGCGGGCGCATCTGGGAGGGCGACTACCAGCGCGTGATCGTCGCCGACGAGATCAGCCCCGATTCCTGCCGCCTGTGGGACGCGCGATCGGGCCAGAAGCTCGACAAGGACGTGTTCCGCCGCGATCTCGGCAACGTCACTGACGCCTACGCCGAAGTCGCGCGGCGCCTCGGCATCATGCCGGAGGCCGGCGCGAAGCCCGCCACGGGGCCGAAGCTCGTCCATTGAGCCGACGCGCCGCCCCGCCGTCGCAATCCCGGCGGGGTTGCGCCGACCCGCGGCGCAGCTAGGTGGAGGGCCTTCCAGACCGGAAGGCCCGATCCATGAAGATCACCGAACTGCCAGAGTTCCGCACCCGCGACGCGCTGCTGACCGCGCGCGCCGACGAGACGGTGGCCCACGCCGCCCGGCGCATGAGTGAAAAGAACTACGGCTCGATCGTGGTGGTGGATGAGGCGGGGCGCCTGGGCGGCATCTTCACCGAGCGCGACCTGCTCCGCCGGGTGGTGGCCGAAGGCCGCGACCCCGCCTCCCTGACGCTCGGCGAGGCGATGACCGGCGACGTCAAGACCGCGCGGGTCGACGAGGAGGTGCTGACGGCGCTCGGCCGCATGTCGAACGGTCGCTTCCGCCACATGCCGCTGGTGGACGCCGACGGCGCGCTGCAGGGCATGGTCAGCCAGGGCGATTTCGTCGCCTACACCTGGCCGGAACTCCTGCAGCGCGCCAAGGAGAACGCCAAGGCGGTGGTCGGCAGCCAGTACTGGCAGGTCCTGCTCATCATCGTGGCGGTGCTCGTCTGGACGCTGCTCGTCCAGATCGTCGCCTGAAGGAAGGGACCGGGCTTGACCGGGCGCAATGCGCCCGGCGGATCGCGATGGGACGATCCCGGGCGAGAACCGCCGGAGACCGCCCGCATGTCCGCATCCGTCCTCGTCCTGAACGCGCACCCCGACCCTGCGCCGGAACGCCTCTGCGCCGCGCTCGCCGACGCCTATGCCGGGGGCGCAGAGGCGGCCGGCCATGGCGTCGCGCGACTCGGCCTTGCGGGCCTCGACTTCCCCATGCTCGACGGCGCCGAGAGCTTCCGCCGCCGGGCCCCGCCGCCCGCCATCGCGGCGGCGCAGGAGGCCATCGAGGCGGCGACGCATCTCTGCATCGTGTTTCCCATCTGGCTCGGCGGCCCGCCGGCGCTGCTGCACGGCTTCCTCGAGCAGACGCTGAGGCCCGATTTCGTGCTCGGCCCGGGCGCCGAAGCCCCGACGCCTTTCGGCAAGCGTCGCCTCGCCGGGCGGTCGGTGCGCCTGGTGGCGACGATGGCGATGCCGCAGCTCGCCTATCGGCTCTGGTATCTCGGCCGCGGCGTCGGCGCGATGCGACAGGGGGCGCTCGGCTTCTCGGGCTTCGGCCCCGTGCGCGTCTCGATGATCGGCTCGGCGGAGGCGCTCTCCCGGCGGCGGGCGGCGCGTCTGCTGGCGCGGATGCGCGCCCTCGGCGCCCGGCCGGGCTGAAGGCGGGAACGCGCCGCCCTTGCAGGCGCCGGGAAAAACCTTAAGCCTCCGCCGACGCGCAAGGGGTGAGAGGCGTCATGCAGAAACTGCTGGAAGGCCGCTCGGCCATCATCACCGGCGCAGGCGCCGGGGTCGGGCTCGCCATCGCCCGCCGCTTCGCCGAGGAGGGCGCGGCGGTGCTGATGACCGATCGCGACGAGGCCGCCCTCGCGACCGAGGCCGCGGCGCTCGCCGAGGGCGGCGCGGAGGTCGTCCACTGGGCCTGCGACCTGCGCGAGCGGCTCGGCGTGTCGAACCTGCTCGCCTCCGCGACGGACCGCCTCGGCCGCATCGACATCCTCGTGAACGCCAGCCTGACCCCGGTCGTCGGAAAACCCATGGAGGTGAAGGTCGACGCGCTCGACACCGCCTACGCCGCCAACATCCGTTCGGTGTTCCTGCTCAGCCAGGCGGTGGCCCAGCGGATGATCGAGGCCCGGGCGGAGGCGCCCGACCTTCCGGCGGGCGCCATCGTCAACCTCACCTCCATCGCGGCGCAGCGCACCACGCCGGAGCTGTTTCCCTATTCGGTGAGCTGCGCGGCGCTGGACCAGATGACCCGCGCGATGGCCGTCTCGCTCGCCCATGAAGGGGTGCGCGTCAACGGCGTCGCGCTTGGCGCGGTGATGACGCGCAGCCTAGCGGCCGCGCTGCGCGACACCGACGGCCTGCGCGCCGCGCTGGTGCGCGCCACGCCCATGGCGCGCATAGGCGAGGCGACGGAGGCGGCGGAGGCCGCGCTCTACCTCGCCTCCTCCCGGGCGAGCTTCATCACCGGGCAGATCCTCGGCGTGGACGGCGGCCGCGCCGCGCTCGACCCCTTCGCCACGCCGATGGAC
The DNA here is from genome assembly GCF_900107585.1 of Rubrimonas cliftonensis. Taxonomy (GTDB): domain Bacteria; phylum Pseudomonadota; class Alphaproteobacteria; order Rhodobacterales; family Rhodobacteraceae; genus Rubrimonas; species Rubrimonas cliftonensis. The sequence goes on along the minus strand of NZ_FNQM01000004.1, from coordinate 14,363 downwards.
TGATGCCGCCTTCGACAGGCGGGCGCTCTACGGCGCAGCGGCTCGCGGGCGCGGCGACCGGGGCCGACATCGCTCCCGAAAGCGCGCGCTCCGCGCTGCTGCATGTCGCCTGCCTCTCGGCGAGCAAGCTCGCCGACGCGCTGGTGGAGCCCAAGCTGGTGCTGGCGTGGCTCCTGACGGCGCTTGGCGCTTCCGCCGGCGCGGTCGGCCTGCTGACGCCGATCCGCGAGGCCGGCGCGCTGGCCCCGCAGCTCCTGCTTGCGCCGCGGGTCGCGGCCGCGCCGCGCTCCACGCGGGTCTGGGCGCTTGCGGCGGCCGGCCAGGGCCTCTGCGCGCTGGCGATCGCGGCCGCCGCCCTGGCGGGCGCTTCCGGCTGGTCCGGCGCCGTCTGGGCGATCCTCGCCGCGCTCGCGGCCCTGTCGGTCTTTCGCGCCCTCGCTTCGCTGAGCTTCAAGGACGCCCTCGCCCGCACGGTCGAGAAGGGCGCGCGCGGCGCCGTCGGCGGCGCGGCGGCCAGCGTCGGCGCGGCGCTGTCGATCGGCTTCGCGCTGGCGCTTGCGGTCGGCTGGCTGCCGCTGGAGGCGCGCGTCGTCGCGGGGGCCGTCGCCGCTGCGGGCGGGCTGTGGCTGCTGGCGGGGCTCGGGGCGCTGGCGCATGTCGAGCGTCCGCGCCCCACGAACAGCGACGCGCCGGGCCTGCCTGCGCTCGCCCGCGCGCTTGTCGAGGGGGCCGAGCTGCGCCGGTTCATCCTCGTGCGCGCGCTTCTCACGGCGACGGCGCTGGCGCCGCCCTATCTCGTGCTGCTCTCCGGCGGCGGCGCGGCAAGCGGTCTCGGCGATCTCGGCGCGCTGATGCTGGCCTCGGCGGCGGCGGCGATCGTCTCGGGCTATGTCTGGGGGAGGCTCTCGGACCGGTCGAGCCGGCTGACGCTGGCCGCCGCCGCGGCGCTGGCCGCGCTGGCGCTCGGCGGCGCGGCCTGGACCGGCTGGACGACCGGCGGGCTGGGCGGCCCGATCGGCGCGGCGGGCTTCCTGTTCGCTGCGCAGATCGCCTATGAGGGCGTCCGCGGCGCCCGCAAGACGCACCTCACCGACATGTCGGACGACGACGATCGCGCGCTCAACACCGCACTCTCCAACACCGCCATCGGCCTCGTCCTGCTGGCGGCGGGCGGGCTTGCGGCGCTCGCCGAGATCGCCGGGGCCGGCGCGACGCTCGCCGCCTTCGCCGCCGCCTGCGCCCTCGCGGCGCCGCTGGCCCTCACGCTAGACGAGGCGCAGCGGACTGGCTGATCCTGCCGCCCTGCGCGGCGCCCATCCGGCGCGCGACGCGAATCAGGCCTGCAGGACGACTGCGCCGCGCCTCCTCGCGGCGTCGGGCGATGGAAAGGCCGCGACGCCCGACGGTTCAGCGCCGGGGGTCGTCGTCGTCCTCATCCTCGTCGTCATGCCCGCCGCCAGCCGGCAGGTTGAAGAGCGCGTCGGGGTCGAGCGCGTTCTCGCGCGAGGTCTCCCCGTCCCGATCACGCGGGTCGGACAGCGTGAAGTTCTCCAGCCCGCTCATGGAGCTGGGCAGCCGCGGCTCGCGGCTGGCGCCGAGCGACTGGTCGGTGGACATGAGGCGCATCTTCTCCTCGTCGGTCATCGGCGCGTCGCCCTCGGCCTTCGCCTTGCGCGCCGCCGCCATCTTCACCGCGGCGTCGAGCTCGGTCTGCTTGCAAAGCCCCAGCGCCACGGGGTCGACCGGGCGGATGTTGGCGATGTTCCAGTGCGAGCGGTCGCGCACCGACTGGATGGTGTTCTTGGTGGTGCCGAGCAGCTTGGAGATCGCCCCGTCGGTGAGCTCGGGGTGGTAGCGCACGAGCCATGCGATCGCCGAGGGCCTGTCCTGCCGCTTGGAGAGCGGCGTGTAGCGCGGGCCCTTGCGCTTCGGCTCCGGCGCGAGTTGCGTCACCTTGCGGATGAGCCGCAAGCGGGCGCGCGGGTCGGCTTCGCAGCGTTTGAGCTCCTCGCGGGTCAGCTGGCTCGTCAGAACCGGATCGATGCCCTTGATGCCCTGCGCCACGTCGCCGTCCGCGATGCCCTCGATCTCGAGAATATGCATGCCGCAGAATGACGCGATCTGGTCGAAGGTCAGCGTCGTGTTCTCCACCAGCCAGACGGCTGTGGCCTTGGGCATCAACGGCAGATCGGCCATGGCGCGGGCTCCCCAACTCTCGATGCTCCCGTCGCCCGCGGACCTGTGCGGAACCGGGGCGCAGGCAGCGCATCGTCGGCGGTCGCGGGGGGAGTGCGGAGCGTATATAACCATCGCGTCCTGAAAGAAAGGGGGGCGCCATGCCCGACCGTCCGCCAAGCGGCCCGAAATCGCGCCGCGCGCCCCGCGCCGCCGCCGCCGCGCTCGCCTGCGCTCTCGCCGCCCTCGGCGCGCAGGCGCAGCCGCGAGACGGCCGCCACGTCGCCGGCGACTTCGACTACTACGTTCTCGCGCTGTCATGGAACGCAAGCTGGTGCCTGGCGGAGGGCGACGCGCGGGACGCCCCGCAATGCGACGCGCGGGAGGACTACGGCTTCACCGTGCACGGGCTCTGGCCGCAGTACGAGCGCGGCTGGCCTGAGTACTGCGCGACGACCGCGCGCGACCCCTCCCGCCGCGAAACGGCCGCGATGGCCGACGTCATGGCGTCGCCGGGGCTGGCCTGGGGGCAGTGGAAGAAGCACGGCCGTTGCTCCGGCGAGGATCCGGCGGACTATTTCGCGGCGATCCGGCGCGCCTGGGCGTCGATCTCCCGCCCCGAGGCGCTGCGCAGGCTGGGCCGCGACGTGCGCGTGGCGCCCGGCGTGGTTGAAGCGGCCTTCATCGAGGCCAACCCGTCGCTCCAACCCGACGGCGTCACGGTGACGTGCCGCGACGGCCTGCTCCGCGAGGTCAGGATCTGCCTGGACCGGACGCTTTCGCCCAGAGCGTGTGCTCCGGATGCCCAAATCGACTGCAAGATGAAAACGGTCCAACTGCCATCTGTACGCTGAACGAGAGAAGAAGCCTTTCGCTAAAATTGCCTTGAATTCGCCCGCATAGCGGTAATAGTAAATGTCATGAGCGATAAGCGCAGAATCAGCCGTGACGACGATGAGGAGGCCGAGCGAGAGGCAAGGCTTGCCGCGCTCGGACGTTTCATCGTCTGGGCGGAACGGGAAGCGATGGCGGTCGGCGCGGCCGATTGCGGGATCTGCCTGCAACTCGCGCGTGTAGCCCTCCAGAGCAAGGTCCAGTCGGTCGAATAGTCAGATCCGTCGCTCGGGACCGAAGTCCAAGCACGGAATCAGGACGGTCCCGGCCTGATCGATGGCGTTGACGATCACACGGGAGTCCGCGCCTCAAGTAATGGCGCCACGGAGCTTCGCGGCGCAGGGTCGGGAGCGCCTCTGCCCGCAAAGGCCGGGCTGCGCGCCCCGCCAGGCGCCATCCGAACCTTCGTCATCGCGCCGCCGGAGCTTTTTCCGGGCTGGCTGGCTCAGCCAGCGACAGAAAAACCGCGACAAGGCGATGGCATGTCGCGGCGGACCTGACGCATTCAGGTCGAACACGCCTCTAGGGCGTCAGCGTGATCTTGCCGATATGCGCAGAACTCTCCATCCGGGCGTGGGCGGCTGCGGCGTTCTCAAGCGCGAAGGTCTGGTCCATGACCGGCGCGATGCGCCCGGCCTCCAGCAGCGGCCAGACATGGGCGCGCAGGGCGTCGGCGATCGCGGCCTTCTCCATGATGGTGCGCGGGCGCAGGGTCGAGCCGGTGAGCGTCAGCCGCTTCGTCATGACCTGCGCGAAGTTCAGCTCGGCCTTCGGCCCGCCGAGGAAGGCGATCATCACGATGCGGGCGCTGTCGGCGGCGGCGCGAACGTTGCGGGCGATGTAGTCGCCGCCCACCATGTCGAGCACCACGTCGACGCCGCGGCCGCCGGTCATCTCGCGCGCGACCGCCACGAAATCCTCCTCGCGATAGAGGATGGCGCGCTCCGCCCCCAGCGCCTCGCAGGCGCGCGCCTTGTCGGCGGAGCCGACCGTGGTGAGCACCCGCGCGCCGAACACGCGCCCGAGCTGGATCGCGGTCGTGCCGATGCCCGACGAGCCGCCATGCACCAGCAGCGTCTCGCCCGCCTTCAGGGCGCCGCGCATGAAGACGTTGGTCCAGACGGTGAAGAAGGTCTCGGGCAGCGCCGCCGCCTGCGCGGGGGCGAACCCCGTGGGCCAGGGCAGGCAGTGGGGCGCAGGCGCGACGACGTATTCGGCATAGGCGCCGCCCGGCGTAAGCGCGCTGACGCGGTCGCCGACCTTCCACGGCTCCGCTCCGGGGCCGACGGCGACGATCTCGCCGGCGGCCTCCAGCCCCGGCAGGTCGCTTGCGCCCGGCGGCGGATCGTAGAGGCCGGCGCGCTGCAGGGCGTCGGGGCGGTTCACGCCGATGGCGTGCGCGCGGATCAGGACTTCACCGGGGCCGGGATGCGGCGTCGGGCGGGTCGTCGGCTTCAGCGCCTCGGGCCCGCCAGGCGCGGCGATCTCGACGGCGCGCATCGTCGGCGGCAGGGCGCTGGTCATCGTCGGTCTCCCCCTCGGTCGCGCCCGCGGCGCGGCCCCCTTTCTAGCGCGCGGGGCGGGGCGCCTGTCCAGCGCCCCGGGCGGCGCGGCGAAGCTTTACAGCGCCGCCCGGCGGCGATAGCGAAGCCGCTGGCCCGCCTCGCATGGGCGCAGACGGAGGGCGCGATGACGCCGCGACCGCGATGACCCCCTCGCAGCACGCCTTCGCCGGGCGCGTCGCCGTCATCGGCTGGGGGTCGCTCATCTGGGATCTCGACGATCTCGCGCCGCATGTGGCCGGGGAATGGGCGCTCGGCGGCGGCCCGGCGCTGCCGCTGGAGTTCTCCCGCATCTCGCCCAAGCGCGCCATGAGCCTCGTCGTCGTCATCGACCCGGACTGCGGCGCCCCCTGCCCCACCAGCGCCATCGCCAGCGTCCGGCGTGATGTCGCCCAGGCCGCGGCCGATCTCGGCCGCCGCGAGCGCGCGCGCGACCCGGCGCACATCGGCGCATGGTGCGCGCGGCGGGGCCTGCTTTCAGGCGCTCAGGCCGCCGGAGGAGCCGTCGCCAGCTGGTGCGGCCTGACCGGGGCGGCGGGCGCGGTGTGGACAGACCTGCCGCGCAACTTCGAGGCCGAGACCGGGACGCCGTTCACCGTCGAGGCCGGGCTCGCCTATCTGCGCAGGCTCGGCCCCGAGAGCCTCGCCGTCGCGCGGCTCTACATCGGCTCGGCCCCGCACGGGACCGACACGCCGCTGCGCCGCGCGCTGGCCGGCTGCGACTGGTGGCCGGACCCCGCCGCGGCGGACGCCGACCGGTCCCAGGGCCCCGCCGACGGCGGAGCCGCGCGCCTGTCGGCAAGCCCTTGATCTCCATCGTCATCCCCACGCTGAACGCCGCGCCGACGCTCGGCCCGACCCTCGGCGCGCTCGGCCCCGGCGTCGCCGACGGCGTGATCCGCGAGGTGATCTTCGCCGACGGCGGCTCGACCGACGACACGGCCGACATCGCCGAGGGCGTCGGCGCGCGGCTCGTCGCCGCCCCGCGCGGGCGCGGAACGCAGCTCGCCGCCGGCGCCGAGGCCGCGCGCGGCGACTGGCTGCTGTTCCTGCACGCCGACACGCGGCTCTCGCCCGACTGGCCGGCGGCGATGCGCAGCCATGTCGCGACGCGCCCTGACGCGGCCGGATGGGCGCGGCTGCGCTTCGACGCCGCCGGCGCCGCGCCGTCGTTCGTGGCCGGATGGGCGAACCTGCGCGCGCGCCGTCTCGCCCTGCCCTACGGCGACCAGGCGCTGCTGATCTCCGCAGCGCTCTACCGCGCCGTCGGCGGCCACCCGCCCGCGCCGCTGATGGAGGACGTCGCGCTCGCCCGCGCGCTGGGCCGCCGCAGGCTCGCCCCGCTCGCCTGCACGGCCGAAACCTCCGCGACACGCTACGAGACGGAGGGCTGGGCGGCCCGCGGCGCGCGCAACCTGCTGTGTCTGAGCTTGTATTCGCTGGGCGTTCCGCCCCAGCGTATCCAGCGCCTCTATGAGCGGAGCGACAGGCGATGAGACCCCCCTCCCTGAACAGGGAAGTGCGCGCGGCGATCTTCGCCGGCGCGATGATCTGGCTGGCGCTGGCCGCGGCCATGCTGGTCGCCGGCGCCGTCGACGCCTTCGGCGGCGGGAGCGGCTGGCGCGACATGGTCCTGTCGGCGGGCCTCGTCACCACCGCGGCGGGGCTCGTCGCCTTCTCCACGCGCGGCGCGACGCCGCCGCCCACCCAGCGCTTCGGCTTCCTTGTTGTCGTGACGCTGTGGACGATGGCGCCGCTCGCCGCGACCGCGCCCTTCATCCTCCATGGCATGACCCCGGTCGACGCGCTGTTCGAGGCGACCTCGGGCCTCACGACCACGGGCGCCACGGTGATGACCGGGCTCGACACCGAGAGCCGCGCGATCCTGATGTGGCGCGCGATCATGCAGTGGCTCGGCGGCGTCGGCATCCTGGCGCTCGGGCTGGTGCTGCTGCCGTTCCTGCAGATCGGCGGCATGCAGCTGTTCAGCAAGGAGAGTTCGGACCGCTCCAGCGACAAGCCGCTGCCGCGCTTCGCGTCCTTCGGGCGCACGCTGCTCGGCGTCTACGCCTTCGCCACCATCGCCTGCGCCATGGCCTACAGCGCCGTCGGGCTCTCCGGCTTCGACGCCGTGGCGCACGCGCTGACCACCGTCTCGACCGCCGGCTTCTCGACCTACGACGCCTCGATGGGGCACTTCGACAGCGTCGGGCCGCTCTGGGTCGGCTCCTTCTTCATGCTTGTCGGCTCGCTGCCCTTCGCGATGTACATCGCCTTTCTTGCGGGGCGCCGGCCCTTCGGGATCGACCCCCAGGTGCCGCTGTTCCTCACCATCGTCGCGATCGCCTCCGTGCTCGTCATCGTGCTGCGCAACGACGTGATCACCTCGCGCGCCGTGGCGGAGGACGTCTTCAACGTCATCTCCGTCATCACGACGACGGGCTACGCGGCGTCGGACTACACCGCCTGGGGGTCGACGCCGGTGGCGATCTTCTTCCTGCTGATGTTCCTTGGAGGCTGCGCGGGGTCGACGACCGGGGGCGTCAAGACCTATCGCCTGCTGGTGACGGGCGCGATGCTGCGCACCCACCTGCGCCGGCTGGTGATGCCCAACGCGGTCTCGCTGACGCGCTACGGCGCGCGCGAGGTCGACCCGGCGGTGTTCCGCTCGGCGCTCGTCTTCCTCATCGCCTTCGCCGTGTCGCTGATGGCGCTGACGGTGGCGCTTGCCGGCACGGGGCTCGATTTCCTCACAGCCCACACCGCTGCGCTGACGGCGCTGACCAACGTCGGCCCGGGCCTCGGGCCGGTGATCGGTCCCGCGGGGAATTTCGCGACCATCCCTGACGCCGCCAAGCTGCTCGTGACGCTCGGCATGATCCTCGGCCGGCTGGAGATCCTGCCCGTTCTGGTGCTGCTGCTGCCGGAGTTCTGGCGGCGGTGAGGCGGCCGGTCGTCGTCATCTTCGTCAAGCTTCCCGTCGCCGGGCGCGTCAAGACCCGGCTGGGGCGGGACGTGGGGATGCCGGCGGCCGCCTGGTGGTTCCGTCACGAGGTCGCGCGGCTCACGCGCAGGCTGCGCGACCCGCGCTGGCGCCTCGTTCTCGCCGTCAGCCCCGACGCCGCCGTGAACGCGGCGCCGCGATGCTGGCCCGCGGCCCTGCCGCGGACGTCGCAGGGCCGCGGCGATCTCGGGGCGCGCATGGCGCGCGCGCTGCGGGCGGCGGGGCCGGGACCGGCGGCGGTGATCGGCGCCGACATCCCCGACCTCGACGGCCGCGCCGTCGCCCATGCGCTGGCGCTGCTGCGCCGGGCCGCGTGCGTATTCGGACCGTCCGAGGACGGGGGCTATCATCTCGTCGGGCTGCGCCGCCCGCACGCCGCGCCGCGGGGCTTCCTGCGCGGCGTCAGGTGGTCGGGCCCCCATGCGCTCGCCGACAGCCTTCGCGCCGCGCCGCGGCCGGTGGCGTTCGGCGCGACGCTGGCGGACGTGGACGACGCGGCGGACCTCGCCCGCCACAGCCGCTCAGCCGCCCGCGATGCTCAGCGCGCCCACCGCCGCCAGCCCGCCCAGCACCGCATCCACGGCGACGGTGGCGAGGATGATCCCCATCACGCGGCTGATCACGCTGGCGCCGGTGGTCCCGATGAATCGCTTCAGCCATGACGCGACCAGCAGCAGCGCCAGCGTGATCGCGAGCACCGCGACCAGCATGAGCGCCGTCACCGCCTGATCGGGGATCGAGTGGCGGTGGTTGTCGGTCAGGATCACCACCGCCAGCATCGCGCCGGGAGAGGCGATCGAGGGCATCGCCAGCGGAAAGACCGCGCCGGCCATGTGGTCGCGCCCGGCCTCCTCGATCTCGCGCTCCGGCTTGGCGTCGCCGAAGATCATCGTCAGCGCGAACAGGAACAGCACGATGCCGCCGGCGATCTGGAACGAGCCGAGCCGCAGCCCGATCGCCTCCAGCACAAGCTGCCCCGCCACGAGAAACAGCATCAGCACGGCGCCGGCCACCAGCACGGCGCGCACCGCCACGCGCCAGTGCAGCGCGCGCGGCGCCCCGGCGGTCGCGAAGTAGAACACCGGCAGCGTTCCGATCGGGTCGATCACCACGAGCAGCGTGACGAACTCGCGCGCGAGGGCCTGCCAGTCCACCGCGTCCGTCATCGCCCCGGCCCCGGCGTCAGCGGTTGAACAGGAAGTGCAGCACGTCGCCGTCGGCGACCTCGTAGGTCTTGCCCTCCGCGCGCATCCTGCCGGCCTCCTTGGCCGGTTGCTCGCCGCCGAGGCTGGTGAAGTCGTCATAGGCGATGGTTTCGGCGCGGATGAAGCCCTTCTCGAAATCGCCGTGGATCACGCCGGCGGCCTGCGGCGCCTTCGTGCCCTGGGCGATGGTCCAGGCGCGGGCCTCCTTCGGCCCCACGGTGAAATAGGTTATGAGCCCGAGCAGGCCGTAGCCGGCGCGGATGAGACGGTCGAGCCCGGGCTCCTCCAGCCCCATCTCGGCCAGGAAGGCGTCGCGCTCCTCGTCGGGCAGCTGCGAGAGCTCCGCCTCGATGGCGGCGGAGATGACCACCGCAGCCGCGCCCTCGCGCGCCGCCATCTCCATGACGCGGGCAGACTGCGCGTTGCCCTCGGCCGCGTTCTCCTCCTCGACGTTGCAGACATAGAGCACCGGCTTGGACGTCAGCAGCTGGAGCAACCGCCACTCGCGCAGGTCCTCGGCGTCCACCGCGACGGTCCGCGCGGGTCGGCCGGCCTCCAGCGCCTCCTTTGCGGCGCGCAGCAGGCGGTCCTGGGTCAGCGCCTCCTTCTCACCGCCGCGCAGCTTGCGCGAGAGGTTGGCGAGACGGCGGTCGACGCTTTCGAGATCGGCGAGCATCAGCTCGGTCTCGATCGTCTCGGCGTCGGCGACCGGGTCCACCCGCCCGTCGACATGCGTCACGTCATCGTCCTCGAAGCAGCGCAGCACATGGGCGATGGCGTCGACCTCGCGGATGTTGGCGAGGAACTGGTTGCCGAGCCCCTCGCCCTTGCTGGCGCCCTTCACGAGGCCCGCGATGTCCACGAAGGTCAGCCGCGTCGGGATGATCTGCTTGCTGCCGGCGATGGCCGCCAGCCGGTCGAGCCGGTCGTCGGGCACCGCCACCTCGCCGACGTTCGGCTCGATGGTGCAGAACGGAAAGTTCGCGGCCTGCGCCGCCGCCGTGCGCGTGAGCGCGTTGAAGAGCGTGGACTTGCCGACATTCGGCATTCCGACGATCCCGCACCTGAAGCCCATGACGCTCTCTCCCTGCCCCCGCCGCCCGCCTTCTGCTGCGCGCCGCCGGCAGGGTCAAGCGGCGCGGAGGTCTTGGCGGATGGGGTGGGATTCGAACCCACGGTGGAGTTGCCCCCACGCCAGTTTTCAAGACTGGAGCCTTAAACCGCTCGGCCACCCATCCGGCGCCCGCGTGACTAGCGCGGCGCGGCGGCGGCCCGCAAGCGGTCGCGGCGCTTCGACAGGTCGTCGGCGGAGCGACCCCGCAGGCGTCTCGTCGCCGCACCGGCGCATGCCGATGACGCGGCGGCTGCTTTACGCTAGATCGACCGGACGCGCATCTGGGATCGGACATCATGGACATCTGGCTCACCGCCGCGGCGATTCTCCTGCTGCTGGGGCTCTCGGCGTTCTTCTCGGGCTCGGAGACGGCGCTCACCGCCATGTCGCGCGCGGCGATGCACCGCCTCGCCGAGCAGGGCTCGCCCGGCGCAAGGGCGGCGCTGAAGTTGAGCGAGGACAGCGAGCGCCTGATCGGCGCCATCCTGCTCGGCAACAACCTCGTCAACATCCTCTCCGCCTCGCTCGCGACGGCGATGCTCACCGTCCTGCTCGGCGAGAACGGCGTCGCCTGGGCGACGCTGGTGATGACCGTGCTGGTGCTGGTGTTCGCCGAGGTGATGCCGAAGACCTACGCCATCTCCAACCCCGAACGCGCCGCGACGCGCGTCGCCCCCGTCATCTCCGTGGTGGTCAGGGTCTTCGCGCCGGTGGTCACGGTCGTGCGTTTCATCGTGCGGCAGTCCTTGCGCGCCTTCGGCGTGCGGACCGACCCCGACGCGCACGCCTTCGCCGCCTTCGAGGAGATCCGCGGCGCCATCGACCTCCACCACGCCGAGGGCGCGGTGCAGAAGGACGACCGCGACCGCCTGCTCGCCGCGCTCGACCTGCGCAACCGCGAGGTCGCGGAGGTCATGCGCCACCGCCGCGGCATCGCCACCATCAACGCCGACGCCCCGCCGCAGGAGATCCTGAACTTCTGCCTCCAGTCGCCCTACACGCGCATCCCGATCTGGCGCGGCGAGGCGGAGAACATCGTCGGCGTCATCCACGCCAAGGACCTGCTGCGCGCCGTCAACGCGCTGATCCTGAAGGGCGGCGTGGAGGCGATGGCGAGCTTCGACGTGAGCAAGGTCGCCATGGAGCCGTGGTTCGTGCCGGACACGACCTCGCTCGACGAGCAGATGCGCGAATTCCTTCGGCGCCGCACGCATTTCGCGCTGGTGGTCGACGAATACGGCGCGCTTCAGGGGCTGATCACGCTGGAGGACATCCTGGAGGAGATCGTCGGCGACATCGCCGACGAGCACGACCTAGAGGCCGAGGGCGTGCGGCCCGAGCCCGACGGCGGTTTCGTCGTGGAGGGCTCGGCAACGATCCGCGACCTCAACCGTCTCTGCGAATGGAAACTGCCGGACGAGGTGGCGACCACCATCGCCGGGCTCGTCATCCACGAGGCGCAGACCATCCCCACCGTCGGCCAGGTGTTCCGCTTCCACAATTTCCGCTTCGAGGTGCTGGAGCGGCAGCGCAACCAGATCACCCGGCTGCGCGTGCGGCCGCTGGGCGGCGCGCCGACCCAGGGCGCGGCCTGAGGCGAGGTCCGAAGCGCGCGGAGGGAGGGGCCCGCATTAGCCCTCGGCGGAGGCGTAGTCGGCGTCCGATACCTGCTCCAGCCACTCCGCCGTCACGCCGTCGAGCGCCTCCTGCATGGCGAGATGGACCATCGCCGTCTCCGGGCCCGCACCGTGCCAGTGCTTGTCGCCGGGCGGGATCCACACGGTGTCTCCCGGCCGGATCGGCCGTGCCGGCTCGCCGGCCTTCTGCACGAAACCCGAGCCCGAGAGAACATGCAGCGTCTGCCCCAGCGGGTGCGTGTGCCAGGCGGTGCGCGCGCCGGGCTCGAAGCTCACCCTGATCGCGCGCAGGCGCGCCGGCGCCGGCGCGTCGATGATCGGATCCTGCCAGACGACGCCGGTGAAATAGTCCTCCCGCGCCCGCATCGAGGGCCGCGAGCCCGCCGCGAAAATCTTCATGCCCTGCGCTCCCTGCCGCATCGCCTGACCCCGAGACTGCCCCGTCGCGCGGTCGCCCGCAATCGCCGGGCCGCATCGCCCTTGTCATCGGCCTCGCCGATGGCGCACAGACGTCGCGACATGCGGCGCGCGATGGGGGCGACATGGCCTACTGGCTGTTCAAATCCGAACCCGAGACCTGGGGCTGGGAGAAGCAGAAGGCGCGGGGAGACGCCGGGGAGCCCTGGGACGGCGTGCGCAACTACCTCGCCCGCAACAACATGCGCGAGATGAGGCTCGGCGATCTCGGCTTCTTCTACCACTCCGTCAAGGAGAAGAGCATCGTCGGCGTCGTCGAGGTCTGCGGCGAGATCGCGCCCGACCCGAAGACGGACGACCCGCGCTGGGAATGCGTGACCATCCGCGCCGTCGCCGACATGCCCCGCCCGGTCACGCTCGCCGACGTGAAGGCGGAGCCGGCGCTCGCGGAGATGGCGCTGGTGAAGACCTCGCGCCTTTCGGTCCAGCCGGTGACGCCCGAGGAATGGGCGATCGTCTGCCGGATGGGCGGCTACCGGACCTGAGACCGCTTGCGCCGCGGCGCGCGGGTGAAGGACATGCGCCGCCTGCGCCCAGTCGAGACGGTGTTGCGCCCGCCCGCCGCCTGTGCTTCTGTCCGCGCCGCCGGAGGGGTGGCCGAGTGGTCGAAGGCGCACGCCTGGAAAGTGTGTATACGGGAGACCGTATCGAGGGTTCGAATCCCTCTCCCTCCGCCAGCAGCCTGAAATCTCAATGCCTTGCTAACCAAGAAATCCTTTTTCATCAAGGATTTGGTTAGGAGGCAGTCCCCATGATGCAGCCCATGGTTCTCGCCAAGCGCGAAGGAATGTGGGGCAAAATGTGGGATGGACATGGCGCAGGGCCGGACGGCGGTGAGCCGTCTCGCACTGGAAAGGCGAAGGGGCCGCACCGCGACCGCAGGCTGACCGCCCTCTTCGTAAAGAAGGCGCCGCCGGGACGGCACACCGACGGCGGCGGGCTATTCCTCGTGGTAGATCCGTCCGGCGCGCGTCGGTGGCTTCTGCGCGTCGTCGTTCAAGGGAGCCGCCGCGACTTCGGTCTCGGCTCGGCGACGCTCGTTTCGCTGCTGCAGGCGCGCGAGAAGGCGCAGACCTTCCGTGCCATCGCTCGGGCGGGAGGCGATCCGAAAGCAGAACAGGACGCCGCAGCGCGCGCGCGAACGCCGTTCAGCGAGGTTGCAGAAAAGGTTTTCGCGACGAAGATCAGGGGCAACAATCGCAACGCGAAACACGTCGATCAGTGGATCACGACGCTCCGCACCTACGCATTCCCGAAGATCGGCAAGCGCCCGGTCGATGCGATCACGCGCCCAGATATCGTTGCCCTGCTCGAACCGATCTGGCTGGAGAAACAGGAGACGGCGCGGCGGGTGCTCCAGCGCCTCAAGACGGTCTTCGACTACGCGCTCGCCATGGAATACCGGACCGGCGCCAACCCTGTCGAAGGCGTGCGCAAAGCGCTGGCGACCCAGAAGGCCAAGGTCCGCCACTTCGAGGCCATGCCTTGGGAGATGGCCCCCGACTTCGTCGCCACCCTCGAAGCTGTCGAGGGCGTCGCCGCGTTGGCGCTGCGCTTCACGATCTTCACCGCGCTGCGGTCGGGAACCGTCCGACAAGCGACATGGAACGAAATCAGCGAGGAAACGGGCCTCTGGCTGGTGCCCGGCGAAAAGATGAAGGGCGGCGAGGATTTCGCGGTGCCGCTATCGGAGGGCGCGCTACGCGTGCTGGGGTCTGCCAAGGCGTTTCGCACCGGGGCGCGCTCGCCAGTGTTCCCGCCTCCGGCGCAGGCGCGCCGCAAGAGCGACGGCACGAGAAGCCCATACCTATCGGAAAACGCGATGCTGGGGGTGATGAAGCGATGGGGCGGCGGCTACACCGTGCACGGGTTCCGCAGCACGTTCCGTGACTGGTCGGAAGCGCAGACGGGAACCCGCTACTCGCACGAGGTGAAGGAGGCTGCGCTGGCGCACTCCATCAAGAATAAGACGGAAGCCGCCTACCGGCGCCTCGACTACTTCGAGCAGCGCATGCCGCTGATGAACGAATGGAGCCGCTTCCTGTGTGGCGACGATGTCAGCGCGGAGGAACAGGCCATCGCCGACACCGCCTTCACGCAAGCCCTTGAAAGGATTTCAGCGCCGACGCCCCGATGATGGCCGTCTTGCCCGCCGACGCCGCGACGCCGCTCCGCGTGATCATCACGGAACCGTCAACTAATCGCCATTTGAGCGACCCGCGCCCGGGCTCGGTCGAGCGCGTTGGCTTGTTGCGTCATGGCGGCGAGTTCGGTCTCGAGGCGCAGGAATATCGG
>NZ_FNQM01000010.1 GCF_900107585.1 Rubrimonas cliftonensis | reverse complement strand
CTCGCGGACCTCAGGGGAGAACTTGTTCGTCGTCTTGCTCATGGGGCGCCATCCTACTCAGAAGTTGGAGCCTCCGGCAGACCCGGCGCGGTTCACACCCCTGCTCTTGTCAGAGTTCAGTGACGAGATCAGTTGCCCCGGTCCCGGCGCCGCTCGCCGTCACGATGCGTCGCCACGCGCCCGCTCGCAGCATCGTCCGTCACGGCGGCCTCGCGCCTTTCAGGTGCGGGGCTTGCTTGGCCCGCGGGGGGCCGCCGGCGCGCCGCCAAACGCGGCGCAGCCTAGCCGCCGAAGATCGACGTCCGTCCGACGCGCGCGGCGAGGCACAGCCGGCCGCTCCGTCCCGTTCGACCTAGGCGCCCTGCTCGTTGCGCGCGTCGATGATCGCCAGCGCCGCCTCGGCGTCCGGGGCGACGGTGACGACGTCGCGAACGCTCGGGTCCGCGAAGCCTTGCGCGACGACATGGTCCAGAAGCGCGAGCAACGGGTCCCAGAAGCCCTCGACATTCACCAGGATCAGCGGCTTGGCGTGCATCCCGAGTTGGCGCCAGGTCAGCACCTCGAAGAATTCGTCGAGCGTGCCGGCGCCGCCGGGCAGCGCGACCACCGCATCGGCGTTGGCGAACATCACCTTCTTGCGTTCGTGCATCGTGTCGACCAGCACGAATGCGGTGAGGTCGCGCTTGCCGACCTCCATCTCCATCAGCCGCCGCGGCATCACGCCCAGCGCCCGGCCGCCGCCCGCCATCGCCGACCGCGCGACCTCGCCCATCAGGCCTACGTCGCCGGCGCCGTAGACGAGCGAGAGCCCCCGGCCCGCGAGACCGGCGCCGAGCGTCCGCGCGGCCTCGGTGAAGGCGGCGTCGCGGCCGTGGCGCGCGCCGCAATAGACGCAGACGGCGGCGATGCTCGGCGGCGGCTTGGGCCGGCTGACGTCCTGCGGCATGGTGGGCGCTCCCGATGGCGGCGGTGCGATGCTTCTACCTCTCGCTGCGACGCATTTGAAGGCGGCGCAGCAATGAGTTAAACACACATGATGGTTTGGTGACGCACAGGCTGCGGGGTGCGTCCTGGCGCTTGCAGGGAGGCTGGGCGCGATGGCTTGGGCGAAAACGGCGCTCGGGGCCTTCGTCGCGCTCGCGCTCGGCGCGGGGTTGCTTCTGCTGGCGCCCGAACGTCCGCTCGACATCGGTCCGGCGCCTGCGCCGCAGCGGGCGACGGTCATGCCGGAGCCGGCCGCGCTGGAGCCGCTCGCAGCGGCGTCCTCAGCACCCCAAGACGCCGAATCCCCTGCCGCGCCCCCCGCCGCCGACGCGCGCGCGCCGGTCGCCGCAGCGGCCCGGACGCGCGAGACGGGGTCGACCGCGGAGACCGTCGCGCTTGCGCTGACGGGCGCCCCCGACCGCTCCCTGGCGCCGCCGGAAACCGCCGAACCGGCCGCCGAACCGGACGGGCGTCCCGAGGAGAGGGTCGAGACGGCTGTCGCCGGGCCGCAAGCCGGGCCGCCCACGGCGCCGGACCCCGAGGCTGAAGGCGGCGCGGAGCCTCTCGCCGGCGGGGCCGGCGACGCCGAGGCGGAGTTTCCGGACGCCGCCGCGACGCCCCGCTTCGACGTGGTGCGCGTGGAGCCGGACGGCTCGGCGCTCTTCGCCGGCGTGGCCGAGGCCGGGGCGGAGGTGGAGATCCTGATCGATGGCGCCGTCGTGGCCCGCGCGCAGGCCGGCGAGGACGGCGGCTTCGTCGCCTTCGGCCAGGCGTCGAAGGGCGCCGCGCTGCAGCGGCTCGACATCGCCGCCACGGCTCCGCAGGCCCCCGGCGCCGCGGGCGACGGCGGCGGGCGCGTCACCGGCGCGCCGGCCTTCCTTGCGCCCGCGGTCGGAACCGACGCGGACGCCGAACCCGGCCTGGGGCGGCCGACGATCGTCCAGCCCACCGCCCAGGGCGTCGCGGTGCTCCAGGCGCCCGAGCGGCCGACCGACGAGATCGTGACCCTCGACGTCGTGACCTACGCCGAGGACGGCTCGGTGCAGCTCGGCGGGCGCGGGGAGGCGCTGCGGCCCCTGCGCGTCTTCGCCAACGCCCTGATGGTCGCCGAGACGCAGGTCGCGACGGACGGGCGCTGGACCGCGCGCTCCCGCGTCAGCCTTGCGCCGGGCGCCTACACGCTGCGGGTCGAGGCGCTGTCGAAGGAGGGCCGCGTCGAGTTCGTCGTCGAATCGCCCTTCCGCCGGGAGGCCGTCACCGCCGGGCCCGGCCCCGGAGAGATCATCGTGCAGCCCGGCGACACGCTGTGGGCGCTGGCGCAGAACGTCTACGGCGCCGGCCCGCGCTACACGGTGATCTACGGGGCCAACGCAGGCCGCATCCGCGACCCCGACCTGATCTATCCTGGCCAGGTCCTCGCCATCCCCGATCGAACACCCTAGCTTCCGCCCACGCTCGTCGCCAAGTCCCCTCCATCGCCACGGGAGCCGCAGCCATGCAGCAGGCGCCGTCAGACGCGTCCGATCTCGCCATCGTCCGCCGCGTCGCCCCGTATCTCTGGCCGGCCGGCGACAAGGCGGCGCGCGCGCGCGTCATCGCCGCGCTGGCGTTCCTGACGCTCGCCAAGCTGGCCACCGTGCTGACGCCCGTGGCGTTCAAGTTCGCCGTGGACGGGCTGGAGGCCGGCGCCGGCCGGGAGGCTGCGCTGCTTTCGGTTCCCGTCTGGCTGGTGCTGGCCTACGGCGCCGCACGGCTTCTGGGCGTCGGCTTCACCCAGGCCCGCGACGCGGTGTTCGCCCGGGTCGGCCAGCGCGCGTTGCGCCGGCTGGCGCTGGAGACCTTCGGCCACATACACGCGCTCTCGCTGCGCTATCACCTCAGCCGCAAGACCGGCGGGCTCAGTCGTGTCATCGAACGCGGCGTGAAGGCGGTCGATTTCCTGCTGCGCTTCCTGCTGTTCAGCATCGCGCCGCTGATCCTCGAACTCGGCATGGTCGCGCTGATCTTCCTGCTGGCCTTCGACTGGCGCTACTGTCTCGTCGTGGTCGCGGCGATCGGCCTCTATGTCTGGTTCACCTTCGCCGTCACCGAATGGCGGGTGAAGATCCGCGAGAAGATGAACGCGGAGGATCAGGACGCCGCGCAGAAAGCCGTCGACAGCCTGCTCAACTTCGAGACGGTGAAGTACTTCGGCGCCGAGCGGCGCGAGGCGGCGCGCTACGACGGCGCCATGGCCGGCTACGAGGACGCCGCCGTGCGCACCGCGACCTCGCTGGCCGCGCTCAACGCCGGTCAGGCGGTCATCATTACCGCCGCCATGGTGCTGGTGATGGGCATGGCCGCGATCGGGGTGACGCAGGGCGCGCTGACGGTCGGCGACTTCGTCATGGTCAACGCCTACATGATCCAGATCACCATGCCGCTGAACTTCCTCGGCACGGTCTATCGCGAGATCAGGCAGGCGCTGGTCGACATGCGGGCGATGTTCGGCCTGCTCGACGCCAACCCCGAGATCCGCGACGCCCCCGGCGCCGCGCCGCTGGTCGTCAGCCGCGGCGCGGTGGCGTTCGACGACGTGCGCTTCGGCTACGACGGCGACCGCCCGATCCTGAAGGGCGTCTCGTTCAGCGTGCAGGGCGGGCGCACCCTCGCGGTGGTCGGGCCCTCGGGCGCGGGCAAATCCACCATCTCGCGGCTGATGTTCCGCTTCTACGACGCGACCTCGGGCGCCATCCGCGTCGACGGCCAGGACATCCGCGCCGTGACGCAGGCCTCGCTGCGCAGCGTCGTCGGCGTCGTCCCGCAGGACACGGTGCTGTTCAACGACACCATCGGCTACAACATCGCCTATGGTCGCGAGGGCGCCACGCGCGCCGAGGTGGAGGCCGCCGCGCGCTCCGCCGCCATCCACGGCTTCATCGAGCGCCTGCCGCAGGGCTACGAAACCCAGGTCGGCGAGCGGGGCCTGAAGCTCTCCGGCGGCGAGAAGCAGCGCGTCGCCATCGCCCGCACGATCCTGAAGAACCCGCCGATCCTGATCCTCGACGAGGCCACCTCGGCGCTCGACAGCCAGACCGAGCAGGAGATCCAGGACCAGCTGCGCCAGCTCGGCCGCGACCGCACGGTGATCATGATCGCCCACCGCCTCTCGACCGTCACCGACGCCGACGAGATCATCGTGCTCGACGCCGGCGAGGTGGTGGAGCGCGGAACCCACGCCGCCCTGGTCGCCCGCGGCGGCCGCTACGCCGCCATGTGGCGCCTCCAGCAGGAGAGCGAGCCGGCCTGAGATGCAGGGCCGCGACGACGCCGCGGCCCCGGCGCGGCGGGGTCAGCCGATCCGGAAGATCGTCTCGCACTTCTTCCAGAGCCGCCTGGCGGTCCAGGCGTAGCTGTCGGCGTTGTTGATCCACGCCTCCTTGGACGCCACGAACTTGTTCTTCGGATAGGCCGGGATCGACATGGGGCCCTTTCCGTCCTTGCGATACTTCACGAAGGTCACGCGGGCCTTGTGCTCCTTCGGCTCCAGCGCGGCGCCGTAGGAGAAGCCCTGCCGGACGAGCGCCTGCAACGTCTCGCCGTCGCTCGACATCTGCTTCGCCACGGTGCTGTGCTTGTAGCAGACGTCGTCGGTGTTGGCCCATTTATGGGTAGACTCGTGCACAAGCGTGCGGGCGATGTCCTCCGGCGGGTCGTCCCGGATGACGGAGAGGCTGAGGTGGATCTCGCGCTTCTCGGGCGCCACGCTCGACCCCGCATAGGCGAACTCCTGCATCCTGTCCCAGTCGAGATGGCCGCCGTCGTCGGCGGCCTGGAAGAAGCGGCCGAGCGCCTCGCCGCCTTTCGCAAGCTGCCCGGGCACGAATGCCCGCGTGCCGGTGAGCGACTTGCCGAGATACACGGCTTCCGAGGCGAACGCCCGTATCCGGTAGCCGCCGTCCATGCCGCTCAGCACGCGGGTGTAGACGTCCGCGATCCGGCTGCACACCCGGGCGTGGTTGGGGTCGTCGGAGCCGAGATTGAAGTACTTGTTGAGGGTCTCGAAGACCTCCGGCAGATCGCGGTGGCGCGTGACCGCCTGTCTGGCCACGAGCGCCATCGAGCGGGCGATCACGACGGCCTGTTTCATCTTCTCGCGCATCTCTCCCGTGACGCAGGTCTCCGGCCCGGGATCGAGCGCCTCGGTTTCCGACGCGCAGAGGCTGACCTTGCTGGTCAGCCGGATCGTCCACGCCATCGCCGATATCCTCCAGCGCCGAAGGCTGTCGCCCCGCAGCCGGCGCGCGCCGCGTCGCAGCGCGGCGGGCCGCGCCCGGCGCCACCGCGGAGCGTGCGTCCAAACCGGATGCAAGACAAGGCGGCGGCCGAGGCGCGCTCTGCGCCGCTCTGCGAGGCGTCAGCCCAGCACTTCGGCCACGGCCTCCACGGTCGCCGCCACGACGGTCCGCGCCTGAGCCGCCGTCAGGCAGAAGGGCGGCGCGAAGCCGATGATGTCGCCCTGCGGCATGGCGCGGGAGATCACGCCGCGACGCAGCATCGCCGCCGCCACGGCCGGGCCGATCTTGCGGGCGGGGTCGAAGAAGACCGGAGCGTCGCCGTTCGCGCCTCGGTCCTCGACGAGCTCCAACGCCGCCAGCAGGCCCTCGCCGCGGATCTCGCCGACATTGGGGTGGTCGGCCAGCGCGCCGCGCAGGCCCTCGATCAATGTCGGGCCGACGGCGCGGACGTTCTCGATCAACTCCAGCCGGTCGAGCAGTTCGAGGTTGGCCACGCCCGCGGCGGCGCTGACGGGGTGCGCGGAGTAGGTCCAGCCATGGCCGATCGGGCCGTGCTCGTCCGTGCCCTTCGCCAGCACGTCCCACATCCGCCGGCTGACGATGGAGCCCGAGAGCGGCGCGTAGGCGGAGGTGAGCCCCTTGGCGATGGTGATGAGGTCGGGGCGCATCCCGTAGAGCTCGGAACCCCACATCGCGCCGAGCCGGCCGAAGCCCGTCACCACCTCGTCGGCGATGAGCAGGACGTCGTATTTCTCCAGCACCGCCTGGATCGCCGCCCAGTAGCCCTCTGGCGGCGGGACGAGCCCGCCGGTGCCAAGCGCCGGCTCGCCGATGAAGGCCGCGACCGTCTCGGGCCCCTCGCGCAGGATCATCGCCTCAAGTTCGGCGGCGCAGTGGGCGGAGAAGGCGGCCTCGTCCATCGACCGGTTCGCGCGGCGATAGAAATACGGCGCCTCCGTGTGCAGAACGCCCGCGAGCGGCAGGTCGAACCGCTCGTGAAACAGCTTCAGCCCCGTCAGCGAGCCGGTCATCAGCCCTGAGCCGTGGTAGCCGCGCCAGCGCGAGACGATCTTCTTCTTCTCCGGCCGCCCGAGCAGATTGTTGTAGTGCCAGACCAGCTTGACGTTGGTCTCGTTCGCATCCGAGCCGCCGAGCCCGAAATAGACCCGCGCCATGTGGTCGGGCGCGCGGTCCATGATCATCTTCGCAAGGCGGATCGAGACCTCGGTCCCGTGGCCGACATAGGCGTGATAGTAGGCCAGTTCGCGGGCCTGTTCGGCGATGGCCTCGGCGATCTCCTGACGGCCGTAGCCGACATTGACGCAGTAGAGCCCGGCGAAGGCGTCGAGCAGCCGCACGCCGTCGCGGTCGGTGACGTGGACGCCCTCGGCGGTCCGCATCACCCGGCCCGGCGCTTCGCCGCGCGCGTGCTGGCCGAGATGGGTCGAGGGGTGGAAGAAGCTCTCGCGGTCCCACGCCGCCAGCACGTCGTTCGTCAGCATCGCCTGCTCCTGTCGCCGGATGCGCGCGAGCATAGCGGCGCGGCGGGCGAAGGTGCGGCCGAATGCGGCGCGCGAGGCGGAAGAAACGCCGCCCGCGCCGGTCTCAGGCGGAAGAATCCTCCGCGCCGTCCAGCGGCGGCGGCGCCTCCTTGACCGGCTTGGTCACGAAATAGGTGAAGTAGCGCTTCACGCCGACGCCGGCCTCCAGCAGCCGGTCCATCTCCGCCTGATAGGCCGCGACGTCCGCCGCGGAGACCTTCATCACATAGTCGACGCCGCCGCCGACCGCGGCGCAGTCGAAGACCGCCGGCACGCCCTGCACATGGGCCTCGAAACGGGCGAAGTCCTCGGCGCGGTGGCTCTCCAGCTCCACGGTCACGACCGCCGTGACGCGCCGGCCGAAAGCCTCGGGCGCGACCCGAGCGACATAACCCGTGATGACGCCGGCCTGCTCCAGCCGCCGCACCCGCGCCCAGCACGGCGTGGGCGAGAGGTTCACGCGGCGCGCGAGCTCGGCGTTGGTGATGCGGCCCTCGCGGCGCAGGACGGCTAGGATCGCGCGGTCGCGCCCATCGAGCCTGATCCCGTCGAGCCGCCGCTCCGCCATTCGCCGCCACTCCCCCGCGCCTCCCGAAGCCCTAGCGCGCGGGGCGCATGGCGGGAAGCGGGCGCCTTGCGCGCCTCCGCCAAATGGCCTTTGGCTGGAGCCCCGGCCGCGCCCCCTCAGGATGACCGCCCATGCCCGCCACGCTGAACTTCACGCTTGAGGAATACGCCGGCCGGGTGGCGCGCGCGCAGGCGGCCATGGCCGTTCGGGGGCTGGAGTTGCTGGTGGTGTCGGACCCCTCCAACATGCACTGGCTGACCGGCTATGACGGCTGGTCCTTCTACGTCCATCAATGCGTGCTGCTGCCCGTCGACGGCGAGCCGGTGTGGTTCGGAAGGGGACAGGACGCGGCGGGCGCGCGCCTGACCGTGTGGATGGGCGAGGACCGCATCCTCGGCTACCCCGACCACTATGTGCAGTCCACCGAGCGCCACCCGATGGACCTGCTGGCGCAGTCCATCGTGGATCGCGGCTGGGGCGCGCGCCCGATCGGCGTCGAGATGGACAACTACTACTATTCCGCCGCCGCCCACGCCGCGCTCCTTGCGGGCCTGCCCAACGCGACGCTCTCCGACGCGACCGGGCTGGTGAACTGGGAGCGGGCGGTGAAGTCCCCGCAGGAACTCGCCTACATGCGCGAGGCCGCCCGCATCGTCGAGGCGATGCACGCGCGCATCGTGGCGCTGGTCGAGCCGGGAATGCGCAAATGCGACCTGGTGGCGGAGATCGCCGCCGCCGGCGCCCGCGGCCTGCCGGAGTTCGGCGGCGATTATCCCGCCATCGTGCCGCTGCTGCCGTCGGGGCGCGAGGCCGCCGCGCCGCACCTCACCTGGGACGACCGGCCCATGCGGGCGGGGGAGGCGACCTTCTTCGAGATCGCCGGCTGCCGGAAGCGCTACCACTGCCCGCTGTCGCGCACGATCTTCCTCGGGCGCCCGCCCCAGCCGATCCTCGACGCCGAGGCCGCGGTGCTGGAGAGCATGGCGGCGGGGCTGGAGCAGGCGAAGGCCGGGAACACCTGCGACGACATCGCCACGGCCTTTTTCGGCGTGCTGACGCGCCACGGCGTCGAGAAGCCCAACCGGGCGGGCTACTCCATCGGGCTCAGCTATCCGCCGGACTGGGGCGAGCGCACCATGTCGATCCGCCCCGGCGACATGACCGAACTGAAGCCCGGCATGTGCTTCCACTTCATGTCGGGGCTGTGGATGGCGGAGTTCGGGCTGGAGCTGACCGAGAGCATCGTCATCGGCGAAACCGGCCCGGAATGCCTCGCCGACGTCCCGCGCCGGCTGGTGGTCAAGCCGTGATCGCCGATGGCAATCCGATTCGCCCGACGGTGGACCTCGACGCGCCCGGCGTGCGCCATGGCCATCTGCGCCTGCCCTGGAGCCGCAACGAGAGCGCCTGGGGCAACCTGATGATCCCGTTCTGCGTCGCGGTCGGCGAGAAGCCCGGCCCCACCGTGCTCGTGACCGGCGGCAACCACGGCGACGAGTACGAGGGGCCGCTGGCGGCGCTGGCGCTGGCGCGGGAGCTGCACGCCGACGCGATGGCGGGGCGCGTCATCATCCTGCCCTTCCTCAACTTCGCGGCGGTGAAGGCGGGAACGCGGGTCTCGCCGGTGGACGGCGTCAACATGAACCGGTGCTTCCCCGGCGCCCGGAACGGGTCGCAGACCGAGAAGGTGGCGGACTATGTGATGCGCGCGCTGTCGCCGCTGGCCGATCTCGCGCTCGACTTCCATTCCGGCGGGCGCACGCTCGACTTCCTGCCCTTCGCCGCCAGCCATGTTCTGGAGGACAAGGCGCTGGAGGCGCGCTGCGCGGCCGCCGCCGCCGCCTTCAATGCGCCTTACACCATGAAGATGCTGGAGCTCGACCCCGCCGGCCTGCTCGACACCGCGCTCGAGGAGGCCGGGGTCGCGCTGGTCACGACCGAGCTGCGCGGCGGCGGCACGGCGACCGCCGAGAGCGTCGCCATCGCGCGGCGCGGCCTGCGCAACGTGCTGGTCCACGCCGGGGTTCTGGACGGCGAGCCCGAGCGCGCGCCGTCGCGCCTCCTCTCGATGCCTTCGCTCGACTGCTACAGCTTCGCCGGCGAGGCGGGGATGCTGGAGCCCTGCGTCGACCTCGGCGCGACGGTCAGGGCCGGCGACGCGCTGGCGCTGATCTGGCGGCTGGACCGGACCGGCGTCGCGCCGGAGACGGTGACGGCGAAGATGGACGGCGTGCTGGCCGCGCGGCACTTTCCCGGGCTCGTGCAGCCGGGAGACACGGTCGGCGTCGTGGCGACGTCGGATCGAGCGCCGCGCGACCGCCCGTAAACGAAGCCGTCACCCTGTGCAGGGCAGATTGCACCGGCAACTCTTATGAAGCGTGGCGCGCGACATGTCCCAGAGCAAGTCCTGGAAAACCCCCGAGGCGATCACCGCATCCGGCGCGAGGGAGCGGATCAACCGCCCCGAGAAGCATGAGTTCCGGATGGCCGTGAACGGGGTGGCGACGATGACCACGGTTGACGAGGAGCGAAGCCGGGCTCTGGAGACCATCATGCGCTACGCCCGGATGTGCGCCGACGAGGGCGAGATACTCGTCGAGGAACATGTCGGCGGCGCATGGCGGGCCTTCGACTTCGAGGAGGAGGCGCGGCGGCGCGAGGAGGCCGCGGCCGAACAGCCCCAGGCGGAGGACGCGGCGGAGGACGCGGCGGCGGATGCGGCGCCTTCCGCCGAGGAGCCGCCGGCCGAGAAACCGAAGCTGGCGATCAACTTCGCCCCGCCCGAATAGCGGGCCAGCGCTGGCCGGCCCTCGCGCCGGGGCCGGTCAGGTGCCGCAGAAGGTCGCGCGCACCTCTTCCTCCGGCCGTGGCGGCGCACGGTAGGCTTCGGCCTCCGGCTGGGCCTCGCAGGGCGCTGCGAGCACGGCGCGCAGGGCGTCCAGCGGCGCAAGATCGCCCTCGCCCGCCGACGCAAGCGCCGCTTCGACGCGGTGGTTGCGCGGAATGACCCAAGGATTCGCCCGCCGCATCGACGCCGCCCGCGCCGCAGGTTCGACGACCTCGCGCGCCAGCCGCTCGCGCCAGGCCGCGAGCCACGGATCGAGCCGCGCCTGCGCCGGAACCTGCGCCGCCAGCGGCTCGCCCCCGCCCTCCGCCGCGTCGGCGAGGGCGCGGAAGGCGTTGGTGAAGTCGGCCTCCGTCTCCGCCAGCAGCGTCAGGAAGTCCTGGATGAGCGCGGCGTCGCCGTCCCCGGCCGTCGCCAGCCCCAGCTTGGCGCGGAACACGCCGAGCCACCCCGCCTCAAAGCGCGCGGGATAGCCGTCGAGCGCGGCCTGCGCCCGCGCCACGGCGGCGTCGCCTTCCCCCATCAGCGGCAGCAGCGCCTGCGCGAGACGGGCGAGGTTCCAGAGCGCGATGCGGGGCTGATTGCCGTAGGCGTAGCGGCCCTGCGCGTCGATCGAGCTGAACACCGTCGCGGGGTGGTAGACGTCCATGAAGGCGCAGGGGCCGTAGTCGATGGTCTCGCCGACGATCGACATGTTGTCGGTGTTCATCACGCCGTGGATGAAGCCGACCCCCTGCCACTGCGCCACCAGCGACGCCGTGCGCCCGACGACAGCCTCCAGCAGCGCCGCGGCGGGAAACTCGGCCCCGGCGAGGTCGGGGTAGTGCCGGGCAACGACGTAGTCGGTCAGCGTCCTGAGCGCGTCGTCGTCCTCGCGCGCGGCGAAGTACTCGAACGTGCCGAAGCGCACATGGCTCCGCGCCACGCGCGTCAGCACCGCGCCGGGCAGCGGCGTCTCGCGATGGACGAGATCGCCGGTGAGGACCGCGGCGAGGCTGCGGGTGGTGGGAACGCCCAGCGCATGCATCGCCTCCGCCACGATGAGTTCGCGCAGCACCGGCCCAAGCGCCGCGCGCCCGTCGCCCCGGCGGGAGAAAGGCGTCTGGCCCGAGCCCTTGAGCTGGATGTCGCGGCGCAGGCCGTCGGGCGCGACGATCTCGCCGAGCAGCAGCGCGCGGCCGTCGCCGAGCTGCGGCGAGAAGCCGCCGAACTGGTGGCCGGCGTAGGCCATGGCGATGGGTTCGGCGCCCGGCGGCGACGCCAGGCCGCTGAGCGCCGCGACGCCGTCGGGCCCCGCGAGCCAGACGGGATCCAGTCCCAGTTCGACCGCGAGCGCCTCGTTCAGCCGCAGAAGGCTCGGCGCGGGCGGCTTCGCGGCCTCGACGCGCGCGAAGAAGCGCTCGGGCAGGCGGGCGTAGCTGTTGTCGAAACGGAAGGCTCCTGCGGCCCCCGTCGCTGCGTCGGTCGCGGCATCGGTCATCGGCGTCCCTCCCGGAGCGGCTCCCGCTACAGCTAGGGGCTCCCGCAGGCGATGACCACCGGGCCAGGCGACGCGGCGGCGCGATCAGTACTCGTCGTCCTCGTGCAGGATGCGCTCTGCGGCGCCGTCGAGGTCGTCGTACTGGCCGCTGCGCAGGGTCCAGACGAAGGCGAACAGGCCGAGCAGGCCGAGACCGATGGCGACGGGGATGAGCAGCAGGAGGTTGGTCATGCGGCGGCCTCCGCGGCCTGCGGCAGCCGCGCCCCGCGGCCCGGCGCCGTCCGCGGGCCGCCACCCGCCAGCCTCAGCGCGTTGGCGACGACAAGGATCGAGGACGACGACATCGCGATGGCGGCGACCAGCGGCGAGGCGTGGCCCGTGACCGCCAGCGGGATCGCGACGCAGTTGTAGGCCGCGGCGATGGCGAAGTTCTGCAGGATGACGGCGCGGGTGCGGCGCGCGAGCGCGTGGGCCTCCGCCACGGCGCGCAGGTCCTCGCCGACCAGAACGATGTCCGCCGCCGCGCGTCCGATGTCGGCGGCGGAGGCGGGCGCGATCGAGACGGAGGCCTCGGCGAGCGCCGGCGCGTCGTTGATCCCGTCGCCGACCATCAGCGTGCGGGCGCCTTCGGCGTTCATCGCGGCGAGCGCGGCGATCTTGTCCTGCGGGCCGGCCTGCGCCCGCCAGTCCGAGACGCCGAGGCGCGCCGCCAGCGCCGCCACCGGGCCGGGCCGGTCGCCGGACAGGATCGAGACGCGCAGCCCCGCCGCCTCCAGCCGCGCCACCGCCTCCACGGCGCCGGAGCGCGGCGCGTCGTCGAAGAGATAGGCGACCGGCGCGGCGCCGGGCCGCGACAGCCAGACGGCGGAGGCTTCGGCGGCCTCGACGGCCTCCGCCTCTCCCGCGCCGACCCAGGCCGCACGGCCGAGGCGCACCGTCTCGCCGCCCGTGCGGGCCTCCACCCCGTAGCCCGGAACCTCGCGAACCTCATCGACCCGGCCAGGGACGACGCCGGCCGCCCGCGCCGCCGCCGCCAGCGCCTGCGCCAGCGGATGCCTGCTGCCGCCCGCGAGCGCCGCGGCCAGCGGCAGGGCCGCGCCGGCCGCCGCGCCGGGGGCGCGCATGGCGGGGCGGCCCTCGGTCAGCGTGCCGGTCTTGTCGAACACGGCGCGGTCCACCAGCGCCAGCCGCTCCAGCGCGGCGCCGTCGCGCAGCATGACGCCGCGCCGGAACAGCGCCCCCGCGGCGGTCGCCTGCGCCATCGGCGCGGCGAGACCCAGCGCGCAGGGGCAGGTGATGATGAGCGTTGCGATGGCGACGAAGGCGGCCTCCCGCACCGTCGCCCCGTCGCCGATCCACCACAGGAACGCGCCCAGCGCCACGAGGTGCACCACCGGCGCATAGACGGCCGCCGCCTTGTCGGCGAGGCGCGCGATGCGCGACTTCCGTGACTCCGCCTCCGCCATCAGGGCCGCGACCTCGCCGAGCGACGAGCGCTCGCCCACCGCCGTCGCGCGCACCGCCAGCGGGCCCGACAGGTTCATGGCGCCCGCGCGCACCGCAGCGCCCGGCGCCGCCGTCTCCGGCGCGCTCTCGCCGGTCAGCCAGCTCGCGTCGAGATCGCTGGCGCCCTCCACCACGACGCCGTCGACCGCGACGCGCTCGCCGGGCGCCACCACCGTCACGTCGCCGGGGCGGATCGCCTCCAGCGCCGTCCACGCGGCGCCGTCCGCGCCGCGCACCACCGCCCCGCGCGGCTGGAGCGCCATGAGCCCCGCGGCGGCGGATCGGGCGCGGGCGCGCATCAGCCGGTCGAGATAGCGGCCCACCAGCAGCAGGAAGAGCAGCATCACCGCGGCGTCGAAGAACGCCTCCGCCCCGCCATGGGCGGTCTCGTAGACCGAGACGCAGGCCGCGAGGATCACCGCCAGCGAGATCGGCGCATCCATGTTGAGCCGCCCCGCGCGCAGGCCCTTCAGCGCCGAGACGAAGAACGGCCGGCCGGAATAGACGACAACCGGCAGCGCGATCAGCGCCGAGATCCAGTGCATCAGGTCGCGCGTCGCCGCGTCGGCCCCCGACCAGATGGAGACCGAGAGCAGCATGACGTTCATCGCCGCGAAACCCGCCACGCCCATGCGGGCCAGCAGGTCGCGCGTCTCGGCGGCCTCCGCGCGCGCGGCGCTGTCGGCGTCGAGCGCGGGATGCACGGCGAAGCCCGCGGCTTCGGCGACGTCGGCGACGGCGGCGGCGGTGGTCTCGGCGGGCGCGTATTCGATCGAAAGCCGCTTCGCGGTGAGGTTCGCGCGGGCGGCCCTGACGCCGGGCGCGCGGGAAAGCGCGCGCTCAAGCGTCGCGACGCAGCCGCCGCAATGCATTCCCGGCGCCATGAGTTGCAGGAGCGCGACGCCGGGGCGGATCTCGCGGGCGGCCTGCTCCAGCGCGCCGGCGCGGGCCGGACGGCCGGCGGCCTCGGGGCCGGCGAGAGCGAGGGCGGCCTCGGCGGGACAGCAGCCGGCCATGGTCAGAGCGCCCCGGTCACGGCGCCACCACCAGCGGCAGGCTCACGCGGTAGGGCTCGCCGAAGCCCGTCGCGGTGAGGGCGATGCGCCACTGGCCATGGGAGAGGCGCTGGTCGGCGGTCCATACGCCCGGCGCGGTCTCGCGCAGGGTCAGCGCGCGGTCGAGCCTGGCGTCGAGCGTGCGCAGCGCCTTGGCGTGGACCTCGAGGCCCGGCGGCGCAACCCCGTCGGGGCCCAACAGCGTCAGCACCGGCGCGCCGCCCTCGTCGGCCACGGAGACGGCCCAGCCGCGGGCGGCCTGCGCCTCCGCGGCGGCGCGGGTCTCATTGAAATGCTGGCTGGCGACATAGCCGCTGTCCACCACAACGCCATGGAAATTGGTCAGGGCGAAGTAGGTGAGCGCGCCGTTGGCCGCGATGATCACCCCGAAGAAGGCGAGGATCGTCAGCAGCATCTTGCGGCCGGTGAAAGGACGGCCGTGGGGCGCATAGTCGGAAGGGGCGCGTTCGGCCATCGCTCAGTCCTCCGGCCCGTGGAACACCGCGCCGACGCGGTCGGCCTCGCCCGGCGCGCCCCCGACGGTGATCTCCTCCAGCACGAAGTCGAACTCGCGGCGCGGGCCGTCCGCCGGCGCCGTCACCAGGACGCGCACCTCGCGCACGGCGTCCGGCGGGGCGTCGATCTCCAGCGTCGGGGCCGGGTCGCCGGCGGCGCCCGCGGCCGACAGCGTCGCGCCAGGCAGGCCCTCGGTCCGCAGCAGGAAGCGGCGCGGCTCCGCGACCATGTTGAGCGTCTTGACGGTGTAGCCGTTGCGCACCTCGCCGGTCGTAAGCGGGGTGTAGAGCGGGTTGCGGTCATGCAGCACGTTGAGGTCGAGCCGGTCACGCCCGGTCACCATCGCCAGCATCGCCAGTCCGATGCTGGCCCACACCGCGAGGTAGATCAGCGTGCGGGGGCGCAGCACGCGCCGGATCATCGGGACGATCGCATGGTCGCCGGCCTTGTGGCGGTCGTAGTCCCTGAAGGTGGTGTAGGCGATGAGGCCCTTGTCCTGCCCGGTCTTCTCCATCACCGCGTCGCAGGCGTCGATGCAGAGCGCGCAGGTGATGCATTCCAACTGCGGCCCGTTGCGGATGTCGATGCCCATCGGGCAGACCGCGACGCAGGCGTTGCAGTCCACGCAGTCGCCCACCGGCACGGCGGCGGCGAGCGCCTTCTTGCGGTGGCGCGAGCG
Organism: Rubrimonas cliftonensis; assembly: GCF_900107585.1. Classification (GTDB taxonomy): domain Bacteria; phylum Pseudomonadota; class Alphaproteobacteria; order Rhodobacterales; family Rhodobacteraceae; genus Rubrimonas; species Rubrimonas cliftonensis. The sequence continues at coordinate 133,420 of NZ_FNQM01000010.1, read as the reverse complement.
CGGCTCGCCGCGCCAGTCGTTGTAGGTGACGGTCAGCGAGTTCTCGTCGAGCATCGCGCCCTGGATGCGCGGCCACGGGCACATGTAGATGCAGACCTGCTCGCGCATCAGCCCGGCCAGCGAGTACGTCGTGAAGGTCAGCACCGCGATGGTGGCGTAGGCGACCGTGGCCGCCTGTCCGGTGACGAGGTCGACGAGCAGCGTGGGCGCGTCGGCGAAGTAGAACACCCAGGCGCCGCCGGTCGCGAGCGCGATCAGCAGCCAGACGCCATGCTTGGCGACGCGCTTGCGCAGCTTGTCGGCGGTCCAGCCCTGCTCATGCAGCCTGATCTGGGCGTTGCGGTCGCCGTCGATGCGGCGCTCCACCCACATGAACAGGTCGGTCCACACCGTCTGCGGGCAGGCGTAGCCGCACCAGGCGCGGCCGACGGCGGAGGTCACGAGGAACAGGCCGAGGCCCGCCATGATCAGCAGGCCGGCGATGTAGTAGAATTCCTGCGGCCAGATCTCGATGAAGAAGAAGTAGAAGCGCCGGTTGGCGAGGTCGATCAGCACCGCCTGGTCGGGCGCGAACGGCCCCCGGTCCCAGCGCAGCCACGGCGTGACGTAATAGACCGCCAGCGCGAAGATCAGGAACCGCCATTTGAAGGTGCGGAACACGCCCTTGCCCGCCTTGGGAAAGATCGGCTCGCGCGCCTTGTAGAGCCGCGGCTCCTCCACCTCGACGTCCGGGGCGAGCGGGTTCGGGTTCTCGATGTTCATCGCGCGCCTCTCGCGGCTCAGACGGTCATGCTGTCCGCGCCCATTGGCGGCGCGGGCGAGGCGGACGCATTGACCCCGGTCAACCAGCGCCACCCCATCATGCAACCTAGCGCATGGCGCGTCCCGGCGCCCCCCCTTGCGGCGCCGCGCCTCAGCGCAGGGCGAAGGCCACCGGCAGGGTGACGTCCAGCGCGCCGGCGCCGAGGTCGGCGGGAATCGGCGGCAGCGGGGCGGCGCGCTTGAGCATCGCCAGCATCTCCGCGTCGAGATCGGGGTGGCCGGTGCGCCGGGCGAGGCGCGCCGCGCTCACGGCCCCGTCGGCGTGGACGGTGAAACGCACCGCGCCGCTGCCCTCGACACCGCGGCGGCGCGCGGCGTCAGGGTAGCGCTGGCGGGCGGCGACCGCGGCCTGAAGCCGGGTCAGATAGGTCAGCCGGGCGCCGTCGGCGGCCGCGGACGCCGCGGCCGCCGGGGCTGCCGCGATCTTCTCCGCCGGCGTGGACCCGGCGCCGGAGGGCCCCGAAGCCTCCGCCCGCGCCGGGAGCGTCGGCGCAACGCGCGCCTCGGCCTCGGCGCGGCGCGACGAGGCGGCGCCCGCCCGTCGCGACGGCCCCGCCAGCCCCTCGGGGCGCGGCAGCGGCGGCGGCGCGACCCGCGCCGCGAGCGCGTCGGACGCGCCCGCGGGTATCGCCGGCGCAGCCGGCGCGGGCGGCGCGGGCGGGGGTGGTGGCGGGGCGGCGGCGCCGTCGGGGGCGCGTGGCGCGGGTTCGGCCAGCGTCGCGGCGGCAGGCTTCGCCCTGGGCGCCGCCGCCGGGGGCGGGGCGGCCGCCATCTTCGGTCCCGGCGTCGGCGGCGCCTCGGCGGCGCGCGGCGGCGGGCGACCCGACGCCGGCGCAGGCTCCAGGGCCCGCGCCGGCGCGGGAGCGACGTCTGGCGCGACGGCGGGCGGCGCGTCGCGGCGCGGCGCCGCGGCGATGTCGTGAGCGGGCGCCGGCGGCGCGGCGGCCGGCGGCGGCGCAGGGGCGGCCGGAATGGCGGCCGCGCCGGCGCTTGCCGGGCCGCCAACGGCCATAAGACTGAGCTCCAGCCCCGCCGTCGCGGCGCCGCCAGCTCCCGGCGGCGGCGCGCCGAGACCGATGAGCGTCGCGACGGCGGCGTGCGCGGCGCCTGCGGCCAGCCCGGCCAGCGCGAAATGACCCGCGCCGAGCGTCCCTGCGCCGCGCCGCCGCATAGGCGTTCCGCCCGTCATGGCTGGCCCGTCATGGCGCGGCCCGCGCGCCGAGCCGCAGCGTGCGCGCGCCCAGCGCCTGCATCTCCGCCGCAAGGCGCGCCAGCGCGGCGCCGTCCGCAGCCTCGTCCACCATGAGCGAGACTTCGAGCGCCGGGGTCTCGGCGAGCCGCGCCGCCAGCGCCGCCATGAGGTCGGCGCGGGCGATCTCGCCGCCCTCGAACGCCAGCCGCCCATCGGCCGCCATCGCCACCAGCGCAGGCCCGGCCTCGCGCGCGCCGTCCTGCGCCGTAGGCGGCGGCGTCACCGCGAAGGGCTGCGGCGGCGCGATCCGCCCCGCGATCAGGAACACCAGCAGCAGCAGGAAAACGACGTTCACCAGCGGCAGCAGCCGCTCCTCGCCCGCCCGCCGACGCCGCTCGCGCCGCATCGCCTCAGCGCCCCGGCGGCAGCAGCGCGGCGCCGCGCGCGCCAAGCCCGGCGAGCAGGTCGAGCGCGGCCACCACCTGCGCCGCGTCGGCCCCGTCGCGCGGGCTGACGAGCACGCGCGCCGCCGGGTCGGCGGCGAGCCGCGCCGCGAGCGCGGCGCGCAGCGCCTCCGGCGCCATGGCCGCGCCCGAGAGCCGCCCGCCCTGCGGCGTCACCTCCAGCAGCAGCGCGCCCTCCACGCCCATGCCGCCCGCGACCTCGCCGGAGGCGTCGATCGTCAGCGCGCGCTCCACCCCGAGCTTCGCGGCGAGCATGAAGAAGATCAGCAGGATGAAGACGACGTCGATCAGCGCCGTCAGGCCGGGCCCGCGCGGCCTCGCGCGGCGCCGGCGCTGCGGCGGAAGGGCGGCGGCCTCAGCCAAGGCGCGGCCGCAGAGACTGCGCGGCGCCCGGCGCCGCGGCGGCTTCCACCGCCGGCAAGGCAGGGCCGAAGGCGGCGGCGAGCGCGTCGTCAACGGCGCGCTCGGCCCGCTCCACCTGCCGCTCGCACCACGAGAGCGCCGCGACCGTGGGCATCGCGACGCCGAGGCCGATCGCGGTGGTCAGCAGCGCGGTCCACACGCCGCCGGAGAGCGTGGCGGGGTCGACCTGCGCGCCGGCGGCCTCCATCGCCGCGAAGGCGTCGATCATGCCGAGCACGGTGCCGAACAGGCCGAGCAGCGGCGCCAGCGCGGCGATCACCTCCAGCGGCCGCAGCCAGTCGCGCAGGTCGTCCAGCGCCGCCTCGGCGACGCGCGCCGCCTCCGCCCGCGCCGTCTCCGGCGCGACGCCGGCGCGCATGGCCGCGACAGCGCAGGCGAGCCCCTCCGCCGCCGGGCTGCGCGCGCCCGCCAGCGCCGCCTCCGCCTCGGCGCGCCGACCCGACCGCCACAGGAGCGCGGCGCGGCGCGGCGCGGGGTCGGCCGGCCGGACCACCGCGAACTGCCACAGCTTCGCCAGCGCCACCGTCGCCGCGACGATTGAGAGAGCCGCCAGCAGCCACGCCACCGGGCCGCCGCGCGCCAGCAGCGCGCCGGTGGACCCCATCGCCTCGGCCAGCCGCTCCATGCTCAGTTCACCAGCGCCACGGGAAGCCGCGAGCGCGTCGTGATGCTGCGCTCGCAATCGGTCGCGACCGAGCCGCCGATCTCGCAGGCGATGACGCCGTTGACCAGCGCGGACCCGATCGAGTCGCAGGACAGCCCCTCGGCGAGGAAGGCGCGCACCCGCCGCTTGCCCGCAGGCGCCGGCCCGGCCTCGACCGCGAGACGGCGCAGGATCAGCCCGGCGGGATTGAACAGCACCAGATCGAGCGTCAGCACGTCGACGCTCTCCGGCCCGGCCTCAACCACGAGGTCGACGCGGCAGCCGCCGTCGACGCTCTCAAGCCGGTTCAGCTCCAGCGTCAGCGGCGTCTGGGCCGCGGCGGCGAAGCCGACTGCACCCGAAAGCGCGCCGGCCGTCGCCACGCCCAGCGCCGTCGAAGCCACGCTTCTCGTCCCCATCGCGCCCTCCCCGGTTCCGCCGCCTGCGGCGCTAATGGAAAGGCGCCGAGGGCGCAAGGCAAGCCGCTCAGGCGTCGCGCGCGCTTTCGCCGGGGCCGTCGCTCGCAAGCTCCTCAAGGATCGGACAGTCCGGCCGGTCGTCGCCATGGCAGCGGCGCGAGAGATCCTGGAGGCTTGAGCGCATCATCTCCAGCGCCGCGATGCGCGCGCCGATGCGGGCGATGTGGCTCTCAGCGATGCGCTTGACGTCGGCGCTGGCGCGGCGGCGGTCGGCGTAGAGCGAGGCCAGCGCCCGGCAGTCCTCGATGGAGAAGCCGAGCGACCGCGCGCGCCCGATGAAGGCCAGCCGGCGCACGTCCGCGCCCGAGAAGGCGCGATAGCCGTTGGCGCCGCGCTTCGGCGCCAGCAGCCCGATCTCCTCGTAGTAGCGGATGGTCTTGGCCGGCAGGCCGCTCGCGGCGGCGGCCTCGCCGATGCTCACCTCGCGCTCACGGCGCGCGTCATGGGGGAGCGCATCTTCGGGGCGGGTCATCGGCGGTCCTCCGGCCCCTGCGCCGCGGGTCAACTGGCGCCGCGCAGGGGCTCCACATACTGCATCGCCATGTCCCACGGAAAGTAAATCCATGTGTCCTGGCTGACCTCGGTGATGAAGGTGTCGACCAGCGGCCGGCCCTTGGGCTTGGCGTAGACCGTGGCGAAATGGGCGCGCGGATAGCGCGCGCGCACGACTTCGAGCGTCCGGCCCGTGTCCACGAGATCGTCGATCACGAGAATGCCGTCGCCGTCGCGCACCAGCGTGGCGTCCGGCGCCTTCAGCACCTGCGCCTCGATCTGGTTCTTGTGGTCGTAGGACTTCACGCTGATCGTGTCGATCACGCGGATGTTGAGCTCGCGCGCCACGATCGCCGCCGGCACCAGCCCGCCGCGGGTGATCGCCACCACCGCGCGCCACTCGCCGCCGGCGCCCGGCCCCTGATGGTCGAGCCGCCACGCCAGCGCCTTGCTGTCGCGGTGCACCTGGTCCCAGGAGATGTGGAAACCCTTGTCGTATGGCGAGGTCTGGCTCATCGCAGGGGCCTCACGCCTTGTCCCGCGCCACGTCGATGTCGGGCGCGTCCTCCGCCTTCATGCCGACGACGTGATAGCCGCAGTCGACGTGATGGCACTCGCCGGTGACGCCGGATGCGAGGTCGCTCAGCAGGTAGAGACCCGCCTTGCCCACGTCGTCCTGCGTCACGTTGCGTCGCAGCGGCGAGTTCAGCTCGTTCCACTTCAGGATGTAGCGGAAATCGCCGATGCCGGAGGCCGCCAGCGTCTTGATCGGCCCGGCCGAGAGGCTGTTGACGCGGATGTTCTTCGGCCCGAGGTCCATCGCCATGTAGCGAACGGACGCCTCCAGCGCGGCCTTCGCGACGCCCATCACGTTGTAGTGAGGCATCACGCGCTCGGAACCGTAATAGGTCAGCGTCACCATCGAACCGCCCTCGGTCATCAGCTTCTCGGCGCGCTGGGCGACCGCGGTGAAGCTGTAGCACGAGACGTTCATCGACAGCAGGAAGTTGTCGAGCGAGGTGTCGACGTAGCGGCCCTTCAGCTCGTTCTTGTCGGCGTAGGCGATGGCGTGCACGAGGAAGTCGAGCCGCCCCCACTTCTCGGCCACCGCCGCGAAGGTCGCATCGACGCTCGCCATGTCCGTCACGTCGCAGGGCAGCACGAGGTCCGAACCGACTGAGGCGGCCAGCGGCTCGACACGCTTTCTGAGCGCGTCGCCCTGATAGGTGAAGCCCAGCTCGGCCCCCTGCGCCGCGCATGCCTTCGCGATGCCCCAGGCGATCGACTTGTCGTTGGCGACACCCATTACGAGCCCGCGACGGCCCGCCATCAGATCGCCCATATCCCACCTCCGACCCACGAGTTAAGGGGGGGCTTTAGGGGAAGATCACCGCCCCTTCAAGCCGCTCCCCGCGCGCCCGCGCGCCGTCCCGTGGACGAGACTGCGGCCCGCCCGCGGGACCGACCACGGGAGCGGCCGCGGGGCGCGGGCCCGATCACGGCGCCGGGCCGCCGACGAGCCTGACGCGAACCGCGCCGGGCGAGGCGGGCGCGCCGCCCCCCGGCCCGTCCTCCGGCGCGCCCACCGCCGAGGCGTCCAGCGCCGGCAGGCTCGCCGCGACAGAGCGCGCGAGCGCAGCGTCCTCGGCGAAGCGATAGGAGACGGCGGTGGCGGCCGCCGCGCCGGGCTCGGCGAGCGCGCTGACCCAGAAGCCCGCGCGCGAGAAGCCCGACGCGAGCGCCGCGGCGAGGCGCGCGGCGGCGGCGTCGCCCGGCGCATGGCTCAGCACCAGCCTGCCCCGCGGCCCCGGGACGTCGCCGCGCGCCGGGCGCCATCCCATCGTGGCGCTGCGCGCGCCGGCGGCGTCGATAAGACTCACGCGCCAGAGCAGCGCCACCTCCGGCGGGGCCTGCGCGAGGATCGCCGTCGGCGCGTCCGCCTGCAGCAGGACCGGCGGGGCGGCGGGGCGCCCCTGCGCGTCGGCGAGTTCGACCAGAACCGTCGCGCCGAGCGGCGCCGGGCGCAGGGACCACGCGAGGCTCACGCCGTCCGGCGCCGCCAGCGCGCCGAGCGGCGTCGGCGCCTCGAAGACGCGCGGCGCGACCGCCGCCGCCGCGCGCAGCGCCGCGATGCGCTCGCGCGCGGCGGGTATCGCCTCCGCCGCCTTGGCCATCCAGCTCGCCGCCACGCCGGGATTGACCGGCGCGCCGTCGCCGGCGGCGAACATCAGGCCGAGGTTGAAGGGCGCCCGCGCCGCGCCGCGCGCTGCGGCGTGGCCATACCAGAGCGCCGCGGCCTCGACGTCGCGCAGCCCGTCGGCGCCGCTGTCCAGCATGACTGCGACGTTGAACTGCGCGGAGGCGTGGCCGGCCTCCGCGGCGTCGAGAAACCAGCGTCGCGCCCGCGCAGCGTCGCGCGGAGCGCCGAGACCGAGATCGGCGATCAGCCCGAGCCCGAACTTCGCCGCCGCCGACCCTGCGCCCGCCGCCTCGCGCCAGAGCCGCGCCGCTTCGGCATAGTCGCGTCGGTCGAAGGCCGCCTGCCCCGGCGCCGCGTCGGCGGCCTCGGCGCGCGTCGCCTGCGGCGGAAAGCCGGTCTGCTGGGCGGGGGCCGGCCCCGCAAGGCCAAGGAGCAGGACCGCCGCAAGCGCGCCGCGCCTCATCGCCAGGTGATCTCCACCACGCGGTTGCGCGGCTCGTCGACGCCCGGACCCGTCGCGACCGGCGACCCAGCGACGCCGCGGCCGACCACCTGGAGCCGCTCGGCGGGGATGCCGCGCTCGGTGAGACCCTTCCACACCGAGTTCGCCCGTTCGATGCTGAGCGCGAGGTTCAGCGCCGCTGGCCCCTGGGTGTCGGCCGCGCCCGAGACGATCATCACGATCGGGTCGCCCTCGCGGAAGATGCGCGCGGCCCGGTCGAGCGTCGCCTGCTGATCGGCCGAGACCGCGCTCTCGCCCACGCCGAAGAATATCCTGACGCCCTCGGCGTCCTGCGCCGCAGCGCCGGCGCCCCAGAACCCCAGACAGCACGCCAGCGCGGCCGCAGCCGCAAACTTCCTCTTCATGCTCCACACTCCCGTTTCACCCAACGCGAAAAAACATGCCGCTGAACGCCCGGCGACTGGTGGAAATAGCGTGAATGTGGCAGAGGGCGACGTCGCTCGCCCTCGATCCCGCTGCCCGGCGGCGCTAGGTGCTACCGCGATGATGGAACGGGAGCAGCCGCATGGCGCAGGACGAGAGCGCGATCTTCATCGGGGAGGATCCCTTCGCCCTCGCCCGCTCGTGGCTCGCGCAGGCGGAGGCCGCCGAACCGGAGGACGCCAACGCCATCGCGCTGGCGACCTGCGGCGCCGACGGCCTGCCCAACGTGCGCATGGTGCTGCTGAAGGACATCGAGGGCGCCAACCCGGGCGGCGGTTTCGTCTTCTACACCAACTTCGAGAGCGCCAAGGGCGAGGAGCTGAAGGCCAACCCCCAGGCGGCCTTCACCATGCACTGGAAGAGCCTGCGCCGGCAGCTGCGCGCGCGCGGGCCGGTGGAGTTGGTGGACGCCGAGACCGCCGACGCCTACTACGCCTCCCGCGCCTACCAGAGCCGGATCGGCGCTTGGGCGTCTAAGCAGTCGCGCCCGCTGGCCAGCCGCGCCGCGCTGGTGGCCGAGGCCGCGAAGGTCGCCGCGCGCTACCCCGCCCGGCCGCCGCGCCCGGAGCACTGGGGCGGCTTCCGCATCCGCCCGCTGGAGATCGAGTTCTGGGCCAACGGCGCCTTCCGCATGCATGACCGATTCCGCTGGACCCGCGAGAACGTCGACAGCGCGGCGTGGACGACGACGCGCCTCAACCCTTGACGGGCCGGGAGGGTCGCGCCCCGCGGGCCGGCGAAGGGTATGGCGGCCGGCACGGCGCCCCCGGCAGTTCCCGGTTGGCGCTGGGCTCGGAGCGTGCGAATGCTCGCGAAGCCGGCGCGCGCCGGCGAAACCGGACGGGCGCCCCATGCCAGACAGCGAACGCAAGACCCTGCTGCTCACCGGCGCCAGCCGCGGCATCGGCCACGCGACGGTGAAGCGCTTCTCCTCGGCGGGGTGGCGCGTCATCTCCTGCTCGCGCCAGCCCTTCCCGGAGGACTGCCCGTGGGAGGCCGGCGAGGCGGACCATATCCAGGTCGACCTCGCCAGCCCCGACAACACGATGAAGGCGGTCGCAGAGATCCGCGCGCGGCTGCCGGACGGCAAGCTCCATGCTCTGGTCAACAACGCCGGCATATCGCCCAAGGGCGAGGGCGGCGCGCGGCTGAACACGCTCGACACCGACCTGCGCGACTGGGGGCGGGTGTTCCACGTCAACTTCTTCTCCAGCGTCGTGCTGGCGCGGGGACTGTTCAGGGAACTGGTCGCGGCGCAGGGGGCGGTCGTCAACGTCACCTCCATCGCCGGCGCGCGCGTGCACCCCTTCGCCGGGGCGGCCTATTCCACCTCCAAGGCTGCGCTCGCCGCGCTGACGCGCGAGATGGCGCATGATTTCGGCCCGCATGGCGTGCGGGTGAACGCCATCGCGCCCGGCGAGATCGAAACGGCGATCCTTTCCCCCGGCACAGACAAGCTCGCCGAGAGCCTGCCGCTGCGCCGCCTCGGCAAGCCCGAGGAGGTCGCGCGCACCATCTACTATCTCTGCACCGACGCCAGCAGCTACGTCACCGGCGTCGAGATCGAGATCAACGGCGGCCAGCACGTCTGACCGCGCGGCGTCGGCGCTGGCGGCGACCCGGCCGCGCGTCACCTGAATGCGCGACCTGTGCCGGAGGTCACAGGCTGCGCCATGACGCAGGGTTAACCTGATCGCCAGAAATCATTCGGGGCGCGGTCATGCTGGAAACCTGCACGTCAGATTCGCCGATCGCTCCCGCCGCGGAGAGGCGACGACATATGGAGCTTGCACTGCTCATTCTCGGCGCCGCCGCCTTCTACGCCGGCGCCATGATCCTGATGAAGTTCTGGGGCGCGGCGCCACCCGTCGCCATGGCGGCGCTGATCGCCGGCGCCATGGCGCTGGGGGCGTGGTGCGAGGTCGAGGCGCTGCGGATCGAGCGGCTTTCGGTGATCTACGTCGCGGTCCTCGGCGTCGAATGCCTGGTGATCGCGGGCGTCTCCTTCGTCGCGCTCGGCGAGGACGTCTCGCCGCGGGAGGTGCTGGGCGGTCTGGTCGTTGTGGCCGGCGTCGCCATCGCGGCCACCTGACGCGGGCCCCGCTACATCAGCCCCGGCAGGAACAGCACGATCCCGGGAAACAGCGCCATCAGCAGGATCAGCAGGAAGTCGCAGCCGAGGAACGGCGCCGCGGCGACGGCGACCTGACGCAGCGTCGTGCCCTCCGGCGCCACGCCCAGCATCACGAACAGCAGCAGGCCGAAGGGCGGCGTCGTCTGGCTCATCTCCAGCGCGATCAGCATGAACAGGCCGAACCACAGCGGGTCGATCCCCAGCCGCTCGATCAGCGGGAAGAAGATCGGGATCGTGATCAGCATCATCGACACCGGGTCCATGAACATGCCGAGCAGGATCAGCGAGCAGAAGATCAGCGCCAGCACGGTCCAGTTCGGCACGTCGAAGGAGGTCGCGAAGGCCAGCATCCCCGAGCTTGCGCCCGAGAAGGCCAGCAACTGGCTGAAGATGCTGGAGTTGAGGATGATGAAGAACACCATGCCGGCGACCTTCAACGTCGCCAGCACGGATTTCCGGATCACCTCCACGGAGAACATGCGGAACGCGAGCGTCAGGATCAGCACGCCCAGCACGCCGAAGGCGGCGGACTCGGTCGGCGTCGCGATCCCGAAGATGATCAGCCCGATCACCATCAGCACCACCAACCCCATGGGGACGATGTTGATCAGCGACAGCCTCAACATCTCCCGGCGCCCGATGCGCTCGATGTCGTATTGCGGCGTTGCCTCGGGGTTCAGCCGGATCTGCGCGGTGATGAGCCCGGTGTAGAGCAGCGCCAGCAGGAAGCCCGGAACGATCCCCGCGATCAGGAAGCGGCCGACGTCCATCCCCGCCAGCGACGCCAGCAGCACCCCCAGCGTCGAGGGCGGGATGATCATGGCGAGCCCGCCGGTGCCGAGGATCGGCCCCAGCGCCATCCGCCAGTGATAGCCGCGCCGGCGCATCTCCGGCACCATCAGCGACCCCAGCATCGCGGTGTTGGCCATGCTGGAGCCGGTCAACGTCGAGAACGCCGTGCCGCCGGCGACGGTGAGGTAGCACAGCCGTCCCGGCATCCGCCCCAGTATCTTGTCGAGCGTGTCGAACACCCGGTTGGCGAGCCCCGAATAGAAGAACAGCGAGCCCATGAAGATGAAGAACGGCACCGGAGCGAGCTGGAACCGCGTGATCAGCGACGTGGAGTTGTCGACCACCTGGATCAGCGCGGTCGAGCCGCCTATGAAAACCAGCGCGCCGATCAGGTTCGTCGCCATGAAGGCGAAGGCGACCGGCATCCCCAGCACCATGAAGCCGATCACGAGCGACAGCAGCAGCGAAAGCGCCCAATACCACTCCACGGCTCAGATCGCCTCCACGGGCTTGTCGCGGTCATAGAGCGAGTCGAACCCGAGCAGGTAGCGCGCGAACTCCACCGCGATCATCGAGAAACAGAGCGGGAACAGGACGTAGAGCGCCCAGTAGGGAATATCGACCGAGCGTTCGTCGACATAGCCGAAGCGCAGGCCCTCCTGGAACAGCAGCCAGCCCTGAACGGCGAAGACCAGCGAGACGGCGATGCACACGAGATAGACGGCCTTCGCGCAGACCAGCCGCAGCGTCGCCGGCATGCGGACCACGAGCATGTCGGTCAGGACATGGCCCTTGATCCGCACCAGCCACGGCGCGCTGAGCAGCGTGAAATACAGCAGGATGTACTCCACGAACGCCACCGTGTAGCCCGGCGGCCGCAGCCCGCTGGCGCGCGTGACGACGTCGACCACGACGAGCGCGATCCCGGTCAGGAGGAGCAGCGCCGCCAGCGCGACGCAGCCCGTCAGCAGGAGATGGTAGGCTCTCCCGATCGCTCTCAGCATGGGCGGGGCGCCCGCTCGCCGTCCCGCATCGGTCTCACTCGGTCCGGTAGAGCAGGCCGCGCAGGCGGCCGACCTCGTCGGCGCCGACCTTCTCCTCGACGCGGCTCCACATCGCCTCGGACGCGATGGAGAGGTACTTCGCCGCGTCGGCGCCCTCCATGCGGACCGCCTCGATCCCGGCCTCGTCGGCGGCGGCGATGTCCTCGCGGTTGCGGTCGATCATCTCCTGCACCGAGGCTGTCTCGTAGTCGCGCGCGACGCGGGTGACGAGATCGCGCGCCTCCTGCGACAGGCTCTCCCAGCGATCGCGCGAGATCAGCACGACGTTGGCGAGATTGTAGAAGGCCGGCTCGATGCGATAGTCCACCGCCTCGGCGAGGCCGATGGATTTCAGGCCCACCGTCGGCCAGCCGAAGCCGTCGATCACGCCGCGCTCCAGCCCCGTCGGCACGTCGCCGGATGGGATCTGGACCGTCGTGGCGCCCAGCGCCTCCTGGATCGGGCGGTAGGCCCCAGTGGTGCGCAGGGACTGGCCGGTGAAGTCGACCACGCCATCCTTCATCGCCGGCATCTTCCTGGTGTAGAGGTAGTAGCCCGAGCCCGGCCCCGTCTCCGACCACGCCAGCAGATGCGCGTTGAGCCGGTCGCCGAAGATGTCGTCATAGGCCTCGACCGCGCCCTCGGCGCGCAGCTTCTCGATGCCGACGTTCTGCAGCATCATCGCCTGCGCCTGCGGCACCAGCCCGGCGACATAGGCGGCGGGGATGTGCAGGATGTCGATCACGCCGCGCTGCATCGCCTGCGGCGCACGGTCGGCAGGCGTCACCTCGGGGCCGCCGAGCAGGTTGATCTGCACGACGCCCTTGCCCGCCTCGTTCAGCGGCTCGACGAAATGCCTGATATAGCTCTGCGAGAGCGCGTGCCGGGTGGGCAGCGCGGTCTGCGTGGTCAGGGTGGTCTCGGCGAACGCGGCGGCGCCGACGAGGGCGGCGACGGCGACGAGGGCCGCCTTCAGTGCTGTCTTCATGGGTTCCTCTCCCCTTCATCGATGACGTCGAGCCGTTGTTGCGGGCCTTGTCGCGGCCCCCGGCCCTTGTTCACGCGCTTCTTCGGCGGCCCGGCGGCGGGGCCCTTCGTTGCGGGCCGGGAACGACGCCCCCCGTCGCCCCGCCCGGCGTCACGCGAACCCCGCCTTGCGGCGCGCGGCGGCGTTCTCCGGCGCCGTCAGGATCGCGATCAGCGTCTCCGCCGCCTCGCGTTGGGCGGCGTCCGCCAGCACCCCGGCGCTGTAGGTCGTGACAAGCCCGCAGCCGGCCGGCAGGTCGCCGAGCGGGCGCACGCCGGGGGTGTTGAGGATCTCCGTGATCTGGGTGCAGCCGAGCGGACGTGCGTCGTCGCCCGCCGCCATCGCCGCCATCGCGGTCTGGCCGTTGGGGAACTCGCGCAGCTTCGGCGCGACGGCCTCCCGCGCGCCGAGCCGGTCCAGGACGTGCGCGAAGTGAACCCCCGCGGTGGAGCGCACGGTGTCGGGCGCATAGACCGCGTCCGCCGCCAGCAGCGCGGCGCGCAGCGCCTCGGCGCTGGAGACGTCGGGCTCAGGCGCCCCGTCGCGCGTCGCGGTCGCCGTCGAGACCCTGCCGACGTCGCGAACGCTCGCCGGATCGACATGGCCGCCTGCCGCGAGCTGTTCGAGGATCGCCCTGGTCAGGATCACCGCATCCAGCCGCTCGCCGCCGAGCACCCGGTCGCGCATCACCCCCACCGCGCCGAAATCGCCCGCGATCCCCATGCCCGCCGCGCCCCTGAAGGCGTCGGCGAGCGCGGTCACGAGCCCGTTCGCCGCGCCGCCGCTGAGGATTTTCAGGTCCATCGCCTCGCGCTCCCTCACTGCGTCAGCTCCAGGGCCGCGATGATCGCCTCGCGCGTCAGCGGCAGGTCGGGCGCGTGGACGCCGACCGCGTCGCGCAGCGCGTTGCCGAGCGCGGCGGCGGTCGGCCCCTGCGCGGCCTCGGCGCAGCCGAGCGGCGGCGCCTCGGGATGGTCGATCAGGCGCACGGCGACCTCGGGCGTCTCCGAGAAGGTCAGGATCGGGTAGTCGCCCCAGCCCTGCGTCGCCACGGCGGCGCCCTCGAAGCGCACTGATTCCTTGAGCGTCCAGCTGATCGCCTGGATCACGCCGCCCTCGGTCTGGTTGATCGCGCCGTCGGGGTTGACGATCTCGCCGGCGTCGAGGCCCACGAAGACGTCTGTGACGCGGATCCCGGCGTCCACCTCGATGCGCGCCATCACCGCGCAATAGGCGGCGGTGTTCTTGTAGCGCGCGTAGCCGAGGCCCCAGCCCGCCCCCTCCGACGTCGTTCCCTCCCGCTGCAGCCGCGCGCGAAGCGGCGCCGCGGCGGCGGCGGCGGCCTCGATCACCGCGCAGGCCCGCGGGTCGTCGAGATGCGCGAGCCGGAAGGCGACGGGGTCTCGCCCGGTCTCGCGCGCGATGCGGTCCATCATCGTCTCGATGGCGTAGACGTTGGCGAAGCCGCCCAGCGCGCGCAGCGAGGAGGTGCGGTAGGGCAGTTCGTGCACAATGCGCTTGGAGATCCGCAGGTTTGGGATCGCGTAGCCCGGCACGGCGTTGCGGTCGGCGCCGCCGCCGCTGGCGAGCGGCACGTCGCCGGAGCGCGGCGTCGGAAACGGCTTGTCGAGATAGGCCGCCGCGCGCAGGTTCGGCGCGCCGTTGCGGCCCGGGCGGTTGCCATGCGGGGCGCTGTTCGCGACGACCTCCATCGCCGAGACGCGGCCATCCTCGCCGACCACCGCGCGCACGCGCGTCGCCATGCCGGGGCCGAGCGGCGCGCAGCGGAACTCGGTCGCGCGGTCCCAGACCACCTTCACCGGCCGGCCCGGCGTCGCGCGCGCCAGCAGCGCGGCGTCGAGCGCCGCGTCGTCGGCGCCGTTGTGGCCGTAGCAGCCGGCGCCCGGCCTGTGCGCCACCTCGATCGCCTCCGGCGCGACGCCGAAGACGTCCGCCAGCGCGGCGCGCAGCGGATAGGGGCCCTGCGCATGGCTCCAGACCCTGAGCCGACCGTCGCGCCACTCCGCGACCGCGGCGGAAGGGCCGATGGAGGCGTGGCTGAGATAGGGGCGCGTGACGGTCGCCTCGAACACGCGGCCCCGAGCGGCGTCCGGGTCGCCGGCCTCGTGGACGACCTCGGCCGGCTCCGCGGAGCGGCGGATGGCGTCCACCGCGTCGGCGGGCGCGGCGACGTCGTCAGCCCATCCGGCGCGGGCGGCGGCCCAGCGCGCGGCGGCGACCGCGGCGGCCTCGGTCTCGGCGACGACCCCGAGAAAGGCGCCGTCGCGCACCGCGGCGACGACGCCGGCGCGCGCGCAGCGCGTCGAGATCGAAGGCCCCGAGCCGCGAGCGCAGCGTGGGCGGATGCGCGACGCGGCCGTGCAGCACGCCTTCGGGGGCCATGTCATGCACGAAGAACCCGCCAGAGAGGCGCTGGGCGAGGTCGAGCCGCGGCAGCGAGGCGCCGCAGACCCGTCGCTCATCGGGCCGCTTGGGCGCGGCGTAGAACAGGGCCGGCGCGTCGAGGTCGGCGCGCGCGGCGAGTTCCCACAGGTCGAAGGGCGTGTCGACGCCGGACCGCAGCACCCTGCCCGCCTCGACGCCAAGATCCTCGGGCGCGCATTGCAGCAGGCGCGCGGCCTCGGCGAGCAGGCGTTGTCGCGCCGCCGAGGCCGCGAGGCGCACCGCCATGCCGCCCTGCGAGATCGACAGGCTGCCGGAGGTGAAGCCCTCGTTCGGCGTCAGGCTGGTGTCGGCGCCGGCGATCGTCATCGCCTCGACCGGCGCATCCAGCTCGTCCGCCGCGATCTGGAGGATCGCCGTGAGATTGCCCTGCCCCAGCTCCACCCGGCCCGAGAGCACGAGGATGCGCCGGTCCGGCAGAAACCTTATCCAGTCGGAGATCAGCGGCGCGGCCTGCATCGCCGGCGGCGGCTGGATCGCCTGCGTTCCGGCCGGATCGGTCATCGCGCGGCCTCCGCCATGCGCGCCGCGGCTGCCTCCACCGCCTTGAGGATGCGCAGATGCGCCCCGCAGCGACAGAGGTTGCCGTCGAGCGCGGCGGCGATCTCCGCGCGGCTCGGGCGCGGGTTGCGGTCGAGCAGCGCCTTCGCCGCCACGACGATCCCCGGCAGGCAGTAGCCGCACTGCCCCGCCTGGCCTTCGACGATGGCCGCGACCAGCGGATGGTCGGCGAGCCCCTCGACGGTCTCGACCGACCGCCCTGCGGCGGCGTAGAGCGGCATGTCGCAGGAGGGCGTCGCCCGACCGTCGACCAGCACCATGCAGGCGCCGCACTGGCCCTCGCCGCACCCGAAGCGCGCGCCGGTGAGCCCCAGCGACCCGCGCAGCGCATGGAGCAGCGGCGCGTCGGGGTCGGCCTCCACCGCCACTTCCGCGCCGTTCAGGGTGAGCGTTGTCGTGCGCCCGCCGCCGCTCATCGCGCACCCTCGCCGCCTGGCGTCAAACCGGGCGCCCGCGCCCCGCGGAAGCTGTCCGCCCCGCCGCTCATCGCAGCAGGAACACCGCCGTGAGCGTGAGCCCCATGACCGAGATCGCCCCGCGCAGCAGGGTCACCGGCATCGACAGCGACAGCCGCGCGCCGACATAGCCGCCGACGACCCCGCCGACCAGCACGGTCGTCGCCGCGACCCAGTCCACCAGCCCCGACAGCGCGAGCGGAACCACCGCCACGGTGTTGATCGCGACCGCAAACAGGTTCTTGGTCGCGTTCGCCTCCCGCAGCTCGCCGCCCGCCGCCGTCAGCGCGGCCACCAGCATGAAGCCCATGCCCGCGCCGAAATAGCCGCCGTAGAACCCGATCGCGAAGAGCAGCGCGCCCAGGGCCGCCTTCAGCCGGGGTCCGGGCAGGAACCGGCGGGCCAGCGTCGCAAGCCGGTCGCCGAGCAGGATCGAGCCGACGGCGAGGAGCAGCAACGCGGGGATCGCGGCCAGAAACGCGTCCTCGCCGGAGCCGATCATGACAAGCGCGCCACATAGCGCGCCCGCCAGCCCCGGCAGCACCAGCAGCAGGAGCCGCCGCGCCTCCCGCGCAACCATCTCGCGATAGACCCAGGCTGTGGGGAGCATGGCCGGCCACACCGCGACGGTGCCGGTGGCGTTGGCGGCAAGCGGCGGCAGACCGGCCGCGAGCAGCATCGGAAAGACGAAGAGCTTCGCGCCGCCCGCCAGCGCATTGACGACGCCGCCGGCGAAGCCAGCCGCCAGGAACAGCGCGATCTGGGCGGTCATGCATGCTCGGCCTTCAAGCCGGGCGGGACCGCGCCGCGCGCCGCGCGGAGCTCTGAGGGGTGGGGATGCCGTGCCGGACTGCGCACTGGATCGGACCTGCTGCTCCTGGTCGGCGACGGCCTCCGCCCTCGCCGTGAAACCATGTTTGACAGAGCATATCGTATATGCAAACGATTTTTATCGGTAAAACGGGGGAATGTCGAGAGCATGAAACTCGTCACGTTCGAGCAGGGCGGCAAGGTGGCGGCCGGATACATCGACGGCGATGACATCGTCATCTGCGCCGAGGGGCCGGGAGCGAAGGACGCGGTGCGCCGCCTCGTCGAAGGCGGCAGCGACGCGCTGGCGGCGTGGCGCGAGGTCGGCGCGGGGGGCGGCGCGCGGACGGCGCTCGAGACGGCGCGGCTGCTGGCGCCGATCCCCGAGCCGCGCCGCGACCTCTTCTGCGTGGGCAAGAACTACTACGCCCACGCGAACGAGTTCCATTCGAGCGGATTCGACTCGAGCGGCAAGGAGGCGGTGCCCACCGCGCCGATCATCTTCACCAAGGCGACCACCAGCATCGTCGGCCCCGGCGACGCCGTGCGCGGCGAGCTCGACCCGACGGGCTCGGTCGACTACGAGGGCGAGCTCGGCGTGGTGATCGGCAGGCGGGCCTTCCGCGTGTCGAAGGCCGACGCCTACGACCATGTCTTCGGCTACGTCGTCGTCAACGACGTCACCTCGCGCGAGCTTCAGCGCAGGCACAATCAGTGGGTCATCGGCAAGGGCGTCGACACCTTCTGCCCGATGGGTCCGTGGATCGCGACCGCCGACGAGATCGGCGACGTCGGCGCCATGGAGCTGGAGACCCTGATCAACGGCGAGACCCGCCAGAAGGCGCGCGTCGCCGACCTGATCTTCGACATTCCGACGCTGATCGAAACGATGTCGGCGACCATGACGCTGCTGCCCGGCGACATCATCGCCACCGGAACGCCGGAAGGCGTGGGCATCGGGTTCAAGCCCCCGAAATATCTCGCGAAGGGCGACCGGATGACCGTCACCATCACCGGGCTCGGCGAACTGAGCAACACGATCGTCTGAGTCTGCGCCACGGCGCGAACGCATGAGACCGCGCGAAGGACGGGCCGCCGAAGCCCGCCCGCGCCCAACCCCAGGGGAGGATCACACCATGAAGACAACGCTCAATCTCGCCGCCGCCGCGGCGCTGGCCCTGTCCGGCGCGGCGTCGGCGCAGGACGGCTACTTCGCCGGCAAGACCATCGACGTCATCGTTCCCTTCGGCCCCGGCGGCGCCACCTTCGTCTCTGCGAAGTTCCTCGAGCCCTTCTTCGAGAAGCACCTGCCAGGCAATCCCGAGATCAACGTCGTCGACCGGCCCGGCGGCGGCTCGATCCTCGGCGCCAACTGGTTCGAGCAGAACGCGAAATCGGACGGCACGACGATCCTGTTCACCACCTCGTCGACCGCCAACCCGTTCGTGCTGGGGCAGGAGGGCGTGGAGTACCGGCTCGCCGACTACCGTGTAGCCTACAGCCACCCCTTCAGCGGCGTCGCCTACGTCTCGCCCTCGACCGGCGTCACAAGCGCGGCCGACATCCGGTCGTCAAAGACCCCGCTCATCTATGGCGGCATCGCGGCGGCCGCGTCCGACCTGCCGGGGCTGCTCTCCTTCGAGGTGCTCGGCCTCGACGTGAAGTCGGTGCTCGGCTTCAACGGCCGCGGCCCGGTGCGGCTGGCCTTCGAGCAGGGCGAGGTCAACATCGACTACCAGTTCACGCCCGTCTACCTTACGCAGGTGGTCCCGTCGGTCGAGGCCGGAACCGCGACGCCGCTCTGGACCGGCGGCGCCGCCGACGCCGACGGCAGGCTGACCGCCCGCGACCCGATCGCCCCCGATCTGCCCTCGGTCCACGAGGTGTACGAGATGCTGAACGGCGAGCCGCCTTCCGGCATCGAATGGCAGGCGTTCGAGAGCGTGGCCGCAGTCACCTACGCCTATGGCCTGACCGGCTACATGAAACCCGACACGCCGCAGGAGGTGCTCGACATCTTCGCGAAGGCCGTGGCGGACATCAACGCCGACCCCGAGTTCCAGAAGGCGAGCCAGGAAGTCACCAACGGCGCCCGCCTCAGCGCCGGGCCGGCGACGGAGAAGGCGGTGAAGGCGGCGCTGTCGCCCTCCGACGAGGTCCGCGCCTACCTCAAGGACCTGCTCTCCACGAAGTACGGCGTGAAGTTCTGACGCAGGCCGCGGGGGCGCCAGCCGGCGCCCCTTCCCGCATTTCCTGACGCCCGCCCTCCCGACAAGGCCGTCGCGCATGCCCGAACACGCCCTGACGGCGCTCGAAGCGCTGTTCGATCCGATGCGCCTCGGCGCACTGCTCGCGGGCATGCTCGTCGGCATGGTCTTCGGCATGCTGCCGGGGCTCGGCGGCGTGGCGGCCGTCTCGATCCTGCTGCCCTTCGTCTACTACATGGACGACTATTCCGGGCTGGCGATGCTGCTCGGCGCGGTCTCGGTGGTCTACACCTCCGACACCATCACCTCGGTCCTGATCGGAGCGCCCGGCTCGCCCGCCTCCGCGCCGACCGCCATCGAGGGCCATGCGCTGGCGAAGCAGGGTGAGGCGGCGCGGGCGCTCGGCGTCGGCTTTCTCGCCTCGATGGTCGGCGGGCTGATGGGCGCGCTCGTGCTGCTGGTCGCGATCCCGGTCGCCGGACCGATCGTGCTGATGCTGAGCACGCCGGAGCTCTTCATGTTCGCGCTGGTCGGGCTGGTCTTCGCCAGTTCGATGATCGGCGACGACCTCGCCAAGGGGCTGGCCGCGGCGTGCCTGGGGCTCTTTCTCGGCGTCGTCGGGCCGGCCTCGGCGGCGGCGGACTTCCGCTTCACCTTCGGTCAGGTCTACCTGCTCGACGGCTTCTCGCTGACCATCGTGGCGCTGGGCCTGTTCGGCGTGGCGGAGGCCGTTTCGATGCTGGCCGCCGGCGGCGGCATCTCCCACACGCCGATCACGGTGGGCGCATGGGGCGAGGGGTTCCGCGATTTCTGGAAGAACCGCTGGCTTGTGCTGCGCGCCTCGATCATCGGCGTCTTCGGCGGCTTCGTGCCCGCGGTCGGCGCCTCGGCCTCGACCTGGGTCGCCTACGGCCACGCGATCCGCTCCACCCGCGACAAGTCGAGGTTCGGGCGCGGGGAGATCCGCGGGATCGCCGCGTCGGAAGGCGCCAACAACGCCACCGTGATCGCCGATCTGGTGCCGACGCTGCTGTTCAGCGTGCCGGGCGGGCCGGCGGCGGCGATCTTCCTCGGGGCGCTGTTCTCCTTCGGCTACTATCCCGGCCCGCGGATGATCACGCAGAACCCCGACCTGATGTATCTGATCGTGTGGAGCGTGGCGCTGTCCTCGGTCGTGGGCGCGGCCATCTGCTTCGCGATCACGCCGGCGCTCGCGCGGCTGACGCGGATACCCTTCGCCATCATCGCCGCGCCGCTGGTGCTGATCATGGTCGTCGGCGCCTACCAGGCGACCAGCACCATGGGCGACATCTTCATGCTGTTCGCGCTCGGCGCGCTCGGCTGGCTGATGAAGCACGCCGGCTGGCCGCGCGCGCCGGCGCTCGTCGGCTTCGTGCTCGCCAAGCCCATGGAGCAGTATTTCTGGCTGACCAACCAGATCCATGGCTGGAGCTGGCTGGGGCGGCCCGGCGTGCTGGTCATCGCCTCCTTCATCGTGATCCCGATGCTGCTCGGCCTCTGGCGCCGCGTCGCCGCCGCGCGCCGGCCCAAGGGCGCGGCGGCGGCGAAAGCCGAAGCGGCGCAGGCTGCTGCGCCGCCGCGCGAGACCCCGGCCGCGCTCGCGCTCGCCGCGCTGGTCTCAGTCGCCTTCGTCTGGGCGCTGTGGGAGACGACGACGTTCAACGCGTCATCGCGGCTCATGCCGCTGCTCGCCCTCGTCCCCGGCCTGCCGCTGGCGCTGTGGCTGGTCCTGCGCGCCGCCCGCCGCCGCGCGCCCTTCGAAAAGGGCGAAGTCGGCGAGATCGCCATCCTGCTGGCGCTCGTCGCCTATGCGGCGGCGCTCTGGGCGGTCGGCTTCACGCTCTCCACCCTCACGCTGCTGGCGTGGATGCTGCTGGCGCGGGCCAGGATGAAGCCGCTGGCGGGCTGCGCCTATGGCGCGGCGGTGTTCGCGGTGGTGTGGCTGCTGTTCGACGTTCTGAGAGGCGATGCGCCGGCAGGCGCGTTCACCGGCCTGGGCTGACCATTGAGGAGACCGCCATGACCCACCCCGACATCATCGAGCCGAGCATCGACCCCGCCACCAAGAAGATCGGCGTGCGCACCGTCAGGGCGACCAACGCCGCCGGCACGCGCACCAAGATCCAGGTGCGGGACTTCGCGCCCGTCTACACCGACGAGCCGGCGTCGCTCGGCGGCACGAACTCCGCGCCGAGCCCGCTGGAGACGGTTCTCGTGGCGCTCGTCGGCTGCGACGGCGTCATCATCAACGGCGTCGCCAAGGCGATGGGCTTCGCCTACGCCGGCGTCGACTTCGCCTGCGAGAGCCAGATCGACGTGCGCGGCCCCAAGGGCGTGCCGGGCATCCGCCCCTATTTCGAGACGGCGACCCTGAAGATCACCGTCTACACCGACGAGAGCGACAGGCGATTCCAGCAGCTGCGCAGGAACGTGGAGTTCCGCTGCCCGGTGATGAACCTGCTCAACGCCGCTCAGGTCGCGATGGACGTGACGTGGGAGGCGCGGCCCGCCGCAGACTACGCCGGCGACGTCGACTGAAGGCGCTCGGGCCCTGCCGCGCCGTCAGGGAAACAGCTTCTGGACATAGACCGGCAGCGCGAAGGCCGCCTTGTGGACTTCGGGCGTGTAGAAGCGCGTCTCGAAGCCCGCCTCGGCGAAGCGCCGCTCCAGCGTGGGAAGCTCCACCTGGCGGGCGTCGCCGTCGCTGCCCCAGCCCATCGCCATCGGCCCGCAGACATAGGTCGGCACCTGCGTGAGGTAGCAGGTGGCGTCCTCGAACAGCGCCCCGAAGGCGCGCAGCGTGCCGGTCAGCTCCCCGCCCTGCAGGAACGGCACGCCGTTCTGGGTGACGATGATCCCGCCGGGCTTCATCCGGTTGCGGGCGTGGCCGTAGAAGGTGTCGGTGAACAGCGTCACGCCCGGCCCGATGGGATCGGTCGAGTCGACGATGATCACGTCGAACGCCTCGCCTTCGGCCTTCATGTAGTCGGCGCCGTCCGCGATCACGACTTCGAGGCGCGGGTCGTCGAACGCCCCGTCGCCGATGCCCGGCAGATACCGCCTGCTGAACTCGATCACGCCGGCGTCGATCTCGACCATCACGACGCGCTCGACGCCCCGATGCTTGAGCGCCTCGCGCGCCATGCCGCCGTCGCCGCCGCCCACGATCAGCACGCGGCTCGCCGCGCCATGGGCGAAGATCGGCACATGGGCCATCATCTCGTGGTAGATGAACTCGTCGCCTTCGGTGACCTGCACCACGCCGTCGAGCGTCAGGATGCGCCCGAAGGTGGGGTTGCGGAACACGCGCAGGCGCTGGTGCTCGGTCTCGCTGTCGTAGAGCAGCGTGGCCTCGCGCAGGCACTGGCGGAAATCGTCGTGGAGGGTCTCGACCGACCATCCCGGCATGACGCCGCCATTCGCTTCGCTCATCGCCCGCGCCCCCGCTGTTAACCCCGCAGGTCGGGGTTAGCCGAGGCGGCGGCGGGCGCGCAACCCCGCCGTCAGAACAGCAGCAGATAGTCCGTCGAGGGCGCCTCGCCGGCGTCGGCCCAGAGGGCGGAGCCGTCGCGGCTGTCGGCGACGCTGCGGCGGCGGGCGCCGGCGGCGACGAAGGCGGGCAGGTCGAGGCCGTCGAACTCGTCGTCCACGGCGAACTCGCAGTCCTCGATGACCGCGCCGCGCTTCAGGGCGACGGCGGTGGAGCGGTTGATCCGGTTCATGCTGGCCATGTCGGCCTCCCCTGGTTGATCTGCGTTCACCATGCGGGAGGATCGATTCGTCCGCTGTGACGCGCGCCACAACCATCGCCGTCGCTCGTGAGCGCCGCGGCGCCTGCGCGTCAGGGCGCTGACGGGCGGGCGCCTCAGCCGGCGCGTTCGATGGCGTATTTCTCGCGCATCTTCGCCAGCCCCTCATGCACGCCGATCTCGATCTGGAGGCGCAGAAGCTCCTCGTCGCGGCGGCGGAACTCGGCGATCAGCTCGTCGAGGTCGGCGTTGTCGCCCATGCGCGCCAGCCCCTCGCGCGCCAGCATCACCGAACTTTCGAACACCTCCCGGATCGAGACGTCGGCGCCGGCCTCGCGCATCTCGATGTCGGAGAAGCGGTCGTAGGTCATGGCGAGGATGAGCTGGCCGGGGAAGCGCTCGCGCAGCCGCTTCACCGCCATGCGCGCGCCCTCCCGGTCGTTGATGCACAGGAAGATCGCCCTGGCCTCCGCGGCCCCGGCCATGGTCAGCACGTCGAGCCGCGAGCCGTCGCCGAAGAACACCTTGTTGCCGAACTGCGCCGCCATCTGGATGCGCCGCGGCGAGTTGTCGATCAGCGTCAGGTCGTAGCCGCGCATCTGCAGCACCCGCGCCACGATCTGCCCGGTGCGCCCGAAGCCCGCGACGATGACGTTCGCGGGTCTGGCCTCGGGCGGCTCGAGACCCCGCGCCTCGGCCCGCGCGCCCTGCCGCCGCGCCCACCAGTCGGCGGCCTTCACCGCCGCCGGCGTCAGCGCCATCGAGACGCCGACGAGCGCGGTCAGCAGCGCGGCGTCGCGCGGGGTGATCAGCCAGTTGGCGGAGGCCAGCGCCAGCAGCACGAAGGCGAACTCGCCGGACTGGCCCAGCGTGGCCGCCAGCCGCACCGCGTCGGTCTCGCTCGATCCGGAGCGCCGGCCGACGACGAAGAGCAGCGCCGCCTTCAGCGCATAGAGCCCCACGGCGCCGCCGGCGACGATCGCGATGTTGTCGACCGCCAGCGCCCAGTCCACCGACATGCCGACCGCGATGAAGAACAGGCCGAGAAACAGCGAGCGGAACGGCTCGATGTCGGTCTCGAGCTGGTGGCGGAACTCGGTCTCGGCCAGCAGCAGGCCGGCAAGGAACGCGCCCAGCGCCATCGACAGCCCCGCGGCCTGCATCGCCAGCGCCGAGGCGGCCACCACGAAAAGCGCCGCGGCGGTGAACACCTCGTCGGCGCCGGCCATCGCGATGGCGCGGAACAGCCACGGCAGCCCGTAGCGCGCCACGACGATCAGCGCCGCCAGCGCCGCGACCGGGACGACGACATCGAGCAGCCCAGCGCTCTCAGGCCGCCCCAGCGGCGCCAGCAGCGCCGTCAGCGCCAGCAGCGGCACCACCGCCATGTCCTGAAACAGCAGGATGGAGAACGCCTTGCGGCCATAGGGCGTGGCGAACTCGCGCCGCTCGCGCAGGATCTGCACGCCGAACGCCGTGGACGAGAGCGCCAGCGCGAGCCCCGTCACCGCCGCCCCGGCGAGCGAGAAGCCCGCAAGCCACAGCGCCGCCGCCAGCGCCGCGCCCGCGCTCAGGAGCTGCGCGAAGCCGAGACCGAGGATTTCCGAGCGCATCCGCCACAGCCGCGACGGCTGCAGCTCCAGCCCGATCACGAAGAGCAGCAGCACCACGCCGAACTCGGCGACATGCATCACCTGCTCGCCGTCCTCCTGATCGGCGATCAGCCCCAGCCCGGCCGGCCCGATCAGCGCCCCGGCGAACAGATATCCGAGCACCGACCCGAGCCCCAGCCGCTTGAACGCAGCGACCCCGACTACCGCGGCGCCGAGATACACCGCCGCGTCGAGCAGAAACGGATCGGCTCCAACCGCCATGGCCGCGCTCCCTCAAATGCTTGCGCGCCAGCATCGCCCGCCCGGCGCCGCGGCGCAACGCGCGGCGCGCGGCGCGCTGCGGCGCCCTCAGATCTCACCCATCAGCCGCAACCGCATCAGGCAGGAGGCCGAGACCGCATCGAGGATCTCGCCCTCGACCGCGGCGGCGACGGCGCGCTCGACGGGCCAGGGCCGCGCCACGAGATCCTGCTCGGTGTCCTCCAGCTGCTGCGGGCCGAGCGTCAGCCCCGTCGCCAGAAACAGCGCGCCGGTCTGCGCGACCAGCGCCGGCGCGGGCGCGACCTCGGCGACATAGCGCCAGGTCAGCGCGGTCACGCCGGTCTCCTCGCGCAGTTCGATGCGCGCCGCCTCCTCGACGGGAATGGCGTCGCCGCCAGGCGCGACGCCCATCGGCAGCTCCCATGTCCGGCGACGCAGCGGGTGGCGCCACTGCTCGACCATCCAGATCTCGCCGTCCTCGACCGCCGCGGCGATCGCGTAGCGCGGACGGGCGATGTAGGCGTAGACGCTTTCGGAACCGTCGGGAAGCCGCACCGCGTCCTCCCGCAGGGTCACGAAGCGGTTCTCGAAGGCGGTGCGGGTGGAGAGCGTCTCGAGCATGGCGGCGGATCCCGGAGTTTGTGCGGCGCCGCAACCTGACGCCGCGAAGGCGGCGGATGCGCGGCGGCGCGTCGTCGCGCCCCACCGCTTCCAGCGGCCGCGCCCCACCGCTTCCAGCGGCCGCGGCCCTCAGCCGAGCGGCGCGATGGCGAGCGGAGCGCCCTCTCGCACCAGCAGACGCACGGCGGCGCCGGGCGGGATCGGCTCGCGGTCGGTCTGCACGATCGTCATGCGCCGGTCGAACGGCAGCCTCACGACATACTCGACCGTCTCGTATCGCTGGCGGGGGTCGCCCCAGCCGTCATAGCCGCCGCCGCGCCAGCCCCACGGATCGCGGCGGCCCCAGCGGTCGTAGCGACCGCCCCAGCCGCCGAGGCCGATCCCGACGCCGACGCCGCCCGAACCGACGGCGCCGCCGATGCTCACGCCGACATCGCGGGACCAGCCGTCCCGCCTCCCCGCGCGCACCACGCGGGCGCTCTCGACCACGCCGCGCTCGGTCGCGACCGCCGCCGCCTCCGGCGCAGGCGTCGGCGCGGCGCATCCGGACAGCGCAGCGCAGAGCGCCGCGACGCGGCGGAGCCGCAGCGCCGTCTCACCCCACCGGCGCGATGCGCGCACGCTGACCCCGCCCGGAGATGAGATAGACCGGCGCGCCCACGGGGATCGCCGCGGCGTCGTCCTGAACCACGGTCATGCGCCGGTCGAAGGGCAGGCGCACGACGTATTCCAGCGCGGCGCCCCGGCTCGCCTCGCGCTCGACCGCCGCGCCGAGCAGCCCGCCCAGCACGGCGCCGGCGCCGGCCGCCAGCGTCGTTCCGCGACCGCCGCCGATGAAGGAGCCGCCGAAGCCGCCCGCCAGCGCGCCGACGCCGAAGCCGAAGGCGTTGTCGGAGAGGCTCTCGCCCTCGACGACCTGAACCCGGCGGACGCTTTCCACCACGCCGCGCTCGGTCGGGACGGCCCCGGACACGCTGCGTCCGTCGACCGTGTCGCCCCCGAGTTCGCGTGCGCAGCCGGCGGCCGAGACCGCGAGCAGACACGCCATGAGAAACCGGCACAAACCCCGCGCCATCCGCCACCCTCCGTACGCTCAGCGGCGCGAGGGTAGCACGGCGACGCCGCCCCCGCGACAGAAGCCGCGCGCGACGGCGATGGCGGCGGCGCCCGGTTCAGGCGCCGCCGGCGGCGCTCAGGCCTTGCCGCGGTAGATGTCGATCAGCTTGCCCAGCATCTCCAGCGCGTCCTCGCGGCTCCGCTGGAAACTGTTGCGGCCGATGATCGAGCCGTTGCCGCCGCCGTCGCGAATCGCGCGGGCGTCGTCGAACACCGCGTCGGCGCCCTTCGCCGCGCCGCCCGAGAACACCACGAGCCGGCGGCCGCCGAAGCAGCTGTCCACCACGTGTTTCACCCGCGCGGCGAGCGTGGAGACGTCGATGCCCTTCTCCTTGTAGACCTTCTGCGCCTCGGGCTGCATCACATGGTCGGTGGTCAGCTTCACCTTGACGATGTGGGCGCCGAGCAGCGCGGCCATGTGGGCGGCGTAGGCGCCGACGTCGATGGCGAGCTCGCCCTCCTTGGTGACGCCCTCGCCGCGGGGATAGGACCAGATCACCGTGGCCACGCCCACCGAGGCGGCCTCGCGGCGCATCTCGACGATCTCCTCGAACATGTCGAGCGAGCAGTCGGAGCCGGGGTAGATCGTGAAGCCGATGGCGGCGCAGCCGAGCCGCAGCGCGTCGTCCACGCTCGCCGTGATCGCCTGGTCCTTGCCGGCCGTGCCCGAGAGCAGCGAGTTGGCGGAGTTCACCTTGAGGATGGTCGGGATCGCGCCGGCGAAGGTGTCGGCGCCGGCCTCCAGCGGCCCGAGCGGCGCGGCGTAGGCGTTCAGCCCGGCGTCGATGGCGAGCTGATAGTGGTAGTGCGGGTCATAGCCGGCGGGGTTCGGCGCGAAGCTGCGCGCGGGGCCGTGCTCGAAACCCTGATCGACGGGCAGGATGATCATCCTGCCGGTGCCGCCGAGCTTGCCGGCCATCAGGATCGAGTGAAGCTTCGCCTTCACGCCGGGCGTTTCGCCCTCATAGGCGGAGAGGATGCGGCTGACGGCGCGGGTCGCTTTCATCGGGAGAACCTCTGGGCTTGATGGACGGGCTGTGGCTGACGGTCGCGCCCCGGCTAGCCGCAGCGCTGTGTGCGGTCAAGCCGCAAGACGCCTTCAGGCGGCCTTCGCCTCGGTCCGGACCAGCTTCGCGAGGTCGCGCATGATCGCGAAGGCGCCCTTCACGCGGTCCTCCGGCGTCGGCCAGTCGCGGCGCACCACCAGCCGGTTGTCCTTCACCTTCGCCAGCCCCTTCTGGTCCTGGATGAAGGCCACCAGCGCGGCGGGGTCGGCGAAACGGTCGCCCCTGAACTGGATCGTCGCGCCCTTGGGCCCGCCGTCGAGCTTGGCGACGCCCGCCTTGCGGCAGAGCGTCTTGATGCGGACGATCCTGAGCAGGGTCTCGACCTCCTCGGGCGGCTTGCCGAAACGGTCGTAGAGCTCGGCGCCGAAGCCCTCCAGCTCGGCGCGCGTCTCCAGCGCGGAGAGGCGGCGATAGAGGCCGAGCCGCACGTCGAGGTCGGAGACGTAGCCCTCGGGGATCAGCACCGGCGCGCCGAGGTTGATCTGCGGCGCCCAGGCGTCCTCCACCTCGGCCAGCCCCTCGATCTCGCCGGCGCGCATCCTGGCGATCGTCTCCTCAAGCATGTCCTGGTAGAGTTCGAAGCCGACCTCCCTGACATGCCCCGACTGCTCCTCGCCCAGCAGGTTGCCGGCGCCGCGGATGTCGAGGTCATGGGAGGCGAGCGTGAAGCCTGCGCCGAGCGTGTCGAGCGAGCTAAGCACCTTCAGCCGCTTCACCGCGCCATCGGCCAGCGGCTTGCGCGGCGGCGTCGTGAAATAGGCGTAGGCCCGCGCCTTGGAGCGGCCGACCCGGCCGCGGATCTGGTACATCTGCGCCAGCCCGAACATGTCGGCGCGGTGCACGATCAGCGTGTTGGCGGCGGGGATGTCGATGCCGCTCTCGATGATCGTCGTCGCCAGCAGCACGTCGTATTCGCCGTCGTAGAAGGCGTTCATGCGGCGGTCGAGCTCGCCGGCCGCAAGCTGGCCATGCGCGGTGACGAAGCTCACCTCCGGCACGCTGTCTTTCAGGAACTGCTCGATCTCGGGCAGGTCGGAGATGCGCGGCGCGACGTAGAACGCCTGACCGCCGCGATAGCGCTCGCGCAGCAGCGCCTCGCGCACCGTCACCGGGTCCCAAGGCGTCACATAGGTGCGCACGGCGAGGCGGTCCACCGGCGGCGTCGCGATCAGCGACAGCTCGCGCACGCCGGTCATCGCAAGCTGCAGGGTGCGGGGGATCGGCGTCGCGGTCATCGTCAGCACATGCACGTCGGCCTTGAGCGTCTTGAGCCGCTCCTTGTGCTGCACGCCGAAATGCTGTTCCTCGTCGATGATCAGCAGGCCGAGATCGGAGAATTTTATCCCCTTCGCAAGCAGCGCGTGGGTGCCGATGACGATGTTGACGTCGCCGGTCTCCAGCCCCTTGCGCGTCTCCGCCGCCTCGCGCGCCGGCGTGAAGCGCGAGAGCTGGCGCACGGTCAGCGGCGCGCCGTGGAAGCGTTCCGCAAAGCCCTTGGCGTGCTGGCGGGCGAGCAGCGTCGTGGGGCACACCACCGCCACCTGGGCGCCCGACATGGCGGCGACATAGGCCGCGCGCAGCGCGACCTCCGTCTTGCCGAAGCCGACGTCGCCGCAGATCAGCCGGTCCATGGGTCGCCCGGAGGCTAGGTCGTCGAGAACGTCGGCGATGGCGCGGAGCTGGTCGTCGGTCTCCTCATAGGGGAAGCGCGCGCAGAACTCGTCCCAAGCGCCGGGCGGCGGCGTCATCAGCGCGCCCTTGCGCATGGCGCGCTCGGCGGCGACGCGGATCAGCCTGTCGGCGATGTCGCGCAGCCGCTCCTTGAGCTTGGCCTTGCGCGCCTGCCACGCCCCGCCGCCCAGCCGGTCGAGCTGCGCCTCCGCGCCGTCGCCGTAGCGCGTCAGCAGCTCGATGTTCTCCACCGGCAGGTAGAGTTTCGAGGCGCCGGCGTATTCCAGCGCGAGGCACTCGTGCGGCGCGCCCATCGCCTCGATGGTGACGAGCCCCGTGTAGCGCCCGATGCCGTGCTCGACATGCACGACGAGATCGCCGATCGAGAGCGCCGCCGCCTCGGTCAGCACGTTCTCGGCGCGCTTGCGCCTGGCGCCGCGCACCAGCCGGTCGCCGAGCACGTCCTGCTCGGAGATCACCGTCAGCCGCGCCGTCTCGAAACCGCGCTCCAGCGGCCAGACCATCAGCGAGACGGCGCCATCCACAGCCTCCGCCCAGGCGTCCACCGGCTTCGCGCCCTTCACGCCATGGTCGGCGAGCAGCGTCGCGAGCCGGTCGCGCGCGCCTTCCGACCACGAGGCGATGACCACGGCGCCCTCCCGGCGGCGCGCCTTCACATGGTCGGCGAGCGCGTCGAACAGGTTCACGCCCTCCATCCTGCGCTCGGCGGCGAATTCGCGGCCCATCCGGCCGCCGGCGTCGACGATGCCCGGCCCCGGCGGGCGGCGGTTGGGGTCGAAGCGGCGCACGGGCCGACCGTCGAGCGCGCCGGCCCATTCCTCCGCCGTCAGGTGCAGCGCTTCGGGCGGCAGCGGCTTGTAGGACGGCGCGGCGACGCCACCCTTGGGCTTCGGCGCGTCGGCGCGGCTGTCGTGATGGTCGCGCACCATCTCCAGCCGCGCGTCGCGCGCCTCCTCGGCGAGGTGGTCCATGGTGACGGGCGCGCCGGGCAGGAAGTCGAACGGCGTCGCCATGCGGTCATGGAACAGCGGCGCCCAGTGCTCCACGCCCTGGTGCTTGCGGCCCGCGCTCACCGCCGCATAGAGCGCGTCGTCCAGCGCCGCGGCGCCGAAGGTCTCGCGGTAGCGGGTGCGGAAGCGGGCGATGCTCTCGGGGTCGAGGATGATCTCCGACGCCGGCGCCAGCGACACGCCGCGCACCTTGCGCACGGTGCGCTGGGTCTCGACCTCGAAGCGCCGGGCGCCGTCCAGCGTGTCGCCGAAGAAGTCGAGCCGCACCGGCAGCTTCGCCCCCGGCGGGAAGATGTCGACGATGCCGCCGCGCACCGCGAAGTCGCCGGGCTCGCTCACCGTCGCGGCGCGGTTGTAGCCCATGCGGCCGAGGTAGCCCATCAGCGCGTCCACATCGACGCGCGCCCCGACCTGCGCCTCGAAGCTGGACGCCAGCACCGTCTCGCGCGCCGGGGTGCGCTGGACGGCGGCGTTGACCGTGGTGAGCACGACCGCCGCCCCCTCCACCCCGCGCGCCAGCCGCGCCAGCCGCGCCAGCGTCGCCATGCGCGCCGCGGCGATCTCGGGCGCCGGGGAGACGCGGTCGTAGGGCAGGCAGTCCCATGCCGGGAAGCGCAGCACGGGCGTCGAGGGCGCCAGCACCGCAAGCGCGTCGGCCATCGCGGCCATGCGCCGGTCGTCCCGCGCGATGTGGAGCACCGGCCCGCCGGCGCGCGCGGCGATGTCGGCGACCAGCGTCGCGTCGAAGCCCTCTGGAGCGCCGCCCACGGTGACGGCGCCCGCCCGGAGCGGTTTGCGCGCCGCGTGAAGCGTTGGAGCGTCAGCCATGGGCGGCGACGTATCGCGGCCCATGGCCCTGCGCAAGACGCGCCGCCGCCCGCATCGGCCTCAGCTCAGCTGAGCACGCCCTTGGATTTCGCCACATGGGTCGCGATGGCGTCCATCAGCGGCGGGGAAAGCGCGTCGTAGGGCACGAGACCGAGTTCCTTGAGGCGCGCGCGCACCTTGTCCATCTGATCGGGCCTGTAGCCGCCGCCCTCGATGACCGAGGAGACGAAGGCCGCGAACTCCGCCGGGGACCAGCCGCCCTGATCGCTGAGTTCGGTGTGCACGAAATCGAGGCCGTAGAACGGGTGGCCCTGATTTTCGATGCGCCCGAACATGTGCACGCCGCAGCCCTTGCAGGCGTGGCGCTGGATCGCGGCGGACGGATCGACGATCTCGAGCTTGTCGCCGTTGGCTGTGACCGAGAGCTTGTCGCGGCTCACCACGGCGACCTGGCTGAAGGGCGCGCCCGCCGGCTTCCAGCACTTCGTGCAGCCGCAGATGTGGTTGTGCGCGGTCTGCGCGTCGATGCGGACCTCGACCTTGTCGCTCGCGCATTTGCAGTGGATCGTCCCGCCGCCGAAACTCGCCGCGCCGGGCTTCACGCCGCCATCGACGGAGGGATGGATCCTGATCCCGCTGGTGTCCACCTTCGCAGCCGCGGGCGCCGCGGGAGCGGGCGCCGCCTTGTCTCCCCCTCCGAACAGAAAGTCGAAAAGACCCATTTCTTCCTCCATCTTGGAGCACGCCGGTCGGCGCCGCCCTCTGGGCACACTGCCGCGCGTCGGCGCGTTAGTCGCGGGAAAAAGCGGGGCTGCGCGCTTTTCTCGCGCACGCGCGCGGCTTGCGCGCGGCGGCGGCGCTGGCGTTTCTGCCCGGACCGGCTACGCTGAAGCCATGCGATGCGATCGGAGCTTTCCGACCCATGGGTGGAGCGCATGAAGGATCTGCAGGCCCTTTCCGCCGCGGCGCTGTGCGTCGCCTGTCTCGCGGGCTGCGCCGCCACCGACGTCCTCGGCGAGCGCATCACGCAGGTCGACGTGCTGTCGGCCTATTCGCCGAACACGTTCGGCGCTTTCGCCGCCTCCGGGCCGCTGGTCGAGCTGCAGGGGCCGATCCCGGGCGGCGCGAGCCCGCAGGAGGTCGCCGCCGCCCTGCGGATGCCCGGCTTCTGGCCCGACGCGCCGTTCACCGCCGTCGCGCAGGGCGAGGCGCCGGAGATGCAGCGCATCGTGATCGGCTTCGGCGCGGCGACGGCGGCGAACGCGATGCTCGTATGCGACGGCCGGCCGGCGAGCGGCGGCGTCGCGGACAGCCTTCAGGCCAACGTCGTCTATTGCATGGGCCGGCGCGCGGCGTCCTCGGCGCATCTGAGCCGGAGCGACCTCGCGACCCCGGCGGACCCCGCCTTCGGCGACGCCTTCGCGCGGGTGTTCCTCCAGATCGCGCCGCGTCGCGACCCTGAGCGCGACGACGACTGCCGCATCAGGCTCTGCCTTTGAGCCGGCTGACGGCGATGCTGGGGCGTCTCGCGGCCGTGCTGAGCGTCGCGCTGGCCGGCTGCGACGACGTGGAGAGGATCACCCGCGTCGACGCGCTGGTCAGCAACCTGCGGAGCCGCATCGTCCCGATGGCGGCGGGCGGGCTGCCCACGGAAGTTCACGGTGCGCCCTTCGCCGGGCTGTCTGCCGGCGAGGTGGTCGCGCGGCTGCGGCTGCCGAACGGCTGGCCGGCAGACATCGGCTTCCGCGCGGCGACGCCGGCGGATGCGAGCCGCCTCGTGCTCGTCTTCAACCCGACGACCGCGCCGGACGGCTACGCGCTCTGCCGCGGCGTTGTCCCGCCGACGGGCGCTGGCGGCGAAAAGGGCTTCTCGGCGCTGGCGACCTTCTGCGAGAGCGAACGCCCGCTGGTCACTGGATTTCTGGAGGCGCCGAACGTGCGCGCCGACGCCCCCGAGGCCTTCGCCGCCGCGATGACTCGGCTCTTCCAGCAGATGCTCGACTAGATCGCGACCCCGCGGCGTCCGGCGAGGTCGGTGAAGAACTGCCACGCCACGCGGCCGGAGATCGCGCCGCGCGCCTGCCGCCACTCTATGGCCTCAGCGCGCAGCGTCTCGTCGTCGATCTCGACGCCATGGGCGTTGCAGTAGCCGCGGATCATCGCCAGGAAATCGTCCTGTCCGCAGGGGTGGAAGCCGAGCCAGAGGCCGAAGCGGTCCGACAGCGAGACCTTCTCCTCGGTCGCCTCGGAGGGGTTGATGGCCGTGGAGCGCTCGTTCTCGATCATGTCGCGCGGCATCAGGTGGCGGCGGTTGGAGGTCGCATAGAACAGCACGTTCTCGGGCCGCCCCTCCACGCCGCCGTCCAGCACCGCCTTGAGGCTCTTGTAGCCCTGATCGCCGATGTCGAAGCTGAGGTCGTCGCAGAACAGCAGGAACCGCGCGTCGGAGCCGCGCAGCAGCCGAAGCAGGCGCGGAATGCTCGGCAGATCCTCGCGCTGGATCTCCACGAGGATCAGCCGCTTCGCGCCCTCCGCCTTCGCGGCCTCGGCGTGGGCCGCCTTCACAAGGCTGGACTTGCCCATGCCGCGGGCGCCCCAGAGCAGCGCGTTGTTGGCCGGCAGCCCGCGCGCGAAGCGGCGGGTGTTCTCGAGCAGCTGGTCGCGCGCCCGGTCGACGCCGACGAGGAGATCGAGTGCGACGCGCGAGACCCTGAGCACCGGCTCAAGGCCGTCGGGGTCGGCGCGCCAGAGGAACGCCTCGGCGGCGCCGAAATCCGGCTCCGCGAGCGGGGGCGGCGCCAGCCGCTCAAGCGCCGCGGCGATCCGTTCCAGCGCGTCGGCGCCGTCGCCCGAGGCGTCCCTCATCGGCGCGGCCCCATCGCCGTCGCCCCCGTCATGGGGCGGGATCCTCGCCGGACATCTCGCGCTCGAACGCCTCCTCCTCGGCCTTCTCGCGGGCGTCGCGCTTGCGCTCGGCCAGCCGCACGAGAATGATGGAGATCTCGTAGAGCAGGTAGATCGGTATGCCGAGGCCGATCTGGCTGATCGGGTCCGGCGGCGTCAGCACCGCAGCCGCCGCAGCGATGCCGACCACGGCGTATTTCCGCCCGTTCGCCAGCCCCTCCGCCGAGACGATGCCCGCCCGGCCCAGCAGCGTCAGCAGCACCGGCAACTGGAAGCAGATGCCGAAGGCCAGGATGAACGTCATCACGAGGCTGAGATACTCGTTCACCTTGCCGAGGAACTCGAT
Source organism: Rubrimonas cliftonensis (assembly GCF_900107585.1). GTDB lineage: Bacteria > Pseudomonadota > Alphaproteobacteria > Rhodobacterales > Rhodobacteraceae > Rubrimonas > Rubrimonas cliftonensis. The sequence goes on along the minus strand of NZ_FNQM01000010.1, from coordinate 99,039 downwards.
CTTCGTCTCGCCTTGGGCGCCCTGCGCCTGGAAGTCGAGGAAGAAGTCGATCGCCATGGGCATGACGAGGAAGTAGACCAGAGCCGCGCCCATCGTGAACAGCACCGGCGTCGCCACGAGGAAGGGCAGGAAGGCGCTGCGCTCGTCGCGGTAGAGCCCGGGCGCGACGAACTTCCAGACCTGCGCCGCGATCATCGGGAAGGACAGGAAGAACCCGCCGAACACCGCGATCTTGAGGTGTACGAAGAACGTCTCGTAGAGCTGCGTGTAGATCAGCCTCGGGTCCTGCCCGCGCGCCATCAGCCGGTCGCGCAGCGGTCCGGTCAGGATGTCGTAGATCTCCTGCGCGAAGAAGAAGCAGACCAGCGCCGCGACGCCGAGCGCGATCAGCGCCCGTATCAGGCGGGTGCGCAGCTCCATCAGATGCTCGATCAGCGGCGCCTTGGAGGCGTCCACCTCGTCCGCGGCGGTCATCGGCGGGAGCTCATCGCTGGCGATCCATTGAGTGGTCAGGCTCCCTCGGTCGGCGCCGGGGCGCCAGGCGCCGAAGCGGTCGGCGCAACAGCGGCGGTCGGAGCGGGTGCGGGTGCGGAAGCCGTCGGCGCCGAGGTCGGCTCAGCCGCGGCGGGCGCCGCAGACCGCGGTGCGGCGTGTTCGACTTTCGGCGACGGAGGAACTGTGGCTCCCGCCGCCGGCTTGCCCGGCTTCTTCAGCGAGTCGTAAGGCATCCGCTTCAGGTCGTTCAGGGATTTGGCGGCCTCGCGCAGATCCTTCATGTCGGAGATGTCGGCCTCGCGCGCCGCATCCTCCATCGAGCGCTGGAAGTCGCGCGCCATGCCGCGCACCTGATTGACGTATTTTCCAAAGCTGCGCAGCAGCTTGGGCAGATCCTTCGGACCCACCACGATCAGCGCGAGCGCGCCGATCACCATCAGCTCGGACCAGCCGATGTCGAGCATGTCTCAGCGCCCCTCCGCCGCCTCGCGCCGGATCTCAGGCGTCCTTCTTCTGTCCGGCGGGCGTGACGTCGATCGGCTCTTCGGCGGCGCGCTCGACCTTCTTGGCGTCGGCGTCTTCTGCGGCGTCGTCGGCCATGCCGCGCTTGAACGCCTTGATGCCCTTCGCCATGTCACCCATCAGCGCGGAGATCTTGCCCCGACCGAAGAGCAGCACGACAAGCAGCACGACGATCAGGATCTGCCAGATGCTCGGGCTCATGTCTCGTCTCTCCCTGCGCGAGCGGGGGGATGGAGACCTCCCCGCGCTTCTCGCCAGCGCGCGATGCGCGCGCAACACAGCCATGACATATGAGAAAGGCGGCTGGCCGGAAAGGGCCTAGCCCGGTCTTTTTCCGCTCCGGTCGCGGTCGTCCTCCCAAGGATTGCCGACCTTGCTCTGGCGTTCGCAGGGAAACACGAAGCAGTGCTCGCGGCGCAGCGACAGCCAGAGCGGCGCGCCGGCCCCCGGCAGGTAGGCGCCCGGCACCGTCGCCTTCAGCAGCGAGCCGTCATGGTCCATCCGCACCTCGATGAGGCTTTCCGAGCCCATGAACCGCGCGCGCGTCACATGGCCGCGCGCGGGCACGCCGGTGCGCATGGTGCTGGGCGGCGGCGCGCCGCGGTCCTCCTCGATCTTGAGGTGCTGGGGACGGATGATGATCTCGACATCCGCGCGGTCCACCATGCCCGGCGTCAGGAACAGCCCGAAGGGCGTGTCGGTCTGCCGCGCGCGCACCTCGCCGTGGATCACGTTGACGTCGCTGAAGAAGGCCGCCGCCTTGCGGTCCACCGGATGATTGTAGACGTGGTAGGGTGCGCCGACCTGCGCGACCGCGCCGCCGCGCATCAGCGCGATGCGGTCGGCCATGCGAAGGGCTTCCTCCGGCTCGTGCGTGACCAGCAGGACGGCTGCGCCCTCCTCCTTCAGCAGCGCCAGCGTCTCGTCGCGGACGCTGTCGCGCAGGCGCTGGTCGAGCCCGGAGAACGGCTCGTCCATCAGCATCACCCTGGGCCGCGGCGCGAGCGCCCGCGCCAGCGCGACGCGCTGCTGCTCGCCGCCGGAAAGCTCGTGCGGGAACTTCGCGCCGTAGCCCGAGAGCCCCACCCGTTCGAGATACTGGCCGACCACCGCGCTCCGCGCGCCGTTGAGCGAGCGCCCGAGGCCGAAGGCGACGTTCTGCGCCACGGTCAGATGCGGAAACAGCGCGAAGTCCTGGAACATGAGGCCGATGCCGCGGGCCTCGGGCGGAGCGTGGCTCGCGTCGCCCGAGACGACGCGCCCATCCACCCGCACCACGCCCGAATCCTGCCGCTCCACGCCCGCCGCGATGCGCAGCAACGTGGACTTGCCGCAGCCCGACGGGCCGAGCAGACACATCACATGGCCTTCGTCGACCTCGAAGGACACGTCGCGCACTGCCGGAGACCCGGCGTAGGTCTTGCTGATGCGCTCCAGACCGAGACGAGGCGTCGGCGTCATGGACAATCCCAAGCGTTTTGCTCGGGGACGATCTAGCAATCCCGGCCGCCGAGAGCAACCGCGCGGCGCGTCGCGCCCGCAACGCCCTGTATGCCGGGGGGAAAGCGTCTCCCTGACCGGAACATGATCTGCAAGGGTTGCGGATAGGAGTTCCGCCTCAAGATCAACAGCGGCGTCGGCGCCGAGCTCGGCCGAATATCCGCGTATCTCAAGGCGCCGCTCGAGCCGAGCTTTCCGAGCGCCACCTGCGCCCATCACGGCCGCGGCGTCCATGCGGAGTATCGCCTCTACACCCCGCACGACCGGCGCGGCGGATCACGACGTCTGCGCTGTCGGGCATGCCGGCAGATTCTCACCGTGACGGAGCGCGCCATCGCGCGTCGGCGCCTCGCACGCCAACCGGACGGTCGTCGCCGAGCGCGTGACCACGAAGCCGATCCGGGGCATCGCGCGGATCACGGGCCTCGATCCCCCAGCGATCCGTGACAAAATCGACTACATCCACAGCCGGCGCCTGGGCTTCGCCGGCGAAAGAGAGCAAGAGTTCAAGAACCTGGCGCCGGCGGACGCGCCGAAAAAACATCCAGTTCACCGCGCTCTGCACTCTATAGGCCGATTAAGGGTAAGTTCTCGCGTAGATGATGAACCACGACCGGACAGTTTTCAGGTTGATGTCGAGGACGAGGCGCGCATCAATGGCGATCTCGAACAGGCGCGGAGATCCCACTTCCGCGCGTCGCCGCAGTATTGGCGCGAGCAAGAGTTCGAGCGCCATCCTTTCTGAAGGCGGCGAGATGGCGCCTGTCCAGTTCCAGAAGAAGATGACCATCCACGAAAAGCGAGAACTTGCCGTCCAGGCGCGATCGCGCTTGACGAAGCTCGCCAAGGCGTTCGGCATCCCGGAGCCCATGCCGCAACCTAGGCCATGGCCTGGCGCTACGCCCAGACGCGCGCGGGAGTGAGCGATCCCGGCGGGCGATGGATCGAGAATCCGCGCAACACGATCAATGAACCTGCCGGCGGATCCTCAACCTGGCCGACCCAAGTCGGAAGTCGCTGGAGGGCGTCGGCTGGATCCAGTCGAGGGCCACGCTCGCGCCATTCGACACCCACTTCATGCGGCTGCGGCGCGAAGTCTGCTATCTCCCCCCCGTGCCGACGCGGACGAACGCGAGCAGGCGCTGGAGCGACTATCGCGCCTGCGACCCGTGGCGCGTCTTCCAGCTCATCGACATCTTCCGCGTCTGCACGACCTTCGTGTGCGCCGCGAGGCGACGGACCCGTTCCGGATGGCGCCGGAGATCGCTCACGCGCCGTCGCCGAGTTCGTCCTCGACCATGCCGATCAGCTCCAGCCGGCCTTGCGACAGGGTTCCGCTGGCTTCCTGCACCGACAGGGCGACCAGCGAGAGCATGCTCAGCGCCGCGGCGCCGGACGCGGCGAATGGCGGGCCGACCGCGTGGCACACCAGCGTCTGCGCCCCGAGCCGCGTGAAGCGCGCCGCGTTGGCGGGATCGGTCAGCGCCACGACCGCGAGCCGCGTCGCGCGCGCCCAGTCCGCGATAGGCTCCGTCCGCCGGGCGGCGTCGCGCAGGGCTACGACGAGCAGCGCGTCGCCAGGGCCGACCATCGCCACCTCCTCGGCCAGCGCGCCGGGCGCGGCGCCGAGCAGCTGCACGCTCGGGCGGACGCGCGACAGCATCACCCGGCCCGCCGCCGCCAGCCCGGCCTCGGCCCCGAGGCCCAGCATCCAGACCGTGTCGGCGTGGGCCAGCGCGTGCGCGGCGCGGCGCAGGCGCTCGGTGGACATCTCCTCGAAGCTGCGGGTGAGGTTGGCGATCTCGATCTGCAGATGCGTCTGGATCGCGGAGGCGCCCTTCGGCGTCGCCGGCGTCGCGCCTACGAAGCGCGAGGGATGGCTGCGGTTACGCTCCTCGCGCGCCTCCATCCGCGCCTCCTCGAAGTCGCGGTAGCCGAGACTGCGGAACAGCCGGGCCGCGGTGGCCTTCGAGACTCCCGCCTGCTTCGCCAGTTCGCTCGCCGAGTACACCAGCGGATCGTCGTGCCGGTCGAGCAGCGACACCGCGAGCGTCCGCTCGGACCGGCTGAGCTGCTCGAGCCGGTTCTGGATCCGCAGCGCCAGCCTCGTCGCCATGCCTCGCCCCGTTTCTGAAACGTCAGTTTCCAGATTGCCGCACACTGAAACGTATGTCACCGTTTCTTCGCGAATCGTGGATGGCGGGGTGAAGCGCGCAATGACCGACACGAAGCTCGTGCGCCGGCGGATCTGGAGCCTGCTGGCCGACGTCGCGAAGCCCGACAGCCGCTTTCATCTGAACTTCGCCGAAGTGATCCCGGGTTTTGCGGGCGACGGGACGGCGGTCGAGCGCCTGCGCGCGCTGCCCGCCTACGCCGCGGCGCGGCATCTGTTCGTCACCCCCGACAACTGCCTCGAAGACCTGCGCCGGCTCGCCCTTGAGGACGGCAAGCGCATGGTCGTCTCGACCTACGGCATCTATCGCGGCTTCGTGTTGCTCGAACCCGAGATGGTGCCGCCCGGGCAGGCCCGTTTCGCAAGCTGGCTCGACGGGCTGGAGCACTTCGGGCGGCCCGTCTCGCTGGGCGAGGTCGCGGCGCTCGGCCGCTTCGACCTGATGGCGACGGGCGCCTCGGCGGTGTCGACGGAGGGCATCCGCTTCGGCAAGGGCCACGGCTTCTTCGACCTTGAGTGGGGCATGTTCACCGACCTCGGGCTGGCCGACGAGCGCACCCCCGTGGTGGCCGTAGCGCACGACGTGCAGGTGGTCGAGGAGACGCTGCACCCCAGCCCGACCGATATCCTGGTCGACTGGATCGCGACGCCGACGCGCATGATCGACGTGGGCCGCCGCGCCCCCCGGCCGCGCGGCGTGAAATGGGAGCTGCTGAGCCCCGAGCAGATCGCGGCAACGCCGCCGCTGCAGTAGCTCAAGGCGCAATACGGCCTGTGACGGGCCCGACAACGGAGAGGTGAGACCGATGACGCTACGCCTGACCCGCCGCGGCTTCGCCGCCGCCGGAGCCTCCCTTCTCGCGCTGGGCGCCGCGCCCCGGCTCGCGCGGGCGGCGACGCCCTTCGCCATGCAGGCGGCCTGGATCAACGACGCCGAGTTCATGGGCTACATGATCGCCGCCGACGAGGGCTACTATGCCGAGGAAGGGCTGGACCTCGAATACCTGTCGGGCGGCCCCGACGTCATCCCGGAAGGCTCGCTCGTCTCGGGCCGCGCCGACGTGGCGCTGACCACGCCGGACACCACGATCTCGGCCATCGTCGCTCAGGGCGCGCCGTTCAGGATCATCGGCGCGCAGTACCAGAAGAACCCCATCGGCGTCGTCAGCCTGAAGGCGAGCGGGATCGCCGCGCCAAAGGATCTGATCGGCAGGACGCTGGCCGTGCCGCCGGTCAACACGATCTCGGTCGAGGCGATGCTGAAGATGAACGACATCGACCCCGGCGACGTGCGCATCGTGCCCTACGCCTACGACCCGACGCCGCTGCTCAAGGGCGAGATCGACGCCTCGATCGATTTCACCACCAACGTGCCCTACTCCATCGCGCAGGCTGGCGGAGACCCCGCGTCCTTCCTGCTGTTCGACTTCGGTTTCACGATCTACAACGACACGGTCGTTGTGACCGAGCAGACGCTCGCCGAGAAGCGAGACCTGCTGGTGAAGTGGCTGCGCGCCAGCCGCCGGGGGTGGGAGACGAACTACGCCGACCCCGAGGGCTGGCCGCGGCGGATCGCCGGGAACTGGTTCGCCGGCACCGGCCGCACGGTCGAGAACGAGGTGTTCTTCAATCTCGCGCAGAAGCCGCTGATGGAGCACCCCGCGGGTTTCCTCGCCATGGACGAGGCCGGGATCGAGGCGAACCTCGCCGCCCTGCGCGCCATCGGGATCGAGGGCGACCGGTCGATGTTCGACACCACGCTGCTGGCGGAGATCTGACGCGGTGGCAGCGCCGCGCGCCCCGGACGTCGCCCCCCCCGGCCCCGGCGCTCCCGGCATCCGCGCTCCCGGCCTCCGCGCCCTCAGCTTCCGCGCCGTCGGCCGCCTCTTCCGCGGCCCCGACGGCGCGCCGTTCCGGGCGCTCGACGACGTGACCCTCGACTGCCCGGCCGGGTCGTTCACGGCGCTGATCGGCCCATCGGGCTGCGGCAAGTCCACCCTGCTGCGCATCGCCACCGGTCTCGACGCGCCTGACGAGGGCGAGGCGACCATCGGCGGCGCGCCCCCGCGCGCGGCGGCGCGAAGGGGCGAGATCGGCGTCGCATTCCAGGACCCGGCCCTCCTGCCTTGGCGCAGCGTGGCCGAGAACATCGCCCTGCCGCTGGACGCCCTCGGCCGTCCGCGCGGCCCGGCGAAGCGGCGCATCGCCGATCTGATCCGGCTTGTCGGCCTCGACGGCTTCGCCGAGGCGCGGCCGGCGCAGCTGTCGGGCGGCATGCGCCAGCGCGTGGCGCTGGCGCGCGCCCTCGTCACGGAGCCGCAGGTGCTGTTTCTCGACGAGCCCTTCGGCGCGCTCGACCAGATCCTGCGCCGCCAGATGAACCTGGAGCTGCAGCGCATCTGGCGCGAGACCGGCGCTACCACGCTGCTGGTCACGCACGCGGTGGACGAGGCGGCGTTCCTCGCCGACCGCGTCGTGGTCATGGCGGCCGGGCCGGGGCGGATCGCAAGCGTCGTCGCCGCGCCGTTCCCGCGCCCGCGCGGCGCGGCGCTGCTGCGCGATCCGGCGTTTCACGCGCTCTGCGACGAGATCGGCGAACGCCTGTTCGGCGCCCGCGCCGCATGAGCCGGACCACGGCGCTCGCCCTGCCGGGGCTGCTGGCGCTGTGGGAGGTCGCGGGACGCCTCGCGCTCGTCGCCGACGGCGCGCTGCCGGCCCCGAGCGCGATTCTCTTCAGGGCCTGGACGGATCGATCCGATCTCGCGGGCCACGCCGCCGCCACGCTGCACGCCTCGGCCGTCGGCTTCGCGGCGGGCGTCGCCGTCGCCGTGCTCGCGGCCGTCGCCTTCGTGCGCTGGCCGCCGCTCGGACGGGCATTCCACGGCGTCAACGTGGCGCTGTTCGCCCTGCCGCCCATCGCGCTCGCCCCGATCCTCGTGATCGCATTCGAGGGGATGACGCCGCGCTACGTGCTCGCGGCGGTGTCGGTCTATTTTCCGACGATGACGGCCATGGCGCTCGGCCTGTCGCTGGCCGACCCACGCGCCGTCGACGTCGTCCGCGCCTATGGCGGCGGCGCGGGCGCGGTGATGCGGCTGGTGCGCCTGCGCGGCGCGGTTCCCGCCCTGATCGGCGGGCTGCAGACGGCCGCGCCGAACGCTGTCCTCGGGGCCATCCTCGCCGAGTTCGGCTCCGGCGCGCGCTGGGGTCTCGGCGGCTATCTGGTCGGCTCGCTGGGCCGGGCGGATCCCGCGCGGCTCTGGGCCATCGGGCTGACCGCCACCGCGATGGCCGGGCTGGCCTACGCCGTTTTCGCCCTGATCGGCCGGCGCGCCGCCGACGGCGCGCGGGCGGTGACGATCGCGCCCCAGCGCCCGCCCGTGGTCGGGCGGATTGGCTGGCCGATGACGCTGGTCGCGCTGATCCTGCCCTTCCTGCTGTGGCAGGCCGCGCTCTGGCTGCTCGGCGCGCCGGCGCTGGTCGCCAAGGGGCCGCTCGACGTGGCCGACTACCTGCTGCTCGGGCCGACGGCGGAGCGCGCGCAGGACCGCCTTCTGACCGCGCTCGCCGAGACGGCGCCGATCACGCTGGCCGGCCTCGCCGCGGGCCTCGCTCTCGCTCTCGGCCTCGCGGCGCTGGGGCAGCTCGCCCCTGCGCTGGCGCGCGCGCTGCTGCCGGTCGCGCTGGTCACGCAGACCATGCCGCTGGTCGCCCTGACGCCGCTTCTGGTGCTGCTGCTGGGCCGGGGCGAGGCGGTGACGCTGGCCGTCACGATGTCGGTCACGTTCTTTCCCGCCTATGTGACGGTGGCGCAGGGCCTCGCCATGACGCCCCGCGCCGCCTTCGATCTCGTCGACGCCTACGGCGCCGGTCGGCTGACCCGGCTGCGGCTGATCGGCCTGCCCGCCGCCGGGCCGCATCTGCTGACCGCGGCGCGCCTCGCCGCGCCGCGGGCGCTGCTGGGCGTCATGATCGCGGAGTGGCTGGCCACGGGGCGCGGGCTCGGCGGCCTGATGAACCAGTCGCGCGGCATGCTCGACTACGGGATGATCTGGAGCGTGGCGCTGGTCTCGATCCTCGTCGCCGTGGCGCTGCATGCCGCCGTCGGCGCGCTGGAGCGGGGCGCTCCGCGATAGTTCGCCCTGAACGGACGCGATCACGCCGCGGCGCGGGCGATGCGCCCGCTTCGCGGCGGAATGAGCATCTTCGGGGCGATGGCGACGACGGTGACGACGGCGCGCCGGAGTTTCTCCAGCGCCGCGCCGCATCGCGCTGATCGGCGCCTACGGGCCGGCGAGTTCGGGTCGACAGGCGGGCGGCGCTTCATGGGACGGTCCGGAACTGCGGGATTCTGACGGGGATTGCGTTAAACCCTCCGGCGCCCGCCACCAAAAGCCGCGCTTTCGCACGCGGTTTCCGACGCGTGGGCGCTGTTCAGGGTTGTCTCGACAGGGGCGCCGCGCCACCGCCGCTCGGCGACGGCCCGCCGCAGGCGGCGCAGATCGCGCGTGATCCGGGGATGAGAGAACGCATGCTCCATCGCCGGACCGCCTGATCAGTAAGCGATGCGCTCGATCTCGGAAAAGTCGAGTTCCGACAAATCGTCGAACACGATCACGCCGGAGGCGTCGTCGCTCAGTTCGATCACGCCGGAACCCTGGCCGGTCACGGAGTGGCCGCTGTCAAGCACTGCGGTCCAGCCGTCGCCTTCGATCCTGTCGGCGCCGATCACGGTCGCCCCGGCGCCCATGCCTTCCAGCGAGATCGTGTCGACCCAGCCGACGCCGCCATGCACGCCGTCACGGCCGTCGCCGGCGCCATAAACGAACAGGTCGTCGCCGTCGCCGCCGCGCAGCGTGTCGTCACCGGCGCCGCCCCTGAGCGTGTCCGCGCCGAGGTCGCCGAGGATGCTGTCGTTGCCGTCGCCGCCGAGAAGCATGTCGTTCCCGTCGCCGCCGTCCAGCGTGTCGTTCCGCGCGCCGCCGTCCAGCGTGTCGTTCCCCTCGCCGCCGGTGAGGTTGTCGCTGCCGTCGTCGCCGGAGAGGCTGTCGTCGCCAAGGCCGCCGGAGATCGTGTCGTCGCCAAGGCCGCCGAGGATGGTGTCGTCGCCGTCCTCGCCCCAGGCGCGGTCGTTCCCCCCGCCGAGGTCGATGAGATCGTGGCCCTCGCCGCCGTAGATCGTGTCGTGGCCCTCGCCCGATACGATCGTGTCGTCGCCCGCGTCGCCCCATGCCTTGTCATTGGCGCCGCCGAGCTCGATCAGGTCGGCGCCGTCCCCGCCATACGCCCAGTTGGAGCCCCCGCCCGCACTGATGATGTCGTCTCCCGCGCCGCCATAGATGGTGTCGTTGCCGTTGGAGGTCGTCACGACGTCGTCGCCGGCGCCGCTGTCGATGCTGTCATGGCCTCCGCCGCCGCTTATCGTGTCGCGCCCGTCGCCGCCGAGGATCGTGTCCTGTGAATTGCCGCCGGTGATGCTGTCGTCGCCGCCGTCGCCCACGAGCCGGTCCGCCCCGCCGCGCCCCTCGATTGTGTCGTCGCCGCCCAGTCCTTCCAGCGTGTCGTTGCCGCCCCCGCCCACGAGGTGCAGCCCCGGGATCACGAGGTCCGCCGCCGCCACGTCGCCGTCGGCGAAGCGGAATATCTCAACGCCGGAGACGGTGTCGGCTCCCTCGTTGGCGGCGCCGTTGGCGCGTTCGTCGGTCACGGTGAAGACGTCGCCGCTCAGCGACTTGGCTGAATAGTCGGCGCGGTTTCCGCTGAACACGGCCACGTCGGCCGACCCGTCGCCGCCATCGATGTCGTCGTCATCGGCGCCGCCCATGAGCGTGTCGCTTCCGACGCCGCCGCGGAGCGTGTCGCGGCCGGCGCCGCCGGTGAGACCGTCCTCGCCGTCGCCGCCGTCAAGGATGTCATCGCCCGCGCCGCCCTCCAGGGTGTCGTCGCCAGCGCCGGCGTCGATCTGGAGTCCCGCCGTCGCGCCAGACCCGTCCACCTGATCGTCGCCGTCCGTCAGCCACAGCCGCTCGATCCCCGTGAAGCTCAGCGTGCTGACGCCGTCGCTGACCGTTCCCGCTTCGCTGTCATTGAAGACGACGCCGACCGACGTGCCCCACAAGTTGGAGAGGTCCAGCAGATCGTCGTCAGTCCCGGTGGTGACGGTCTCGCCGCCGTCGATGGTGGAGTCGCCCATCGCCCACATGACGAAGGTGTCGTTGTCGGCGTCGCCGTGCATGACGTTCGCGCCGCCCCCGGCGTGAAGTTCGTCGGCGCCGTCGCCGCCGGACAAGTAGTTGTCGCCCGTTTCCCCGGACATCGTGTCGTCGCCCGCGCCGCCATAGAGGCTGTCGTCGTCGTCGCCGCCATAAATCTGGTCGTTCCCGCCTTCGCCGTGGAATACGTCGGCGCCGCCGCCGCCGGAGCCCGCATCGTCGTCGATGACGTCGTCGCCGTCGCCGCCATAGATCGTGTCGTCGCCTTCGCGCCCTTCAAGCCAGTCGTCGCCGGCCTCGCCCCGGATCAGGTCGGCGCCCGACCCGCCGAGCACATAGTCGGCGCCGTCACCCGCATTGAGCACATCGTCGCCTGCGCCGCCGGTGAGGCTATCGTCGCCGACGCCGCCCTGCAGCGTGTCGTTCCCCGCGCCGCCGTCGATGGTTCCGCCGGCTGCGTTGGCGGTGATGGCGTCGCCGCCGTCGCCGCCCAGGATCGCGGTCTCGGCGACGCCCGTGTCGGTGAAGCTCGCGCCGCCGTCGGCGAGCTGGATCGTCTCGGCCGCGTCGTTGACGGTGATGGTGATCTGCGTCGGCGCGCTCTCCTCCAGCGCGTCCGAGGCCTTTACGTAAAGGGTGCGGGTGGGGGCGGTCTCGTAGTCGAGGCCGGCGCCGGCCTTGACGCGCAGTTCGGCGCCGACGATCTCGAAATCGCTGTCGACCACCGGGTTTCCGCCTGCGTCGGTGATGACGTAGGCGATCGGGTCGCCGTCGGCGTCGGTGCTGGCCAGCGTGGCCACGAGCGCGCCGGCCGTCGCGTCCTCGGCCACCGTATCGCCGGTCGCGGTCGGCGCGGTCGGCGCGCTGTTGGCCTGCAGCGCGGCCTCGGTCTGCATCTCCGCCGCGGTGTAGGCGACGCCGTCGAACACGAAGGTCTCGACGCCCGTGACGGTGTCGGCGCCTTCGTCGAGGCCGTCGCCCGAGTTCAGGTCGGTGATGGTGAAGGTCTGGGTTCCCGCGTCCCACGCCACCGAGAAGCCGGACAGATCGCCCGCCCAGACCGCGGTGTCGCCGCCGCCGCCGCCGCTCAGCACATCGTCGCCTGCGCCGCCGGTGAGGCTGTCGTCGCCGACGCCGCCCTGCAGCGTGTCGTTCCCCGCGCCGCCGTCGATGGTTCCGCCGGCTGCGTTGGCGGTGATGGCGTCGCCGCCGTCGCCGCCCAGGATCGCGGTCTCGGCGACGCCCGTGTCGGTGAAGCTCGCGCCGCCGTCCGCGAGCTGGATCGTCTCGGCCGCGTCGTTGATTGTGATGGCGATCTGCGTCGGCGCCGAGGTCTCGAAGGCGTCCGAGGCCGTGACGAAGATCTGCCGGCTCGCGGCCGTTTCGAAATCGAGCGCGGCCCCCGGCCGCACGCGGACCTCGGCGCCGACGATCTCGAAGTCGCTGTCGACGACTGGGCTCCCGCCCGCGTCGGTGATGACGTAGGTGATAGGGTCGCCGTCGGCGTCGAGCGCGTCGAGGGTCGCGACGACGACGCCCGCGCCGCTGTTCTCCGCGATCGAGCCGCCCGAGGCGACCGAGGGCGCGCCGGGCGCGCTGTTGGCCTGCCTCGATGCCTCCACGCGCATCTGCTGTTCGGTATAGGCGACGCCGCCGAACTGGAAGATCTCCACGCCCGAGACGGTGTCGGCCCCTTCGTCGAGCCCGTCCGCCGCGTCGCCGTCGGTGATCGTGAAGCGCTGCGCCGCGTCGTCCCAGACTACCGCGAAGTCGGCGAGGTCGCCTTCGTAGACCGCCCTGTCGCTCCCGTCGCCGCCGTCGATAACGTCGTCGCCGGCGTCGCCGCGCAGGGTGTCCGCGCCGCCGCCGCCCTGCAGCGTGTCGTCGCCGTCCTCGCCATGGAGCTGGTCGTCGTCGTCACCGCCGTCGAGCGTGTCGGCGCCGGCGCCGCCCCATATGCGGTCTGCGCCAGCATCGCCTGTCATGCTATCGCCGCCGTCTTCTCCATAGAGTGTGTCGTCGCCCGCCCCGCCGGTCAGCGTGTCGTCGCCTGAACGGCCTTGGAGCAGGTCAGCCCCGCCGCCGCCCGTGAGAATGTCTTCCCCGGAGCGACCCTGCAGCGTGTCGTCGCCCGCCCCGCCATCGATGCTCCCGCCATCATCATGGGCGGTGATCGTGTCATTGCCCGATCCGCCGAGTATCGCGGTCTCCGCGACGCCTGTATCGGTAAAGCTGGCGCCGTCGTTGGCGAGCTGGAGGATTTCCGCCGCGTCAGTCACATCGATCGTGAAGGTCTCGCTGGTGGTCGAGCCGTCAGAGGAGATCGAGGTCACCTCGATGGCGTGGCTCGCCGCCGTCTCGTGGTCCAGCGCGGCGGCGGTGGTGACCACGCCGGTGGCCGCGTCGATCGCGAAGCGGCCGCCGGCGTCGTCGCTCAGCGCGTAGGTGACGGTCGCCGTGCCGTCGGCGTCCGAGGCACGGGCGGTGACGCCCACGACGGCGCCGGCGGCGAGGTTCTCGTCAACGGCGTCCGCCGCGCCGTCCGCGTCGCCGGTCGCGCCGAGAGCGGCTTCGTTGAGGTCGTTGACCGTGATCGTGAAGGTCTCGCTGGTGGTCGTGCCGTCCGACGAGGTCGAGAGGACCTCGATGGCGTGGCTCGCCGCCGTCTCGTGATCGAGCGCGGCGGCGGTGGTGACCACGCCGGTGGCGGCGTCGATCGCGAAGCGGCCGCCGGCGTCGTCGCTCAGCGCGTAGGTGACGGTCGCCGTGCCGTCGGCGTCCGAGGCACGGGCGGTGACGCCCACGACGGCGCCGGCGGCGAGGTTCTCGTCAACGGCGTCCGCCGCGCCGTCCGCGTCGCCGGTCGCGCCGAGGGCGGCCTCGTCGAGGTCGTTGACCGTGATCGTGAAGGTCCGGCTGCTGGTCGTGCCGTCCGACGAGGTCGAGAGGACCTCGATGGCGTGGCTCGCCGCCGTCTCGTGATCGAGCGCGGCGGCGGTGGTGACCACGCCGGTGGCGGCGTCGATCGCGAAGCGGCCGCCGGCGTCGTCGCTCAGCGCGTAGGTGACGGTCGCCGTGCCGTCGGCGTCCGAGGCACGGGCGGTGACGCCCACGACGGCGCCGGCGGCGAGGTTCTCGTCAACGGCGTCCGCCGCGCCGTCCGCGTCGCCGGTCGCGCCGAGGGCCGCCTCGTCGACGTCGGTCACCGCTATGGTGATCGCAGTCGGGGCCGAGGTCTCGAAGGCGTCGGAGGCGGTCACATTAAGGGTTCGGGTCGGCGAGGTTTCATGATCGAGGACTGCGCCGGCCCTGAGCCGGATCTCGGCGCCGACGATCTCGAAATCGCTGTCGACGACCGGGTTCCCGCTCGCGTCGGTGAGGGTGTAGGTGAGGGCGTCGCCTTCGGCGTCATTGGCCGAAAGCGTCGCGGCCACGTCCCCCGCGGCGGCGTCCTCGGCCAGGGTTAGCCCCGCGGCGGTCGGCGCCTCTGGCGCTGCGTTGGCCTGCCGGGCGGCCTCGACCCGCATTTCCGCCGCGCTGAGTTCGACGCCGTCGAAGCTGAAGGTCTCGACGCCGTCGACCCTGTCGGTCCCTTCGTCAAGCCCATCCGAGGCGTTCCCGTCGGTGATCGTGAAGCCGCCGTCGACCGCGTCATGGGACACCGCGAAGTCGGCGAGCGCGCCCCTCCAGATCGCCGTGTCCACGCCGTCGCCGCCCGAAATGGCGTCAGACCCGGCGCCGCCGGCGAGCGCATCGTTCCCGGCGCCGCCGAGCAGCCGGTCGGCCCCTGCGCCGCCGTCGACGGTTCCGCCTTCCGCATGGGCGGCGATCGTGTCATTTCCGGTCCCGCCGATGATGGCGGTCTCGGCCACGCCCCCGTCCACGAAGGCCACGCCGCCGTCGCCCAGCCTGATCGTCTCGGCGACGTCCGACACGGCGATGTCGAGGGCGCGGTCGATCGATGCGCCGCCCGCCCCGTTCGCACGGACCACGACGGTGTGCCGCGTCGCCGTCTCGTAGTCGAGCCCGCCCCCCGGCGCGACGGTGATTTCCCCGGTGTCCGGATCGATGGCGAAGCGGCCGCCCGCGTCGTCGAGCAGCGCGAAGGTCAGGCCGTCCCCGGTGAACGCGTCGATGGCGCCGCCCGTGACGCTGACGGCGCCGGTCGGCGCATCCGGCCCCGCGGCCGGATCGGTCTCGGAGATGAGGAACGTGGGCCGCTCGCCGGTCCGGGGCTCGGCCGGAGGCGGCTTCGCCGCGGGAGGCGCCGGCGATTGCGGTTCGGGAGCGACGGTCGGCGCGGCGTCGTCCCGAGCAGGCTCATTGCGCTGGACGCCCGCGTTCGGGTCATCGACAGGAGCAGGGTCTTCGCGCCCGCCGGCGAAGTCGTTCCGCGTGTCGGCCCGGTCGTCCAGTCGCGCCGTCGGCCCCGGAAAGGATGTCGGCGCGCCCACAGCGGGTCGATCGGACGGGTCGTCCCCGGCCGACGGCGTTTCCGCGTCGGACGGCGCAGGATCATCGGCGGCGACGGGCGACGACGGCCGCCAGGGCGCGGCTGCGGCTTCGAAAGCCGGCGCGGCGTCGTCGCCGGCGGGCCCGATCGGCGCTGCTTCGACCGGAGAGGTCGGCTCCGGGAAGACGAGGCCGCTCGGGCCTCCGGGGAATGCTGCGCCTTCCGGCGTTGGAAGCAGGTGCTCGCGCAGCGCGTCCGCGTCGGCCGCCGCGTCATGGGAAGCTCGCGCGCGGGCCGTTTCGGCGGCGGCCGCCGACACTGCGTCGCGCCCGTTCGCGGTTGCGAGAGAGCCGCCATCGGCCTCGCCGGTCGCGGCGTGAACATCGCCATCCCCGTGCTCAAGGCCGAAGAACGAGGCCGCGGTGATCACGCGCAGCGATGCGCCGTCACCGGGATCTTCACGCTGGAGCCTCGGCTCGCGAGACGCCTCGCCCGGCCGTTCCTCCGCACCCGAGACATGGGCCGACGCATCCTCGCCGCGAGGAAACTCCTGCATCTCGACCCCAACTTCACACGCAGCGAGAACACTGTTCGCAACACCGGCGGCGCTGACCTCCGCCTTCGGCATCTTCCGTATGAGAAGTTACCGCCGCGTTAGCAGGGCCGCGCGCCCTCAGCCCTCGGTCAGCGCCCTGTCGGCCATCACACGCAGGGGTCTGAGCAGGGTCTCGAGAACGGTGCTTTCCCTGCCCCGCAACGACGCCGTGACGGTCATGCCCGGCGAGAGGCGGCGTCCGTCCTGCTCCGAGCCGACGAAGGGCGCGTCCAGCCTCAAGCGGAGGCGGTAGCGCAGCGCACCTTTCGCGTCCGCGATGCTGGACGGCGAAATGGTCTCGACCGTTCCCGCGACGTCGCCGTAGCGCAGGTAGTCGAAGGTCAGCGCCTTGACGGAGGCCGCCATGCCGACCGACACCTTGCCGATCTGCTCGGCGGGCAGCATGACTTCGACAAAGAGCGCCGCCCCCTTCGGCACGATCTCCGCGACGAGCGCGCCCGCCGGCAGAACCTCGCCGGGGCTGGCCGCCGCCAGCGACTGCACGACGCCGTCGACGGGCGCGACGAGCACCCCTCGCGCCAGCGCATCCTCCAGCCGCGAAAGCTCCTCGTCGGCCTGGGCGCGCGCGCCCTCCAGTTCGGCGACGCGCAGCAGCGCCTCCTTGCCGGCGCCGGCGAGGAACTCGGCCTCGTTCTCCTCCGCCATCCGCGTCCGCAGCGCGGCCGAGCGCGCGTCGGCGTCCAGCTGGGCGATCTCGCTCTCCAGCCGGATCTTCTGCAGCGCCACGTTGTCGCGCGCCACGCCGCTGACGGCCCCGCTGCCCCGATAGGCCTCGTCGAACTGGCGAAAGCGCGCGTCGATGATCTCGAGCTCGACGGTCAGCGTCCGGCGCTTCGACGAAAGCGCTGCTTCCTCCGCCCTGCGCAGCTCCAGCTCGGTGCGGAGAACGGCCAGTCGCGCGGCGCGGTGCGCCTCCGCCATGGCGGCCGCCGAGCTCTGGCTGCGGGCGATCGCGGAGCCGGTCGCGGCCGGCGCCGGCGCAAGCAGGCCGTCGCCGGCCGCGAAGGCGATCTGGCGCTCGATCTCGCGCGCCAGCCACTCGCGGCGGGCGAGCACACGGCGCCGCTCGGCCTGCAGCGCGGCCTGGTCGAGCAGCACCAGCGCCTCGCCCGCCCTCACGACGTCGCCCTCGCGAACCGCGACAGAGCCCACGATGCCGCCTTCGAGGTGCTCGACGCGCCTCACGAAACCATCCGGCAGCACCACCCCCTGGCTGTCGATCGCCTCCCTGACCGGCGTCACGGCCGCCCACGCCATGAAGGCCGCCACGCCCAGAAAGGCCAGCCGCAGCGTCGCGCGGGCGAAGCCCCCGGCGTCGCGATCCTCGAGAAACGGGCTCTCGGCTAAAGTCTCCGGCGCGGCAAGCCGGGCCTGTTCATGCCGCGTCGACGCCGCCATGGCTCAATCGCTCCCGGTTGTGGCGCAGGACTGCCGGGCAGTCGGCGCCGGCGGGTGGGAAAGGCCCGTCGACCGCGCCCCCGCAGGAGGCGCGCAACGCGCCAGGCGCCCGTCATCCAGCGCGATCTGCACGTCCGCAAGCCGCAGTTGGCTCGGACGGTGGGTCACCACCACGATGGTCGTCTCGCCCCTGCGGGCGGCGAGCGCGTCGAGAAGGGCGCGCTCGAGGGCCGCATCGAGCGCCGTGGCCGGCTGGTCGAGCAACAGCAGCCTCGGCCTGGCGAGCAGCGCCCGCGCGATGCCGAGGGTCTGCTGGAACCCGGCCGGCAGCGTCGCCTGAACCGCGTGGTCGAGGCGCGTGTCCAGCCCGTCCGGCATGGCCGCGAGCCAGGGGCCCGCGCCGAGTTCCTCGCAGAGTTCGAGAAGCCGCCCGCGGTGGGCGGTCGGGTCGCCGAGCCGCAGGTTCTGCGCAATCGAGCCGTGGAACAGCGGCGGGTCGTCCGGCGCGAAGCCGACGATCGCCCGCACCTCGCCCGGCGCCATTTGCCGCAGGTTCACGTCGTCGATGAACACCGAGCCGCTCTGGGGCGCGTGCAGGCCAGCCATCACCTTGAGCAGCGTGCTCTTGCCGGCGCCGGCCGGACCCGTCACCGCGGCCCAGACGCCCGCCCCCAGCGACAGCTCGATCCCCGCCAGCGCGGCGTCCGCCTGACCGGGGTGACGGTAGGAGAGCCGCTCCAGCCTGACCGCGCCGCGGAAGGACCGCCGCACCGGAGGGGCGGGCTGCTCGACGGCGTCGGGCATCGCCAGCAGCCTGTCGACCTGGGCGTAGGTCGCGCCGAGATCCTGCGCGCTCCAGAGCGCCGCAAACGCCTGCTGCAGCGGCGCCGTGGCCCGGTTGACGAGAATCGTCGCGCCGACCAGCGCGCCCATCGTCAGGTCGCCCGCCATCACGAGCGCCGCGCCGATGATCGCGACCGAGGCTGTAGCCGCCGGGCCTGTCGCGTTCGCCACGAGAAAGGCCATGCGGCGGCGCGTGGCGGCGCGGCGCCGGCATCGCGCCGCCTCGGCGGCGGCCTGTCTCAGCCGCTCCGTCCAAACGGTCCGCAGACCATAGGCGCGCAGCGCCATGGCGTTGGTCGACGCCTCGACCATCAGGGTCTGGAACCGCCGCCGCGCAGCCGCGTGACGCGCCTCGCGCACCCGTTGCCCGGGCAGCGCGAGCATCGCGAGCAACCCCAGCAGGAGGCCGACGACGATGGGGATCAGAAACAGCGGTCCCGCCATCAGGAACAGCGCCAGCGTGATCGCGAAGATGAAGGGCGTCTCGACCGCGACGGCCGCGATGGGGCCGGAGAGCATGGCCTGGAACGACTCGAACTGGCGGATGCGGTCGAGTTGCGCGCTGACCGGCGCGCCGGTCAGACGCTCCAGCGGCAGCCGCAGGAGCTTGGCGAAGATCGCGGAGCCCACCCGCGTCAGGAGGCGGGCCGAGACGTTGGCGCTGATCCGGGCCTTGATCGCGCGCAGGCCGAGATCGAGCGCCAGCGCGCAGGCGGCGATCACCCCGATGGCGGCAAGGGTGTCGTAGCCGTTCGACGGGATGACATGGTCGTAGATCGCCCGCACGGCGAGCGAACCACCCAGAACGAGCACCGTGCTCAGCGTCGTGATGGCGAACAGCACGGCGAGATCGCGCCGGTGGGCGCCGAGGAACCGGCCGAGCCGTCGCCCGCCTTCCGCCGCCGCTCCGGGTTCGGCGGGCCGGAAGGAGATCACCGTGACGCGCGTCGCGAAGAGCAGCCGGCTTTCCCGGCCGGTCGCGGGATCGATGGCGCGCAGCCGGCCCGTGGCGTCGGTGAGCAGGATGTGCGGGGATCCGCTTCCGCCCCAGGCGAGGGCGGGTCGCTGCGCGCTCTGAGCATCGCGCCAGATCATCCGGCGCGGCGCGCCGACGAAGCCCAGTCGCAGAAGGGTCTCGCGGATCTCCCTGACGCCGAACCGGGGCGGGAAATGCGGCAGCGCGGCGGCGAAGGCGCGTCCGTCGGGCCGCCAGCCAAGCGCGTGAAGCAGCAGGACCAGCGCGGCCGGTCCGGGGCCGTCCAGCGGCCTGCCGCCATAGCGGCCGTCCCGCATCCCCTCCAGCAGGTCGTCCATCGCCCAGCCGGGATCGGCGTCATCCTCGGGCGGGGGGCCCGGGTCGTACCGGCGGGCCTGCTCCCGCGGCGCCAGGCCCGCCATCGGCGCGGGTTCGGCCCTGTTCCCGATGGCGGTCATTGCGCCATTCCGGCGCGTTCGCCCGCTGGATGTCCGGCGGGCGCGGCCGGCGCCCATTCGACAAGGCGGCCATCCATGATCGTCAGCCGCCGATCGGCGAGCGCGACGTAGGCGGGGCTGTCCGTCACGAGCACCATCGCGACACGCCCCTTGCGGCGCGAGAGGCAGGCGAGCAGCCGCTGGTCGCCCTCATGGTCGAGCATGCCGTTGGTTTCGTCGAAAAGGATCAGCTCCGGCGTTCCCGCCAGCGCGCCCACGAGCGGCACCCGCTGTTCGACCGAGCGCGGCAGGCCATGGCTCGAACCGCCGTCGCACTGCAGCGAAAGCCCGACGGGATGGCGGGCGAAGTAGCGGTCGAGCCCCAGTTCCCGCGCCAGCGCCATCGCCTCATGGGCGTGGCGCTCGGGCTGGAAGCGCGTCATGTTCTCCATGACCGTGCCGGCGATCAGCTGCGGGCGCGCCGGCAGATGGGCCATGCGCGCGCCCAGCGCCTCCACGTCCCATTCGCTGATCGGGACGTCGTTGAACAGCAGCCGGCCCGCCGACGGCGTCGCCCACCCCATGAGCAGGTTAAGCAGAAGCGATCTGCCCGAGCCGCTCCTGCCGCCGATGACGACGCATTCGCCGGCCCGCACGGTGAGCTCGAGCCCCTCGAACACGGTCGCGCCGCCGGCGTTCCTCACGGTCACGTTCTCGAGCCGGACGGCGCGCAGCGGCTCCGGCTGGCGGCGCCTGGGCCGCGGCGCCACGCCGGCCGCGAGCCTGGCGAGGTCCGCTTCGCGCCGTCGCGCGCCCGCTGCGGCGCTGAGCGCGCCGTCGAGCTTCATCAGGGGCTGCATGATGCGCCCCGAGAGGATGATCGCCGCCGCGAGGCCGCCCACGGTCAAGTCGCCTCGCAACACCTCGAAGGCGCCGCCAGCGGCGACGGCGACGGGCGTCGCATGGGCGACCGCCGCCGCCGCACCCTGCGCCAGCTGCGCCCGCGAGGTCGACTCCGAGGCGGCGGCGGCGTTGGACTGCAGCAGCCGCTCATATCGGCGCGTCATCGCGGCCTCCGCCCCAAGCGCCTTGATCGACACGATGTTGCGGAGGGTCTCCACGATGAAGGAGAAGCGTCGCGCCAGCCGCGCGTCCGCCTCGCGCTGAACGCCGTCGAGCCCGATCCGCCGCCAGCGGCTGCACGCCAGCCCGATACATCCCATCACCGCCGCGACAAGCGCCACGATGGGCGAGAGAAGCACGAGGAAGCCGAAGAACAGCATGAGGAACGGAGTGTCGAGCAGCGCCAGCGCCGGCTCGCCGTAGCGCAACTCCCGCAGCCTCGCGACGGCGTCCAGGCGTTCCAGATGGACGCCGGTCTCCTCCCGCGCCGCGCCGCCGCCTTCGGCTTCGAAAAGATGGCGCACGACCGCGTCGGAAGCCTGCCGCTCGAAGCGTTCGCCATGCTCGCCGAGCAGGGTCGCCAGCGCCATGCGGCAGACAAGCTCCAGCGCCAGCGCCGCCGCCAGCCCGAGCGCCAGCATCTGGAGCGTGCTCACCCCGCTCGCGCCGAGCACGCGGTCAAACACCTGCAGCGTCACCAGCGGCAACGCCAGCGCAAGCAGGTTCGCCGTCAGGGCGCCGAGCACCACATGCGGGTCCGCTAGAGCCTTTGGCGCACGATACATAAGGCGGTTCCACAATCTGGCGCCCATGCGCAATCGCTGCGCAAGTTCTGCCCAAGAATTGAATTTGAGGTTAATGCGGCGATGCGTATCCAGCGGGCCCTTGCATCGACCGGTCGCGGGCAGGCAACTTCACTGCCTATTCAAGCGAGTGATCCGACGACTGATACTTCTCGGGAAAAGTGGACGGGGTCAGGGCGCAATGCGCTCCATGTCAGCCGGTGAACGGTAGCTTATCCCGGAATGCAGGCGGCGTGAATTGTAGAAGCCTTCGATGTAGGCGAACAGGTCGCGGCGGGCCTCCGCTCGGGGTGCATAGACCCGATGGTGGATGCGCTCGACCTTGAGCGTATGGAAGAAGCTCTCCATAGGCGCATTGTCGAGGCATTTCCCTTTTTTGCCCATCGACGGCGTGATGCGTGCGGCGGCAAGGGCGTTTCTGTAGTCGTAAGCCGCGTTTTGCACCCCGCGGTCGCTATGATGGATGAGTCCGGGCGCTGGTCTTTGGCGTTCGATCGCCATCGCCAGAGCCTCGAGCGCAGTATCGGCGTGGAGGGTGTCGCGCACGGCCCCCTTGCAGAGTGGTCCGGGCTCACGATCTTGCGGGTGAACATGTCGATCAGCGCCGCCAGAAACAGCCAGCCTTCGCCGGTCCTGATGTAGGTCAGGTCCGCGAGCCAGACCTGGTTCGGCGCCATGGCCGTGAAGTTGCGCCGCAGCCTGTTTGGTGCGATCGGATGATTGTGCCGACTGTCGGTGGTGCGCACCCGCGGCGGGATCGCGGCCAGCCCTCGGAGCCCCGCGCCCCGCATTGGTCGGGCGATCCGGTGGCGGCCGACGCGCCGGCCGTGAGACCGCAGAACCGCATGAACACGCTGCGCGCCATAGGCGCCGCCACTCTCGGCGTGGATCGCCCGAATGGCGCCGAGAAGGGCGCGGTTCGCCTTCGCGCATGGCCTCTCCCCGCGCGTTCGCCACGCATGGTAGCCGCTGGCCGAGACGCCCGGAACTCTGCACATCACCCGAACCGGCCAGACGCCGCGATGCGCATCGACGAACCGGTACGTCACCGGCTGGCCGTCCCGAAGATGAGCGCCGCATTTTCAAGTATGTCGCGCTCCATCTGCGCGCGCTGCGGGTCGCGCTTCAGGCGGGCGCTCTCCGCGGCGAGGTCCGCCGGGGACGGACCCTGCGCCTGCGTGACGGAGCGCCGCGCCGGGCCCGTCCCCGGCTCTGCACACCGCGCCATCCATCGGCGCAGAACCGTCTCGTGAACGTCGAGTTCCTCCGCCACGCGGCAGATCGGCAACCCGCTCGTCCTCACGCGCTCGACCGCCTCGCGCTTTAACGACTCCGGAAGATGTCGGCGCTTCCTGCGCCCCATCGGACACTCCTCTCCTCGCTTGAAAGCCATAGCATGGCTGTCCACCAACCTGGGGCAGGATCAGCCGCGCGGCGCCCCATTGCGGCCAACCCGAGCAGGGTTTATTCGAGGTGGGCGACGCGGCGCTCGACCTCGTGACCTTCTACAGCGCTAATCTGGCCGTTCCGGCGCGGCGCGACGTGACCGAACCGCCGGTCCTGCGCGGCGAGGCGCTGTTCCACGAGGCCGGCTGCGCCGCCTGCCGCCGGCCCAGCTTCGTCACGCACAGGCTGGCGGGGCGCGACAAGCACAGCTCTCAACTGATCAGGCCAACTACCGACCTGCTGCGGCACGACATGGGCGAGGGGCTGGCTGACGGGCGTCGCGACGGGGCGCGAATGGCGCACGCCGCCGCTCTGGGGCGTGGGGCTGGCCCGGACGGTGTCGCCCGAGGCGGGTTTCCTCCACGCGGGCAGGGCGCGGACCCTGATGAGGCCGTACTCTGGCATGGCGGCGAGGCGCAGCCCGCGCGCAACGCCGTCGCCGCCACGGCGAAGCCCGACCGGGACGCCCTGATCCGCTTTCTGGAGTCGCTCTGACCTGCGCCTGATCCTCGCCGCCCTGCGTGCGCCGACGCTGGCGCAGTCCGCCGCGGCCCGGACCGTCCTCGTCGCGCCGCGTCTCCCGACTTGCCCGCAGGCGATCTGGAGGCAGCTTCGCCGGGCGATGCGCCCGAGCCGCGCGATCCGGCGACGCGGGCGCGGGCGGCGGTCGAGGCGCACGCCCTGTCCCGCTTCGCCAGCCTCGCCGCGGCGACCGTTGAGCTGGCCAGGACGGCGCGGGCGCTGTGGGGCGGCGCCGCCTTCTACGCGTGGATGGGCGTCGATCGCGGCGCGGGGGCTGACGGCGCTCGACTGGCTGCTGGTCGACGCCGACGCGCCGGCCCAGGAAGGCTATCCCGGCCGGCTCGCCGCCGCCGTCGCCGCCAACCTCGCCGCCACGGCACCTGCGGTCGACGCCGACTGGCGCGGCGGCTAGGCGCGCGCCATGGAGGGCCCTGACGGCGCGCCTTACCGCGACGCGACCGAGGCGCTGACCGCCTCCATCGCGCCTTCGCGACGGCGCTGGAGCGGCTCGCAGACCTGCGCCTCGGCAGGCCGGTGGGCGACGGCGCGCGCGACGGGGCGCGCGGCGGGGCGCGCGGCGGGGCTCACGCCGCGATCACCGAGCCGCGCGGGGGTCTGGCGCTCGTGTTTCCGACCGGTGGCGGCGACGCGATGGCGCTGGAGGGTCGCGACATCTGCGGCGTTGCCCCCTCCGGCGACCGTTTCGCCTTCACCACGGGCGGCGGCGCGGCGCTGCGCGCGCGTCGACAATGGCGCGCTGCGCGCGACGCGGGGCAAGGACTGCGACGGGGCGTTCGACAACCACCTCGTCGCGCTCGGACGCGCCGCGCCGCCGACGCGCGACGGTCGCGCGGACGGTCGCGCGGGCGGTCGCGCGCAGGAGGCTGGGGCGGGCGGCGCGCAGGCCGGCGCGCGGCGATTTCGAGGACATTCGATCCTGGACAAATGCGCGCCGCGACAAGCCTGCGGGCCCCGCGGCGGTCGAGACCGCGCCGCTAGAGCAGGTCGCGCCCTGCGATCTCACGCGCCGTCTCGAGCGCCGCCGCCATGTCCGGCGCGGCGTCCCGGCTCAGCGCAAGCACCCGGCCGATCTCCAGCGCGCGGGCCTCGCAGGCGGCGCGGGCGGCCTCGTCGGCGATGGTCTCGAAGTCGGCGTTGTGGGCGAGGCCCAGAATTCGGCGGTGCATCTCGACCCCACAGAAGCCGAGCGCGTCGCGCCAGATCGCGGCGAGCCGCTCCAGCCGGGCCTGCTCGGCGCCGAGGCCGCAGCCCTGAGCCTCGAAGAGCCGCGCCTCGTAGAGCATCCCGGCCCGCTCCGTCCGCCAGAGCCGGGTGAACTCCCCGACGAAGGCCGACCAGATCGCCGCCGTCTCCTCCAGCAGCCAGTCCGCGTAGGCGTCCCGCGCGCCGGGGTCGGAGGCGTGGCCGGGCTGGGCGCAGAACGCCATCAGGAAGTTGGCGACCAGCATCCCGACATCGAAGCCCATCGGGCCGTAGGTCGCGAATTCGGGGTCGATCACACGGATGTCGTCGTCGGAGACCATCACCGAGCCGGTGTGCAGGTCGCCGTGCAGCAGCGTCTCCGCCTGTGTGGCGAAAGCCCATTTCATGTGCTGCGCCACGCGCTTCATCGCCATGTCGCCGCGCAGCCGCGCTGCGAGGGCGTCGAGGCCCGGCGTGTGGCGGTTCATCGGCGC
Source organism: Rubrimonas cliftonensis (assembly GCF_900107585.1). Lineage (GTDB taxonomy): Bacteria > Pseudomonadota > Alphaproteobacteria > Rhodobacterales > Rhodobacteraceae > Rubrimonas > Rubrimonas cliftonensis. The sequence continues at coordinate 74,043 of NZ_FNQM01000010.1, read as the reverse complement.
GTCGCGGTAGGGGTCCGAGAAGACGAGGTTCTCGGTGATGTCGCAGAGCGCCGCGTTGCCGGCGAAGAGCGCGAGGTCAGCCTTGCGGTCGGCCGCCAGCATCGAAAGGTCCGAGCCGCGAAACAGCGTGCGGGCGCAGAACAGGCCGAGCCGCCGCCCCAGCCCCGCGATGCGACGGCCCTCGATCATTGCGCGGCGCAGGATGACGTGTCGGTCGAGGAACTCCATCACGATCAACGCCTGCTCGCGGTCGAAGTGGAACACCTCCGGCGCGGCGCCGGGGTCGCGCGCGGCCTGGCGCACCAGCGCCTCGTGCTCGAAGAAGCTGCGCGAGAGCGGCAGCGGCCAGCTCTCGCCGACCAGCCGCACATAGGGCAGCGCCTGCTTGACCACCACCGCGCCTTCCGGCCCCTCGACGATGAAGACGAGGTTGAGGTTGCCGTCGCCGACCTCGCGCGCGCGCCACGCGGCGGGCTCGCCCAGACGGGCGCGCGCCGCCGCCACCTCGCCGAGCCGGCTCGGCAGCGTCTCCAGCGTCAGCGCGGCGTAACCCTGCGTCGTCATGGACTTGTTCCCCCCGCCGCACTGGCCGGTCGCGGGGCGACCGGGCCCCCCTGCCGCATGAACGGTCGCGTTCCCTCAGCCGGATTGTCAATGGCGCGGCCCGCGGGAAGGCGCGCGGAACGATTGACCGGCGGCGCGCAAGCGCGTGTAGTCGACGCGCCGACGCCGCGCCCGCGATTATCGGACGGCCACGACCTCGCCGCCCAAGACCTCGCCGCCATGACGGCCCCGCAAACGATCCGCCCGCAGGAGCCCCGCCTTGCTCAAGATCAAGCCGCAGCAGGAGGCGACGCTCGCGCAGCAGGCCGCGGAGCGTTTCGCCGCGCGCATGAGGGCGCATCTGGCGCGCTATTTTCCGCGCCAGACCGGTCTCGCGGGGGCCGACGCCGTCGACGCGCTCATCGCGCTGGGACTTGAGCGGGGCGCGGCGCATGGCATGACCACGGTGGCCACGGCGCAGTCCTACATCGACCACATGGCGATGCACGGCGCGTTCTTCGACGAGGACCCGCTGCTCGCCCGCATCCGCGCGCCGCTCGACGACGCCGACGTCGGCGGGCCGCTGGCGCGGATGGACGCGACGCACGCCAACAGCGCCGCCTTCCTTCCGGCCGTGAACGGGCCGGAGGGAGAGCATCTTTTCCGGGCGCTGGCGCGGCTGAGGGCGTGGACGAAGGCGCCGGACGCCTTCGCCATCGACGGCGCCGCGGGCGTGGCGGCGCTCTACGAGCGCATTCACCCCGAGCGCGTCGCCTTCTTCGGGAGGGAGACAACCGCGCAGGCGGCCTTGGCCGCCGGAGCGGCGGGAGCCGCCTGGGGCGCGGCCTCGACGCCGGCGCGGGTGCTATACGCCCTGCTGGCGCTCGTCTCCGGGTCGGGCTTCCCGCGCGATCCGCTGGCGCTCGGCGCGGCGGGCGAGGCGGGCCGGGCGCTCGCCGCCGCTCCGCCCGGAGAGGCGCGGGACGCCGCGCTGTTCGCAGTCGCCGCTGGCATCCTCGACCGCGCCCTCGAAGGCGCCCGCGCAAACGGAGGCGCCTGATCCATGTGCCCTGTCCCGCCCAGCCCCTCGCAGACCTGCGCCGAGAACAACGGCGACGCCGGCGTGGACAGCCCGACCCAGACCTGCCCGCTCGCTGACGCCGCGATCGTGGAGATCAAGTGGGTCGACGGCGGCGCGACCGGATCCGAGGCGCTGGTCGACAGCGCGACGCAGTGGGTCAACCTGCCGCGGGACGCGAAATGGGTTGACGCGCCGGACATTCCCAACATCGACCGGCTGGGCCGACGCCCGCGCCTGAAGGTGAAGTTCGACAAGCCCGGCGCCCATGCGTTCAAGGTGAAGCTGCTGGCGCCGACGGGCACGCCCGCCTACACCGCGACCGAGACGGGCCGCAACGCCAAGTTCACCTATACCGCCGACCAGAAGAGCTTCACGACCGACGCGAACGGCGAGAAGATCTTCGACGGCTTCGATCTCGTGGTCGGCGGCGGCTACGCCTTCAAGGCGGAGGCCGAGGACGACAAGGGCAAGAAGGTGCGCACGGGCGACCTGACGACCAAGCGCCTCGTCTGGTTCACCGAGGCGAAGATGAGCGGGCTGGCCGGCGTGCTGGGCTCGACCGCCGACGTCGAGAGCGAGTACGACAGCCACCACCTGAAGCTCAAGAAGCTCGCCGACCTCGCCGTGGCGCATCAGGAGAACATCGGCGACACGACCGACAGCAACACGCTCAAGGCCAACGCCGACGCCGCCGTGTCGGCCTCGGCTGCGCACAACGCGAAGAAGCCGCACCTGCTGGTCAACGCCTACACCGACCATCTGGCGGTCAAGAACGCCGGCGTCGTCCTGCGCAGCGCGGCCGGAACGCAGGTCGGCCCCGGCAAGCCGGCGGTGCGGCTGGCGGTGCGCGCGGCGGGGCTGCGCCCGCCCAACACGGTCGCGACGCGATATCTGTGGCACGACATCGTCACCGGCGAGGGCTGGTTCGTCAGCGCCAGCTATGCGGGCGGCGCCGCGACTGTCGCGATCCCGCAGGCGAAGGTGACCCACGCCGGAACCGGCGACTACTGGAACGAGGTGGTGGTGGACGTCACCGGTCTGCCGGCCGGCGCCGGGCAGATCACCGTCACTGTGAACGTGGTGGACCGGATGCGCGGCGGGCTGGCATTCGGCGGCGCCATGACCTGCGTCTGCACGAAGGCGTGGTGGGCGACCCAGAGCGCGGCGAAGCAGAAATGCGTGGTCGTCCACGAGATCGGCCACAAGGTCCAGCAGGTGACAAAGGGAACCGGCGGCCAGCCCGACCGCGCCGCCAAGCAGTACGACAACAGCGGCCATGTGGGCAGCCATTGCCACCAGGGCTGCGCGGCGGGGCAGGCGAGCTACGCCACCTCCGCCAACCTTACGGCCTCGACCTGCGTCATGTTCGGCACCGTGAACCAGCGCACCGCGTTCTGCGCCGACTGCGCGCCGGGCGTGAAGAAGGTCGACATCACCGCCGGATGGTGACGCGGCGGCGCGTCGCCCGGCTTCAGCGAGAGGAGCGAGGCCATGGATTTCGACCCGGCGATCTTTCAGGACGCGCCCCTCGGCGCGGCGGCGGCCTCGCCCTGCTCGCCGGCGCTGCCGGACGCCTTCGAGGGCGTGCTGATCGCCGCGCCCGAGCGCGTCTCGGTGGGCCTCTCGGAAACCCCGGTCGTGCCGGTCTGCGGGGCGTTCCAGCTGCGCGCCTCGGACGCCAGCGACGCGCCGCTGACGCTCCATGTCAGCCGCGACGGGGGGCCTGCGGTGCGGGGCCTCGCGGTCGTCGAGGGCGAGCTCGACGAGCCGGAGATCCCGCCGCCGCCGGGAGCCCCGGAACCCTCGCCGGAGGCGCTGGCGAACACCATCATCTCGGGATACTTCCACATCGACGCGCAGGCGGCGACGGGCGCGTTCATTGCGCCGGGAACCTACGAGATCGCGGCCGACTTCGCGGGCGTGCGGTCAGGGCCGGTGACGGTGGTCGTCGCCCGCAGGCCGGCCAGACCGTAAGAACGCGCCCCGCCCAGAGAACGCGCCGGGCTCGACCGAGCCGCCGGCGTCGGACGGAAGGGCGCCCGGTGCGGCCCGAATTCGGCTTGAGCGCGGCCGCGGCGGGCCCCATGCTCACCGGATAGGGCCGGGCGGCGCGCATCGCGTCTCCACCCCGCCGCGTCGCAGCATTTCCGATGGGAGCACCGCCATGTCCGCAGACCAGCTCGCGCGCGCCGACGCCGCCCTGATCCGCTACGGCGGCGCCTTCTCGCGCTTCGTCGCGGCGCGGGCGGAGGGGAGTTTCGTCTTCGACGCCGCGGGGCGGCGCGTGCTCGACTTCACCTCCGGCCAGATGAGCGCGATCCTCGGCCACGCCCATCCCGCGATCGTGGAGACGGTGCGCCGGCAGATCGGCGAGCTCGACCACCTGTTCTCGGGCATGCTGTCTGAGCCGGTGATCGCGCTGTCGGAGGCGCTGATCGGGCTGACGCCGCCGGGGCTCGACCGCGTGCTGCTGCTCAGCACCGGGGCGGAGTCCAACGAGGCGGCGCTGAAGATGGCGCGGCTCGTCACCGGCGGCCACGAGGTCGTGGGCTTCGCCCAGTCCTGGCACGGGATGACCGGCGGCGCCGCGGCGGCGACCTATTCCGCTGGGCGCAAGGGCTACGGACCGCTCGGCGTCGGCGGCATGGCGATCATGGCGCCGAACCTCTACCGCCCGAGCTTCGGGCCGGCGGCGGGCTACGACTGGCGGGCTGAGCTCGACTACGGCTTCGAGCTGGTCGACCGGCAGTCGACCGGGGCGCTGGCGGCCTTCATCGCCGAGCCGATCCTCTCATCGGGCGGCATCCTCGACCTGCCGCCGGGCTATCTCGCGGCGCTGAAGGCGCATTGCGACCGGCGCGGCATGATGCTGGTGCTGGACGAGGCGCAGACCGGCATGGGACGGACCGGACGCATGTTCGCCTTCGAGCGCGACGGCGTGACGCCCGACATCCTGACGCTCTCCAAGACCCTCGGCGCCGGCCTGCCGCTGTCGGCGGTGATGACGAGCGCCGAGATCGAGGCGGAGCTCCACGCCCGCGGCTTCCTGTTCTACACCACCCATGTTTCCGACCCGCTGCCCGCCGCCGTGGGCCTCGCGGTGATCGAGACGATCCTGCGCGACGGCCTCGTGGCGCGCGCGGAGGGTGCGGGGGCGCGGCTGCGTGCGGGGCTGGAGGCGCTCAGGGCGGAGTTCGACTGCGTCGGCGACGTGCGCGGGCGGGGTCTGCTGCTGGGGCTGGAGATCGTGCGCGACAAGGCCTCCAAGGCGCCGGACCCCGATCTGGGCGACCGGATCACGGCGCAGGCGCTGGAGATGGGCCTCAGCATGAACATCGTCGCGCTGCCGGGCTCGGGCGGGGTGTTCCGCATCGCGCCGCCGCTGACGGTGAGCGACGCGGAGATCGACCTCGGCCTCTCAATCCTGCGCGAAGCGATCCGCCACGGGCTGGAGCGGGGCCGCGCCGCGGCGTGAGCGCCCGCCGCTCCCTGCGACCGTGGTCGAGCAAGCGGCGGGTCCGGACCTGCGATGCGCGGGCGGCGCGACGCTGTCACGAGCCGATGATCGGCCGGACCGACCGTCCGGAACAGCGGCGCCTCAAGCGTGCCGGGAGCCGTCGTCCCCGCCGGCGACCCGACGCCTCTCCCACGCCGGCGACCCGACGCCGGGCCGCCTCCGAGGCTCGCCGTCGGTCGGCGGGCGGTCAGCGTGGACCGGGACGGTGCGCGGCTTGAGCACGGCTTGGGCGCGCGTTCAGACGCCGCCGCCGAGGGCGTGGACGTAGACGGCGAGTTCCTTGACCTGCGTCTCGCCCAGCTTGCCGAGCCAGGGCGGCATCACGCCCTGCTGCGGCCGCCAGACCTGAGCCGCGATCTGCTCGGCCGAGCCGCCATAGAGCCATACGCTGTCGGCGAGGTTCGGCGCGCCGACCTCCGGGACGCCAAGGCCCTCGTCGCCGTGGCAGGCGGCGCAGTTGTCGAGGTAGATCTCCATGCCCGCCTCGACCGCCGCCGCGTCTTGCTCGCCGCCGGAGAGGCTCACGACATACTGCGCAACCTGGGCGATCTCCTCGCGGGAGAGCAGCTCGTCGACGCCGTAGCGCGGCATCTCGGAGTAGCGGGCGTCGGGGTCGGCCTCGTTGCGGACGCCGTGGGCGATCGTGGTGTAGATGCTTTCAAGGTCGCCGCCCCAGATCCAGTCGTCGTCGTTGAGGTTGGGGTAGCCGCCGACGTTTCCGGCCGCGCCGGAGCCGTGGCACTGGGAGCAGTTCACCGCGAAGTTCGCCCGTCCCGCCGCCATGGCGAACTGGAGCAGCTCGGGGTCGTTGCGGATCGCCTCGATGTCGGTGTCGGCGATGCGCTGGCGCCAGACGGCCTGACTCTCGGCGTGCTCGGCGATCTCCTCGGCCACCTCGCCGCGGGCGGTGTAGCCGAGCCACCCCTCGGTGGCCTTGGTCACCATCGGCCACGCCGGAAAGAAGATCGTGTAGATCAGCGCGAAGGCCACGCAGGCGTAGAAGATCGACAGCCACCACTGCGGCATCGGATTGTTGAGCTCGGCGATGCCGTCGAACTCGTGACCGGTGGTCTCGACGCCGGTCGCCTCGTCGATGCGTTTCTCAGCCATGGTCAGGCGTCCTTCTCGGCGCGGTCGAGGGCGTTGCGGTCGTAGGCGTCGGGGTCTCGGAAGGGGATCTGCGCGGCGTCCTGCGCGTCGCGTCTGGCGCGCGGGCTCAGCAGCCGCAGGCAGACCCCCAGGAAGAACAGCAGCATGGCCAGAAGGCCCCAGCTGTCGGCGAAGGCGCGCATGGCGGTATAGGTTTCCATCTCGTCCTCCCTCAGCGCAGGTTCTCGGACGCCATCGGGTCGTAGGTGGAGAAGTCCACCAGCGTCCCGAGCATCTGGAGATAGGCCACCATGGCGTCCATCTCGGTGATGTCTGAGGGGTCGCCGTCCCACACCTGGGCCGTCGCCTTGTCGCCGTAGCGCGCCTGCAGGGCGTCGACGTCCGAGCGGTCGTGGTCCGGCCGCGCCTGGCTCCAGAGGTCGAGCTTGGCGTTGGCGATCATCTCCTCGGTGTAGGGGACGCCCACCGCCACGTTGGCGCGCAGATGTCCCTCGATTTGCGCATAGTCGAGCGGCGTCTCGGCGAGGAAGCTGTAGTTCGGCATGATCGACTCCGGCACCAGCGAGCGCGGCGCGATCAGGTGCTGCACATGCCAGTCGTTGGAGTACTTGCCGCCGACGCGCGCGAGGTCGGGCCCGGTGCGCTTGGAGCCCCACTGGAACGGATGGTCGTACATGCTTTCGGCCGCCAGCGAGAAGTGGCCGTAGCGCTCCACCTCGTCGCGCATCGGGCGGATCATCTGGCTGTGGCAGAGGTAGCACCCCTCCCGCACGTAGATGTCGCGGCCCTTCAGCTCCAGCGGCGTGTAGGGGCGCATCCCGTCCACCTTCTCGATGGTGTTCTGGAGGTAGAACAGCGGCGCGATCTCCACGACGCCGCCGATCGAGACGGTCACGAGGCTCAGCACCAGCAGCAGCGTGGCGTTGCGCTCGATCTTGCCGTGATGGGTCCAGATTGACATCCGCTCGCCTCCCTTATTCCGCCGCCGCGACGGCGCCGGCGCGGGGCGCGCCTTCGGCGGCCTCCACGCGCAGGTCGCCCTTGATGGTCTTGTAGACGTTCCACGCCATGAGAATCCCGCCCAGCAGGTAGAGCACGCCGCCGAACACGCGGATGACGTAGAAGGGGTGCATCGCCTCGACTGTCTCCGCGAAGGAGTAGACGAGGAAGCCGAGGTCGTTGGTCTCGCGCCACATCAGGCCCTGCATGATGCCCGAGACCCACATGGCGGCGGCATAGAGCACGATGCCCGCGGTCGCCAGCCAGAAGTGCCAGTTCACCATGGCCACCGAGTAGAGCCGTTCGCGGCCCCACAGCCTCGGCGTGAGGTAGTAGATCGCGCCGAAAGTGATCATCCCCACCCAGCCCAGCGCGCCGGAATGGACGTGGCCGATGGTCCAGTCGGTGTAGTGTGACAGCGAGTTGACGGCGCGGATCGACATCAGCGGCCCCTCGAAGGTGCTCATGCCGTAGAACGCGATGGCGGCGACCATCATGCGGATGATCGGGTCGGTGCGCAGCTTGTCCCACGCGCCCGACAGCGTCATCAGGCCGTTGATCATGCCGCCCCAGGACGGCATCCACAGCATGATCGAGAACACCATGCCCAGCGTCTGCGCCCAGTTCGGCAGCGCGGTGTAGTGCAGGTGGTGCGGACCCGCCCAGATGTAGAGGAAGATCAGCGACCAGAAGTGCACGATCGAAAGCCGGTAGCTGAACACCGGGCGCTCGGCCTGTTTCGGCACGAAGTAGTACATCATGCCGAGGAACCCGGCGGTCAGGAAGAAGCCCACCGCGTTGTGGCCGTACCACCACTGCGTCAGCGCGTCCTGCACGCCGGAGAAGGCGGAGTAGGACTTCGAGCCGAGGAACGAGACCGGCACCGCGAGGTTGTTCACCACATGCAGCATCGCGATGGTCACGATGAAGGCGAGGTAGAACCAGTTCGCGACGTAGATGTGCGGCTCCTTGCGCTTGAAGATCGTGCCGAGAAACAGCGCGAGATAGGCGACCCATACGATGGTGAGCCACAGGTCGATGTACCATTCCGGCTCGGCGTATTCGCGGCTCTGGGAGCCGCCGAGCAGGTAGGAGGTCGCCGCGAGCACGATGAAGAGCTGATAGCCGAGCATCACGAACCAGCCCAGCTGGCGCGACCACAGCGCCGCGCCGGTCGTGCGCTGCACGACGTAGAGCGAGGTGGCGATGAGCGCCGTGCCGCCGAAGGCGAAGATCACCGCGGAGGTGTGCGCCGGGCGCAGCCGGCCGAAGGTGAACCAGGGCTCGAAGTTCAGGTCGGGCCAGGCGAGCTGCGACGCCACCAGAACGCCGAGCAGGAAGCCCGCCACGCCCCAGAACGTCGTCATGATAACCCCGAAGCGGATCACGCCGGTCTCGTACTTCTCCTCGGACGCGAAGCCGGGGCCGGCGCCGAGGGGCGCGAGCTCCCGCACCCTGAAGCTGCGGAAGAACAGCAGAGCGCTGATCGCGCAGAAGATCATCATGTGCACGGAATAGACCTGGTCGTGTCCTCGCGCCGCGGCGAACGCCGTCGCCACCATCGCAAGGCCGAAGAACGCCAGCCGCGCCGCCTGCATCGCTCCCATTGCGGGTCCCCGTCTCAAACTCGTTCCAACCCGGAGATGCCGGGCGTGCTTGCGGGGTAGGGTAGCGCGCATCCGCCCGCCTTGAGCCATGTCAAAGCGCGCCGTGGCGTCGCAGGGCATCCTATCGCCTGTGACGATGGACAATTCCGGGGTGCGACCTGTTGCGCGCCCCGTGCTTGCCCCAGCGGCGGGAGAGCGCGATGGACGACCGGGGACACGAGCTTGAGCGCGGGACGGCGGCGGCCTGGCGCGGCAGTCGTTCGGCGATGCGCGGCGGCGCCTGGAGCGAGGCGGCGATCCGGGCCGATCCGCTCGGCTTCGTCGCGCTGCGCGAGCGCAGTCTGCGCGGGCTCGCCGACATGCTCGAGCGCATAGCCGACGGGCTGCCGCATCTGGCCTGCCCCTCGGCGACGGCGCTCGCTGCGACGCGCCTGCGCATGATCGCCCGGCAGGGCGCGTCGCGCTGGCCGCTGGCGGCGCCGATCGCCGCGGAGGAAGAACTCTACACCCTCGCCGGCGCGTCGCCCGGCGTTGGCGACATGGAGGCGCAGGCCGCGCTTCAGGTCGTGCGCTTCGCCCGGCGCGAGGGCTCGATGGTGTGCGGCATGGCCGCGGAGCTCGCCGACGCGCTCGACACATTTCTCGACGCCGGCCACGCCGCGGAGCCCGAGGCGCTGGGCTTCGGCCTGCGCGCCTGCTTCGAGGCGATCCGACGGCGGGTTGACTGGGTCGAGGACGCCATCATGCCGCTGGCGCGCCGGCGGCTCGACCCCGAGGCGGCGACGGCGATGGGCGCCAGGCTCGCCGCCGGCGTCGCCGCCGCGCCGCTCAGCACGCGCGCCGACCTCCTCGTGATAGACGGCGCTCGCGTCCGCGCCTGAAGGGAGCGGCGTCCGGATCGCGGCGTCCGCATCGGGGCGGCTAGACGATGCGGGCGATCCGGCCGCCGGTGACGCGCAGCAGGGTCTCCACCGCGATCTCCACCACGCAGTCGGGCGCCCCGGCGGCGGCCCAGACGGTGTCGAGCCGCGCGATGTCCGCGTCGACGATCATGCCGGCGCGCATCGCCTCGGGCAGGCCGAAGGGCGAGACGCCGCCGATGGAGAAGCCTGTCGCCGCCTTGACGAAATCCGCGTCGGCGCGCGTCAGCGCGACGCCGAGCAGGCGACCGAGCCGCTTCTCGTGGACGCGGTTGGCCCCCGAGGCCAGCACCATGCGCGCCGGCCCGTCGGGCCCGTCGCGGAACACCAGGCTCTTGACGATCCGGCCGACGTCGCAGCCGCAGGCCGCGGCCGCCTGCTCGGCGGTGTGGGCGCTGGCCGGCGTCCGCACGATGCGCGCCGGCGCGCCCGCCGCCTCCAGCGCCGCCGCGACCTTCAGCGCGCCCGGCGGCGGCGCGGCGGCGAGCGCCGCGTCAGGCCTAGGCGCAGGCGCGACCGGATCGCCCGTCGCCCCGCTCAAGGCGCCGCCGCCATCAGCGCCTCGATCACCGCGCGCGCCTCCGGCCCGTCCCATTCCGCGTCGCCCAGCAGGCGCGCGACCTCGCGGCCCTGACGGTCGAGCAGCAGCGTCGTCGGCATTCCCACCACGGCGGCTTCGCGCGACAGCGCCTGGCGCGCGTCGTGATACAGGCGCAGGTGGTCGATGTCGTTCTCCGCCAACCAGTTCCGCGGCTTGTCGATGTCGCCGCGGTCGGCGGAGATCGCCACCACGGCGAAGTCGTCGCCCTCCAGCGCGCCGGCGAGCCTGTCGAGCGCGGGCATCTCCTTCAGGCAGGGCGGGCACCACGTCGCCCAGAAGTTCACCAGCACGACCTTGCCGGCGAAGTCGCCGAACCGGACCTCGGCGCCGTCGCCGTCCACGAAGGGCGTCTCGAAACGGGGCTTCGGCGCGTCGCCGACGTTCAGCTTGGTCATTTCGCCCGCGCGCGCCGCCTCCAGCGCGCCGCGCTCCGCCTCGCTCAGCGCCTGCGCGGCCCCCGCGAGCGCGAGCGAGAGCAGGGCGACGGGGGTGGTCAGCGCCAGGGCGGCGGTGTAGAGGCGACGGGCTGCGCGCAGCATGGGGCGTCTCCGGTCAGGGGCTCGACGAGATGACGAACGCATACCCCGATGGCCGGCCCGGCGAAACCGCCGACGCGGGGCCGACGGATCAAAGCAACGTCATGTGGGGCGGGCGCTTCGCGCAGTCCCCCGCGCAGGTGATGACCGCGATCAACGCCTCGATCGGCTTCGACCGCCGCCTCGCGGCGCAGGACATCGCGGGCAGCCGCGCCCACGCCGCGATGCTCGCCGCGCAGGGGATCATCTCGGCGCAGGACCGCGCCGCCATCGACGCGGGCCTCGCGCAGATCCTCGCGGAGATCGCCCGCGGCGACTTCGCCTTCTCCGAGGCGCTGGAGGACATCCACATGAACGTGGAGGCCCGCCTGCGCGAGATCATCGGCGCGGCGGCGGGGCGGCTGCACACCGCGCGCTCGCGCAACGACCAGGTGGCGCTCGACTTCCGGCTCTGGGTGCGGGACGCCTGCGACGGGGCGCAGGCGGCGCTCACGCGGCTGATCGCGGCGCTGCTCGACCAGGCGGAGGCGGGGGCCGACCTGCCGATGCCCGGCTTCACCCACCTTCAGGTGGCGCAGCCGGTGACGTGGGGCCACCACATGATGGCCTATGTCGAGATGTTCGGGCGCGACCGCGCCCGCTTCCGCGACGCGCGCGCCCGCATGAACGAATGCCCGCTGGGCGCGGCGGCGCTCGCCGGCACGTCCTTTCCCATCGACCGCGCGGCGACCGCTTCGGCGCTCGGTTTCGACCGGCCCTGCGCCAACTCGATGGACGCGGTCGCCGACCGCGACTTCGCGCTGGAGTTCCTCGCCTGCGCGACGACCTGCGCCATGCACCTGTCGCGGCTGGCGGAGGAGATCGTGATCTGGTCGAGCGCGCAGTTCGGCTTCGCGAAGCTCTCCGACGCGTTCTCCACCGGCTCCTCGATCATGCCGCAGAAGCGCAACCCCGACGCCGCCGAACTGGTGCGCGCCAAGGTCGGGCGCATCTTCGGCGCGCAGGCGGCGCTGACGATGGTGATGAAGGGCCTGCCGCTGACCTATTCCAAGGACATGCAGGAGGACAAGGAGCCGGTGTTCGACGCCGCCGACAGCCTCGGCCTCGCGCTCTCCGCGATGGAGGGCATGGCGCGCGACATGAAGCCGGTCGCCGGGAAGCTCCGCGCCGCGGCGGCGACCGGCTTCTCAACCGCGACCGACCTCGCCGACTGGCTGGTGCGCGAGCTGGGGATGCCGTTCCGCGACGCCCACCATGTCACCGGCGCGCTGGTGAAGCGCGCCGAGGCGCTCGGATGCGACCTGCCCGAGCTGCCGCTTGGCGAGATGCAGGCCGTCGAGCCGCGGATCTCGGAGGCGGTGTTCGAGGTGCTCGGCGTGGAGAACTCGGTCGCTAGCCGCGTGAGCCTCGGTGGAACCGCCCCGGCGCAGGTGCGCGCGCAGATCGCCCGGTGGCGGGAGGAGGAGCGATGAGACCCTGGATCGCGTTGCTGGCGCTGGCCGCCGCTGGCTGCGGCGTGAAGGGAGACCCCCTCTCGCCCGGCGGCCGGCCGGACGTCAGCGTGGAGCCTCCGGCCGCCGTCAGGAGCGGCCTGCCCGGCTACGACGAGCTCAACACCGACGCGCCGCGCGGCGAGCTGCCGTCGAGCGAAGGGCCCTGACGTCGCGCCATGGTCCGCGCCGCATCATGCACCGCATCACGCGCCAAGGTCCGCCCCGTGGTCCGGGCCGTGCGCGGCGCTACCTGCGCGTTCCTGCCTGATCGGAGACGCTCATGACGCCGCTACGCATGCTCTGGCTCGCCATGGCCATACTCGGCGCGATCATCCCCTGGATCTACTTCTGGTCCTGGCTGGTCGCCAACGACTGGAACCTCGGGCTGATGCTCGACGTCTGGAACGAGACCGACGCCGGCACCGGGCTGGTCTACGACCTCACCTGGGCCTGGCTGGTGATCGTGATCTGGGTGCTGGTCGAGAGCGTTCCGCGGCGCGACTGGCTCAGCCTGGTCTGCATCCCCGCGGGCTTCATGATCGGGGTGAGCTGCGCGCTGCCGCTCTACCTGTTCCTGCGGTCGCGCCCCGGCCACGCGCGGTAGAAGCGGCGGATCATGGATCATTTCGACTACCGCGACGGCGCCCTTCACGCCGAGGACGTGCCGCTGGCGGAAATCGCTGCGGCGGTCGGCACGCCCTGCTACGTCTATTCCTGCGCCACGCTGGAGCGGCACTTCCGGGTGATGGACGAGGCGCTGGCGGGAATGCCGCATGTGGTCTGCTTCGCGGTCAAGGCGCTGTCGAACGTCGCCGTGCTGCGGTTTCTCGCGCGGCTCGGCGCGGGGATGGACGTCGTCTCCGAGGGTGAGCTGCGCCGGGCGCTGGCGGCCGGCGTGCCGGGCGCGAAGATCGTCTTCGCCGGCGTCGGCAAGACCGGCGCCGAGATGGCCGCGGCGCTTCAGGCCGGCGTCGGCCAGTTCAACGTCGAGAGCGAGCCGGAGCTTGAGCGGCTCTCCGAAGTCGCGGTCTCGATGGGGGCGCAGGCGCCGGTGGCGGTGCGGGTGAACCCCGACGTCGACGCGAAGACACATGCCAAGATCTCCACCGGCAAGGCGGAGGACAAGTTCGGCGTGCCGATCTCCCGCGCGCCGGAGGTCTATGCGCGCGCGGCGGCGCTGCCGGGGATCAGGGTCGTCGGCGTCGACGTCCACATCGGCTCGCAGCTCACCGCCCTTGAGCCGTTCGAACAGGCGTTCTCCCGCGTGGCGGCGCTGGTGGGGGCGCTCCGCGAGGCCGGCCACGACATCGCGCGGATCGACGTCGGCGGCGGGCTCGGCGTGCCCTATGTCCGCAGCAACGAGGCGCCGCCGCTGCCCTTCGACTACGGCGCGGTGGTGCGGCGGACGGTGGGCGGCCTCGGCGCGGAGATCGTCGTGGAGCCGGGGCGGCTGATCGCCGCCAACGCCGGCGTGCTGCTGGCCTCGGTGATCTATCGCAAGCGCGGCGAGGCGCGGGATTTCCTGATCCTCGACGCCGCGATGAACGACCTGATCCGCCCGGCGATGTACGACGCGCACCATGACATCGTCGCCGTCAGGGAGCCGGAGGCGGGCGCGGCGATCCTGCCTGCCGACATCGTCGGCCCCGTCTGCGAATCGGGCGACGCCTTCGCGAAGGCGCGGCCGATGCCGCCCCTGGCGGCCGGGGAGCTGGTCGCGATCCGTTCGGCGGGCGCCTACGGCGCGGTCATGTCGAGCGAATACAACACGCGCCCGCTCGTTCCGGAGGTGCTCGTATCAAAAGACCGTTTTGACGTCGTGCGTCGGCGGCCCACCTATGCTGAGATGATCGAGCGCGAGCGCATTCCCGACTGGCTGGGCTGACCGGCCGACCGGCGCCCGCGCGATCGGCCCGCAGGCGGGCCTGAGAGGATGCGGGAGCGGGCATGGCCGACCTCACCAACGCCGGGACGCCCGGAGACGACAGCCTCGACGCGGCGCGGGCCTCCGTCAGGCGCCAGGCGCGGCGGGCGCTGAGGGCGCTTTGGATCGAGCGCGCGGCGCAGGCGCTCTGGCCGATCTGGGCGCTCGCGGCGGCGTTTCTGGGGCTCGCGCTGATCGGCGCGCCGCAGGCGCTGCCCTTCGCCGGGCATGTCCTGTTCCTCGCCGCCTTCGCCGCCGCGCTGGTCTGGCTGCTGCGGCGCGCCTGGCTCGGATGGCTGACGCCGACGACGGCCGAGGCGCTGGCCCGGCTCGACGGCGGGGCGCGGGATCGTCCGGTGGCGGCGGTGGACGACGCGCTGGCCAGCGCGGGGACCGACCCGGCGACGCGGGCCGTCTGGGCCGCGCACCAGCGGCGGATGGCGGAGCGTGCGCTGGCGGTGCGCGCGGCGCCGGCTGACGTGCGGGTGTCGAAGTCCGACCGGTTCGCGCTGCGCCATGCGGCGGCCGTGGCGCTCGCCGCCGGGATCATCGCGCAGCTCGGCGACGGCGGCGCGCGGCTCGCCGAGGCGCTGACGCCCGTGGGCGGCGCCTCGGCCGCGGCGCTGGCGCAGCCCGACGCCTCGATGGAGGCCTGGGCGACGCCGCCGACGCATACCGGCGTCGCGCCGATCTATCTGACGGACCGCGCCGGCGAGGAGACGCCGATCCAGCTGCCGGCGGGCTCCGAAATCGTCATGCGGGTGTTCGACGCGGGCGGCCGCCCCGCGCTGGAGAACGGGATCGGCCCGGTCTCGCCGGTCGCGCCGGAGGGCGAGGACGCCGCCGCCGCGCCGCAGGACTTCGCCGACATCGGCGGCGGGGTCTGGTCGGCCACGGTGACGCTGGAGCGCTCGGGCGCGCTGTCGGTGACGGCGCCGGGCGCCGATTTCGGCGGCTGGCGCTTCGCCGCAGTCGCCGACGCCCCGCCGACCATCGCCTTCACCGAGCAGCCTTCCGGCACCCGCAACGGGACGCTCGCCTTCGCCTTCGAGAGCGCCGACGACTACGGCGTGTCGAGGGCGACGGCGACGGTCACGCTCGACGTCTCCGCCGCCGGGCCGCGCGGCGTGCCGGCGGACACGGTGTTCGAGCCGATCGAGTTCGGCCTGCCGCTGCCCCTGCGGGGCGCGGCGGAGACCGTCGCCGAAGCGGTCGACGAGGACATGACGGGGCATCCGTGGGCGAGGCTGCCCGTGATCGTCACGCTGACCGCCGAGGACGGCGCCGGCCAGACGGCCACCGCCGTGGCGCGCGCGACGCTGCCGGGACGGCGCTTCCTCGAACCGCTCGCCAAGTCGATCATCGAGCAGCGCCGGGAGCTGGCGTGGAGCCGCGGGACGGCCGAGCGCGTCGGCGCCGTGCTCGACGCGGTGACCGCGCATCCCGACGACGTGTTCGACGACGCCAGCGCCTATCTCATCACGCGAACGGCGCGCAGGCGGCTGAACTATGCCGAGACGCCCGAAGCGCTGACGGCCGAGATCCCCGGCGTCGCCGAACTGCTGTGGGAGGCCGCGCTGCTCATCGAGGACGGCGACCTCTCCGACGCCGAGCGTCGCCTGCGCCAGCTTCAGGAGGAACTCGCCGACGCGCTGGAGCGCGGCGCCGACGACGAGGAGATCGCGGCGCTGATGGACGAACTGCGCCAGGCGCTTCAGGAATATCTCCAGCAGCTTGCGCAGGAGGCGCTGCGCAATCAGGCTGAGAACGGCCAGCAGCCCCAACAGCGGCAACAGGGTCAGCAGCTCAGCCAGCAGGACCTGATGGACATGCTCGACCAGCTCGAGCAGGCCATGAAGAACGGCATGCAGGACATGGCGCGCGCCATGCTGGAGCAGCTCCAGCAGATGCTGGAGAACCTCCAGATGGCGCAGCCCGGTCAGCAGGGCCAGCAGGGCGACGGCGGCCCGATGCAGGAGCTGCAGGACATGATCGGCCAGCAGCAGGGCCTCGCCGACCGCTCCTTCGACGCGCTGCGGCAGGGGCGCGAGGGTCAGCAGGGCGAAGGCCAGCAGCAGGGCGAGGGTCAGGGTCAGGGAGAGGGCCAGGGCGAAGGCCAGATGGGCCAGAACGGTCAGGGCCGGAACGGGCAGGGCCCGAACGGACAGGGCTCGGGCCAGCAGCCCGGCGGGCAGGGCGGGCCGGACATGGGGGCCATCGCGCGCGATCAGGAGGGGCTGCGCGGGCTCCTCGATCAGCTCCGCCGCAACATGCCCGGTCAGGGCGGCGCCGGCGAGGCGCTGGAGCGCGCCGACCGCGCCATGCGCGGGGCCCGCGACGCGCTGGAGCAGGGCGACGCCGACGGCGCGCTGCAGGATCAGGTCGAGGCGCTCGACGCCCTGCGCGAGGGCGCGCAGGAACTGGCGCAGGAGATGCAGAACCAGCCCGGCCAGTCCCAGCAGGCCGGCCGCGAGGGCCAGTCGGGCGACGTGCGGGAGGAGGATCCGTTCGGCCGGCCGACCGCCACCGACGGGCCGCTCGACGGCGACAGCGTGACCGTGCCCGACGCCGAGGCGATGAAGCGCGCGCGAGAGCTTCTCGACGAGATCCGCCGCCGCGCCGGCGACATGACGCGCTCCCGGCAGGAACTGGAGTATCTGCAGCGACTGCTTGAGCGGTTCTGACGCCGGACCACCGGCGACGGGACAAAGGCGCGCGGGAACCAGCCGCGCACGCGCGCGTTTCCCTCACGACCTTCTTCGCCCGCGAAACTCGAGCGGCGACGAGGGACGCTGATGCAGACAAGGGACAACTCGATGAAAATCCTGATGGTGCTGACCTCGCACGACAAGCTGGGCGAGACGGGCGAGAAGACCGGTTTCTGGCTGGAGGAGTTCGCGGCCCCCTACTATGTGTTCAAGGACGCCGGCGCGGAGGTGACGCTGGCCTCCCCGGCGGGCGGCCAGCCGCCGCTCGACCCCAAGAGCGACGCCGAGGACGCGCAGACCGAGCACACCAGACGTTTTCGGGATGACGCCGACGCGCAGCGGGCCCTCGCCTCCACCGAAAGACTGGCGGGCGTGGATGCGACGACGTTCGACGCGGTGTTCTATCCGGGCGGGCATGGGCCGTTGTGGGATCTCGCCGCGTCGCCGGACTCCATCGCGCTGATCGAGGCCTTCCTGGCGGCCGACAAGCCGATGGGGTTCGTCTGCCATGCGCCGGGCGTTCTTCGGAACGTCAGGGCTGCGGACGGCGCGCCGTTCGTGCGCGGCCGCCGCGTGTCCGGCTTCACCAACGAGGAGGAGGCCGGCGTCGGCCTCACGGACGTCGTTCCGTTCCTCATCGAGGACGTGTTCATCGAACAGGGCGCGCGCTACGAGAAGGGCCCGGCGTGGAGCGAGTTCGTGGTCGAGGACGGCAGGCTCGTCACCGGGCAGAACCCGGCAAGCTCGGAGGCCGCCGCCCGCGCGCTGCTGCGCAAGATCGACGCGTCGGCTCTCGCCGCCTGAGCGGCCGCCGGTCTCGACCGGTCGCGACAAGGGGGGCGCTTCTCACGTCCCCTCCTCTCGCCATGCGCACTGGCGCGCATCTGGGCGCGGGGGCTCAGCCCATGCGGCGGTCGATCCAGCGCGCCATCGCGGCGACATAGGTCTCGAACTCCGCCGCCACCGCCGGGTGCGCCGCGAGCATCCGCTGGTAGAGCCGCAGCCGGTCTGGCCACGCGACTGCGAAGCCGCTGGCGCCCGCGATCGCGTCGATCCACGCGAAGCACGGCGCATAGCCGCAATCGGCCAGCGACAGGGCCGCGCCGCAGAGCAGCGGCGCGGGCTCGGCGAGCGCGTCGAGTTCGGCCAGCCGCCGGCCGATCAGCGCCGCCGGTTCTGCGAAATCCGCGGCGCCCGCGCGCCCCACCAGCGGAAAGGTCAGGCGCAGCGCCGGTTCGAGCCGCGTGTCGTGGAACGCCGCGAGCATCCGCGCCCGCGCCCGGCCCTGCGCGTCGCCCGGCATCAGCGGCGGGAAGGGCCGCGTCTCCTCAAGATATTCGAGGATGGCCGCGCTTTCGGTCAGGACGAAGCCGCCGTCGTCGAGCGCCGGCAGCGTGCCTTCCGGCGCGATGGCGCGGAACGCCGCCGAGCCGGAGCCGCCCGGCGGGGCGGCCTGTCGCCAGTCGCGTCCCTCGACGAGCCCCTTGGCGCGCAGGGCTATGCGCGCCTTGGATGAATAGAGGCTCTCGGGGGAGGCGTAGAGGACAAGGGACAAGGCGCGGCTCAGTCGGCCAGACGCCACTTCGCCGCAAGGTCGTCGAAGAAGCCGCGCTCCTTCTGCAGCCCGATCCAGGTGTTGACGTAGTTGATCCACGGCTGGTCGTCGCGCGGCAGCAGCATGGCGATGGGCGTCGGCGCCTTCGGGGCGGCGACCGGCACGATCATCAGCTGCTCGTACTGGTCGACGAGCTTGAGCGCCTCGACGTTGGAGGTGATGTGCGCGTCGGCGCGGCCCGAGAGCACTTCCTGGAAGTCCCGCGCCGGGGCCTCGACGATGCGGTGCTCCGCGTCGGGGAAGAACTCCTTCACCTGCGCCTCCTGAGTCGTGCCGAGGGTGGCGGCGACCGAGACGCCCGGCTGGTTCAGGTCGGGCCAGTCCCTGAAGCGGTCCGCGTTGGTCCTGAGCGTCAGCGGCACGGTGGCGAGGGAGAAGTAGCTCTCCGAGAAGCCGGCGACCTTGGCGCGCGCGGGCGAGACCGAGGCGCTGCCGGTCATGTGGTACTTGCCGGAGACGACGCCGTTGATGAGCGTCTTCCAGTCGGTGGGCACGAACTCGACCTTCACGCCGAGATCGGCCGCCAGCGCCTCCATCACGTCGATGTCGTAGCCCCGGTAGCTGTTGGTGGCGGGGTCGCGCATGGTCATGGGGTTCCAGTCGCCGGTGGTGCCGACCTTCAGCACGCCGGAGCTGAGCACCTCGTCGAGCGCCGACTGGGCGAGCGCGGGGACCGCGGCGAGAAGGGGCAGGGCGACGAGCGCGGCGAGGATTCTGTTCATGCGTGACATCCTTCTCGGGGTCGTGAGGCCAATGGCGGTTGCACAGGACCGCAATCTGGCGTCAAACGCCAGTCCGGAAAGGCCGGAGGCGTAAAGGTTTGACCGAGACGGTGATCAGCCTGCGCGGCGTCGCCAAGACGTTCGGCGCGTTCCGGGCGCTCGACGGCGTTGATCTCGACGTCGCCCGCGGCGAGAAGCTCGTGGTGTGCGGACCCTCCGGGTCCGGCAAGTCGACGCTGATCCGCTGCGTCAACGGGCTGGAGCGCCACGACGAGGGCGAGATCGAGGTCGAGGGCCGGCGGCTGGAGCCGGGCACGCTCGACGCGGTGCGCGCCGAGGTCGGGATGGTGTTCCAGCAGTTCAACCTGTTTCCCCACCTCACGGTGCTGCGCAACCTCACGCTGGGGCCGATGCGGGTGCGCCGGCTGAGCCGCGCAGACGCCGAGGCGCGTGCGCGGGCCATGCTGGAGAAGGTGCGCATTCCCGAGCAGGCGGCGAAGTATCCCGGCCAGCTCTCCGGCGGGCAGCAGCAGCGGGTGGCGATCGCGCGGGCGCTGTGCATGCAGCCGCGGGTGATGCTGTTCGACGAGCCTACCTCGGCGCTCGACCCGGAGATGATCAAGGAGGTGCTGGACGTCATGACCGATCTCGCCGCCGAAGGCATGACCATGATCGTCGTCACCCACGAGATGGGCTTCGCGCGCCGCGTCGCCGACCGCGTGGCGTTCATGGACGCCGGGCGGATCGTCGAAATGGCGCCGCCGGCCGAGTTCTTCGCCGCGCCGCGCACGGAACGCTGCCGGGCGTTCCTCGCCAACATTCTCGGCCACTGATGCAGCGCGCGGCGCTCATCCTCGCCCTGACGGCGCTCGCCGGATGCGGCGGCGGCGCGGTCTGGGGCTGGCACGTCGTCTCGCCGATGACGGAGCAGGGCGTGCGCAACCTCGAGTTCCTGATCGGCGGCCTGTGGAACACGGTCGCGCTGAGCCTTACGGCGATGGCGCTGTCGACGGCGCTGGGCCTGCTCGTCGCGCTGCCGGCCTTCTCGGAGCGCCGCGCGCTCAGGGCGGTGAACCGCGTCTATGTCGAGACGGTGCGCTCGGTGCCGATCCTCGTCATGATCCTGTGGGTCTATTACGGGCTGCCGGTCGTGGCGGGCGTGGCGATCAACGTGTTCTGGGCCGGCGTGCTGGCGCTGGCGCTGTCGGACAGCGCCTTTCAGGCGGAGATCTTCCGCGCCGGCGTGCAGGCGGTGCCGAAGGGCCAGTCCGAGGCTGCGCAGGCGATCGCGCTGGGGCGCGTCGACCGCTTCCGCTACGTCGTGCTGCCGCAGGCGCTGCGGCGCATCCTGCCGGCGCTCGGCAACCAGTTCGTCTATGTGCTCAAGATGAGCTCGCTGGTCTCGGTGATCGGGATGCAGGAGCTGACCCGCCGCGCCAATGAACTGGTGGTGACGGAGTATCGCCCGCTGGAGATCTACACCATCCTCGTGCTGGAGTATCTGGCGCTGGTGCTGCTCGTCTCCTGGGGCGTGCGGCGGCTGGAGCGCGCCATGGCGGCGGGCCAGTAGCGGCCGCGCGCCAGTAGAAGCCGTGCGAAGGGGACGGGCATGCAGGTTTTCTTCGCGCCGGAGACCGACGCCCACGCGCCGGAGGCGTTTCTCGCCCGCGGGCGGCTGGTTCCGAACGAGGAGCGTGCGGAGCGCGCGGCGCTGCTGCTGCGCGCAGTGGAGGGCTGCGGCCTGCACCCGGTCTCCCCGCCCCGGCATGGCGCCGGGCCCTGTCTCGCGGTCCACACGCCGGCCTATCTCGGCTTTCTCAGCGAGGCGTGGGAGGCCTGGCGCGCGTTGCCCGGCGCCGGGCCGGAGGTGATCCCCAACGTGCATCCGCACCGCGGCTGGGGGAGCTACCCGGAGCATGTCGTCGGGCGGGCGGGCTGGCACATGGCCGACACGGCGGCGCCCATCGGGCCCGGCACCGCGACGGCGGCCCTGCGCGCGGCGGATTGCGCGGTCGCCGCGGCGGACGCGGTGCTGGCGGGGGCCGCGCGGGCCTATGCGCTCTGTCGTCCGCCGGGCCACCACGCCTACGCCGACATGGCCGGCGGGCACTGCTTTCTCAACAACGCCGCCATCGCCGCGGCGCGACTGCGCACCCGCCATGACCGCGTGGCGGTGTTCGACATCGACGTGCATCACGGCAACGGCACGCAGGGCATCTTCCACGCGCGCGGCGACGTCCTGACCGTCTCGGTCCATGCCGACCCGGCGCGCTTCTACCCGTTCTTCTGCGGCTATGCCCATGAGCGCGGCGAGGGCGCGGGATTCGGGGCCAACCTCAACCTGCCCCTGCCGCTCGGCTCGGGCGACGGGGCGTGGCTGGCGGCGCTGGCGCAGGGGATGGCGGCGGTGGAGGCGTTCGAGCCGGGCGCCGTCGTCGTCGCGCTGGGGCTCGACGCCCACGCCTCGGACCCGCTCGCCGGGCTTGCGGTCTCGACGGAGGGTTTCCGCGCGGCCGGCCGGCTGATCGGCGCCTGCCCGCTGCCGATGGCGCTGACGCAGGAGGGCGGCTATCTCTCGCCGCATCTGAGCGACATTCTGACGGCGTTTCTCGACGGGCTGCTCTCGGCCTGAGCGGGAGGTCGGCGGCGCGTCAGAACAGCCGCGCGCCGTCGCCCGCGTCGAAGTAATGCGCCTTGTCCGGCGCGATGGAGAGCGTCACCGAGCGCGCCGCGCGGTCGAGCGCATGGCGCGGCGCGACGGCGACGAGGTCGCGGCCCTGCACGCTGACATGGAGGTGCTCGTCGGCGCCGGTCTTCTCGGTGAGCGACAGCGCGCCGTGGATGCCGCCGGCGGGGTCGAGCTTCAGGTCGGCCGGCCGCAGCCCGCAGACCACCCCGCCGCGGGGCGCGACCGGGGCGCCCGCAGGCAGCGGAAGGCGGATGCCGGCCGCGACGAAGGCCAGCCCGCCGCTCCCGCTCTCGAACGCGCCCTCGATGAAGTTCATCCCCGGCGTGCCGATGAAGTCCGCCACATAGCGGCTCATCGGCCGGTCATAGACCTCGTCCGGGGAACCGATCTGCTCGATGCGCCCGGCGTTCATGAGCACGATCTTGTCGGCCATCGTCATGGCCTCGATCTGGTCGTGGGTGACATAGACCGTGGTGGCGCCGAGCCGGTCGTGAAGCTGGCGGATCTCCACGCGCATCTGCGCGCGCAGCTTGGCGTCGAGGTTGGAGAGCGGCTCGTCGAACAGGAACACCTTGGCGTCGCGCACCATGGCGCGGCCCATCGCGACGCGCTGGCGCTGGCCGCCGGAGAGCTCGCGCGGGTAGCGGTCGAGATAGGGCGTGAGGTTCAGCATCTCCGCCGCCTCCTCGACGCGGGCGCGCACGTCCTTCTTCGGCAGCTTCTTGACCTCCAGCGAGAAGCCGATGTTCTCCCAGACCTTCATGGTCGGGTAGAGCGCGTAGTTCTGGAACACCATGGCGATGTCGCGGTCGCGCGGGTGGGTCTCGTTCATGCGCGCGCCGCCGATGCGCAGCTCGCCCTCGGTGATGGTCTCCAGCCCCGCCGTCATCCGCAGCAGCGTGGTCTTGCCGCAGCCCGACGGGCCGAGCAGCACGGCGAACTCGCCGTGCTCGATGCGCAGCGAAAGCCCGCGCATCACCTCGACAGCGCCGTACTTCTTGGCGATGTTCACATACTCGACGTCGGCCAAGGGGCGGTATCCTTCAGTATTCCTGCGCGGTGGGGGTGATCACGATCTCCTGCACCAGCGCGTTCTGGGGCAGGGAGTAGGCGTTGAGGATCAGCGCGGCCACGATGTCGGCGCCGATGCCGCCGCCCATCTTCGCCTTGTTCGCCCTGTAGGCCGCCAGCGTGTCGGGGTCGGTCACGCCGCCCAGCACCTCGGTCTCGATCACGCCCGGCGAGAGCACGACGACGCGCACGCCGTGGGGCGCGAGATAGCCGCGGATGCTCTCGCTGATCGCGTGGACGAAGAACTTGGTGCCGCAATAGACCGTGTGATCCGGATAGACCTTGCGGCCGGCGATGGAGCTCATCATCACCAGCGTGCCGCGTCTGCGGGCGATCATGCCGCCCATCACCGCATGGACCGTGTTCATCACGCCCTTGCAGTTGATGTCGATCATCGCGTCCCACTCGTCGGGGTCCTGGCGGGAGATGTCGGCGAGATGGGCGACGCCGGCGTTGGCGAACATCATGTCGACGGGGCCGAACTTCGCCTCGGCGTCGGCCACGGCCTGCGCGATGGCGGCGCGGTCGCGCACGTCGACCTGCGCGAGATGCGCGTCCGGCAGGCCGAGCGCAGCCATCCGGTCCGTCCGCCGCGCCATCAGCAGGACCGGGTGGCCGGCGGCGGAGAACGCGCGGGCGGTGGCCGCGCCGATGCCCGAGCTGGCGCCGGTCACGGCGACGAGGGGTTTGCCTGTCATTGGGGCCTTCGCGCTTCGGGTTTGTCCGGAAAGGTCGGCGGCGGGTCGCCCCGCCGCCCTGGTCGCGCCGGCGGATCAGCTCCGCACGATGCCGTCGACGGCCTTGGCGATGTCGTCCATCGCCTCCTTCGCCGAACCGTAGTCGCCCGCGAAGTACTTGCCGAGGCGCACGGGGATCGTGTCGTTCGACAGCTCCGCCCATTCCGGCAGGTCGGGCTCGGAGCCCATGTCCTTGGCGATGGTCTCTCGCACGACGTTGAGGTGGCGGGTGGTTCCGGGGCCGACGCGGTTGTTGGCGATCACGCGCGGATCGTCATAGACCGAGTTGCGCGTCGGGCCGGTGCCGCCGCCGAGCGTGGTGATGAGCACCTGCGTATCCTGGCAGGTGACCCACTGCATGAAGATCCACGCCGCGTCGGGCGCCTTGGAGTTCATCGACACCGCGAGCGAGGAGCCGCCCTGGTGGCCGACGCCGGGGATCTCGCCGAAACCGGTCTCCTCGACCGTACGGAGCGAGCGCACGGGCGCCGGGCAGCGCACCGCCTCCATCAGGCCGGAGACCTTGGTGGCGGAGGGGTCGTCGAAATAGGGGAAGAACTCGCCCCAGCTCATCATCGTGGCCGCCACGCCCTGCGCGATGGACTGGCCCTGCCCGTCCCATGTCCAGGTCGTCACGCCCGGCGGCATGGTCTTGTAGAGCTGGTCCCAGTAGGCCATCGCCTCCAGCCCGAGCTCGTCATTGCCCGAGAACTTCCGGTCGGCGTTGAAGATCGAGCCGCCATGGCCCCAGAGCCACGCCGTCCAGTCGCATTCCAGCGAGTAGTGGCCCGACTTCATCTGGCCCGTGGCGCCGTAGAGGTCGGTCTCGGCGGAGATGCGCTGCGCCTGCCGGAGGTATTCCTCGAAAGTCGTCGGCGCCGACATGCCGAGCTGCTCGTAGATGTCGCGGCGATACATCATGATGAAGATCGGGATGTCGTAGGGCACGCCGACCCAGCGATCCTCGTAGACGCAGATGCCGTCCACCAGCGCCGGCAGGAAGTCGTCGATGTTCCAGTTCGGCATCGCGAGGTCGGGCTTGGCGGCGTACTGCTCGCGCGGGTCGAAGACGTCGCGCGAGACCGAGGCCGCCCAGCTCTGGTCGATGTAGTAGAGGTCGTAGGTGCCGAGCTGGCTGGCGATGTCGAGGGTGAGCTTCTGGAGCACCTGCTCCAGCGGCAGAACCTCGATCTCGACCTTGATGCCCGAGGCTTCCTCGAAATACTGCTTGAGCTGGCTGTTGAGCGCGTTGGAGGGCGGCGTGCTCTCGGTCGCGAGTTTCAGCGTCGTGCCGGCGAAGGGCTTGGAGACCTCGCGCACCCAGGCGAGCACGTCCGGGTCGGGGCGCAGGTCCTGCGCATGGGCGACGGGCGTGAAATGGCCGCCGAACGGCCGCGTGACGCCGAGGCCGAAGGCGCCGAGGCCAAGGCCGAGCTGGCCGGCGGAGCGCAGGAAGCTCCGCCGGTCGATCTGGCGCTTCACGTAGCGGTCGGTCAGCGAGGCGAGGAACAGCTTGCGATCATGGTCTCTCATCGTTTCCTCCGGTTGGGGGCGACCTGTCTCGCGCAGGCCTGCCCGGATGACGGCTATTGCTTGAGCGAGCCGAGCGTCAGCCCGCGGACCAGATGGCGCTGGACCAGCAGGATGAAGATGAAGGCCGGGACCATCGCGACCGCGCCCAGCGCGGCCATGTTGCCCCATGCGGTGCCGGTGGAGGTGACGAATGTGCTGCTCACCACCGGCACGGTCTTGAGCGAGGTCTGCGTCAGCGTCAGCGCGAACAGGAACTCGGTCCAGCTGAAGATGAAGCACAGCACCGCGGTCGCCGCGATCCCGCCCTTGGCCATCGGCAGCACGATGCGGCGGAAGATCAGCCAGCGCGAGGCGCCGTCGATCAGCGCGCTCTCGTCGATCTCGGCGGGGATGTCGTCGAAGAACGACTTCATCAGCAGCACCGCCAGCGGCAGGTTCATCAGCGCATGGACGAGGATGAGCCCCAGATGGGTGTCCATCAGCCCGGTGTCGCGGAAGATGAAGAACATCGGGATGGCGACAGCCACGGGCGGCATCATGCGGGTCGAGAGCACCCAGTTGACGAAATGGTGCCGGCCGCGGAACGCCATGCGGCTCAGCGCATAGGCCGCAAGCGTGGCGACGGCGACGGCCAGCGCGGTGGAGAACAGGCCGACGATCAGCGAGTCCAGCAGCCGCGGCGCCATGTAGAAGTTGCCGCCGCCCGGCAGAACCTCCTGCTGGCGCAGGAAGCCGAGCGATATCCCGAACACCTCCTCGAAGTTGCGCAGTGTGACGTCGAAGGTCCAGACGCTCGGCGGCTGGTTGAATATCTCGTAGGCCGGCTTGAACGCCGTCGTCACCCAGAAGAATATGGGGAAGAAGAAGACGCCGACGGCGAGCCACGCCGCGATCTGCCGGAGCACCGAGGTCGAGCGGGACCAGCGCATCACCAGCGCACCTTGGCGAGCCATATGAACAGGTTGGCCATAACCAGCACGATGACAAGCATCAGCAGGCTGAGCGTCGCGCCGTAGCCCCACTTGATGAAGCTGAAGGTCTGCTGCCAAGCGTAGAGGCTCAGCGTGTAGGTCGCCTCGCCGGGCCCGCCCGAGGTCATCACGAAGATGTAGTCGAACACGCGGAACAGGTCGATGCCGCGGATCAGCACGGCGACGGCGATCACCTTCGCCATCATCGGCAGGGTGATGCGGGTGAACACGGTCCACCACGAGGCGCCGTCGAGCATCGCGGCCTCGTAGGGCTCCGGCGGCAGCCCGCGCAGCCCGGCGAGGAAGATCAGCACCATGAAGGGCGTCCACTGCCACACGTCGGCCAGCAGCACGCCGGCGAGCGCGAGCGAGGGCGTCGCCAGGATTGGCGTGGCGGGCGTGAGCAGGCCGACGGCGTTCAGCAGCCACGACAGCACGCCGAACTGCGGATCCTCCATCAGCAGGAACATCATGCCCGTCACCGCCGGGGGGATCACGAGGGTCAGCGTCAGCAGCCCGCGCAGCAGCCCGAAGCCGGGCTCGTCGGCGTCGAGCAGCAGCGCCAGCGCCATCCCCAGAACCAGTTGCAGCGCCAGCGCCGCGAAGAAATAGATGAACGTGACCGTCAGCGACGACCACATGCGGGGGTCGTTGAAAAGCTGGATCCAGTTGGCCCAGCCGACATATTCAACCCGGCGACGGAAAGAGGCGTATTCATGGAAGCTGAGCCAGACGTTGTAGATCAGCGGGTAGATCGCGAACACGACGAGGATCGCCACCAGCGGCAGCAGCCATGGCGCCGGATGGTCCGACAAGAACCAGCGTCGATGCGGCGTAACGGCGGCCACGCGTCCTCCCCATCTCCGCGCGTGACGGGGCCCCTGAGCGTCCTGCCCATGAGCATTTGCCGCGCAGTTGTTCTTTTGAACATGCTTGCTATCGTGGCGGAGGATTGCAAGCCCTTTCGGAGCGCCCATGCGGTTTGAGCCCATGACCGACGCCGCCGGCGAGGCGGCCGACGAGCGCCGGGCGCGGGCGGCGCATCTCTATTTCGTGCTCGGGCTGACGCAGCAGGCCGTCGCCGAGCGCATGGGCCTCAACCGCATGAAGGTGAATCGGCTGCTGGCCGAGGCGCGGGAGCGCGGCGTCGTGCGCATCCAGATCACGGCGAGGAACGCCCGGCGGCTGGTGCTGGAGGGCTGTCTCGCCGAACGCTTCGGCCTCTCCTTCGTCGCGGTGACGCCGGCCGAGACCGCGCCGGGCGCGCAGCTATCCGAGATCGTCGGGCGCTACGCGGCGCAGGCGGTGCAGCCCTTGCTGGCGCAGGCGCGCACCGTCGCGATCGGCTGGGGCGTGACGCTGAAGGCGCTTGCGGCCGCCACCGAGCCGGCGCCCGTCCCCGGGGGGGCCGTGGCGCCGCTGCTCGGCTCGCTCTCCAAGCGCTCGACCATCGACCGTTTCGAGGCGTCCGGCATCCTCGCCGAGCGGCTGGACGCGGAGTGCTTCCACATGCCCGCGCCGGTGATCTGCGACAGCGCCCGCTCGCGCGAGATGATCCACGGCCAGTCGATCGTGAAGGAGGTGCTGGCGCGCGCGGCCGCCGCCGACATCGCGCTGATGAGCTGCGGCGGGCGTCGGTCGAGCACCCTGCGGGCGATGGGCTTCGTGAGCGAGGCGGAGATGGCGGAGCTCTCCGCCGCCGGCGCCGTCGGCAACTTCCTCGGCTATTTCTACGACGGCGAGGGGCGGATCGTCGACCACCCGATCAACAGCCGCGTCGTCGGCCTTCACCCGGACGCCGCGCGCCGGCTCAAGGTGCGGGTGATGGTGTCGGGCGGGCCGGACAAGGCGGCGATGCTCGGCGTCCTGCTCGCCCATGGCTGGTGCACGGGGCTCGTCACCGACGAGGTCACGGCGACGGCGCTGCTGGCCTGAGCCCGGCCGGCCGCGTCAGGCGTGGAACGGGCGG
Source organism: Rubrimonas cliftonensis (assembly GCF_900107585.1). Taxonomy (GTDB): domain Bacteria; phylum Pseudomonadota; class Alphaproteobacteria; order Rhodobacterales; family Rhodobacteraceae; genus Rubrimonas; species Rubrimonas cliftonensis. The sequence continues at coordinate 45,697 of NZ_FNQM01000010.1, read as the reverse complement.
ACGTCGCTCGGCGGCGCGCGGTCGAGCCGGCTGCGGAGGGCCGCTGCACGCAGAGGCGGTCAGTCTGATTTGCTTCCGGCGGCGTCGCGATCCGTTCGCCCGCCGTCCTTGTTGCGCTCGCTATGCGCCGTGCCCTTTATGCGCTCCATGTCCGCAAGCAGCAGCCGCGTGATGGCCTTCGCGTTCTGAAAATCGATGAACGACGCCTCCTCTTCGTCGACGTAGGCTTTCCAGAGGAAGTTATACCGCTCGAGAAGATGCGCGTAGTTGTTGTGCAGTTCGCCCGAGGAGGCCATCTCGCCGGAGAAGTTGCGAAAGCCGTCATAGGCGGCGGCGGCCGATGCGATCACGGCGGCGATCGCCGCGATGCGCGAAAGAGGCGCTCCCCCGACCTCCACCCCGTCCGCGGCGACCACGTTGATGCAGGCGACAATCGCCGACAGGACGATCAGGGCGGTCTTCGACCAGTGGCGGTAGAGCTTGTTGCTTTGATGCCTCGCGCGAAACTGCCGGGCGTTCGCCTCGGCGGCGGCGAGGATCGAGCGGAACTCGTCGGCGATCCACTTCATGCGCCGGGCGCGCTGCTCGGGGCCGAGCGCCGCAAAGGCGGCGTGCGCGAGATCCTCAAGCCCCTGCCTTTCCGGAAACGCCTCGCTCACGCCGCGCCCGCCTATGTGCCCGCGGCCGTCAGACCACGATGGCTTCGCGGTCGCATTTGCAGCGCGCGTTGCCGGGCCCCTCGGGCATGCTCGGGTCGAAATCCGGGTTGGGACGGCACTTGAAGCCGCGCCCCTCGCAGTCGCCAACGCAATGCCGCTTCACCTCGGAGGTGTAGGGCGCCGAACCGAACTCGCCACGGCCCCAGAACGCCTTCCTGACAGCGAGTATGTGGACGGTCTTGGCGCTGCAGGCCTGCGCCAGGCTCTCCCAGTAGGCGGCGTCGGCCATGCGGCCCGTTTTCTGGGTGGCCGACACGACAAATGCGTGCGCCTCGGCGTACTCTGTCGGACTGAAGTAGAAGCCGTTGTTCTTGTCTTTGACCACCGCGAGAATATACTCGCCAGCGGCGGGCAGCCCTTGGCGCGGGTAAAAGTTCGTCGGCATCGTTCACCTTGTCAGACGGTCGATCATCGCCTTGGAGCGCGCGTCCGACACTGCGTGGTCGAGCGCCGTCAGGTCCAGGTCGTCGCGCGCCCCCCGGTCGGCTCCAGCATCGACCAGAAACGACACGATTTCATGACGATCTTCCGATACCGCCTTGATCAGCGGCGTCCAACCTATCGCGTTGCGCGATTCCAGCGCCCCGGTCGTCGTCACCGCGACGCGCAGCCTGGCCAGATCGCCCGCCTCGATCATGTCAAAAATCTTGCTCCGCACCATTTGTCCTATGCCCCGCTCATGCACCCCAAGGTGTTGTTTGATTTGGTCAAACAATACCCCAAATATTGATACGACACAAAATAATTTCGCACTAAAGGCGCATGAAAGCGCTATCTGTTTACTGCGACTCGCAAATCCGGCGCGCCTCTCCGCTCCCGGCGGCGCCGCGCTGGACAGGCGGCGACGCCTCGGGTCACAGTCGACCCCGCCAACGACGGCGCGCGGCGGAAGGCTGGCGCCCGACAGGAAACACGGAGGTCACCCATGCGCGTCACAGTCGCCACCGCCGCCATCGCCCTCGCCGCCGCGACGCTCGGCCCTGCCGGGGCCGCCAGCGCCGACGTCCTTGCCGACGTGAAGGAGCGCGGCGTGCTGCGCGTCGGCGTCAAGGCGGACTACCGCCCCTACGGCTTCCTCAACGCCGAGGGCGAGATCGTCGGCATCGAGCCCGACCTCGCGCAGGACGTGGCGGACGATCTCGGCGTCGAGCTTGAGATGATCCCGGTCGTCTCGTCCAACCGGATGCAGTTCCTGGAGCAGGGCCGCATCGACCTGATGATCGCGACGATGACCGACACCGAGGAGCGGCGAAAGGTCGTGCGGATCGTCGATCCCAACTACTACTCCTCCGGCACCAACGTGCTCGCGCGCAAGCAGGTCGGCCTCAAGGAGTGGAGCGACCTCGAAGGCGCGCCGGTCTGCGGCATCCAGGGCGCCTTCTACAACCGCAAGACCGAGGAGGAGTTCGGCGCCGAGATCGTCGCCTTCACCGGCACGGCGGAAGCGCTGACGGCGCTGGAGCAGAACCGCTGCGTCGCCTTCGTCTATGACGACGCGTTCATCGTCTCGCGCCTTGGCGAGGCGGCCTACGCCGATTTCGAGATGCCGCTCGACACGATCGACGACGCGCCCTGGGGCCTCGCCGTCGCGCTCGGCGAGGACGCCTTCGCCGACTACATGTCCGAGGCCATCAAGGGCTGGCACGGTTCGGGCCGCATCCTCGCGCTTGAAGACGAGTACGGCGTGCCGCACACGCCCTTCTCGGTGAAGATGCACGAGACCTACCGGACCGGGGGCTGACCGGCGGGGCCGCTCCACGGGGCCGCCGCCGGCATGGACTGGCTGGCCGACGCCGCCCGGTCGCTGAACGAGGCGACCGGGATCACCCTCACCTATCTCTACGACGGCTATGACGGCGGGCGGTTTCTCGAGGGGATCGTCAACACCGTCCTGCTGTCGCTGGCCTGTCTTTCGGCATCGCTGGTGATCGGCGTCGTCGGGGCCTTCGCGCGGGGGGCGAAGTCAGCCGCGGTGCGCTGGCTCGTCGGCGGCTACACCGAGCTTTTCCGCAACACTCCGCCGCTGGTGCAGATGTACTTCCTGTTCTTCGGGGTGGGCGCGCTGCTGCCGACGGTGCAGAACCGCTGGGGCTTCGAGGAGCCGATGCTCGGCGCCTGGGCCTGGGCGATCATCTCGCTGAGCTTCTTCGCCGGCGCCTTCAACGTGGAGATCTTCCGCTCCGGCATCGAGGCCGTGCCGCGCGCGACGGTCGAGGCGGCGGAGAGCCTCGGCTACACGCGGCTCCAGATCTACCTGCATGTCGTGCTGCCGCTGGCGTTCCGCGTCTGCCTGCCGGCGCTCAACAACAACCTCGTCAATCTCGTCAAGACCACGACGCTCGCCTACGCGATCGCGGTGCCCGAACTGCTCTACATGTCGAACCAGATCTGGTCCGACAGCCTGAACGTGCCGGAGATGATGGTGACGCTGCTGCTGCTCTACGTCGGCCTAGTCGGCGTGCTGGTCTGGGCGATGCACCGGTGGGAGCAGGCGATGCGCATCCCCGGCTTCGGCCGGAGCGCCGCATGAACGGGCGCGCGATGCCGGTGCTGCCGCCCGCCGCCGAGGCGCTGGCCGCCCGCGCGGCGGTCGAGCGCGCCCAGGGCGGGGCGGCGCCGCGCCTGCGCCTGCGCCACGGGCTCGTCCTGGGGCTGCTCTGGGCGGGCGCGGCGATGGCGCAGGACGCCGCCGGCGAGACCGCCTTCGCCGCGCTGATGCGCTGGGCGCCGCTGCTGCTGGAGGGCTTCGGCTTCAACATCCTCATCAGCTTCTTGGCGATGGCCTTCGGCACCGGCGCCGGAGCCTTCCTCGGGCTGGGGCAGATCGCGCCGTCGCGGGGGCTGCGGGCCTTCTCCGTCGGCGTGACGCAGTTCTTCCGCAATGCGCCGTGGCTGGTGCTGCTGTTCTTCTGCATGTTCCTGCTGCCCTTCGAGTTCGTGGTCCTCGGCGCGACCATCCCGTTTCCCGACTGGGTGAAGGCGGTCATCGGCCTCGCGCTGCCGGTGATGGCCAACGTGTCGGAGATCCTGCGCGGGGCGGTCGCGTCGATCCCCTCAGGCCAGTGGGAGGCCGCCGAGAGCCTCGGCTACACGCGCCGGCAGACGCTGTGGCGGATCATCCTGCCGCAATGCGTGAGGCGGATGCTGCCGCCCTGGATGAACCTCTACGCGATCCTGACCATGGCGACGGTGCTGGCCTCCATCGTCGGCGTCGCGGAGATGATGACGCTGACGGGCCGTGCGCTGGCGGCGGAGAACCGCGCCGACCTGCTGCTGAGCTTCTACGGCTTCGTGCTGATCTGCTTCTTCGTCTACTGCTACCCCATCGCGCTGCTAACCCGCCGGCTGGAGGCGCGTTTCGCGGTGGCCGGATGAGCGCCGGGCGGACGGGCGAGGTGGTCGTCTCCCTGCGCGACGTCCGGAAATCCTTCGGCGACGTCGAGGTGCTGCGCGGCGTCTCCTTCGACGTCAGGCGCGGCGAGGTGGTGTGCGTGATCGGGCCGTCCGGCTCCGGCAAGTCCACGCTGATCCGCTGCGTCAACGGTCTGGCGAAGGTGAACGGCGGCTCGATCACCGTGATGGGGCGCGAGGTCAACGACCCGCGTCTCGACGTGCTGGCGCTGCGCCGCTCGGTGGGGATGGTGTTCCAGCAGTACAACCTCTTTCCGCACCGCACGGCGCTGCAGAACGTGATGATGGCGCAGGTGACGGTGCTGAAGCGCCCGAAGGCCGAGGCCGAGCGCGTCGCCCGCGCGCTGATCGCCAAGGTGAAGCTGGAGGGCAAGGAGGATGCCTATCCCGGCGAGCTTTCGGGCGGCCAGCAGCAGCGCGTCGCCATCGCCCGCAGCCTCGCCATGAATCCGGAGGTGATGCTGTTCGACGAGGTCACGGCGGCGCTCGACCCCGAGACGGTCAAGGAAGTGCTCAACACGATCAGGCAGCTCGCCGCAGACGGCATGACATGCATCCTCGTCACGCACGAGATGGGCTTCGCGCGGGAGGTCGCCGACCACATCTATTTCACCGACCGCGGCGTGATCGTGGAGCACGGGCCGCCGGCGAGCTTCTTCGCCGAGGCGTCGGACCCGCGGACGCGCGAATTCCTCGGCCAGATACTCTAGCGGGTTCTTTCCGGTCCGGGCCGGGCCGGGCCGGGCCGCGCTCAGCCCAGCGCGTCGAGAAGCCGGACGAGGCCGAGGGTGATCGGCGGAAACGCGACGAGGAGCGCGATGCGCGCGATGTCGGTCGTCACGAAGGGCAGCACGCCGCCCCAGGTCGCGCGGATCGGCGTCTCCCGCGCCATCGCGTTGATGATGAAGAGGTTCATCCCCACCGGCGGGGTGATCAGCCCCACCTCCACGACGATCAGCACGAGCACGCCGAACCAGAGGCCGAAATCGTCCGGGCTCATGCCGAAGTCGAGCGCCAGCATGATCGGGAAGATGATCGGCACGGTCAGCAGCACCATCGACAGCGAGTCCATCACGCAGCCGAAGACGAGATAGAACAGCAGCACCAGCGCCAGCGCCAGCCACGGGTCGAAGCCCTGGCCGCCGACCCAGGCCGCCGCGATCTGCGGCAGCTGGGTCAGCGCGAGGAAGCTGTTGTAGAGCCCGGCGCCGAGGATGATCAGGAAGATCATCGCCGTGGACGACGCCGTTCCGAGGATCGCGTCGCCGAGCCCGCGCCATGTCAGCGCGCCGGAGGCGAGCGCCGCCAGCCCCGCGCCCGCGGCGCCGACGGCCGCCGCCTCTGTGGGCGTGAAGACGCCGAGATAGATGCCGCCGACCACCAGCAGGAAGATCGTCGCCACCGGCCAGACCGAGGCGAGCGTCCGCAGCCTCTCCGCCCAGGGCGCGCGCGGCCGCACCGCGGCGTCGTTCGGCCAGATCCTGACCCAGACGGCGATGGCCCCCATGTAGCCCAGCGCGGCGAGGAGGCCCGGAACCAGCGCCGCCACGAACAGCTTCTCGATGTTCTGCTCGGTCAGGATGGCGTAGATCACGAGGATAACGGATGGCGGGATCAGGATGCCCAGCGTCCCGCCGGCGGCGAGCGCCGCCGTCGCCAGCGAGCCCGGATAGCCGTAGCGGCGCAGTTCGGGCAGCGCGACCTGCCCCATGGTCGCCGCCGTCGCGAGCGAGGAGCCGCAGATCGCGCCGAACCCCGCGCAGGCGCCGATGGCGGACATCGCGACCCCGCCCCTGCGGTGGCCGAGAAAGCTCTCCGCCGCGCGGAACAGCGCCGCCGACATCCCCGAAAGGGTCGCGAACTGCCCCATCAGCAGGAACAGCGGGATGATGGAGAACGAATAGTTGGAGAACGTGCCGTAGCTCAGCGTCTTGAGCTGGTTCAGCGTCATCATCGGCGCGCCGGTCACGAGCCACGACCCTGCGAAGCCCGTCAGCAGCATCGCCAGCGCAATGGGAACCCGCAGGAAGATCAGCAGCAGGAGCGCCGGGAAAGACCACAGCGCAAGTTCGACGTCAGTCATCGGCCGCTTCCCGGTCGGCGCCGTCGCCGCCCCAGAGCGCCCGCGCCGAGCGCAGCGCGCAGAACGCCGCGACCAGCGCGAAGCCGACCGCGCCGACGAGGCAGCCGGCATAGGCCGTCCAGACCGGAACCTGCAGGATCAGCGTCGTCTCGCCGTAGCGCGCCTTGTCGAGCAGCCCGAGCCAGAGCCGCCACGCCCCGGCGACGGCGACGACCGTCATGGCGAGGTCAGCGATCAGGTCGATGGCGCGGTTCGCAGGGCCGGGCAGGACGGGCGTCAGCAGCTCCACGCGCGCATGGCCGCCGTTGAGCTGGCGCCAGGGCAGGAATGCGAAGACGGCGACGGCGACCCCGATTTCGGTCAGGTCGTAGATGCCGGCGATCGGCCCGACGCCGAGGCCGAGCGGCGCGAGCGCCCGGCCAAGGATCGAGACCGTGGTCGCCAGCGTCAGCGCCAGGAGCGCGGCTCCGCCGAGATAGGCCATGGCGCGCGCAAGCAGGTCGGCGGCCCGTTCTAGTCTGGCGTACATGGGTGCGGGCCTGTCTCGGGGCGTCGGGCGGGCGGGAGGCTCGTGCGGGCGACGCGCGGGCGGCCCGCCGCCGTCACGCCCGGTTCGCGGCGATCAGGGCGCGCGCGCGGGCGATCAGCGCCCGAGCGTCGATCCCGGCGGCTTCCTGCTCCTCGATCCAGCGCGCGACCACGGGAGCCGAAGCCTCCTTCCAGCGGGCGACCTCGGCGGCGTCGAGCCGGTGGATGGCGTTGCCGGCCTTCTCGGCGATCTCCCGCGCCGGCGCGTCGGCGGCCTGCATCACCTGCGCGGCGAAGGCCGAAAGCTTCGCGCCCGACTCCGCGTCCACCACCGCGCGAAGCTCGTCGGGCAGCGACGCATAGCGCGCCCGGTTCATCGCGAGAACGATGGTGGCCGTATAGAGCGCCTCGGGGCCGGTGAATTCGGTATGGTTGCGCACGAGTTCGGCGATCCTGAGCCCCGCGGTCACTTCCCACGGAATGACCGTCCCCTCGATGACGCCCTTCGACAGCGCCTCGGGCACCGCCGGCACCGGCATGCCGATGGGCGTCGCGCCAAGCTCGCCGAGAAGCCGGGTGATCATGCGGGTCGGGCCGCGCAGGGTGCGGCCCCGCATGTCCTCGAGCCGCGTCAGCGGCGCGCGGGTGTGGATGACGCCGGGGCCGTGAACCCAGGCGCCGAGCACCTTGAGGTCGGCGAACTCGTTGCGCTGGAAGTCCGTCTCCACCATCTCCCAGAACGCCAGCGATGTGGCGACGGGGTCGCTCATCATGAAGGGCAGCTCGAAGACCTCGGAGCGCGGGTATCGTCCGGGCGTGTAGCCGACGAGCGACATGGAGAGATCCACCACGCCGTCGCGCGCCTGATCGAGCAGCTCGGGCGGCCGGCCGCCGAGCGCCATCGCGTCGAAATGCCGGACCGAGATGCGCCCGTCGCTCGCCGCAGCGAGGCGCTCGCCCCAGGGCTTCAGGACGCCCGCCGGGATCGTCGAGATCGGCGGCAGGAACTGGTGCAGGCGGAGCGTCGCCTCCTGCGCGCGCAGCGCGCGCGGCAGGGCGGCCGTCGCGATCGCGGCCGGAACGGTCCTGAGAAGCGTGCGGCGATCCATCGCTGGTCTCCCTTGGGTTATTTCATCCGCGCGCTGGCGGCGCGGCTCGGATCGTCTGTCGCAGGTGCGTACTTAATTTCCAGGCGCCAGCGGCGCCAGCGCTTTCGCGTCGCCGGGGCTGGTCGGTCCCGCCGGTCCCGCCTGGCGTCGCGAAGCGGATCGCCGGCGGTCGGCGCCGCGGGACGCGGGACGCGGGACGCGGTGGGCGTGAAGCTGCGCGCCGCGGCTTGGCCAGTCGCGGGACGACGGCTAGCTTCGCCGCCGGGCCGCATGGCGACGGGGCCGGGCCGCATGGCGACGGGGCCGGGCCGCATGGCGACGGGGGATCTCGGGCATGAACATCGACGGGAGCGTGGCGGTCGTCGTCACCGGCGGCGCGTCCGGGTTGGGCGCGGCCGCGGCGGCGGCCTTCGCGGCGCTGGGTGCGCGGGTGACGATCTTCGATCTCGACGCCGAGGCGGGGACGGCCCGCGCCGCGGCTCTCGGCGGGCTCTTTCACCGCGTCGACGTCGCCGACGCGGGCTCGGTGGCGGCGGGTCTCGACGCGGCGGAGGCCGCCCACGGCGTCGCGCGCGTGCTGGTCAACTGCGCCGGGATCGCGCCTGCCGCCAGAACGGTCTCGCGCGGGGCGCCGCACGATCCGGCGCTGTTCCAACGGGTGATCGCCGTGAACCTTGTCGGCGTCTTCAACTGCGCCTCGCAGGCCGCGGCCCGGATGGCCGCCGCCGAGCCGGTCACGGCCGACGGCGAGCGCGGCGTCGTCGTGAACACGGCCTCGGTCGCCGCCTTCGACGGCCAGATCGGCCAGATCGCCTATGCCGCCTCGAAGGGGGCCGTCGCCGCGATGACGCTGCCGATGGCGCGCGATCTCGCCGACAAGGGCGTGCGGGTCTGCGCCGTCGCGCCCGGCCTTTTCGCGACGCCGATGCTGGAGGGATTGCCGCCGGAGGTGCAGGCGTCGCTCGGCGCGCAGGCGCCCTTTCCGGCTCGGCTCGGCGCGCCGTCCGAGTTCGCGGCCCTAGTGCGCCACATCGTCGAGAATACGATGCTGAACGGCGAGGTCATCCGCCTCGACGCCGCGATCCGCATGGCCCCGCGCTGAGACGTCGCCGCGACGCAGTGCGGGCGCCGCGGGCGGGCGGATCGGCGGCGGCGTTCCGACCGAGGCCGCGGACTGCGGCCGCGTGACGGCCGACGGGCGAAGGTCGAACCCGCGCATCTCCGCTCCGACCTCCCGACGCCCCGACGAGGCGGGCGTCCGGCGCGCATGCGCCTGTCCTCACGAGCGCGCCTGAGCGCCTCGCCGGACGCACGGCGCAGCCGCCGGCCCGGTGTCCTCCGGGCGGCGGTCAATCGCCGCGTCGCGGACGCCTGGCCCGATCCGCCGGCGTCGCCGCTGGCGGCGCGCCGAAGCTCGCCGGGCGTTAACATTGGGGTGCTATGCGCGTCGGAGCGCGACGAGCGGCGGATTCGTGCGCGATGCGGCGCCCGGCGGTTGGCGGGCATGGGAAAGGCGTGGCGATGGCGAGCGACGGAAAGACCCGGATCGTGGTGCTGGGGGGCGGCTTCGCTGGCGTGCACGCCGCGCGCGCCCTGCGGCGCAGGCTTGGCGCGGACGCCGAGGTGACGCTGATCAACGCGACCAACCACTTCGTGTTCCAGCCCTTCCTGCCCGAGGTCGCAGGCGGCCTGATCAACGCCTCCGACGCCGTCTCGCCGCTGCGCGCGCTGCTGCCGGGCGTGCGCGTGCGCGTCGCCGAGGTCCACGGCGTCGACTTCGAGGCGAAGACGGTGACGGTGGTGCAGGGCATGAAGCGCCGCCCGATCCCCGAACCCTACGACCATCTGGCGATCGCCCTCGGCCTCGGCGCCGACCTCAGCGGCGTGCCGGGAATGGCGGACCACGCCTACCCGATCAAGTCGCTGGCCGACGCGCACCGCCTGCGCAACCGGGTGATCACCTGCCTGGAGCACGCCGACGTCACGCAGGACCGCGAGCTCAAGCGCCGGCTGCTCAACTTCGTGGTCATCGGCGCCGGATTCTCCGGCATCGAGGTCGCCGGCGAGCTGCGCGAACTGATCGACGGCGCGCTGCGCTATTATCCGCGCATCGATCGCGCCGAGGTCGGGGTGCATGTGCTCGAGTTCGCCCCGCGAATCCTCAACGAGCTGCCGGAGTCGCTGGCGTCCTACGCGCAGGCGCGGCTGGAGGCTCGTGGCGTCAGCATCCGCTGCGGCGTGGCGGCGAAGAGCCTGCACGCGCGGCGGCTGCGGCTCTCCAACGGCGAGACGATCGAGAGCGAGACGGTGGTCGCCACCATCGGCGCCGCGCCGCATGCGCTGGTGGCGGCGCTGCCGCTGCCCAACGACCGCGGCCGCATCCGCGTCGACCGCAGTCTCAGGGTCGAGGGACGCGACGACGTCTGGGCGCTCGGCGACGCGGCGCTCATCCCGCTGAAGGACGCGCCGCGCGATCGCGCCGACTGGGCCCCGCCGACCGCCCAGTTCGCGGTGCGCGAGGCGCGGCTGCTGGGCGACAACGTCGCCGCCGCGCTGGCGGGCGCGCCGCTTAAGCCGTTCGCCTACGCCTCGAAGGGGTCGATGGCCTCGCTGGGCGGGCGGCGCGCGGTGGCCACGGTGTTCGGGTTGCGGCTGTCGGGCTTCGCGGCGTGGCTGCTGTGGAAGGCGTTCTACCTGTCATTCCTGCCGGGCGTGGCGACGCGGGTGCGGGTGCTGGTGAACTGGCTCCTCGCGGCGGTGCTGCCGCGCAACGCGGTGCAGATCGACCAGAGCGCCGCGCGGGCGGCCCGCACGGTGCACTTCAACGCCGGCGACCAGGTGTTCGAGCCGGGGATGATCTCGCGCGCCTTCTACGTCATCCTGACGGGCGCGTTCGAGCTGACGATCGAGGAGAACCGCGCCCGGCGCACCCTGCGCCTCGGGCCCGGAGAGCATTTCGGCGAGCGGGTCATCCTCGGCGAGGGCGAGCGCACCGGTTCAGTGCGCGTGCTGGAGGACAGCACGGTGCTGCGCATCGAGCGCGAGGATTTCGAGCGCTTCGCACAGGGCTTCGCGCCGCTGCGAGACTATTTCGACCGGCATCTCGCCACGCGCTTGCCCGAGGACGCGCCCGGGGCGGAGGCGGTTGCGCTGCGCTCGGCTGGCTGACGACGGCCTGCCGCGGCGGCGACTCAGCCCGGCGCGGGCCGGCGCGCCGTCGCGGCGAGCGCGCCGGCGAGGTCGCCCGGCCGGATCGGCTTCGCAACGCAGCGGTCGAAGCCCTCGGCGATATAGAGGTCGGTCTGGTGCGTCAGCGCGTTCGCCGTGACGGCGATGGCGGGAACAGGGGGCGCGCCGCGCTTCTTCTCTTCGGCGCGAATGCGCTTGAGCGCCGCCACGCCGTCGACGTCCGGCATCGAGATGTCGAGCAGCAGCGCGTCGTAGTCTCCCCGGCCCGCCTCGTGGACGGCCGCCACGCCGCCGTCGACGATGGTCACGTCAACCGCAAGCTCCTCCAGCATCGCCTCGAGAACCATCCGGTTGATCTCGTTGTCGTCGGCGGCGAGCACCCTCAGACCGGCCACGGACGCCCGCGGCGCGTCGGGCCTCGCCGCGGGCGGAAGCCCGCTTGCGGGCGCGAGCGCCAGACTGATGCGGACCGTGGTGCCGACGCCGGGGGCGCTCTGCACCGTCACCTCGCCGTTCATCAGCTCCACGAGCCGCCGGACGATCGACATGCCGAGGCCGGTGCCGCCGAAACGGCGCGTGGTGGAGCTGTCGGCCTGCATGAAGTCCTCGAAGATGCGCGCGACCTGCTGCTCCGTCATGCCGACGCCGCTATCGGCGACGGTGAGGACGAGCCGCCCGGCCGCGTCGGCCTCCACGAGAACGGCCACCGCCCCCTTCTCCGTGAACTTCAGCGCGTTGCTGACGAGGTTGTTGAGGATCTGGAGGATGCGGTGCGGGTCGCCGCGCAGCCATGCGCCTGCGTCGACGGCGGTCTCCACCGTCAGCGTGAGCGCCTTCTCACGCGCCCGGAAGCCGTGGACGGAGCGCAGCTTCTGCGCAAGCTCCTCGATGTGGAAGGCGGTCTCCTCGATCTCCATGCGGCCGGCCTCGATCTTGGAGACGTCGAGGATGTCGTTGATGACGCTGAGCAGCTGGTCGCCCGACTCGCGTATCGCGTCGAGCATCCGCTGCTGGTCCGCGCCGAGCGCGGTTCGGGCGAGCACGTCGGCCATGCCGATGACCCCGTTCAGCGGCGTCCGGATCTCGTGGCTCATGTTGGCGAGGAAGCGCGACTTCGCCACCGAGGCCTGTTCGGCGCGGCGCAGCGCCTCCTCCAAAGCCTCCTCGTCGCGCTTGCGGGCGGTGATGTCCTGATGCGTCCCCGAGAGTTTCCACGGCGCGCCGTCCGCCGTGCGCTCAATCAGCTTCCCGCGTGAATGGACCCAGACATAGCCGCCGTTCCTGTGCCGCATCCGGAATTCGTGCTCGATCCGCGGCGTGCGCCCCGCCAGGTGATCGGCGAGCGAGCGGTTCACGAGCGGCAGGTCGTCGGGATGCACCAGCGCCTCGAAACCCTCGCGCGTGCGGGGCGTGAAGTCTTCGAGCTCATGGCCCAGCATTCCGGCGTAGCGATCGTTGCAGTGCGACAGACCGGTGAGGAGATCGGCCTCCCACACCCCGACGCCGGTGCCTTCGAGGATGGCCTCCAGCCGACGCCGCTGGGTTCGCTCCTCGGTGATGTCGATACGCAGGCCCACGCGCCGGCCGTCGGGCATCGTGCGTTCGACGACGCGCAGCCATCGGCCCTCCGCGGTCAGCACTTCGGTCGAACTCTCGGGCCGTCTGTGCAGCGACATCCGGTTGTTCAGCCAGGCTTCAGCCTCGCCCGGGGCGACGGCGTATTCGCCGTGCTCGAGGCCGTAGCGCAGGATTTCCTCCAGCGTCGCGCCGACCCTGATCGACGGCCCCGACCGCGGGAAATAGCGACGGTAGCGCGCGTTGCAGACGGCGAGCCGGTCGTCGGCGTCGAACAGCACGAAGCCGTCCGGCAGCGCCTCCACCGCGCTCCTGAGCTGCTCGCTCGCCAGCTGCGCGGCGCGCTCCGCCGCGCCGAGCCGCGCCGCCGCGTCGCGCTTCTCCGTGACGTCGGTCTGGAGCACGACGAAGCCCGCGATCGCGCCGGCGCCGTCGCGCACCGGGTGCACCTCGATCTCGAACCAGCCGCTCCCGGCCACTAACATCTCGACGCGCGCCTGCTCGCAGGCGTTCAGCGCGCCCGCGATGCGCTCCAGGGCCAAGGCGTCGACATCCGCGCCCTTGAGCACGGCCTCGGGGCGCCGCGCGCGCGCTTCGGCGAGGCCCAAGCCGTTCAGGCGCTCGAAGGCCGGGTTGACCCAGTCGATCTCACCTGAAGCGCGGCAGATCATCAGTCCCGCGGCCATGCGCTCTACGGCGGTCGTGACCCGCAGAAGATGGTCGCGCCGCGCGCGCTCCGCCGTCACGTCCTCGATCACGCCGAGAGCCCCGTTCTCAGCCGGCGCCGCGGTCAGCCGCAGCCGCCTCTCGTCGCCGCGCGCCGTCAAGAAGGGGGCCTCGATGTCGAAGCCGGCGCCGGCGCAGAGCAGGTCATCGAGCGCGCTCGCGAGTTCGGGCCGCGCCGCCGGCGGGAACAGGGCGAGAGCGTCGTCCAGCGGCGTCGCCGAGGCCGTGGACGGACGATCCAGCAGCGCGGCGCCCATCGGGGTGCAGCGCAGGGTGTGCGCGCCGCTGTCGATCTCGAAGCCCCCGAGGCCGCGCAGCCGTTCGAGTTCCGCAAGGCCCGACGGCGCCGGCTCTGCGCTCAGCGCCAGCGCGCCGCGCTCCAGCGCGCCGACCCGTCGCCACGCCATCATGCGCCATCCGCCGTCGGCGCACTGGACGCGGGCCTTCACGAGCGACGACCGGTCCGCGGCGCGGCAGGCGAGCGGGCGCATGGCGGCGCGGTCCGCCGGGTGGACGAGGTCGATCAGCGCCACGCCGCGCAGCCTCGGCGCGCTCCAGCCCAGATGCGTCTCCCAGGCCGGGTTGGCGAGGGCGAACCTGCCGTCGGCCTCGATGACGCACAGGCACGCCGACGCCGCGGCGAAGAATCGCGCCATCGCTTCGGACGTGGCGCCGTCCAGTTCGGTCAGCGGCGACATGGCGCTCCTCATGCTTGGAGGAATTGTTTTATCTGAAAGACTTACCAATTCGTTTCGGCATGCGGCGAACTGGCGCGCCCCGGCGGCCGCCGCAGCCGTCGAGCAGGCATCGGGCGCGGGCACAGAGCGCAGGCACAGAGCGCGGGCACAGAGCGCGGGCACAGAGCGCGGGCACAGAGCGCGGGCACAGAGCGCGGGCATCGGGCGAACGCCGGGAGGATTCCGCTCGCCGGGGCTCCGCGCGAAGCGCCGGGAGCGACCCCGGGTCGCCGGCGCTTTCGACGTCGCGCCCGATTTTCGCGTGCGCCGGCCGGCGTTGCGCGGCATGGTGGCGCCGCAATGCGGCGTGGCCTCGGGCCGCGCGCAAGTCCGAGGGAAGCCACGCGATGAGCCGCATCCTGCCGCCGGACCATCCGGCGCGCTATCCGATGACGAACGAGCTGCACGCGCGGCCGTTCCCGGCCGTCGCCGCCCCCTGCCAGGCGATCCATCTCGCCTTCGCACGGGACGAGGAGGCGCCGGTCGACCGCGCCGCGCAGGAAGCGCATCTGATCGCGCTGGTCGACCGCTTCGGCGCGCCGCGCCCCGCCCGCGCGGCGGACCACTATTTCGGCGAGGTCGGCCGCATCCGCCTGAAATGGGAGCGCCACACCGAGTTCGTCTCCTACACGCTGTTCGAGGACGGGCCGACCGACCTGCCCTTCGGCCTGCCGATCGACCGGCTGGCCCCCGCGGAATGGCTCGCAGAGGCGCCGGGCCGGGTGATCTCGGCGATTCGCGTGCATGTCGAGCCCGCCGAGGGGCCCGAGGAGGCCGAGCGCGCGCTGCTGGACCGCCTCCACCGACATTTCGTCGCGGAGAGCCTCGCGGGCGCCCATGTCGGCGAGGGTCAGGCGACGGTGTTCGGCGACTTCCGCATCCACGAGGACGGCTTCACCCGTTTCGCGGTGCTCGCGCTGCCCGGCGCCGGGCCGCGCCGGCTGGGCCGGATCGTGCAGCGGCTGATGGAGATCGAAACCTACCGCGCGCTTTCGATGCTGGCGCTGCCGATGGCGCGGCGCATCTCCGGCGACCTCAACACGGTCGAGGGCGCGCTGTCGGAGATCATCTCCGGCATCGCCTCAGACCGGCTCGACGACCGCCAGACGCTGGCCCAGCTCACCCGCCTGTCGGCGGCCATCGAGGCGCTGGAGGCCGAGACCGCCTATCGCTTCGCCGCCTCGAAGGCTTACTCGGCGCTGGTGGAGCAGCGCATCGAGGTGCTCAAGGAGCGCCGCGCCGCGGAGCGGCAGACCATGGCCGAGTTCATGGCCCGGCGCTACAAGCCCGCGATGCGCACCTGCGACGCCGCCGGGCGGCGGCTCAACGAACTGGCCGGCCGCGCCGCAAGGGCCGCCACGTTGCTCTCTACGCGGGTCAACGTGGCGGTGGAGACGCAGAATCAGGCTCTGCTCGGCTCCATGAACCGCCGCGCGGAGCTTCAGCTGCGGCTTCAGCGCACGGTCGAGGGGCTCTCGATCGTCGCCATCAGCTACTACGCCGTCAGCCTCGCCGGCTATGCGGTGAAGCCGTTCGCCAAGCTGCTCGGCGTCACGCCCGAGACTGCGACGGCGCTGCTCGTGCCGCTGGTGGTGCTCGGGGTGTGGGGCATGATGCGCCGCCTGCGCCACCAGCTCGAGAAGGAGGGCTGAGCGCCGCCGCGCTCAGACGAGGCTCGCCGCGAGCCAGACGCCCGCGAGCAGCAGC
This sequence comes from Rubrimonas cliftonensis, assembly GCF_900107585.1. Taxonomy (GTDB): domain Bacteria; phylum Pseudomonadota; class Alphaproteobacteria; order Rhodobacterales; family Rhodobacteraceae; genus Rubrimonas; species Rubrimonas cliftonensis. The sequence goes on along the minus strand of NZ_FNQM01000010.1, from coordinate 29,913 downwards.
CCGCTGTCGCGGTTGGCGCGGAACAGCGTCAGACAGCGCGCCTCGTCATCGACGTCGAGCGCAATGATCTGCCGCGCGAGGTCCAGCCCGAAAATGGCCGCGCCGCCAAGCGCGATCCACAGCGCGGGCCCCTCGAGCGCGACCCACGCCGCGGCCGCGTAGAAAGCCGCCGCGGCGGCTGCGAAGGCCCACAGCCAGCGATGCGTGCGCGCGCCGAACAGCCGCGCGGTGGACTTGACGCCGATCAGCGCGTCGTCCTCGCGGTCCTGATGCGCATAGATCGTGTCGTAGTGCAGCGTCCACGCGATGCCGCCTAGATAGAGCAGCGCCGGCGCCAGGCCGATCTCGCCGAAATGCCCCGCCCAGCCCATCCAGGCGCCCCAGTTGAACGCCAGCCCGAGGAAGATCTGCGGCCACCAGGTGAAGCGCTTCATGAACGGGTAGATCGTCACGAAGACCAGCGAGGCGACGCCGGCGAGAATGGCGAAGCCGTTGAAGGTCAGCAGCACGACGAAGGCGACGAGCGCCTGCGCCACGCCCCAGGCAAGCGCCTGCCGCGCGCTCACCTGCCCCGAGGGGATCGGGCGGGAGCGGGTGCGGGCCACCGAGCCGTCGATGTCGCGGTCGGTGACGTCGTTCCAGGTGCACCCGGCGCCGCGCATCAGGAAGGCGCCGACGGCGAAGGCCGCGAGGAGCCAGAGGTCGGTCGCCGTCCACCGGTCCGCCGCCGTCGCGAGGAACAGGCTGTGCCAGCAGGGCAGCAGCAGCAGCCATGTGCCGGCGGGCCGGTCGGCGCGCGACAGGCGCAGGTAGGGTCGCCAGGCGGGCGGCGCGAAGCGGTCCACCCAGTTCCGCGCGGTGGCGTCGGCGACGCGGCCCGCGCCGCTTTGCGGGGAGGCGCTCGAGGCTGTATCGGTGCGGTCGGTCATGGGAGCAGACATGCAACAGGATGCGCCGAAAGTCAGGCTCTTCGTCGACGCGCCGCTCGGCGACGGCGCGGCCGTGGCGCTGGAGCGGGCCCAGGCGCACTATCTCTTCACGGTGATGCGGCTGGGGCAAGGCGACGCGGTGGCGCTGTTCAACGGGCGCGACGGCGAATGGCGGGCCGTGGCGACCGAGGCCGGCCGCAAGGGCGGGGCGCTGCGCTGCGCAGCCCTGCTGAGGCCGCAGGCCGAAGGCCCCGACCTCGACCTGATCTTCGCCCCGATCAAGAAGGCCCGCACGGACTTCATCGCCGAGAAGGCCTGCGAGATGGGCGCGCGCCGGCTGATCCCCTGCCTCACCCGCTTCACCAACGCCGAGCGTGTCAATGTCGAGCGGCTGCGCGCCCACGCCGTCGAGGCGGCGGAGCAGTGCGAGATCCTCTCGGTGCCTCAGGTGCTGGCCCCGGCGCCGCTCGCCGCGCTGCTCGACGCGTGGGAGGCGGGGCGGCGACTGATGGTCTGCGACGAGGCGCGCGACGCGCCGCCGGCCATGGACGCCCTGCGCGCGGCGGGGAGGGAGGCGGGGAGTGGGCCGGGCCCCTGGGCGGTGCTGATCGGGCCGGAGGGCGGCTTCGCGCCGGAGGAGCGCGCACGCCTCTCCGAGGCCCCCTTCGTCACCCGCGTCTCGCTGGGGCCGCGCGTGCTGCGCGCCGACACCGCCGCCGTCGCGGCGCTGGCGCTCTGGCAGGCGGCGCTCGGGGACTGGCGGGCGTGAGCGGCTTTCTCAGGCCGGGCGCGAAGGAGACGCTGCGCCGCCACGGCTGGCTGATCGGCGCCGCGGCGCTGGCTGCGCTGGCCCTGGGCGCGCTGGCGGAGGCGGCGCTCGCCGGCGCGCCGCTCGCGGTGGCGGGGCTGGCGATCCTGCTCGCCGCCGCGTTCTGGATGGCGCGCGACGGGCTGCTGCGCGCGCGGCTCTCGGGCGGCGCGCCGGGGCCGGGGCTGGTGGCGGTCCGCGAAGGCCGCGTAGCCTATTTCGGCCCCGATGGCGGCGGCGTGGCCGATCTCGACGCGCTGGCGTCCATCGCCCTGGCGCGCGGCCCACATGGGCCGGTCTGGCTGATGCGCGGCGCCGACGGCGCGCTGCTGCGCGCGCCCGCGGCGGCGGAGGGCGCCGACGCCCTGCTCGACGCCTTCGCGGCGCTGCCCGGCTTCGACCAGGCGCGCGTCTCCCGCGCGCTCGCCGCGGCGGACGTCGAACGCGAGGTCTGGCGCCGCCCGGCGCGGAATGCCGTCAGGCTCGCGCGCGACTGAGGCCAGCCCGCCGGCGGGGCGGGGCGCGGCGGGGCGGCGGCGCAACGGGCGCTTGCCCCGCCCGCGCGCCGCGCCTAATCCTGCGCGCGCAGAACGAAGGTCGAGGGGCGCGGGGCCGCATGTCGATACCACAACAGGGCGGCGGCCCGATCGAGCGCCGCGAGCAGCTCGCCGAGTATCTCGCCGCAGGCTGCAAGCCGCGCGAGGCGTGGCGCATCGGCACCGAGCACGAGAAGTTCGGCTACCGCCTCGCCGACCACAAGCCGCTGACCTATGAGGGGCCGAGCGGCGTGCGGGCGATGCTGGAGGGGCTGCGCGACCGGTTCGGCTGGAAACCGGTGCTGGAGGGCGACAACATCATCGGCCTCGCCAAGGGCGGCGCCAACGTCTCGCTGGAGCCGGGCGGGCAGCTGGAGCTCTCCGGCGCCCCGCTGGCGACCATCCACGGCACCTGCGAGGAGGTGAACCAGCACCTCGCGGAAGTGCGCTCGGTGGCGCAGGAGATCGGCGTCGGCTTCATCGGCCTCGGCGCCGCGCCGGTCTGGCGCCACGACGACATGAGCATGATGCCCAAGGGCCGCTACGGGATCATGACGCGCTACATGCCCAAGGTCGGCGGCCACGGGCTCGAGATGATGTACCGCACCTGCACCGTGCAGGTGAACCTCGACTTCGCGTCCGAGGCCGACATGGTCGCCAAGATGCGTGTGGCGCTGGCGGTGCAGCCGGTGGCGACCGCGCTCTTCGCCGCCTCGCCGTTCTTCGAGGGGAGGAAATCCGGCTGGAAGAGTTGGCGCGCGCGGGTCTGGCGCGATCTCGACGCCAGCCGCACCGGCATGCTGCCCTTCGCCTTCGAGGACGGCTTCGGCTTCGAGCGCTACGTCGAGTACGCGCTCGACGTGCCGATGTACTTCGTCTACCGCGACGGCCGCTACATCGACGCCACCGGCCAGAGCTTCCGCGACTTCCTCGACGGCCGGCTGCCCGCGCTGCCGGGCGAGAAGCCCACGCTCTCGGACTGGGCGGACCACCTCACGACGATCTTCCCCGAGGCGCGGCTCAAGAAGTTCATCGAGATGCGCGGCGCCGATGGCGGGCCGTGGCGGCGGCTGTGCGCGCTGCCTGCCTTCTGGGTCGGGCTGCTCTACGACGAGACGGCGCTCGGCGCCGCGTGGGACATTGCGAAAGGCTGGAGCGCGGAGGAGCGCGAGGCGCTGCGCGAGGGGGCCGCGCGCCACGGGCTCGACGCGCAGATCGCCGGGCGCTCGATGCGCGACATCGCCCGCGAGCTCGTCGACATCGCCGGCCATGGCCTGACGGCGCGGGCGCAGGCCTTCGTGTTCGACGCCGACGAGAGCCATTTCCTCAACGCCCTGCGCGAGACGGTGGACCGGGGCGAGACGCTCGCCGACGAGCTGCTGCGCCGCTACGATGCGGACTGGGGCGGCGATCTCGACAGGATCTACGCCGAGTACAGCTACTGAGACCCGCCGAAGCGTTTGCCTGCGCGGCGCTCAGGCGGCATGCTCGCGCCAGCCCATGCGGCAAGGGAGACCGGATGATGACCATCGGCATGACGCGCGCGGCGCTTTTTTGCGCAGCCGCCTTCGCGGCCGCCTGCGCCGGGCCGGCGCCGCAGCCCGAGGCCGGCGCAACGTTCCTGTTCGGCTTCGACCGCGAGTCCTTCGGCGCAGAGGGCGTCGAGATGGCGAGCAGCGTCGCCCGCGCCCAGGCGCGCGAAGGCTTCGGCGCCGTCTCCGTCATCGGCCATGCGGACGCGGCCGGAGATGCCGATGCGAACGACGCCCTCGCGCTGCGCCGCGCCGAGATGGTGCGCCGCGAGCTGATCGCGCGCGGAACGCCGCCGCAGACGCTCACCGTCGCCACGCTGGGCGAACGCGACCCCGCCGTGCCGACGCCCGACGGCGTGCGCGAGCAGGCCAATCGCCGCGCCGTCGCATCGCTGGCGACGCCCGGCGCCTTCCCCCCGCCCGACTTCGACCGCCCGCTGTCCTTCCCGCTGCCCTGAGCCCGCCGCCCAGAACCGGCCGCCCAGAACCGGCCGCCCAGAACCCGCGCCATCGCCCGTTCGGGTTGCGCCACCGGGCCGCAGCGAAAGGGCGCGCATCCCGCAGCGCGCGGCGCTAAACCTGCCCCAGCGTCGCGGGGCCAGCCTGCGCACGCCGAGAGAACCGCCGAGAACGAGGCCAGCCCATGACGGTCATCCGCCGCCGCCGCAACGTGAAGATCGTGGCCACGCTCGGCCCCGCCTCGTCCAGCCGCGAGATGATCGCGAGCCTGTTCAACGCCGGGGCCGACGTCTTCCGCCTGAACATGAGCCATGGCAGCCATGAGGAGGTCGCCGCCCGCCATGCGCTGATCCGCGAGATCGAGCACGAGATGCAGCGGCCCATCGGCATCCTCGCCGATCTCCAGGGGCCGAAGCTTCGCGTCGGCGTGTTCGCCGAGGGCGCCGCGATGCTGGTCGAGGGCGCCGCCTTCCGGCTCGACCTCGACGATGCGCCGGGCGACGCGACGCGGGTGCAGCTGCCGCACCGCGAGATCCTCTCGGCGCTGACGCCGGGGGCCTCGCTGCTGGTCAACGACGGCAAGATCCGCCTGCGCGTCACCGCCTGCGACGGCGAGAGCGCGGATACGTCGGTCGAGGTCGGCGGCGAGATCTCCAACCGCAAGGGCGTCAACGTCCCCGACGTGATCCTGCCGCTGACGGCGCTCAGCGAGAAGGACCGGCGCGACCTCGAATTCGTCTGCGAGCTGGGCGTCGACTGGCTGGCGCTCAGCTTCGTGCAGCGCCGCGAGGACGTCGACGAGGCGCGCGAACTGGTCAAGGGCCGGGCGAGCCTCGTCTCCAAGATCGAGAAGCCCGCCGCGGTGCAGAACATCGACGACATCATCGCCGCCAGCGACGGCATCATGGTGGCGCGCGGCGACCTGGGCGTGGAGCTGCCGGTGGCGCAGGTGCCGCCGCAGCAGAAGAAGATCGTGCGCGCCTGCCGCAAGGCCGGCAAGCCTGTGATCGTCGCGACCCAGATGATGGAGAGCATGATCACCGCCCCGGTGCCGACGCGCGCCGAGGTCTCCGACGTCGCGCACGCCATCTACGAGGGCGCCGACGCGGTGATGCTGTCGGCCGAGAGCGCCGCCGGCGACTATCCGGCCGAGGCGGTGGCGGCGATGAACGCGGTGGCCGAGACGGTCGAGGCCGACCCGGTCTATCGCGAGATCATCGAGGCGAGCCGGCGCAGCGTGCGCGGCTCCGTCTCGGAGGCGATCATGGCGGCGGCGCGCGAGGTGGCGGAGACCTCCAACGTAAAGGCGATATGCTGCTTCACCCATTCCGGCGCGACCGCGGTGCTGGCGGCGCGGGAGCGGCCGCGGGTGCCGATCCTGGCGCTGACGCCGTTCCGCGGTGCGGCGCGGCGATTGACGCTGGTGTGGGGCCTGCACTGCGCGGTGGTGGAGGAGGTCGAGCGCTTCAAGCTCGCCGTCGTCAGCGCCGCGCGGGTGGCGCGCCGCGACGGCTTCGCCAACGAGAACGATCGCATCGTCGTCACCGCCGGCGTGCCCTTCAACCAGCCCGGCACCACGAACATCCTGCGTGTCGCCATCGCCGACGAGCGCGCGATCTACGAGGGCGAGCCGGGCTGAGCTCCGGGTCGGACCGCGCCACGGAGGCCGCGCCGTCTCGACCGATGACGGAAGGCACCGGCTCGGGGGCCGGCGCAGCGCCTCAACCGAGCGCGCACACCGTGTCGAAGCGGGTCATGTCCGCGAAGTGGCAGTAGAGCGGCGGCCACGCCTCCACGAGCGGAAGCCGCGCGGCGAGCGTCGCGCCCGCCTGCGCCAGCGCGGCGTCGAAGGCGGGCGCGGCGTCGGCGTCAGCCCAGGCGACCGCATAGGCCAGCGTGACGTGGAACGCATAGGCCGCATGGCCGGGCCGCGCGGCGAGCCCCGCCGCCTCGGCGAGCCGGTCGCGCCAGCCGCGCAGCCGGGCCTCCTCCGCCGCGTCCTCGCAGCCCATCGCGACCCCGACGCCGCCGCCGGGGCCGGCCTCGATCCCGAGCAGGATCATCCTGAACGCCCGCTCTCCGGGCGGCGGGCAGGCGCCCAGCCGCGCCAGCATGAAGGCGTCGGCCTCCGCGTCGGTCACGTCCATGGCGAGATCCGTGGGCCAGTAGCCGCGCTCACGCCTGGCGTGGAGCAGCCCGTCATAGAGCGTCATGTGGTAGGAGGACGGCGGCAGCCACGCGAAGCAGGGGCCCGCGTCGGTCGCCGCCAGCGCGTCGCGCGCCGCGGTCAGCGCCGCGAGCGGCGCGCCCTCGTTCAGGTTGGCGATGACGGTGTTTCCCGAGGCCCGCAGCGGACGGCCCCCACCGTCGAAACGCTCGCCGAGAAAGCGAGGCGGGCCGGATGCGGCGGCGACCGTCTGCGCGTAGCTCACAGCCGCGCGCCGCTCCCGCGGTCGAACAGATGCACGTCCGCCGGATCCGCCGTCACCGCGCAGGTCTCGCCGGGGGGCGAGACGCCCGCCTCCAGCGACACGACAAAGGACGCCGCGCCGACATGGCCGTGGACGAGCCGCGTCGCGCCGAGCTCCTCCACCGTCTCCACCGTAAACGGCAGGCCCCCGCCGGCGGGCACGAGCCGCGCCTTCTCCGGCCGCAGCCCCGCCGTCACCGCGCCGCGGGCGCGGGCAGGCGCGGGCGCCGAGCCGCCGTCGACGCGGATCGCGCCGCCCTCGGCCTCGGCGGGAAACAGGTTCATCGCCGGCGCGCCGATGAAGCTCGCCACGAAGGTGGAGGCAGGCGCGTTGTAGACCTCGACCGGCGCGCCGATCTGCTCCACCCGCCCGCCGTTCAGCACCACGATGCGGTCGGCCAGCGTCATCGCCTCCACCTGGTCATGGGTGACGTAGACCGCGGCGACGCCGAGCCGGCGCTGCAACCGCCTTATCTCCAGCCGCATCTGGGTGCGCAGCTTGGCGTCGAGGTTCGAAAGCGGCTCGTCGAACAGGAAGATCGCCGGGTCGCGCACGATGCAGCGGCCCATGGCGACGCGCTGGCGCTGGCCGCCGGAGAGCGCGCCGGGCTTGCGGGCGAGGTATTCGCCGATCTGCAGCATCTCGGCGGCCTCGCGCACGCGGCGGTCGATCTCGGGCTTCGGGATCTTCCGGTTGCGCAGGCCGTAGGCGAGGTTGTCGTAGACGCTCATGTGCGGGTAGAGCGCGTAGTTCTGGAACACCATGGCGATGTCGCGGTCGGCGGGCTCGACATCGTTGACGACGCGGCCCTTCAGCCGCACTTCGCCCTCGGTGACGCTCTCCAGCCCCGCGATCATGCGCAGCAGGGTGGATTTCCCGCAGCCCGAGGGGCCGACGAAGACGACGAACTCGCCCTCGTCGGCGTGCAGGTCGACGCCCTTCACCGCGAGATGGCCGTTGGCGTAGCGCTTCACGGCGCCGGTGATCTCCAGGGTGGGGACGCCGCCCCGGGAACCGTCGGCGGGGGTCATTTCTCGGTCTCCACGAGGCCCTTGATGAACATGCGCTGGAAGATCACCACGATCAGGACCGGGGGCAGCATCGCCAGCACGGCGAGCGCCAGCGCCTCGTTATAGGCGGGGATGTTGGCGCCGATCCACACCTGCATGATCTGCTTGATGCCGCGGACGATGGTGAAGTAGCCCTCCTCCGTCGTCATCAGCGTCGGCCACAGGTACTGGTTCCAGCCCACGACGAACATGATGATGAAGATCGCCGCGATCATCGTTCGGCTGAGCGGCACGAGGATGTCCACGAGAAACCGCCACCAGTTCGCGCCGTCGATGCGCGCGGCCTCCAGCAGCTCCTCCGGCACAGACTTGAAGAACTGGCGGAAGAAGAAGGTGCCGGTGGCCGAGGCGATCAGCGGCACGATCAGCCCGGTGTAGGTGTTCAGCAGACCGAGGCTCTGCACCACTTCGTAGGAGGGCAGGATGCGCACCTCCAGCGGCAAGAGCAGCGTGGAGAAGATGACCCAGAAGCAGACCGTCGCGCCGCGGAATCGGAAATACACGATGGCGTAGGCGGCCAGGATCGACACGACGACCTTGCCGATGGCGAAGCCCAGCCCCATCACCATGGAGTTGAACAGCATCAGCAGGCCGTTCACCTCCTTCGTGAACCCCGACTTCTCGAACAGCACGGTGTCGTAGGTGCTGAGGAATTCGCCGCCCCAGCCGAGCTTCAGCCCATCGCGGTGGATGGCGATGGGGTCGAACGTCGACGAGGTGAAGGCGATCACGACAGGCCCCATCATCAGGAACACGCCGAAGATCAGCACGCCGTGGTTGAACACCGACGACCAGCGCAGGCGGAGCGCCGGCGCGCGGCGGGCGGCGCCCTTCGCGGCGGGGCTGGGCGCGTCGGCGGCGGCGTCGAAGCTCGCGTCAGGCATAGTGCACCCGCCTTTCGATGAAGCGGAACTGCACCACCGTCAACAGCATCACCCCCACCATCAGGATCACCGACTGCGCCGAGGAGCCGCCGAGATCCTGCCCGCGGAAGCCGTCGAGATAGACCTTGTAGACCAGCGACACCGGATTGTTGCCCGGCTCGCCTTTCAGCATGACGTCGATGACGCCGAAGGTCTCGAAGAAGGCGTAGGTGATGTTGATCACCAGCAGGAAGAACGAGGTCGGGGCCAGCAGCGGGAACACCACGGTCCAGAACCGGCGCGCGGGCGAGCGGCAGTCGATCGCGGCGGCCTCGCGCAGCGAGCGCGGGATGCCCTGGAGCCCCGAGAGGAAGAAGATGAAATTGTAGGGGATCTGTTTCCAAGCCGCGACGACGGTCATCGCGAAGGCGGTGTCCCAGTAGTCCACGCCGGTCTGAAGCTCCCAGCCGAAGAAGGCGAAGAAGTCCACCAGCGGGCCGATGTGCTGGTCGAAGAGCATCACGCCGATCAGCCCGGCGACCGGGGGCGCGATGGCGTAGACCCACATCAGCAGCGTCTTGTAGGGGCCTTCGCCGCGCAGCACTTCGTCGGCGCAGACGGCGAACAGCAGGCCGAACCCGAGCGAGATGGCGCAGATGGCGGTGACGAAGACGCCGGTGAAGGCGGCGGAGCGCAGATAGTCCGAGCGCGTCACGGCGTTCACATAGTTGTCGAACCCGACGAACACCGCCCGGCCGAAGAACGGATCCTGGATGAAGAACGAGGTGCGCACGGCCTCGGCGGCCGGCCACAGGAAGAAGATCACGACGATCGCCATCTGCGGCGCGATCAGCAGCAGCGGCGGGGCGATCCCTGAGAACTGGACCTTTTTCATGCGGCTCGCTTCACCGGGGTTGGAGCGTCGCGGGTCGTCTCGGCGACGGTGCTTTCGAACGGCGAAAGGGCCGGGCGCGGAGCCCGGCCCTTCGCTGCGTGGCCTAGATCAGCCCCAGGTCAGCCCTGAGTCTGCGCGAAGCGGGCGAGTAGCTGGTCGCCTTCCTCGGTGATGGTGCGGAACGCCTCGTCGACGGTAGTCTCGCCGGCGAAGATGCGGCCGTATTCGCGGTTCATCACGTCGCGGATCTGGACATAGAAGCCCATCTGGTAGCCCTTGGTCCACTCGCCGCCGGGCAGCGACAGCTGCTGGATGCCGACTTCGGCGAGCGGCGTGCTCTCGTAGTAGCCCTCGGACTTGCCAAGCTCGTAAGCGGCCTCGGTGATCGGCACGTAGCCGGTCTCGCGGTGCCAGAAGAACTGGACCTCGGGCGAGCTCAGGAAGCGGAAGAACTCGGCGGCCGCCTTGTTCTCCTCCGCCGGATGACCGGCCATCGCGAAGAGCGCGGCGCCGCCGATGAAGGTGTTGTAGCCGGTGGGCGTGACGGCTTCCCAGTAGGGCAGGAATGTCGCGTCGAACTCGAAGTCCACCGACTTCTTCAGGCCGCCGAAGGAACCCGAGGAGCCGAGCCAGATCGCGACTTCGCCGTTCTCGAACGGGGTCTGGTTGTCGGCCCAGCCGGCACCGTAATACTTGTAGAGGCCGTTGTCCGACCAGTCCTTCAGCGCGGTGAAGTGCGCCTTGATCGCCGGGTTGTCGACGAGCAGCTGCGTGCCCTCGGCGCCGTCATAGCCGTTGCTGTTGGTCGCGAACTGCAGGTTGTGGCGCGACATGAAGTTTTCGGTGAAGATCCAGGGCGTGTGGCTCTGGGCGAGCGGCACATAGCCGGCGGCCTTCAGGGCGGGCGCGGTCACGTCGCGGAATTCTTCCCAGGTCTTGGGCGGGGTGACGCCGGCCTCATTCAGCACCGCCACGTTGTAGTACATGATCGGCGAGGACGAGTTGAACGGCATCCCGACCATCTTGCCGGACCCGTCGGCATAGAAGTAGCGCACGCCGGCGATGTAGTCCTCGATGTTGAACGGAATGCCGTTCTGGTTCATCAGGTCCTCGACCGGGATCGTCGCGCCGGTGGCGCCGATGATCGTCGCGGAGCCGGCGTCGAACACCTGAACGACGTTGGGCTGCTCGCCGGCGCGGAAGGCGGCGATGGTCGCCGTCAGCGTCTCCTCGTAGTTGCCCTTGTAGCTGGGCACGATGCGGTACTCGGACTGCGAGGCGTTGAACTGCTCGGCGACGGCGTTGACCGCCTCGCCCAGCGCGCCGCCCATGGCGTGCCACCAGGTGATTTCGGTCTGGGCGTGGGCGGCGGCGGCGGTCAGCGCGAGGGCGCCCGCTGCGATGGTGGTGCGGATCATGTGTGCTCCCTTCGGGAATGCGAAGCACGCACGCTAGGTCGACCCCATGAAATACGCCTGACAGTTGAGCGACAGTTTGATGAACCGCGGAAAGCTTCACACGGCCGGGAGCGTCCGTCGCAGGAGATCGAGCCAGTTGTCGCGGCGGATGCGGGCGATCAGCGTCTCGCCGTAGCCCGCGGCGCGCATCGCCGAGACCAGCGCCGGCAGGCCCGCCGCGTCGCCGATCTCCGCCGGGATCAGCGCGCCGTCGAAGTCCGACCCCAGCGCGACGCCGCCCTCGCCCAGCCGCCCGAGCAGGTGGTCGAGATGGCGGACCATCGTCTCCAGCGGCGTGGCCGAGACCCGGCGACCGTCGGCCCTGAGAAAACCCACCGCGAAGTTCAGCCCAACCACCCCGCCGCGCTCGGCGATGGCGTCGAGCTGGCGGTCGGTGAGGTTGCGCGAGGACGGCGCGCAGGCGTGGGCGTTGGAGTGCGTCGCGACCAGCGGCCGGTCGGAGATTTGCGCCACGTCCCAGAACCCCGCCGCATTCAGGTGCGACAGGTCCACCATGACGCCCAGTTCGTCGCAGGCGCGCACCAGCGCGCGGCCGGCGTCGGTGAGCCCGGCGCCCTCGTCGGGGTCGCCTGGGAAGCGGAACGGCACGCCGGTCGCGAAGATGTTGGGGCGCGACCAGACCGGCCCCAGCGAGCGCAGGCCGGCGGCGTGCAGCGTCTCCAGTTCCAGCAGGTCGTGGCCGATCGCCTCCGCGCCCTCGACATGCATGATCGCCGCGAGCGCGCCGTCGGCTTCGGCCGCCTCGATCCCGGCGACGTCGCGGCAGACGCGCAGGGCGTCGGGGCGGGCGCGCGCGAGGCGCAGCAGGATGGCCGCCATCTCCAGCGTGGCGCGGCGGGCGTGGTCGGGCGCAATGGGGCCGGTCGGCGCATGATCGACCACGCCGCCGTCGTCGCCGCCGTTCAGCGCGCCGTCCGGCGAGGGCGGCGCGTCGTCGGGCGGGTAGATCGCGAAGAAGCCGCCCACAAGCCCGCCGGCGCGGGCGCGGGCGAGGTCGATGTGGCCCGTCCCGTCGCTCTCCAGGAAGGCGCGGGCGTCGAAGTCTCGCGCGCGCCATAGCCTCAGCAGCATGTCGTTGTGCCCGTCGAAGACGGGAGCCGGGGCGGAAGCCATTCGGGGAGACCTCAGTGTTTGCGGGCCGCGGGCAGGCCCTCGACCAGCACATACAGCCCCGCGCGCGCGCCGACGAGGATGGCGAGCATCACCACCGGCGCCATCGGGCTCAGCACCGAGAGCGCCGTCAGCCCCTGGCCGATGGTGCAGCCGAGCGCCAGCGCGCCGCCGACGCCCATCAGCGCGCCGCCGGTGAGCTGGCGGCGCAGCTCGCGCGGGTCGTCGCTCGTCTCCCAGCGGCTGTCCCCGCGCCAGGCGGCGGCGAGCGCCGCGCCGGCGACCACGCCGACCACGCCGCCGACCGTGAAGCCCGGCGCGACGAGCCGCGCCTCGGTCATCAGGTAGAGCATGGTCTCGCCGGTGGGCGCGGCGAAGCTGAGGCTCTCCACCGGCACGGCGTCGAAGCCGCCCGCCAGCAGCGCCGTTGCGAGCCAGCCGAGCGCCACCGCGCCGCCGACGACGGCGCCCCATATGGCGATGTGGCGCCGGCGGCCGCCCGCGCCGCGCAGCGACAGCGTCATGAGCGCGAGCGCCAGCACGAATGCCGCCAGCGCCGGCGGCATCGAGAGCCAGCCGCCGATAGTGGTCGCGAGGCTGGGATCGGCCGCGCCTGGCGGCGAGAGCCACAGGCGCAGCGGCGACAGCACGCCGGAGGTGGTCGCATAGGCGGTCACGCCGATGGTGGAGACCACCGCGAGCGAGCGCAGGTCGCCGCCGCCCACCCGCGCCAGCGCGCCGAAGGCGCAGGTGCCGACCAGCGCCATGCCGTAGCCGAACAGCGCGCCGCCCAGCACCGCCGCGGAGGGGGCGAGACCGAGCCGCCCCGCGCGCGTGTCGGCGGGGTCGAACACGCCGAGCGCGATCAGCGCCCAGGCGCCGGCGATGGCGACCGCGGCCGAGACGCCCAGCATCCGCAGGCGGTCGAAGCTGTCGCCATAGACGGCGTCCTCGACGGCGCCCATCACGCAATAGCGCGCCAGTCGCGCCGCCGCGCCCAGCGCGGCCCCGCAGACCAGCCCGGCCAAGGCTGCAAGCGCCGTCTCGCCCATGTTCCCGGCCTCCCCGCCGTTCGGATCATGGAGCCACTTTCATCGCCGTTTCGCAACCGATGCGTCGAGCGTCGTCGCCGCAGCCTCCGCGCCCTCGGCGCCGTAGAGCCGCAGCACCATGTCGATCAGGCGCAGCGCCCGCTCGTCGGCGAGGCGGTAGTAGATCGCCTTGCCGTCCCGCCGCGCCTCGACGATGCCCTCCAGCCGCAGCCGAGCGAGCTGCTGGCTCACCGCAGCCTGGCGCTGCGAGATGAGCCTTTCCAGCTCCGTCACCGAGCGTTCGCCGCCGGCGAGGTGGCACAGGATCAGGAACCGCCCCTCATGGGCGAACACCTTGAGAAATTCGCTGGCGTCCCGCGCGATGTCCATCAGCCGCGCAAGCTCCGCCTTCTCGTCATCGGTCGGGTCGAGCGGAGCCATTCGGTGAGACTGTCACAAAGAAACTGAGCGCCAGTTAGACGGCGCCGGAGCCGCAAGGCAATGGCGCGGCGACTCATCCCGCCCGCGCGCGCCAGGGCCGGATCGCGGGGCCGGGACGCGCGGCGCCCCGCCTTGTCGCGCCACGCCTCATCGCGCTCCGCCTCATCGCGCTCCGGCCTCCTCCAGCATCCGGCCGAGCAGGCCCCAGAAGAAGTCCTCGCCGGGATAGCCCTCGATCCGGCCGAGCTCCGCATCGCCGCGCAGCAGGATGAAGGTCGGCGTGTAGCGCGCGGGCCTGTCGAGATCGAGCGCCAACCCACGCACCGCAAGGATGTCGACGCGCTCCAGCGGCGCGGCGCGGCCCTCCTCGGTGAGCGGATAGGCCGGCCCCACGGCCGCGTCCCACGCCGCGCACCACTCGCAACCCGGCTGCTCGACCATCAGGAGGCGCAGCTTCCCCGCCCCTGCTCCCGTCTCCGCCGTCGCGGCGCCCGACGCCAGAAGCGCCGCGACGCCTGCGACAAGGGCGCCTGCCCTGCTGACAGCCATGGCCGTTGACTCCTTTCCCGGTCGCAGACACATTCACAAATAAGAATATAAATAAAGCAACCTGGGTGGAATCGCGATGGGGTTTGACGTCACGCTTCTGGGCGCGGCCGGCGCAGGGCTGCTGTCCTTCGCCTCGCCCTGCATCCTGCCGATCGTCCCGCCCTACCTGTGCTTTCTGGCGGGCGTGTCGCTTGAGGAGCTCACCGATTCGCAGGGAGGCGAGGCGTCCGCGCGCCGGCGCGTGGTGCTCGCGGCGCTGGCCTTCGCGCTGGGCTTCGCGACCGTGTTCGTCGCCATGGGCGCGACGGCCTCGACCGTCGGCCAGACCATCGCCCAGTATTTCGACGTGCTGCGGTGGATCGCCGGCGGCGTGATCCTCCTGCTCGGGCTGCATTTTCTCGGCGTCCTGCGCATCCCGTTGCTCTACCGGCAGGCGCGCGTCGAGGTGAACCGCAAGCCTGCGACGCTGGCCGGCGCCTATCTCGTCGGGCTCGCCTTCGCCTTCGGCTGGACGCCCTGCGTCGGCCCGGTGCTGGCGGCGATCCTGTTCACCGCCGGCGCGCAGGAGACCGCCGCCCAGGGCGCGATGCTGCTCGGCGCCTACGCGCTGGGGATCGGCGCGCCCTTCGTGCTGGCCGCCGCCTTCGCCGGGCCGTTCATGGGACTGATGCGGAAGTTCCGCCGCCACATGGGACTGGTCGAGAAGGGCATGGGCGCGGCGCTGGTCGTCACGGGCCTGCTGTTCGTGACCAATTCGATCACAGTGATCTCGGGATGGATGATCGGCTTCGTGCCGGTCGCCGGGTGAGGAGAGCCGCCATGAGACCGATCGCCTTCGCCGCCGCGCTGGGCCTGTTCGCCGGAGGCGCGCTCGCCCCGGCTCTCGCCGAGGTCAACGAGAACGGGCTGCACGTCGAGCCCTGGTTTGCAGTCACGTTCAAGGATGTCGCCGAAGACATCGCCGAAGCGGCCGCAAAGGGCAAGCGGCTGGCGCTGATCGTGGAGCAGGCAGGCTGCATCTACTGCGCCCAGCTGCACGCGGAGGTGCTGTCTGACCCCGAGGTGGCGGATTTCATCACCGAGCATTTCATGGTCGTGCAGATCAACATGTTCGGCGACGAGGAAGTGACCGACCTCGACGGCGAGAGCCTGACCGAGCGCGAAGCGATAAGGCGCTGGGCGGTCTCGTTCACGCCCACGGTGATCTTCCTGCCGGAGACGGCGCCCGAGGCGGGCACCGTGCGCGACGCGGCGGTGGAGATCATGCCCGGCGCCTTCGGCAAGTGGACCACGCTCAACATGTTCCGATGGGTGGCCGAGAAAGGCTACGATGGCGATGAGCATTTCCAGAAATACCACGCCCGCGTCATCGAGGAGCTTCGCGCGGCGGGCAGGCTGTGAGAGGCGTCGCGCCCTTCGCAGTCGCAACATATTCGATAATGCGAATGTGTTGATGTGTCGCAACCCCGCCGGTCGACGCGATTGCTATGGTGACGACAAGAAACTCGCCCAAAGAGGCTTTCGGGAGGACCACATGACCAGCCAGACAGCCAGGCTCGCCGCCGCCGCGCTCGCGGCGCTGCTCGCCGGCGCCGCCGCGCAGGCGGAGATCGCGCCCTCGGACGTCGCCATCGCCGACGGCGCGCTCGAGACGCCCGTCGCCGACGCGCCGGGAGACGCGGAGCGCGGCAAGGCGTGGTACGCCGACCGCGGCCTCGGCAACTGCATGACCTGCCACCAGAACGCCGCGCTGCCCGAGATCAGCTTCCAGGGCGACGTCGCCCCGCCGCTCGACGGCGTGGGCGCGCGCTACAGCGAGGCGGAGCTGCGCGCCATCGTGGTCAACTCCAAGGAAGTGTTCGGCGAGCAGACCTTCATGCCCGCCTTCTACCGC
This sequence comes from Rubrimonas cliftonensis, assembly GCF_900107585.1. Lineage (GTDB taxonomy): Bacteria > Pseudomonadota > Alphaproteobacteria > Rhodobacterales > Rhodobacteraceae > Rubrimonas > Rubrimonas cliftonensis. The sequence goes on along the minus strand of NZ_FNQM01000010.1, from coordinate 13,847 downwards.
ATCGACGGCCTGAAGATCGTTCGGAAGGAATCGGTCGGCAAGCCGATCCTCGACGCGCAGCAGGTCGAGGACGTCGTCGCCTATCTCAAGACGCTCACCGATTGACCGAACGCCCCTGCCGCGCCCACCAGCCAGCGACGCCGGGCGCGGCCGCACCAAGGGAGAGAGCCCAATGAAGACGCTCACCAGACGAGAGGCGCTCGCCGCCGGCGCCGCCGCGGCCGCCTTCGCAGCCTCGGGCCTGCCGGCCTTCGCGACCGCCGACGCCGCGCAGGAGGCCGTCATGGCCTTCACCGGCGGCGTCGCGCCCGGCGAGGGCGGCGTGACCCTCACCACGCCGGAGATCGCCGAGAACGGCGGCACCGTGCCGGTGGAGGTCGCCGCCGAGGGCGCCGCCGCGATCCTCGTGCTCGCCGCCGGCAACCCCTCGCCGGGCGTCGCCACGTTCCATTTCGGCCCGCTCGGCGTCGCCATGGCCTCCACGCGCATCCGGCTGGCCAGGACGCAGGACGTGATCGCGGTCGCGAAGATGTCTGACGGCTCGTTCCGCCAGGCGTCCAACACCGTGAAAGTCACCATCGGCGGCTGCGGCGGCTGAGCCGGCATCAGGGAGAACGAAAGAAATGGCCTCGATCAAGCCCCGCGTGAAAGCCCCCAAGACCGCCAGCGCCGGCGAGGTGGTCAGCATCAAGACGCTGATCAGCCACCCGATGGAGTCGGGCCAGCGCAAGGACAAGGACGGCGCGACGATCCCCCGACAGATCATCAACAAGTTCACCGCCACCTTCAACGGCGCGATGGTCTTCGCCTGCGATCTGGAGCCCTCCGTCTCCGCCAACCCCTACTTCGAGTTCCAGATGACGGTTCCCGAGACCGGTGTGCTGGCCTTCGAGTGGGTCGACGACGACGGCTCCATCTACACCGACGAAAAAACGATTACGGTCGCGTGACAAGCGACGGATCCGGGGAGGAGACACGTCCATGAACAGGTACGCCCTTGGCGTCGGCGCGGCGGCGATGGTCGTCGGCGCCGCCGCGCTGGCCGACCCCAACACCGATGTCGCGCTGGAGATCGACGGCGTCGCCATCAAGACGATCGCGGCGTCGGCCCATGCCGACAACCCGATCGGCGACACGCTCATCTCGGGCTGGCACTACCGCAACGACGAGACGCGCGCGCTCCAGCTCGACGACTTCGACAACCCGGCCTTCCTCGCCGTCGAACTCGGCCGCGAGCTGTGGGAGGCGGCCGACGGCGCTTCGGGCAAGTCCTGCGCCGACTGCCACGGCGGCATCGACGGCTTCGCCGGGCTGCGCGCGAACATGCCGAAGTGGAGCGAGGCGGCCGGCCGTCCGCTGACGCTGGAGCAGTGGATCAACTGGTCGCGCAAGGAGCACCAGGGCGCCGAGCCGTGGAAGTGGGAGAGCGAGCAGATGCTCGGCATGACCGCCGCCATCGCCGTGGAGTCCCGCGGGATGCCGATGGACGTGCAGACCGACGGGCCGATGGCCGAATGGTTCGAGAAGGGCCGCGACCTCTACTACACCCGCACCGGGCAGCTCGATTTCGCCTGCGCCTCATGCCACGAGGCCAACAGCGGCATGATGCTGCGCGCCGACCACCTGAGCCAGGGCCACCTCAACGGCTTTCCGACCTATCGCCTGAAATGGCAGGGCATCGGCTCGATCCACCGACGCCTCAAGGGCTGCGTGCAGGACACCCGCGCCGAGCCCTACGCGGTCGGCTCCGACGAACTCGTGGCGCTGGAGCTCTACGTCTCGTGGCGCGGCGAGGGCCTCGACATCGAGGCGCCGGCCGTCAGGCAGTGACGCGCTGGCGCGGGGGACGCTCCCCCGCGCCGCACCCGACGCAGACCGCACATCGCCATGAACCACAGGAGGGCGCCGAGCCATGTTTTCGCGCCGTGAATTCGCGCACGCCATCGCCGCCGCCGGCGCGCTGATCGGCCCCCTCTCGGGGCGCGGGCTGGCCCAGGGCCTCTCGGGGATGACCGAGGAGGCGCTGATCGGCGGCCCCGCCGGCGGGAACGTCTCGCTGATACACGTCACCGACATGCACGCGCAGCTCATGCCGGTGTGGTTCCGCGAGCCGTCGATCAACCTCGGCGTCGGCGCCGCAGCCGGCCAGCCCCCGCATGTGACCGGCGAGGACTTCCTGCGGCTCTACGGGATCGAGCCGCGCAGCCCCATGGCCTATGCGCTCAGCTCCGCCGACTTCGCCGCGCTCGCCCGCGACTACGGGCGCATGGGCGGGATGGACCGCATCGCGACCGTCGTGAAGCGCCTGCGCGCCGAGCGGCCCGACGCGATCCTGCTCGACGGCGGCGACACCTGGCAGGGCAGCCTCACCGCGCTGCGCACGAACGGGCAGGACATGGTGGACGCCATGAACCTGCTCGGCGTGGACGCGATGACGTCGCACTGGGAGTTCACGCTCGGCATCGACCGCGTCACCGAGATCGTTGACGCGCTGCCGTTCCCGTTCCTCGGCGCCAACATCTACGACGCCGAGTGGGACGAGCCGGCCTACGAGCCCTACAAGCTGTTCGAGCGCGGCGGCGTGCAGGTCGCGGTCATCGGCCAGGCCTTCCCCTACCTGCCCATCGCCAACCCGCGCTGGATGTTCCCCAACCTCTCCTTCGGCGTGCGCGAGGAGCGCATGGCGGAGGTGGTCGAGGAGGTCCGCGCCGAGGGCGCCTCGGTCGTCGTGCTGCTCAGCCACAACGGCTTCGACGTCGACCGCAAGCTCGCCTCGCGCGTGCCGGGCATCGACGTGATCCTGTGCGGCCATACCCATGACGCCCTCCCCGAGCCGCTGATGGTCGGCGACACGGCGCTGATCGCCTCGGGCTCCAACGGCAAGTTCCTCAGCCGGGTGGACATCGACGCCGACGCCTCGGGCGTGAAGGCGCTGCGCCACCGGCTCATCCCGATCTTCGCCGACGTGATCGCGCCAGACCCGGAGATGGCGGCGCTCGTCGCCGGCCACCGCGCGCCCTTCGCGGCGGAGCTTTCCGAGGTGCTGGGCGAGACCGAGGCGCTGCTCTACCGCCGCGGCAACTTCAACGGCACCTTCGACGACCTGATCCTGCAGGCGCTGATGACCGAGCGCGACGCCGAGATCGCGCTCAGCCCCGGCTTCCGCTGGGGCCCCTCGCTGCTGCCCGGCGACAGGATCACCAAGGAAGACCTCTACAACGCCACTGCGATGAGCTACCCGGCCGCCTACCGCTCCGAGATGACCGGCGAGACGCTGCACGTCATCCTCGAGGACGTCGCCGACAACCTGTTCAACCCCGACCCCTACTACCAGCAGGGCGGCGACATGGTGCGGGTGGGCGGCATGGGCTACCGCATCGACGTCTCCGCGCCGATGGGCTCGCGCATCACCGACATGACGCATCTGGCGAGCGGCGAGCCGATCGACCCGGCGCGCAGCTACACGGTCGCGGGCTGGGCCTCGGTCAACGAGGGGACCGACGGCCCGCCGATCTGGGACGTGGTGGAGGCGCACATCCGCAGCGTCGGCAGCGTGACGCTTCAGGAAAACGACAGCGTGAAGGTGACGGGCGCCTGAGACGCGCCCGGCTCGACACGCAGCAAGGAGGCATGGACATGACCGATGACGCGCACACCTCGCGCCGGGCGTTTCTCAGAGGGGCCGGCGGCGTCGCCCTCGGGAGCGCGGCGCTCGCGGCCGGCGCCGCCCGGGCCGACGACCCCCTCATCACCGATCTCGACGCGCAGCCCTGGACGCAGTTCCTCGGCGACCCGGTGGACGCCATGCCCTACGGCATGCCCTCCGAGCACGAGGCCCATGTGGTGCGGCGCACCGTCTCCTGGCTGACCGCCGACGCCACCAGCTCGATCAACTTCACGCCGCTGCACGAGCTGGAGGGCATCATCACCCCCAACGGCCTGTGCTTCGAGCGCCACCATGGCGGCGCCGCCCACATTGCGCCGGGCGACTGGCGGCTGATGGTCAACGGCCTTGTCGGGCGCCAGAGCGTGTTCACGCTGGCCGACATCATGCGCTTCCCGCGCGTGACGCGGACGCATTTCCTGGAATGCGCGGCGAACTCGGGCATGGAGTGGCGCGGCGCCCAGCTCAACGGCTGCCAGTACACCCACGGCATGATCCACAACGTCATGTACACGGGCGTGCCGCTGCGGCTGGTGCTGGAGGAGGCGGGGCTGAAGGGCGCCGCCGCCTGGGTGCTGGCCGAGGGCGCGGACGCGGCGGGGATGACGCGCTCGATCCCGCTCGACAAGTGCCTCGACGACTGCCTCATCGCCACGCACATGAACGGCGAGCGCCTGCGGCCTGAGCAGGGCTACCCTGCCCGCCTCGTCGTGCCCGGCTGGGAAGGCAACATGTGGGTGAAGTGGCTGCGCCGTATCGAGGTCGGCGACCACCCCTGGCACCACCGCGAGGAGACCTCGAAATACACCGACCTGCTGGCCGACGGCACGGCGCGGCGCTTCACCTGGGAGATGGACGTGAAGTCCGTCATCACCTCGCCCAGCCCGCAGGCGCCCATCACCCACGGGCGCGGCCCGACGGTGATATCGGGCGTCGCTTGGTCGGGCCGGGGCCGCGTCGCCGAGGTCCACGTCACCACCGACGGCGGCGTGAACTGGACGAAGGCGCGCATCGAGGGGCCGTCGCTCGACAAGTCGATGCACCGCTTCAACCACGAGTTCGACTGGGACGGCGCGCCGCTGCTGCTCCAGTCTCGCGCCATCGACACGGCGGGCTACGTCCAGCCCACCAAGGACGCCCTGCGCGCGGTGCGCGGCGTCAACTCGATCTACCACAACAACGCGATCCAGACCTGGGCCGTGGACAGCGACGGGAGGGCGGAGAATGTCGAGATTTCCTGAGATGCGCAGACTTGCGCTGGGCGCGGCGGCGCTGCTGGCGGCGGCGCCCGCGCTCGCCGGCGGGCTGGGCCTCGGCCGCGAGGCGACGCACGCCGAGGTTGCGGCCTGGGACATCGACATCCGGCCCGACGGGCTCGGCCTGCCCGAGGGGTCGGGCAGCGTTTCCGACGGCGAGCAGGTGTTCTCCGAACAGTGCGCGATGTGCCATGGCGACTTCGGCGAGGGCGTCGACCGCTGGCCGGTGCTCGCCGGCGGCCAGGGCACCCTGACCCATGACCGCCCGGTGAAGACGATCGGCAGCTACTGGCCCTACCTCTCCACCGTTTACGACTACATCCGCCGCGCCATGCCCTTCGGTTACGCACAGTCCCTCAGCAATGACGACGTCTATGCGATCACTGCCTATCTTCTCTACATGAACGACGTGGTGACGGATGATGAGTTCGTGCTCAGCAACGAGAACTTTGCGGAAGTTCGGATGCCGAACGAAGCGAATTTCTTTGACGACCCGCGTCCCGATACGCCAATCTTCGTGAAGGCCGAGCCCTGCATGACCGACTGCAAGGCGGAGGCCGTGATCACGAAGCGCGCCGTCATTCTGGACGTGACGCCCGATGGCGAAGACGATAGCGGCATTACGGTCGACTGAGGCCGCCGACGAAACAGCCGGGGGAGGCGCGCAGCGGATGCTGAGATACGGGGTTCTCGCGCTTTCCCTCGCACTGCCCGCCGCCGCCCCTGCGCCCGCCGCGGACCCCGAGCGCGGCGCCGCGCTCTTCAGCGAGTGCTCGGGCTGCCACATGGTCGGAGACGGGGCGCGCCACCGCGTCGGGCCGCACCTGAACGGCGTCTTCGGCCGTCGGGCGGCCGGGCTCGACGGCTACACCTACTCGAAGGACATGATCCGCGCCGGCGCGGACGGGCTGGAATGGACGCCCGAGACGCTCGACGCCTACATCGCCAACCCGCGCGCGCTCGTCACCCGCACCCGCATGAGCTACCGCGGCATGAAGGACCCCGCCGAACGGGCGGATCTCCTCGCCTTCCTGCGCGGCTACAGCGCCAGCCCGCGCGACATTCCCGAAGCGCCGCCCACCGCCGAGCCGACCCTGCCCGCCGCGCTGGCCGGCGTCGCGGGCGACCGCGACTACGGCGAGTATCTGGCGAGCGAGTGCGTCACCTGCCATCAGGCCGACGGCTCCGACGCCGGCATTCCCTCGATCGTCGGCTGGCCGGAGGAGGACTTCAAGGCGGCGCTCCACGGCTATCGCGCGAAGCTCCGCGCCAATCAGGCGATGCAGCTGATCGCCGCGACGCTGGGCGACGAGGAGATCGCGTCGCTCGCGACATTCTTCGCGACGCATGCGCAACAGCCCGCCGCGCCGTGACCGGATGACGCGGCGCGCAGGATGAAAAGCGGGGCATGATTCCCGCCAACGATCAGAATGGGGAGAGAAACGCATGCAGACCCGGAGGAGTTTTCTCGGCGCGACCGCGGCCGGAGCCGCCGCTCTGGCGGCGCCGGCGGCGATCGGGCAGGCGCGGCCGCGGCTCGTCGTGATCGGCGGCGGCGCGGGCGGGGCGACCATGGCCCGCTATGTCGCCAGGGACGCCGGCGGCGCGGTCGACGTCGTGCTGATCGAGCCGACGCGGACCTACTACACCTGCTTCTTCTCCAATCTCTACCTCGGCGGGTTTCGCGACTACGACAGCCTCGGCCACGGCTATGGCGGGCTCGCCACGGGCGGCGTCAACGTCGTCCATGACACCGCCGCCGGCGTCGACCGGGACGCGCGCACCGTGCGCCTCGCCAGCGGCCCCGACATCGCCTACGACGCGCTCGCCGTGGCGCCGGGCATCGATTTCCGCTGGGACAGCCTCCCCGGCTACGGCGTCGAGCACCAGAACGCGATGCCGCACGCCTGGAAGGGCGGCAGCCAGACCCAGCTCCTGAAGGCCCAGCTCGAGGCGATGCGGCCAGGCGGCGTGTTCGTGATGATCGCGCCCCCGAACCCCTACCGCTGCCCGCCCGGCCCCTACGAGCGCGTCTCGATGGCCGCCCACCTGCTGACGCAGATCAATCCGACCGCCAAGATCATCGTGCTCGACACCAAGAAGAGCTTCTCCAAGCAGGCGCTGTTCTCGGAGGGCTGGGCGCAGCACTATCCGGGCATGGTCGACTGGCTGCCGCCCTCGATCACCGAAGGCGTCCAGCGCATCGACGTCGCCGCCATGACCGTGGAGACCGGCTTCGACAGCTTCAAGGCGGACGTCGCCAACGTCATTCCGGCCCAGAAGGCCGGCCGCATCGCCGAGGCTGCGGGCCTGACCGACGACAGCGGCTTCTGCCCGATCGTCCCCGCCACAATGCAGAGCGCGCTCGATGAGAACGTCCATGTGCTTGGCGACGCCGCGATCGCCGGCGACATGCCGAAGTCCGGCTTCTCGGCCAACAGCCAGGCCAAGGCGGCGGCGATGGCGGTGCGCGCGAGGCTGACCGGCTCGAGGGTCTTCCCGCCGCGCTATTCGAACACCTGCTGGTCGCTGATCGCCACGGACGACGGCGTGAAGGTCGGCGCCCGCTATGAGGCGACCGGGGAGAAGATCGCCTCGGTCGACAGTTTCATCAGCCAGACCGGCGAGGACGCCGCGCTGCGCAAGCAGACCTATGAGGAGAGCCTGGGATGGTATGCTGGCATCACCGCCGACATGTTCGGCTGACTGCGGCGGCGGCCGCGGCCCTGGCGGCGAGCTTCTGCGGGGGGCTGGCCGGGGCCGCCGCCGCGGAGACCGGCGTCTCCTATGAGACCGACGCCGCCTTTGACGACGTCGCCTTCGCCGTCGAGCAGGCGATCGTCGGCCGCGGCCTTGTCGTCGACCATGTGAGCCATGTCGGCGAGATGCTGGAGCGCACGCGCGCCGATGTCGGCTCGGACGTGAAGCTGTTCGAGGCCGCCGACGTCTATGTGTTCTGCTCCGCGGTGGTGTCGCGGCAGGTCATGGAGGCCGACCCGGCCAACATCGCCCATTGCCCCTATGGCGTCTATGTCGCGTCGGCGGGGCCGGACGGGCCGACGACGGTGGGCTACCGGACCTATCCCGAGGGGCCGATGCAGATTGTGCAGTCGCTGCTCGACGAGATCGCGCGGGAGGCTGCGGGGCTCGACTGAACCGGGCGACCCGCCCCGCGCGCGCTTTCGGGGCCAGCGCTGCCGGCGGCCGGGCCGCGCGGCGGCTATTCGAACATGTCGATGAAGCGTCGGACGCGCGCGGCGAAATCGCTCGTCGGCCCCTCGCGCAGATAGCTCGCCGCGAGCGAGGCGAGGCGGTCGCCGTCCGCCGCCAGCGCCTCGACCTGCGCCCAGCGGCCCCAGTCCTCGGCCAGCGACCAGCCGGGCTCGTCGATGCGGCAGTCTGGCAGGCGCCAGTGGAAGGTCGGTCGCGCGCTGTTCTTCTCGTCGGGAAGCGCGTCGCGAACCCGCGCGGCGTCGATGTGCGCAAACAGCGGCAGCAGGTCGAGCTCCATGTCGCGGCTGGGGTTCAGCGTCATGTGGTCGTCCATGAAGCGTGACAGGTGCGGCCGGTAGTCCTGCGCCAGGATGTGGCGCTTGTATGCCTCGGGAAACGGCAGGATGTAGCTCTGCATCCGGCGGATCAGCGCGATGCGCGCGTCGCGGCGCAGGCTGAAGTCCATCAGGCAGTAGGCCTGCATGATCGGCAGGATGTGGTCCACCGTCAGCCGCGCGGCCTCGACGTTGAAGTGCGTCCCGAAGCCCGAGAACGCCGAATGGCGCGTGCCCAGCGCGCCGGCCCGCGCCAGCCGGTCGATCACCGGCGCGAGGTCGCCCAGCCGGTCGTGCGGGATCGGCGGGCAGACGACCTCCACCGGAAAGACGCTCGACAGCACCGCGCCGGCGACGCTGCTCACCCCGCGCGCGAGCGTCCGCCGGATCTCCGGGTCGAGGTCGGCGGCGTGCTCGGCGACATAGTCGGGGTCCGCCCAGCGGGTGTCGAGCTCCACCACGAACCTGCCCTGCGCGGCGTGGACATGGGCGCGCTGGTGGTGGACCTGCTCGATTTCGCCGTCCAGCGCATCGGCGACCGCGCGGCTCGCCGCCGCGACGTCCAGCCCGCTGAACTCGATCTCGACGCCGACGCCGCGCGTCTCGCCCTTGGCGTTCTCGGGTGGGCTGAGCGCGGCGATCGCCTCAGTCATCCAGCCCCAGCAGCGCGAGCGCCTTGCGGCGGATGAAGAAGACCGCCGCCGCCAGCAGCGCGAGCACGACGATGTTGAACCAGGGGATCAGCGTCTGGTCCGGCCCTTCCGCGGGGGAGAGCGACACGGCGTTCGGGAAGGTCGAGAGCCAGGTGATGCGCCAGCCGTAATGCGTCACGATCGTCCAGCGCGGCTCGGTCTCGGTGGAGATGCGGTTGTCGGCCTCGGCCGCGAGGTTGGCGGTGTCGAACTTGAAATAGGGCGGCCAGCCCCAGTCGGTGTCCTCGTTGCGGTACACCATCGGCGCGCCGTCAGCGGTCGCGGCCTTGATGAAGCGGATGTCGCGCGTGCGCGAGACCTCCTGCCCCGCCTGGTTGCTCACCTCCGCGTCGCTCCGCGCAACCTCGGTGCCGAGGATGCGCACGATGTCGCGCGAAGGCAGGCTCCAGTGCAGGAACGCCGCCACGACGAGAGCGACGAGCGCGAGCGCCGTCCATTTCACATAAGCCATTCCGGACCCTCCGATGATCGAACCCTTCATAGGCGATACCGTTCCCCGGCGCACCGCCTACGATGCGCCATGCGGCGGGCTGCGGCGTCAGATCCGCCGCGCGATCAGCGGCATGCCGCCCTCGGGGCGCAGCGTCAGGATCATCCGGGGCCTCGGCGCGAAGCCCTCGGGCGGCGCGAAGTCGAGCCGGGCCAGGACCGAGGCGAGGATGATCGCGGCCTCCATCAGCGCGAAGTTCATCCCGATGCAGACGCGGGGGCCGGCGCCGAAGGGCAGCCACGCGCAGCGGTGGCGGGCGGCGACAGCCTCGGGCGCGAAGCGCTCGGGGTCGAAGGCGTCGGGGTTCTCCCACAGCAGACGGTGGCGGTGCAGCGCATAGACCGGGATCATCACCGTCTCCCCCGGCGCGATCGGACCGCCGCCATGCTCCACGTCCATCGGGTCGGGCGCCTTGGCGGTGCGGGCGAGGAAGCCGGCGGGCGGATAGAGGCGCAGCGCCTCGGCGATCACGCGCCGCGTGTAGGGCAGCCCCGGCAGATCTTCGGCCACCGCCGCTTCGCCGGAAAGCGCCCCCTGCGCCTCCGTGCGCGCCCGCGCCTGCGCCTCGGGATGCAGCGCCAGCAGATAGAGCGCCCAGGTCAGCGCCAGCGCGGTGGTCTCGTGCCCCGCCACGATGAAGGCGAGCAGGTTGTTGCGCAGCTCCACCGGAGAGAGCGCCCGGCCGCTTTCGGGGTCGCGCGCCTCGATCAGCATGTCGAGCAGGTCGGGGTCCTCGGCGGGCCGCCCCGCGCGGCGCGCCAGACGCTCGGCGATCACCCCGTCCACCATGGCGTCGAGCCGGCGCGCGCCGCCGGTCAGCAGCCGCGCGGGACGGGGGATCCACTCCGGCGCGCCGAGGATGTCGAGCAGCGAGACCCGCGCCACCGTCTCGATGAAGCGCGTCACGCCCTGCGCCACGGCCGCGCGGTCCAGCCGCTCGCGGCCCGAAAGCGCGACGTCGTTGATGACGTCGAAGGTCGCCACGACCATCTCGTGATAGACGTCTACCGGGCCGTCGGGCGCGGCGGCCGCGATGCGCCGCGCGGTCGCGCCGGCGCTGTCGGTCATGGCGCGGCTGAGCGAGAGGAGCATGCGGTGCTGGAACACGGGGGCGATGGCGCGATGCTGCCAGCGCCATTCCTCCCAGGGCGCGGTGAACAGGCTTTCGCCCTTCGTGGGGCGCAGCAGCCGCAGCGTCACGTCCGAGCGCGGCATGGCGCGCGCCTTCGCCTTCAGCACATGCTCGATGGCCGGCGGATGCAGGAGCATCCGCCCCGGCCTGCCTCCGCCGCCCTTCACGACCGGTTCGCGGTAGGCTGGCTCGGGAACGATCTCCAGGATGTTGCGCCGCGCGGCGCGGAAGGCGCCCCAAAGCCCCAGCGGCCGCGGTGGCGGCGTGATCGTCACGGGCAGGGGCGGCCGCGTCGCATCGATGGCCATTGCCGGGGTCTCCGTCTCGCCGCCCTGGGCAAGGTAGCAGCGAAGCCCGGTCGCGCAACGCCTCAGCCCGCCCCGCACGGGGCGCGCGCGTGAGGCGGCTGAGGCGGCGCGTCCTGCGGCTGGCGCTCTGGGTTGCGGCCCTGACGCTCGGCTGGGCCGCGCTCTACGCCGTGGCCCCGCCGCCGACCACGCTGCTGATCGAGATGGAGCGGGCGCGGCTGGGCGCCGTATCGCGCGAGTGGCGCGCGCTGGAGGCGATCTCGCCACATCTGCCCCGCGCCGTGATCGCGGCCGAGGATGCGCGGTTCTGCGCCCATTGGGGCTTCGACCTGGAGGCGATCCGCGCGGCGCTGGCGGACGCGCAGGAAGGCGGCAGGATGCGCGGCGCCTCCACCATCACCCAGCAGACCGCCAAGAACGCGTTTCTCTGGCCGGCGTCCGACCGGCGCTGGATCGACTGGGGCCGCAAGGCGCTGGAGGCCGGCTTCACCCCGCTCATCGAGCTTCTGTGGGGCAAGCGCCGCATCATGGAGGTGTATCTAAACGTCGCCGAGTTCGGCCCCGGCGTGTTCGGCGCGGAGGCCGCGGCGCGGCGCTGGTTCGGCAAGGGCGCCGCCGACCTCACACGCGCCGAGGCCGCGCGCCTCGCCGCCATTCTGCCCAGCCCGCGCACGCGCAACCCCGCCCGGCCTTCGGAGTTCGTCGCCCGACGCGCCCGGCAGGTGGCAGGCGGCGCCGAGACGGTCAGGGCCGAGGGTCTGGACCGCTGCACTCTGGGTTCTGTGACCCCCGCTTCTCATCCGGCTGAAGCTGGAGCCCGGCGGTGACTTTGGCCCTGCTGGGCCGACGGAGCAACGGGCGATCGGCGGAGCGTTTCCGCTGCGCGGAGCCGATCGCCCGTTGCGGTGAGCTGGGCGGCGTAGGCCGCCGGGGTGCCGTAGCCGAGCGCGGAATGCGGGCGGCGATGGTTGCAGTCGGCGACCCATCGGGCCGTGGCGGCGCGGGCATGGTCGGGGCTGAAGAACCGCGTCTCGTTGAGAAGCTCATCGCGCATCCTGCCGGCGATCAACTTCCACGCCGTCTGGCTGTACCTGCGCTTCTCGCCCAGCCTGCGGGCTGTCGAGGAGATGCTGCTCGCGCGCGGCGTCGAGGTGTCCTACGAGACGCTGCGGCGGTGGATCATCAAGTTCGGGTTCGTGATCGCGCGCGGCCTTCGACGCCGGCAGGATCGCCCAGGCCTGGTCTGGCATCTCGACGAAGTCCACGTCGCGATCCGCGGCCGGCGCTTCTGGCTCTGGCGCGCCGTCGACGAGAATGGCGTCGTGCTTGAGGAAATCCTGCAGTCGCGGCGCGATCGCAAAGCCGCCAAGCGGCTGGTCCGAAAACGTCTGAAGGCCGCCTGCGCGGCGCTGAAGCGCATCGTCGCCGATAGGCTGGGCTCCTACGCGGCCGCCAAGCGCGAGATCGCGCCCCCCAAGTTCGACAACAAATTTGCTAAGCGATTGAAATTGCGAACCCGCGTTTGGCCTTTTTGCCACAACCGCTGATCGTCAGGCTGGCTTGGGAAGGCTCATGGCGTCGAAGAGGTCGAGCTGCTCCGGGGTTGTCTTGCTGGTGCCGTTGAAGGTGCGTTCGCCGATATGGGCGGTGTGCTTCTGGATGCGGGCGAGCATGTCGAGGGCGGCGCGGGGGCTGGCGCTGTGGCCCTTCGCCTTCAAGCGCATGCGCATGACGCGGTAGAGCGTGAGGGCCAAGAAGCAGATCAGCGCATGGGCGCGGATGCGGTCGGGCAGCCGGTGGTGGACCGGAGCGATCTCGATGTCGGTTTTCAGGACGCGGAAGCCGCGCTCGATATCGGCCAGCGCCTTGTAGCGGGCGACGGCGTCGGCAGGCGTCAGATCCGGGGCGTTGGTCAGCAATGCGAGCTTGCCGTCGAAGAGTTCGGCCTCAGTGAGGGCGTCGGCGTCCACCGACCAGCTGAAGCGGTCTGCGGTGAAGTCGGCCTTGAGGAAGCGGGTGAGTTCGGCATCAGTGACGGCGCGGGTGAAGCGGCTGTAGGCGCCGCGGTCCGACGCCCGGCGGCCGCGGGCGGCCTTGGCTTCCGTCGCGCGCGCCGCGTCCTGCGCGTCGAGTTTCGTGACCATCGTCTCGGCCATGGCCTCGAGCTCGGCGATGCGGGCGCGGCGACGGTCGCCCTGCTCGGCGGCGCGCAGGGGGTCGTGCGCGACGATCAGGCGATGGCCGGCGAAGGCGGCCTCGGCCAGCCCAGCCCCCGGACCGTCCGCGTCGAAGGCGATGTCGCGGAAGGTCTCGACCAGCTCGCCATAGCGCCGGGCGGGGACGGCGAGGATGAACTCCAGCCTGCGCCCGCCCTGGTCGGCGAGCGCGGTCAACGCGCCGATGTTGTCGAGGCTGAGCAGGCCGCGGTCGGCGACCAGGATCACGCGCTGGACCGGGAAGCGCTGCAGCACGGTGGAGAGCATCGCCTGCAGGGTCTTCGTCTCGGCGACGTTTCCGGGGTGAACCGTGTGCATCAGCGGCAGGCCCTCGGCGGTCTGCACCACGCCGAGCACGAACTGCCGCGCGACGCCGCCCAGCTCCTTGTTCATGCCGTAGGCGCGGATGTCGTCCTCGACAGCCGCCTCGCCGTGGATGCGCACGGTGGTCAGGTCGTAGAACACCACCGCCAGATCGCGGTCGACGAGCGGGCGGATCTGCTTTGCGAGCTCCATCTCG
>NZ_FNQM01000039.1 GCF_900107585.1 Rubrimonas cliftonensis | reverse complement strand
GCCACGGCAAACCGCGGCGCGCCGTCGGGGGGCGGTCCTTCCGATGACGGGCCGGTTTTCGCGCGGCGTCGCTTCATGACGCGGGCTTCGGAGCCCATCGAGAAGCCCGGAAGCCAGCAGGAACGGACCCAACTGCGCAGCCTCTGCGCCGCAAGCCTGACAGACGCTCGCTAGGGTCTGTGCTCAGTGACACTCAATAAAGGCGCATATCATGTCTTCCATCGCACGCACTCTTCGTAACGCCGCCGCCTCCGTGGCGTTGACTTCGCTGGCTGGCGCCGCCTTGGCGCAGGATGCTTCCACGGCGGAGCCGGCGTCAGCAGAATCGCCGTTGGCGGTGCTCCAGACGATCCTGTCGAACCCGACCGATCTCGACTTCGTCAAACGATACACCACCGATGAATTCACCTATGTCTCCCTGAACTACGACAACCCGGAACTGAAGCAGGTCATGCCGTGGGCCGGGACGACGAAAGGAACCGAAGGTCTGGTCCAGACCTTTATCGATGTGCACCGTTATTGGACGGTCGATAACTTCCAGATCCACGACAGCTTCGAGAATGAGGACGGCGCCGCGATCTTCGGCGCCTTCACCTATACGTCGAATACGCTGGGCAAGACGGTGACCTCGCCGTTCGCGGTTCTGGCGCGCGGCGAGAACGGCAAGCTGTCCTATGTGCAGTTCATGGAGGACACCTTCGCCACCGTTCGCAGCTTCCGCGAGAGCGGCGAGTACCAGATCAAAGCGAACCCGGACGGAACCGAAAACGACATGTGAGGACGGTTCGACCGTCCGTGTCGCAGATGGCTGAGCAGGAGCCCGTCTTTCGTTGCGCCGTCGCGTGGCGGCGTGACGTCCGCTCCAGATCAAAGTCTATCCCGCATGGGACAACCGGGACCGGCATGGACGCCAGCGGCCAGCAGCGTCTGGCGGCGCGAGAAGCACGTGAAGGGACCAATCATGGAAATCGGCATCGACAGCTTTGCGGCGATCTTCCCTGATCCGGCGACGGGCAGGCCGCCTTCGCCGACGGATCGCATGGCCGCCCTCCTCGATGAGATTGAGATCGCCGACCGGGTCGGGCTTGACGTGTTCGGCATCGGTGAACATCACCGCGCCGAATTTCTCGACTCCGCTCCGGCAATCATCCTCGCCGCCGCAGCGGCCCGCACCAGCCGGATAAGGTTGACGAGCGCGGTGACCGTGCTGAGCGCCGCCGACCCCGTGCGGGTGTTTCAGGAATTCGCAACCCTCGATCTGGTCGCGAGGGGGCGCGCTGAAATCGTCGTCGGCAGAGGATCCTTCGGCGAAGCCTTCCCGCTGTTTGGCCTCGACACGCGGGCATATGACGAACTCTTTTCGGAGAAGCTCGATCTGCTCCTGAAACTACGCGAGACCACCAACATCACATGGGAAGGCCGCTTCCGTCCGGCCCTCACGGGTCAGGGCGTCTTTCCGCGTCCCCATCAGCCGCGTCTGCCGCTCTGGATCGGCGTCGGCGGCACGCCGCAATCCTTTGCGCGCGCTGGGGCGCTCGGTCTTCCGCTCATGGTGGCGATCATTGGCGGCGATTTCGAACGGTTCCGTCCACTGGTCGATCTCTATCGTGACGCCGGCGTGCAGGCCGGGCACAGCCCCGACAAGCTTGTGGTTGGCGTCCACGCAATGGGCTTTGTCGGCGAGACCGATGCGGCGGCGAAGGACGCCTTCTTTCCCGGCTGGGCGCATCTCACCGCGACGGTCGGCCGCGAACGCGGCTGGTCGTCGCCGACACGCCGGCAGTTCGAAGCCATGGCCGGCCCCGAAGGCGCCTTCCTGATCGGCGATCCGACCACGGTCGCCGCCAAGGCGCTTCATGCCAGCGAGGCGCTCGGCGGCGTCTCGCGCATCACGTTCCAGATGAGCACGGCATCGCTTGAGACGGCTGCGATGAAGCGCTCGATCACGCTTCTGGGTCGTGAAGTCGCGCCCGCCATAAGATCGGCGACGTCACCAGTCTTCGCTTACCAAGACCTCTAATGACGATGTACGCACTGAAGATCATGGCTGGAAAGTCATACCTTGCTGTGCCTGAAACTCCCGAAAGGATGCAAATATGACAAAACGAAATCCCATTTTTCCAAATGATCGGCACGCACTCTACGAGCTGCACGGCTACTCCGCCGCCATCGCATCGGAAGATTTGCTGTTCGTCTCCGGTCAGGTAGGAAGCCGTTCAGATGGCTCGCCCGAACCGGATTTCGCCAAGCAGGTTCGGTTGGCCTTCTCGAACCTTGAAGCGACGCTGGCGGCAGGCGGCTGCACGTTCGACGACATCGTTGACGTGACGACGTTCCACACCGATCCCGAAAACCAGTTCGAGACGATCATGGCAGTGAAGAGCCAGGTATTCGCCCAGCCGCCCTATCCGAACTGGACTGCGATCGGCGTCAACTGGCTGGCCGGGTTCGACTTCGAGATCAAGGTGATCGCCCGAATACCGGCCGGATCCTGAGTTTCAGGGCACATCACAGTTTCGCGGGCGGCAGTTTCGCCCTCGTCGTCACAGGCGCCCACCCAAAGGTGCGGCGAACGCAGCTCGAGGGGGCCGCGTCAAGGGCCTTCTCCCTCGGGGTGACGCAGCCGGCGCCCTGCGCCGGCCGTGTGAGGAAGCCGGCCTGAAAGGGCGAGACGCTCAATATCCGAAAAGGCCGCTCTCCCCGCTTCCTGAAGATATTGAATGGAGGATGCAAGACATCATGCCAACACTCTACTATGCTGTTGGCGCCTGTTCGCTGGCGCCTCATATCGCGCTTGAATGGATCGGCGCGCCATACGAGGCTGTCAGGGTTCAATTCGGCTCCGATGAGCTTCTCGCGGTCAATCCTGCGGGAGCCGTGCCGACCCTTCAGGAAAACGACGGGTGGCTTCTCACACAGGCCGGCGCCATCCTTGACTATCTGGCGTCCAAGCACCCGGAGGCGCGGCTCGCCGGAGGCGATGGAGTGCGAGACAAGGCCGAAGCGCATCGCTGGTCGGCGTTCTTCACCTCGGACGTGCATGCATCTTTCTGGCCCATATTCATGCCGGATCGATACACCAGCGACAGAACTGAATCAGCTCGCCGCGCCGTGGTCGAAGCGGGAAGAAAGCTGGTCGCGAAGCAGTTCGGCCTTCTGAATCGCCACCTCGCTGGTCGCGAACACATCCTGGATGGTGGGCGCTCGGTGATCGACGCCTATTCCTTCCCGATGATCCGTTGGGCGAAAAAGCTCCTCCCGGACGGCCTGAAGGAGCACCCTCACGTTCAGGCGCTCCATGACAGGATTGCCGCCGATCCAGCGGTGCAAAAGGTCCTTGCTCGCGAGGAACGCAGGTGACCGCTGGCGCCATGGCCGGAATGACAAGCGGGCTTCACCACGTCACCGGCATCACCGCCGACGTGCAGGCCAACATCGACTTCTACGTCGGCTTCCTGGGCCTCAAGCTGGTGAAACAGACCGGCGGCTATGCGGATGCCGAACAACTGCACCTGCTCTTTGGCGATGGCGTTGGCAGCCCGGGATCGTTGCTGACCTTCCTCGTCTGGGAGGCCAGCGGGCGAGGCCGCACCGGCATCGGGCAGGTGTCGGAAGTGGCGCTCGCCGTTTCGCCGGAGTCCCTCGGTGATTGGCTCCTCAAGGCGCTCGCGGCCAACGTTCCGTTCGACGGACCAACTCGGGAGTTCGAAGAGCCGGTCCTGTGGCTGAAAGATCCTGACGGATTGATCGTGAAGCTGGTCGGCGTCGAGATGCCGTCTCCGGCTCCGCTTCCGGGCGCGCCAACCCGTCTGCGCGGCGTGACAGTTCTGACCGACAACGGCGCGGAGACCGCGACGTTCATCACGCGTTTCGGCTACCGTCGCGCGCAGCGCGAAGGCCTGCGGCAGCGCATGGTTTCCGATACCGACGTCGTCGACGTCAGGGAGACGGCCGGCTTCGTGCCCTCCGTGCCGGGCGCGGGCGTCCCGGACCATGTGGCTTTCCGCGCGCCGGATGCCGATGCGCTCAGATCCATGCGGCTGTCGCTCAGGGATCACGGGCCGACCGAGGTACATGACCGGAAATACTTTCTGTCTCTCTATGTTCGCGATCCTGCCGGCATTCTCATGGAATACGCGACCGACGGGCCGGGAATGGCCATTGACGAGCCGCCCGGCGAACTCGGTCAGACGCTGTTCCTGCCGCCGCAAGCTGCCCACCGAGCGGCAGACCTGTTGGCGATGCTGCCGCAATTCACCCTGCCGGGTGAAGAGCGGCTTCCCGCTCGCAGCCTCCCCTTCATCCACCGCTTCAACCGGCCGAAGCACCCGGACGGGACAACCCTGGCGCTGCTGCACGGCGCCGGCGGAGACGAAGCCGACCTGATGCCGATCGCCCGCCGCATCGCGCCCCGAGCGACCCTCTTGGGCGTGCGCGGCAGGGCGGTCGAGGACGGGATCAGACGCTGGTTCGGCCGGGTCGACGCGATGACGCTCGACCAGGCGGATCTCCGGAGCGAGGCCGAAGCCTTCGCGGCCTTCGTCGAGGGCGCCGTGACGGCTTACGGTCTCGACGCCGACAAGTTCGCCTTCGTCGGTTATTCAAACGGGGCAAACCTTCTGGCCGCCGTCATCCAGCTGCATCCCGGCGTCGTGCGCCGGGCGATTCTGCTCCGTGGAATGCAGGCGACGGAAAACCTGCAGACCGGCGATCTTTCGGCGACGCGTGTGTTGATGCTCGATGGACGTGACGATCAGATTGTCGGCGCCGCGTCGACGCTGGCGGACGACCTGACGGCCCGTGGCGCCCACGTCGAGGCCCGGATGCTGCCGGCCCGCCATGAACTGTCTGACGAGGATGTCACGGAGGCGGCGCAATGGCTGCGAAAGACCTTTTCGGATTCAGGCGCTGCTAAGCCGTCAGAACTGAAGGCGCCATGAAGCGATCCGCCGACCGCGCCGGATCGCGAACGGCGCGACGATACTCGGACGGTGTCATGCGCCGATGCTTGGCGAACACCCGGGCGAGTATCTGGTTCGACGAATACCCAACCTCCAGCGCGATCTCCGTGATCGAAAGATCCGTCAGTTCGAGAAGTTCGCAGACTTTCTCCACCCTCAATCGCGTCAGGTAAACGCGTGGCGGCACGCCGACGCTCTGCTTGAACATACGGGCGAAATGAAAAGGCGAGAGCTGCGCCTCGGCGGCCAGTTCGTCCACGCTGAGGTCTTCCGACAGCCGCGCACGCATCAGATCCAGACAGCGTCGCTCCGCCCACGGAGCAAGGCCGCCCTTCGCACGCCTGATCGGCGCCCCGCCGAGCCGACATAGCTCGGCCAGAATCTCGCAGCCTGCGGAACGCGCCAGCAAGCGCGACGGCGCTCCCTCCTCTTCGGACAGCGCCCAGAGCTCCTTGAGCGCCAGGCGGATGGCCGGCGAGTGGAAAGACCCCTTGTAGAGTTGCAGGTTTTCCAACGAGAATCCGCCGTCGGCGGCCTCGTCGAGCACGCTCCGCCAGTGCGCCAAGGGAAACGACAGGATGCGAAGCCGATGGCTGCCGGCGACGTTGACCGCCTTTGCGACGTCCGGGGCGTCGAGGTAGAGATTGCCCTTCTCGCTCTTCACGTCATAGCGCCCATCCGGCGAGCCGCCGCTCACGCGGCTGCCGCCCAGCAGATCCTGACAGAGAACGAGTTCCGGCACGGCTGGGCGGGACATGTCCCCGGCTGGCCGCGCCACCTCGACGAGGTCGAGAATGCCGCCCGGGCTTTTCGTCGTGCGCACATAGGACGCATGTCGCCCCTCGGAGCACCATTGGGTGAAGGACGGATGGGCGCGTGGGGTGGTTGCTGTGCTTGCCATAGGGTCGATGTCGCCGTCTGTTGCTGGGTCTTGCGGTCGGCGATCCGCCGAATGGTCCACCCGTGTGTGGTGACGGACCATCAACGACCGGAGCGGACCATCAAGTGATCCTTGATGCTATGCTATAACAATCCTGCGGCGGGGGAAACCGATGTCACGCGAGTCATCGCGGTGACCGTCCTCGATCGACCGTTCGCCGAACGGGGCGCCTGCCGGGCGTTGCCATCGGGGCCTGCGGCCGCGCGCGGCACGGTTCCGATCAACCACGCATCCGCCGCTTCCCGCGCTGACGCCAGCCGATCGACGGTCCGCTGGCGCTGCGGCGTTCGTCGTCTGCGGTCTTGATTTCAAATGACGACCTCCTTCTCCGGACAGCATTTCCCGCCCGTCGGTTGATTTTGGAAAACGATCGTTTTACATCCGCGCCATGGATCAGAAAGCAAAGCTGGTGGCCGCGGCGGAGCGGCTCTTCGATCGGCACGGCTTCACCGCCACAGGCATGGACCGCGTTACCGTCCTGGCCTCCATGTCGAGCCGGACCCTCTACAAGCTTGCAGGCGGCAAGACCGCGCTCATCGCCGCGACGCTCGCCGAACGGAATCGCCGCTTCATGCAGCTTCTCGAGGTGCGCAGCGTCGATGCGCTCTTCGCCGCGCTGGAGGACTGGGTGCGCGTCGAGGGCGCCCGCGGCTGCCTGTTCCTCAGGGCGCAGGGCGAGACCGGCGGCGACGCCCCCGAGATCTCCGCCGCCGTCATGGCGGACAAGGCTGCGTTCAGGAACCGCGTCGCTGCGATCGTCGCCATGGAGACCGGCGGCGCCGGCGAGGCGGCGCTGACGGAGCAGATCGTGGTCCTGTTCGAGGGCGCGACGGCGGCGGCGGTCTATCGAGGTCCGGACGCCGTCGCGGCGGCGCGTTCGGCGGCGAGCGTCCTTGTTGAGGCGGCGCGGTCATGAGCCCGGCGCTGCGCATCGGCGCGACCGGCTTCGGTCTGATCGCGGTCTGCTACGGCTTCGCCCGCTTCGCCTTCGGGATGTTCCTGCCGCAGATCGACGCTGACCTCGGCCTGGGCGCAACTCTGAGCGGACTGATCGCGGGCGGGTCGTTTCTCGGCTACTGCATCGCCATCGTCGCTTCGGCCTGGGCGACCGAGCGTTTCGGGGCGCGCAGCGTCGCGACTGCGGCGGCGGTCGTCGCCGCGGCGGGCATGGCCGGCATAGCGCTGGCGCCGTCGGCGCCGCTCCTGGCCGTGGCCGTGGTGCTGGCCGGGTCGAGCACCGGGCTTGCGTCGCCGCCCATGGCCGCGGCCGTCTCCGCTGCCGTGCGCTCGGCGCGACAGGATGCGACGAACACCGCGATCAACGCAGGGACAAGCGCGGGCGTCGCGCTGACAGGTCCGGTCGCGCTCGCGCTGGCTGGCCAATGGCGCCTCGCCTTCGGCGCCTTCGCCATCGTGGCGATCGTACTGGCCGCAGCGGCGTGGCGGGCTCTCCCGGCGGCGCGGGGAGGAGACGGCGCGGGCGGCTGGCCGACGCTCGACGCCGCCGTGCTTCGACTGATCGGCGCCTGCTTCCTGATGGGCGCGGCGAGCACGGCGGTCTGGTCCTTCGGCGGCCAGCTCGTGGCGCTGCGGCCGGGCTGGGACAGCGCGGGGACGGGCCTGCTCTGGAGCGTCATCGGCGCGGGCGGGATCGCAGGCGCATGGGCCGGCGCGCTTGTGGCGCGGTTCGGTCTCGACGATGTCCACCGGGCGTTTCTCGGTCTGATGGCGGCGGGTGCGGTCGCGGTCGGTTCTGGGTTCGCAAGTCCGCCGCTGGTCCTCGCGGGAGGCGCCCTGTTCGGCGCCGCCTACGTCATGCTGACCGGGGTCTATCTGGTTTGGGGCGTCCGGGCCTTCGCGCAGCGCCCCGCGACCGGCCTGATGGTCGGCTTCCTGACCATCGCCGTCGGCCAGACCGTCGGCGCTCCGCTGTTCGGCGCGCTGCTCGACATGATCGGCGCGGTCGGCGCGGTGACGAGCTTCGCCGCGATCGCCTTGCTGTCGGGGCTCTTCTCGGCGGGCGGCGCCCGCACTGACCGCCGGGATCACCCGCCGCCGGGCCGCCCCGTCGGAACTGCCCAACGCGCCGCGCCGAAGTAGGCGACCAGATGGTCGATCAGCGCCCTGACGCGCGTCGGCAGGTGGCGGTTGGTCGGGTAGAGCGCGAACAGTGCGATCTCCGTCGCGCGATGCTGCGGCAACAGCGCCACGAGGCGGCCGTCGGCCACCGCCTCGGCCACGATGTAGGCGGGCAGCCGCGCGACGCCGAGACCGGCGATGGCGAAGTCCGCCAGCGGCGCCGGGGCGTTGGCGTGAACCCGGCCCGCCACGCGAACCGCGATCTCCGCCGCGTCGGCCGCGGGCCGGGCGGGCAGGAACCGCCAGATCGCCGGGTCCGTGAAGTTTTGGTCGATCAGGCAGTCGTGCGACGCGAGGTCGGCGGGGCGTTCAGGCGCGCCGGCCCGCGCCAGATAATCCGGCGCGGCGCAGACGATGAGCGGCGTCGCCGCCAGACGCCGGCCGATCATCGTCGAATCGCCCGGCGCGCCGACCCGAACGGCGAGGTCGTAGCCCTCGGCGGCGAGGTCGATCCGCGCGTTCGTCAGGTCGAGCCG
Source organism: Rubrimonas cliftonensis (assembly GCF_900107585.1). Lineage (GTDB taxonomy): Bacteria > Pseudomonadota > Alphaproteobacteria > Rhodobacterales > Rhodobacteraceae > Rubrimonas > Rubrimonas cliftonensis. The sequence goes on along the minus strand of NZ_FNQM01000039.1, from coordinate 5,818 downwards.
CACGCTCACCTGCGGATGCGCGGTCATGAAGGCGCCGAGCGCGCCGGGCAGGCGCTGGCTGCCGAAAGCGGTTGGCGCGGTGATGCGGATCTCGCCTGACAACGCCGTCCGCCGGTCGCGCAACGCGTCCTCAAGTTCGGCGAACTGCTCGACCAGCGGCGCGGCGCGGAGGCTGCAGTCGCGCCCGGCGTCGGTCAGCGACACGCTGCGCGTGGTGCGGGCGAACAGCTGCGCGCCCAGCCGCGTCTCCAGCGCCGCCACCCGCTTGCTGACCAGCTTGGTGGAGACGCCAAGGCGACGGGCTCCGCCGGTGAAGGAGCCTTCCCGCGCCACGGCGAGAAACGCCCGCATCATGTCCATGCTGTCCATCCGCCCTCCACTCACTGTGGTCACAACGTACATGATCATTGAAATAACGAGTGAATTATCGCCGCAGCGGGCGCACGCCATGTTCGGGCGGACGGCGACGACCGGAGCGCCGGAACTCTGACTGCCTGCAAGGAGAACTCGCCGATGCCCGCCCCCATCCGCATCCACCGCCTGGCCAAGTCCGGCCATTGCCACCGCGTCGAGCTTTTCGCCCGCCTTTCGGGGATCCCCTTCGAACTGGTCGACGTCGACCTCGCCGGCGGCGAGCACCGGCGCCAGCCGTTCCTCGCGTTGAACCCGGCCGCGGAGGTTCCCGTGATCGAGGACGGGGCGGTGGTCGTGGCGGACAGCAACGCGATCCTCGTCTATCTGGCCCGCAGCTACGCGCCAACCTGGATCCCGGAGGGCGCCGCGGCCGAGGCCGAGGTGCAGAAGGTCCTGTCGCTCGCCGCCGGCGAGATCGCCAACGGTCCCGCCGCGGCCCGGCTCGTGACGGTCTTCGGCATGAAACTTGACGTCGACCGCGCCCGGGCGGTCGCCGCCACGGCCTTCAAGCGGCTCGAGGCGCATCTGGACGGCCGAGAGTGGCTCGCCGCGGGCCGACCGACCATCGCCGACATCGCGATCTATTCGTACACCGCCCATGCGCCCGAGGGCGGCGTCTCGCTCGACCCGTACCCCCGCATCCGCGCCCTGCTGGCCCGCATCGAGGGGCTGCCGGGCTTCGTCGCGATGCCGTCCACCGCGGCGGGCCTCGTGACCGAGACCGCCTGATCTTCGCGCAGCCCACGCGGCAAGGAGAACGACCGTGACCGGTTTTGACGACTCTCACCCCGAAGCCTCGCCTTTCCACGCCGGAGAGATCGCCGCGCAGGAGCGCGTGGGCGTCGCCGAACGTGTCGCCGCCTTCGCCAGTCAGGCGGTGCGGCCCTATCTGACGGATCAATTGCGCGAGTTCTTCGCCGCGCTGCCGCTGGTCTTCGTCGGCCATGTCGATGCCCACGGCCGCCCGTGGGCGTCTGTGCTGACCGGCCCCGCGGGCTTCATCGCCTCGCCGGACTCCGCGACGCTGATGATCGGTGCCCGTCCCGTTCCCGGCGACCCGCTGGTCGAGGGACTGGTCGTGGGCGCGCAGCTCGGGCTGGTCGGGATGGGCATGGGCAACCGCCGCCGCAACCGCGTGAACGGTCGCGTGACGGCGGTCGGCCTGTCGGGGGTGACGCTGACGGTGGCTCAGGCCTTCGGCAACTGCCCCCAGTACATCCGCCCGCGCGACGCGGACGCGACCGTTCCACACGGGCGCCAATCTGAAACCCCGCCGACGGCGGAGCGCCTTGTGGGCCTCGACGACGCGGCGCGCGCGCTGATCTCCCGGTCGGAGACGTTCTTCGTCGCAAGCTATCGCGGCGGCGGCGATCCGGCGGCGCGCAGCGACAGCGCCGACGTTTCGCACCGCGGCGGAAAGGCGGGCTTCGTTCGCGTTGACGGCGACGTGCTGACAGTGCCGGACTTCGCAGGCAACCTGCATTTCAACACCTTGGGCAACTTCCTGGTCGACGCGCGCGCCGGGCTGCTGTTTGTCGACTGGGAGAGCGGCGCGGCGTTGATGCTGACCGGGTTCGTCGAGATCGTCTGGGACGGGCCCGAGGTGGACGCCTTCCGCGGCGCCGAGCGCCTCTGGCGCTTCACGGCGGAGGCCGGCGTGCGCCTTCCCGCGGCCGTCGCGCCGGGCTGGCGCGCGGGCGATCCGTCGCCGAACGTCGCGCTGACCGGCGATTGGGACAAGGCCGCAGCGACGCTGGCGGCGGAGGCCCTGCGCCGCGACTGGCGCCCTTTCCGCGTGGCCCGCGTCGTGGACGAGAGCAGCGTGATCCGCTCGTTCCACCTCAAACCCTTGGACGACGGGGGCTTGCCGCAGACGAAGGCCGGGCAGCATCTGACCATCCGCGTTCCTGCGGGGCCGGACGGGGCGGCGGTGGTCAGATCCTTCACCCTGTCCTCGGCGCCGTCCGATGCGGGTTGGCGCATCTCGGTCAAGCGCGAGGACGCGCCGGCCGGCGCCGTTTCGCGGTGGCTGCATCACGTCCTGCGCCCGGGCGACGTGATCGAGGCGCGCGGACCCTCTGGCGCCTTCACCATCGATACGGCGGAGCGACGCCCGGCGGTCTTCCTCGCCGCCGGCGTCGGCGCGACGCCCATGATCGCCATGGCCCGCGAGATCGCGAACGAAGGCCGCCGCACGCGCCACACCCGCGCGCTGACGGCGATCCACGTCGGGCGCACGTCCGCCGAACGCCCCTTCGCCGACGACTTCCGGCGGCTGGAGGCCGAGACGGGCGGCCGCATCCGCTACGTCTCGGCGCTGACGCGTCCCGCGCCGGGCGACGCCTTCGACGTCGAGGGTCGCATCGACGCCGACCTGCTGCGCCGCCTGCTGCCGCTCGACGACTACGATTTCCTGCTGTGCGGCCCGCCCGCGTTCATGCAGCTGCTCTACGCGACGCTGCGCGGCCTCGGCGTGCGCGATGCACGCATCTTCGCCGAAGCCTTCGGCCCGGCGGCGCTGGCGCGCACTAGCGAGACGTCCGCCGCCCGGGCCGCGCCCCCCGCCGAGGCGGAGGCCGCGACGGTCGCCTTCAGCGAAAGCGGCGTGGAGGCGCGCTGGACGGCGGGCGACCCGCCGCTGCTGGACCTTGCCGAACGCCTCGGCCTCGAGCCGGAGTTCGGCTGCCGCGCCGGCGCGTGCGGGGCCTGCGCCGCCCCGTTGCGATCGGGAGCGGTGACCTACCGCACGCCGCCCTCCGCCGAAATCGCCGACAGCGACGTCCTGCTGTGCTGCGCGGTGCCAGCCGCTGGCTCGGGGCGGGTTGAGATCGGCCGATAGGGCGCGGTCGGCGCCGTCGAGCATCCTGTCAGCACCGTCCCGACTGTTGCGGGTCGGCCCGAAGCTTTCATCGCGGAGCGAGACGCTGGCGCGCGGCGGAGAGGGCGTGGCGTCCATCAAGCAGCACCACCTCGCCGAGCGATGACAGACCCGCAGGATCTGCTCGCAGACAGCAGCTTCTGCGCCGCGGCGCGCTCCAGCGCCGGCTAGGGTCTTCGCCAAGCAGGAGGCTCCGGCTCTCGCCTTGGGCAAACCCGACAACGACGAGAGCGCGGCTCAGCCGCCTCCCGCCACCAATTTCACGATGATGGAGACAACAATGAGCATCGAAAGCGCCGCGCAGGCAGGTCATGCTGCCGTCAGTAATCAGCCGCGGTCTGGGCAAGCGTCTTCAGGCGCAGACCTGATAGTTTTCAATGCAAACATCTTCACGGGGAATCTTGCCCAGCCTGCAGCCACAGCCTTTGCCGTGAAGAATGGCCGCATCTATTCCGTTGGCGGGGACCGCGAGATCCTGATCCTGCAAGGTCCCGCCACCCGGATGATCGATGCAAGCGGTCGCAGGGTGATCCCGGGCATCAACGATGCTCATATGCATCTACTCAACGAGGCGAACTACACATACAATGTCAGGTGGGACGGCGTGCCAACCCTGCGCCTCGCCCTGACCATGCTGAAGGAACAGGCCGACCGGACACCCGACGGGCACTGGGTCAAGGTGATGGGCGGCTGGTCCCCCTACCAGTTCGAGGAAAATCGCTTTCCCACGATGGAGGAGTTGCGCGAGGCGGCGCCACATCGGCCGCTGCACGTGCAATACGCCTACAATCGCGTCTTCATGAATGAAGCGGCGATGAAGGCGATTGGTGTGGGAACTGAGGACTTTCCAGACTTTCAGGTTCTGGAGTTTGAGAGGGATGAGAAAGGCGATCATACTGGCGCAGTTTCCGGCGACACATTCGGCTTTCTCTCCCTGGAAACGCTGATGCCCCAGCCTGATCTTGATGAGCAACTGAGTTCATTGATCCAAACAATTCATGGCCTGAACCGTTTCGGCGTAACATCTGTCTTCGATTGTGGCAGCAGGGGCTATCCCGACGCCCACGTCACCGCAGCAATGCTCATGCCGGAAAGTCGCTTCAATCTCCGGATGTCTTTCGTCGACATGCAGTTCGGCAGTGACAGCATGGTCGACGCCGAAATAAGCGCGATCACGACAACCTCGCCCATGAGCCCCGGCCAGAACCTGAATCCGTCAATGGCGCATGGTCATGTGTTTCGAGGCGCCAAGGCTCTCGAGACGGAAGTGCACGACCACGAGAACTTCGACCGCCCCGCGGTCATTCTCGATCCGAAGCGGATTCATCGCCACGTCGAGCAGGATATCGCAAAGCTGGTTCGGCGACGGATCCCGTTCCGCATGCATATCAGTTACGATGAAAACATCACCCCGTTCCTCGACGCCTTGGAGAAGATGAACGAGACGACTCCGCTGGACGGCCTGAAGTGGAGCATCGAGCACGCGGAAACGATCACTTCGGAGAACATCCTCAGGGTCAAGACGCTTGGCGGCGGTATCGCGCTCGACCCCAAGATGGCGTTGCACGGCGACGGCTTCATGAAGACCTACAGCCGGGAGAAGGCTCTGGAAACGCCCCGCCTTCGCGCGCTCGTCGACAGCGGGATCCCCTTGGCCATGACCACCGACGCCTTCCGAGCCACCACCTTCAACCCCTGGGTGGCCATCAGCTGGATGGTGACGGGAAAATCTGTCTCCGGCAATCAGGTCCTCGCCGAAGACAATCAACTCTCCCGCATCGAGGCGCTGAATCTGTTCACGAAGGGCGCCGCATGGTTCACCGACGCACAGGCCGAGATGGGACGGATCGCTCCGGGCAATCTTGCCGACTTTGCGCTGCTGGACAGGGATTACATCACAGTGCCGCAGGAGGAGATCAAGCACGTCGCGTCGGTCCTGACTGTGGTCGATGGACGGGTCGTGTTCGGGGCCGAAGAATTCATCGCCCTTTCACCTGAGCTGCCAGCGATCCTGCCAGTCTGGTCACCGATCAAGCATTATGGCGGCTACTACGCCCAGCCATAATGCATGCGGGCGGCGGATCCGCCGTCCTGATGGCGGCTGTTTCCGGTAATCCCGGCCTCTCCGACATGGCCTCTCCGGCGCGATGGAGGCCGCAATTCGCGCTTGCGCCCGCACCAGGACAGCTGACATGGCCGCGCGAGGGAGCGGCCCCGACGTTCCTCAACCAAGAAACTCCCTCCACAAAACCACATCAACGTCAATTGGAGAGCGCTATCATGACCTATCTCCGAATGCTCCTGCTTTGCAGCGCCATGACCCTCGGCACCGTGACAGCGCAATCTCATGCGGCGCTTGCTGATGTAAGGACCATTGTTCTCGTGCACGGCGCAAACGTCGACGGCAGTACTTGGCGCGGTGTCTATGACTGCCTCACCGCAAAAGACTTCAAAGTCACGGTCGTGCAGATGCCGCTGACATCCACCGAGGACGACATCGCGGCAGTTCAGCGGATTGTTGACGTT
>NZ_FNQM01000070.1 GCF_900107585.1 Rubrimonas cliftonensis | reverse complement strand
TTGCCGGCCCCGTTCACCCCCAGCAGCGCCGTGAACGCGCCGCGCGGGGCGCTGAACGAGACGTCGTCCAGCGCCCGCGTCCGGCCGAAGGCGTGGCTCACGCCGCGCACTGTCAGGGCTGCGTCCATGCCTTCGGCGATGCGCTCAGCGGATGATGATGTCAACCTTCTGGGTGTCGCCGGAAGTGCCGGGGATGCGCATCTCGTACTGGCCGGGGCGGATGGCGATGAAGCTCATCTCGATCGTGCCGGCGGCGTCGAACTCGAAGCTGTCGAGGCCGATCGGGCGCACTTCGAGGTCGTTGATCACGACCTCGTTGATCCAGATGTTGCGGAAGAACGACGCGCCGCCGATCGCCAGTTCGCCGGTGCCGTCGGCATTGATCTCGATCTGGTAATAGCCGCCCGACACCAGTTCGATGGGCGCGTCAGCCAGCGGCTTGCCGACGCTGAGGTTGATCGGCGGCAGGGTGACGCGGTTGCGGCGGTCCATCAGGCCGGCGAAGCCGAGCGTGATGGTGCGGTCCTGCGCGGCGGCCTCGCCCGGCGCGAAGGCGGCCGGGGCTGCGACGGCGGCGGCGAGCAGGCCGGCGATGGCGATGGATTTCATGTCTCTCTCCCTCTGATGGCGTTGGTTCAGTTCGGCGCGACGACCACGCCCCAGGGCTGCTCGCCCACGGCGATGGACTTCACGACCTTCATCTCGGCGACGTCGATCACGGAGACGTCGTTGGAGTTGCCGTTGGTGGTGTAGAGCAGGCTCTCGTCGGGCGTTAACGCCATCTGCCACACGCGCTGGCCGACGAGCAGGTAGTCGAGCACCTCATGGGTGCGGCCATCCACCACCGCGACGCGGTTCGCCGGGCCGAGCGCCACGAACACCTTCGAGCCGTCGCTGGTGGCGCGCACGCCCACCGGCTGGAGCGCCTCGGGCACGATGCCCGGCACGGCGAACTCGATCTTCTTCAGGATGTCGCCCGATGCCGGGTCGATCACGCTGACGGTGCCGCCGATCTCGGCGGAGACGTAGAGGAACTGGCCGTCCCTGGTGAACTCGGCGATGCGCGGGCGGCTGTCGACCAGCGTGTTCTGAAAGATCTCGAAGGTCTCGGTGTTGATGAAATGCGCCATGTTGGTGGTCTCGGAGGTGTTGACGACCACCTTGCCGTCAGGGCTCACGCCCATGCCCTCGGGCTCGATGCCCACGGGAATCTCCGCCAGCACGCGATGGGCCACCACGTCCACGACGGTCACGAGATTGTCGTCCTCGTTGGCGATGTAGAGCGGGTTGCCCGACGGGTGCAGCACGAAAAGCTCGGGGTTGGGGCCCGAGGGCAGCGTGTGCTTGAGCGTCATGGTCGCGGTGTCGAACACCTGCACCGTGTCGTTGTCCGACGCGCAGATGTAGAGTTCCGAGCCGTCGGGGCTGATGGTGATGCCGCGGGGGCGCTGGCCGACGTCGACGGTCTGCACGACCTCGAGCGTCCGGCTGTCGATCACCGTGACGGTGTTGCCCTTCTCGTTCGAGACGTAGGCGAGCTGCGCGTAGGCGGGCGCGGCGATCGCCATGGCGGCGAGGGTGCAGAAGGTAAGTTTCATCGGGGCGTCCTTTGGCGTGAGAAGCGAGCGGCTCAGAAACGGCAGGCGCTCTCGGGCTCGTCATAACCCAGCGTGTCGAGGCGGGTGCGCTGGTGCAGGAATTCCTCCTGCGGCGACAGCGTGACGACCAGCTTGCCGTCCGCCAAAATCACCGCCTGCCGAAGCTGGTTGTTCCAGGCCCGGAAGGTCAGCGGCTGCCCCTTGAAGGCGGCCAGTTCGAAGGTGTCGCCGCGCATGAAGTCACGCAGCACGGCCGGATCATCGGAGGCCGTGCGCGTCACCGCCTCGCCGACGGCGCGCAGGGCCGCCCACACGTTGTAGTCGAGGTCGGTCATGGCGCGGCCGGCGGCCTTCTCGAAGCGCCGCTGCATCTGCGTCGCGCCGAAACCCTCGAAGCTCGCGTCCCAGTTGCTCGCGATCAGCCCTGCGTCGCCGGCGACGGGCCGCGCGTCCCACGCCCGGTAGGGGATGTAGGCGCCGAAAACCTCGCTCTCGTCGGCGACGACGACGACGTGGTGCTCGGGCAGGTTCTGCATGAAGACCGGGATCTGGCGCTGAACGAGCACATGGCCGCTGTCGGTGCGCCGGGCGCCGCCGGCGTCCTCGAACACGCGCGTCTCGACCACGCGGGCGCCGAACTTCTGCGCGGCCCGCGCGAAGGCCTCGCCCTTGGCGACGTCGCGCGGGTGCGAGCCGTGGACGATCACCCAGTCCGTCCAGCGCTTCCAGACGAGATACTGCGCCAGACCGTCGGCGAGCATCGCCCTGCTGGGAGAGACATGGAACAGGTTCGCCCGGCAATCCGCGCCGCGCAGCCGGTCGTCGGCCGCGTCGGCGTTGATCACCAGCACGTCCGTCCCGGCGAGGTGGTCGGCGGCGGCGAGCGTCGCGTCGGCGTCGGCGAGCGTCACCACGACGCTGACGCCTTCCGCCACCAGCGCGTCGAGACGGGCGCCGATATCCGCCTCGGCGACCGTGACCTCGACGGTCTCGTAGGTCTGGCCGAGGAAGCGCCCGGTGGTCGCGTTGTCGGCCGTCGCAACCCGCGCGCCCGCGAAGCCCTCGTCGCCCGCGGGCAGGTCAAGACGCGACAGGGGCAGAGGCCGCTCGCGCTCAACGCGCAGGACAGCGGCCTTGATCTCCGCCGCCCCGGCGCCCGCCGC
>NZ_FNQM01000027.1 GCF_900107585.1 Rubrimonas cliftonensis | reverse complement strand
AGGCGGCGCGGATACTGCAGCCCTACCCCGCCGAACGAATGCGGATCGTGCGTGAGGGGCTCGACGCGAAAGCTGACGAGTGACGGCCCCTCCCGGTTCCGGCCGGTCGCGGTGATACCCGCGAAGCGCGGTAGTCGGACATTCGCAGGGCGGGCGTGTGCGGGATCGACCTCGTCGTCCGCCCCGTCTGGACGGCTACACGTTAACGGTTCCGGCCGGTCGAGGGGCGTTTGGCTGACTGCGGTAGACGGACGTTTGCGTGAGCGGCAGGAGCGGCCTGAACCGTTAGTCCGGATGGCCACTGCGCGGCGCGTGCGAGGTTGTGTGAAGTCCCGGCTGATCGGTGGCGTCCCGCTCTGCCGGACCAAGACAGCGGCAGCCTGCGTTCAGCAAGGCAAGCCCGCATACGGCTATGCCGACATCACAGCAAGATCGGCACGGTCGCGGCATGTTCCGCGCCGCGCCTCTCTCGCGTCTTCTTTAGCGTCGTCCACCTGAGCTTGGCTCTTCCCCGGATGCAAAGGGTGACGCAATGACGTTCCGCAACGGCCTCGACTCGCTTCTTCGCCCCGAAGATTCAGTCCTCGTCCTGATCGACCATCAGCCCTATCAGCTCGCGAACCTGAACAGCCATGACCCACACATGGTGGTGAACAACACGACCGCGCTGGCCAAGTGCGCCAAGGTGTTCGGCGTGCCCACGATCCTGACCAGCGTCGTCGCCGCACGGGGCGGCGTCATCTTTCCGCATGTCACCGAGGTGTTCCCCGGCCAGCAGGTGATCGACCGCACGACGATCAACACCTGGGAGGATCCGAAGGTCGTGGACGCGGTGAAGGCCACGGGCCGCAAGCAGCTTATCATGGCCGGGCTCTGGACCGAGATCTGCGTGGCGATGCCTGCGCTCCAGGCCGCCGGCGAAGGCTGGGACGTCACCGTGATCACCGACGCGTCCGGCGGCACGTCGGTGGAGGCCCATGAGGTCGCGATCCAGCGCATGATCGCGGGCGGCGTCAACATGATGACGTGGCTGGCCCTGGCGTCGGAATGGCAGCGCGACTGGGCCCGGGACGCGACGGCGACCGCCCTGAACGACGCCCTGAGGGACCATCTCAGCGGCAGCGCCATCGCCTATCTGTGGGAGCAGCAGCTGCTCAACACGCCGGCGCCGGGCATCGCCGCCTGATGCGAGCGGGGGTGGCGGGCGATCGAGCCCGAAAGCGGCGCGTGAAGCGAAGCGCGTCACCCCCCCAGCCTGGGACCGAGCGACGGGTCTCGCGTCATCGAGGGATGCGGTGACATCGGGACGACCGCCTCGTCACTGACCGAGGGTCTGCCTGCGTCGGAAATGGGCCGGAGGCGGGTAGGCGACGTTCGAGCCGACCGCGTCCTCGATCAATTCTTGCGCCGCAGGTGGACCATGGATGTTCCCGCCTACCTAACCTTCGTGATCGTGAGCGCGGCCCAATCGGCGACGCCCGGACCGTCCACGTTGTTCATCGTCAACAACGCCGTCGCCCACGGGTGGCGTCGTGCATTGGGCGCCCTGAGCGGTGATCTGGCCGCCATCGCGATGCTGGCCACACTCTCCGTGGTCGGACTGGGCGCTCTGCTTGAAACTTACCCCGCGGCCCTGCTCAGCCTCCGCCTCGCGGGCGCCGGCTACATCGTATGGCTCGGTTGGAGCTTTCTTCGCCCTGCCCGGCGGCGCGCCGGTTCGATCGCCGCCGAGACGCCGCTCCCGCAAAGCGGACTGCTGCTTTGGGTTCAGTCGTTCGGCGTGGGCATCAGCAATCCGAAGGCCGTCCTGTTCTTTGCGGCGCTGTTCCCGCAGTTCCTCCCCCCAAACAGCGGATCGGCCGTTCTCGCTCTTCTCGTCGGGACCTTCTTGGTCGTGAAGTTCGTCGTTCTCGGCGGCTACGCGCTCGGCGCCCGGCACGTCGTCCGACTGCTCGCCAAGCCGGACCATGCGAGGCGCGGAAGGATGCTGACCGGCATCCTGTTCATGCTTTTCGGCGTGGTGATGCTCTGGTCGGCGCTGAGCGCGACGTGGGGCTCGGGCGGCGGCTGGTGAGAACAGCCGCTAGAACAAACGTCCTGTCAAACTGCTCAGTGACAAGCATGTCGGCGGCTGAAAAGAAACTACGATCCTGCAACGAAGAGCGAGAATGAAAATATGAGCAGGCGCAATGCTGTATTTCCTGCCAACCGTCACGCCCTCTACGAGATGCACGGGTACTCCGCCGCCATTGCGTCGGGCGACCTGTTGTTCGTTTCGGGTCAGGTGGGGAGCCGCTCCGACGGCTCGCCGGAACCGGACTTCGGCAGGCAGGTCCGCCTGGCCTTTTCCAACCTCGAGGCGACGCTGGCTGCGGGCGGCTGCACGGTCAACGACATCGTTGACGTGACGACGTTCCACACTGATCCCGAAAACCAGTTCCCGACGATCATGGCCGAGAAGAGCCGGGTCTTTCCGGAACCGCCCTATCCGACCTGGACCGCGATCGGCGTCACCTGGCTCGCGGGGTTCGATTTCGAGATCAAGGTGATCGCCCGCATTCCTGATTGGTGATCCGAAAGCGGTCCCTGACCGCCGATCCGGCTCGTCCGAGACGAGGCCGGCGCAGCCCCGATCCACACGCGACGCTCAGGAGGCGCTCAAAGATGCGATCATACCTCAATCGAACGCGATACAAGTCTCGCCAGGTCGGCGAGGCGGACGTCTTCTATCGCGAGGCGGGACCGGCCGACGCGCCGGTGATCCTGCTGCTCCATGGGTTCCCCACGGCCAGCCACATGTTCCGCGACCTAATCCCGCTTCTGGCCGACCGCTATCGGCTCATTGCGCCCGACCTGCCCGGCTTCGGCCAGACCGGCGCCCCGCCACGCGGCGCCTTCGACTACAGTTTCGACCGGCTCGCCGATGTGATCGAAGGGTTCACCGAGGCGCTTTCGCTCGATCGGTACGCGCTTTACGTCTTCGATTATGGCGCGCCGGTGGGTCTGCGTCTGGCGATGCGTCGCCCCGAGCGGGTCTCTGCGATCATCAGCCAGAACGGCAACGCCTATGTCGAGGGCTTCAGCGACCAGTGGGGGCCGTGGGAGGCGTATTGGCGCGATGCGAGCGAGGCGAACCGCGAAGCCTGCCGACCGTCGCTCTCGCCCGACACGATCAGGAACTGGCAATACGGCACCGGCGCCGATCCGGAGCTTCTTTCCCCCGATGGCTACGAACTCGACATCGCCTACATGGCGCGGCCCGGCGCGGAGGATATCCAACTCGACCTGATCCGCGACTATCGCACCAATGTGGCGCTCTACCCGGAGTTCCAGTCCTATTTCCGCGCGCATCGTCCGCTGCTGCTGGCCGTCTGGGGACGCCACGATCCGGCGTTCATTCCCGCGGGCGCCGAGGCCTACCGGCGCGATCTGCCGGATGCAGAGGTGCATCTGCTGGATGCAGGACATTTCGCCCTGGAGACCCACGCCGACGAGATCGCGGCGCTGATCCGTGATTTCCTTGGCCGCGTTCTGTCGAAGACAGATCGAGCCGCCTCGCGCATTGACGCCGGCTCCCGATCCCGGAAGGAGAAAGCGTCGTGAAAGCGGCGGTTTACGATCATCACGGTCCGCCCGAGGTCTTGCGCTGTGCGGACGTGGCGGAGCCGAGGGTCGGCCCGGAGGACGTGCTGATCGAGGTGCGCGCGATTTCGGTCGAGGGGGGCGACCTGATCAATCGGCGAACGACGCCGCCTCCCGCGCCGGGTCACGTCGTGGGCTATGCCGCGTCCGGCCGGATCGTCGCCACAGGTCCGGCGGTGACGCACAGGGCCGTCGGCCAGCGCGTGACGAGCTTCGGTTTCGACGGGTCGCACGCGGCGCGTCGGGTCGTCCCGGCCCGTCAGACCTGGCTCGTGCCGGACGGCGTGCACTGGGCGGCGGCGGCGGCGCTTCCGATCTCCTTCGGAACGGCGCACCATTGCCTTTTCGCGCGCGGCGCCCTTCGCGCCGGCGAAACCGTATTCATCCAGGCGGCCGCGGGCGGCGTTGGCCTCGCGGCGATCCAGCTGGCGAAGCGGGCCGGCGCCACGGTCATCGCCTCGTCGAGCGGACCGGACAGGCTGCAACGGCTCGTGGCTCTCGGCGCGGACCTTGCGATCGACCGTAGGACGGAGGACGTCGCGGGCGCCGTGCTGGATCGCACCGAGGGCGAGGGCGTCGCCGTCGTCGTCGATCCGGTCGGCTCGACCCTGCAAGCGTCGCTGTCCGTTCTGGCGGACGGGGGAAGGCTGGTCTTCGTGGGCAATGCGGGAGGGGGTCGGCTCGAGGCGGATCTGTGGCCTGCGTTGCAGGCGAACCAGTCGCTTCTCGGGGTGTTCATGGGGTCCCGCTTCCTCGATCCCGCCGTCTTCGCCACGGTCGACGACATGCTGGCCGACGTCGCGGAGGGGACGCTGACGGTGGTCGTCGACCGCGCCTTCGCGCTCGCCGACGCGCCCGCCGCCCACCGCCATGCCGAGGAGTCCTCTCCCTTCGGACGGGTCGTCCTGGTTCCGGAGTGATCCGCCATGTCCGACGGTCAGATGAGGTCAAGGCTGTTTTCTCTCAAAGCGACATACGAAAGGCGCTGAAAATGACCAATCCGAAAACGCTTCTCCTGTCCGGGGCCATGGCTCTGGGGTCCTTGACCGCGCCGTCCGGCGCGGCGCTCGCCGATGTGCGGAACATCGTTCTGGTGCATGGCGCGAACGTCGACGGCAGCACTTGGCGAGACGTTTATGATCGCCTGACCGCAGAGGACTACATGGTCACGGTCGTGCAGATGCCGCTGACCTCGACAGAGGACGATATCGCCGCGGTCCAGCGGATCGTGGACGTTCAGGACGGACCGATGCTGCTGGTCGGGCATTCCTACGGCGGCGTGGTCATCAGCGCAGTCGGCGTGGACACTGACGTCAAGGGCTTGGTCTATGTCGCGGCGTTCCAACCCGATGTCGGAGAAAGCGGCGGGGACCTCTTGGCCTCCTCGCCGACCGAGTTCTCCTCCGACAAGCTCACGGTCTTCGAAGACGGCCACTACTTGATCCATGAAGACGCGTTTCTCTCGGTCGTCGGTAATGGCATGTCGAGTGAGGACGCCATCTTCGTGGCAAGGTCGCAGGCGGCCTCCAACATGGCGATCCTCGAATACCGGACCCGGTCGGCGGCTTGGACCGGCAAGCCGAGCTGGTCCGTCATCGCGACCCTCGACCGGACCGTCGCGCCCGACCTGCAACGCCAGATGTCGCTGCGCGCCGGTTCCACGATCGTGAATATCGACAATGGTCATATGCTGCCAATGACAAACCCTGACGAAGTGGCCGATGTGATACGACAGGCCGCCGGCGCGGTGGATTGATGGAGATTTGTCTCCCCGATCCGAAAGACCTGTCCCAGCGCTTTTTCTGAAGCGCTGGGAACGGCAGAATGACCGGCGCCTCGGGTCTCTTTGGCGATGCCCAGTCTCTCGAGCAGCCCGGGAACAGAAATCGTAAGGATCGCTCCAGGACGAGCCTCCTCGAACTGGCGCAGGCGCGAGCTCCCCATGAAGAGCCTTTGGAAACCGCCGGTGAACGTCACCATGTCGCGATGGAACGGACCGGATCGCGAACGGCCCGGCGGTAGTCGGATGGGCTCACGCGCATGTGCTTCAGGAAGACCCGCGCGAGGACCTGGTTTGACGAATACCCGACCTCCAGCGCGATCTGCGTGATTGAAAGATCCGTCTGTTCGAGCAGCTCGCAGGCTTTCTCGACCCTCAGTCGCGTCAGGTAGACGCGCGGCGGCACGCCCAGGCTCTGCTTGAACATGCGGGCGAAATGAAACGGCGACAGCCGCGCCTCGGCCGCCAGATCGTCGAGGCTGATGTCTTCCGAAAGCCGAGCCCTCATCAGTTCCAGGCAACGCCGCTCAGCCCAGAGGGCGAGGCCACCTTTCGTCGGGACGAACGGGGCCCCTCCCAACTGGCAGAGTTCGGCGAGGATCTCGCAGCCCGCGGCCCGCGCCAGCAGCCGCGACGGCGCTCCCTCTTCCTCACACAGCGTCCACAGGTTGCGGAGCGCCGACCGGATCGTCGGCGATTCGAACACTCTGCCATAGACGCAGGAAGTGTCGAACGAGAAGCCGCCGTCGGCAGCCTCTTCGAGCACGCCCTGCCACTGCGCCAAAGGAAACGCCAGGGTGCGAAGCTTATGTCTTTCGTCGTTGATCACCGTCGTCGCAAAGTTTGGCGCGGCGAGGGCAAGGACGCCTTTCCTGGTCGCCAGATCGAAGCGACCTCCTCCCAGGTCCGCCCTGACACGACTGCAGCCAAGCATGTCCTCCATCAGGACGATGTCCGGCAGGGCCGGGCGGGACATGTCCCCGGCTGGTCTCTGGACCTCGAGAAGGTCGAGAATGCCCCCGGGAGATTTCATCGCGCGCACGTAAGCCGCATGTCGTCCTTTGCGGTGCCACTGCGCGAATGACGAAGGAGCATGGGCGGTCATCGCCGTCGCCCCGGCGCCGAACGCGCGCGCAGCGCTACCAAAGGGCTGACCGGATCGCGCACGGCCCGACGATAGTCGGACGGGCTCACGCGCATGTGCTTGAGAAAAACGCGCGCAAGAACCTGGTTCGACGAATACCCGACCTCAAGCGCGATCTCGGTGATCGAAAGCTCCGTCTGTTCGAGAAGCTCGCACGCTTTCTCCACCCTCAGTCGCGTGAGGTAGACGCGCGGCGGCACGCCCAGGCTCTGCTTGAACATGCGGGCGAAATGGAACGGCGAGAGCCGCGCCTCGGACGCCAGATCATCGAGGCTGATGTCCTCCGAAAACCGTGCGTGCATCAATTCCAGACAGCGCCGCTCGGCCCACGCCGCGAAGCCGCCCTTTGACGGTGTGAACGGCGCTCCGCCGAATCGGCTCAGTTCGGCCAGGATTTCGCAGCCGACCGCCTGAGCCAGCAAGCGCGACGGAGCACCCTCGTCACCACACAGAGCCCAGAGCCTGTCGAGCGCCAATCGGATCGGAGGCGAGTCGAACATTCCGTCATAGACATCGGCAAGGTCGGAAGAAAACTGGCCATCGACGGCTTCATCGAGCACCGTCTGCCACTGCGCCAAAGGAAACGCCAGGGCGCGCAGCGGATGAGCGACGTCGACGTTGGACGCAAGGGCGAAGTTCGGCGCACAAAGATACATCGCTCCTTTCTTGCTGATCACGTCGAAACGCCCCGCTCCCAGATCGCCGGTGACATGACTGCCGCCGAGCATGTCCTGACACAGGACGAGATCCGGGAGGCCCGAGCGAGACATGCCTCCGGCCGGTCGCTCGAACTCGACCAGATCGAGGATCCTGCCTGCGGATCGCATCGTGTGGACCTGATAGCCGCACGAACCCTGGCGGTACCACCGAGCGGAGTCAGTATTGACAGGCACTGTCATTGCTGTGTCCCCCTTGACGTGGACATCTTCGCCGAGGTCTGCGTGGGCAGCCCGACGGGGTCATCGCTTGAGCGTGACCGCTCATCTCGCCGTTTCAAAGCCCCCACAATGCTTGCGGCATGATCAAGCGGGCACGCACTTCTTCGCCATGTCGGCGCCAGCCTCGACCGTCGCTGCGTCAGGTCGCCAACATAATAGCCATCGATCCGCACGCGCTCCAGTCGCCCGAAGGCAATCCCCGCAAGATCGGCACCCGCACAGCAACTCCAGCGCCGCAGTGTGAACAAGCGCCGAAGTGTGACCCCGTCTGGCCTCATGGCTCCAACGACTTCCGGTGCGGATCGGCGTCAGGACCCCTCGCCGATCCACAACCAGTCCTTTAGGCAGCAGCGATTGAGAGGATCAGCTTCGGCGCAGCAAGATCATCTTTTCCTGCGTCATGTCGCGCATGGTGTAGGGAATGCCGCCTACGCCGTACCCGGACTCCCTGCGGCCGGCGAAGGGCATCCAGTCGGCGCGAAAGGCGGTAGGATCGTTGAGCATCACGGCTGAAGCATCGAGTCGGTTGGCCGCGCGCATCGCCACATCGATGTCCTGCGCGAAGATGCTGGCTTGGAATGCCGTGGGCAGCGCATTTGCCTGATGGATGGCGTCATCGAGAGCGTGGTAGCGATAAACTGCGACGACGGGGCCAAACACCTCCAGCGTCGACACCTTCGCGTCGGCGGCGGGATCGAGCAGAACCGAAGGCGCCAGGGTCGTCTCCGAAAGGCGCTTGCCGCCGGTCACGAGCGTGGCGCCGCCTTCGACCGCCTCCTCTATCCATTCCTCGACCCGGTCCGCCTCGCGCGGCAGGATCAGCGGGCCGACCTCGGTATCGCGCAGGATAGGGTCGCCAGTGCGCAGGTCCCCCACTCGGGCGACAAGCTTCTGTGTGAACTCTTCGGCCATGGCGTCATGGACGAAGATGCGCTGCGTCGATACGCAGACCTGACCGGCGTGATAGTAGCCGCCCTTCACCAGCGGCTCGATCACCTTCCCGAGGTCGGCGCTGCGGTCGACGATCGCCGGCGCGGCGCCGCCATGCTCCAGCGCCGAGCGCGCGCCCGGGGCGAGCTTGGCGTGCAGTGACCAGCCGACCCGCGCCGAACCGATGAAGCTTAGGAACGCGACGCGGCCATCGGTCGCGAGCTTCTCGGCCAGCGCGTTGTCGGCCGTCACGAAGCTCTGGCACCACGGCTCGGGCAGGCCGGCTTCGCGAACCAGCGCCACGAAATCGAGGCAGGACAGCGGCGTCGCAGTCGCCGGCTTGACGATGACCGGGCAGCCGACCGCGATGGCGGGCGCGACCTGATGGACGATCAGGTTCAGCGGATGATTGAAGGCGGAGATCGCCGCGACCACGCCGATCGGCTCCCTCGTCGTGAAGGCCCAGCGGTCTTGCGTCGCCGCCGACAGGCCCATGGGAATTTCCCGACCGGCGAAATTGCGCAGCTCGTCAGCGGCGTTGTGGACGCCGTCGATGGCGCGACCGGTCTCGACGAGGGCGTCGGGCAGGGGCTTTCCGCCCTCGCGCGCGATCTGCATGGCGAGATGATCGCGCTTGCCCTCCATCAAGGCGGCCAGCCTGCGCAGGATCGCGATGCGCTCGTGGGGCTTCAGCCAGCCGTCGCGATCCCTGAAGACCTTGTCGGCCGCGTGCAGCTTGCGCTCAAGCGCGGCGGCGTCGTCGGTCTTGACCTCCGCGATCGCGGCGCGATCGAAGGCCTGGACGACCGCCAGCATCGACGGCGCTCCGCGACCCGCGCTCACGCGCATTCCACGTCGGGCGTGCGGTTGCGCAGCTCGTCGACAAGCACGCGCATGTTTTCGGAATAGTCGATCGGCACATCGACCAGATGAACCCCGCCGCCGGCGAAGGCGGCCTCGAGCGTGGGCGCGAGATCCTCGACCGCCGTGGCCCGTGAACCCTTCGCGCCGTAAGCTTCTGCGTAGCGCACGAAGTCGGGATTGCCGAAGCTCATGCCGAAATCGGGAAAGCGGTCGACAGCCTGCTTCCAGCGGATCATGCCGTAGGCGCTGTCGTTGAGGATGACGACGACGAGGTCGAGCCTCTGCCGCACCGCCGTTTCCATCTCCTGCGAATTCATCATGAAGCCGCCGTCGCCGCAGACCGCCATGACGCGGCGGCCGGGATGGAGCATCGCCGCCATCATGGCCGAAGGCAGGCCGGCTCCCATCGTAGCGAGCGCGTTGTCGAGCAGCAGCGTGTTGGCGACGTGGGTCCGGTAGTTGCGCGCGAACCAGATCTTGTACATGCCGTTGTCAAGGCAGACGACGCCGTCCTCCGGCATGACCTTGCGGACATCGTGGACGATCCGCTGCGGCGTTATCGGGAAACGGGCCTCGTCGGCGCGGTCGTTGATGCGTGCGAGGATCTTCTGGCGAAGGTCGAGCATGGCGTCGTCGGGCGTCAGACGGTTTTCGAGCCGCTCTGCCAACGCCTCGACGGCGGCCCCGATGTCGCCGATCACCTCGAGGTCGGGATGGTAGACCTGCTCGACGGTGGCCGACTGATAGCCGACATGGATGATCCGCGGCCCGCCGGCGCTTTTCATCAGGAAAGGCGGCTTCTCGATGGTGTCGTGGCCGATGGCGATGATCAGGTCGGCGCGCTCGATGGCCTCGTGGACGTAGTCGCCCTCCGAAAGCGCCGCGGTTCCGACATAGAGGTTGGAGCCGCCGGTCACCGCGCCCTTGCCCATCTGGGTGTTGAAGAACGGCAGTCGCGTGCGCCTGACGAAGCTCGAAAGCGCATCGACTAGCGCCGGGCGGTTACCCGCCGCGCCGATCATCACGAGAGGCCGCTTGGCTGCGAGGATGACCTCCATCGCGGCCTCGAGGGCCGCAGCGGAGGCGATGGGCTGATGCACTGGGTGGACCGGAATGACGGCGACGCTCTCCACCTCGGCGGCGGCGACGTCCTCGGGCAGCTCCAGATGAACCGGCCCGGGCCGCTCCTCCACCGCGACGCGAAAGGCGTCGCGCACCGTGGAGGGTATGGCGGCGGCGCTGACGATCTGGCGCGTCATCTTGGTCAGCGGCTTCATCGACGCGACGATGTCGACGATCTGGAACCGCGCCTGCTTGGCGCTCATGACCGGCTTCTGGCCGGTGATGAGGATCATCGGCATGGCCCCGAGATGGGCATAGGCCGCTCCGGTGGCGAAATTGAGCGCGCCGGGGCCCAGGGTCGCGAGGCATACGCCGGGCTTGCCCGTCAGCCGTCCATGCGTCGCCGCCATGAAGGCCGCGGCCTGCTCATGGCGGGTCAGGACGAGTTCTATGCCGGAGGTCCGCAGAGACTCCAGAAGATCGAGGTTCTCCTCCCCCGGAACGCCGAAGATGCGCTCCACGCCTTCGTTCTCCAGTGCGGCGACCAGCAGGTCGGATCCCTTCGGCATGGCGTGTCGTCTCCTGTTGATCGTCTCGACCGGGCGCTGCCGCAACGGCGCCCCTCGCTCTCAAGTTACGAAAGCCGCGACCGATCCGTTGTCGCATTCACGACATGCGATCCTCCCGGATCGAGCGTCTCTGCTCAATACGTCCGACACAGCGCGGCGCCACTGCGCTAGAAGCCCTCCAGGACGATCTTGCCCCGCGCCTTTCCGCTCTCAAGCAGCGCATGAACGCGCCTGAGATTTGCGGCGTCGATAGGCGACAGGCGTTCGGTCAGCGTTGTGCGCAGCTTGCCCGCGTCGACGAGCGCGCTCGCCTCGTTCAGGATGCGACCCTGTTCAGCCATGTCTGGCGTGCCGTAGATCGACCGCGTGAACATCAGCTCATGGTGGATCGAGACCGCCTTGCGCTTGAACGCCATGACGTCAAAGCCTGCCGGATCGTCGATCAGGCAGAATCGACCCTGCGGCGCGATCAGCTCCACGATCTCGGCTACATGGTCATCCGTATGGGTCGTCGAGAACACGAACGCAGGGGCGCCGATGCCGAGCGCCTCCACTTGGGCGGCCAGCGGCTTGGCGTGATCGAGGACGTGGTGCGCGCCGAGCGTCCTCGCCCACTCCTGCGTCTTTGGGCGCGAGGCCGTGGCGATGACGGTCAGCTCAGTGCGCTGGCGGGCGATCTGCACCGCGACCGAGCCGACGCCGCCCGCGCCGCCGACGATCAGGATGGCCGGGGCTGCCCCCGAAACCGGCCTGGTCACGTCGAGACGGTCGAAGAAGGCCTCCCATGCGGTCAAGGTCGTCAACGGCAGCGCGGCCGCTTCGGCCCAGTCCAGCGAGCCGGGCTTCCTGCCGACGATCCGCTCATCGACAAGGTGCAGCTCTGCGTTCGCGCCCTGCCGCATGATCGATCCGGCATAGAACACTGCGTCGCCGGGCCGGAACAGCGTCGCCTCCGGCCCGACAGCGCGCACGACGCCCGCGACGTCCCAGCCCAGCACCTTCCACTCGCCGTCCGCTGGCGGCGTACTGCGGCGAATCTTGAAGTCGACAGGGTTCACGGAGATCGCCTTCACCTCGACGAGCAGATCGCGGCCCGTGGGCGACGGCTCTGGAAGCGTGATGTCGACCAGCGCGTTCTCGTGGTCGATCGGCCCGGGCGTCCTGTATCCGACAGCTTTCATTCGACCGTGCCTCCCTTGGGCGGTTCGAGTTCGGCGGGTCTACGCGGCGCGAACGCCCCTTGATCGGATGCCGCTTCATCAATGGTCACGCCGCCACCCCCGGCGGTACGTGGATAACGACCGGCTCGGCGCTCAGGTGCGGCTCGAGCGCGGCCATGAATCGGGCGTGCGCCTCGCTCGGCTCGAAGCCGTTCACATGCGCGTCGAGGTCGCGCCACGCGACTTCGAGAAGATACGCGTCCGGATCGTCCACCGTCCGGACGAAACGGTGCCGAAGATGGCCGTCCGCCGAGGCGAGAAGAGGGCGGACCGCGTCGAAGGCGTTCTCGAAGCCGGGCCCCTGCCCAGGTCGGATGCGCAGTATCGCAAGCTCGATGACCATGCCGTGTCATCGGAAATGGGGGCGGCCCGGACGCGCCGCGGGCCGCCCGAACGGATCAGGCCGCGGCCATAAGGGGCGGCACGATCGTCTTCGCCTCGCCCGAAACGTCGATCGCGACCTTCCCGCGCAGACCGCGCCGCGATCCCGTCTCCAGAACCTCGTGCCCCTCCGCGAGGCGGTCGAGCGGAAGCACGGCGCCGATCACCGGCCGCACGAGGCCGCGCTCGACGAGGGTCGTCAGCGCGTCGAGCTTGCCGCGGTTCTGGCGGGTGAAGACGAAGTGATAGGAGGCGTTCCGACCCCAGGCCTCGATGAGGTTCTGCGGCGTCGCGAGATCGACGAGCGAGACGACGCGCCCGAGGGGCGCCAGCACCAGCGGGCTCCGCGTGAGGGTGTCGCCGCCGATGGTGTCGAAGACGACGTCGACCCCGCGCCCGCCGGTGAGCGCGTTCACGGCTTCGACGTAATCGGTGGATGCGAAGTCGACCGCATCGTCGGCGCCGAGCGAGCAGACGAAATCATGATCCCTCGCGAGCGCCGTCGTGACGACCCTCGCGCCGATGGCCTTGGCGACCTGGATCGCGATCGTCCCAACGCCGCCCGCGCCGCCGTGGATGAGGATCGTCTCGCCGACCTGTAGCTGGGCGCGAATTACGAAGGCCTCCCAGACGGTTCCGCCCACGAGCGTCAGGCTCGCCGCCTCGACGTGTGAAATGTTGCGCGGCTTGCGGCCGACGAGATCGACGTCGGCGACATGGACCTCCGCGTACGACCCGGCGCCGCCGAAGATCTTCGGCGTGTAGTAAACCTCATCGCCGGGGGCGAACTCCGTGACATCCGCGCCGACGGCCTCGATCACGCCGGAGATATCGTGACCGATCACGGCCGGCAGCGGCACGTAGTCGGCGTAGTCGCCGCGACGGATCTGATAGTCGAGCGGGTTGATCGCCGTGGCGTGCACGCGAACGCGAACCTGCCGCGCGCCGAACGGAGCGACGGGAAGGGTCTGGACCTCGAACGTGTCGGGACCGCCGAAGCGGGTCAGGACGACGGCCTTCATCGTGTCGGACATGCTGTCTTCCTTTCGTCGCACCGACAGACTCAGAGACCTGAGAGCGGAAACGGGCGGGGCATCCGCCAGCCTCCTCGGGCGCTCAGCCGCGGTGTGCCCGGTGGGGGCGATTGCTGTGCGGATCCGACCCTACCGAAAGCCGGGAGCAGTGCGGCGCGGGGGGTGCTGTGCTGTTGCCGATCTTGCGCCGTTCGCCCCGGCGACGAGCGGCCCGGGGCTGCGGATCACTCGGCGTCGGCAGTTTCCCCGAGCCACCGGGCAGCCTCGGCGACATCCATCGCGGACAGCTCATGGCCGACCGGAAGCATCTGAGCCGCCACGTCTGCGCCGCAGGCTCTCAGGTCGTAAGCCATCGTCGGCGCGCTTCCGACAACGAGGTCGTCACGCCCATCGAGCAAGAGAACGCGCGTCGTCGAAGGGTCGGCTGGGCGGCGACGCTCCATCGCCTGAGCGGCTCGCATCAGGATCGCGCGGCGTACGATCCCGGGGTGAAGCTGGATCACGGCGGCAAGAAAGCTCGCACCGTTGGAGTATCCAAGGAAGGCCAGCCTGTCCGCGTCCAGCCCATAGCCGGACACCGCGCCCTCGACGAACGCCGCGAAGGCTTCGGCCTCAGCGCGGAGGTCCGCCGGATCGGCCCTCGTGGCGTCCACTCGATTGAACCACCGGCTGGATCCGGCCTCCGTCGCCCGGCCTCGCACGCCCAGAAGCGTCGCATGGGGCGCGATCCGCCGCGCGATCGGCATGAGGTCTGCTTCGCTTCCGCCGACGCCGTGCAGCAGGACGAGGGTCGTCCCGTTGGGATGGTCGGGCCGATTGAAGCGATGCACGAACGGCAGATCGCGAGCGGGGAACCGCGCTTCGCCCGGCATAACGAATTGCGGCAGCATCGCCTTCAGGTCGTCCGCGCGGTCGGCGTCGTGCAGCGGCAGAAACAATGTCCGACCCAGTTCTTCGGGCGCCTCGTCGACCGTCATCCCGGGCCCGTCGGTCGCGTATTCCATCAGGATGCCGGCGGGATCGCGGACGTAGAGCGACAGGAAGTATTTCCTGTCATGGACCTCGGTCGGCCCATGGTCCCTGAGCGACAGACGCATGGACCCGACCGCATCGGCGTCCGGCGCGCGGAACGCCGCATGGTCCGGAACGCCGGCCCCCGGCACGGACGGCACGAAGCCGGTCGCCTCCCTGACGTCGATGACGTCGGTGTCGGAGACCATGCGCTGGGTCTGGCCTTCGCGCCTGGCGGGGCGGTAGCCGAAGCGCGTCAGGAAGCCAGCGGTCTCCGCCGCCTTGTCTGTCAGCAGGGTGACGCCCCGCAGCCGGGTGGGCGCGCCGGGACGCGGCGCCGCGGTCGACATCTCGACGCCGACCAGTTTCACGATCAGCCCGTCCGGGTCCTTCAGTCGCAGGATGGGCTCTACGAACTCGCGGGACGGTCCGTCGAACGGAACGCCGGCCGCGAGCGCCCTCGACAGCCAGTCGCCGAGGGACGTCGGCGAAACCGCGAGCGCCACTTCCGACACCTGGCCGATGCCGGTGCGGCCGCGTCCGGAGGCTTCCCACACGAGGAAGGTCAGCAGGGAGCCCGGGCCGCCGACGCCGTCGCCGTAGAGCAAGTGCAGTTGCTCGGCGTCGGCATAGCCGGCTGTCCGCTTCACCAGCCTGAGGCCGAGGAAGCCGACGTAGAAGTCGACGTTGGCCTGCACGTCGGCGGTGATCCCGGTGACGTGGTGAAGGCCGGTCGTCATGGCGTGCATCTTCCGTTGCTGTTCCGTCGACCGTAGGGCGCCCCGCCGGGGCGACGCCACTACAGCGGCGCCGGAAGCCTGACGGTCTGGCCGATGACGTCGATCGCGACCTTGCCCCGAAGCCCGCAGGCGCCGCCGGCTTCGAGCAGTTCGTGGGCGTCGCCGATCCGGTCCAGCGGAAGCACCGCGCCGATCACGGGCTTGATGAGGCCGCGCTCCACCAGCGTCGTCAGCGCGTCGAGCTTGCCGCGGTTCTGGCGGGTGAAGACGAAGTGGTAGGCGGCGTTCTTGCCCCAGGCCTCGATCAGGTTCTGCGGCTGCGCGATGTCGACGATACTGACGACCCGCCCGGCGTCGGCGAGGATCAGCGGGCTTTTCGTCAGGGTGTCGCCGCCGATGGTGTCGAAGACGACGTTCACGCCACGTCCGTCCGTAAGCTCGGGGACGGCCGAGACATAGTCGTCGGTCGCGTAGTCGATCACCTCATCGGCGTCGAGCGACCGCACGAAGTCATGGTTGCTCGCGCGCGCCGTCGTGATGACCCGTGCGCCCATCGCCTTGGCGAGCTGGATCGCCGCCGTGCCCACGCCGCCGGCGCCGCCGTGGATCAGGACCGTCTCGCCGACGGCGAGCTGGGCGCGGGTCACCAGAGCCTCCCAGACTGTGCCGCCGACAAGGGTGAGGCTGGCGGCCTCCACATGGTCGATGTTGCGCGGCTTGCGGGCGACCAGATCGACGTCGGCGACGTGCTGCTCCGCGTAGGAGCCGGGGCCGCCGAAGATTCTTGGCGTGTAGTAGACCTCGTCGCCGACGTCGAACTCGCCGACGTCCGCGCCGGTCTGCTCCACGACGCCGGAGACGTCGTGACCGATGATGGCGGGGAGCGGCACATGGTCGACGTAGTCGCCGCGCCGGATCTGGTAGTCCAGCGGATTGATCGCCGTGGCGTGCACGCGCACCCGGACCTGCCGAGGTCCGACGGGCGGGACTGGAACCTCGCGCAGCTCGAACGCGTCGTAGCAGCCGAACCTGGCGAGAATCATCGCCTTCATCGTGGCGGTCATCCCGATGTCCCTTCCCGATTTCGACCGAAGCTCGACCGCCCCCCGACGGCGCGGCGGGGATCGCCGGCGGCTTGGGGCAGGGGGATGAACTCGGCCTCGTCGCCGGGCACGGTGTCGAAGCGGCCGCGGGCCCATTCCTCCTTGGCCTCGGCGATGCGCTCGAGGCGGGAGGAGACGAAGTTCCACCAGATCCAGCGCGGCCCCTCCATCGGCTCGCCGCCGAACAGCATCACGCGGGCCGCGGTGACGGCGCGCACGGCGTGGGGGTCGCCGGGGCGCAGGATCAGCAGCTGGTCGCGCGCGAAGCGGTCGCCGGCGATCTCGATCTCGCCCTCGAGCACATAGACCGCCCGTTCCTCGTAGCCGGCGTCCACCGGCAACGCGGCGCCGGCGGCCAGTTGCGCGTCAACGTACAGCGTGGGCGAGGCGACCGCCAACGGCGAGGACGCGCCGAACGCGTCGCCCGCGATCAGCCGCGCCGTGACGCCCTGCGCCTCGATCACCGGCGTCTGCGTGGCGGCGTGGTGCAGGAAGGCGGGGTCGCTCTCTTCGGCGTCCGCCGGCAGCGCCATCCAGCTCTGCACGCCGAACAGGCGCTGGCCGGTCGCCTTCTTCGCGTCGTCGGTGCGCTCGGAATGCACCACGCCGCGGCCCGCGCGCATCCAGTTCACCGCGCCGGGCTCGATGAGCTGGTCGGCGCCGGTGCTGTCGCGGTGCCAGATGCGGCCCTCAAGCAGATAGGTCAGGGTGGCGAGGTTGATGTGCGGGTGCGGGCGCACGTCCACGCCCTGATCGGTAAGGAACTCGGCCGGGCCCATCTGGTCGAAGAAGATGAAGGGGCCGACCATCTGGCGCTGCACGCTGGGCAGCGCGCGGCGCACGGTCATCTCGCCGAGATCCACCGCACGGGGCGCGATCACGGTCTCGACGGCGTCGCAGGCGGCTCGATTTCCCAGCGTGGGCTCGGGACAGGGGCTCCAGCTCATGGCGCAGTCTCCTTGGCGACAGGATTGGCGGGCAGGTGATGGCGCACCTCGGGGCGCGTGCCGAGAAGGGCGGCGATGGCGTCCTGCAGGCGCCGCTCCTCGCCGGTGACGCGGGCGTGCTGGCGCTGGTGCTCCAGCCACGAGGCGACGAGGAAGCTCTCGGTCAGCACCCCCGGACGTTCCAGCGCCTCGGTCAGCCGCCACGCGTAGCCGCCGTCGCGCAGGCGGCTGTCGCGCAGCCGCGCGATCAGGGCTGCAAAGGCGGGCCGGGCGGCGTCGGGGACGGCGTAGTCCAGCGTGACCATCACCGGTCCGACGTCGCCGCGCTCGGGCGGGACATGCGGCGGGGCGGGCCAGTGCAGGCTTGGGGAGAGGTCCTCGGCGCCGGGCGCGAGGCGCACGCGCAGCGACAGGATCGCCGCGATGCAGAGCCCGACGGCGGCCGTCATCAGCGCCGCCGGCACGCCGGCGCGCTCGGCGATCAGCCCCCACACGAGCGCGCCACCAGCCATGGCGCCGAAGAACGCCGTGAGAAACAGCGACAGGCCGCGCGCGCGCACCCAGTTGGGCAGCGCCGACTGCGCGGCGACCTGAAAGCTCGACAGGCAGGCGATCCAGCTCGCGCCCGCCAGCGCGGCGGCGGCCGCGGCGGCGACGGGCGACGCCGCCACGGCGAGCACGCCCATCGCGAGCGCCGTGCCGAGCCCGCCAAGCAGCACCAGCCGGTTGATCTCGATCCGCGCGCGCAAGCGCGGCAGCAGCAGAGCGCCGCCGACCGCGCCGGCGCCGACGCAGCCTAGCAGGACGCCGTAGAGGCCCGAACCGCCGCCGAGCACGTCCCGCGCCACCAGCGGCAGCATCGCCCAATAGCAGGAGGCGAAGAGGAAGAACGCGACGGCGCGCAGGATCACGCGCCTCAGGCCGGGGCTGCGGCGGGCGAAGCGCAGGCCCGCGACCATCGCGGGCAGCACGTGTTCCGGCGGCAGGGCGCCTTCGGCCTGCTTCTCGCCCCGCCACCACCAGAGCGCCAGCAGCACGCCGACGAAGCTGAAGGCGTTGGCGACGAAGGGCGCGGCCAGCCCCAGCGCTACGATCAGCAGGCCCGCGACCGCCGGGCCGATGGCGCGGCTGACGTTGACGCCGACGCCGTTCAGCGAGACCGCGGCGGTGAGCTGCTCACGCGGCACGAGGCCCGGGACGACCGCCTGCCACGCCGGCGCGATGAACGCGGCGCCGGTCCCCAGCAGGAAGGTGAACAGCAGCAGCAGCGGCGCCGTCATCGCTCCGGCCGCGACGATCGCCGCAAGCGCGGTCGCCGTCAGCGCCATCAGGGCGTTGACGACCAGCAGCAGCCGGCGCCGGTCGACCACGTCGGCCAGCGCGCCCGCCGGCAGGGCGAACAGGAACACCGGCAGCGTCGTCGCCGCCTGCACCAGCGCCACCATCGCCGGGCTCGGCGCGAGCGTCGTCATCAGCCAGCCGGCGCCGACGTCGTTCATCCAGGTGCCGGTCTGCGACAGCACCGTCGCGCCCCAGAGCATGGCGAAGGGGCGGCTGGCGAAGGGCGCGAAGGCGGAGGCCGCCGGGTCGACGGTCGCGGCGGCGGTCATGGCGCGCGGCCCGGGTCGACCGGCGCGGCGGCGGCCTGCGAGACGACCTCGACGGCCATGCCGGGACGCAGGATCGCGTCGGGGTTGGGAAACCGCGCCCAGACCGTGACGGCGCCGGTGGCCGGGTCCACCTCCGCGCTCGCGGCGTGGGGCGTCGCCTCGGCCGGGTAGAGCCGCCCGCCGGGCAGCCGCAGCGTGACGCGCAGGCCCGCGAGCAGCGCTTCGACGGTTTCCGCCCCGGAGGCCTCGAGCACGGCGAGCCGGTCGGCGTAGGGCGCCGCGTAGGCCACGACGGCCGGATCGAGCGACACGATCTCGGCCAGCGGCGGCGCCGCTTCGGCCTCGAGGAACGCGCCCACCGCCACCATCGGGCGCGACACGTAGCCGGAGATCGGCGCGCGGATCACAACGCGTTCGAGATCGAGCGCAGCGCGGTCGCGGCCGGCCTGCGCCAGGGCGACCCCGGCGCGGGCGGCGGCGCGCTCGGTGCGCGCCGAGCCGACCTGCGCGTCGGACGCGACGCCGCGCTCGGACAGCTCCTCCTGCCGCGCGGCGCGGCGCTCGGCGCCCTCGCGCAGAGCCAGCGCCCCGGCGAGCTCCGCCTCCGCCGCGGCGAGCGCCAGCTCGGCGTCGGTCGCATCGAGCCGGATGAGCGGTTGGCCGCGCTCGACCTTCTCGCCGCCCTGAAACAGGATCGCCGCCACGACGCCGTTCAGGCGGCTGGAGAGGACGGCGCGCTCCGCGGCCTCGACGCGTCCCTGAAACCGCAGCGTCTCGGCCGAGGCGGCGGCTGCGGCGACGCCTGCGGCGAGGATCGCCGCGCAGGCCAGCGCGACCCGGCGGGCCGCAAGAGGACGGCTTGCGATGCGCGTCGGCCGCCGCGCGTCGTTCCTGTCCTGCATCATCGGCCCTCCTCAGCCCCGCAGGAACGCGAGCACGTCGGCGTGGAAGCGGTCCTTGTGGGTGTCGGGCAGGCCGTGCGGCGCGCCGGCGTACTCGATAAGCGTCGCGTGGGGAACGAGCTTCTTGGCGGCGCGGGCCGAGGCGTCGATGGGCACCACCTGATCGTCGTCGCCGTGGATGATCAGGGTCGGCCGGTCGAACTTCTTGAGGTCCTCGGTGAGGTCGGTCGCCGAGAAGGCCGCGATGCTGTCGTAGGTGTTCCTGAAGCCCGCCTGCATGCCCTGCTGGAACCAGCTCTCGATCAGGCCCTGGCTGACCGTCGCGCCGGGGCGGTTGAAGCCGTAGAACGGCCCCGAGGCGATGTCGCGGTAGAACTGGGCGCGGTCGGCGCGCTGGGCGGCGCGAAAACCGTCGAACACCTCCAGCGGCAGGCCGCCGGGGTTGGCGTCGGTCTTCAGCATCAGCGGCGTAATGGCGGAGATGAGGCCCAGCCTCGCGATCCGGCCCGTGCCGTGGCGGCCGACATAGCGCGCGACCTCGCCGCCGCCGGTCGAGAAGCCGAAGGCCGACACCTCGCGCAGGTCGAAGGCGTCGATCACCTGCGCCAGGTCATCGGCGTAGTGGTCCATGTCGTTGCCGTCCCAGGGCTGGGACGAGCGGCCATGGCCGCGGCGGTCATGGTGGACGACGCGGAAGCCCTCGTTGGCGAGAAAGAACGCGAGGCTCTCCCAGCTGTCGGCGTTGAGCGGCCAGCCGTGGCTGAGGGTGACGGCCGGGCCGTCCTTCGGCCCCCAGTCCTTCACGTAGAGGCTGACGCCGTCGCGGGTGGCGATGGTGGTCATGGGGAGGTCTCCGGCAGCTGTTCCGGGGGCGGCGGCCCGTCCGGCGAAGGGTGAGAGGGCTGCGGCCGTCAGCGCGGCCGATCCGGCGAGGACAGTGCGCCGGTCGAGCGGCGCCGATGCGAATGCGTCGGTCATGGTCGGTCTCCGGCGGTCAGGGATCAGACGGCGAAGCAGGCGCAGCCGAGCGCGCCCCAGAAGGCGCGTCGGTCCGCGACCGGGACCGGGCTCTCCCAGGCGATGCGGTGGTCGTGGCCGTGCACCCCGCAGCCAGAGCCGCAGCCGTCCGAACAGGACCGCGCGAAGCGGCGAAGCTGCGGCGCGTCGGCGCGCATGCCCGGCGTCGCGGCGGCGTTCACCGGGCTCCAGTCGGGCGCGGCGGGCGGCAGGGGCGGCGCCAGCGGACTGAGGTCGCCCGCGCCGTGGACGATGCGCCCCCCCATGACGGTGAGCACCGACTCGATGCCCCGGATCTCCTCGGGCGGCACGGCGAAATAGTCCGCCGACAGCACGGCGAGGTCGGCGTAGGCGCCGGGCTCCAGCGTTCCCTTCTCGTCCGCCTCGCCCGAGAACCACGCCGACCCTTGCGTCCAGAGCCGCAGCGCCGTCTCGCGGTCGAGCACGTTGCTCTCGTCGTAGAGCGACATGCCCCCCAGCGTCTTGCCGGTGGTCAGCCAGTAGAGCGCCACCCACGGATCGTAGGAGGCGACGCGCGTAGCGTCGGTGCCGGCCCCCACTGGAACTCCCGCCTCGATCATCCGCCCCACCGGCGGCGTCGCCTCGGCGGCGTAGCGCCCGTAGCGCTGGACGAAATATTCGCCCTGGAAAGCCATGCGGTGCTGGATGGCGATGCCGCCGCCAAGCGCCGCCACGCGGTCGATGTTGGACGGGCTGATGGTCTCGGCGTGGTCGATGATGAAGCGGGTCGGCCAGGCTTCCCCGCCAGTGACCTGCTCGATCACGCCGAGGAAACGCTCGATGCTTTCATCGTAGGTGGCGTGGATGCGGAACGGCCATTTCGCCGCCGCCAGCCGCTCGAGGATCGGCGCCAGCTCGCTCTCCATCGTCGGCGCGAGGTCAGGCCGCGGTTCAAGGAAGTTCTCGAAGTCGGCCGCCGACCAGACGAGGTTCTCGCCCGCGCCGTTCATCCGCAAGAGCGCGTCGCCCGCGCCCGGCTCGGTCATCGCGATCCAGCGCTCGTAGTCCGACAGCTCCTGCCCCGCCTTCTGCGCGAACAGGTTGTAGGCGATGCGCACGGTCATCTGGCCGTCGGCGTGGAGCTTCTCGATGACGGCGTAGTCGTCGGGGTAGTTCTGGCCGCCGCCGCCGGCGTCGATCACCGAGGTCACCCCAAGCCGATTCAGCTCGCGCATGAAGTGGCGCGTCGAGTTGAGCTGCTGCTCGAAGGGCAGCGTCGGGCCCTTCGCCAGCGTGGAATAGAGGATCAGCGCCGAGGGCCGGGCGACCAGCAGGCCGGTCGGCTCGCCGCGGGCGTCGCGCACGATCTCGCCGCCCGGCGGGTTCGGCGTATCGCGGTTGAAGCCGAGAACGCGCAGCGCGGCGCGGTTCAGCAGCGCGCCGGCGTAGAGGTGCAGGATGAAGCAAGGCGTCTCGGGGGCGGCGGCGTTGATCTCGTCCAGCGTCGGCATCCGGCGCTCGGCGAACTGGTGTTCGGACCAGCCGCCGACCACGCGCACCCATTGCGGCGCCGGCGTGCGGTCGGCCTGCGCCTTCAGCATCCGCAGCGCGTCGGCCAGCGAGGGGACGTTCTCCCACCGCAGCTCCATGTTGAAGTTCAGCCCGCCGCGTATGAGGTGCGTGTGGCTGTCGTTCAGCCCGGGGATGACCCGCCGCCCGCCTAGCGCGACCACCTGCGTGGCCGGGCCGGCCATCGCCATGATCTCGGCGTCGGTCCCGCTGGCGGCGATGCGCCCGTCGCGGATCGCCAGCGCCTGCGCCTCGGGGCGCGCGGGGTCGAGCGTCGTGATCCGGCCGTCGCGCAGGATCAGGTCGGGGGCGTCCGCCATGGTCTGGCCCTTGGATGCGAGGGGAGAGAGGCCGAGGGCCGCGCCACCGGCGAGGACGGCGCGGCGGCCGATCATATGGTTGGCGCGCCCGCTCACGCCTTCGGCTCCGCGTCGGGCCGGCCGGGCAGCGGCCCCAGCACATGCGCGCCGCAGGTCTCGCGCAGCGCCGCGGCGTCGACCGCGTGGCCGGCCAGCAGCCGCTTGGCCAGCGGCGGGAGCTGCTCGCCGAGAAGGATGCCCAGCAGCCCGACCAGCGCCACCACCGGCGGCGCCGGAGAGCGGACGTTGACCAGCGCATAGATCACGCCGACCAGCAGGCCGACCGCCAGCGCCAGCAGATAGGGCTTCGCGGCGAGCATCGGCTCAGACCGCCGGAACGGGGTCGAGCGTCGGGCCGTGCGACACCCGCTCGGGCGCCTTGTGGACCATGGTGTAGGCGTAGTCGACGCCCATGCCGTAGGCGCCGGAATGCTCCTTCACGATGCCCATGACGGCGTCGTAGGTCGCCCGGTGCGCCCAGTCGCGCTGCCACTCCAGCATCACCTGCTGCCAGGTCACGGGAACGACGCCCGCCTGGATCATGCGCAGCATCGCGTAGTCGTGCGCGCCCTTCGAGGTGCCGCCCGAGGCGTCCTCGACCATGTAGATCTCGTAGCCGCCGTCGCGCATCGCCTCCAGCGCGAACGAGTTGTTGCACACCTCGGTCCACAGACCCGCGACCACCACCTTCTTGCGGCCGTTGGCGGCCAGCGCGTCGCGGACCTTCTGGTCGTCCCACGAGTTCATCGAGGTGCGCTCCAGCAGCGGCGCCTCGGGCAGGACGGCGAGGATCTCGGGGTAGGTGTGGCCCGAGAAGCTCTCGGTCTCGACCGTGGTGATCGTCGTCGGGATCGCGAACACCTTCGCCGCCTTCGCAAGCGCCACGACGTTGTTCTTCAGCGCCTGCCGGTCGATCGACTGTACCCCGAACGCCATCTGCGGCTGGTGGTCGATGATGATGAGCTGGCTGTTGCTCGGCGTCAGGAGGTCGAGTTTCGGATCGGACATCTGGGTCTCCGTGGTCGTCGGGCGCGGGGCGCCCTTCGGCCCTGCGATCGACCGGACCCTGATCCGTCGCGATGGATGGGATCAATTATACCGAAGCGTCAGGCGCCTCATCTCTCGCCGCCAGCCGATCGGCGATGCGCACCAGTTCCGGCAGCGACCGCGCCTCCATCTTGCGCATCACCTGGGCGCGGTGGGTCTTTACGGTGATTTCGCTGATCGAAAGGGTCGCCGCGACCTCCTTGTTGGCGAGGCCGCTCGCCACCAGCGCCATGATCTCGCGCTCGCGTGGGCTCAGGCTCTCGCGGAGCCGCCGCCAGCGGTCGAGCGCCGCCGCCTCGCAACGGCGCGTCCGGTCGACGTCGAGCGCGCGATGCACCGCGTCGAGCAGGTCCTGGTCGCGGAACGGCTTGGCCAGGAACTCGACCGCGCCCGCCTTCATGGCCCCCACCGCCATCGCCACGTCCGCGTGGCCCGAAATGAAGATCACCGGCGTCTGGTTGCCCGCCGCCCGCAGGTCGCGCTGCAGATCGAGCCCGCTGCGCGCCGGCAGCCGCACGTCGAGGACCACGCAGCAGGGCGCGTCGGGGCATTCCGCCGCGAGAAACGCGGCGGCGGACGGAAACGCGACAGTCTTCTGCCCTACCGACTCGAGCAGGCTCACGATGGCGTCGCGCACCGAGGCGTCGTCATCCACGACAAGGACGACGGCCTGCTCCTCGTCGTCCTGCGTCTCGTCAGACATTGTCGTTCCCCCGCGGCAGGGCGATCTCGAAGACGGCGCCGCCCTCGGGCCGGTTGGCCGCCATGATCCGGCCGCCGTGACCCTCGACGATGGTGCGGGCGATCATGAGGCCGAGTCCCATGCCGCGCGGCTTTTCCGATTGGAACGGTCCGGCCGGCATGTCGAGCAGCGCCGGCGGAAGCCCAGGGCCTGCGTCGCTCACGGACAGGACGCACGCCGCACCCTCTGCGCGCGCGCTCAGCGTCACGATGCGCCGCCCGCCAGGCGTCAGCGCCATCGCTTCGATGGCGTTGACGACGAGGTTCAGCACCGCCTGCCTGAGCTGATCCGCATCGCCCCTCACGCGCAGCCCGGTAGCCGCGCCCCGGTCGATGGCGACGCGCGCGCCCGCCGCCTCCGCGCGCGCGAGCGCGGCGACCGAGGCGAGTAGCGATCCCGCATCGACCAGCCCGTCGCGAGACGGTCCGCGCCCGAACGAGCGGCGCAGCCCGTCGAGCACCCGCCCCGCCCGCGCGCCCTCCGCGCCGATCGCCGCCAGCCTTTCGCGCGCCCTGAGCAGATCCGGATTGCCCCGGTCAAGCCATCGCCCGGCGGCTTCGGCGCTGGTGACGATCGCCGTTAGAGGCTGGTTGAGCTCGTGCGCGATGGCTGCTCCCAGCGCCTCTAGCGAGGCCTCGCGGGCGCGACGGGCCTGCACCTCGGCCGCGAGCTTGCTCACCGACCGGGCGGTGGCGACCACGGTGTCAACCAGCAGCGCCAGCGCGACGACGGCGACGGCGACCAGTCCGAAGAGCCGCCCCGCTCCCCACGCGACGCTGAGGCGTACGCCGTCGGCCAGAAAGCCGAGCATCGCAATTTCGACGAGGAAGGCGGCCAGCGCGACCAGCAGCCAGAGGTCAAGCACGCAGAACGGCCGCAGGCGCGCGATCGCGACAGCGGCGACGAGAGTCGCAGCGATGCCCGCCCAGAGCACGAAATCCCACGCGGCGGTCGGAACGCGGGCGTCGACCATCAGCTTGGGCACGATCGTCGACAGACCGCCCGCGGCGCCCGTGACGATCAACGCCGCGAGCGCCGAAACAACCACGGTCGCGACCGCTGTCGTCGGCGACCAGGGGCGCCACACCTCCGGCGCATCGGCGCGCCGGCGCAGCAGCGCATAGGCCAGCAGGCCGAGCGGAAACGCCAGGCGCCTGAATGCCGCGATCACGGCTGTGGTCTGAAGATCGCCGCCGAGGAGGCCCTCCGGCGCCAGCACGCCGGGGAAGCTTGCCGCCCAGGCGACCGCGGTGAAGCCGTTGAACAGGTAGGCGGCGGCGAGCGCGAGGAGCGCCGGGGCGCCCACGGCGACGTA
This sequence comes from Rubrimonas cliftonensis, assembly GCF_900107585.1. GTDB lineage: Bacteria > Pseudomonadota > Alphaproteobacteria > Rhodobacterales > Rhodobacteraceae > Rubrimonas > Rubrimonas cliftonensis. The sequence continues at coordinate 6,960 of NZ_FNQM01000027.1, read as the reverse complement.
TTGCGAGATGAGAAGCGTCGCCGTGAACACGTCGAACATGAGCACCACGGCCACGTAGGCGGGCAGCAGCGGCGCGATGATGTCGAGCTGAATCGAAGCGACGGGCGCCACGACCGCCATCCCGCCCGCCAGCAGGGCCACGCAGGCCCCAGCTGCAACGAGCTCTCCGCGCGAGGGGCGCCTCGCCGGCAGAACGGTTTGTGGAAGGTGCTTCATCTCCGCCACGAGCCAGTCGCTGCCAGGCGCAGCGCACGCAATCTGCACCAGGATGTTCGCGCGAGCCACTTTGCCGTTCAGGGCGCATGGACCGACGCGCGACTGCGCGGCGCGGCGTTTCCGCCGGGGGCCAGAGGCGATCCCAGTGTCCGCGGACCGATCCGCCGCGGCGGAGGAGCCTCGCCTTCATGCGAGAAACGTCGCTTCGGTGTCCCTGCGTCTTGGTTGCCGCGCCGGCCGGGCCGGCGACGCGCCTATGCGGGAATGCGCGCGATCACCTTGATCTCGAAGTCGAAGCCGGCGAGCCAGTTGACGCCGACGGCGGTCCAGGTCGGGTGCGGCGGGGCGGCGAAGATCCGGCTCTTGACCTCCATCATCGTCGGGAACTGGTTCTCGGGATCGGTGTGGAAGGTGGTGACGTCGATCACGTCGTCGAAGGTGCAGCCTGCGGCCTCCAGCACCGATGCGAGGTTCGCGAACGCCTGTTCGACCTGGCTTGCAAAATCGGGTTCGGGCGAGCCGTCGGTTCGGCTGCCGACCTGGCCGGAGACGAACAGCAACTCGCCGGAGCGCACCGCGGCGGAGTAGCCGTGCTTCTCGTAGAGCGCGTGCCGGCCGGCGGGGAAGATCGCGTCGCGTGGTGTCATGGGTGTCGTCCTGTCTGGGTGAGGTGTCGGGAGGGTGCGGACCGCTGCGCCCTGCGGCGTGGAGAAGCCGCCCCGCTGGAGCGAGATCGCGCTACCTTTCGGCTGGACGGAACGCTGCCGTCTCGTCGCAAATGGGATCGCGTGAATGGAACGCAAGCGTATCGACGCATCATCGCGACGACCGCCGAGCGGCGCGGCGGTGATGCGACCGGACCTGACGACGGCGCTGCGCCGCGCGCTGTTCGAGGAATGGTCGCAGACCGGCTATGTGGGGATCAGCCTCGAGAGCGTGGCGCTGCGGGCCGGGGCGGGCAAGGCCGCGATCTATCGGCGCTGGCCCTCCAAGCTCGCCTTCGCCTCGGATGCGATCGAGACGGTCGGGGTCGACCTCGCCGCCTTCTCCGACTGCGGCTCGCTGGAGGCGGACCTGACGGCGTTCCTGCTCACGATGCGCCGGGCGCTGCGCCATCGGCTGGTGCGGCGCATCCTGCCGGACCTGCTCGCCGAGCGCGCCTGCTCGCGCGACCTCGCGCCACTGATCGACCGCCTCGCCCGTCGGCGCCGGGCGGAGGGGGAGCGGATGCTCGACCGCGCCGTCGCGCGCGGCGAGCTGCGCACCCACCTCGACCGCGAGCTTGCGCTAGACCTGATCCCGTCGCCGCTCTACTGGCGCATGATCGTGCGCGAGCGGGCGACGACGCGCGCCGAGGTGGATCGGCAGGCCCGCGCGCTGGTCGCGGCGCTGCGAGCCTGCTGAACCGTGGGGCGCGCGCATTCCGGTCCGATGCGTCGCCCGCCGCCATCGGGGCTTTCAGGGTTGACCGCCGGCGCCCAGTCGCGCACGGAATTCGGGTGTCGCCCCTGCGAAAGGATCGACCCCATGCGGACCGTCAAGGTCGCCGTCGCTGGATTCGGCGGCGTGGGACGCGCCACGGCGACCCTGCTGCTGTCGCGCCGAGAGCGCTACCGGCGTGTCCATGGCGCTGACGTGCGCATCGTCGCAGCCTGTGGGTCAAGCGCCGGCGTCGCCGACCCCGCAGGTCTGGAGGCCGAGCGGTTCGACGCGCTCAAGGACGGCCTGACGGGGCCGGACTTCGTGGCGGCGAGCGGCGCCGACATCCTGATCGAGGCCGGGCCGACCGACTTCCGTACCGGCGGCCCGGGTCTCGCCTACATCCGGTCGGCGCTGTCGGCCGGGCGGGATGCGGTCGTCATCTCCAAGGGCGCGCTGATTCACAGCGGACGCGAACTGCGCGAGAGTGCCCAGGTCTCGGGCGCAATGCTGAAGATCAGCGGCGCCGCGGCCGCCGCCCTGCCGACCATCGACCTGCTCGACAACAGCCTGACCGGCTGCAAGGTACTCGGCGTCGATGGCGTCCTGAACGCCACCACGAACCATCTGCTCGACGCGATGACCACCCGGGGGCTCGGCTTCGAGCAGGCGCTGCGTGAGGCGCAGGCGGGCGGCTTCGCCGAGGCCGACCCGCGCAACGACGTCGAGGGCTGGGACACCGCCTGCAAGCTGCTGTTGATCGCCAATTTCGGCCTCGGCGCCGACCTGACGATGCACGACCTCGCCGTCGAGGGCATCCAGTCCGTCACGGCCGGGGACGTCGCCGCCTGGCGCGCGGCGGGCCTCGTCCCGAAGCTCGTCGGCACCATCGCCTTCGAGGGCGGCGTGATCCGGGCGAGCGTCGGCGTCAGGACCTATCCGCCGACCGATCCGTTCGCCCAGGTCCGCGGCAAGGCGAAGGCGATCCGCATCATGACCGACGGCATGGGCGAGACGGTCGCCATCTCGAACGGCGCGGAGCCGCTGGCCACCGCCGCCGCCGCGTTGAAGGACCTCGAACACATTCTGGTGGCGCGGGCCAAGGGGCGCTCGTCATGACCCGGCGCACCGTTCAGGCCATCCGCCATGTCGGCTTCGAGGATCTCGGCGGCTTCGCGGCGCCCTTGCGCGCGGCGGGCTACGACATCGCGTATGTCGACGCAGCCGAGCACGACCCCGGCGCGCTCGATCCGCTCGCGCCTGATCTTCTGGTGGTCCTCGGCGGCCCGATCGGCGTCAACGACGCCGCCGCCTATCCGGTCGTGGCGGCGGAGATCGCGCTGCTGCGCGCGCGCCTCGCCGCCGACCGGCCGACGCTCGGCGTCTGCCTCGGCGCGCAGCTGATGGCCGCCGCCCTCGGCGCCGCGGTCCGTCCCGGTCCGGCCAAGGAGATCGGCTGGGCGCCGCTCGACCTGACCGAGGCGGGCGCGCGCCATCCGCTGGCCGCGCTGCGCGACGTTGCCGTTCTGCATTGGCATGGCGACATCTTTGATCTGCCGGAGGGTTGCGACCGCCTCGCCTCGACCCCCCTCTGCCTGAACCAGGCGTTCTCGCGCGGCCCGACCGTGCTTGGCCTCCAGTTTCACCCGGAGGTGCTCGGTGCGCGCTTCGAACATTGGCTTCTGGGGCACGCCAGCGAACTGGCGACGTCGGGCGTCGATCCCGTCACGCTGCGCCGGGACGCGGGGCGCCATGCAGCGCTGCTGGAAAGGGCTGGCGCGGCCTTTGTGGCTGAGTGGCTGGCCGGTCTCGAACGCTAGCCGCGCCGGACGGGCGCGGACGGAAACACCGCCGCGCCAGCCGCGCTGCGGCCAAGCATCCTACACCGCCTTAGGCTCAAGCGGCTCCGCCTCGCGGCCCCCGCCATGCGCGCTGCGCTGCAGCTCCTCGCCCGCCTCGACAAGATGGCCCGAGACGGTGCGCAGCAGGCTGAGCGTGACAGAGATGTCGCTTTCGATAACCGCGCGCATGGCGCGGGCGTCGATGCGCAGCGCCGTCAGCGGCGTGGTCGCCACGAGATCGAGGCGGCGCGGCTCGTCGAGGATCACGGCGAGATCGCCGATCACGCGGCCGGGCGCGACCGCGTCGAAGGGCTCCGAGACGCCTGCGGCGTTGATCGCGCGCAGTTCGGCGCCGCCGGCGACGATCAGATAGGCGCCGTCCGGCGGGTCGCCGGTCCGGAACAGCGCCTCGCCCGCGCCGGCCTTCACCCAGGTCGAGCCGAAGGCGAGCAGCCTGAGCTGTCGGCGGTCGAGCCCCCGGAACGGCTGGGCCTTCTCCAGCTTGGCGACCTTCTTGCGCAGGTCGGCCGCGCCGGGGTCGGCGTCCTCGCGCGCGGCCCGGACATCCCCGACCAGCCGGCCCTCCTCGATCTCGAGGTAGAGATCGAAGCTGTCGCGATGGACGAAATCCTCCTCCAGAAAGATCAGCGTGGTCTCCGGCAGGAGGTCGCGCAGCCGGCGCCGCATCCGCAGGCGGCTGTCGCGGTCATGGGAGGCGAGCGCGCGATCGAGGATCAGGATGTCGGGGCGCTTCAGCGCGGCGCGGACGAAGGCGATGCGCTCATAGGCGACCGGCGGGAGGTTGGCGCCGCCGACGGTCGTGGGCGCGTCGTAGATGAGTTCCGCGATCAGCCCGCGCAGGCCCTCCGCCTCGAGCGTCTGCGCGACCAGCCGGCGCGCCTTGTCGCCCGCCGCCCCCGCCGCCAGCGCGATCTTCCCGAACACCGCGTTCTCGAGCACGGACAGGCCCGACGACGCCTCGTCCTCGCGCAGCGGCGCGAAGGCGTCGCCGGCCGCCGCGCGCAGCGCGTCTCGATGCGCGAGGCGCAAGGCCATGATCTTCTCTTTCAGCGGCTCGGGAAACGCGGCCCCGATCTGCTCGGCGGAGAAGCGGAACGGCACAGTCTGGAGCAGCCGCCGCTGCCATGGCGCCAGCGACCGGGCGCCGCGGTCGCGCAGTTGCGCCTCGACTCCAAGGAGCTTGGCGAAGAAGGCCTCGTCCACCGCAAGCCTGCGGAACATCGGGTGTTCGGCGCCGACGCCGCCGAAGGCGCTGCGCAGCGCGGCGAGGACGTCGCCGCCGAGCTCCTGCAACTCAGCCGCGAGGCCGAGCGCATCGAGCGCGGCGAGAAAGCGCGAATCCTTCGCGAGATGCTCCTGCGCGACGTCGCGCGTCGGCACGGCGAACATCAGGTTGCCGCCTACCGGCAGCCCGGGATTGAAGGTCTCGGGGTCGAACCGGTGCACGGCGCCGGACAGTCCGGCCGCGGCGAGGCGCTCGGCCACGAGCAGCCTCAGCGCGGCGAGCCGGCGCGCCAGCTCCGGGTGCTCGGCGGCGTCGAAGCGCCGGTCGAGCCCGGTGTCGAACAGGTAGCCGGTGGTCTCCATGGCGTCGGTGAGCTGGAGCCACCAGTCGAGTAGCGCCGCCCGCGCCTCCGGTCCGTCCTGGGCCCCGGCGGGGTCGAGCCCGAGAGTGAGGTTCTCGCCGATCCGCCCCGCGAAGACGTAGGGGCCGGGGCCGGCGTAGCCGACGCGCGCGGCGATCGTCGCCTGATGCAGCGCGCCGAGATCGGCCCCGCCGATCCGCACCCGGCCCGCGGTCGGCGTCGTCTCGCGGGTGAGGAGTTCGGCGACGGCGCGCCGCTCCTCCTCGCTGCGGCTGGCCACGGCGATCAGTCCGCCGGCGGGCAGCGTGACGCTCAGCTCGTCGAGCAGCACGCCCCCGCCAGCGTCGCGCACCGTCACGTTCTCCAGCGCGATGGCGCCGTTGAGCCGCGGGTGATCGGCCGGCCGTCCCTCGAACAGCGCCTCGGGCAGCAGGCCGCGCGGCTCGAAGCGCTCCACCAGCACGCGCCAGCGCATGCTCATCTCCTGCGACTGGTTCCACCACAGCAGCAGCTCCTTCCACGGCGCGGAGAGGTCCTTGTGCGCGGCCACCGCCGCGACCAGCGCGCCGATGGTGAGATCGCCGCGGATCGCCAGCCAGCCGCCGAAGGCGTAGAACGTCAGCGGCGTCATCTGCGTGATCAGGTTGTTGACGAACTTCAGAAAGAACTTCCGCTCGTAGATCTGAAAGCGGATCTCGGCGAGCCGGCCGAGCCTGCTGTCGGCCATGGCGAGCCGCCGGGTCCAGCCGCCCGCGACGCGCAGATCGCACGCGCCGGCCGCGTTCTCGCCGATCTCCTCGGCGAAGCGGCGCACCTCCGCCACGCGCTGCTTGTTCAGGAGGTTGATCCGCCGCTGCATGGCCGGGATCAGGATCGCCTGCACCGGAATCAGGGCTGCGGCGGCGATCCCGAGCCATGGGTTCTGCAGGTAGAGGAACCCGAGGATCGTCAGCATCATGCCGCCCTGAAACACCGGCTGCGCGATCAGATCGCCCATGATCCCGCCGAGCGGCTCGGTCTCGCCCGTGATCATCGAGACGATCTCGCCCTGGCTGGTGCGGCGCAGGTGCGGCCTGGGAAAGCGCAGCACGCGCTGGATCAGCTGGCGGCGGAAGTCCTGCAGCAGCCGCTCGGCGAGCTTTCCCTTCATCGTGTTGACGCGCATTTTCATCAGGCCCTGGCCGAGGATCGCGACCAGCAGCAGCAGGCACAGCAAGGCGAGAAGCTCGACCTGAGAGAGCGCGACGCCCGCGACCTCGCGTGGCGCGTCCCCTCCGGAAATGGCGTCGTTGACGATGCGCTTGGGAAGCTCAAGCGTGGCGTAGAGGAATGGGAACGACAGCAGCGTCACCCCAAGAACGCCAATCTGGCGCCATTTCGAACTGCGCCAAATGTAGCCGACAAGCGTTTCGGTCATGCGCGATCCTTTGACTGCCCGGCCTGGCGACGGGTGCGGTCGAGCCCTGGGCGGCGCGACCCGCCATGTTCGTCCCGGCGCCCGCAAAAGGATCGGGATCGCGTCGACCCCGCGCAAGCGGACTCCATGATGGCGCCGCGGCTCATTCCGGGGGCCGAGCGTCTACGCGAGTGTGGATAGGCGCGATGGCGCTACCCCTCACGTCTACGAGATCTCAATGACCTGTGAGGCCGATCGGCGTCGAACCCCTGCGCCGATCCACATGATGCTTGGCTTATGGCGATCGTGATCGATCAGGGTCCGATTCAGCGGAACATGGAAGAGTCGATCGGCAAAGCCGGCAGGGCGACCCGGGACGGCGACGCGGCTATGTTGCGCAAAGGTGGCTGGCGGAGGGATTCACGTCGCGAATCCAGCGTGATAGCCGGGGTGGATGAGCAAGCCGACACCCCCGACGTAC
>NZ_FNQM01000028.1 GCF_900107585.1 Rubrimonas cliftonensis | reverse complement strand
CCCGAGCGCAGCGCGCGGCTCAGCGCCCGGTCGAAGCCGAGATCCTTCCACAGCTCGTGCAGCGCAAAGACGTCGCCGTAGCTTTGCGCGGGTTCGTGGGTGAGGTGCGAGGCGGTGTTCTCCGCCCGGCCCAGGACGCGGTTGAGCCCACTGATCAGGGGATCCAGCTTCTCGGGCGTGAGATCCTCGATCCGCCCCAGGTTCGCGATCACGCGGTGGCGAACCTTTCCCGCATCATCACGATAGCCCTCGACCAGCTGCAGATAGCGTCGTCCGCCCGACCGGGTGATCTTCGTGTACATGCCGCAACGATATCACGGCAGAAAACTGCTTTCCATCGTGAAATACCGATGACGTGCCACAACACAACTTCGCTGAAATCACCCCCGGGCAAAGGCTAAGTTATTGATTACCCAGAGGCTAACGGTCCGGGTGCCCGAAAATCGGGGCCGGAAGTGTCGAACTCCGGCCGCCTCGGCGTCGAAAGCCAGGATCCTGTCCGCGAACTGCAGGCAGGTCCGGTCGAGCCAGTCGGCGAGCACGGCCCCGGCGGCCGGGTTGCGCCGCGCCTCCAGCGCGACCCCGCGGGCGATCTCGCCGATGGTCACGGCGCTGACGAAGAGCGCGCCCTCGTCCTGGGACATCAGCCAGGCCGCGACCCGGGGATGGCGCTCGGGCCGGCGCAGCGCCGAGAGGACGTCCGTATCGAGCAGGATCACGACAGATCGACGGCGCGCGGCGCGGCGCCCGCCCGCGGGAATTCGTCCGCGGCGCCCGCCTCGGCCGGCGGGATCGCGAGCAGATGGGCCCGGAAATCGGGACGCGACGCGGCCGCCGCGCGGCGCAGCCCCTCGTACTCGGCGGTGGCGATCACCGTCACCGCCGGGCGGCCGCGGCGCGTGACCGCCTGCGGCCCCTGGCGCAGCGCCGCCTCGACCACGGCGCTGAAGCGATTCTTGGCGTCCTGCAGCGACCAGCTCATCGCGGGGCGTCCTCTCATGGCTCCATCTGTCCAGGTAGCTGGACAGATAAGCCGATGTCGCGCGGCGCGCAACGGCGGCGCGTCCAGCGTCGGACCACGGGCATGACGGGCCGCGGGTCCACCGTTGATGATGACGAAGAGCCGTCGCTTCGGTCGATCTGGGACGCAGCCGACGACGAGGACGCGCTCGACCCGCTGCGGCTGATCGATCCCGACGTCTCGCCTGTCGATCCGATCCCCCGATCGGCCGGCTCCGGGCCGGAAGCCTGGCTCGACGCGGAGGCCGCGCTCGCCCGGCCGCTGGCCGAGGCCGTCGAGGCCTTTGCCCGGCTCGACGAGCGGCTGCGCGCCTGGGACGCGGCCCACGCCCGCGCCGCCGTCGAGCGTCTCGCGCTGGGGCAGGCGGCGGCGCTGCTCTGGGCCGAAGGCGCGCCCGTCGAGGTCGAGCGGCTTTCGCTCTGGGGTGCGTCGCGGATCGGGCGCAGCTCGGAGGAGGACGCAGGCCTGGCGCGCGCCGCCTGGGCCGCCCGACGCCTCGCGCGCGGTCGCTGGACGCTCGCTTCGGCGGGCGCCTTGGCGCGGTTCGAGGGACGGACGCCGCGCTGCGAAGGGGAGGGTGACAGCGGGGGCTGCGATGATTTTTCCGCGTCCTGGGGGGCGTTCGCGCGCGTCCGGGGCGGCGCGTGGATCGCGGCGGCGGAGAGCTGGGCCGCCGAGGTCCGCGGCCTCCGTGCGGCGCACCGCTTCACTCAAGGGTGCGTCGCCGAACGGGCGTGGCGGCTGTCAGGTCTCTCCGACGCGACGGCTGTCGTCGAGCCGGCGGTCGCGGCGATGAAGATCGCGGCCAGGGCGGGCAGGGGAGGGGCGCCCTTCGCGCCGCTCGCACGCCGGCGGACGCCCGGCGGCGAGCGGCCTGTGGAGCGCTTGCGCGGCTTCTACGCTGACCTCGCCACGGGATGCGCTGAGGCGTTGGTCGCGCTGGAGCGGCTTCAGTCGTGGCGGCTCCGGGCAGACGACGCGGTCGCGGATCTCACCGGGCGCACGCCGCGCCTGCTGGTCGCGCTGCTTGGCCAGCGCGTCGCCGTCTCGGCGCAGGACGCGAGCGAGGCGGGCGGCGTCTCGGTCTCGGCGGCGCAGCGCAATCTCGCCCTGCTCGCCGAGCGGGGCGTCGCCCGAGAGATCAGCCGTCAGGGGCGCTTCAGGATGTGGGCGGCGAGCCCTTGACGCGTCGCGGCTTCGCCCGGGCGCCACGAGTCCCAGTTGGACGGCTCACGCAGGAGCCGCTGCTCGCCGTCGACAGGCGCCGGGCGAGGCGACCGCCGGGCCTGCGCCAAAGCCGTCAGTCGAGGAATGTGTGAGGTTCGAGTGAAACCAGCCGTTCGCGACGGCAAGCTCCGAGCCGTCCCGTCAGGCGGCTCTTCTTGCGGATCGGTAGGGGGCCTGACGCTGATAAGCGTCGAAGTGATTGTTGAATCGTGGGCGAGAGGGGGCCCTGAATCGCGCTTCTTCACACGCTGCGTCTCTGTTCCTCCGAGCTAACATCGCCAAGTGTCTCGAACGCCTCTGAACCGGCTCGGGCATTGCGGGCGCCTCACGCGTGGGGATCGGCGCTGGGCTTCTACACCGATCGGTGTCGAAACCCTGCGCCGATCCACAATCTTGCGCTTACGCCAAATCCTTGGCGCGGTAGGCGGCGACCACTTCCTTCACGGGCGCATAGGTCTCGCTGAGCTTTTCGCGGGTCAGCTCGACGATCTCACGCGTGTTGGCGGCGGTCGCCTCGATGCGGGCATGCGCGCGGGCGACGTGCAGGTCGAGGACATCGCTCAGGCTCTTCGCCTGGATGGTCTCCTTGCCGAGCTCGACGTAACCGGTGACGGCGTCCCGGGCGTAGCCGAACAGGGCCTTGTCGACTTCGATGACGCCCGCCACGGCGTTGCGGCTCGCGGACGCCAGCGCGCCAAGCATTTTCGACGCGGTCACGGTGGTGGACGGCGTGGTCGCGTCAGTCGTCGTCTCAATGATCTCGGTCATGGTGAGTCTCCCTTTTCTTGACCCTAACGTAAACGTAATGCATGCCATGCTGCATTGCAACATAAATCGCGCACGGTCGGACGCCGGCGTCCTCAGTGCGCGGCGCTCGTGATCACATGCAGCGCGCCGCCGACGAGCGCGCCGAGAACGGCGCCGTTGATGCGGATGAACTGGAGATCGTGGCCGACCTCGCGCTCGACGCGCGCGACAAGATCGTCGCTCTCCCACTCCTCGATGATCCTGGTGACGTAGGCCACAATCGCCGGCCGCGCGGTCTCAACCAACGATGCGGCCCCTGACACGAGCCTCGCGTTCAGTTTTTCCTGCAGTTCCGGGTCTTCGAGAAGGCTTTCTGCGAACCGCCCGATCGCGCCGGCCACGTGCTCGGCGAAGCTGTCGGGTTTCTCTTCCAGAGTGTCCCGCAGCTGTTGGAGGGCTTTCTCCAGCACCGCATCGATGGCCACGGCGAAGCCAGGAGAGTCGATGTACCTGTCCTGCGCTTCCGCGAGGAAGGCCGCGATGCGCCCCGACTGCTGTATGCCGTCGACGAGGCTGACGACCGACCCGTCGAAGTCCCGCCTCAGCGCCGAGTCGCGATCGGCGAGGTCGTCCATGATCGACAGGATGCCGTCGACCAGCACCCTGACGATCCCGCGGTCGACGGTTGACGCGATCCACCAGCGGCTGCGGTCCTGCACGATCTCGGTGACGGTGTCGCGGTTCTCGTCCAGAACCTTGCGCACTTCGGCGATGATGTCGTCCATCAGCCGGCTGCGCACCGTGTCCTTCAGAAACGCGGCGATGGTCGAGGACAGGTCCTCCGGCTCGGCGACGGCCCTGAGGATGTCGCGGACCTCCGCGCTGGCGCCGATCCGGACGCCGCGATCGAGGTGCTGCGTCAGCAACAGCCGCAGCGCGAAGGCCAGTTCGCGCGCCAGCAACGTCGCGTTGGCGCGATCGGCCAGCCACTGCGCCGCGAGGCGCGCCGGGTTGGTCTTGCGCACCTGCAGCAGCACCTGCTCGGGCACGAGGAAGTATTCGTCGATGAAGCGGGCGATGCTGTTCGCGGCCCGTTTCTGGTTGCGCGGCAGCAGCGCGGTGTGCGGGATCGGCAGGTTCAGCGGATGGCGAAACAGCGCCTCGACGGCGAACCAGTCGGCGAGGGCCCCGACCATGCCCGCCTCGGCCATGGAGCGGATGAGCAGGACGGTGAAGTCGGGGTCTTCCACCCGGAAGCTGGCCGCGTAGACCATGGCCAGAACCGCGAGGATGCCGGTTGCGGTCCGGCGGATGGGGCCGATCGGATCATCCTGGTCCATGCTCGCCAACGCGCTCCACGCCGTCTCAGGCCGGTTCGACCGCCCGGTCGTGGATGAACGCCTCGACACGGTCGGCGACGTCGGCAGCCTGGGTCAGCACGAACATGTGTCCGCAGGGCACGGTCTCGACCGTCGCGTTCGGCATCCTCTTGGCCATGATCTTTCCGTTTATCGAAGGAATGATCGGGTCTTTCTCGCCCATGAGGATCAGGGTCGGAACCTTGATCCGCCCGAGCCAGAGATAGCTGGTCCAGCCGACGCCGGCGAGCAGCTGATACGTGTAGCCCCTCTTGTCGCCGGCGCGCATCGCCATCGCGTGCCCCCGCAACAGCTCCTTGTTGAAAGCCACATCGCCGCCATAGATTTCGGCCCCGATCTCCATCATGTGCTCGGGGTTCTCGTAGCGCTTCTGCGTGACGAGCTTGCGCAGGATCTTCAGTTTGCCGGGCACCATGACCATGCCGGCCGAGGTGGCCGCCAGCGTCAGCGAGCGGCACCGCGGCTGGAAGTCGTGGACGAACTGCTGGGCGAGCGCCCCTCCCCACGAGACCCCGAACACGTTCACGCGGCCGACGCCGAGCTCGGTGAGGATCCTGTCGAGCATGCGCGTGAGATTGGTCAGCCGGTAGGGCGAGAAGGGCGTCGGCGACTTGCCGACGCCGGGCACGTCGAAGGCGATCAGGCGCGTTCGCTTGAAATGATCGGAGAAGGGCGAGATCGTCTCGATGCTCGCCCCGATGCCGTTGCAGAGCAGCAGCGTCTGGTCGGCGTCGTCGGGGCCCATGACCCCGACGTTCCAGTCCTGCCCCATCACCGTGATCGTTTCGGATTTGATGTCCACGGAGCCGCCTTTCATTCGCCTTCGAGGACATAGGTCCCGGGTGCGGCGCAGAGTGGGGGGTACTTCGTCGCGCCGGGCTTCTTCGGGGCGGCGATCTCGGCGCCGGAGCGCTCCTTCAGCCACTCCGCCCAATAGGGCCACCAGCTGCCCTGGCGGATCTCGGCGCCGGCGAGGAACTCGTCGGGCGTGGCGTGCGCGCCCGTGTTGACCATGAAGCGCGCCTTGGGGTTGCTGGGCGGGTTGATGATCGACTGCACATGACCGGCCTCGCTCAGCACGAAGTCGTTCTTGCCGCCGAAGGTCGACACCGACTGGTAGCAGCCCTGCCACGGCGTGATGTGATCGGTGGTCCCGCCGACGAGGAACTTGTCGCAGGTCACCTCCTCAAGCCGGACGGGCACGCCGAGCACCCTGAGATCGGCGCCGCGCCGCGCGCCCCCCTTCTCCATCAGCGAAATCATGTCGCTGTGCAGGGCCGCGGGCAGGTTCGTCGTGTCCGAGTTCCAGAAAAGGATGTCGAAGGCCGGCGGCTCGTTGCCGAGCAGATAGTTGTTCACCCAGTAGGCCCAGATCAGGTCGTTGGGGCGCAGCCACGCGAAGGCCTTCTGCAGCGCGCTGCCCGGCAGCACGCCCTGGGTGCGCGAGAACATCCGCGCCAGTTCGAGCGTCTCGATGTTGGCGAACAGCCCCATCGCGGTGTCCTTGGCGCCCTCGACGTCGAGGATGGCGACGAGCAGGGTGAAGGTGTTCGCGCGTTTCACGCCGGTCGCCGCCCAGTACGCCATCAGAAGCGAGGCCGTGATGCCGCCGGAGCAGGCGCCGACGATGTTGAGCTCCTTCGACTTCGAGATCTCGCAGGCGACCTCCGAGGCGCGGTCGAGACCGGCGATATAGTGGTCCATCCCCCAGTCGGCGTGTTCCTTGCCGGGGTTGCGCCAGCTGACGAGAAAAACCGTGTGGCCATGCTGGACGAGAAACTCGACCGTGGAACGATTGGGCGCCAGATCCCATGCATAGAACTTGTTGATCTGCGGCGGAATGATGAATATCGGCGTTGCAAACACTTTATCTGTTTTGGGGATGTATTGTATCAGCTCAAGAATTTCGTCTCGATATATCACATCGCCCTCACTGACGGCGATGTTTTTCCCGACCCTGAACTTCGACTTGTCGACGGATGAAGGCAGCCCCCCGTTGTGCAGAATGTCGTCGATCATGTGCTTCGCGCCGGAGACGAGATTTTTTCCGCCTGTCTCCAGGGTCTTGCTCATGGCGGAGGGGTTGCCGACCAGCATGTTCGTGGGCGCGGCGCCGTCCGTCAAAATCGAGGTCACGAGTTTGGCGCGCAGCTTGTTCCGCCCATCCATGTCGAGCGTCTCGACCCAGTCGTTCATGCCCTTCGACCAGATGAGGTAGGTCTGCATGAGCGCCTTGTATCCCGGGTTCGACGACCAGACCGGATCGTTGAAGCGCTTGTCGCCCTTCTCGGGCCGCACCTCGGAGGCTCCGGTCATGGTGGCGACCGTGGCGCTCAGCGCCTCCGAATAGGCGAGGAAAAGCCTGTCGGGTCGCTTCAGAGACGCCGTCACGAGCTCGCCCATGGCCTTCGCCAGCACCGTCGACGACTCCATCGCATTGTTGGTCATGACCGCCGCCTCAGCCCATGACCATGGCGAGCAGCTCCGCCACGACGGCCGGCTTGTCGGCCCCATCCGCCTTCAGTTCGGCCTTCAGCGTCATCAGCTGCGCGCCGGGCGCTTTCGTCTCCACATGCGCCAGCGTGTAGCGGGCGCGGACCGTCGAGCCGCTGCGCACCGGCTCCGGAAACCGGACGCCGCCCAGCCCGTAATTGACCACCGCCTTGGCGTCGCTGGGCGCGACGCCGACCGACTCCGTCGACGCCGCCAGAAGCGAGAGCGTCAGAAACCCGTGCGCGACAGGCCCGCCGAAAGGGCCGCAATGGGTGGCCTTCTCGACATCGACGTGGATCCACTGGTGGTCGCCGGTGACATCGGCGAATGCGTTGATCATGTCTTGGCTGACGACGATGGGATTCGACGTACCGAAGTCGTGACCGATGTGGTCGTTCAGGTTGTTGACCGAATAGTTTTCCGGTTGTGGCATACGTTTTTCCTCCTGATCGGTCTTGTCGTTGTCGATCGCCGAGACGACGAGCGAAGGCTGGCTGGTCTCTGGGGTGGGCGCGGCCGTCGCCTACGGGCTACCGCCGACGCCGCCGGCGCGGGTTTGCGTGCCGTCGCCGTTGCGGCGGGATCCGTGGCGCTCCCTTGGCCAGTCAAGATGAACCCGGTGGCGATGTCTCGAAGCGATCGCCATCCCCATCGGGCCGCGCAAATACACTTCCATGCCTCCCAGTTGAGACGATGCAATCTGATTAGGCGGGCGCGCGCCGTTCAGTCTGATCATTAGTCAACAGATCCGCCTCTCAGCGCGTGAACCGGCGTTGGGCACGGGCGGGATTGGCGGGTGATTTCAGACTGGAGGACGCGCGCCGCGGCGGATCACGGTTCGCGGATGCGAGCGAGGCGGCGCCTCAGTCAGACTTCGCTTTGCCAGCGCTGCGCGTCGCTGAGGGCCCGGCCCTCTTCTTTGATGAGCACGTAGTCGCATTCCTCGACCGCATCATATGTCAGCTGGTCCTGGATCCAGCTGCTGAGTCTCGCCAGATCGACGACCCGGATCTTGCGGTAAGACAGCTCTATGAATCCAAGCGCGCAAAGCTGCCCGAGTTTCTGATTCAGATATGGGCGAGTGACGCCCAAAAACATCGCGATGTCTTCCTGGGCGATGTCAAGTTCAAGACTGTTCTTCTGACTGTCTCCGCGAGCGTGCCACGCATTCTTGAGCAGGACGCGGGCGAGGGCCACCAGTTTGGTCTGCGCCCGCAGGTCGTTCAATATCTCGACCAGTTGATGAACGCGCTGCACGTTGCTGATCAGCAGCGCCTCGACCAGCACGGGGTGCTGCTTGGAGAGCCGTTCGTACTCCGCCGCCGTCAGTGTCAGGATCTCGGTTTCGCCGACCGCCTCGGCGTCGTGGGTGCGTCGCGCGTTCGCGAACAGGGTCACCTCGTTGAACTGCTGCCCCGGACCGAGGATCGCCGTCAGATGCATCGTGCCGTCGACGCCGATGGTCATCAGCCGGATTCTGCCTTTCAGAATGATTCCGAGACCAATGCTCCGGTGCCCCCTGCTTTGGACAAGCTGCTTGTTCTTCAGCCGCATGCGGGTGCCTGACGCCAGCACGGCGTCGCGCGCGTCTTGCGGCAACAGGTCCATCACGCCGGCGGCGTAATTGTTGAAAGTCGATGTCATGACGCGAGGGTTTCTCAACCGTAAACTTTTGTACAGACCAAAGTTGAGCGCCGCAATTATATTGCACCGCAACAATTGGGGAGGTGAAGTAGGCATGCAGCGGTGGCTTGGCGGCGCGCTCGCCGTCGGATGCGCGATTGCAGCGCTCCCGGTATTCGCACAATCGGCCGAAAGGCGGCCGAACATTCTTCTCGTCGTGCTCGATGACGCGGGATTCATGGATTTCGGCGCATACGGCAGCGACACCCGCACGCCGACCATCGACGCGCTGAACCTGACCGGCGCGCAGTTCGCGCGCTACTATTCAACGCCGCTTTGCGGCCCCAGCCGCGCCGCGCTGATGACCGGGCTCGACCCTCACCTTGTGGGCGCCGGCACGCTGACGGAGGTGCTGACCGACGAGATGCGTCAACTCCCAGCCTACAGCATGACGTGGCGCGACGATCAGGCGACGATCGCCTCGATGCTGAAGGCGGAGGGCTACCAGACCTTCATCTCGGGCAAGTGGGGCATCGGCGACATCGGGGCCAATCTGCCGCACCGGTTCGGTTTCGACCGGTCCTGGGTGATGGACTCCACCGGGTCCGACAATTACAGCGACAAGCCGTACTTGCCTTTCTACACGGAAGTGCCGTGGTACGAAGACGGCGAGCGCGTCCCGTTGCCGGATGATTTCTATTCGTCGCGCGACATCGTCGACAGGATGATCGGATACGTCGATCAGGCCGACCCCGGGAAACCGTTCTTCGGCTTCGTCTCGTTCATGGCGGTGCACATGCCCGTGCAGGCGCCCATCGAGTACATCGACGGCTACAACGGCGTCTTCGACGCGGGCTGGGACGTCATGCGCGAGCAGCGCCTGCAGCGCGCCATCGAGCTTGGTCTCGTGCCCGAGACGACCGTCCTGCCGACCCCGGCGGTCGGCAGCCGCCCCTGGGCGTCGCTGAGCGCGGAGGAAAAGGCGTACTGGGCGCGCGCCATGCAGGTGAACGCCGGCATGATGGAGGCGGCGGACTTCCACCTCGGCCGGCTGCTGGACCACCTCGAGGCGCGGGGCGTCCTCGACGACACCATCGTCATCGTCACCTCGGACAACGGCCCGGAATACAACACCCTCGGCAAGACCTCTCCGGAGCCGATGCGGTCCTTCGAGCAGGCCTGGATGGCCTATGAGGGGTGGGACACGGATGTCGACAACCTCGGGCTGCGCGGCAGCATGGCCGCGATCGGGCAGGAATGGGCGTCGGTCTCCGCGGCGCCGCTCCATCTGTTCAAGTTCAACGCAACCGAGGGCGGCGTACGCGTCCCGCTGGTGATCTCGGGACCCGGCGTCGCACCCGTCGGTCTGGTCGGCGGGCGGGCGCAGGTGGCCGACCTCACGCCGACCATGCTGGATCTCGCCGGCATCCCCTTCGCGGCCAACGCGTTCACCGGCCGTAGCCTCAAGCCGATGCTGACAGGCGCCGCGGACGGCGTCTACGGCGAGGACGACGCCTTCGCCATCGAGGTCAGCGGAAACGCTGCGCTCTATCGCGGCGACTGGAAGATCACCAAGACGCTGGACCCGTTGGGCGACGGATCGTGGCGCCTGTACGACATCGGGTCCGATCCCGGTGAGACCAACGATCTGTCGGCGCAGCAGCCCGACCTGTTCCGGGAGATGATCGCAGAGTACGACGCCTACGCCGCCGAGATGGGGGTCTTCGAGCTCGCGCCCGGCGAAAGCGCGAGAAAGCAGGCGAACATCAACGCGCTGAAAAAGACGGCGGTCAATTACTGGTACCTGCTCGCGCCAGTGCTGGGCGTTCTGGCGGTTCTCGCCTTTGGGGCCGTGCGCCTGATCCGGCTGGCGTTTCGGCGCCGCGCCGCCGCCTGATCGCACCCGGCGGCCGGAAACGTCGCCCGGGGCGCGCGACACGCCGTTGACGCCGAGACTTCATTCGCCCGCTTCGGCGACCGTCGCTTTTTGAACAGTCGCCTCTCGCGGGACCGTGATCCAGTCCGAGGTATGAGAGAGGGAGGATTGCTTTGATCGCTTCGAGCCGGCGCACGCTTTCGCCGCACGTGTTTGTTCGCCCAGGTGAGGACTGAGCGGTGGAGCCGCCCATGGAGACTTGCGCATGGCGTGGCCCAGTCGAGGCCGCATCGCATCGGCATGAAGCGGAAGTTCTCCAGCAATGACAAATGTCACGCAACAAAGCGGGGCGGCGAGCAGCACCCCATCGGTCATCAAGCGCTGGCTTCTGTCGAAGATGCTCATGCGGATGATCGACGACGACCGCCGGTCGCGGCAACGCGACAAGGCCGAAGCCAGACGTCTGAAGGAAGGCCGGCGCCACGTCGTGGAATACTTTCACCAGGTTGACGACGGCTACTCGCATCTGGCGCTTCAATCCCTCGCTAAGCTCCGGGCGCGGTACGACATCGACATCGTTGTTCGTCTCGTCTCCGCGCTCAAGGACGACAACATCCCCGAGCCCGACCTTCTGCAGGAGATGTCGCGGTGGGATTCGTCGATGATCGCGCCCCATTTCGGCCTCGACTTTCCCGCGGATGGCGCGGTCCCGTCCCCGGCGCTCACCGCCCTTGCGCGTGCGATCCTGTGCCGGATGGACGCCGATCAGGCCGCTACCGATGGCGTGCGCGTCAGCGAGTGCCTGTGGCGGCGCGACGAGGCGGGGCTCAAGGCGCTCGCGGCGGCGTTCGGGACCGCGCCGCAGGCGGCGGTCGACGCGAAGCTGGCCGCTGGCGACGCGCGCCGCGCGACGCTAAAGCACTACAGCGGCGCGATGTTCTGGTACGAGGGCGAGTGGTACTGGGGCGTCGACCGCCTCAGCCATTTGGAGCGGCGCCTCAGCGCGCTCGGCGCCCTCAGGGATGACGCCGCGCCGCTCGTGGCGCCCAAACCGGCCGTCGCGAGCAGCTTTCCCGAAGGCGCACGGGCGATGACGCTCGAGTACTACCCGTCGCTGCGCAGCCCCTACACGGCCGTCTCGTGGGAGCCGACCATGGCGCTTGTGAAGTGCTCGGGGATCAAGCTCGTCATGCGCCCGATCCTGCCCATGGTCATGCGTGGGGTCCCCGCGACCTTCAACAAGGGCTTCTACATCTGGAAGGACGCCGCCCGCGAAGCCCGCGATCTCGGCGTCGAATATGGCAAGTTCTATGATCCCATCGGAGAGCCGATCAAGCAGGGCTACAGCCTGTACATGTGGGCCTGCGAGCGCGGCAAGGGCGAGGATTTCTTCGGCGCGTTCCTGAAGGCGGCCTTCGCCAGAGGCGTCAACACGACCCGCCGCACCGGCATGCGCAAGGTCGTCGAGATGGCCGGGCTAGACTGGACCGAGGCGCAGCATCACCTGTACGATGACAGCTGGCGGGAGGTCCTCGAGGAAAACCGCGTCAGCATGTACCGCTGCGGCATCTGGGGGGTGCCGAGCTACCGCCTGCTCGACCGCGACGGCCGGCAGGTGCTCGGCGTCTGGGGTCAGGACCGGCTCTGGCTCGTCTCCCGCAAGATCCTGGAGCATGCCTGAATGCCGCGTCTTTCGCTCGACCGATGGGCGGCTGCGGCCGTTCTGACGGGTGGTCTCGCCTCCTGTTCTTCGACGCAGACCGCGGTGCTGCTCAATCTGCCCGAGGTGCTCGCCTACGAGCGCACGCTCGACACCTACGCCCAGACAGACACGACGACGACCGACGTCGTTGCGCGCACCGACGCGCAGGGGCGGCCCGCCGCGCTGATTTCGGCCTTCTTCGGGCTCGATGACGGCCTGCCACGGCTCGCGGATCGCGTCGCCTGCATCGGCGCCGACGGCGCCGACGGCATGCCTGTCATCTTCTCGCACGAGGTGGACATCGCCACGCTGGAGCCCGGCGACGTCCGGGTCGTCACCGCGTCTGGCCGAGTACTACCCGTCACCTGCCTGACGCTGGCGCCGGCCGACGACGACGGCGAATTACGCACGGCGCTCATGGTCGGCCAGCTCGGCGACATCGATGATCAGCCGGCCACGGTCGAGATCGTCGGCAACGTTCTGTCACTTGACGGCAGCGTGAACTTCAATGGCGCGAAGGTCCGCGTCACGTCGCTCGAGGACGGCCCCAGCATCGTCTGGGCCGAAAATTTACCGGAAGACTCATGGGCCCTCGATCGCCGTGCGACAGGCTTGCCCTGGGGCGGGGGCGACGGGTGCCCGGCCGGCGTCCGGCAGGTCGTCCGCGTAACGTGGAACGGTGGCGTCACGAAGCCCGGCGGCGGTGACGCGGACGCGGCGGTGGGGCGGCTCTACAGCGTGACGGTGGTGCGGGCGGACGGGACCCGCGCCGAGGTCGCGCCCGTCGCGCTGGCCGATCTGGGAGACGGCGACAACAATCACGAACTCTGCCTCGACGTCGCCGACCCGGCGGTGGCGGTGTTTTTCCCTGCCGGCCACCTCACCGATCCGCGCGGCGACCTGAACGGCGACACCGCGGGCACGGTCATGCACGACGCGGCCGAACCGGCGAGAACCGGGTCGGGGACGGTCCCGTGACCCTGCTGGCGCGCCTACCGCGCCCACTGGTCTTTCCAGCGTTCGTCGGCGCGTCGCTGGCCAAGGATGTGGGGCCGGCGCCCATGGATCGCCCCCACAAGAGCGCTCGCGCCCATGTCCAGACGTCAGCCTGAGCCCCGCGCCCCGCGCGCCTGACTCACCCTTCGGAACCAATCCGGGAGCCAGCCAATCATGAGCAAGTCAATCCTAATCACCGGCGCCGGCACGGGGATCGGCAAGGATACGGCCAAGAAGCTGATCGCCCGTGGACACACCGTCTACGCGACGACGCACTTCGAGGGCGAGATCGAAAGCCTGCAGCGGGAACTGGGCGAAAACGCCAAGGTCTTCAAACTGGATATCACTAATCCCGATGACCGCGCCAAGGTCGCCGATCTCGACATCGACGTCCTCATCAACAACGCGGCGCAGAACGCTTCCGGGTCGCTGGCGGATATCAAGATCGACCGTTTGCGTCGACTGTTCGAGGTCAACGTCTTCTCGTCGCTCGAACTGACCCAGATCGCCATCAGGCGGATGATCGAGCGGGGCGGCGGCACGGTCATCTTCATCAGCTCGCTCGCTGGCCGGATACCCGAAGCGTTCGTCATGCCCTACTCGATGACGAAATTCGCCATTTCCGCCGCTGCGGCCGGCCTGCGCGAAGAAATGAAGGTCCTGGGCAAGGGCATCCATGTATCCGTGGTCGAGCCCGGGCCGTACAACACCGGCTTCAACCAGAAACTGGTCAATGATCAGTTCGAATGGATGAAGAAGGAGGGCTCGCTCTTCACGCCTGCACAGATCGCCGCGCGCAAGGAGAAGGGTGACCGTTTACTGCGGTGGCTCGAAGTCGGATCGACCGACACCATCGTCGACAAGATCGTCTCAGCCGCCGAGGCGGCCAAGCCACGGCTCCGGTATGTCGCCCCATGGACGTTCGGCCTGCTGGTTCGCCTGCTGCGCATTTTTGGCGTCTGAGCCGAGTAAACCCCGCAGATTGGAGACGGACATGCCCAAATACTTGAAGATCGTCGCCGGCGCGCTCAGTGGCTTCTTCGTTGTCACGGGGCTTCTTTGGCTGGTTGTCCCTGACTTCGTCGCGCGACAGATGCGTATGGAGCTGCTGACGGGCGACGGATTGACCACGCAGATCGGCGATCTCGCCGCGTTCTTCCTGACGCTCGGCGGCTCCATCGCGATCGCGCTGATCACCATGCGGTCTGTCTGGCTCTATCCGCCGGTCATGTTGCTCAGCTTCGCTGCGGCCGGACGTCTGATCGCCTGGTCAGTGCACGGGGCCGGACTGACACTCGACATGATCGTGTTCGAGATCGTCGCGGCGGCGCTGTTGGTCTTCACGGCGGAAAGGATGCCCGAGGCCGGTCGCTAGGTCCCGCCGCCGCGGCGTGCCGGGTCCTGCACGAGACGGAAGCCGATGTGGGCGGTGCTGAAATCGCCCTCGAGGCTTTCGCGCGCCGCCGCGCGGTAGCGTCGACAGTACCCCTCGCTGCACAGATACGATCCGCCCTTGATGGTGAACCGCGGCACGCCGGGCGAGAACGGTGTGGTCGTCCATTCCCAGACATTGCCGATCATGTCGTAGGCGCCGGTCAGGCCGGGCTCGAAGCATCCGACGGGCGCCGTTCCGGCGAAGCCGTCGCGCCGGGTGTTGATCACGGGAAAGACGCCCGTCCAGATGTTGGCGCGCGCCGCCCCGTCGCGCGCCCGAATGCCCGACTCAGGGTCGGCCGGATCGAACAGGCCAAGGCTCGCCGCGTATTCCCACTCCACCTCCGTCGGCAGGCGACCGCCCGCCCACGCCGCATAGGCGCGCGCGTCGTTCAGCGTCACATGGACGACCGGGTGCAAGGCGCGGCCCTCGATATCCGATCCCGCGCCGTCCGGCGTCCGCCATGTGGCTGAGGGGCTCAGCGACCACCACGACAGAAAGACGTCCGGCGTCTCGCTCTCCTCGAACAGCGCCGAGCCGCGCGTGATTTCCGCTTCGGTGACGTAGCCGGTCGCGGCGACGAAACCGGCGAACTGGCTGTTGGTCACTTCATGGGCCTGCAGGCGGAAGGGTGAGACGAACACCCTCCGCGGCGGGCCCTCATGGGCGTAGACAGGATCAGCTCCCAGAATGAAGCCGCCGCCGGGGATGTCCACGAACCCGCCCAGCCCGGCCTCATCCAGAGCGCAGGTCTCGCTGGCGCTCCTGACGAACAGGCCGCCATAAACGACCACGACCGCGATCATGGCGATGAAGCCTCCCGCGACCGCCGTTAGCGCCAGCATGGTCTTGTTCGTCAGGCTGACCATGGCATCTGCTCGACCCTCAATTGTGTCCGCGCCGCCGGGCGGATTGGCGGCGCGCATAGGCATGCGCCGTCGCGCGCGTCAGGGGCCCTATCGGCCCAAGGCTACCGTCAGTTGCGCAGCGGTTTGCCGGTTTCGATCATATGCGCGATGCGCTCCCGCGTCTTCGGCGCCTGCAAGAGGGCGACGAAGGCCGTCTTTTCCAGCGCCATCACCCGGCGCTCGTCGCTGAGCTCGATCGGGTCGGCCCCGCCGCCCGACAGGATGTGGGCCAGCTTGCCGCAGATCGTGACGTCATGGGCCGAGGCCAGCCCCATGCGCGCCATGCCTTCGGCCGCCGAGACCATGAGCGTCTCGCCCGAGAGCCCCGGCAGGTGGTAGCTTGCGGGCTCGACCGGGGCGAAATCGGCGACCAGCGCAAGCGCTTTCGCCTTGACGTCCGCCAGCAGACGGTTGCGGTTCATGGTGACGCCGTCGGTGGGACGCAGGAAACCCATCTCCATGGCCTCCGCCGCCGAGCTCGACACCTTGGCTGTCGAGATCGTCTCGAACGCCTTCATCGCGGCGGGCATCGGGCCGCGCGGCATGCCTCTGGCGGCCCCCAGCCGACGCAGCATCTCGCTGCATCCGCCCCAGGCGGGGACGAGGCCGACGCCGACCTCGACGAGCCCCATGTAGCACTCCGCATGCGCCTGCGCGGCGTTGGCGTGCAGCACGACCTCGCATCCGCCGCCAAGCGCCATGCCCGCGACGCCGGCGACGACGGGGAAGGACGTGTCGCGCATGCGGGTCAGCACATGCTGGCCGTAGGCGACGACCTCGCCGACCGCGGCCGGGTCGTCGAGCGCCGAGGCCATGCCGCGAAGGTTGGCGCCGACCGAGAAATGCGGTTCGTCGCTGTAAAGCACGAGCGCCCGGAAATCCCGCCCGGTCCGGTCGAGGCTCGCGTCGAGCGAGGCCAGCACGTCCCGGTCGATTGCGTTCATCGGCGTTGTGATCTCGAAACAGGCCACTCCGTCGCCGATATCCCAGAGCGACGCCGCCTCCGCGGTGAAGACGGGCTTCGAGGCCAGCTTGACGTCCGCGAGCAAAAGCACGTCCTTCGGTCGCGGCAGCGCCGCGTAATCGCCGCACCGGAGCACCTGTCGCGCGCCACCCTCGACGCGGTAGAATGAACGTCCGTCCGCCTCCAGCAGCAGCGCGGGCGCTGCGCGCCCCTCCGCCTGCAGCCGCTCGACCAGCGCGGCCACGCCGATGCGGTCGATGAGCTGAAAGGGACCGTGCCGCCAGTTGTAGCCGAGCCGCATCGCCTCATCGATCGCCTCGACGCTCTCGGCCGCGTCCCCGACCAGCGTCGCGGCGTAGGCCAGCGTGTCGCTGAGCACGCGCCAGGCGTAGCGGCCGAACTTGCTGTCGTCGTCGAGCAGCGCGCGCAGGTCGCCGCGCGCGGCCATGAGCACGGGAATGTCCGGCTTGACCGAGGGGCGGTATTCGCCCGTCGCAAGGTCGATCGCCTCCTTGCGTCTGCCCGCCGCCCGGTCGATCCGGTAGAAACCGCCCTTGCCCTTACGCCCGGTGTAGCCCTCTGCGATCATCCGCTTCATCAGGGGCAGCGGACGCACCAGGCGCTGGAACGGATCGTCCTCCTCCAGCGCGTCGCCGAGGCTCTTGGCGACCAGCGGCATCAGGTCGAGCCCGACGAGATCGGTCATGCCGAAGACGCCGGTCTTCGGAATGCCGACGGGGCTGCCCATGACCGCGTCCGCTTCCTCGACGGTGAGGCCGAGATCAAAGGCGGCGCCCACCGCCGTCAGGCCCCAGAACACGCCGAGGCGATTGCCGATGAAGCCCGGGCGGTCGTTGCACCGGACGACGCCCTTGCCGAGGCGGCGATCGCAGAAGGCGGTGATCGCCTCGACGACCTCGGGTCGGGTCGTCGGGCCGGTCACCAGCTCCATCAGGGGCATGTACCGCGGCGGATTGAAGAAATGGGTGACCACGAAGTCGGCGGCGAAGGCGTCGCCCATGCCGTCAGTCAGCATCGCGACCGGAATGGTCGACGTGTTCGAGGAGACGATCGCCCCCGGCTTCCGGTGCGCGTCGATCTTGGCGTAAACCGCGTGCTTGATATCGAGCCGCTCGATCACGGCCTCGACGATCCAGTCGCAGTCGGTCAGCAAGCCGAGGTCGTCCTCGATGTTGCCGGGCGTGACCAGTCGCGCCGCCGACCGCGTCATGAAGGCCGCCGGCCTGGCCTTCTCCAGCTTCGCCAGCGCGTTCTTCGCGATGACGCTCCGGTCCCGGGCGTCGGCCGGCACGATGTCGAGCAGCACGGCCGGCGTCCCGGCGTTGGCCACATGCGCGGCGATGCCGGCGCCCATCACGCCGGCGCCGATCACGCCGACTTTCCGGATTTCGCTCATCATACGGCCTCGAGGACAGTGGCGATGCCCTGCCCGCCGCCGATGCACTGGCTGGCCAGCGCGAAATCGCCGCCTTCGCGCTTCAGCAGGGACGCGGCCTTGCCCGTGATCCGCGCGCCGGTGGCGCCGAGCGGGTGGCCGATGGCGATGGCGCCGCCGTCGAGGTTCACCCTTTCAGGATCAAGATCGAGGTCCCGGATGCAGGCCAGCGCCTGGCTCGCGAAAGCCTCGTTCAGCTCGATGAGTGCGAGGTCCTTGGCGGACAGGCCGGCGCGCTCCAACGCCTTCCTGCTGGCGCCGACAGGGCCCATGCCCATGATCTCGGGGCTGCATCCGGCGACCGCCATGCTGCGGATCCGCGCGAGGACAGGCAGACCGTGCGCCCGTGCGTAGCTCTCGGAACAGACGAGCGTGGCGGCGGCGCCGTCGGTCAGCGGCGACGACGTGCCCGCGGTGACAGACCCCGTCTGGCTGAAGGCGGGCTTCAGCTCCGCCAGACCCTCTGTCGTGGTGCCCGGACGCAGGCAACCGTCCTCGGCCACGGCGCCGGCGGCGCTGTCGATGGCCACGATCTCGGGGATCAGGTCACCCCTTGCCTGCGCGGCCGCCGCCTTGGCCTGACTGGCGACGGCGAAAGCCTCCTGATCCGCGCGGCTGATCTGCCAGCGCATGGCCACGTTCTCGGCGGTGTCGCCCATCCCGATATAGGCCGCGGGCATGCCGTCCGCGAAAGCGGGATTGGGCATCGGGTTGAAGCCCAGCATCGGCACCCGGGTCATGCTCTCGACGCCGGCGCAGATGAAAACGTCGCCGGCGCCCGCGGCGATCGATCCCACAGCGATATGGATCGCGGTCATCGACGAGCCGCAATAGCGGTTGACCGTGGCCCCGCCGACGCTCTCCGGCAGTCCCGCCATCAACGCGACCATGCGGCCGATGTTGAACCCCTGCTCGCCCTCCGGGAAGGCGCAGCCGATGATCAGGTCCTCGATGTCGGTCGGCTCGACGCCGGTCTGATCGACGAGCCCGCGCACCACGGCCGCAGCCATATCATCGGGTCGGACGGCGCGCAGCGCGCCCTTGCGCGCGAGCGTGAACGGGGACCGGGCGTACCCGGCGATGACGGCTTTTTCCACTGGGCGGCCTTCCTTGCTGGGATGATGTCGCGGGCGACGCCGAGATCGGGTGGCGCCGACCGTTTCTCTCAGTCTTGCCGCCCGCCAGTCGTTCCGATCTGGCGACTGACCGGGCGGCCATTGGCGACATCGCGCGCAGCGGTGGCGCGATCTCAGTTCAGGTCGAACCCGAGCCGGGCGCCGACGAAGAACGCCGAGTTGTCGCGGAACTGTGCGACATTGGGACCGCCAGGGGCAGGCACCGTGTCGGCGTCGCCGAGGAGGGCGTACCGCGCCCCGAGCGTGACGCTGACCTTCTCGAAATCGTAGGTGCCGCCCACCCCGAAGCTCAAGAATCCGTCCCGGGGCGTCAGATTGCCGGTCTGGCCGCCGGACTCCGGCTCGTAGCTGACGTCCCCGAAAATCGAGAAGTCTTCGGTGAGCCGCCGGCCCAGGCCCAGCCGGTAGGTGATCGTGTCATCGGGGAAGAACGCGAGCGGAGGGTTGCCGGCAGCGCTGCTGAACAGCGGCGGCTTGATCGTGAAATCCCCCCACTCAACCCAGCGAACCGAACCGAAGAGCAGCGTCTTTGGGTTGAGACCCGTCTGAAATTCCAGCGTGAGCGATTGCGGCGTATCAAGCGCAGTCTCGCCATTAACCACAGTTCCGTTCGCAAGAGTTTCCGTGCTGTCGAGGTCGTTCTTGATCTCCGAGTTGTAGGTAAGCGCCACGCGCATGCCCAATTCGGGGCGCTCCCATGCGACGCCGCCGAGAAATCCGAAGCCGAACTGGTTATCCGTGTCGATGCTGTACCCGTTCGACGTCGGGATCTCGGCGTTTGCGATCGTGTAGCTCAGACGCGGCCCACCGTAGACGCTGAGGCCCCCGCCGAACACGGCCATGCTCGAGGGCAGATTGTATTGCAGAACACCCGCCAGCTCGCGGATCTTCAGTTCCGCGTTGGCTCCGGAGAGGAAATAACCGGAGGTCGGATAGGCGATGTCCGTTGCAAACGGCTCGTCGTAGACGATCGCTGCGGAGAAACGTTCATTGATGTCGAACTTGAACGCGGCGTAGAAGTCGACAAAATTCTCGGCGATGTTGCCGCTCTCCACGCCCGGAGTGGGTGAAGTCGCCGTAGCGACGCCGTCGACCTCGGGAAAGCCCGCCCTCACGGCGAATTCCAGGTAGCGGCCTTCCTTGAAGAGAACGGCGACCGATTGGTCCGATCTTTCGAAGCCGCCGGCATGGGCTCCGGCGCTCAGCGCGATCACCATGATCGCGCTCGTTATTATTTTGTTCATTTTGTCTCCCTTCATTTTTTTGTTGACGCGCCGCCCCTTGCGGTGAGCGCTTCTCTTGCGTTCGGTGATCCTGAACCATCGCGATCGCCGGTTCCGTTTCAGGCCACCGGCCTGGGTCGCAGCGACCGAGCGATGCGTCCGCATGGCGGCATCGCGTAGCGCTCATCGCCGTCGACTTGATCGCAGTCCCGCGCGTTGCCCGGCCCGCCGCGCGATCCCGTTCCGACCGCGCCGTCGTCGGCCGGCGCCACTACAGCGACGGCTCGATCACCACCGGGTTTCGGCTCGGTTTCGAGATGAGATCGGCGTATTTCTTCTCGATCAGGTTGCGCTTCAGCTTCAGCGTCGGCGTCAGGAGCCCGTTCTCGATGGTCCACGGGTCACGGGCGACGATGATGTGGCTCAGCCTCTCATGCGCCTCGAGGCGGCTGTTCGTCTTCTTAAGCGTTTCCGCTAGCCCTGCGACTTCTTCGCTGCTTTCCTGGAGATGATTATGACCGCCCTGATCGGCCATGACCACGATGGCGACGGGTTGGGGCAGGCCGAGGCCCGTGACGCAGATCTGCTCGACATAGGGGTTTTCGGCGAGAAGGCTTTCGATCGGCACCGGCGCGACGTATTTGCCCTTTCCCGTCTTGAAGAGCTCCTTGACCCGGCCCGTGATCCGCAGGCAGCCCTCGGCGTCGATCTGGCCCCGGTCGCCGGTATGCAGCCAGCCGTCGCGGAACGTCTTCGCCGACGTCTCGGCATCCTTGTGGTACTGCGAGACGATGCCGTCGCCGCGGATCAGCACCTCGCCCTCTTGGGAGATCTTGAGGGTAGTGCCCTTCGGCGGGGCGCCGATCGTGCCGATCTTCTCCTTCCGAAACGGATAGTTCACCGCGGACATGCCGGTGGTCTCGCTCATCCCCCAGCCTTCGCTGATGTTGATCCCGAGCTTGTGGAACCAGTGCAGAACCGCAGGGGAAATCGGCGCTGCGCCGGATGCGGCGATGCGGGCGTTTTGAAGACCAAGCTGGGCCTTGATCTTTTTCTTCACGATGCCGCTCAGGATCGGAACGCGCAGCATCCAATCGAGCTTTTTCTGGGGCATCTTGGCCAGAACGCCGCTCTGGAACTTCATCCAGAGGCGCGGCACCGAAATGAAGACTGTCGGGCTCGCGTTGCGAACATCCTCAGGAAACGTCGCCAGCGACTCGGTGAACGACACCGTGCATCCGTGGTACAGCCCGGCGTACTGGACCACCGCCCGTTCGGTGATGTGCGCGAGCGGGAGGTATGACAGCAGTCGGTCGTTTTCGGAGTAGTTCAGATGCTCGGCGGTTGACTGGGCTCCGTAACCGATGTTGCGGAATGTCGTGACAATCGCTTTCGGGTTTCCGGTCGTACCCGACGTGTAGATCAGCGAAAAGATGTCATCCATCGACGGCTGGTTGACGTCCGCCAGCGGCGCGTTGGCGGCGATGAGGTCGGTCATGTGATGGTCGCAGGGCAGCGTGTCGTAGGGCTGGGAGATCGTGATCATGCCCGCGGGGATCGCTTCCCGCGCCGCCTCGACGTCATCCAGCTTGCCGAGGATGATCGCCTTCGCGCCGCTATGGCCGAGAATGAAGCGGATCGTGTCGGTCCCGGCGGTGAAGTAGATCGGCGCCGGTATCATGCCGGCCGCGACGATCGCGAAATCAGAGATGAACCATTCGGCCGTGTTCTTGCCGAGGATTGCGACGACATCGCCCTTCTGCAGGCCGAGAGACCGCAGAGCCGCGGAGAACCTCAGCACCTCGTCGTGCACCTGCGCCCACGTTTTTTCATGCGCGACGCGATCGATGGGCTGGCGGAGATAGACCTTTTCAGGGGTCTTCGCCGCCCATTTGCGCAACATCTCATACGGCGTCGGATACACGCTCGTCGTCATCCCATTCCTCCCGACGAAAGACCGCAGCGCGGGGATTGGCGCGTTGGTTCAGTTCTTTGTTGGGGAGAGGAGCGCACGGGAAACCGCCCAAGTCTGAAAACTAATGAACAAACTCTTCAATGCGTCGGCGATAGCGTTTCGGGTAAAAGAAGATCAGGGAGGATGGCTCTATGGTTGGCCCGCTGGAACAAATTCTATCGGCTGTTATCGTATTCTTTGTGATGCTCGGCATGGGCGCCTCGTTGACGCCTCGCGATTTTCGCAGCGCACTCAAGAAACCGCACGGCATGGCCATCGGGCTCGCCTGCCAGTTCGGCATCATGCCCTTCCTCGGATTCTGTCTGGTGGCGCTGCTGCCGCTGGCGGACGCGGTCGCCGTCGGCGTGATGATCATGGCGTGCATGCCCGGCGGCACGACCTCCAACATGTTCACGTACTTCGCGCGTGGGAATCTGGCGCTGTCGGTCTTGATGACGGTCGCTTCGACGATCTGCGGCGTCGTGCTCATCCCGCTGATGCTCGCCTTCTATGCGGGCGTGCTCGACCTCACGATCCCTCCCGAGAACATCGTTGTCGCGCTCGTCATCGTGATGGTTCCGGTGGCGCTTGGCATGGCGATCCGTCGCGCCAGCGCCAAGGCGGGCGCGCTCACCGAGAAGCTCGGGTCATGGCTCGGCGTCGCGTTCATCGTGTTTCTCGTCGGCAGCTGGGTCCCGCGCAACGCCACGTTCCTGATCGAGACGTCCGCCGCCACCTACACCGCGGCGATCACGCTCGGTCTGGCCGGGATCGTTCTCGGTTACGGGGCGGCGTTGCTCTTCAGGCTGAACAGCCGCGACGCCCGTACGGTCGGGATCGAGACCGGACTGCAGAACGGCCCGCTCGCCTTCAGCATCATCGCCTTCACCTTCAGCGGTGAGGTTCAGCAGAGCTATATGGCGGTGCCGGCGCTCTACAGCGTCTTCATTGTGATCATCGCCTCGCTTGCGACGCTCGCTTTTCGGGCGGTCGACACACGCCCGGCCGAGCCGGCTCAGGCCCTGTGAAGAGCGGCAATCCCGCTGCGTGGGTCCGTCCAGGCGGGCCCGTGTGGATCGCCGCAATGGCGTGAACCCCCTTTCCATTGAAACACCGATGACGTCGTCGAGGGCGACGCCCGAAGCCGCGCGGCATGAACGGGCCGCGTCCCCATGTTCACCGATAGCTCCCGTTGGAGAAAGCGCATGACTGACCAGCTAACTGCCGAACTTGCCCGCGATATCGGCAAGGCACGGGGAACGGACTATTTTGTGATGAAGGACCAGCTTTCAGAAGACGAGCTGGATCTACTTTATACCACACGGACCTTCGGTGAAGCCGAAATCCAACCCGTGATCAATGACTACTGGGAGCGTGGAGAATTTCCATTTGAAATCATACCCAAAATGGCCGAACTGAACCTCATCGGCGATTGGAACCTGAGAGACTTCGGGTGTCGGCCCATGACGGCGGTCGGGAGCGGCCTGATCGTCGCCGAACTTGCCCGGAACGACACGAGCATCCAGACCTTCTGGGGTGTTCACATGGGCTTGGCCATGCAGTCGATCAACATGCTGGGGTCGGAGGAGCAGCGCGCCCACTACCTTCCGCAAATGGCGCGCCTCGAAAAGATCGGCGCCTTCGCCCTGACGGAACCGAACCACGGCTCGGATTCGGTGTCCCTGGAGACCACGGCGGAACGGCAAGGCGGCGAATGGGTCATCAATGGGCTCAAACGCTGGCCCGGCAATGCGGTCTGGTGCGATTACATCATCGTCTTCGCGCGCGACGTCGACGACAAGCAGGTGAAGGGCTTCATCGTTGAAAGGGACAATCCAGGCTACAGCGCAACCAAAATCGAGAGAAAAGTCTCGCTGCGCTGCGTGCAGAACGCCGACATCGTGTTGAAGGACTGCCGCGTCTCGGAAGAGGCGCGACTGCAGAAATGTCGGTCGTTCATGGATGTGGCGAAAGTGCTGGCGGGAACACGAAACGGTGTGGCTTGGGCCGCGGTCGGAAACGCAACGGCCGCCTATGATATCGCCTTGACCTATGCCGAGCGGCGCGTTCAGTTCGGCAAACCAATTGCCAGCAACCAGATGATCCAGCGCATTCTGGTCGAGATGTTGGGCGACCTGACGGCGATGCAGCTTTATGTTCTTCGGCTGGGCCGCCTGATCGATGAGGGAAAGATGACCGACACGCAGGCGTCACTTGCGAAGTACTATTGTACGGTAAAAGCGCGCGACGTGTGCCGCAAGGCGCGGGATGTGCTCGGGGGAAATGGGATCACGCTCGACTTCCATGTGATGCGTCATCTGTGTGACATGGAGGCCCTCATAACATACGAAGGCACCGTGGAAATCCAGAGCTTGATTATCGGCCGTCATTTGACAGGGCATAGCGCATTCGTTTGACAAAGTCGGCAATCACCACTGGGATACCACTCCCAAAAATAGGGGTCATGTTGACTGTAGCCGAACGCGCAGAGGCGCGACGACTGCAGCGCACTGACGCGATCGGTCAGCTCGGCGATAGTGATCGCGGGGAGGAATAGCGTCCCTACCGACTGGTCGTCGAGCCAACCCAAATCAACTATCCGGGCGCGCCTGACGGTTTCCCTCCGCCGGGTGCCGCCGTGCGGTGACGAGGGCTTGCGTTGCAGACTATCCCGACGGGCCCCGATAAGGACAGCGCCGTTCTCCATGGCCCTCCGAGCCATTTTTCGCGCCGTACACAGGCGTCCAGGCCCTCGGCGCGGCGTCACAGTAGGCCCACCGAAGTGGATCCTCCGGTGGACAGGGATACCCCTACGCCGAGGGCCGCGGTCTGGTTGTCTTAACGTTGGCGGATTTCTGGCTGGCGGCCCAGCTCCATTGGAGCAGGCTGTCACGCGTTGGCCCCGGCGTGACGCCGACCGGCAGGTGGACGACGACGTCGAACGGCTCCTGCAGCGTCTCGGGCAGCGGCGTCAGCAGCCCGCGCTCGGTCTGCCAGGTTTCGGCGACGCTGGTCCCTGTCGCCGGGCAGATGAGCCGGTCCGACCGCTCCTCGACCCGCGCCGCGCGTCGGTCCAGGCCTGCAGCGCCTCGAGGCTGTGGAAGACCTGAGCGTAGGGGTCGTCCGCACCGCGTTGGTCGCCGATGCCGCGCTCGACCTTTCCCTTATCCGGCATGATCGGGTCGGCGCCTTCAGCCCCTGCCGGTCATTCGTGACCGGCGCTATGGTGCGACCATCCGGGATCTGGGGCGCCGGGAGCACGTGAGTGCGGGCAGACCGAGCGAAAGACATGGGCTGCGAGCCCGAGCCTTTACATGGTCGCCCCTGCGGCTCGCCCGGATGCGCTGTGAGCGCGGATCTGTGGGTGCCGCGTGCCCGCCCGCTCCCGAGACTTGAAAGGCAGCGAGACTTCTTGTGACAAGGGATCAGGCATGCGGATCATTGGTTTGGACATCCACCGGGTCTTTGCCGCCCGCCACACCCGACGTCGACGGACGATGAGGAGAAGACAATGCCCCGCGACCACGCATCCACGACCGCCGAACTGCACCGCATGGTCATGCCCGACCATCTCTGCCCGTTCGGTCTGAAATCGAAGGCGCTGCTGCGGCGTGAAGGCTACGACGTGGACGACCATCACCTGACCACGCGCGCGCAAACCGAGGCCTTCATGGCCGAGCACGGCGTCGAGACCACGCCGCAGACCTTCATCGGCGGCGAACGCATCGGCGGCTACGACGACCTGCGCGCGCATTTCGGCAAGGACGACGCGGACGCCGACGACACGACCTATCGCCCCGTGATCGCGATCTTCGCGGTGGCGGCGCTGACCGCGCTGGCGATCTCGTGGGCGGCGTTCGGCGAGCTTCTGACCGTGCGTGCGGCGGAGTGGTTCATCTCGATCGCGATGATCCTGCTTGGCCTGCAGAAGCTCCAGGACGTCGAGGGCTTCTCGCTCATGTTCCTGAACTACGACCTGCTGGCCCGGCGCTGGGTGCGCTACGGCGCGATCTATCCCTATGCCGAGACCGGGGCGGGCGTGCTGATGACCGCCGGCGCGCTGCACTGGCTTTCGGTTCCCGTGGCGCTGTTCATCGGACTCGTCGGCGCTGCGTCAGTGTTCAAGGCCGTCCATGTCGACAAGCGCGAGTTGAAATGCGCCTGCGTCGGCGGCGACAGCACCGTGCCGCTGGGCTTCGTCTCGCTCACCGAAAACGTGATGATGGCGGCGATGGCCGTGTGGATGTGGGCGAAGCACTTGTAAAGGTGCGCACTCTGGGCGCGCGGCGTGGCGACCTGAGCGGGCGGCTGCGCAGGTTCCCTGTGGACAAAAGCGCGCGGGCTCCCTTTATTCAGAGCCATGCAGTGCAAGGTTCGCATCGTTGGTGTTCTCCGCATGACGTTTGCGCTGGCGATGCTTGTGTCGCTCGCCGGGCAGTCGGTCGCCCATGCCGCGCACATGGCCGGGATGACGGCGATGCAGGACATGTCGGCATCCATGGCGATCGGCATGGCGGATCACCAACACCACGGGCACGCGATGTCCACGGACACGGCTGGGTCGAAGTCCACGGACACGGCCGCATCGCAGGAACGTGACCCGCCGCAGCCCTGCGCCTGGTGCGACCGCGCCGGCGGGTGCGCCGTCTTCGTGGCGCCGCCCTTCACGGAGGTGGCGACGCCGGTGGCGCGGGGCTCGGCGCCGATTCGGACCGACGAGGCGACCCTTCGGGGGCGCGTGGGCGACTTCACAGAACGTCCTCCCCGACTGATCTGATCCTGTCGCTCTCGCTGGCGCGCGCAGCCTCTGCGCGCGCCTGACGCAGGCGGCGGCGGGGCGCTCACGCCCGCTCGCCGGATCGGACGAAGGGGCGGCCCCATGCGTGGACGCTACACGGCGCTTTCAATACTCATGCTTGGCGCAGGCCTCGCCGGCGGCGTGGCGCTGGAGCGGCTGCACCTCGCCGCGCCACGGGATGCGGGCGACGACGGCCCGGCGATCCTCTACTGGGTCGCACCGATGGACGCCAATTTCCGCCGCGACGCGCCGGGCAAGTCGCCGATGGGGATGGATCTCATTCCCGTCTACGAGGGGCAGCAGGCGGGCGGCGACCCCGAGGAGGTCCGCCTCTCGCCCGCCGAGATCAACGCCATCGGCGTGCGCACCGCCGTCGCGCGGGTCGAGCCGGTGGCAGAGCGGATCGAGACGGTGGGCTTCGTCGCCTACGACGACCACGCCACCAGCCACATCCACATGCGCACCGAGGGGTGGATCGAACGACTGGAGGTGCGGTCCATCGGCGACCGGGTGGCGAAGGGCGACCTGCTGTTCGAACTCTACGCCCCCGAGATCACGGTCGCGAGCCTCGAGCTTCAGCGCGGCGTGCGCCGGGGCGACCGCGCCGAGATCGACGCCGCCACGCGAAAACTGCGCAACTACGGCGTGACCGAGGCGCAGATCGCGGAGATGGCCGCTTCCGAGCGCCCCGCGGACCGGATGCGCGTGCTGGCCCCGCAGGACGGCGTGGTGATCTCTCTGGAAGCTGCGGACGGGATGTATCTGCGGCCCGAGGTGCGGGCGATGTCGCTGACCGACCTCTCGGACGTCTGGCTCATCGTGGACGTGTTCGAGCGCGACATCGGGCGACTGACCGAGGACAGGACCGCTCTGGCCCGTTTCGACCCGCTGCCGGGCCGCGCCTTCGAGGGCGTGATCGACTACATGTATCCCGAGCTCGACCCGAAGACCCGCACGCTGCCGGTGCGCCTGCGCTTCGACAACAGCGAGGGGCTGCTGCGCCCCGGCATGTTCGGGACCGTCGCGCTGGAGCCGGCGGAGGCCCGCGAGGCGGTGACCGTGCCGGCGGAGGCGGTGATCCGCACCGGCCGCGCCGAGCGCGTGATCCTGCGCACCGGCGACGGCGTGTTCCGCCCGCGCCTCGTCACCACGGGCCTGACCGACGGTTTCGGGGCCGGCGGGCGCACGGAGATCGTTCAGGGCCTTGCGCCGGGCGAGGAGGTCGTGGCCTCGGCGCAGTTCCTGATCGACAGCGAG
This sequence comes from Rubrimonas cliftonensis, assembly GCF_900107585.1. Taxonomy (GTDB): domain Bacteria; phylum Pseudomonadota; class Alphaproteobacteria; order Rhodobacterales; family Rhodobacteraceae; genus Rubrimonas; species Rubrimonas cliftonensis. Next base: position 1,358 of record NZ_FNQM01000028.1, on the reverse strand, counting down.
AGCGCGCTCAACGCCGGGCTGACGCGCATGGCCCCGACCGACGACGCGCCAGCCGCCGGCGCCGGACTGCTGTCGGCGCTGGACGCCGAACGCCGGCAGGCGACGATCCGCCACGAGCCGATCCCGGCGCTGGACTGGCCAGCGATGGAGACGCGGTTCGCCCTGCGCGCCGACATCGACCTGTCACGCCTCGCCATCGGCGACGCGGTGCGCCTCGAGGCCGCGCGCGGCGCCGACGGGCTGCTGGCGCTGACCGACCTGCGCGGCGACGACGGGGTGGACGCGACCGGGACCGGCCTGATCTCGGCCGTCACGCCAGACGGCAGGATCACGCTAGAACACGATCCCATCCCGGCGCTCGGCTGGCCGTCGATGACCATGGATATGGAAGTAGCCGGCTTCGACCCCGCCGACGCGCCGCTGAACGCGCCGGTGGAGTTCGATCTCGCGAAGGGCGACGGCGGGCTCTACGTCGTCACCGCCGTGCGCCCGGCCGGCGGCGCGCTGGCGCAGCCTGCGCCGGCGCCGGCCGCCGCGCCGGACATCGTCGTTTCGGGCCGCATCGTGGCCGTCGACCGCGCCGACTGGACGGCGACCGTCGCGCACGGCCCCATCGCCGCCATCGGCATGCCCGGCATGACAATGGATTTCGCGCTGGCGCCCGACGCCGACCCTGACGCCCTGCCGGTCGGCGCCGAGGGCGAGATCACCTTCGCGCGTCCCGACGGGATGACCATGGTGCTGCAGGCCATCGCGGTCGCACCGCCGCCAATGGCGGTGGACGGCGTCATCGACGCGGTTGATGCGGCTGCGCGCACGGCGACGATCACCCACGGGCCGATGGCCGAGATCGGCATGCCGGGCATGACCATGGCCTTCGCGCTCGGGGCGGACATTGCGCCCGATGCGCTGCCCCTCGGGCGAGAAGTCCGGCTGCTCTTTCGCCAGAATCCCGACTTCTCGATGACGCTGGTCGGCGTCGAACCGGAACCGGGGCCGTCCGCGGCGCTCGGCGTCGGCGCCGCGCAGGCGGCGGAGGTCGCGCAGTGATCCCCGCCGTCATCCGCTGGTCGCTGGCCAACCGCTTCCTGGTGCTGGCGCTCGCGCTGGCGCTGACAATCGGCGGCGTCTGGGCCGCGCGCGAGACGCCCATCGACGCAATCCCGGACCTGTCCGACGTGCAGGTGATCGTCAAGACGCCCTATCCGGGGCAGGCGCCGCAGGTGGTCGAGGACCAGATAACCTATCCCATCGCCACCGCCATGAACCGCGCCGGGTTTCCCGGAGGCTGTTTCTCGTTAGCTACGCGGCCATCTCGGGTGTCTCCAGAGCGGCGTAGAAGGCGGCTTCGGCCTCGG
>NZ_FNQM01000042.1 GCF_900107585.1 Rubrimonas cliftonensis | reverse complement strand
CGAAGCCCCGGCACACGAGACCCCATGCGTGGCGCAAGGCGGAGGAGGCGCGCCTCGCGCTGCTCGCCGGCGCGCTGGAGATCCGCCGGAAGGCGGTCGAGGCGCGCGAAGCCGCGGCCAAGACCCGGGAGGCCGAGATCGAGGGGAAGTCGGCGGACGCCGACAAGGTCACCGCCCGGGCTGTCCAGCGCGAGGCGGCCGTCGCCGCGCAGGAGGCGGTCGTCTTGCAGCGCGAGGCCGCGTCCAGCCAGAAGATGCGCGACGCGGAGACGGTCATCCTGCTCGCCGATCACACGGCGCGCGGCGAGATCGAGATCGCCAGGACCGGCGACGGCCCGGCGCAGGCGACAGCTGTCGGCTCGGCGCCGTCGGCGGCGACGCAGCGGCTCGTCAAAGCCGCCCAGAGCCGCGGCGTGGGCGGAGGCGTGGTCGCGCGCGCGCTCGACGCCTTCGCCCGGCTGCGCGCGCGCCTGCAGACACAGGCGCGCGACGCGCTCGCCGCGCGCGAGGCGGAGCTCGAGCGCGGGCTGTCGGAGCTGCGCGCCGCGGATGACGCGGTGGTCGAGATCGCCAACGCGCTGCCGGCGGCGGAGCGATCGCGCATCGCGGCGCTGCGATCGGGGCTGGTCGCTCGGCTCACGCAGCTGAAGGCCACCGTCCGGTCGCTGCGCAGGCTTAACCGCAACGACAAACTATGACGGAATATCAGAGGGTTAGGATTTTTTCGCGTTAAGCATTTTTCTTGCTCCAAAACGCTTCAGGGATCTGACGCAGAGACGCATGTGTTTCCTGTGAGAAGAGTTGGGGCCGGGTTCCAAAGTCGTCTCGCGTCCGTTTAACCCCGCGCGAGGAGTATCGCCGTGAAGTTCAAAGTGAAACAGACCGACGCTTCTAAGAAGCTCTACGATCGCTTAGTCGCCTCGACTGAGCGTGATCTTTCAAAGACGAACAAAGCCGAGGCGAGGTTCCGCACGGCCGTCGCAAATACGGCGATCGGCTGGCTTGAGAACCTTGATGAGGAGCCGCGCAAGCGTATCCTCTTCAGCCTGATGGTCGCCGCGTCGGCTTCCGACCGCAAGGCCATCGCGGCCAGCCTCCTCGTTGACGCTACGCTTGAGACCAGCGTCAAGGCCGAGATCGAGCGCCGCGCGGCCGTCGCCGAAGCCGAGGCAGCCAAGGCTGAGGCTGAGGCTGCCAAGGCCGCCGCCGCCGGCGAGCCGGACGCAGACGACGACGCCGACGCCGCCTGAAACCTGCAGCCGGCCGCCATGGCCGACTGATTGAACGCCCTCGCGGACCCGGCCGCGAGGGCGTTTGCGTTTCCGGGGTGTCGTTTCGCCACTGCCGCGCGTCACCCTCTCGCCGATCGATCCTGCAGCTGATGCGGGCGGACCTTGAGAGGGCAAGGGCAACCCTCGGGCCGCCCGTGCACTTGCGTCGATGGGCCGCCTACGCTGCCGAGACTTCTCGCTGCTTCTCAAGTGTGCGTTGTTCACCGTCGGTCAAAACCATGCCCATCTTCGCCTTGATGAAGGCCTTGGTTGCTGCTCGCGCCTGACGGTTAGAAACGACCGAGTTGGAGACTATACAGACGTTCTCCCACTCCGGGTTCTTCTTCGACCAGTCGATTGCTTGGAGCGCGGCGAGCTGTGCCTTCCAGTTCTCCCGCCCTATAAGGTCGACGCCGAGCCCGCCAAGTGCGCGGAGCACGGTGGAGTGGGAAGCGATTTTCTCTTGGCGGAGCTCAAGCGCAAGCTTTCGTCCTTCTAGAACAGACTTCCAGTCAGGCATATAATCTGCGATCGCGTTCCAGTACTCTGTCAGCAGCGCGGCGTTTGAGGCGATATCGCCATCTCGCCCCTTCCCCTTCAGGAGCTCGGTATTGGCATCGTAGAGAGCAGCGAGCGTGAAGAGCTTCGTGGATTTGACACCGAGCGAAACGTTCTCCTTGTCCGTTAGCTCTTTGAAGACAGGCACCTTCTCCATCATCGTGAGGGTGGCTGCCGCGAGCTCGTCGCGCTTGTCAAAGAGGATGTCGAGAGACTTGGACGTCTTCTGGACGTAACGGTTGAGATCCGAGAACATCTGTTGAACCCGTTCCGTGTTCTCCCAAGGGAAGATGAGAACTGAGATGGTGTCGCGTTCGATCGGAACACCTTGTTCGAGTGCGCGGACAATCCCGGCGCGGCGGTGCTGCCCATCATTGATGATAAGCTCGTTGCCAAGCTCCAAAATGAGGGTGCCGATGTCGGCACCCTCTGCGTAGGGTTCAAACCGCGGCTCGCCTTTAGTCGAGGCAGTGATGGACGAAAATATATAGTTGTCTTCATTTTCGGCGATGTATTCAGCGAGGGCAGGCACTCGTTTTTCGTTCAAGACCCGCTGCTCGCGGTCTTCTGGACTGATCCCAGCCCAGTCCGCGAACTTGAAGAACTGGGGCACAGTCTTCATGGGCATTAGGCACGCATAGTAGGTCCGGCTGCCCATCTTTCCCCGCATCGCGGGAACACGGATATCAAAAGCCATCTCTTCTCTCCAAGAGCTCTGATCAGCCTTGAGCGAACCACTCGCTCATTTTGTGCCAAGAGCTCTGCGCACATTCATACACAGCTCATGTTGCAATAGTCAACAGCTGTCTCTCACAAAGCGAAAGAGCTCATAGAGATTTCAAAGAGAGCTCACAGGGCGGCGCTGTGACAGCTGACGCCGTCAGCTAGGTGCCTGTCCCGAGTTCAAGCCGAAAAAGCATTGCCATTTATTGTAGTTGGCAGAATGCCGGATCCAAGCGGCTCAACAGTTTAGAGCGGGGCAGGGCCGCTAGTGTTGTTTCGCAGCGCGGTGATGCCATAGTCTGGTATCGACAACCGGGAGAGTCGCAGATGCCTCGCAACACCTCCGTCATCGTGGGCGATCACTTCGCTCAGTTCATCGCCGACAAGGTCGGCGAAGGCCGCTTCGCCTCGGCCAGCGAGGTCGTGCGCGCCGGCCTGCGCCTGCTGGAGGAACGCGAGGCGACGCTGACCGCCCTGCGCGCCGCCATCGACGAGGGCGAGCGCAGCGGCCCGCCTGCGCCGCTCGACATCGACGCCTTCCTCGCCGAGCGGCGGGCGCGGAGCTGAATGGCCGTCGAATACACGCCGCGCGCCAGGGCTGACCTTGCAGACATCTGGGGCTTCACCGCCGACCGCTGGGGTGAGGCGCAAGCCGATCGCTATGTCCGCGACATCGATGCCACGGCGCGCGCCGTGGCCGCAGGCGCCGCGCAGACGCGCGACCTGTCCGAGGCGCGGCCCGGCTACCGCCGCGCTGCGAGCGGTTCCCACTTCCTCATTGTTCGAGGCGGCGACGACGGCGCGCTCATCGTCGTGCGCGTTCTTCATCGCCGGATGGACATCGACCGACACCTCGACCCGTAGCGCCCTACGGCCCACTTTGGAGCGACCAGTCGCGAGCAAGGTAGAACTCGAGCCCCTCAAGCGGAGCGGCAGCGAGCAGCGCCTCGAATCCGCCTGCGCGCCCTGTCCCGAGCCGCTCACGGAGGGCGGTGCCCATCTCGGCTTCGCGCGCCGGATCCCTGAGCGCCGACGCGATCTCTCGAATGAGTCCGGCGTCCCTCATCCGGACCTGAACCTCGACGCGCACGAAGCCGGCGCGCTTGCGACGCTTGCTCCTTCGCGTGATCGCCGAGGGGGCGGTCTTGGCCATCGTCGTCCCCGTTTCCCCGAAACATACTGGAAATCCATCCGGGTGCCGACGGCTGTTCGAGCGGCTAGGAAAGGGTTGCTCTAACCGGAGAGCGCGCCGCTCACCCCGGAAGCGCCCGCGCCTTCGGCCGCGGAGAGGCTCGGCGGGCGCTTCACCGAAGAAAAATCGCCTCTCGCATTTCCGTCCGATTTCGCTTGACCCCATCTCCTCCGATTTGCTATTCTATAAGTAATATCAGATACTTAGCGCAGAATCCAGGTTCCCCAGCCAATGCACTCAACCTCCTGACAAGACACGGATTTCTCGTGAATCCGCGTCCCTGACGCCCGACTGTGGCGCCGCGCTGTGGCACAGGGTGTGGCGCCATGGCGACGAAGGCGGGGTCGAGCAGTCGACCCGGATATGGGTGCGGTCTCCACAAACGCGGAAACATCTTCTGGGTGCGCGTGCGGTCGCCCGCGCGCTTAACCACGATTCTCGGCCTCAGACGTTTCTGGCGTTTCTCGACCGGATGCATCTCCTGCTCGGAAGCCCTGAGGGTGGCCCGCGCAGTGCGCGCCGCCCTCGATCGCGGCTTCGGTCTGGTCGGGGTCTGGGCGATGGAGCGGGAGCTCTCGCGCATCGAGGCGGAGGCGGTGATCGGTCGGCTGGCGCGCCAGGCGCTGGCCGAGACCGAGGCGCTGCGCGCGCTGCCCTGCGCCCGCTCCGAAGCCGACATCGCGACCGCCAAGTCCGCCCACGCGCAGACCGCCGCCGCCTGGCGCGACGCGCTGCGCCGCAACGATCTCGCCGCCCTCGCGCCGGCGCTCGTCGGCGCCGCCGCCGATCTCGGGATCGCCGCGCCCGAGACGGCCGCCGCGCCCGCGCTCCTGCGCGAGACGGCGCGCACGTTCGTCGCGGTCGCGGAGGAGAACATCGCCCGCGAAGACGGCGTCTACGCAGGCGATGTCGCGCTTCTGCGCAGGGTGCTCGACATTACGCAGGCGCCGTGCGTCCTGTCGGCGCCGAGTTTTCCGGATCCCGCCACAGCGCGTCCGACGACGCCGATCGGCGCGCCGGTGTCGAGCGCGCCGCCGCCGATCTCGGTCTGCCTCGCCCCGAAGGTCGAGCTCCGGACGGCGACGGCGCTCCGCCCCGTGGCGTCCGGCGAGGGCGCGAACACGGCGGCCGGGCGATCGTCGGACGATGCGGGACCCGCTCGCGCCGCGCGGCGCGAACCGGAAGAGGCGGTGGCCGTCCAGGCGTCCGGGGCCCCGGCGTCGTCCGACGGCCCCGGCGCATCGGCCATTGTCGCCGCATGCGACATCGCCGTGGTCGAACCCGCGGCCGCAGCGATCCCGCCATCCGGATCGACCCTCAGGCTGACCGGCGCGAAACCGGCCACAGCCCGCCGTCGGCGCGGCACGCCGACGCCGAAGCTCGCCCGCCGTGGCGTGAGCGATCCGCATGTCGAGATGCTGCGCCGTCTGGAGGGCGAGGCGCTCTGGGACATCACCGTCACGGACGCCTTCGCACTCGCACGTCATCACGCGTCGAAGGGCGGCAATAACACCAGCTGGCTCAGCAACTCCGCACGCAGCTTCGACAAGGCGGCGGAGATGGCTGCGTCGTACTTCCAGGGCACGAAGCTGCGCGACATCAAGACCGTCGACTGCGAGGATTGGCGCGACCTCGTCATCGATCTTCCAACCACGCATGGAAAGGCGAAGGAATACAGCGGTGAACTGAAGGACATCGTCGCCCATGTGAACGACAAGGAAGACCGGCTGCTGACCGAACTCGAAGAGTGCGCAGCGAAAGAGGGCTGGTCGGTCGATCGCCTGCTGGATGCGGAGGCAGAGATTCGGATCAAGCGGCTTGCTCCGCGGACCTGCTACAAGCACCAGTCCTACCTGTCACAGGTCTTCAACACCATCGTCGATCTGTCCGGGACCGGACGCAATGCGATGACGAAGGCGATGTGGTCGAAGGCCTATACGAAGCAGCTCATCGCAGAGGCCGGCGCCAAGCGCGTGGCGTGGGGCGAGCAGGATCGGCGGCGCCTGTTCGGCACAGCCCTGCACTGCGCCGGCCCCGATCACGCCGCTGATGCGCTCTTCTGGTCGCCGCTGATGAAGAATTACATGGGCGGGCGCATGGAGGAGGTGTGCCAGATCCATCCCGGCGATGTGACCCAGGAGGATGGCGTGCCCGTGTTCGACATAAAGGCCGGTCCGGGTCAGAAACTGAAGTCCGTCCACTCGCCGCGGAAACTCCCGATCCATCCCGAGCTCATCCGCATCGGCATCGTCAGACTTGCGGCCCATCGGAAATCGATCGGCGCCCGCACGCTCTTCGACGTCGAGCGCGCGCTCGACGGCAGCTTCTCGACCCGGTTCTCCAAACTGTTCCACAAGTGGCGCCGCGAGAACGGCATCTACATGGCGGGCAAGGATGCGCACTCGCTCCGCAAGGACTTCTATCAGAGCCTCAAGAGCGGCGGCGTGGACTACGCGGCGCGGATCGTCCTCATGGGCCATGGCCTGAACGATGTCAGCGAGACGAATTACGGCCATCGGGAGTGGAAGATGACGCAGCTGCGCGATTTCATCTCCACGATCCCGAACGATACGGCGCACATCCGTCCGGTGATCTGACGTCGAACCACGCTGTGCATCGACGACGGTGATGGTTGGACCAGCGCGTGCGCCGAGCACGGCAGTCGCGCCTCGCCATGGGTCTGCGGCCGACGGTGCAGGAAAAGCCCCTGGTCAGGCTTGAGGCGATGTCGACCGCATGGCGCAGGCTGGCGCACGAATTGGTCGCGCTGGACGACCACAGGCCCCAAGCCGCGCTTGCGAACGAGACCATCATGGAGGTGACGGATCATGACGAAGCGTTATGAGAGCGACGCCCTCGCGGCGGTGCATGAGACCGCCCTCGGCCTTGAGGAGACGGGCGTCATATCCCGGCGCTCGATGAAGGCGTTCGGCGCGATGTGCCTGACGCCCGTGGAGCCGCTGGCTCCGGAGGAGATCCGGGCGATCCGGCTGCGCGAGAACGCCAGCCAGGCGGTGTTCGCCCGCCACCTCAACGTCACCACCGGTCTCGTCAGCCAGTGGGAGCGTGGCGAGAAACGACCTCGCGGAGCGGCGCTCAAGCTTCTGACCCTGGTGGCGACCAAGGGGCTGCAGGCCGTTGCTTGAACGATCAGCCCACGCGGCCGTCTCCATTGCGCCAACAGCGTCCTCCGGCTCACTGGGCATCAACACCAGATGCATTTCTGGCCAGACGCTATCCCCCACAGAGGCGGACGCGGAGATTATCGCCGCAGGCCTCACCCTGACCATGACCGATCATGTGACCGGACCATCGACGCCCTGACTGCCCATCCGGAGCTCCGGCCGGCGATGTCGCGTCCCCGCTCCCGACGGTCGTGCCGCCGCATGCCTTTGCGTCGCCCTGTTCACCGACGCCGCAGGTCGATGGGATCCGACCTGCGGCGTCTCCCGTGTCGCGTCAGCGTCTCATGGCGTCGCGCATCTTGAAGATCGCCTCGTCAGCCGCGACGGCGTCGCAGGCGCGCTCGATCAACTCCACAACTGCTCGGGCCTGGTCTCGGAGCGCCACGAGCGGCGCCATGGCGGGGTCGATCTCGTCGCGCAGGACGGTTTCATAGACCGGGCCGTCATCTTCGGCGCCGACCACGCAGAGGTGTGGGACGGGTCGCGTCGAAGCGGCGATGACTCGATCCAGTCGCTCGACCAGTCCCTGCACCGGTCCGCCGCAGCGGTCGTCGGCGATGCGCCGGTTCTCGGCCATCGCGACGACGGTGCGCGCGACGCTGCGCGTGCGCTCGTCCATCAGCGCCGCGGCCGCGCCGCGCAGGAGCGGCGCCAGCGCTCGGGCCTGCGCCAGGGCTTGAGATAGAAGGACTTCAGGCCGGTCGTGACCGGCGCAGGTTTCGCAAAGGTCCATGGGGACTCCTTGAGGTCATGCCGGCCTTGCGGCCGGCGGTGACGCGCGCCGCCGTCTTCGGCGGATGAGCGCGGACGCCGCAGTCCTGCGGCCTCAAGAGCGTTGTGGTTTCGGGCAAGATCGATCCCTTGCGGTCGCGGGGCGCCGAGATCGCCGCGCGCTCGAGCTTGAGCGCGCGGCCTTCTCTTCGTCTACGCCGCCTCGTCGAGCGCTGCGTCGTCGAGCGCCATGATCATGTCGGCGAGCGCGGCCAGGCGGCGTCGCAGCACCACGGTGCGCGCGCAGCGGTTGACGCCGGCGCGATCGAGCAAGCGGATCGCATCGTCGATCGGCCAGCCGAAGGGGTAGTCGCCGCTCAGCATCATGTCGCAGAGCGCGTCGGCGAGACCGTGGCCGTCGCCGCCATCAGCCTGGCCGCAGCGCAGGTTGAGCAGGGCGCGCGACGACAGCGCGATCGCCTGGCCATGCCGCAGAATCGCGGCAAGTTCGGGGTTTGACATGGGGGCCTCTCAGGGTTGACGCCGCGCCGTCATGCGCGGTCAAGAAGCCGAGGCGGTCGTCGCGCGCGCTCTCGTGGGATCGGCCCTGCCCTCTTCCCTCCTCTCACCAGCGCCCGGGGCGCTCGCGGCGGCCTCGCCAAGCTGGCCGCCGCGACGCCCAGGCGTCGAACCTGCTGTCGTTGCTGTTTCGGACGACCATGGCGCGCACAGCGCCGTCCATCGTCATTTCCGTTTCGCCCAGCGTCGGCCTTCCCAGCCGCACAGCGTCGCGACGGTCTCGCACAAGGGACCGTCGCGTCGCCGTGCGGCGACAGCCGACCACTCTCCTTTTCATCCCGGGTGTGCGGCGGCCCCGGCGCCGTCGCCCTTGTCCGGCGACCGCCCCCCTCCGCCAGCGGACGCGGCCATGCGCTCCTCCATCATGAGATCGAGCGCCTGGTTCCGCACCCGGAAGTACGCCGCGGTCTTCTCCGGGCCCTGACGCGAGACCAACGACGTCGCCACCGGCACGGCCGCCGGCTCAGCGCTGGCGTCACAGCCCGCGGCGTCGGCGCCGTCGGCCATCCCGGCGGGCTCCGACGGGGTCGGCGCCGTCGTGGACGCGCCGAGCGCCTCCGCGCTGGTGTGTGCGATCACGCCGAGCGCCTCGCGCAGGCGGGTGGCCTCGGAGCCGAGCGCGTCGGCGCGGCGATCAGCGTCGTCAGCGCGGCGATCAGCGTCGTCGGCCCGGCGCTCAGCAGCGTCAGCGCGGCGATCAGCGTCGTCGGCGCGGGCGGTCACGTCGGTCACGGCGGCGCGCAGCTCCGCCAGTTCGGTGATCATGGCGGTGCGCGCGGCGGCCTCCTCGGCGAGGCGCTCCGTCTCGCGATCGGCGATGCGCGTCAGGGTGGCGTTGATATCCTCCAACGCGCCGTGCGGCATGAAGCGCACCACGGAGTCGAACAGCGTGGAGACGGCGGTCAGAGCGAGCGCGGTTGCGGTCTGGGTCTGGGTCTGGGTCGGGGTGGCGGGGCGGTTGCGGGGCACGGTGCGTCTCCTTGTTGACTGACCTCCAGAAGATCGATCTTCGCAGCGAAAGGCGGAAACGCTCGGCGCACGATTTCCGCACATATGTGCCGGCGGCGTCATCGCCCCCGGCGCGCGGCGAGCTCCAGCCGCAGGCTGCGCCGGGGACGGCTTGAGGCAGGGGCCTTCCGCTTTCCGGGCGGGCTGGGCGTGAGCTGCCGCGCGGTCGCGTCGGCCGCACGACTGAGGGCCTGCGACGCAGAGAGTTGGTCGGCGGTGGAATGGTAAGCTTCGGTCGTGCGCGCGTCGCGGTGATGCAGGATCAGGCTCGCGAGCGCGGCTTCCTGGGGCGCGGTCGCGACGATCCACGTCGCGACCGACGTGCGGACTGCGTGCGCGTTGACCGGACGCCCGAAGATCCGCTTCGTCGACGCCGTGAAGGCGGTCGACAGATCATCCTCGTCGGCGCGCTTGCCCCATTTGTCGACAATGAGCGCCGTCTCGTCCGGACGCGCCAGAACCGGCCGGTGCAGCGCGATGTACTGACCGAGCGCGGTGATCAGCACCGCGCTCAGCACGCGCACGTCCTGCCGCTTCTCTTTCGTATCCCGCGCTGCGACAACCAGCAGCGTCAGGTCGGCGACGAAGCTCGCCTGAAGATCGACGCTCGCAATCGAACCGATCCTGAGCGGGCTCTCAGACAGCAGGATCATCATCAGGCCCTCGCGGGCCCTGTCATGCGCGCGGCTCCGTTCGCGCACGCCGCGGGCATCGGCGTGCGCGATCCGCGCCGCTTCCATGAGCATGAGGCCCGCCCGGCGCAGGTCGGTCACATCGACGATGCGCGCGGCGTTGCGTGAGCCGAAAGCCTTTGCGCGCTTGCTGATCGCCCGCTCGGCGATGATGAACCAGTTCCAGTCCCGCGCGGGCATGATCGCCCGCACCGCGCCGAGCAGCGACGCCATCTCCGCAGCGACACCGCCCGGCCGCATCGGCTTCAGCTTCCTGGGCGTTACGATTCTCTTCTGCTTGCGGGCAGGCAATTCAGGGGGCCGTTCGATTAGCGGGCGCTCGAGCCGCGTCTCCGCCGATGCGTCGGTCAACGCCGCGCGCACTGTTTGCGGCGTGACGTCGAGCGGCAGTCCGGCGGCGGCGCAGAAGTCGAGATGGCGAGCCAGCGCCTCCATCCGCCGCACGATGGTCTCACACTGCCAGAACTCGTGCAGCGGACCGTCTTCGAGCGAGGACGGCCCGACCGCGACGAGCGGCGCCGCCGCGCTGCGCCAGGGCTCCGGCAGCCGCTGGACAAGCCATGCGACCTGCCGAGCGCGCTCGGCGCGACTGTCGAGGACTTCGCGATCGGGCGCGCTTTGCGTCTGCGTGACGTCGAGCGTGGCGGGCCAGATCAGCCCGATGGCCTGGCGCATCGCGTTGCGATCATCGACCCCGAGCCCGTCGATGCGCCGCGACCAGATCGCGATGTCGATGCCGTCCGGCGCCACGCCCTCGTCGCGCGCGCGCTTCAGCCAGCGGCCGAGGCCGCTGCGCAGGCGTTGCTGATGGGCCTTTCCCTTGTCGGCGATCAGCGTCTCGAAACGGAGCTGCAGGCCCTGCGGCCACTGCGCGGGCGGAAGGCCGAGGCGATGTCGGGGCATGGCGTCTCTCCGTTCTGATGTCACGTGTCATGGATGCCGAAGTCGATCCTGCGCAGCGCCTTGCGCATCGACTGGTCGAGCAGATGGAGGTAGCGGCGCTGTGCGATGAGCTGACTGACTTCAGCGTAGTAGCTCTGCGTCGTCGCGATCTTCGTGTGGCCCAGAAGATGCTGGACGAGGCTCATTGCGCTCGGGTCCTGATCGAGAATGATCTTTCCCGCCAGGTGCCGCATCACGTGCAGACAGAGGCGCAATTTCGCATGCTTCCAGAGATGTTGGCGGAAACGCTGGTTGATCTTGTCTTTCGCCAGATAGCCGAGGCCCGGCGCGTATCCGCCTTCTTCGGCGGGTTGCCCGGCCGCGCCCGGCCAGAGATGGACGTTGTCGGGCGCAGCGCCGACCGATTTCTGCGCAATCGGCAGGAAGTCGCGAATGTAGATCTTCAGCAGCGCGACCGTTTGCGGGTCGATCGCCACGGTGATGCGTTTCCAGCCCTTGGTCTCGGCGGCGGGGATGGTGAGCGTGCCCGGGCCGTGCCCGACCGGCAGCAGAGATGAGCATCGTCGCCGGCAAAACGAAGGCGTGCGAGGTTCGTCCGCCGCAGCGGGCCGCACCGCTGGCCGATGCGCAGGATCAGCGCCGTGCGCGCGAGCGCGACATGGCTTGTCGTCGGCGTCGCCTTCCGACGCAGCGGCTCGGTTGCGAGGTTCCAGAGCTGATCGGGCGCGGTGAAGTATCTGCCCATGACAGTAAGATCGCTGAAGGCTCTGAGCATCTCGGCGTGTCGGGCGCCGATCCGGCGCTCTTCGTAGATGTGGACCGTCTTGCCGGTACGGTCACGAAGGTGTTGGTTTCCGCGCGGAACTGACCCGGGATTTCCATTGAGAAGTGACCCGGCTTGATATTGGTCGGCGTGGCTCAGGCGGGTGTCAAGTTGGCT
>NZ_FNQM01000088.1 GCF_900107585.1 Rubrimonas cliftonensis | reverse complement strand
GTTCCTTGGCGACGTCCTCGCTCATCGCCTGCGGCTTGCGCAGCAGCAGATCGACGATCCCCCTGCCCGTCCGCGTGCGCTCTACGTCGAAGGCCGTCGTCCGCCACGCCATGAGGTCTTCGACGAGCGCGGCGTAGGTCCGGCAGCTCTCGGTGACTGCGCAACACCAGCGCGTCAGACGTTCAGCCGCATCGAGGCCGGCATCGAACGGGCGCAAGCGGCGCGCTGCGGCGGCGACGGGCGTGAAGCGCAGCGTCCGCAGGCTGGCGCCGGCCCCGAGCCGCATGGACGCGACAGCACCGGTCAGCCGTCCCGTCAGCCCCCCTGCCCCGCCCAACTCCCACGCCTGAAAACTCATCGCCCCGCGCGCGGTCGGGCCGAAGTCGCCGAAGGGCCGGATCCTCGCGAGCCAGTCGGCCAGCTGATCGCGCTCGCCGCGATCCGGACCCGTCACCGGCGCGCCGTCGGAGATGGCGTCCGCGGCCTCCAACGCGTCCATGCGCCGCCAGCCCGACCCGCGTAGGCGCTCGGTCAGTTCATCGGCGTCGGTCGTCGCCGCTATGTCGATGAACGGCGCGGCGAGCGTTCTGCCGGCCCAGCGGGTCCAGGCGTCGTCCTCGTCCTCGAGCGCCGCCTCGTAGCGGAACCGCAGCGCGCTGTCGCCGTCGCGACCGCGCCAGCCCATGAGACGCCCGAGCGCCTCCGCCTCCGCCGTGGCGATCCGCTCGACCAGCCCCTCACTGAAGCCGCCCGCCGACAGCTTCTCGTCAAGGCGCGCCAGCGCCGCGTCGGCCTCCGCCATGATCGAAGCGCCGGCGATCTGCGCGTGGATGGCGGCGTCCGCGCTTCGACGCCCCGGGCGCGCACCGGCGGCTTCGCGCGGGCTGCGCGGCGTCTCGTCGTCCTCGCCGTCGAAGATCGAGCGAAGGGACCAGTCGTCGTCGTCATCGTCCATCTGGCAACCTCGCCGGCGAGAGAGCGGCCGCATGCCGCGATGAGCAGCGTCTCTCGCGGAAAGCCGGCGGTGCGCGCCGCGAGGCGAAGCCCTTTTATTACGCTTTCGGTGCAGCTTACCCGTTTTGTGAAAAGAAATGACAGATAATTTTCGCAACCCTGGCAATCTTGAGCGACGCTTCAAAGGACATCTTCTGCGACGGTGCGCGTCGCTGTCGGCGCTCCATGGCGCGACACGGGCGATGCCTGCTAAGTCCATGCGATAGTGACGTTTTCTATCCTGATCGACACTTGCCCGCGGCATGCGAACGCTGCTAACATCCGTTATCAACCGGCCGGTTGCCCGTGATCGCATTCTTGCATTCTCCAGAATGCTGCAGTGCAGCAAGAAATGGGGCCGATGTTCATGATATGTCTTCGCGCTGAGCGGCTTGTCATCGATACGGTGGGCGTCAGCGCGGCCACAGGGGCCGCCTCCCCTGCCCCGCCACACTCGGCGAGAACCTACTGATGGCGCTCGTCGGCTACGCGCGCGTGTCCACCGAGGACCAGACCGCCTTGCAGCAGGCTGTGGCGCTGACCGCCGCCGGCTGCGCGCTGGTCCACCGCGAGACGGCCTCCGGCGCGTCCAGAGCGCGCCCCGTTCTCAACAAGC
>NZ_FNQM01000032.1 GCF_900107585.1 Rubrimonas cliftonensis | reverse complement strand
CACGGCGCGGAAACGTTACGTTGAATGAAAAGGACGCCGCCCGCGGCGCGCGACGTCGACATCCGTGATCCGCGCGGTCCGCTGCTGTCCCGCTGTGCGGTTCCACTGACGAGCGACCGCTTCAGAGGGGTTCCGGCTGGTCGCGGCACGACTGCCGGAGCCCCTGTGGACGGCCGTTCGCCCAGACGGCGGGCGTGTGATCAACCTCGGTCGACCGCCTCACCGGGAAGGCCGCCGGTTAATGGCTTCGGCCGCTCGCGCGGCCGGCAGGCCCTCCCCAGAGTGGCGGCCGCATGAGAGGCAGATTTCTCGCGACTTGGGCCCTGGGGCGCCCACCTCCGCCCAGGCCAGGACGCGGTCGACGGGCGGGAGCGCGGGTTGTTCCCGCGCGTCCCCGCCCGAAACTGCTTAGAGCCCCGACTGCTCGGTCGCGAAAATGCGGCTCCAGTTGTGCTCGCCGGCACGGATCGTGCCCTCGACATTCTGCAGGAACACGTTCTCGTGCGCGCCCTTGGAGCTGTTCAGATAGAGCTGGCCTTCCACCACGGCGAAGAACTGCGGGTCGATCGCGATCTTCTTGCCTTTGGATGCGCCAACTGTGCACCAGCCGCCGAACGCAGGGGCGTACTTCACAGGATCGGCGGCGAAGAGGTCGCGGTTCTCGGCGGAGGAGAAGAGCCAGGTGACGTCCTGATAGGTCGCGGAGAAGGCGGCGTCGCCAGGCTTGGCCATGCCCTTGGTGTGGAAGGCCACGACGTCGTGGCCGGCAGCCGCCACTCCGTCGGCGAGAAAGTGCTCGTCGGCTGCCTGCGCCGAAAGCGGCGCAACGAGGACGAAAGCCAGCGCGAGGCTGCGGAGGTGAGTCGGGAAGCGCATGATGGTCTCTCCTGTCGAAGTTGCCGCCGGCCCATAGGGACGCGGCGCGGCGCGGTTCGACGCCACGCCGTCCAGTCTCTTCGCCTCAGCGCAGCGCCCGTTACCTGGCCCGCCCCGCTATTGCGGGAACGTGAGGCGAAGTGAACAAACGGAGTGGCGCGACCGGCCTGTCACCGGAGGCGCAACTGACGGCGCAAGGCGACACCGAGATTTGCGAGATGTCGCCCTACCTGATCGATTTTCGGCGGGTTGTCCGCCCGAGGGTGACGACGGGTCGTTCGTTGACGCCGCGCGGAGCTCGATGACGGTGTCGCCGACGGGCGGACACGCATGCCGGAATGCCCACACCTTCGGCCGCGGTTTCGGAGCGGCGGCGCGCTGGTCGGCGCCGAGGCCGGCAAAGCGAGCTTTTCGCCAGCCGCCGGGCTCGCCCGCGCTCGCCACCGTGAAGAACTGCCCGGCGCAGGAGAAGCAGGCGCGCCATGCCGGCCCGACAGCTCCGGCTGCGGCAAGGGCGACGCATCGGCGCCGCCCGCGGCTCAGATCGCAGTCGTCAGTCGCGTGAGCCACTCGGGCGACGCTTCGACCAGCCAGGCCTCGGCGCGCTTGTCCAGGCCCGACAGGATCAGCAAGCCAACTGCGAGCAGCAGCGCCCCCATCGCCTGCTTGCCACCCGAGCCTGCCGCCATCAGCCGTCGCCGCCAGCGCCCGAGCGCCTCGCGCGACAAGGAGCCAAGCAGCAGCAGCGGCGCGGCTGCGCCCACGCCGAAGGCGAGCATCGTCAGGCCGACCTCCCCGAGGTTCTCGCCCCGCGCCGCCATCAGCGACGCAGCCCCAAGCGTCGGCCCGACGCAGGGGGCCCAGACGAGGCCGAGGAGAAGCCCCACCGCCGCCTGACCATGCAGTCCGCTGGTCGAGAAGCCGCCGAAGCGCTGTTCCGTCCAGCCGCCCACCGGCCCCGCCGCCGCGGCGACGCGGGTCTGGAGCGCCGGGACCAGCAGCACCAGCCCGAGCGCCGCGAGCATGGTTCCGCCCAAGGCGCGGAACACGCCGGCGTCCAGTCCCATCGCGAAACCCACCGTCGCGACGAAAAGGCCGACGGCCGTAAACGAGATGGCGAGCCCCGCCGCCAGCGCCGCCGGGCCCCAGCGATGCTCGGCTGCCGCAGCGCCGAGCACGATGGGGATCAGCGGCAGCACGCAGGGCGAGAGTGTCGAGAGCACCCCCGCCGCCGCCCCGAACAGGATCTCGCTCGCCATCGCGTCAGAGCGCCTTCGCTAGAAGCGCCGCGACGCTCTCGGGATTGGAGTCGCCGACGCTGCGGCCGATCTCGGCGCCGGCCCCGTACACGATCAGCGTGCTCTGCTTCTGCGCGCCGAGTGCGCGCACCACGTCCTTGCGGCTGTCGAAGTCGACCTCAAGCAACAGCATGTCGGCGAAGCGCTCCTGCGCGAAAAGGTCGGCAAGGATCGCCTTCTGGGCCCTGCAGACCGGGCACCAGGGCGCGCTGATCTCGACGAGGACGGGGCGGCCCTCGGCCAGCGCGGCGTCGAAGGCCGCCTGGTCGAACGACTGGGCTGGCGGCTCGGCGGCGAGAGCCGGCAGGGCGATGAGGGCGGCCGCGAGGCCGAGAATGCGGCGACGGTCGATCATGGACGCTTCTCCAGGTTGGATGCCACGGGAGTTCGTCGCAGATCACACCTAAGTTTCAGTACGGCGGTTGACAAATGCGCGAGGCGCTCGTGATCGCACGCTGTGGAGCTGTTTTTCGACCGAACCTCCCGCAAAGGTCGCGGATTTGGCCCCGGCAGCGAATTCCGGTCGTTCGCCCCGGCGGCTGGATCGCTATTCGGGCAATCCTACGACCCGATTCAGGGGGTCATCGCATCAAGCCGCAAAGCCCGGCGAGCCTGGCCGACGTCTCCCGCTTGCGGCGGGACGACAGGCGCGTCGCGAGAGCAACCTTGAAATCGGGAAGAAGCGCCTGCGTTTTGCCTGCAGCCGCTATAGTAGGTCGTGATGGCCCAGTTGACCGTTCGCAACATCGACGACGATCTCGTCCTCGCCCTGAAGGCCCGAGCCGCAGAGGCTGGTCGCTCTTCCGAGGCCGAGCATCGGTTGATCCTGCGCCAAGCGCTGAAGGGATCGCGCGACAGCGGGAGTCTCTTCGAGCGCGCCGAGCAGTTGCGCGCGCAGCTCGGTACGGTGTCCGACACGACCGCCATCATCCGCGCCGACCGCGGTCGCGACGTCGAGTAGAGGTCGTCGTCGATGCATCCGTCGCCGTAAAGTGGCTCATCCCCGAGCACGGATCGGTTCGCGCCGCTTCGCTGCGGACCGAAGAGCTGTTCGCGCCGCGGCTGATCAGGGCCGAGGTCGCCAATACCCTCGCCACGCTCGAGCGCCGTGGCGAGTTCTCCGCGACCGCGGCTGCCGAGGCGTTCGCGCTGTTTCAGGACGCGCCACTCCGCATCACGGAAACCGACGAGGACCTCGAACGCGCGGCGCTTGCCATGGCGATCCGCCTCCGGCATCCCGTGCATGACTGCAGCTATCTGAGCCTGGCGGAACGCGTGGACGCCACCCTTGTCACGGCCGACCGGCGCTTCGTCGCCACCCTGGTCGGCGACGTGGCGGCAGCGCGCGCCGCCGCTCTGTAGATTAAACGACGATATTGCTTGGTCCCGTCGCCCCCGAATGAATGCAGTCTCCCGGTTCCAGCCGGTCGCCGGGCGGCTGGTGGACCTTGGTGTTCCGGCCGGTCGCAGGGCTGCCGACCGAGCGCGGTGGACAGCCGTCCGCCCGAGCGGCAGGTGTTTCATCAGCTTCTGACCTCTGTGTCTCCGAGAGGGCCACGGGTTCGCTCATCTGCGGATCGGCGCGAGTTCCCAACTCCGATCAGCGCCACAAGTCATTGGTACTTGCAGGGCGAACGGGGCCCCGACGTCGCGCCGGTCCACTCCACGATCAGTACAAGTAAAGGTTGCGGCGGCGATGCGTGTCCCGCAACCTGCGAGGTACGCGACGCACGGGGTTTGTGTCAGGGAGGATGCGGGAATGAACCGCTTCGCGACGACGGTGCTGCTTGCGGCGAGCCTGACGCCGTTCACTGCATCGGCGCAGCAGGATCTGGAGGCGAATGCGCTCCAGAAACTCATGCTTTTTCGCAGCTTCGTTCAGGACGACCCATCCTGCGCGCTCTCTGTGGTGGAGGGCCGCCCGCTCTTTTCCGGCGCGACGGCCGCCAACGCGCCCGGCGCCTGTCCGGACGCCTTCGCCTGGGCGCAAATGGCGGAGGCTGTGTCGCAGGGCTTCTGGAACTGGGGGATCGACCAGACGGTCTGGCCTGCTATGCCCTTGCCTCTCTGCAGTTCCGAGGTTCGGACCGGATGTTGCGATCCGGACGCGCCGATCGACCCGACCGCGGCGCCGCCGGCGGGTTGCCCCGTGAACCGCGCCGACTACGCCCGGCCCAGTCCGCTGCCGGCGAGGCCGAACGGCTCGCCGGCGTCCGGCGTCATCAACCATGGCGGCCTCGAGTTCGCCGACAGGATCGACCCCGGCCGCCTGCTGCGCGATCTCGAGCTCGAGCTCGTCTTCCGCAACAAGACGATGATCGACTACATCTACCGTCAGGATCTCTATTCTAAGGAGGGCCTCGGCGCCCGCAACAGGGCGCAGAACGCGGCCCTCGCGAACGGCGACCTCGGCCGCGCCCAGGCCCTGACCGTGCGCTTCCCGGCCGACGCGGTGATGGTGAAGGCCGATTTCCTTCACCAGCAGATCATGCTCGACCAGGGGCTGATCCAGCGCACGGACGCCGCCGGCGCGGCGCTCAACCCGCCGAATGACCCGAACTTTCCCTATCTGACGGTGTGGATCGAGGGCGACGGCTCCGAGGGGTCCGTTCCGGGGCTCTACTACCTCGTCGCAATGACCAACGCGTCCAAGGCCCTGCCGATCTGGCACTGGTATGCGATCGAGCACGTCTCCAATCGCGGTCGCTGCGACTACATCGGCTGCAATGACAGCTTCGGTTACTCGGTGAATGGCCGGACGCAGGCAGGAGCGGATTTTGGAGCCCATTTCATTCCACCGATGATCGAACTGAACGATGACAAGATCGATCAGAACGATCCGCTGTTCGTGGCCGGCGAGGTCTATGATCCGGCGGTGACGGGCGAGACGATCACGCCTGAACTCGCGGCGCTGCTCCGCGGCATGGGGGTCGGGACCGCGGCGACGGATCCTGACCCGACCGCGATTTCAGCCGACGATCCGGCCTGGATGAATTACCGGCTGAAAGGGACGCAGACGACCTTCACGACCGCCGCGGGCGTCCCCACCGGCATGGGAGCCACGGTGACGGAGGGGGGGTTCGTGAACTCCGCCTCCTGCACGACATGCCACAGCCAGGCCTCCGTGGACCTGAACGGGGCGGCCGGCGTGCAGGGCGTCGGCGCGACCTGGCGGCCGAACCTGCTGGGCTACCAGCAGGTGGCGATGGGCGCGCCGGAGTTTGCTTGGTTCTACCGGCCGGGAGGGCCAAGCATCGCCGCGACGCAGATCGACTTTGTCTGGGGTATCTTCAACGCCCATTGCCAAAAGTCGGCGGAGAACGGCTCAGCCTGCGCAAGCTACCCCGACGAGCCCACCGTCGTACCCGCGCGATGAAGTGACGGGCCGGCCCGGAGGTTCATCCCTGAAACCGACGGTCGCGGATTTGGCGCGGAGGGTCGGTGAGCCGCCGGTCAGCTTCGGTGACGAGTTGCGGGCATGGCCCCAGTTTCCGCTCAGGGAGTCATGGCGGCGCTGCATCTCGGCAGGCTCTACCTGCTCGATCGCGTGGCCGATCATCCACTCGTGTCCGAAGGGGTCGCGCACCGTTCCCGTGCGCTCGCCGTAGAACTGCTCCGCCGCCGGACGGACCAGCGTCGCGCCGGCGGCCACGGCCTGCGCGATCACGGCGTCGGCGACGTCGAGGTGGATGGTCGCGCCGCCGCCCTCCGGGCCCCGGATGTCGAACTCGGGGAATGGGTCGGACAGCATGATGGTGGCCGGGCTGAACAGCAGCTCGACGTGGCCGATGCGGCCGTCCGGGGCGGTGAGGCGGAACTTCTCCACCGCCCCGAAGGCGCGGGCGTAGAACGCGACCGCCTCGGCGGCGGGGCTGGCGCGAAGGTAGGCGAAGACCTCACGGATCATGGCGACGGTTCCTGAGCGGCGCCGGGCTCGCGGCCATAGTAATCGGCCACGACCTCGGCGCGGAGCACCTTGCGCAGCGCGCGGTCGCGCCCTCAACGTAGATCGAGAGCTTGCCCGAGTCGGGATACTCGCACACCTCGACCGGCGCGAGCGTGGACAGCGCGAGGTAGCGCAGTTCGGTCGCGCCGGTGTTGCGGATCTGGTGCGCAACCTCCGGCCCGCCGGCCGGGCAGGAGATGACGTTGTGGCGGCGCAGCGGGTAGCGGCGGTCGCCGGAGCGCAGTTCGCCCTCGCCATCGAGGATCAGGAGCATCTGTTCCTTAGCGCGGTGGTTGTGGAACGGGCATTGCGCCTTGCCGGGCGGCAGCACGGTCACCTTGTAGCCGAGCTGGCGCGCGTCGATCTTCTCGTTGCTGAAGCCGCGCTTGGAGTTGCAGGGGCCGTTCTCCTCCACGTCCTCGAACACTATCGGGTCGAGGTTCATCAGCGGCGTCGCTGGGGCGGTCACAGCTGGGCGCCTGCGCGCGCGTCGAGCAGCGTCTCGAAGCCGCCATGGATCATGCGCTTGCCGTCGAAGGGCATCGGACCGTCGGCCATGCGCGGATCGGCCACGATCTTTGGCCAGGCGGCGTCGCGCGCGGCCTTGTCCGGCCACTCGATCCAGCCGACCACCACTGTCTCGCCGGGCTCCAGCGCGATGGCGCGGCGGAAGTCGGTGCGTCTGCCTTCGGGCACGTCGTCGCCCCAGGTCTCCACCACGCGCAGCGCGCCGTGCTCCTGGAACATGGCCGCGGCCCGCTGTGCGTGGCGCAAATAGGCGTCGCGACCCTCGGTCGGCACTGCGAGCACGAAACTGTCGACATAGGTCATGGTCGGTCTCCCTGAGTGTGCGGACATGTGGCGGACAATTGCTCAGTCGCCGGCATGGGCGGCTTCCAGCGCGGCCACGTCGAGCTTTCCCATTGTCATCAGCGCGGGGTGCACGCGGGCGGCGGCCGCTGGATTGCGGCCGTCCATCAGTCGCGGCAGCGCCTCGGCTATGATCTGCCAGAACACGCCGAAGCGGTCGATCAGCGCAGCCCAGAGCCGGTCGGTTTCGGTCAGCGCCGAGCTCGACACGGCGGGCGACGGCGCGCCGCCAACGGGCGCGTTCAGCACCATGAAGGGCGCGGCGCGCAGGGTGAACTCGACCACTAGCGCCGGACCGGCGGGGTCGATGATCGTCAGCGCGCGCAGCTTCCTGCCGGTTGAGAGCTGGTCGTGAACGAAGTCCATCGCCCAGGTTTCGGTGGCCGCAACGGCGACACTGCGGTCCTCGCGCAGCTTGGCCTTCACCCGCCGCTTCGGGCCTTTTTCCGCATCCGCATGCCTTACTCATTGTAGACGCGCCGTGTTTTCTTGTGATTGACCCTCCAGACCTCCCGGCGCAACAGCACATGGACGCGTCGCGCGCCGTAGCGCT
Source organism: Rubrimonas cliftonensis (assembly GCF_900107585.1). Classification (GTDB taxonomy): domain Bacteria; phylum Pseudomonadota; class Alphaproteobacteria; order Rhodobacterales; family Rhodobacteraceae; genus Rubrimonas; species Rubrimonas cliftonensis. The sequence continues at coordinate 17,499 of NZ_FNQM01000032.1, read as the reverse complement.
CCCGCGTCTCGCAGGTCTCCCTGATGCGGCTCTCCAGCGGGGCCTGTCCGGGGCGGCGGGACCGGTGGTGGTGCGTCGAGCGATCCAGCTCAAGGGCGTCGCACGCCCGGCGGATCGACACGCCCCACTCCCGGCGGATCCCGTCCACCAGCTCGCGCTTTCGGGCAGGCTTCAGAGCTTTCGGCGAACGACGTCCTGCAGCATTTCCTTGTCGAGCGACAGGTCGGCCACGAGCCTTCTCAGCCGGGCGTTCTCATCCCCGAGTTGCTTCAACCGCGTGATCTCGGTGGGCGGCAGACAGGCGAACTTCTTGCGCCAGTTGAAGTAGGTGGCCTGGCTGATCCCGGCCTTGCGACAGATATCCGCCACCGGCGCGCCGTCGTCGCCCTGCTTGGGAATGAACGTCTTCTGGGCGTCCGAAAACTGGCTCGCTCTCATGTGCTTCCGCTCCTGCCCGGCCGGGGGCGGGGCCGCGGAAAACTCCATCCGAAAGCGGTCCAGTTCCGTGGGATCAGATCAGGATCAGATCACTCGACGCGATGCTGACGCATCTGGAGGCCCACATGCGGCTGGGGCTGGAGCGCACGCTGCTGGCGATCGGCTAGAGACGCCGTGGCAGTGATGTGTTGGCATGGCATGTTCGGTCCACGTGACGTGGCTGGGAATGAACGCGCCACTTGGCGCAAACCGCCGGATGCCGCACTGTCGCTGGATGACGCGCGCCAGCCCACGGAACGCCCGGCCGCCCGGCCTTCGCATCCGCCTCGTGTTCGAGGACGGGGAGATGATCGGCCCCGGAAAGGCCGATCTGCTCGAGGCGATCCGGGAGACCGGCAGCATCGCCGAAGCCGGGCGGCGGCTCGGCATGAGCTACAAGCGCGCCTGGACGCTGGTGGAGACGCTGAACGCCACCTTCGCCGAGCCGGTGGTCGAGAGCCGGCGCGGCGGCGCGGGCTTCGGCGGCGCCGCGCTCACGGCGCTCGGCGAGACCGCGCTCTCGCATTACCGCAGGCTTCAGGCGAAGGCGGCGCGCGCGTCCGCCGCCGAGGTCGCCGCGCTGCGCCGCCTGCGCGCCGATAGCGCTGAACGGAAATAACGCTTGCGTCGGAGGGCGGGCTTCCGGATAGGTTTGATGAGACATATCGACCGAAGGCGCGACATGAAGCACCCCAGCCTGCCAGGCGCGGCCGTCGTCGCCGCCTTGACGCTGCTCTCGGCTCCGGCGCTCGCCGAGCGGGTGACGGTCTTCGCCGCGGCGAGCCTCGCCGACGCGCTGGCCGAGATCGAGGCGGGCTTTGAGGTGGAGACCGGCCTTGAGGTCGCCGCCTCGCTCGCCGGCTCGTCGGCGCTCGCGCGGCAGATCCAGCAGGGCGCCCCCGCCGACGTCTTCATCTCCGCCAGCACGGCGTGGATGGACGCGCTGGAGAAAGACGGGTTGATCGAGCCGGGCAGCCGTTTCGACCTTGTCGGCAACGCCATCGTGCTGATCACGCACGGGCGGGGCGCGGCGCCGCTCGAGATCGGTCCCGACACCGACCTCGCGGGGCTTTTGGGCGACGGCCGTCTCGCCATGGCGCTGGTCGATGCGGTGCCGGCCGGGATCTACGGCAAGGCCGCGCTTGAGAGCCTCGGCCTCTGGAGCGCCGTCGAGGCCCGGGTCGCCCAGACCGACAACGTGCGCGCCGCCCTTGCGCTGGTGGCCGCCGGAGAGGCCCCCTACGGCGTGGTCTACGCCACCGACGCCGCTGCGGAGGACGCGGTCAGCGTCGTCGGCGCCTTTCCCGCCGACAGCCATCCGCCGATCGTCTATCCCGCCGCGGCCGTTGCGGGGCGCGCGAACCCCGCCGCGACGGTCTTTCTCGCCTATCTGCGCGGGCCCGAGGCGCGGGCCGCGTTCGAGCGCCAGGGCTTCGCCGTGATCGCGGACTAGCCGGGTGGGCTGGCTCGGCCCCGAGGAATGGGCGGCGGTCGCGCTGTCGGCGCAGGTGTCGTTCTGGGCCGTCGCGGCGAGCCTGCCGCTCGGCGTGCTGACGGCCCATGCGCTGGCGCGATGGTCCTTTCCGGGCAGGCAGCTTCTCAACGGCCTGGTCCACCTGCCCCTGATCCTGCCGCCGGTCGTAACCGGCTACCTGCTGCTGCTGACCTTCGGCGTCCGCGGCCCGGTCGGCGGCCTGCTCGCCGAGATGGGCGTGACGGTGGCGTTTCGCTGGACCGGCGCGGCGCTGGCCGCTGGCGTCATGGCCTTCCCGCTGATGGTGCGGGCCATCCGCCTCTCGATCGAGGCGGTCGACCCGCGGCTGGAAGAGGCCGCCGGCACACTGGGGGCAAGCCGGTTCTGGGTGTTTCTCACCGTCACGCTGCCGCTGATCGCGCCAGGCGTCGTCGCCGGCGCCATCCTCGCCTTCGCCAAGGCGATGGGCGAGTTCGGCGCCACCATCACCTTCGTCTCCAACATCCCCGGCGAGACGCGGACGATCCCCTCGGCGATCTACGCCTTTCTCCAGGTTCCGGGCGGCGAGGGGCCGGCCGGTCGGCTCGTGCTGGTCTCGGTGGCGCTGGCGATGGCGGCGCTCCTGCTCTCGGAGTTCGTCGGGCGGCGCGTCGCCGCGCGCGCCGGCGGCGGCTGACGCCGATGCTGGAGGTCGACATCCGCCACAGCTTCCCGGCCTTTTCGCTGGACGTCGCGTTCGCTGCGCCGGCGGGGGTCACGGCGCTGTTCGGCCGCTCCGGCTCGGGCAAGACGACCGTCGTCAACGCTCTGGCGGGGCTTCTGCGTCCGCAGTCCGGCCGGATCGTCGCGGACGGCGCGACGCTCCATGACGACGCGCGCGGCGTGTTCCTGCCGCCGCACCGTCGCCGGGTCGGCTATGTCTTTCAGGATGCGCGGCTCTTTCCCCATCTTAGCGTGCGGCATAACCTGCGCTACGGACGCTGGTTCGCGCCGAGGGCGGCGCGCGGGCCCGACATGGACGCCGTGGTGGACATGCTCGGGATCGGTCATCTGCTCGACCGCCGTCCGGGGCGGCTGTCGGGCGGCGAGAAGAGCCGTGTCGCCATCGGCCGCGCCCTGCTGGCGGCGCCAAGGCTGCTGCTGATGGACGAACCCTTCGCCGCGCTCGACGAGGCGCGCAAGGCGGAGCTGCTGCCGTATCTGGAGCGCCTGCGCGACGCCGCCGTGGCGCCGATTCTCTATGTCAGTCACTCGGCGGCCGAAGTGGCGCGGCTTGCGACGACCGTCGTCCTGCTGGACGAGGGCCGCGTCGTGGAGGCCGGTCCCGCCGCCGACGTCCTCACGAGCCTGTCCGCCGCGACGATCCTCGGCGTGCGCGAGGCGGGCGCGATGCTCACCGGCGTCGTGGTTCGCCATGACGCCGACGGCATCAGTGAGATCGCGATCTCCGCCGGCGCGCTGTTCGTGCCGCATGTCGCCGCGCCGGTCGGCGCGACGGTCCGCATCCGCATCCAGGCGCATGACGTGATCCTCGCGCCCGAGCCGCCGGGCCTCATCTCCGCGCTGAATGTTCTTCCGGCGACGGTCGCGGCGGTGCGCGAGGGCCGCGGACCCGGCGTCATCGCGCAGTTGTCGCTGGGGCCGGACCGGCTGCTGGCGCGCGTCACGCGGCGTTCGGCCAAGGCGCTCGGCGTCGAGGAGGGGCGGCGTCTCTACGCCATCGTGAAGGCCGTTGCCGTCGCGCCGGAGAATGTCGCGCCGGAGAATGTCGCGCCGGCGGCGCCCTTCGGATGACCTCCGCGCGGGCCGCCCACGCCGCGGCGTCCGCGAATCGTCGCGCGCCTGAGCGGCCGATGGCGGCCTTCTGCGCGGCGCCGTCGCCGTCGCGGCAGGGGGGACGAGGCGGGGCGGCGGGCGAAGCGGCGTTTCCTGTTGCGCCGCAAGCCCCCCGGGCGCGTTGCGGCGACCGTCACTCAATCGTCGCAAATACATCATGAAAGCTTTGCCCAAGAATCTTAAGCCGCTGCTAGGTGCACATCACCGAGAACAACTCAGGGAAGTTCCCCGCCATGAAAAGCAGCATCATCCTCGCGGCCGTCGCGGCGCTCGTCGCCGGAGCCGCGACCGCCCGCGACCAGATCCGCGTCGTCGGCTCCTCGACCGTGTTCCCCTACAGCCAGGCCGTGGCTGAAGAGTTCGCGAACTCCACCGGCGCGGCGTCCCCGGTCGTCGAGTCGACCGGCACCGGCGGCGGCATGCAGATCTTCTGCGGCGGCGTGGGCGTCGATCACGCCGACATGACCGGCGCCTCGCGCGCAATGAAGGCCTCCGAGTTCGATCTCTGCCAGTCCAACGGCGTGACCGACATCACCGAGGCGCTGATCGGCTACGACGGCCTCTCGATCGCGCACTCGCGCCAGTCGCCCGCTGGCTTCAACTTCTCTCTCGAGCAGCTCTTCCTCGGCCTCTCCGCCGAGGTGCCGGTCGACGGCGCGTGGGCCGCGAACCCCTACAAGAAGTGGTCCGAGATCGACGCGTCGCTGCCCGACGTCGAGATCACCGTGTTCGGCCCGCCGCCGACCTCCGGCACCCGCGACGCCTTCGTCGAGCTGGCGATGCACGCCGGCTGCGAAGAGCTCGACTTCGTCAAGAACGGCGGCTTCGACGGCAAGTGGGTGAGCGAGAACTGCTCGCGCATGCGCCAGGACGGCCCGTTCGTCGAAGCCGGCGAGAACGACAACCTGATCGTGCAGCGCCTCAACGCCGACCCGAACGCGCTGGGCATCTTCGGCTACTCGTTCCTGTTCGAGAACCAGGACACGCTGGCCGGCGCCGCTATCAACGGCATCCTGCCGTCGGCCGACACCATCGCCGACTTCTCCTACCCGATCGCGCGCCCGCTCTACTTCTACATCAAGAACGCGCACCGCGGCGTGATCCCCGGCATGAGCGACTTCATCGGCGAGTTCGTGTCCGAGGCGGCCATCGGCCAGGGCGGCTACCTCACCGAGCGCGGCCTCGTGTCCCTGCCGGAGAGCCGGCTTGAGACGGTCCAGAAGACGGTGCTGAGCTCCGTGTCCATGGAGCGTCCGGGCAGCTGATCGCCTGAAGTAAACCGTTATCGCGCCGGCCGCATTGCGCGGTCGGCGCGTCGTATCGTTGAGGGGCGTGAGCATATACATGGTCGGCTACACATTTCTGCTCATCCTGCTCCTGTCCGCCGTGGGGTTTGTGCTGAACCGCAACGCCGCGCAGGAGCTGCGCGCGGGCGGGTCGCGCCTGCACTCTCTGCCTGTGTTCCACGGCGGCTATGCGCTCGCGCTGGCGGGGCTGCCGGCGCTCATCTTCGTTCTGCTCTGGCTCATGTTCGAGGGTTCGTTCGTGAGCGCCCTGGTTCGGGCGTCGCTGCCCGCGGAGGCGGTGGCGGGTCTCGGAGCCGGTGAGCTGTCGCTGATCATGGCCGAGGTCCAGCAGACTGCATCCGGGCTGATCTTCGGCGAGCCCGCCCAGTATGTCCGCGACGCGGCAGCCTACTACAACACGCTCCACAGCATATCGGACTGGGCGATGTTCGCGCTCGTCCTCTTCATTCTGGCGGGCGGGATATTCCTCGCGCGCCGCTCCGTAGCGACGGAGTTCCGCGCACGCCAGCGCGTCGAGAAGGTGCTGTCGGGTCTGATGATCTTCGCCTCGGTCATCGCGATCTTCACCACGATCGGCATCGTGGCGTCGCTGGTGTTCGAGGCGGCGCGGTTCTTCGCACTCGTGCCCATCACCGACTTCCTGTTCGGCACGGCGTGGGAGCCGCAGATCGCGATCCGCCCCGATCAGATCGCCGGCGCCGGCGCGTTCGGATGGCTGCCGGTCATCCTCGGCACCCTCGTCATCACGTTCATCGCCCTGCTCGTCGCCGTTCCCGTGGGTCTGCTCTCGGCCATCTACCTGAACGAGTTCGCGTCGCCCCTGCTGCGGAAGATCGCCAAGCCGATCCTCGAGGTGCTCGCGGGCGTGCCCACGGTGGTCTACGGCTTCTTCGCCATCCTCGTGGTCGCGCCCGCGCTGCGCTCCTTCGGCGGCGACACGCTCGGCCTGCCGATCTCGCCGAACACGGCGCTGGCCGCCGGCTCGGTGATGGGCGTGATGCTGATCCCGTTCATCTCGTCCTTCGCGGACGACGCGTTGACCGCGGTGCCGCGATCCATGCGCGACGGTTCGCTTGCGCTCGGCGCCACCCAGTCCGAGACGGTTCTGAAAGTGCTGTTTCCCGCGGCGATCCCCGGTATCGTCGGCGGCGTCCTGCTCGCGGTCAGCCGCGCCATCGGTGAGACGATGATCGTGGTGATGGCCGCCGGTCTGATCGCCACCCTGACGATCAACCCGCTCGACAGCGTCACCACCGTGACGGTTCAGATCGTGACGCTGCTGATCGGCGACACGTCTTTCGACAATCCCAAGACGCTCGCGGCCTTTGCGCTGGGTCTGATGCTGTTCATCGTCACGCTTGCGCTGAACGTCGTCGCCCTCCGCGTCGTCCGCAAGTATCGCGAACTCTACGATTGAGGGCGGCCGCATGACCACGACCACGACCAACGCGGGCGCCGACTGGAAGAGCCCCGAGGCTGCGGCGCGCGTCCGCAAGCGTCACGCGGGCGACCTCCGGCTGAAGTTCGCCGGAATGGCGGCCCTCGGCTTCGCCGTGCTGATGCTGGCGATCCTGCTCGTTTCGCTGTTCGCGAACGGATATCAGGCGCTGCGCCAGACGCACGCCTCGGTCACGTTCGAACTGTCGGCCGAGCACATCGACGCGGCAGACCCCCAGCGCGGCAATTACCGCGCCATCGTCCAGGACGCCGTGCAGGGACTGTTCCCCGGGATCGACAATCCGGGCGAACTGCGCAGCGCGGTGGGCATCCTCAGCAACGGGGCGCAGAACGCCCTGCGCTCGATAGCCCTGAACGATCCGTCCCTGATCGGACAGGAAGTGACGATCGACGTCCCGCTCTCCGATCCCTATGACCAGTTGGCCAAAGGGCTGGTCGATCGGGACTCGCCCGAGGACCAGCGCCGGCTGAAGGATGCGGACATCGCCCTCTTCGACACCCTGCAGGCGCGCGACGTCGTCTCGTTGCCGATCAACTGGGCGCTGGTCACCAACGCCGACAGCCGCTTTCCCGAGCTCGCCGGCCTCCAGGGGGCGATATGGGGCTCCTTCTACGCCCTGCTCGTCTGCTTCGTGCTGAGCTTTCCCACGGGCATCGCGGCGGGCATCTACCTGGAGGAGTTCGCCCCGAAGAACCGCTTGACGGACATCGTCGAGATCAACATCAACAATCTTGCGGCGGTGCCCTCGGTCGTTTTCGGTCTGCTCGCGCTGGCGGTCTTCATCGGCTGGTTCGGCATGCCGCGTTCCGCGCCGCTGGTGGGTGGCATGACGCTCGCGCTCATGACGCTGCCAACGATCATCATCGCGACGCGGGCGGCGCTTAAGGCGGTGCCGCCGTCGATCCGCGAGGCCGCGCTCGGCGTCGGCGCGTCGAAGCACCAGGTCGTCCTGACGCATGTCCTGCCGCTGGCGATGCCGGGGATCCTGACCGGCACCATCATCGGTCTCGCCCAGGCGCTGGGCGAGACCGCGCCACTGCTTCTCATAGGCATGAACGCCTTCATCACCGAGGCGCCGTCGAGCCTTGTCGACAGCTCCACGGCCCTGCCGACGCAGATCTTCATCTGGGCCGACAGCCCCGAGCGCGGTTTTGTCGCCCGCACCTCGGCGGCGATCCTCGTCCTTCTGGCCTTCCTCATCGCCATGAACGCCGTCGCGGTGTTCCTGCGCAGCCGTTTCGAACGCCGTTACTGAGCGCGACCCGGGGTATACCACTATGCAAGACGCCATTACTAACGCCCTTGCGATCAAGGTCGCGTGCGACAAGGTCAACGTCCACTATGGCGACACGCACGCCATCAAGGATGTGAGCATCGACATCCAGGACAAAACCGTAACGGCCTTCATCGGGCCGTCGGGCTGCGGCAAGTCCACCTTCCTGCGCTGCATCAACCGGATGAACGACACGATCGACATCTGCAAGGTGACCGGCAGGATCGAGCTGGAAGGCGACGACATCTACGACGCCGGGATCGATCCGGTGCAGCTGCGCGCCCGCGTCGGCATGGTGTTTCAGAAGCCGAACCCGTTCCCGAAGTCGATCTACGACAACGTCGCCTACGGCCCCCGCATCCACGGCATCGCCGCCGGGAAGGCGGAACTCGATGAGATCGTGGAGAGCGCGCTGCGCAAGGCGGCGCTGTGGAACGAGGTCAAGGACCGGCTCCAGTCCCCCGGCACGGGCCTCTCGGGCGGGCAGCAGCAGCGGCTCTGCATCGCACGCGCGATCGCCACGGCGCCGGAAGTTCTGCTGATGGACGAGCCGTGCTCGGCGCTCGACCCGATCGCGACGGCGCAGGTGGAGGATCTTATCCACGAACTGCGTGAGAACTACTCGGTCGTCATCGTGACCCACTCGATGCAGCAGGCGGCGCGCGTCAGCCAGAAGACCGCGTTCTTCCATCTCGGCTTCATGCCCGAGTACGACGATACCGAGAAGATCTTCTCCAACCCGTCGGACAAGCGCACGCAGGACTACATCACCGGCCGGTTCGGCTGACGCGAGCCTGTTCGCCGATCGAATTGCGTCCGGCGCGCCGGACGCCTCAGCCGCCCGCGCCGCCCTGGCGCGGGCGGCTTTGCGTTGTACTCCCTGCGCTGGGGGGCTGGCACGCCACGCCCGGGGCTGCGCTGCGGTGGGCGGCGCGCGCACGATCCAGCAGGGATTGAGCGGACCCACTCGCGTGACCGCCGCCCAAAAGTTGGGCGGGCCTGCCCATGGCTTGCCCAATGGGTTCGAATTTCACGCAATCAGCACCATCGACGGGCGTCGCGCTTGCGCGCGGCGGGCGCGGCTTGGCATCAAGTCGGGAAATGGAATGCCATCCCCGATCGGACAGCGGAGGCGACGATGACCGAAACCACCATCAAGGGCGTTACGCGGAGACGGCTGCTCAAGACCACGGCGTTCGCGGGGGCGGGGCTTCTGGCGGCGCCGTCGATCCTTCGCGCCGCGGACAACGAGATCGTCATCGGCTGCGCCGGCAGCCATACCGCGTGGATGGAGGCGGTCGTCGCGCCGCACATGAAGGCGACGCTCGGCGCCGACATCCTGTTCGAAGGCACGAAGTCCACGGTCAACCTCGAAAAGATGGCGTCCAACCGGGACGCCCCCTACCTCTCGGTTGTCCAGATGGACGATCCGGTGATGATCATCGCCGTCGAGGAGGGTCTCCTGACGCCGGCGACGCCCGAACTTGTCCCGAACATGGTCGATCTGCGCCCTGACGCGGTGCACATGGACGGGATGTGGTGCAACTATGTCCAGCCTTGGGCCGGCGTCGCCTACAACACCGACTTCCTGCCCGGCGGCGTGCCGAACTGGAACGCGCTCTGGGCGCCGGAAGCCAAGGAGAAGCTGATCATCCCCGGCCTGCGCAACACCGAGGGGATGTGGACGCTGTTCATGGCCGCGCATCTCGCCACCGGCAAGCCGATGGCGGAGGCGCAGTACGAGATCGACGCGGCCTTCGACAAACTGGCCCAGCTCAAGCCGAACGTGCTGACCACCTATTCGGTGATGAGCCAGGCCTTCAACCTGCTGGAGCAGGGCGAGATCACCATGCTCTCGGGCAACTTCTCCAGCTATGCGCTGCCCCGCAAGGCGCAGGGCGTGCCCGTGGATCTGGCCGCCCCCGCCGAAGGCATCTTCGCCATGCCGTCGGGCATCTGCCTCGTGAAGGGCGGCCCGAACCCCGAGCTGGCCGCAGCCTATGTCAACGAGATGCTGGGGCCGGAGCTGCAGGCGGCCGTCGCCGAGTTCTCCGCCTCGGTTCCGGCGAACACCACCGTGAAAGCCGGCGCCATCATCCCCGAAGGCGTGCCGATCCACGCGCCGGACTGGGCCTTCGTCTCGAAGAACCGCGCCGACTGGATCGACCGTTTCGACAAGCTGATGGCAGCCTGATGCAGCCCGCCGCCGCGCCCCCCGCGCAGGTCGGCGGAGGGGCGCGCCATCTCGACGTGGCCGCGGTGTCGAAAAGCTACCGCGGCCAGAAGGTGATCGACCGGCTGGACTTCGAGGCCTCGCGCGGCGAGCTGGTCTCGCTGCTCGGCCCCTCCGGCTGCGGCAAGACGACCTTGCTGCGGCTGATCGCCGGGCTCGTCTCCGCCGACGGCGGAGACATCGCCATCGGCGGCCGGAGCGTGACGCGCACCCCGGCGCACCGGCGCAACGTCTCGGTCGTATTCCAGAACTACGCCCTGTTCCCGCACCTGAACGTGCGCGACAACGTCGCCTTCGGTCTGCGTGCGCGGGGCCGCGAGATCGGCGCGCGCGTCGACGATGCGCTGGCGCTCGTGCGGATGGGCGCCTTCGCGGATCGCGCCGTCGCCGCCCTCTCGGGCGGGCAGCAGCAGCGCGTCGCCGTGGCTCGCGCGCTGGTCGTGGAGCCCGACCTCCTGCTTCTCGACGAACCCTTCAGCGCGCTTGACCGCAAGCTGCGCGAGACGATGCAGGTGGAGCTCAAGACCCTGCTTTGGGCGCGCGCCATCACCGCCGTCTTCGTCACGCATGATCAGGACGAGGCGCTGGCGGTCTCCTCGCGCATTGCGGTGATGAACGCCGGCCGCATCGAGCAGTACGCCGCCCCGGGCGCACTCTACGACCGCCCGGCGACGCCCTTCGCGCTCGACTTCGTGGGCCTCTCCACCCGCATCGCCGGCAGGGCGCGGCGGCGCGACGGCGAGGCGGTGGAGATCGAGACGCCCTACGGCATCGTGCGCGCGCCGCGGCCGGGGACGGCGCCGGCCGAGGGCGCCCCCGTGCTGATCGGCGTCCGCCCGGAGCGGATCGCGCTGGCCGACGCGGAAGCCGCGCCGGACGAGAACCGCATCGCGGTGCGCCTCGCCGACGTCATGGCGCTCGGCTCGCGCACCCACCTCCACGGCGCGGCCGAGGCGGATGACCGGCTGCTGTGCGAACTGCCGGGCATGGCGCAGACCGTGGCCCCCGGCGCAGAGGTGACGCTGCGCTGGCGCGTCGCCGACACGCTGCTGTATCCGCTGTGAACGCCGAGAACCGCATCGCGCTGCTGGCGGCGCCGGGGCTGCTCTATCTCGCCGCGCTCTACGCCCTGCCGCTGGCGCTGCTGCTGACGGAGAGCCTGCGCGACGCGGAGGGGGCGCTGTCGCTGGCGGCCTATGTCGAGTTCTTCGCGGACCCGTTCAACCGCGGCGTGCTGTGGCGCACCCTGCGCGTCGCGGCGCTGACGACGCTGCTGGCGCTGGCGCTCGCCTACCCGACCGCGCTGGCGCTGTCGCGGGCGCGCGGCTGGGCGCAGACGGCGATCCTCGTCGCGATGGTCCTGCCGCTCTCGGTGGGCGTGATCGTGAAGGCCTTCGCATGGTCGATCCTGTTCCGCGCCAACGGCGCCATCAACGGCGCGCTGATGGGCCTCGGCGTGATCGACGCGCCGATCCGGATGCTGTTCACCGAGACGGCGCTGATCATCGGCGCCGCCAACGTGTTCCTGCCCTTCATGGTGCTGCCGATCTACGCGGTGATGCGGCAGCTGAGCCCGGCGCTGCCGGAAGCCGCGGCGACGCTCGGCGCCGGGCCTTTCTTCCGCTTCTTCCGCGTGACCCTGCCGCTGACCCTTCCCGGCGTCATCGCCGGCGCCGCCTTCACCTTCTCGCTCTCCGTGTCGATGTACGTCATCCCCAGCCTCATCGTGGGCGAACGCCAGCAGACGCTCTCGATGCTGATCGCCCGGTCCTTCCTGTTCCTGCGCGACGAGCAGCTTGGCGCCACGATCTCGGCGATCCTGCTGCTGATCGCGATCGCGGTCGTGCTGGGGTCGAGCTGGCTGGCGGCCCGCGTGACGGGCGGGCGCCCATGACGCGGGTCGACCGCATGGCGCTCGGCGCAAGCTGGGCGGTCGCGGCGCTCACGGTGGCGTTTCTGATGACGCCGCTCGTCGTCACCGTGGCGGTGTCGTTCGCGGACTCCCCGGTCTATTCCCTGCCGCCGCCGGGCTGGTCGCTGCGCTGGTACGAGGCGATGCAGCGCCGCTCGGGCCTTGCGGACGCCGTCATGCTGTCGCTGAACCTCGCGCTGGTCTCCACGGCGATCAGCCTGATCGTCGGCGCCGCCGCGGCCATCGCCGTCGCCCGCGGCCGCTTCCCCGGCCGCGAGGCGATCGCGACGTTCACGGTCTCGCCGCTGATGATGCCGGGCCTTGTGGTGGGCGTGGCGCTGCTGCAGTTCCTGCGCGAGGTCGGGCTGCGGGACGCCTACTGGAGCCTGCTGCTCGGCCACATCCTGATCACCCTGCCCTTCGTGATGCGGACGCTGCTCGCGGCGATGACGCAGTTCGACTTCAGCCTGATCGACGCGGCGCGCACGCTCGGCCTCAGCTGGCCGATGGCCGTGGTCAAGGTGCTGGCGCCGAACCTGGCGCCGGCGTTCCTGACCGCGGGATTGTTCGCATTCCTCGCCTCGATGGACAACTACCCGATCTCGATCTTCCTGACCGACGCGCGCAACAAGACACTGCCGATCAAGATGCTGCAGTATCTGGAGGAGCAGCCGGACCCGTCGCTGGCGGCGATGTCCACCGGGCTGATCCTGCTGGCGCTGATCGCGCTGATCATCGGCTCGCGCACGGTCGGCCTGAACCGGATGATCCAGGGATGAGCGACCCGATGGACCTGTCGGCGCGGGCGGTTTCGGCTGCGGTGCTGTCCGGCGCGCTCGCGCCGATGGCGGTGGCGGAGGCCGCGCTGGCGCGCATCGCCGAACGAGACCCCGCTCTCGGCGCCTTCACGGATGTCGACGCGGACGCGCTGCGCGCCGACGCGGCGGCGCTGTCGCGGCGGCTCGCGGCGGGAGAGAGGCCGCCGCTGGCCGGCGCGCCGCTCGCGGTGAAGGACAACATCTGGATCGAGGGGCGGCGGATCACGCAGGGCTCGCGCCTCTTCGCCGATCACCGGCCGGACCGCGACGCGGTCGCCGTGGCGCGCGCCCGCGCGGCCGGCGCGCTGATCGTCGGCGTGGCGGCCTGTTCGGAGTTCGCCTGCAAGGGTGTCACGACGACGCCGCTGCACGGCCCGACGCGCCACCCCGAAGACCCTGCGCTGACGCCCGGCGGCTCGTCGGGCGGACCGGCGACCGCGCTCGGCGCGGGCATGGCCGCGCTGGCGCTCGGGACGGACGCGGGCGGATCGGGGCGCAGGCCGGCGGCGCATTGCGGCCTGGTCGGTTTCAAGCCGAGCCTCGGCGCAATCCCTTACGGCCCCGGTTTCGCCGAGCCGTGCTGGAACGTCTCGGTCATATCGCCCATGGCGCGCGACGTCGGGGACGCCGCGGCCCTGTTCGAGGCGCTCGCCGGCTTCGACCCGCGCGATCCGTGCTCCGCCGTCGCGCTGCGCGGGGCGGGCGATCCGGGGCGGCTGCGCATCGCCTGGGCGCCGACGCTGGGTCTGGAGGCCGCCGTCGACGCCGACGTGGCCGAGCGGACCGCCGCCGCCGTGGAGACGCTGAAGGCGGCGGGCTTCGAGGTCGCCGAGGCGGCGCCGCGCTGGCCGGAGGCCGCGGACGCGGGACTTGTGCTCGACATCCAGCATGCCGGCCTTGCGGCGCTCCATGGCGCGCGCTGGCGCGCGACGCCAGACGTCTTCGATCCGGACCTTGCGGCGCAGATCGAACGGGGTCTCGGCCTCTCCGGCGCGGCCGTGGCGCGGGCCTTCGAGGCCGGTCAGGCGATCCGCGACGCCCTGGCGGAATTCCATCTCGCCTTCGACCTGCTGCTCTGTCCGACGACGCCCTGCCCCGCCTGGCCGCTGGAGCGCCTGGGGCCGGCGATGATCGGGGGTCGCCCCGCCGGGCCCCGCGATCACGCGGTCTTCACCGCGCAGTTCAATCATGGCATGGGCCCGGCGATATCCATTCCGTGCGGGCGCGGCGCGTCCGGTCTGCCGCTCGGCCTGCAGGTCGCCGCCGCGGTCGGGCGGGATCGGGAGGTTCTGGGGGCGGCGCTGGCGTTCGAGCGCGCGCTGGCGCCTGCGTCGGAGGCCCTCGCATGAGGCTGCTGCTGCTCAACCCCAACATGTCGCAGGAGATGACCGCCCGGATGGAGGCGGTCGCGCGCGCCGCCGCCTGGCCCGGCGTCGAGATCAGCGCGCTGACGGCGACGCGCGGGTTTCCCTACATCTCCAGCCGGGCCGAGGCCCAGATCGCCGGCGGCGTCGTGCTCGAGATGATCGCCGACCATGTCGGCCAGACCGACGCCGTGATCATCGCGGCCTTTGGCGACCCCGGCCTTCACGCGGCCCGAGAACTGTTCGACCTGCCGGTGGTCGGGCTGGCGGAGGCCTCCCTCCTGACGGCCTCGATGGTTGGCGAGCGGTTCGGCGTCGTCACCTTCACCGCGCGGATGCGGGCCTGGTACGCGGACGCCGTGCGCGACGCCGGCCTGTCAGGCCGCTTCGCCGGCGTGCGCTGCCCGCAATCCGAGCCCGGCGGCCCGGTGCATGCGGTGGCCGACGAACACGCCGAACTCATCCGCGAGCTGTGCGTGCAGGCGGCGCAGGAGGACGGCGCCGACGCGGTGATCCTCGGGGGCGCGCCGCTGACGGGGCTGGCCCGCCGGCTCGATCCGGCGTCCCCGGTCACGCTCATCGATCCTGTCGTCGCCGCGGTCGGACTGGCGGAGGCGCTGGCGCGCGCCGCCCCGCAGGGCGCGCGATCGGGCCGCTTCGCCCGGCCGCCGGCGAAATCCTCCGCCGGCCTTCACCCGCCGCTGGCCGACTGGATCGCGCGGCGCGGCTGACGCCGAGGCGGCTTGGCTTGGCCTGGCCGCTCCGCCCTCGGGCGAGGCGACGGCGGCTTCAGCGGCTGAGCCGCGCGAGCGGCAGCCTGAGGCGGATGCGCACGCCTTCCGATCGCCACTCGTAGTCGATGCCGCCCCCGAGCTGTCCGGAGGCGCTCGTCCGCGCCAGCCTGCTGCCGAAACCCTGCGAGCCGGGCGCCGCCATCTTCCGGCCTGGGACGCGCTCCTCCCAGATCAGCTCAAGGTTCTCCCCTGCAACCGTCCACCTGATCGTCAGTTCGCCTTCGTCCGTGGCGAGGGCGCCGTACTTGACGGCGTTGGTCGCGAGTTCGTGGAAGATGAGCGCGAGGCTCGTGGCGCTGGTCAGGCCGAGGGCGATGTCGGGGCCGTCGATCACGGTGCGCGCGCCGGCGGTCTCGTAGAGATGCGGCTCCGTCACCTGCCGCAGCAGGGCGCCGAGATCCGCCTTCTCCATCGTGCGGGTCTCGTCGTCGATCGCCGGGCTGATGAGTTGGTGGGCCTTCGCGAGAGCGCCCAGCCGGCCCCGCAGATCGGCGCTCATCGTCGAGACGGAGGTCGCGCCGCGCGCGGTCATCGCCACCATGGCCGAAGCGACGGCAAAGAGGTTCTTCACGCGATGGTCGAGTTCGCGCAGCAGGAGCTGGCGCGCCTCCTCAGCCTGGCGGCGGTCCGTCGCGTCGCGCAGGGTCGCGACGACGCGCGTCGGGGCCCTACCGGCGACGATGACCGGCGTGACGACGACTTCCCACCAGCGCGCGACGCCGCGCGCCGAAACCGAACGGCCGGAAAAACGCCCCAGCCCGCCGAGCCTAGCCGCCTCCAGCGCCGACCGCGCCTCCTCGCGGAGCTCCGCGGGCAGGAACTCCGACCAGTGCGCGCCGATGACCGCGTCGCGCGGCCCCAGCTCAAGAAGCGCCGCGCCGCTCTCGTTCACGAAACGCACCGCCCCTTCGAGATCGATCACCATGATGCAGTCGGCGCTCGACTGGAGGATGCTGCGGCTGAACTCCTCGCTCTCCTGCAGGGCGGCCGTCGCCCGCGCGGCGTCCGAAACGTCCGTCGCGACGATGAAGACGCCGCTGCGTCCGCCCTCGCTGTCGGTGAGCGGCTGAAAGACGAAATCCACGATCAGGTCGTCGACCTGCGCACGCCCCCCGCGCCTGAGCCGGACGGGAACGGCGCGGCCCACATGGGGCTCGCCGCTGGCGTAGACCTGATCCAGCAGCGCGATGAAGCCCTGCGCCTCGACTTCCGGCAGCGCCCGGGCCACGGGACGGCCGACGACATCGGTCCGGCCGACGAGCTCCTCGTAGGCCGGGTTGACGATCTCGAAGACGTGCTCGGCCCCGCGCGTGATCGCCACCGCGCCGGGGGCCTGAGCGAACAGCCGGCCGAGACGGTCGACCTCCGCCTCGGCCTCGCGGCGGGCCAGCACGGCGGCGGTCGTCTCGTTGCCCTGGTTGAAAACGCCCGCCACGGCGCCGTCCTCGCCCCGGATCGGCGTGAAGCTGTAGTTCCAGTAGGTCTCGCGCGGCAGGCCGTCGCGGATCATGGGCAGGTGCTGGTCGAAGAGCGATATGCTTTCGCCCAACTGCATGACGCGCTCGAACTGCGGGCCGACGATCGCCCAGATGTCGGACCAGACCTCGCGGCCCCGGCGGCCGAGCGCCCATGGGTGTCGCCCGGCCGGCACGGGCGCCCACGCATCGTTGTAGAGCAGCCGCAGCTCCGGCCCCCAGTAGATGGCCGTCGGAAAGCTGGAGTTGAGACAGATCGACAGGGCGGAACGCAGCGACTGGGGCCAGCCCGAGGGGGGGCCCAGCGGCGTCGCCGACCAGTCGAAAGACCGGATGCGCGCGCCCATCTCGCCGCCGCCGATCAGGAACATGGGATGCCGGCCGCCGGCGGCGTCAGTGAACATCGATCGCATCCAGAAGTCCTGCGCGCAGCCGGGCGGCCCGGGGGCTGATCCGAAGACGACCGGCGCCTGAGCGCGCAGTCTTATCGCACCTGTCCATACGCCACCACAGCGCGGCTGCGCTATCCGGCAGCCGCGTTGCGCAAGATGGCGTTCGGCCGCCGCGGACAGCGGATCGCGGACTTCGCGTCTCGGACTTTGCGTCCCGGACAGCGCGTCTCGGGCGCTCGACGATCCTGCGCACCATGACGTCGCCGGCGCGCCATGGGCCGGGTCGGTCAGGCGACATGCGCCCGAAGTTCCGCACGCAACGTCTGAGCCTGCGCAAGCCTTGCTTGAGGCGGGTTCCGCGGGCGGCATGGGATGCGGCGTCCCCCTTCCCCCAAGGTCAGGGCCGCGGCGCAGCCCGGCGCGTCGATTCCGCATGAGACTGCGGATATGAGACGCTTTGCGATGGCCGCGATTTCCGGGGTCGGCCTTGCGGCGCCTGTGCCGTCATCGACCTCGGGTAGCCCGTAACGCGCTGACATAAAACGCATTTCTCGCCCTGTCACAAAAAATCCGAAATCCTTGTTGAGGTATGTTGCGCGTGTTATCGAATCTGCGTATAAGCCCGTTCACCGGCGGCGCTGACGGAGACGGACGCGCCGCTGTTTGCTTCTGATAGAAGCGCGCT
>NZ_FNQM01000065.1 GCF_900107585.1 Rubrimonas cliftonensis | reverse complement strand
TTGCGGTCAGCGCGCCCTCCGCGCCCGCTACCGTCGCGCTCAACCTCGTAACACTGGGTGTCGCGCTAACTCGTAAGACTGGGTGTCCATTGACAGCGGCATAGTGAAGGCGTCAGGCAATAAGCATGCGTGCGTCGGCGGGAGCGTCATCCCACTGTCAAGTTTCGCAGACTCCCCTAAAGTCATCGGTCAAGGCGCGCGCGTGGGTGCGAGCCCCCTCCCCTTCGCCGCCTTGATAAGGCGCAGATCGAAGGTGGCGAAGCTCCAGCCTGGGTTCGCCGCGCAAAGATGGAGGGCGTCGGGGAAGTCCATGCCGTCCTCCGCCAGCGCGAGCGCCCGAGCGAGACGCTCAGGGGCCTCCACCGTGACGCTCGCAAGCCCTGCGAAGCCGCGAAGCCCGGCGACGATCTCCGCCGTTGCGCGCCGGTACGCGGCGCGAAGGACCCACTCCGTCTCAAGCGCGACGGTGAGCGGCAAGTAGACGGACTCCGCCTCGACAAGGGCCCGCGCGCGGCGCGCCTGCTCCTCGTCGTCGCGGGTCAGGAAGCGGACGAGCACGTTTGTGTCAATCACGACCATGTTGGCGCGCCGCCTCCTCGGCGATGGCGGCGTCCATCTCCTCGATCGTGAGCGCCCGTCCCTCACCACGCAGACAACCGAAGACGTCGTCCACGGCGCTGGGGTCAAAGCTCGGCGCCGCGCGCAGCAGGACGCCGTCGCTGGTCTCCTCGACGATGAGACGGGTGCCCGGCGGCCAGGCGCGCCGCGCGCGCAGTGCGCTGGGCAGGATGACCTGACCCTTGGTCGAAACGGTGGTCGTGGAGCGACTGGTCGCCATGGAGCCCTCTGGCATGTAAGGCAATTGTAAGATAGCGCGAGCGCCGTTGTCGCGCAACGTCGCCACTCGCATGGTCGAGCCGAAGACGCAGCATCCGGGCGGCTTCGCGCCCCGACGCGTATCGATGATCCACGATGCGCACGGAACCGGCCTTGACCTGCGACTCCGCAAGCGTCACAGACTGTAACACACGCAGTGGAGTCGGGTCGCAAGGCCTTGGATTCCTTTGGGATCGTTGGCTCCTACCGCCGGAGCCAAGGCTCCGAAAGATCAGGGAAAAATCGGGTTTCGGAGCGATATTCGCGCTCCGTTCCCGCCGCCGAGGCCGCTGTATCACGACCCTGTCGCACAGGACCGTGTCACATTCGGAGCTTCGGCGCATGACGGCCACCCCCCATCTGACCCGGCGCGGCGACGTCTTCTGGTGGCGCCGGCGGCTGCCGACGGCGCTGGCCGCCGGGCGCGTCGATCCAGATCAATTTTCGTCAACCTGCGTGGAAGACCGTAACCATTCGTTCACCGCGCCCGTGCCAGAGACGCCGCGCGAGGATGGAACGCCGTCCTCGGAACGCTGGCTCGCCCTCAGCCTGCGCACCGCCTGCCCGCGCGAAGCGCGGCGGCGCGCGCGCTCCCTGACGGCGATCGCGGATTTCGCCTGGACATTGGGGCCCATGACACAGACAGCGCAGCCGCATGCAGACTACGCGTCCGAAGTTCTCAGGATCTTCGGTCGCCAGATCGACGTCCTGCAGACGCTGGGACAGACGACGCCGCGGGCCGGCCCCGACCGCGCCATCGCCGAAACGTCCGCCGAGATCGACGCGCGGTCCGCGATCCTCGCAGCGGCCGGCGCGGCATCTGGAACTGGATATGGCCTGCCCGGCGCAGAGCGGAGAGAGCCGGCCACGTCGTCCGCCTCGCGCGACCCGACCGATCCTGGGCCGTCAAGCCACGGCGCGCCGACGGCGTCGGAGCCGACCGACGCCGGCGAGCCGTCGAGGATCGACACAACGCACGGGACGCGGCGGGACGCGCTGATCGCCGAGGGTCGTGCGGCCTTCAAGCTCCGCTCTCAGCTGCTTCTCTCGCAGAAGATCGCGCGAGATTCGATCCGCTACGTCCACGACAGACCGTTCCTCGCAGCCCATCGGACTTCGCAGCACGACGCCAGGTCGGTTCCGCCGACAGCGCCTCATGTTGGCGAGGACGCCCCGCCCGTCTGCGATGAACGGCGCGTGGCGCCGAGCGACCAGGGTCTCGATCGCGCGACAGCCTCCGCTGCAAGCCCTTTCGGAACCCACGAGCACGCCCCATCGTCGCCATCCGCAGCCAACACGACGGCGCCATCGCCGGACAATGAGACCATTCAAGTTTCCGGCGCCGCAACGGACCCCGCGCCGGCCCTGCGGCGCGAGAGCCTCGACGAGACCTTTTACGCGTGGCTGGACGCCAAATGCGCCGGCTACGAGACGTTCGAGCCGGAGGAACGGCCTGATCCGAAGGCGGGCGCGAAGTTCCGCCAGACATCACGCGCCAATGTGGAATCGACGCTGGAAATCATGACGAAGCTCTGGCCGCGGTCTGGCGTCCCGCTCGCCACCGCGGATTTCACCAGAGCGATGGGCCGCGAGTTCGTCGAGATCCTACCGCTCTTGCCGAAAAATCACGGCAAGTCGTCAAAGAACCGGCGCATGATCCGGGATCTGCTCGCCGACGCCGAGCGGGCCGAGGCCCGGGGGCTCGCGGAGGCCGAGGCGAAGATCGCCGAGCTCGGTCTGAAGGGACAGACTGCGCTGCACCAGCTTGGCAAGGCGAAGATCGCGCGGCTGCGCACCGCGACCTGCATGCGTCACATGCGCTACGCCCTGGCGGTCTTCGACTACGCTGTCCGCCGCGGCGTGATCGACGCGAACCCGCTAAAGGGCGTGACCTGGAGCGTGCGGGAACTGAAGCGCCGGCAGGCTAACGAGACCAGCGCGGCGCGGCGGCCCTGGCGCGAGAAGCTCGGCGAGCTTCTCGCGACGACGGTCTTTCGGGGCGGGTTCAGCGACCGCGGCGATCCGCTTTTCTGGTGCCCCTTCATGGGCGAGTCGATGGGCGGCAGGATGGAGGAGATCCTGCAGCTGATGACAGGCGATTTCGGGCGTCGCGCCGGCGTCGATTTCATCCGCTTCGAGAACACCGAGGAAGTACAGCACCTCAAGTCGGAGGAGAGCCATCGCGAGGTGCCGATCCCGCAGTTCCTGATCGATCTCGGGCTGCTGAAGCTCGTGGCGCTGCGCCGGGCGCAGGGCGAGGTCTTCCTTTTCCCGTCGCTCACCCGCGGCAAGACCAAAGGCATGCTCAGCGAGAACTTCTCGAAGAAGTACACCAACTACCGCAAGAAGCATAATGTCTATGATCAGCGGCACGACTTCCATTCGCACCGCGCGGGGTTCTTCGAGCGCCTTGAGGACGAAGACGTCCCGCTCGGGATCTGCGCCGCACTGATGGGGCATGCGCCGACCGACGTCACCCGGCGCCACTACGGTCGAGCGACAAAGAGCATCCGCATCCTCAACGCCGCCATGCAACGAATCAAGATCGACGTCTCTGAGGTTGTGTCGCCATTCGGGGTGGAAGATGGACATTGACATTGACATCCTCATCAGACGCGTCCGGCGTCGAGGCGCGTCGGCGCGGATCGAAGAGGCGGTGCATCGCGCGATGGCCGTCGACGCCTCAGCTCAGGCGCTAACGGACGTGGCGCAGCATGTCGTCGACGATCCGGACACCCCGTTGGCCGAAGACGATCTGTCCTACCCGCTTTTTCGTAGGCGACACGCTGCGATCCGGTTCGAGTTACGCGCGCTTTATGAGGCAGGTGGGGAGGCGGACGTCATCGCGCTGTCGCGCGTTCTCAGGGCGGGCCCGTTTCGCAAGGCGCTCTACAGGGAATCGGTGATGAACGTCGCCTCGGCGTTCGCGTACAATGTCACCGAGGCGCGCGATCTCTCAAGGCTTCGCGCTCTCGTTTCCGCGGCGGGGTTCCTCGAGCCGACCATCAGCGCCCACAGCCGGCTGAGGGCCCGACGGATCGTCTGCGAGCGACATGGCGGCACCCCGCGCGCGCAAGCGCGCCTGTGATGGATGAGACCGGGTGCTGGCCGTTGGCGTTCCACGGCCATCGCCAGCGCCTCGAGCGCAATGTCG
>NZ_FNQM01000016.1 GCF_900107585.1 Rubrimonas cliftonensis | reverse complement strand
GCCAAAACCAGCCTGACAAGCCCGTGTAGTTACATTTTGGCCCATCCGGCCATAACAATATCAATCGCTTACGCGTTTTGCTGTCGAAGTTGGGGGACCCCTGCTCCGGGTCCGTCGTGTGCGCCCTGCTCCGGCAGGCGCGAGCCGCAGGCCGCACCAACCTCAATCCAACTGAGCCGGTCGCCGCGTCGGCTTCCTGCGCGAGCCGCCGCCGGGATCGGCAAAGACTAAAAAGAAAAAAGGCCGCGCCATCATTATGGTTCGCGGCCAGTCCTGCCCGATGGCGCCGCCATCACCTGTGCTATTCTATGAATAACTGCGGAAATACTTTCTTTGGGGCCACCGCCGTAGCTGTGTCGTTTCTTTGCCTCCAAAAATGACGCTTTTCAGCATCAAATTACTGTTCTTTGCATGTCGACACATGGCGGAGCCCCCTCAACTGCAGCCGCTCGTGCCGCCGCAGGTGTTGCATTTCAGGCAGGCGCCGTTGCGCACGAGGGTGAAGTTGCCGCATTCGCCGCAGGCGTCGCCCTCGTAGCCCTTGATGCGGGCCTCGGCCGACCGGCTGAGCGTGGTGGTGGCCGCGAGCGTCGTCGTCTCGCCGACTGCGACCGCCGCCTCCCCGATGGCGCCGCCGAAGGCGCGGGCCGAGCCGCCCTGCAGCACCCGCAGCTCCGCCGGCAGGCGCTTGCGCAGATAGCCGGTGGAAGAGACCTGGCGGATCATCTCGATGGCCGAGTTCGCCGTCTCGGGCTGGGCGGGCCTGATGTTGCGCGCCCCTTCACCCTCGCCTTCGCCCAGCGCGTCGAAGCGCGAGCCCTCCGGCTCGACATGGGCGAGGTCGGTGCGGTCGAGGTAGCTGACGGCCAGCTCGCGGAACACGTAGTCGATGATCGACGTCGCGTTCTTGATGCTGTCGTTGCCCTGCACCAGCCCGGCCGGCTCGAAGCGGGTGAAGGTGAAGGCGTCGACGAACTCCTCCAGCGGCACGCCGTATTGCAGGCCCACCGACACCGCGATGGCGAAGTTGTTCATCATCGCGCGGAAGGCGGCGCCTTCCTTGTGCATGTCGATGAAGATCTCGCCGAGGCGGCCGTCCTGATACTCGCCGGTGCGCAGGTAGACCTTGTGGCCGCCGACCATGGCCTTCTGGGTGTAGCCCTTGCGGCGCTGGGGCAGTTTCTCGCGCGCCTTGGCGACTTCGCGGACGATGATCTTCTCCACGATCTTCTCGGCGATGATCTCCGCGCGCGCCGCCGGCGCCGCCTCGACCAGCGCGTCCATCTCCTCGTCGTCCTCGATGAGCTGCGACGAGAGCGGCTGCGAGAGCTTGGAGCCGTCGCGGTAGAGCGCGTTGGCCTTCACGCCGAGCCGGTGCGACAGCTCGTAAGCGGCGAGGCAGTCCTCGATGGTGGCTTCGTTAGGCATGTTGATGGTCTTGGAGATCGCGCCGGAGATGAAGCTCTGCGCCGCGGCCATCATGCGGATATGGGCCTCGACCGACAGGAAGCGCCGGCCGGTCTTGCCGCAGGGATTGGCGCAGTCGAAGACCGGCAGATGCGCCTCGTCGAGCCCCGGCGCGCCCTCCAGCGTCATCGTCCCGCAGACATGCGCGTTGGCGGCGTCGATCTCGGCGCGGGTGAAGCCGATCGCGCGCAGCAGGTCGAAGGTCGGGTCGGCGAGCGCGGCGGCGTCGACGCCCAGCGTCTGCGTGACGAACGTCTCGCCCAGCGTCCAGACGTTGAAGGCGAAGCGGATGTCGAAGGCCGCCGCCAGCCCCGCCTCGATCTTCTCGATCTCCGCGGCGCCAAAACCCCTGGCGGCAAGCGTCTGGTGGTTGACGCCGGGCGCGCCGGCCAGCGTGCCGCGGCCGATGGCGTGCTCGATGATCGCCTTGACGGCGTTCTCGCCATAGCCGAGCGTCGCCAGCGCAGCCGGCACCGCGCGGTTGATGATCTTGAAGTAGCCGCCGCCGGCGAGCTTCTTGAACTTCACCAGCGCGAAGTCGGGCTCGATGCCGGTGGTGTCGCAGTCCATCACCAGCCCGATGGTGCCGGTCGGCGCGATCACGGTGGCCTGGGCGTTGCGATATCCGTGGGCCTCGCCGAGGCTCACCGCCCGCTCCCACGCAGCGACGGCGCGCGCCGCAAGCGTCTCGTCGGGGCAGGAGGCGTGGTCGAGCGGAACCGGCGCCGTCGCCAGCTTCTCGTAGCCCTGCGCTTCGCCGCGGGCGGCCCGGGCATGGTTGCGCATGACGCGCAGCATGTGGCCGGCGTTGGCGGCGTAGGCGGGGAACGGGCCGACTTCGGCGGCGATCTCTGCGGAGGTGGCGTAGGCGACGCCCGTCATCACCGCCGTCAGCGCGCCGCACAGCGCCCGGCCCGCGTCGCTGTCATAGGGCAGGCCCAGCGTCATCAGCAGCCCGCCGATGTTGGCGTAGCCGAGGCCCAGCGTGCGGTAGTCGTAGCTGCGGCGGGCGATCTCGCGGCTCGGGAACTGCGCCATGGCGACGCTGATCTCCAGCGTCAGCGTCCACAGCCGGCAGGCGTGCTCGTAGTCGTCGGCCTGGAACGCGCCGTCCTTCAGGAAGGTCAGCAGGTTCAGCGAGGCGAGATTGCACGCCGTGTCGTCGAGGAACATGTATTCCGAGCACGGGTTGGAGGCGCGGATCTGGCCGCCCTCCGGGCAGGTGTGCCAGTCGTTGATCGTGTCGTGATACTGCACGCCGGGGTCGGCGCAGGCCCAGGCGGCGTGGCCGATCTGGTCCCACAACTCGCGCGCCTTGAGCGTCTTCGCCACCTTGCCGTCGGTGCGGCGGAACAGCGCCCAGTCAGCGTCGGCCTTCACCGCGTCGAGGAACGCGTCGGTGATGCGCACGGAGTTGTTCGAGTTCTGGCCGGAGACGGTGAGGTAGGCCTCGCTGTCCCAGTCGGTGTCCATGACCGGAAATTCGATCGAGGCGTAGCCCTGCGCCGCGTATTGCAGCACGCGCTTGACGTAGCTCTCGGGGATCGCGTCGCGCTTGGCGGCGCGGATCGCGGCCCTGAGCTGCGGGTTGGCCGCCGGGTCGGTCGCGTCGGCCTCGGCGCCGTCCCAGCCGCGCACCGCGTCCATCACGGCGTTTAGACGCTTCTGGTGGATCTTCGAGCCGGCGACGAGCGCTGCGACCTTCTGCTCCTCGCGCGCCTTCCAGCCGATGAAGGCCTCGATGTCGGGGTGATCCATGTCGCAGATCACCATCTTCGCCGCCCGGCGCGTGGTGCCGCCCGACTTGATGGCGCCGGCCGCGCGGTCGCCGATCTTCAGGAAGCTCATCAGGCCCGAGGAGCGCCCGCCGCCGGCCAGCCGCTCGCCCTCGCCGCGCAGGGACGAGAAGTTGGTGCCGGTGCCCGAGCCGTACTTGAAGAGCCGCGCCTCGCGCGTCCACAGGTCCATGATGCCGCCGTCGTTCACGAGGTCGTCGGCGACGGCCTGGATGAAGCAGGCGTGGGGCTGCGGCCGCTCGTAGGCGCTGGCCGACGCGGTCACGGCGTCGGTCTCGGGATCGACGTAGAAGTGGCCCTGCGAAGGCCCGTCGATGCCGTAGGCCCAGTGCAGCCCGGTGTTGAACCACTGCGGCGAATTCGGCGCGGCGCGCTGGGTCGCCAGCATCACGCGCATCTCGTCGAAATAGGCGCGCGCGTCGGTCTCCTTCGCGAAATAGCCGCCCTTCCAGCCCCAGTAGGTCCAGGCGCCGGCGAGCCGGTCGAAGACGGCGCGCGCATCCGTCTCGCCGACGCTGCGCTCGCCTTCGGGAAGCTGCGCCAGCGCGTCCTCGTCGGGAACCGAGCGCGAGAGCCACGCCGGCACGCCCTTCTCCCGCACCTTCTTCAGGCGCGCCGGCACGCCCGCCTTGCGGAAGTACTTCTGCGCCAGAACGTCCGAGGCCACCTGGCTCCAGGCCGCCGGAACCTGCGCCGCGTCAAGCCGGAACACGACCGAACCGTCCGGGTTGCGGATCTCGCTCGATGTCTCGCGGAAGGCGACGGCCGCGTAGGCGTCATGGTCCTTGGCGGTGAAACGGCGGGCGATCTGCATGGCGGCGCGTCCTGTTCGGTGCTGGCGCCGTCGCGGCGCGCTGTAAGGGCGTGAGGCGGTTGGGTGGCGCGCAGGATGGGGGTCGTTACCCCCATCCCTTGTGCCTTGCCTGCCTCGACACACAATCTGTCGCGCCGTCACGGAGTCGTCAAACGCATTTTCCGCCTCTGGCGCCACATAATGCGCTTGACTGGCCGTTAACCCCCACCCCTAGCGGAACGAACAGGGGTCATACCGCTTCGCGGGCGCCGGGGGCCGGCGGCCCGTAACGGTTGATTCACCACAACTGCATAACTTCCGATTCACCAATCCGGGGCGGGAGGGATATCGAGATGTGGCGTATGAGCCTGCGCACGGCCTTGCTCGCGGCGTTCCTTACCGCGGGCGGCGCGCCGCTGGTGGTGTTCTGGGCCTGGCCGCACTCTGCGGCGATCGAGGGCGAGAAGCGCGAGGCGCGCGAGCGGCATCTGCTGCTGGCGCAGACGCTGGCGGCGTCGCTCGACCAGTATCACCGCGACCTCAGCGTTATCTTCGACGGCCTCGCGCCGCTCGCGGCGGGCGACGCGGAGGTCAGCCTCGTGGAGAAGCGGCTCTCCGATCTCCACTTCCGCCACATCTGCGTCTTCGACGCGAAGTCGGGCGCGCTGCGCCGCGCGGTGATGGACATGGGCCCGGACTGCCCGGTGCGGGCGAGGACCGACCTCTTCGACGAGATGCGCGCGATCACGGAGGAAGGCCGCAAGGGCCTGTCGCACGTCGTCGGGCTGAGCGGCGGGCGGCCGGGCCTGCTCATGGCGCGCCGGTTTGGCGATGCGCTGGTGGTGGCCGCGATCACGACCGACAAATTCGTCTCGCTGGCGTCATCGGTCCGCTTCGGCGGGCGCGGCCACGCGGTGATCCTCGACGAGAGCGGCCGCGTCCTCGCCCACCCCGACCCGGACTACATGGCCAGGATGCGCGATCTGAGCGCGCTGCCGCTCGTCGCGGCGATGGGCGAAGGCGGCAGCGGCGTGGGCGAGTTCCACTCGCCGAAGCTCGACGCGCAGATGATCGCCGGCTACGCCGTCTCCGCCGAGTCCGGCTGGGGCGTGATGGTGCCGCAGCCGGTCGCCGAACTCCATGAAAGGGTCGAGCAGATCTCCGCCTCGGCGCAGCTCGTGTTCGCACTCGGCCTCTGCCTGTCGGCGGGAATAGCGCTGCTGTTCTCGAAGCGGCTCGCCAGCGAGATCGGCTCGGTGTCGGATGCGGCGCAGCGCATGTCCCTCGGGGAACGGGCGGCGCGCGCGCCCGAGACCGGCGGCTTCCGCGAAGTCGCGACTCTGGCCCGCAGCTTCAACCGCATGGCGCGGCGCGTCGAGGAGGCGCACGCCCGCATCAGCCTCGCCGCGCGCAGCGATGCGCTCACCGGCCTGCTGAACCGCGACGGCTTCTTCGAGGCGGCGCATGGCGTTCTGGTCCGGAGCGGCGGCGCCGGCCACGCGATGTTCTTCATCGACGTCGACCGCTTCAAGGCGGTCAACGACAGCTACGGCCACGCCGCCGGAGACGCGCTGCTGCGGGAGGTGGCGGCGCGGCTCACGCTCGCGCTGGGGCCCGACGCGATGATCGCGCGGCAGGGCGGCGACGAATTCCTCGTGCTGCACCCCAAGAGCCGCGAGGACGACTGCCTGCGCATCGGCGCGCGCGTCCTGCGCGCCCTGCGCGCGCCGGTGCGCGTGGGCGAGCGCGAGATCGCCCTGTCCGTCAGCGTCGGCGTCAGCGCCTACCCGCGGGACGCGGGCGACGTCGAGGGGCTGGTGCTGCGCGCGGATCAGGCGATGTACCAGGCCAAGCGCGGCGGACGGAACATCGTCAGCGCCTTCGACGGCGCGCTGCAGCGCCGGCTCGACGAGGAGGCGACGCTGGCGCGGGAACTGCGCGCCGCCGTCGCCGCGGGCCACCTGCGCGCGGAGTTCCAGCCCATCATCCGCGCCCGCTCCGGCGGCCTCGCCGGCTTCGAGGCGCTGGCGCGCTGGACCAGCCCCAGCGCCGGCCCGATCGCCGCCGAACGCTTCATCACCCTCGCCGAGGAGACCGGCCTCATCGTGGATCTCGGCCGGCAGGTGCGCGAGCACGCCTGCGCCTTCGCCGCCCGGCTGCGCGCGTCGGGCGTGGAGCTGCCGGTCTCGGTCAACGTGAGCCAGGCCGAACTCGCCGAGGCCGGATTCGCCGAATCGCTCTCGCGCAGCCTCGCGCAGCACGGCCTGCCGCCCCGCGCGCTGGTGCTGGAGATCACCGAGAGCGTCTTTCAGGAGCCCGGGCCGCAGGCGCTGGAGGCGCTCTTCGACCTGCGCCGCCGCGGCGTCGCCTTCGCGCTCGACGATTTCGGCAAGGGCTATTCCGCGCACCGCCTGCTGCGCACCTATCCCGTCGACCGCCTCAAGATCGCGGCGGATTTCGTCGGCGACGTCACCATGGACCCCGGCGCCCGCGCGGTGGTGCGCTCGATGATCGACCTCGGGCGGCGGCTCAACCTCTCGGTCACGGTGGAGGGCGTCGAGACGGCGGCGCAGCGCGACCTGGTGGCCTCGCTCGGGGCTGACGAGATCCAGGGCTTCTGGCATCACCCGCCGCTGGAGGCGCCCGCCGCGCTGGCGCTGGCCGTGCGCGAGCAGCGCCTCGCCCAGCGCCGCGCAAGCTGAGACGGGGGCGCCGACGGATCAGAGGCGCCGGAGCAGCGCCTCGCGGTCCTCCGCGAAGCCGCCCTCGATCCAGGCCTCCCGCAACCTGGCCAGCGCCTCGCCGAGTTCCGGACCCGGCCTGAAACCGGCCTGCATCAGGTCCGCCGCCGTCACCGGCGGCTCGGCGGCGGCCCCGAGCGCGAGCGCGGCCTCGAGGTCCGGCGGCGGCGGCCCGCCGGCGCGCGCCGCCTCGATCAGCGCCGCGTCCCGCGCCGCGTCGGCCCCGAAGCGGTGCGCGCGCGCCGCCGGCCCCTCCCGCGAAGCCAGCGCCCTGCCGATCGCCGAAAGCCGGGCGAGCTCCGCCCGGCTCAGCCGCCAGTCCGGCGGGTCGCCCCGGGCGGCGAGGACGGCGGCGGCCCGGCGCGGCCAGTCGGGCGCGGCCCCGGCCGCGCGCTCCGCCGCGACCAGCCGGGCCAGCGCGGCCGCGTCGGCGCCCGGCGCGACTTCCTGCAGCACGCCCGCCGCCGCCATCGCGTCCAGCGCCGCGACGGGGTCGGGCGCGCCGAGAAGCCGCCGCATCTCGTGCCCCACGCGCTCGCGCGAGAGCCGCGCAAGGCCGCCCTTCGCCGCGGCGCAGGCGGCGACGCCCGCCGCGTCCACCCCCGCCCGCCCGTGCTGCGCGGTGAAGCGGAAGAAGCGCAGGATGCGCAGGTAGTCCTCCGTGATCCGCGTCGCCGCGTCGCCGATGAACCGCACGCGCCCTGCCCTCAGGTCCGCCATGCCGCCAAGCGGGTCGAGCACCAGACCGTCGGCGTCGGCGTAGAGCGCGTTCATCGTGAAGTCGCGCCGCGCGGCGTCCTCGGCGACGTCCTCGGTGAAGGCCACCTCGGCGCGGCGGCCGTCCGTCGCCACGTCGCGCCGCAGCGTCGTCGTCTCGAAGCCGCGCCCGCCCGCCACCGCCGTCACTGTCCCGTGCTCCAGACCGGTCGGAACCGCCTTGAGCCCCGCCTTCTCAAGCAGCTGAATGGTGCGCTCCGGCAGGCAGGCCACGCAGAGGTCGACGTCCTGCGCCTCCCGCCCCATCAGCGCGTCGCGCACGCAGCCGCCGACGAAGAGCGGCCGCCCGGGGGCCAGCGCCGCCAGCACCGCGCGCGTCGCCGGCTCGGCGAGCCACGACGGCGCGATGCGCGCCGGGGCGTCCGGCGCCGCGCCCGCCGGACCGCCGCTCACGCAGCGCCTTTCTCGGTCTCAGCGCGCGCCCGCGAAACCCGCTCGGCCAGACCGCGCAGGATGCCGGCGGTGGCGCCCCATATCATGCGCTCCCGCCACGGCATCGCCCAGAAGTCCCGCGCCTGCCCCTGCCACGAGACCGTGCGCCGCTCGTGGCGGGAGAGGTCCATCAGCCAGTCGAGCGGCGTCTCGAACACGTCGGCCACCTCGCCCGGCTCGGGCCGGGGCGTGAAGTCGCCCGGCGCGAGGCCGACGAAGGGATGGATGAGGTAGCCGGTGCGCGTGGCGTAGGCCGGCAGCGCGCCCAGCATCGTCACCGCCGCGCGCGGCAGGCCGACCTCCTCCTCCGACTCGCGCAGCGCGGCGGCGAGCGGCGAGGCGTCGCCGGGGTCGATCTTGCCGCCGGGGAACGCGATCTGGCCGGCGTGGGCGCGCATCGTCGCGGGCCGCTCGGTCAGCACGACGCCGAGCCCGCAGGGTCGCGGCACCAGCGCGCACAGCACCGCCGCCGGCGTCAGCGCCTCCAGCGGCGCGAAACCGGGATTGAGCGCATGGTCGCCGTCGAGCCCTCGCGCGACCCCGGCGCCCTGCCCAATGCCCCCCCCCGGCGGCCCCGAGACGCCGCCCTCCAGCGCCAGCGCCGCGCGCAGCAGCGCCTCGCCGACCGGCGCGGCGGACGGCGTTTCGGCGCGGTCGCTCAAGCCTCCAGCTCGTCGGCCGGCTGGATCGGGAAGAAGGCGCCGCCCGACGCGACGCCGAACCATGCGCGCCCGTCCACAGTCCGCGTCTCGCCCTCCTCCACCAGCCGGTAGAAGGTCTTCCGGTCGATCAGCGCCTCAAGCCCGTCGCGCACATGGACGTAGGGCCGCGGCGCGCCGTCCTCGCCGCGGGCCACGCGGATCGGGTTGTCCGGCCCCGCGCGGGTCTCGTCGCCGACATGGGTGAGGAACGTGAGCGCGTCGCCCTCCCGCCGGAAGTCGACGGCGACGAAGGGGGCGTCGTCCACGACGATCCCCAGCTTCTCCACCGGCGTCACGAGATAGATGCGCGCGCCCTCCCGCTTGAGCACCGAGGAGAACAGGCGCACCATGGCCGGGCGGCCGATGGGCGAGCCTTCGTGGAGCCACGTCCCGTCCGCGGCGATGCGGATGTCGATCTCACCGCAATAGGGCGGGTTCCACAGATGCACCGGGGCCGGCCCGCGCGCCTTGCGCGCCTCGGCCGCGGCGCGGGCGAGGGCGTCGGGCGAGGCGGTCGGCGCCGCTTTCGCGGGCAGGTCCGCCGCGGGATTGCGCGTCCGGGTCATTGTCCGCCTCGTGATCGATGACGACTGTCGACAAGCATGGGGTTCAGGCTACGCTTTGCGTGACGAACAGGCAAAGCCCGCCGCGGGCATTGGGGGAACAGCATGAGCGCAGACGCCGTCGCCGAGATCGAAGCCGCCGGCGAGACGCTCGCGCGCGCCCGCGACGAGATCGCCAAGCGCGTGATCGGGCAGCAGACCGTGGTGGATCTGGTGCTGAACGCGCTGATCTCCGGCGGCCACGCGCTGCTCGTCGGCGCGCCCGGCCTCGCCAAGACGCGGCTGGTCGAAACCCTTGGCGTCGTTCTGGGAATGAACGCCAAGCGTGTGCAGTTCACGCCCGACCTGATGCCCGCCGACATCCTCGGGGCCGAGGTGCTCGAGGAGGGCCGCGACGGCGCGCGCGACTTCCGCTTCATCGAGGGCCCGATCTTCTGCCAGCTCCTGATGGCCGACGAGATCAACCGCGCCTCCCCGCGCACCCAGTCGGCGCTGCTGCAGGCGATGCAGGAGAAGGTGGTGACGGTCGCCGGCGCGAATCGCCGCCTCCCGCACCCGTTCCACGTGCTGGCGACGCAGAACCCGATCGAGCAGGAGGGCACCTATCCGCTGCCCGAGGCGCAGCTCGACCGCTTCATCCTGCAGGTCGACGTCGATTATCCCTCGCTGGAGGACGAGCGCCGCATCGTGCTCGCGACGACCGGCGTCGACGACGCGCACGCCGAGCCGGTGATGGGGCCGGGCGATCTGGAGGGCATCCAGAAGACGGTGCGCCGGATGCCCGCCGGAGAGACCGTGGTCGACGCGATCCTCAAGATCGTCCGCGCCGCCCGACCCGACGAGCCCGGCGCGCATGACGCGGTGAAGCGCAACGTCGCGTGGGGCCCCGGCCCGCGCGCCGCGCAGGCGCTGATGATGGCGGTCCGCGCCAAGGCGTTGATCGAAGGGCGGCTCGCTCCCTCGGTCGCAGACGTGGTCGCGCTCGCCCGCCCGGCGATGAAGCACCGCATGGCGCTGACCTTCGCGGCGAAGGCCGAAGGCGGGACGGTCGACGCGGTGATCGACGAGATCGCCGCGCGCGAACTGTCCCCGGCCTCAGCCGCGGCCGCATGAGCGCGGCGCCGCTCAGTCCCGCCGGGGCGGACCGCGCCCGCCGCCCGGCGACGCCGGCCCCCGTTGGCGGATGGGCGACGCCGGCCCCTGCTGGCGGATGGGCGGCGTGAGCGCCGCGCGGGTCGAGCGCGTCGGCCCCGGCTGGCTCCGGCGTGACGCGGAGCGCATCTCCGGCGCGCTGCCGCCGCTGATGGTGGAGGCCCAGCGCCTCGCCGCGACCGTCTCCGCCGGCGTGCACGGCCGCCGCCGCGCCGGGCCGGGCGAGACCTTCTGGCAGTACCGCCAGGCGATGCCCGGCGACCCGCTGACCTCGATCGACTGGCGGCGCTCGGCGCGCTCCGACCACGTCTACATCCGCGAGATGGAGTGGGAATCGGCGCAAACCGTCTGGATCTGGCGCGACGACGCCCTCTCGATGGACTACCGCTCCGACGCCGCGCCCCGCACCAAGGGCGAGCGCGCCGCGCTGCTCGCCATGGCGCTGAGCGTGCTGCTGGTGCGCGGCGGCGAGCGCGTCGGCCTCATGGGGTCGGACGCGCAGCGCCCGCTCTCGGGCGAGACCCAGCTTCGCCGCCTCGCGCTGGCGCTGAGCAAGGACCGCGAGGGCCGCGGCGACGTCGGCGCGCCGCCGCCGGCGCCCTTCCAGCGCGGCGGCAAGGCGGTGTTCCTCAGCGACTTCTTCGGCCCGCTGGAGCCGCTGGAGGCCGCGATGACCGCCGCGGCGCAGGCCGGGGTGCGCGGCTCGCTGGTGCAGATCCTCGACCCCGCCGAGGAGGCGTTCCCCTTCGACGGCCGCATGATCTTCGAGAGCATGGGCGGCGAAGTCGATTTCGAGACCCACCGCGCCCGCGGCCTCGCCGAAGCCTATCGCAAGCGCCTCGCCGAGCGGCGCGACGCGCTCGACCGGCTGGCGCGGCGCTGCGGCTGGCGTCTGACCGCGCACCACACCGACGTCAGCCCGCGCCGCGGGCTCATCTGGCTCTACGGGGCCGTCAGCGGAGGAGCCGTGTGATGCTGAGCTTCGGCGGTCTGGCCTTCCTCAATCCCTGGCTGCTGGTCGCGCTCGCGGCGCTGCCGGCGCTGTGGTGGCTGCTGCGCGCGACGCCGCCATCGCCGAAGCGCTTCGCCTTCCCCGGCGTGCGCCTGCTGCTCGGGCTCGACGATCAGGAGCGGATGCCGGAGAAGACGCCGTGGTGGCTGCTGCTACTGCGCTGCATGGTGGCGGGCCTCGCCATCCTCGCCTTCGCCGAGCCGCTGATGAACCCGCGCGCGCAGCTTTCTGGCAGCGGCCCGCTGCTGCTGCTGATGGACGGCGGCGCCGCCAGCGCGCCGGACTGGGACGCGCGCCGCGCCCGCGCGCTGGAGACGTTGGCGCAGGCCGAGCGCGCCGACCGCCCGGCAGCTTTCGTCTCGATGGCCCGGCTTCCCGCCGGCGATGCGCCGCTGGCGCTGCGGCCCGCTGCGGACTGGCGCGGCGAGATCGAGGCCGCCCTGCCCGCCCCATGGGCGCCGCAGCGCGCCGAGACCGCCGCCCTGCTCGCCGGCGCCGGCTTCGCCGAGACGGTCTGGATCACCGACGGCCTCGCCCATGACGACGCCGCAACCGAAGCGCTCGGCGCCGCGCTGGCCGCGCTAGGCCCCCTCGCCGTCATCGGCCCCGACGCGCCGGCGCCGGCCCTGCGGGCGCCGGCGCTGGAGGACGGCGCGCTCACCGTCGACGCCCTGCGCGCCGAGGCGGGCGCGCCCCAGACCATGACGATCGCCGCCTTCGCCCGGACCGAGAGCGGCCCCTCGCGCCGGATCGGCCAGGCCGACGCCACGTTCGGCGTGGACGACCTCTCGGCGACGGCGGCCTTCGACCTGCCGCTGGAGCTGCGCAACCAGGTGGAGCGGCTGGAGATCGTCGGCGCCGACAGCGCCGCCGCCGTCTCGCTGGCCGACGAGGGCGTGCGTCGCCGGCGGGCCGGGCTCGTCTCCGGCGGCACGTCCACCGAGGCGCAGCGCCTCGTCTCCGACCTGCACTATCTTCGCGCGGCCTTGGCCGAGCGCGCAGAAGTGGTGGAGGGCGACGTTGCCGAGGTGCTGGAGGCGCGCCCGGACGTGCTGTTTCTCGCCGATGTCGGCCGCTTCACCGACGCCGAGACCGAGGCCCTGCTCGGCTTCGTCGACAAGGGCGGCCTTCTGGTGCGCTTCGCCGGCCCGCGTCTGGCGCGCGGCGCCGACGCGCTCAACTCGCCCACCGGCGTCGTCGAGAGCCCGCTGCTGCCGGTGCCGCTGCGCGCCGGCGGGCGGGCGGTCGGCGGCGCGATGGCGTGGTCGCAGCCCCAGCGCATCCGTCCCTTCGCCGAAGGCACGCCCTTCGCCGGGCTGGAGGCGCCCGAGGACGTCTCGGTGTCGCGCCAGATCCTCGCGCAGCTGGGCCCCGATCTCGGCGAGCGCACCTGGGCGGCGCTGGCCGACGGCACCCCCCTCGTGACGGCCGCGGAGCGCGGCGCCGGCCGCGTGGTGCTGTTTCACGTCACCGCCAACGCGGAGTGGTCGAACCTGCCGCTGTCGGGGCTGTTCGTGAACATGGTCCAGCGGCTGCTGCAGTTCGCCGGCGGCGGCGGCGCGACCGACCGCAGCGCGCTGGAGGGGCTTTCGGCCCGCCCCGTCGCCCTGCTCGACGGCTTCGGCCGGCTGCACGAGGCCGAGGCGCCGGGCGTCCCGGTCTCGCGGCTCGAGACCGCGCCGGGCCCCGACGCGGGCCCCGGCGTCTATGCGGCGGGCGAGACGCAGATCGCCTTCAACCTGCACGGCCCCGACGCGGCGCTCGCGCCCCTCGTCGCCCCGCCGGGCGCCGCGACCGAACGGCTCGGCGGCGGCGACGAGCGGCCGCTGGCCCCCTGGCTTCTGGCGCTCGCCGTGCTGCTGCTGGCGGCTGACACCGTGGCGACCCTGCTGCTCTCGGGCCGCCTGCCCATGCCGAAACGCCGCCGCGGCGTGGCGAAGGCGGTCGGCGGCGCCGCGGCGCTGCTGCTGGCGCTGGCGCTCGTCCCCGGCGAGGCGCGCGCGCAGGCCCCTTCCGGCGCGCTGGAGACAGTGTTCGCCCATGTGCTCACAGGCGACGCGCGGGCGGACGAGATCGCCCGCGCCGGCCTCGCCGGCCTCAGCGCCGTGCTGACCGCGCGCACGGCCATCGAGCCGGCCGAGCCGGTGGGCCTCGACCTCGAGACCGACGATCTCTCCTTCTACCCGATCCTCTACTGGCCGATCGTGGAGAACCAGCCGACGCCCTCCGACGTCGCCATCGCCAAGCTGAACGCCTTCATGCGCTCTGGAGGCATGATCGTGTTCGACACCCGCGACCGCCATCTCGACATCGGCGGCGGCGCCGGCGCCTCGCCGAACGCGCGCGCCCTGCGGCGGGTCGCGTCGCGGCTCGACCTTCCGCCGCTGGAGGCAGTGCCCTCCGACCATGTGCTGACGCGCGCCTTCTACCTGCTCGAGGAGTTTCCCGGGCGCTTCTCCGGCGGCCGCGTCTGGGTCGAGGCCGCCGCGGACCCCGAGGCCGTCGCCGAGGAGGGCGCGCCGTTTCGCAACCTCAACGACGGCGTCTCGCCGGTGGTCGTGGGCTCGGTCGACTGGGCCGGCGCCTGGGCGGTGGACGACCGCGGGGCGTTCATGGCCCCCGTCACCGGCGCCGGCGGCTGGCGCCAGCGCGAGATGGCCTACCGCTTCGGCATCAACCTCGCCATGTACGCCCTGACCGGCAACTACAAGTCCGATCAGGTCCATGTGCCGGCGCTGCTGGAGCGCCTCGGCCAGTGAACGACGCCGCGCCCGGAATCGATAACCAAGGAATCGAGAACCCCGGAATCGCGCCCTCCGGCGCAGAGCCCCCCGGAACCGCCGCGCCTCCCGCAGGGGCCCGCGGCGACGTCGCCCCCGTCAGGAGCCTGACATGAACGCCGCGCTGACCTTCGCCCCGATGGCGCCGCTCTGGGTGCTCGCCGCCGGCGTCGCCCTCGCCGTCGCGATGGCAGCTCTCGCCGCATGGCGACGCTCGCCGGGCTGGGCGCTGCGCGCCGCCGCCTTCGCCGCGCTGCTCTTCGCGCTCGCCAACCCCTCGCTGGTGCGCGAAAGCCGCACGCCGCTGGCCGACGTCGCCTTCGTCGTGGTCGACGCCTCCGAGAGCCAGACCATCGGCGACCGCGCCGCCGAGACCGAGGCCGCCGCCGAGGGCCTGAACGCCGCGCTGGCCGCGCTCGCCGCCCGCGGCGGCGTCGAGGCGCCGCTCGACGTGCGCACCCTCCGCCTCGCGCCGGGAACGGGCGCAGCCGACGACCAGGGCACCCGCCTGCTCGGCGCCCTCGCCGACGCCGCGGCGGACGTCGCGCCGGACCGCATCAGCGGCGCCGTGCTGATCACCGACGGGCAGGCGCATGATCTCGACGCCCTGCAGGGCTTTCCAGGCCCGGTCCATGTGCTCGCCACGGGTCGCGAGGGCGAGGCCGACCTCCGGCTCGCCCTGCGCACCGCGCCCGCCTACGGCATCGTCGGCGAGACCGTCACCGCCATCGCGCGGATCATGCCGCTCGGAACCGCCCCGGCCGGCGAGACGCGGGAGATCCTCGTCTCCATCGACGGCGGCCCGCCCCGCCGCGTGCCGGCCAGCGTCGGCGCCGACACGCCCATCGAGATCGCCATCGACCACGGCGGCGCCAACGTGGTGGAACTCTACGCGCCGCCCCGCGAAGGCGAACTGACGGACCGCAACAACCGCGCCGTGTTCACCGTCAACGGCGTCCGCGACCGGCTGCGCGTGCTGCTCGTCTCCGGCGAGCCGCACCCGGGCGAGCGCACCTGGCGCAATCTGCTGAAGGCCGACCCGTCGGTGGACCTCGTCCACTTCACCATCCTGCGCCCGCCCAGCAAGCAGGACGGCACGCCGGTGTTCGAGCTGTCGCTGATCGCCTTCCCGACGCGCGAGCTGTTCCTGGAGAAGGTCGACGAGTTCGACCTCATCATCTTCGACCGCTACCGCCGCCGCGGCGTGCTGCCGACGCCCTATCTCGCCAATGTCGCCCGCTACGTCCGCGAGGGCGGGGCCGTGCTGCTGGCCGAGGGCGACGCCTTCGCCGGCGTGGAAAGCCTCTATCGCACGCCGCTGGCCGACGTGATCCCGGTGCGCCCCACCGCGCAGGTGTTCGAGGAAGCCTATCTGCCGGAGCTGACCGAGAGCGGCCGCCGCCACCCCGTCACCGCGGGGCTGGAGGACGCACCGCGCCGCCTCGCCCATATCGACCCTTCCGCGCTCGGCGACGACCTGCCGGAGGACGCGCCCTGGGGCCGGTGGTATCGCCATGTCGAGGTGGAGCCGCTCAGCGGCGAGACCGTGATGACCGGCGCCCAGGGCTCGCCGCTTCTGGTGCTCGACCGCGTCGGCGAGGGCCGCGTCGCCGTGCTCGCCTCCGACCAAGCGTGGCTCTGGACGCGCGGCCATGAGGGCGGCGGCCCGCAATCCGAGCTGCTGCGCCGCCTCGCCCACTGGCTGATGAAGGAACCGGAGCTGGAGGAGGAGGCGCTGACCGTCGAGGTCGCGGGCGCGCAGCTGACCGTGGAGCGCCGTTCGATCGGCGACGGGCCGAGCGGCCTCACCGTCGCCGCGCCTTCGGGCGCCGAGACGGCGGCGCGCTTCGAGAGCGTCGCGCCGGGGCTCTGGCGCGCCGTGGTGGAGGTGGACGAGCAGGGCCTGTTCCGCCTCGACGACGGCGAGATGACCGCCGTGGCCGCGGTCGGCCCGCCCTCCCCGCGCGAGTTCGAGGACCCCGTCTCCAGTTTCGAGCCGCTGGCCCCGCTCACTGCATCCACAGGCGGCGGCACGATCCGCCTGGCCGCCGCGGGCGACTTCGCGCTGCCGGACATGCGCCGCGTGCGCGAGGGCCGCGCCGCCGAGGGCCGCGGCTGGTTCGGCCTGCCTCGCCGCGAGGCCTACACGGTGGACGAGGTGCGGCTGACGGCGCTGGCGCCCGGCTGGGCGATGCTGCTGCTCACCGCCGGCCTGCTGCTCGCCGCCTGGCGGGTGGAGGGGCGCTGACGCGGCCTTCCAGCGTCCGGCTCTCTGGGCGCCCGGCTCTCTGGGCGCCTTGCCGCGCCGCGCGGCGTCAGCCCTCGCCGTCGACCGGGCCTTCCGCGCACAGCCGCCCGAGCTGGCCGGCCGTCTCGGGCCCGACCGGCGCGGCGTCGTCCGCCAGGGCCTCCGCGACGGCCCGCCGATCCTCGCGCAGGGCGGCGAACAGCACATGGTCGCGCCAGCGCCCGGCGATCTGGAGATAGCCCTGCGCCACGCCTTCCTCTGCGAAGCCGCAGCGCGCCAGCAGACGCCGCGACGCCACGTTCTCCGGCAGGCACGCGGCCTCCAGCCTGCTCACCCCGAGCTCCCCGAAAGTGAAGGCGCACACGGCGCCCAGCGCCTCGCTCATCAATCCCCGCCGGGCGTGGGGCCCGCCGATCCAGTAGCCGACCGTGGCGCTCATCGCCGGGCCGCGCCGGATGTTGTCGATGGTGATCGCGCCGAGCACCCGCGGGGCTTCCGCCGGCGCGTCGGCGTCGATCAGGAAGAAGGGATAGGCCCGCTGCTCGGCGACCGAGCGCGCGGCCCACGCCACGCGCTCCCGGAATGCGCGGTCCGACAGGTGGTCGCGCGCCCAGACCGGCTCCCATGGCGTCAGGAACGCGGCGCTCTCGCGCCGCAGGGCAGCCCAGCTCACGAAGTCCTGCGCTTGGGGCGGGCGCAGGCGCAGCCGCGCAGTGGTCAGAACCGGCCCGACCGGGCGGCGACGCAGAAGCCCCATCTCCGCCGCCGCGCCCCGACCGGCCTCAGGCGGCGAGCCGTTCGGCGATCTCCGCCGCGCCGGGCGCCCTGGCGACCGGGCCGTATAGCGCCAGCGCCGGGCGGGGCGCGGCGCAGATGCGCGCGCCGACGTCGCGCGCCGCCGCCACGTCCACAGCGTCGATCTGCTCGACCAGTTCCTCGATCGTCTGCACCCGTCCCCAGACCGCGATGCTGCGCGCCAGCCGCTCGGCGCGGTTGGACGGGCTCTCCATGCCCATGACCAGCCCCGCCTTGAGCTGCGCGCGCGCGCGGGCGACCTCGTCGGCGCTCATGCCCTCGGCGGCTCGGCGCAGTTCGTCGATGACGAGGCCGGTCAGCTCCGGCAGCTCCTTGCCCCCGGTGCCGGCGTAGATCGTCATGGCGCCGGTGTCGGCGAAGGCGGAGCTGTGGGCGAAGATCGAATAGCACAGGCCGCGGCGCTCCCGCGCCTCCTGGAACAGCCGCGAGGACATGCCGCCGCCGAGCGCGGTGGAGAACACCTGCGCCGCGACCGCCGCGCCATCCTTCTGCGCCGGCCCCTCGAAGGCCATCGCGACATGCGCCTGCTCAAGCCGCTTCACCTTGCGCCGCTCGCCGCCCATGAAGCGCGCCGGCTCCACGCCCTGCGCCGGGCCGCGCGCCATGTCGCCGAACGCCGCCTGCGCGAGCTTCACCGCCTCGTCATGGTCCACCGCGCCCGCCGCCGAGAGGATCATCCGCTCGGGCGCGTAATGTACGCTCGTGAAGGACCGCAGATCCTCCGCCGAGAAGGTCCTGACCCGCTCCGCGAGCCCGAGGATCGGCCGCCCCATCGCCTGTGCGGGGTAGGACACCTCCTGAAGCCAGTCGAACACCACGTCGTCGGGCGTATCGAGCGCCTGGCCGATCTCCTGCAGGATGACGCCGCGCTCCGAGGCGATCTCGGCCTCGGCGAAGGCCGGCGCGCGCAGTATGTCGGCGATGAGGTCCAGCGCAAGCGGCACGTCCTCGCCCAGCACGCGGGCGTAATAGGCCGTGGTCTCGCGGCTCGTGTAGGCGTTGAGGTAGCCGCCGACGTTCTCGATCTCCACGGCGATGTCGATCGCGGAGCGGCGCGCGGTGCCCTTGAACGCCATGTGTTCGAGGAAATGGGCTACGCCGTTCTCCTCCGGGCGCTCGTGCCGGCAGCCGGCGCCGACCCATACGCCGATGCTGGCCGAGCCGAGGCCAGGCATCCGCTCCGTCACTACAGTCAGCCCGTTGGCAAGCCGGTCTACGCGCACTGTCATCGGTTTCACACTCCAAGGGCGGCCCGCGCGGCCGCCGTTCAGCCCGCAGCGCGGGAGCGTTCGGCGATGAGGGTCTGCACCGCCATGAGGTTGTCGGGCGCCACCGTCACCCGCTCAGCTCTGTCATAAAGGCCGCACATGCGCGGCGGCAAGGCCGGGCGCACGCCGCAGGCCGCCTCCACCGCGTCGGGAAACTTCGCCGCGTGGGCCGTGCCCAGCGTCACCATCGGCGTCGCCCGGTCGCCGCGCCTCGTGCGCGCCGCCACCAGTCCCACCGCCGTATGCGGATCGACGATCATGCCTGTCGTCTCCCGCACCCGCGCGATCTCCGCCGCCGTCTCCGCAACGTCGGCGCGGCCGGACGCGAAACCTTCCCGCAGCGCGGCGAGCGCGCCCTGTCTCAGAACGAAGCCGCCGCCCTTCAGTTCCGCCATGAGCTGCGAGGTCGCGGCGCCGTCGCATCCGTAGAGTTCGAACAGCAGGCGCTCGAAGTTCGACGACACCTCGATGTCCATCGACGGCGACGTGGTCGCCTGAACCCCGGCCCTGTCGTGCCGGCCGGTCTCGAGCGTGCGGTGCAGGATGTCGTTGGCGTTGGTGGCGATCACGAGGCGCTCTATCGGCAGGCCCATGGCGCGGGCGACATGGCCGGCGAAAACGTCGCCAAAGTTGCCGGTCGGAACCGTATACATGATGGACCGTGAAGGAGCCCCTAACGCAACCGCCGAACTAAAGTAGTAGACCACCTGCGCAAGGATGCGGGCCCAGTTTATCGAGTTCACCGCCGCCAGCTTCATGCGGTCGCGGAAGTCGAGATCGTTGAACATCGCCTTCACCAGCGCCTGGCAGGCGTCGAAGTCGCCCTCCACGGCGATGGCGTGGACGTTGGCCTCCTGCGGCGTCGTCATCTGGCGGCGCTGGACCTCGGACACCCGGCCATGGGGGTAGAGGATGAAGACATCCGCCGCGTCCAGCCCGCGGAACGCCTCGATCGCCGCCGAGCCGGTGTCGCCCGAGGTCGCGCCGACGATCGTCACGCGCCCGCCCGACCGCCCGAGCGACAGCTCGAACATCTGGCCGATGAGCTGCATGGCGAAATCCTTGAACGCCAGCGTCGGTCCGTGGTGCAGCTCCAGCACCCAGTCGTTCGCATCGACCTGCGCCAGCGGCGCGCGCGCGGCGTGGCCGAAGCCGGCATAGGCGCGGTTCACGATCGCGGCGAACTCGTCGGCCGTGAAGGCGTCGCCGAGAAACGGCGTCATCACCCGGCGCGCCACCTCCTCGTAGGGCAGGCCGGCCAGCGCGGCGATGGCGTCCGGCGCCATGCGCGGCCAGGTCTCCGGCACATAGAGGCCGCCGTCGCGGGCGAGGCCCGAAAGCATCGCCTCCTCGAAGGAGAGCGTCGGCGCGGCGCCGCGCGTGCTGACATAGCGCATGGGCAGGTTTCCGTCTGGCTGGCCGGTCCTTCTAGCGCCGCATCTCGCGCCGCGCCAGCAGCGCGCTCATGACCGTCCATATCGCCGCCAGCGAGCCCCAGGTCACGGCGTAGGAGAGATGGTCGTTCGGCAGGTCCACCTTCACCGGGCGCGGCTTCGGCCAGTCGCCCACGGCGGTGTCGGTCTCCGCCACCACGAGCAGCGGCTCCGCCCCCCAGAGCGGCGCGAGCCGCGCCACCGACCTCGTCAGCCACACGTTGTCGGCGGGCCCCGCCGTGTCGTCGGCGAAGAAGTCGCTGTCCTGCGGCCAG
Organism: Rubrimonas cliftonensis; assembly: GCF_900107585.1. Taxonomy (GTDB): domain Bacteria; phylum Pseudomonadota; class Alphaproteobacteria; order Rhodobacterales; family Rhodobacteraceae; genus Rubrimonas; species Rubrimonas cliftonensis. Next base: position 48,579 of record NZ_FNQM01000016.1, on the reverse strand, counting down.
CGCAGCGCGCCGGTCAGCGCGAGCGCGCCCTCCAGCGCCGGGGTCGGGCGCGCCGCGGCGCCGCCTGCGTTCTTCGTCTCGACCGGCGCATAGCCGCGATCGACGAGGATGGTCCGGCCGTCCGTCGTCTCGAAGGGCTGCACGAGGCGATAGCCCGGCCCCCAGGGCTTCAGCGTCGTGAGATAGGCCGCGTCGGTGAAGCCGTGCGAGCCCGCCGCGCCGGTGAAGCGCCCCTCCAGCGTGACGCGCCGGAACTCCATCGTCGCGATGTCGGGAGCGGCCGGCAGCGGAACCGCCTCGGCGCCGAGCCGGCTCTCCAGCGTCGCGATCAGACCTTGCTTCCACGCGAGGCGCTGGAGCTGCCAGGCCATCAGCCCTAGCAGAACCGCCGTCCCGACCACGCCGAAGACGATCGCCGCAACGGCGCGGGGGCGACGCCGCGCGCCGCCCCCGTCGATCTTGCCGGAAACGCTCATGGCAGGCGGGCGGGCGCCCTCACCGCGCCCAGATGTAGACGGCGGCGAACAGGAAAAGCCACACCACGTCCACGAAGTGCCAGTACCACGCCGCAGCCTCGAACCCGACATGCTTCTCCGGCGTGAACTGGCCGCGCAGCGCGCGCATCAGGCAGACGCCGAGAAAGATCGTGCCGATGACGACATGCGCGCCGTGGAAACCCGTCGCCATGAAGAAGTTCGCGCCGTAGATGTTGCCCGAGAAGCCGAAATGCGCATGCGTGTACTCGTAGATCTGGAAGATCGTGAACAGCACGCCAAGGCACACCGTCAGCAGCAGGCCGTTGACCAGCCCCTTGCGATCGTTCTCCAGCAGCGCGTGGTGCGCCCAGGTGACGGTCGCGCCGGAGGTCAGCAGAATCAGCGTGTTGATCAGCGGCAGGTGCCAGGGATCGAAGGTCTCGATGCCGGCCGGGGGCCACTCGCCGCCAGCCGGGTAGATCGCGTGCTTGAAAAAGCTCCAGAACCACGCCGCGAAGAACATCACCTCCGAGGCGATAAACAGCAGCATCCCGTAGCGCAGGCCGATCTGGACAACCGGCGTATGGTCGCCGACGCGGCTCTCCTTCACGACATCCGACCACCAGGCGTACATCGTGTAGAGTACGCCCAGCAGGCCCAGACCGAACAGGATCTGCGTCTCGCCGTGCATCAGCAGCACCGCGCCGAGCAACATCACGAAGGCGGAGAGGGCGCCCAGCACCGGCCACGGGCTCGGCGGCAGGATGTGGTAGTCGTGGTTCTTCTCGTGGGCCATGGGCTCTCTCCGGATCGGCGTCTTGCTGGGGCTCAGCGCGTCGTGGTGGCGGCGGCGTCGCGGGCGTCGCCATGGACGGCGGCGAGCTCCCGCGACTCCTCGGTCTCGTAGAAGGTGTAGGACAGCGTGATCGTCGGCACGCGGCCGGCCTCGGGGTCGTCCACGATGTCGGGGTCGACATAGAAGCTCACCGGCATCTGCACCGTCTCGCCCGGCTGCAGCGTCTGCTCCACGAAGCAGAAGCAGGCGATCTTGGCGAAGTAGCCGCCCGTCGAGTAGGGCGTGACGTTGTAGGAGGCGGTGCCGGTGATCGGCCGGTCCGAGAGATTGGTCGCCTCGTAGAAGGCCAGCCCGGTCTCGCCGATGCGCAGGGTCATCTGGCGCTGAACCGGCTTGAACCTCCAGTCGATGCCCATCGTCGAGGCGTCGAAGCGCACGTTGATGGTGCGGTCGAGAATGACGTCGCTATCGCCCTCGGCCTTCTGGGTCGTGCCCGCGAAGCCGGTCACGCGGCAGAACATGTCGTAGAGCGGCACCGCCGCAAAGGACATGCCGACCATGAAGACCGCGACGCCCGCGAGGGCGATCACGGTGCGCCGGTTCCTGTGGTTGCGCACTGGTCCGACCATCGCCTCGCCTCCTCGCCTCAGCCCCAGGGATTGCCGGCGTGGCCGCCGAGCTTGACGATGGTCACGACGAACAGCAGCGCCGCGAATCCCGCCAGCACGCCGAGCACCGCGAGATTGCGGGCGCGGCGGCGGCGGTGGAGTTCGTGCTCGCGGTGGATCATCCGACCCTCCTCACAAATGCTTGCGCCGGGGCTCAGAACAGCCGCGGCCACCAGACGGGCGCGCCGCCGATCAGGGCGTCGACCGCCACGGCGCCGAACAGCCCGAACAGATAGGCGATGGAGACGCCGAACAGCCGCTTCTCGGCGCGGTAGCGGTCGGCCGTCGCCTCGGCCTGCGACCGGCCGCGCGCGCGCAGCGCATGGCGCAGGAAGGCGAGGTTGAGGAACGTCGCGGCGACAAGCGTGGCGGGGCCGCCGACGCTGGTGAACGCCAGCGCCCAGCCGCTCAGCGCGGTGGCGACCGTATAGCCGAAGATCTGCCGGCGCGTCGACGCCTCGCCCGCCGTCACCGGCATCATCGGCACGCCCGCGTCGCGATAGTCGTCATGGGCGAACAGCGCCAGCGCCCAGAAATGCGGCGGCGTCCACAGGAAGATGACGAGGAACATCAGCCCCGCCTCCCACGACACTGTTCCGGTCGCCGCGGCCCAGCCCACCACCGGCGGCAGGGCGCCGGCCGCGCCGCCGATCACGATGTTCTGCGGCGTCAGGCGCTTCAGCCACATCGTGTAGACGACGGCGTAGAAGAAAATCGTGAAGGCCAGCAGCGCCGCCGCCAGCGGGTTGGCGAACACCGCCAGCATCGCGACCGACAGCAGCGACAGCCCCAGCCCGAAGCCCAGCGCCTCACCCGGCTCGACCGCGCCGCTCGGCACCGGCCGGCCCCGCGTGCGCTTCATCAGCCTGTCGATGTCGGCGTCATACCACTGGTTGAGCGCGCCGGAGGCCCCGGCGCCCACGGCGATGCAGAGCACCGCGGCGAACACCTCGACCGGATGCGCCCCGCCGCCCGCCGCGATCATCCCAACCAGCGCGGTGAAGATCACGAGCGACATCACGCGCGGCTTCAGCAGGCGCCACCAGTCGCGCAAGGACGCCTCGGGCGACCCGGCCAGCGCGCCGGCGGAGAAGGTTTCCGCGCTCATCGGCTCAGTCGGCCTGCGCGAGGCGGATCGCCTGCGGCTCCAGCCCCTGCGCGAGGCGGGTCTCCTCAACCCAGGCGTCGAACTGCTCGCGCGTCACCACCTCGACGGTGATCGGCATGTAGGCGTGCTTCGTGCCGCAGAGCTCGGAGCACTGGCCGTAGAAGACGCCGGTCTCCTCCGCGGCGAACCACAGCTCGTTGAGACGGCCCGGCACGGCGTCCATCTTCACGCCGAAGGCCGGCACGGTCCAGGCGTGGATCACGTCGTTGGCGGTCGTCTGCACGCGCACAACGGTGTTCACCGGCACCACCAGCGAGGTGTCGGTCTTCAACAGCCAGTTGGCTCGGGTCAGCCCGTATTCGGCCGCCTCGGCCGCGCCGTCCTCGTCCGCCATCATGGCGTCGTAGCTGCGGTAGTCGCCGCCGACCATGATCGCGTCCATGTCGATCTCGTAGTCGGAGTATTCGTAGCTCCAGTACCACTGGTTGCCGATCGCCTTGATGTTCACCTCGGCCTCGGGGATCTCGAGCTGCTTGTAGAGCAGGTTCAGCGACGGGAACGCGATGGCGACGAGGATCATTACCGGCACCGCCGTCCAGATCACCTCGACCGTCGCGTTGTGGGTGAAGCGCGCCGGCGTCGGGTTGCGGTCGGCCCGGAAGCGCCAGACGCAGTAGAGCAGCAGCCCCGTGACGAACAGCGTGATCGCGCCGATGATGTAGAGCAGCATGTCGTCGATGGCGTGGAGGTCGCGCGCCAGCTCGGTCGCGGCCGGCTGGAAGCCGATCTGCTCCGGCATCGGCAGGCCCTTTTCCTGCGCGACCGCCGCGCCCGCCGCCATCACGGCCGCCAGCCCGCCGCCCAGACGCGCCGCCGCGCCAAACATCGCCTTGCCCATGTTGCGTCGTCCCGCTCTTTGGGCGCACGCTGCGGCGGGGAGAATGCCCCGAACCATCGCGCGCGCCGCATGTGTTCCGTCTGCCGATGAATACCAAACTGGCTCACGGGCCAACAAAGACGACTTGCGGCAAGACGCCGCGACACGGACCGACACGGATCAAGGACAGCGAAATGCTCAACGCCGCCAACCGCTTCCGCCCCTTCGAGACCAATCTGGACGAGGCTGCGGCGCTTCGACTTCTGCGTGAGGCGGTGGCCGGCGCCGACGATGGCGAGCTGTTCCTGGAGCGCCGCCGCTCCGAGGCGCTGACCTTCGACGACGGCCGCCTGCGCGCCGCAAGCTATGACGCCAGCGAGGGATTCGGCCTGCGCGCGGTGTCCGGCGAGGCCGCCGGCTACGCCCACGCCACCGAAATCTCCGAGGCCGCGCTGATGCGCGCGCTGCCCACCTGCCGCCTCGCCGCCCGCGCCGGCGGCGGCGTGCTGGCCGAGGCGCCCCATCCCACCAACCAGCGCCTCTACGCCGAGATCGACCCGCTCGAAGGCCCCTCCTTCGCGCAGAAGGCGCAGCTTCTCGGCGAGATGGACGCCCATATCCGCGCCCTCGATCCCCGCGTCGTGCAGGTCACCGTCTCGCTGGCCGGCGGCGTGCAGGAGGTCGAGATCCTCCGCCCCGAGGGCGGCCGCCTCAGTGAGGCCCGCCCGATGACGCGCATGAACGTCTCCGTCATCGTGGAGAAGGACGGCAGGCGTGAGACCGGAACCTGGGGCGGCGGCGGCCGCGCCTCCTATGACGGGCTGATCGCCGAGGCCGCGTGGAAGGCCGGCGCGGCGGAGGCGCTCCGCATCGCGCTGGTCAACCTCGAAGCGGAGGACGCGCCGGGCGGCGTGATGGAGGTCGCGCTCGGCGCCGGCTGGCCCGGCATCCTGCTGCATGAGGCCGTTGGCCACGGGCTGGAGGGAGACTTCAACCGCAAGCGCACCTCAGCGTTCTCGGACCTCATGGGCAAGCAGGTCGCAGCGAAGGGCGTGACGGTGGTGGACGATGGCGCGATCCCCGACCGGCGCGGCTCGCTCTCCTTCGACGACGAGGGCACCCCCACCCGCCGCACGACGCTGATCGAGGGCGGCGTGCTGGTGGGCTACATGCAGGACCGTCAGAACGGGCGGCTCATGGGAACCGGCTCCACCGGCAACGGCCGCCGCCAGAGTTTTGCGCACATCCCGATGCCGCGCATGACCAACACCATCATGCTCTCGGGCGAGGCTACGCCCTCCGACATCGTGGCCGACGTGAAGGACGGCATCTATGCGGTGGGTTTTGGCGGCGGGCAGGTGGACATCACCAACGGCAAGTTCGTGTTCTCCTGCACCGAGGCCTACCGCGTGCGCAACGGCAAGATCGGCGCGCCGGTGAAGGGCGCGACCCTCATCGGCGACGGCCCCACGGCGCTGAACCACATCCGCCACATCGGAAACGACATGGCGATGGACCCCGGCATCGGCACCTGCGGCAAGAACGGCCAGGGCGTGCCGGTGGGGGTGGGCCAGCCCACGCTGCTGATTGACGGGTTGACGGTGGGGGGGAGTGGGGGGTGAACACTTTAAAAGTGTGTCGCGCTGGAGATAGCTCATGGTGAATACGTCTGGCACAGTAAATTTCTACAACAATGACTTTATGCGGACTCTCTTCCCCTTAAAGACTGGCAAAATACTCATAGAGACTGGTTCAGCTGAAATTTTCGCTTATATTGGCGATTGCATAAGCACAAACAGCAATCTAAATCGAACCTTTCTACCGCAGACGAGGGCATATGCTGCAAAGGTCGGCAATCACCTCCGCCGCACTGTCAAATTAGATCCCGTAGCCGAGCTATTTCTATACGATTTGTCATACCGAAACCGCAGCAAGTTTCGCGCCCCATTTAAAGATCACAAGAAACATTTTGGCTATCGATTCGAGAACGGTGAACCAATAAGTGCAACGGATTCATACTCAGGGTTTAAGGGGGCAATATCGGATTACCGCAGCCTCTATCAACACAATCTCAGTTTTGATGTAGCATCGTTCTTTAATTCAATCTACCACCACGATCTTGTGTCTTGGATGGCCACAATTGGGGCGGATGAGCAGGACTATCATGCCTTCGGAAAATTCCTACGAGAAACAAATTCTGGCCGATCGATTGATTGCCTTCCGCAAGGAATCTATCCGGCCAAAATGATTGGCAATGATTTTTTGCGCTACATTGAACAATATTCATCACTGAGATCTCCAGCAATATTACGATTTATGGATGACTTTGTTCTATTTTCTGATAACGAGGACCATCTATGGGAAGATTTCTATACTATTCAAAAACTTCTTGGCGATAAAGGGCTTAGTGTCAACCCAACAAAGACAAAGTTTGGGGCTCAAAGCCACGTTGACATGGAGAACAATGTCAGCGAGGTAAAGGCTAAACTCCTGAAAAAACGGCGCTTTTTGATGACCACCTATACAGATGACGGTGGTGAGGAAATCACAGAAATGCACTCGGAAGAGGAATTGTCGCCCGAAGAAATTGGCTTTGTGAGGGAGTTGTTGAGCGCGTCCCATATTGAGGAAGAGGACGCGGAGCTTATATTAAGCATTTTTAAAGATTATCCGAATGAGGTGATGCCGCATCTTCCGACCATTGCGACGCGATATCCCCACTTGGCAAAAAATATTTGGAGCTTTTGCAGGCACGTCGATGATGATGAATTCATCGAGTATCTGTGCTCACAACTGCTTGACCTGCAATCAACGCAGGAGTATCAACTATTTTGGATTGGACAAATTCTCGAGGATTACTTGCTAGATAGCCCGTCTGCCCCGAATATTATAGATCAAGCAATGAACCACAAAAATGCTTCATATATCTCCAAAGCAAAGATTCTAGAAATCCCGGATTCACGGTATGGCTTGACTGAAATGCGCGACAGCCATCTTGGAGCTGGACGATCTGATTGGCTGGCGTGGGCAAGTGCTGTCGGACACCGCCACCTTCCAGCAATATCAAGAAATCATAAGCTCAGCTACTTTGCCAATTCTTCATCGATGAACAATCTTATTCACAGTATACTACAAAAGGTTTAACGAGTTAAAATACTCGCGCCAGCACTGCGCTGTGCTGTGGATACTGGAGGGGCTCTAACCCCCTCCATCTCTTCTTCACTCCCCGGCCAACACCGCCTTACCCTCATCGCTCAACGGCGCCGCCAGCCGCCCGACCATCTCCTTCGGGCACACCTGCACGAAGCGCCCGCGCGCCTCGTCCCAGGTGCGCAGCAGCTCCTTGGCGCGGGGGCTGGCGGTCTCCTTCGCGTGGCGCTCCACGAGGGCCTTCAGCACGCCCTCCCAGTGCGCCGAGGCGAGGCCCTGCCACACCACGTTCTCGGGGTTCACGCGCTCCTCGAACTCGCCCTTCTCGTCCCAGATGAAGGCCATGCCGCCGGTCATCCCGGCGCCGAAATTGTCGCCCACCGAGCCGAGGATCACGGCGACGCCGCCGGTCATGTACTCGCAGCCGTTCGAGCCGCAGCCCTCCACCACCACGTCGGCGCCGGAGTTGCGCACGCAGAACCGCTCGCCCGCCTGCCCGCTCGCGAACAGCGAGCCGGCGGTCGCCCCATACAGCACCGTATTGCCGATGATGGTGTTTTCATGCGGGACGAGCGGAGAGTTCAGCGGCGGCCGCACCACGATGGTCGCCCCCGAAAGCCCCTTGCCGACATAGTCGTTCGCGTCGCCCTGCACGACGAGCTTCAGCCCCGGCGCCCCGAACGCCCCGAGCGACTGCCCCGCCGAGCCGGCGAGGTTCACCGTCAGGTGCGCCGGCTGCAGCCCGTTCTCCCGCATCCCGAAGCGCCGCACGATGTGGGACGACACTCGCGTGCCGATGGTGCGGTCTGTGTTGCGCACCGTGTAGCTCAGCTGCATCTTCTCGCGGTCCACGAGGAAGGGCTGCGCGTCGGCGACGATGCGGGCGTCGAGCGTGTCGGGCACCTGCACGCGGGGCTTGTTGAGCGGGTAGCTCGCCGTCGCGCCCTCGTCCACCCGCACCAGCATCGGGTTGAGGTCGAGGTCGTCGAGATGCGCCGCGCCGCGCGACACCTGCGCCAGCAGGTCGGCCCGGCCGATGATCTCCTCAAGGCTCCGCGCGCCGATGGAGGCGAGGATGTCCCGCACCTCCTGCGCGATGAAGGTGAAGAGGTTCACCACCTTGTCGGCGTTGCCGGTGAATTTTTCGCGCAAGGCGGGGTCCTGCGTGCAGACGCCGACGGGGCAGGTGTTGCTCTGGCACTGGCGCACCATGATGCAGCCCATCGCCACCAGCGCCGCGGTGCCGATGCCGTACTCCTCCGCCCCCATCATCGCCGCGATGACGATGTCCCGGCCCGTCCGCAGCCCACCATCGGTGCGCAGCGTCACCCGCTCGCGCAGCTTGTTGAGGGTGAGCACCTGATGCGCCTCGGTCAGCCCCATCTCCCAGGGGAGCCCGGCGTACTTGATGGAGGTCTGCGGGCTGGCGCCCGTGCCGCCGTTGTGGCCGGCGATCAGGATGACGTCCGCCTTCGCCTTCGCCACCCCCGCCGCGATGGTGCCGACGCCGGAGCTCGACACCAGCTTCACGCACACCTTGGCGTCGGGGTTGATCTGCTTGAGGTCGTAGATGAGCTGCGCGAGGTCCTCGATGGAATAGATGTCGTGGTGCGGCGGCGGCGAGATCAGCGTCACCCCGGGCGTGGAGTGGCGCAGCTTCGCGATCATCTCCGTCACCTTGAAGCCGGGCAGCTGCCCGCCCTCGCCGGGCTTGGCTCCTTGGGCGACCTTGATCTCCAGCTCGCGGCAGTTGTTGAGGTATTCGGCCGTCACGCCGAAGCGCCCCGACGCGACCTGCTTGATCTTGGCCGACGGGTTGTCGCCGTTCGGCTCGGGGTGGAAGTGCCTGGGGTCCTCGCCGCCCTCGCCGCTGTCCGACTTCGCGCCGATCCGGTTCATCGCGACGTTCAGCGTCTTGTGCGCCTCGGGCGAGAGCGCGCCGAGGCTCATGCCCGGCGTCACGAAGCGCTTGCGGATCGAGGTGATGCTCTCGACCTCGTCGATCGCCACCGCCTCGCCCTTCGCCTTGAAGTCGAGCAGGTCGCGCAGGTGGATCGGCGGCAGCGCGCGCATCGCCTCGGAATACTGCCGGAACACCGCATGGTCGCCGGTGTCGCAGGCGCGCTGCAGGGTGTGGATCGGGTTGGCCTGCCACGCATGGGTCTCGCCCGAGCGGCGATACTTGTAGATGCCGCCGATGGGCAGCGCCTCGACGCCCTCGCGGAACGCCTTGGCGTGGACCTCGATCGCCTTGCGCTGCAGCCCCGCCAGCCCGATGCCCGAGATGCGGGAGATCATGCCGGGGAAATACTCCGCCACCACGGCGCGGCTCAGCCCCACCGCCTCGAAGTTCATGCCGCCGCGATAGCTGGAGACCACCGAGATCCCCATCTTCGACATGATCTTGAGCAGGCCCTGGTTGACCGCCTCGCGGAACTTCTCCACCGCCTGCTCCACCGTGCCGTCGAGCAGCCCCTTCTCGACGCGGGCGCGGATGCTCTCCTGCGCGAGATAGGCGTTGACCGTGGTGGCGCCGCAGCCCACCAGCACTGCGAAGTAATGCGGGTCGATGCACTCCGCCGAGCGCACGTTGAGCGAGCAGAACGTCCGCAGCCCCTGCCGCGTCAGCCAGGTGTGCACGGCGGAGGTCGCTAGAATCATCGGCATGCCGACCTTCTCCGGCCCCACCCGCTCGTCGGTCAGCACCAGATGCCCGACGCCGGCGCGCACGGCTTCCTCAGCTTCGCGCCGCACCCGCTCCAGCCCGCGGCGCAGCGCATCGGGCTCGCCGTCGGAGGGGAAGGTGCAGTCGATCAAGCGCAGGCTGTCCTCGGTCGCCGCCGTCATCGCGTCGAACTGGCCGTTGGAGACCACCGGGCTCTCGATGGTGAGGATCTCGGTCTGGCTGGAGTTCTGGTCCAGCACGTTCTTGAGGTTGCCGAACCGGGTCTTGAGGCTCATCACCCGGCTTTCGCGCAGACTGTCGATCGGCGGATTCGTCACCTGGCTGAAGTTCTGCCGGAAGACATGGCTCAGCGGCCGGTAGCGGTCGCTCAGCACCGCAACGGGCGTGTCGTCGCCCATCGAGCCGATGGCTTCCTTGGCGTCCTCCGCCATAGGATGCAGGATCGTCTCCAGCTCCTCGATGGAGTAGCCGGCGGCGATCTGGCGGCGGCGCAGCTCCTCCGGCTGGAACAGCGCCGGTTCGCGCAGATCCTTGAGCTGCGCCTCGATGTCGGTGACCTTCTCGGTCCACTCGTCGAAGGGCTGCGACTTGGCGAGTTCGTTCTTAAGCTCGAAATCATGCAGCAGCAGGCCGCGCTCCATGTCGACGCCGAGCATCTGGCCCGGGCCGAGGCGGCCCTTCTCGATCACGCCGGCCTCGTCCACCGGGACCATGCCGATCTCGCTGCCGGCGATCACCAGCCCGTCGCCGGTCACGACATAGCGCAGCGGGCGCAGGCCGTTGCGGTCGAGCCCGGCGATCACCCAGCGCCCGTCGGTGGCGCAGATCGCCGCCGGCCCGTCCCAGGGCTCCATCACGGCGTTGGAATAGGCGTACATCGCGCGCCACGCCTCGGGCATGACGGTCGCGGAGTTGCTCCACGCCTCGGGGATCAGCATGGTCTTGGCCATCGGCGCGTTGCGCCCGGCGCGCACCATCACCTCGAACACCGCGTCGAGCGCGGCGCTGTCGCTGGAGCCCTGCCCGACGATCGGCTTGATCTCCTCGGCCAGCTCCCCGAAGGACGAGGACGCCATGCGGATCTCGTGGCTCTTCATCCAGTTCAGGTTGCCCTTGAGCGTGTTGATCTCGCCGTTGTGGGCGAGCATGCGGAAGGGCTGCGCCAGCCACCACTGCGGGAAGGTGTTGGTGCTGTAGCGCTGGTGGTAGATCGCGAAGGCGCTGACGAAGCGCGCGTCCTGCAGGTCGGGGTAGAACTCCGCCACCTGCTCGGCGAGCATCATGCCCTTGTAGATGATCGAGCGGCAGGACAGCGAGCAGACGTAGAAGCCCGAGACCTGCGCCGCCGCCACAGCCTTTTCGATGCGGCGGCGGATGACGTAAAGCTCGCGCTCGAAGGTCTCCTCGTCGACGTCCTTGCTGTTGCCTATCAGGATCTGCTCGATCTCCGGCCGCGTCGTGTTGGCCTTCTCGCCGAGCACGGCGACATTCACCGGCGCCTGCCGCCAGCCGTAGATGTAGTAGCCCAGCCGCAGCACCTCGGTTTCGACGATGGTGCGGCAGGTCTCCTGCGCGCCGAGGTCGGCGCGGGGCAGGAAGATCATTCCCACCGCGACGGTCTCTTCGCCCGGCTCGTGGCCCGTGCGGCGGATCTGGTCCTGGAAGAAGCCGACCGGGATCTGCACATGGATGCCGGCGCCGTCGCCAGTCTTGCCGTCCGCGTCCACCGCGCCGCGATGCCAGATCGCCTTCAGCGCGTTGATCCCGTGCTCCACCACCTGCCGCCGGGGCGTTCCGTCCACCGCCACCACGAAGCCGACGCCGCAGGAGGCGTGCTCGTATTCGGTGCGGTACATGCCGGTATCGTTGAGCCGCGCGGCCGTCGCCTCGTAATCGGCGCCCCAGTCGGCGCCGTGCTTGTCCGCGCCGTGCTTTTCGGCCGGAACGGGAGAGGTGCTGCGGTTCTCGAAATCGGTCATGGCGTCTCTCCTTCGGTCGGCGCCGCAGAATGCGCGGGCGCCGCAGTCCAACTTCTCGCGGCGCGTCAGCCCTGCTGCGCGCCGGTGAACATCGCTTCCGCCTCGGCGCTGGTCAGTCGCGGCGTATCGTCGGCGAATTCGTAGAAACCCGGCTTGTCGTCCACGAAGACGTGGCTCGCGATCACAAGTCCAGCGGCGCTGTCGAGTGAGCCCGCCGCGGGAAGCGTCTCGCCCGTCTCCTTCATGCGCCACATGAGGTTGGAGCCGCAGCGCGAGCAGAAGCCGCGCTCGCCCCAGTCGCTGCTGCCATACCAGCGCAGCATGCCCTCGGCGTCGCTCACGGCGACCGCGCCGACGCCGTGCAGCGCCATCACCGGGCCGCCCGTCTGGCGCCGGCACATGCCGCAATGGCAGAGCGAGACGTGATGAGCCGGCTTCTCCAGCGTGTAGCGCACCGCGCCGCACAGGCAGCCGCCCTGCGTCGCGCCCTCTGCCACCTCGTTCGCCGCCATCGCGCCCTCCCGCGCTCCTGATCCGTCAGCCTCGCGAAGCAGCGCGCGGCTGACGGATTGCTAGCATTCTCGACCGGAACGCCGGAAACGTCTCGTTCAACCTTCAGGTCAGCGACGTTGACCCGAAGCCTTGACGCTTCTTCAACGCGCCGCCTGAGTGTTGCCCGACAGTTACAGCGCTCGGCACCCGGAAAAGCCCCGAAACGGGGCGTTTTCGGGGCTGTCGCTCGCCTACTCCGCCGCCACCCGGGCGGCGGACTGCGTCGTCAGCCGGCGCGCGATGGCATCCGCCGCCTCGCGCCCGTCGCGGATCGCCCAGACCACCAGCGAGGCCCCGCGCACGATGTCGCCCGCCGCATACACGCCCGGCAGCGACGTCTCCTTGGTGCGGAAATCGGCCTTCACGGTGCCCCAGCGGCTCACCTCCAGGCCCTCGACGCCCCACATCCGCACGAGATCCTCGGGCTCGAAGCCGAGCGCCTTGATCGCCAGATCGCAGGGCAGCGTCTCCTCCGAGCCGGGGATCTCCTCCGGCGACTGCCGCCCGGTCACGTCGGGCGGACCGAGCCGCATCCGCACCGCCCTGACGCCGCTCACCCGGTTCTCGCCGACGAAAGCCTTTGGCGCGGAGAGCCACACGAACTCCACGCCTTCCTCCTCGGCGTTCTGCACTTCGCGCTGGCTGCCCGGCATGTTGGCGCGGTCGCGGCGATAAAGGCACTTCACCGACTTCGCGCCCTGCCGCACGGCGGTGCGCACGCAGTCCATCGCCGTGTCGCCGCCGCCGATGACGACCACATCCTTGCCCTCGGCGTTGAGCGTGCCGTCCTCGTATTCGGGCACGCGGTCGCCGAAGCTCTTGCGATTGCTCGCGATCAGGTAGTCGAGCGCCGGCGCGATGCCGTTCAGCCCCGCCCCCGGCCCGCCGATGTCGCGCGCCTTGTAGACGCCGGTCGCGATCAGCACTGCCTCGTGCTTGTCGCGGATCGCCTCGAAGGCGAGATCCTCGCCGATGGAGCAGTCGAGCCGGAACGAGACGCCGCCCGCCCGCAACTGCTCGATGCGGCGCATCACGATGTCCTTCTCCAGCTTGAAGCCGGGGATGCCGTAGGTAAGCAGGCCGCCGGCGCGGTCGTGCCGGTCGTAGACATGCACCTGGAAGCCCTTGCGCCGCAGCGCGTCCACCGCCGAAAGCCCGGCCGGGCCGGCGCCGATCACCGCCACGCTCTCGGGGAGCTCCTGCGCAGGGTCGATCGGCTCCCACCACCCTTCCGCATAGGCGGTGTCGGTGATGTGCTTCTCGATGGCGCCGATCGTCACCGTGCCGTGGCCGGACTGCTCGATGACGCAGGAGCCCTCGCAGAGCCGGTCCTGCGGGCAGATGCGGCCGCATATCTCGGGAAACGTGTTGGTCGCCTGCGAAATCTCGTAAGCCTCGCGCAGCCGCCCCTCGGCGGTCAGCTTCAGCCAGTCGGGAATGTTGTTGTGCAGCGGGCAGTGGGACTGGCAAAAGGGAATGCCGCACTGGCTGCACCGCGCCGCCTGGTCCGCAGCCTTCCCGGCGGCGTAGTCGCGGTAGATTTCGTCGAAGTCGCGCGACCTGTCGTCTGCGGCGCGCTTCTCTGGCGTCTCACGGTCAAGGCTGACGAATTTGAGCATCTTCTGGACCATGCCGAACCTCCCCCTGAGCCTCCTGCGCCTGATACTCCAGCATGCCCCTCATGAAAAGTCAGCAGTGTTGACTTTTTATGCCCTGTCGCCGCCTTCGCGGCGGATCGTCGGGCTCGCCTTCGCAAAAATAATGTCAGCAATACTGCCTCTTATATCCACCACCGGTGCCCCATGACCCTCCTGACACTCTCGATTCTCGCCGTGATTCAAGGGATTACCGAATTCCTGCCGATCAGTTCGTCAGCGCACCTGATCCTATTCCCCGCGCTCACCGGCGAACATGATCAGGGCCTGATGATCGACGGCGCGGTGCATGTCGGCACGCTCGCGGCCGTGGTGCTCTATTTCCGTAGCGAGACCGCCGCGCTGCTGCGGGGAACGCTGCTGCTGCTGCGCGGCGACTGGAAGGCCGACGAGGCGCGGCTCGCATGGCTGCTCGCGGTCGCGACGGTTCCGGTGGTGATCGTCGGCGCCGCCATCGCGGCGCTCGACCTCGCCGACGCCCTGCGGTCTGTCGAACTCATCGCCTGGACCACGCTGATCTGGGCAGCTGCGCTCTGGCTCGCCGACCAGTTCGCCCCGATGAAGCGGGAGTTCTGGGGCTGGCGCCTGCCCGACGCGATGGCGATGGGACTGGCGCAGGCGCTATCGCTGCTGCCGGGCACCTCCCGCTCGGGCGTCACCTACACCGCCGCGCGCGCGCTCGGCTTCGGGCGGATCGAGTCGGCCCGGCTCGCGATGCTCATGTCGATCCCCGCCACCATCGCGGTCGGCGCCTACACCGGCGTGAAGATCGTGGAGTCCGGCGACGCCACGCTCGGTCTCGACGCCGTCATCGCCGGCGTTCTCAGCTTCGCCGCCGCGCTCGTGACCCTCATCTTCCTGATGCGGATGCTGCGCACCTGGTCGATGACGCCCTTCGTGCTCTACCGCCTCGCCCTCGGCGCGGCGCTGCTGTGGGTTGCCTATGGCTGACGGGCGCCCCCTTCTCAGCGCCCCGGGCCGCCCGGCGCGTCCTCGGTGATCCTGCTGTACTGGCCGTAGGGCCGATAGGCGTAGAGGTAGCTCTCCAGCACCGCCTCCATGGCCGTGGGCGACACGCCGAGATCGCCGAGGCCGCGTGCGCCTTCGGCCGCCACGTTGTCGCGCGAAAGCTGCAGCACCTGGTCCTTGGTGATCGGCGGCTCGAGGCCGACCAATGCGAGGTTCTGCAGCACCGCTCCCTGCAGCTTCGCCAGCGGGATCGGCAGGTCCACGATCATCCGCTTGCGGCGGATGATGCGCAGCATAAGCTCGATCAGTTCACGGAAGGTCGCGATGCGCGGCCCGCCGAGTTCATAGACGCCCGCCTGCGCCGCGCCGGTCGCCGCCGCCGCCACCGCGTCGGCGACGTCCTGCACATAGACCGGCTGGAACCGCGTCGCGCCGCCGACCAGGGGGATAACCGGAGAGATCTTCGCCATCGCGGCGAACCGGTTGAAGAACGCGTCCTCCGCCCCGAACACGATGGACGGCCGCAGCATCGTCGCCGACGGGAACGACTCCGCCGTCGCCCCCTCGCCCGCCGCCTTGCTGCGCGCATAGGCGCTCGGCGAACCCGCGTCGGCGCCGATGGCCGACACCAGCGCCAGCCGCTTCACCCCGAGTTCCGCGGCCAGCCGGGAGACGCGCGCGGGCCCCTCCGCCTGCACCGCCTCGAAGGTGTTGGCCCCGGCGTTGTAGAGCACGCCGACGCTGTAGACCGCCGCCGTCGCGCCCTCCAGCGCCCGCGCGCAGGAGGCGTCGTCGCGGATGTTGGCCTGGATCGGCGCAACCTGCCCGACCACGCCGTAGGGCTTCACGAACAGCGCCTCGTTCGGCCGGCGCACCGCCACGCGGACGCGCCAGCCCCGGCGAGCCATGGTCTGCGCGACATAGCGGCCGACGAAGCCGGAGCCGCCGAAGATCGTCACGATCGGCGCGTCGTCGAGTTCTGCGGCTGCGGCCATGTTCGCCTCTCCGATAAGCTGTGCTGCGCGTCGTGATAGACCGCCCGCGCGCCGGCCGCAAAGAACCAAGCGACGCGGCGCGACGGATTGTGGCGCACGGCCGCCCGGCCCCCGTGGCGCCGGGCGGGAAACCTTCGGCGGACAGGCCCGCGCCTACTTCACAAGCGCGCCCGGCGCGCCTATGTTCGTCGTGTTCCGGCAACGGGACTATGGCGATAAACGCGCGCGGAATAAGCGGTTCGGACCCGGGGGCGGTACCCGGCGGCTCCACCAACACCCGTTCATTGGCGGGAATGGGGCCGAAACAGGATCGACGGACGTGTAAAGGCGTTATGCTTTCGCTCGGTGGGATTCGCCGTTATCGGATCGAAAAGTACAGTTGCCAATGACAACCGTGCTCAGGTGGCCGTCGCTGCGTAATGCAGCGCCCAAACCTACTCTGAAGTCCTGAGGCTTAGCCGCTTCAGGCGGGGCCGCCGGCGCCTGGCAACAGAAGCCGGCACTTTCCCCAAGCAACCGCCGCACGAACCGCGCTGGGCATCTTCCGCCCCCGCCAGAATCGGCTATGGTCAGCCCAGATGGAGGGCGAGTGGCGATGGCCGTGAGCGGTTTCAATTACGGCAGACTGATGCAGCGGGCGATGCGCGGCCTGATGGCCGAGGTGCTGGGCGTCGTCGCGCGCCGGGGTCTGCCCGGCGGGCACCACTTCTTCATCACCTTCTCCACGACACATCCAGGCGTGGACGTGCCGGAGTGGCTCAAGGCGCAGTATCCCGAGGAACTCTCCATCGTGCTCCAGCACGAGTTCTCGGATCTCGCCGTCGCATCCGACCGCTTCTCGGTCACGCTCAGCTTCGCCGATCGCCTCGCGACGCTTGTCGTGCCGTTCGACGCGGTGACGACCTTCGCCGACCCCAGCGAGAATTTCGGCCTGCGATTCGACGAATCCGAAAGCCAGGAAGGGGGCGACGGCGACGGCGGCCCCGAGCGTCCCGGCCCGCGCCCCACGCCAGGCGGCCCGGGCGCGGATCGCCCCACCAGCGGCGAGGCCGAAGTCGTCCGCCTCGACACCTTCCGCAAGCGCTGAGCTGACGCACCCGGATCGACGCCGTTCACGGACTCGCTGCCGCACGGATTGCGGACGAACGCCGCACGGCGCAGACAGGCCGTGCGGCGCGCCGGGACGGGATGCGCGCCTCAGCCGCGCATCCCGTCCCAGAAATCCTTGACCTTGCTGAAGAAGTCCTTGCTGTCGGGAGAGTTGTCGCCGCCCGACTTCTCGAACTCCGCGAGCAGTTCCTTCTGGCGCGTCGACAGGTTCACCGGCGTCTCGATCAGCAGTTCGAGATAGAGGTCGCCATAGCGCCCGCCGCGCAGCTGCGGCATCCCCTTGCCCCGCAGCCTGAGCTGCTTGCCCGACTGGGAGCCGGCCGGGATCTTCACCCGGCTGCGGCCGCCGTCCAGCGTCGGCGCCTCGATCTCGCCGCCGAGCGCGGCGGTCGTCATCGGCACCGGGATGCGGCAGTGCAGGTCCATCCCCTCGCGGGTGAACAGGCGGTGCGCCGCGATCTCGATGAAGATGTAGAGGTCGCCCGGCGGCCCGCCGCGCAGGCCCGCCTCGCCCTCGCCGGCCAGGCGGATGCGCGTGCCGTCCTCCACGCCCATCGGGATCTGCACCTGCAGCGAGCGGTCCTTGCGCACGCGACCCGCGCCGGCGCAGGACGAGCAGGGGTTCTTCACGATCTGGCCGCGGCCGCCGCAGGTCGGGCAGGCGCGCTCGATCGTGAAGAAGCCCTGCTGCGCGCGAACCTTGCCCATGCCCTGACAGGTCGGGCAGGTCTGCGGCTGCGCGGCGCCCTCGCTGCCGGTGCCCTCGCAGGAGGCGCAGGCGACCGAGCCGGGCACGGTGATCGTGGTCTGCTTGCCGTTGAAGGCCTCCTCCAGCGAGATCGAGAGGTTGTAGCGCAGGTCCGCGCCCCGCGCCCGGCGCTGCCCGGCGCCGGGGCCGCTGCGGCGCTGGCCGGTGAACTCGCCGAACAGGTCGTCGAACACGTCGGAGAAGGCGGAGGCGAAGTCGGCCCCGCCCGGGCCCGCCTGCTGGCCGCGCGCGCCGCCCATGCCGCCTTCGAACGCGGCGTGGCCGAACCTGTCATAGGCGGCGCGCTTGTCCTTGTCGCGCAGCACCTCGTAGGCGGCGTTGGCGTCCTTGAACTTCGCCTCGGCCGTCGGGTCGTCCGCGTTGCGGTCGGGGTGGAGCTCCTTGGCGAGCTTGCGGTAGGCCTTCTTGATGTCCTCGTCCGACGCCGTGCGGGACACGCCCAGAACGTCATAGAAGTCGCGTTGCGCCATCTGTCCTCACTCGATGCCTTGGGGCCTCACGGTCGGCGGCCCCGTCCTGGGGACGGGGCCGCCTGTGGGCCGTCAGTGGGGCGCTGGGCTCACGCGTCGCGCTTCTTGTTCTCGTCGCGGACTTCCTCGAAATCCGCGTCGACCACGTCATCCTCCTTCGGCGTATCGCCGGCGTCGGCCCCCGGCTGCGCCTCGGCCTCGGCCTTGTAGATCGCCTCGCCGAGCTTCATCGACGCCTCCATGAGCGCCTGATGCTTCGCCTTGACGGCTTCGACGTCCTCGCCCTCGAGCGCGGTCCTGAGCTCGTCGCGGGCCGTCTCGATGGCCTTGCGCGTCGCCTCGTCGACCTTGTCGCCATGCTCCTTGAGCGACTTCTCGACCGAGTGGACCAGGCTTTCGGCGTTGTTGCGGGCCTCGACCATGGCGCGGCGCTGCTTGTCGGCCTCGGCGTTCTGCTCGGCCTCCTTCACCATGCGCTCGATGTCGTCGTCGCTCAGGCCGCCGGAGGCCTGGATGGTGATCTTCTGCTCCTTGCCGGTGCCCTTGTCCTTGGCCTGCACCGACACGATGCCGTTGGCGTCGATGTCGAAGGTAACCTCGATCTGCGGCACGCCGCGCGGCGCGGGTGGGATGTTCTCGAGATTGAACTGGCCGAGCATCTTGTTGTCGCTGGCCATCTCGCGCTCGCCCTGGAACACGCGGATCGTCACGGCGGACTGGTTGTCGTCGGCGGTCGAGAACACCTGGCTCTTTTTGGTGGGGATCGTCGTGTTGCGGTCGATCAGCCGGGTGAACACGCCGCCCAGCGTCTCGATGCCGAGGCTCAGCGGCGTCACGTCGAGCAGCACCACGTCCTTCACGTCGCCCTGCAGCACGCCGCCCTGGATCGCCGCGCCGAGCGCCACCACCTCGTCGGGGTTCACGCCGGTGTGGGGCTTCTTGCCGAAGAACTTCTCGACCTCGGCCACCACGCGGGGCATCCGCGTCATGCCGCCGACCAGCACCACCTCGTCGATCTCGCCCTTGGAGACGCCGGCATCCTTCAGCGCCTTCTCGCAGGGCTTCAGCGTCTTGAGGATCAGATCCTCGACGATCGTCTCCAGCTTGGCGCGGGACAGCTTCATCGCGATGTGCTTCGGCCCCGAGGCGTCGGCGGTGATGTAGGGCAGGTTGATCTCGGTCTGGGTGGCGGAGCTGAGCTCGATCTTGGCCTTCTCGGCGGCCTCCTTCAGCCGCTGCAGCGCGAGCTTGTCGCCGCGCAGGTCCATGCCGTTCTCTTTCTTGAACTCGTCGGCGAGATACTCGACGAGGCGCATGTCGAAATCCTCGCCGCCGAGGAAGGTGTCGCCGTTGGTCGACTTCACCTCGAACAGCCCGTCGTCGATCTCAAGCACGCTCACGTCGAAGGTGCCGCCGCCGAGGTCGTAGACCGCGATGGTCTTGCCGCCCTCCTTGTCGAGCCCATAGGCCAGCGCCGCTGCTGTCGGCTCGTTGATGATGCGCAGCACCTCAAGGCCCGCGATCTTGCCGGCGTCCTTCGTGGCCTGGCGCTGGGCGTCGTTGAAGTAGGCCGGCACGGTGATCACGGCCTTGTCGACGGTCTCGCCGAGATAGGCCTCCGCCGTCTCCTTCATCTTCTGCAGCACGAAGGCGGACACCTGGCTGGGCGAGTACTTCTCGCCGCGCGCCTGCACCCAGGCGTCGCCGTTCGGCCCCTCCACGATGTGGAACGGGACCATCGCCTTGTCCTTGTCGACCGTCGGATCGCTGTGGCGGCGCCCGATCAGGCGCTTGACGGCGAAGAGGGTGTTCTCGGCGTTGGTGACCGCCTGCCGCTTGGCAGGCTGGCCCACCAGCCGTTCGCCGCCGTCGGTGAAGGCGACCATGGAGGGCGTGGTGCGGGCCCCTTCCGCATTCTCGATCACCTTCGGCTGCGACCCGTCCATGACGGCGACGCAGGAGTTGGTGGTGCCGAGATCGATGCCGATGACTTTGGCCATGAAATGCTCTCCCAGTGGCGATTGCGGCGCCGGAGCCTCAGGCGCGGCCTCCGACGCTCATCCCTGAAGACCGGCGGCCGGCCGGCCTTCGCGAAGCTGTCGCGGATATATGGCGCGGCCCAGCGAGCCGCAAGCGCGCGAGGCCCCTCAATCGCCGCAGATTGCACCGGTTTTCGGCGCCGGGCTTGAAGGTTGGGGAGCGCGCCGGCATGGTCGCGCCATGGCCTGCCCCCTCGCTCCGCTGGACCTCAAGGGCGTCGCCGTCTGGCGCGGTCTGCTCGCGCCGGAAGCCCAGGAGGCGCTGGTGGCCGCCGTGCGCGGCGTCGCGGCGGAGGCCCCGCTGCTGCGCCCTGTCACGCCTTGGGGCAAGCCCATGACCGTGCGTATGACCTCGGCCGGCCGCGTCGGCTGGATCGTCTCCGGCGGCCGCTACCGCTACGCGACGGAGCATCCCGAGACGGGGCGCCCCTGGCCCGCCATCCCCGAACCCGCGCTGGCCGTCTGGCGCGCCGTCTCGGGCTGGGCGGGCGACCCGGACAGCATGCTCGTCAACTGGTACGGCGAGGGCGCCCGCATGGGCCTTCACCGCGACGCCAACGAGAACGCCTATGAGGCGCCCGTCGTCTCGGTCTCGCTCGGCGACCCCGGCCTCTTCCGCGTCGGCGGGCCGCGGCGGGAGGACGCCACCGCCTCGCTCTGGCTGGAGAGCGGCGACGTCGCGGTGATGGGCGGCGCGGCGCGGCTCGCCTATCACGGGGTCGACCGCATCCGCTTCGGCACCTCGCGGCTGCTGGCCGGCGGCGGGCGGCTCAACCTCACCTTCCGCGTGGTGAGCGACGTATAGCTCCGTCCGGCGCGACCGGCGTCGAAGTCGTCGTTCCATCGGGGCTCAAAGCCGGTCGGCCGCAGGCGGCCGCAGCCGCGACAGGCCGTGAGGGCTCAGCCTTCCGGCGCCCGCGTCAACCGCGCGACGAGGCGGCGCACGAGCGGGGCTACGACCAGCACGACGGGAAAGGCGACGCTCCAGCTCATCAGCCATGACGCGAGCCACAACTGCGGAAACGCCTCCGACAGACCCGCCGCCCGCGCCGTCGCGACGCCGGAGACGATCAGCGACATCAGCCCCGAGAGCAGGAGCCCGAACAGCGCCGGGGCGTAGCGCGGGTGCACTTTCCCCGGCTCCCGCGGTCCGTCAGGCCCCGTGGGCCTGCAGCGCGGTGCGGTAGTCGTTGACCAGCAGCGCCGCTGCGGCCTTGCCAGCCTCCGGTGCCGCCGCAAGCGCGGCCTCGGCCTCGGAGAGCCGCTCGTCGAGGAACGCGCGCGTCAGCTCACCCTTCGGCACCGCCTGTTCGGCGAGCACCGAGACCGCCTCCTGCGAGACCTCGGCGAAGCCGCCCGTCACGAAATACTCGTCGGCCTTGCCGCCGGCGTGGATCGCGACGATCCCCGGCCGCAGGGTGGAGAGGAAGGGCGCGTGCCCCGGCAGGGCGGTGAACTCGCCCATCATGCCGGGAAGCTGCGCCATGTCGGCGTCGACGGAGGCGAGCATGCGCTCCGGCGACACGAGATCGACCTTGATGCTCGCCATGATCAATCCGCCCCTTACGCCGCTTCGGCGGCCATGCGCTGGGCCTTCTCGATCACGCTGTCGATGTCGCCGACCATGTAGAAGGCGGCTTCCGGCAGGTGGTCGAACTCGCCCTCGCAGACGCGCTTGAAGCTGTCGATGGTCTTCTCCAGCGGCACCTGCACGCCGGGCGAGCCGGTGAACACCTGCGCCACGTCGAAAGGCTGGGAGAGGAAGCGCTGGATCTTCCGGGCGCGCGCCACGGTCAGCTTGTCCTCTTCCGACAGCTCGTCCATGCCGAGGATGGCGATGATGTCCTGCAGCGACTTGTAGCGCTGGAGGATGCCCTGCACGGCGCGGGCGGTGTTGTAGTGCTCCTCGCCGATCACCGCGGGGTCGAGCAGGCGCGAGGTCGAGTCGAGCGGGTCGACCGCCGGGTAGATGCCGAGCTCGGAGATCGCGCGGTTGAGCACGGTCGTCGCGTCGAGGTGGGCGAAGGAGGTCGCGGGCGCGGGGTCGGTGAGGTCGTCTGCCGGCACGTAGATCGCCTGCACCGAGGTGATCGAGCCGCGGTTGGTCGAGGTGATGCGCTCCTGAAGCTGCCCCATGTCGGTGGCCAGCGTCGGCTGGTAGCCCACCGCCGACGGGATGCGGCCGAGAAGCGCCGACACCTCGGAGCCCGCCTGCGTGAAGCGGAAGATGTTGTCCACGAAGAACAGCACGTCGGTGCCGGACTGGTCGCGGAACTGCTCGGCCAGCGTCAGGCCGGTCAGCGCGACGCGCGCGCGGGCGCCCGGCGGCTCGTTCATCTGGCCGTAGACCAGCGCCACCTTCGACTCCTCGAGCTTGTCGATGTTGATGACGCCCGACTCGATGAACTCGTGGTAGAGGTCGTTGCCCTCACGCGTCCGCTCGCCGACGCCGGCGAACACCGAGTAGCCCGAGTGCACCTTGGCGATGTTGTTGATCAGCTCCTGGATGAGCACGGTCTTGCCCACGCCGGCGCCGCCGAACAGGCCGATCTTGCCGCCCTTGGCGTAGGGCGCGAGCAGGTCGATCACCTTGATGCCCGTGACCAGCACTTCCGAGGTGGTGGACTGAGCCTCGAAGCTCGGCGCCGGCTGGTGGATCGCACGGCGCTCCGTCGCGACGACCTCGCCCTTCTCGTCGATCGGGTCGCCGATGACGTTCATGATGCGGCCCAGCGTGCCGTCGCCCACCGGCACCGTGATCGGGCCGCCGGTGTCGGTCACTTCCTGACCGCGCACCAGGCCCTCGGTGCTGTCCATCGCGATGGCGCGCACGGTGTTTTCGCCGAGATGCTGCGCCACCTCGAAGACGATGCGGCCGTTGTTGTCCGCCTCGAGCGCGTTGAGAATCGCCGGCAGATGCCCGTCGAACTGAACGTCGACCACCGCGCCGATGACCTGCTTGATTTTCCCGACCTGGGCCATGACGTGACGTCCCCTTGCCTTACAGCGCCTCGGCGCCTGCGATGATCTCGATGAGTTCCGTGGTGATCGCGGCCTGGCGCGAACGGTTGTACTGCATGTTGAGCCGGTCGATCATGTCGCCGGCGTTGCGCGTGGCGTTGTCCATCGCGCTCATGCGGGCGCCCTGCTCGGACGCGGCGTTCTCCAGCAGAGCGGTGAAGATGCGCACCGCCACGCTGCGCGGCAGCAGGTCCGCGAGGATGGCGTCCTCGTCCGGCTCATACTCGTAGCCGGGCCCCTCGCTCGCCGACTGCTCCGGCGCCGTCACGGGGATGATCTGCGGCCCCACCGGCTCCTGCGCGATCACGCTCTTGAACACGCTGTAGAACAGCCAGCAGACGTCGAACTCGCCCGCGGCGAACCGCCCCAGCACGTCGTCCGCCACCTTGCGGGCGTCGCCGTAGCCGACGCGCTTCACGTCGGTCATGTCGACATGGCTGACCAGCAGCGCGCCGTAGTCGCGGCGCAGCTGGTCTCGGCCCTTCTTGCCGACGGTGATGATCTTCACCGTCTTGCCAGCCGCCTGCAGCTCCGCGATCTTCCGACGCGCGAGCCGGACGATCGCGGAGTTGAAGCCGCCGCATAGGCCGCGCTCGGAGGTGCACACCAGCAGCAGATGCGTGTCGTCCCGCCCCGTGCCGGTGAACAGCGTCGGCGCGGTCGGGCTGCCCTTTGCGGCGGCGGCGAGGTTCGCCACGGCGCCCTCCATCCGCTCCGCGTAGGGCCGAGCGGCCTCCGCCGCCTCCTGCGCGCGGCGCAGCTTGGCGGCGGCGACCATCTGCATCGCCTTGGTGATCTTCCGCGTGTTCTTGACCGAATTGATCCGGTTCTTCAGGTCCTTGAGGCTGGGCATGCGCCGCGTCTCCCGAGGTCGTGCTGACGGATCAGGCGGAGAAGCCCTTGGCGAAGTCCTCGATGGCGCCCTTGACCTTCGCTTCGAGATCGCCGGCCACCTTGCCGTCGTTCTTGCGCAGCGTGTCGAGCACGTCCTTCGCGGGACCGCGAAGATGCGCCAGCAGGCCGCGCTCGAACTTTCCGACCGCCGATACCGGCAGCTTGTCGAGGTAGCCCTTGGTGCCGGCGTAGATCACGCAGACCTGCTCCTCGTTGGTCAGAGGCGCATACTGCGGCTGCTTGAGCAGCTCGGTCAGGCGCGAGCCGCGGGCCAGCAGGCGCTGGGTGGCGGCGTCGAGGTCGGAGCCGAACTGCGCGAAGGCCGCCATCTCGCGGTACTGCGCCAGCTCCAGCTTGATCGAGCCGGCGACCGACTTCATCGCCTTGGTCTGCGCCGAGGAGCCCACACGACTCACCGAGAGGCCGACGTTCACCGCGGGGCGGACGCCCTGGTAGAAAAGGTCGGTTTCAAGGAAGATCTGCCCGTCGGTGATCGAGATCACGTTGGTCGGGATGTAGGCCGACACGTCGCCCGCCTGCGTCTCGATGATCGGCAGGGCGGTCAGCGAGCCGGCGCCGTTGTCGTCGTTGAGCTTCGCGGCGCGCTCCAGCAGGCGGGAATGGAGGTAGAACACGTCGCCCGGGTAGGCTTCGCGGCCCGGCGGGCGACGCAGCAGCAGCGACATCTGGCGATAGGCCACGGCCTGCTTCGACAGATCGTCATAGATGATCAGCGCGTGCATCCCGTTGTCGCGGAAGTACTCCGCCATGGTGCACGCGGCGTAGGGCGCGAGATACTGCAGCGGCGCCGGCTCGGACGCGGTGGCGGCCACGACGATGGAGTATTCCATCGCGCCCGTCTCCTCCAGCTTCTTGACCAGCTGGGCGACGGTGGAGCGCTTCTGGCCCACGGCGCAGTAGATGCAGTAGAGCTTCTTGTTCTCGTCGCCGTCGGCGGCGTCATTGTAGCTTTTCTGATTCAGAATGGTGTCGAGCGCCACGGCGGTCTTGCCGGTCTGGCGGTCGCCGATGATCAGCTCGCGCTGGCCGCGACCGACGGGGATCAGCGAGTCGATCGCCTTCAGGCCCGTGAGCATCGGCTCATGGACCGACTTGCGCGGGATGATGCCCGGCGCCTTCACGTCGGCGCGCTGGCGGCTCTCGAACACCACCGGGCCCTTGCCGTCGATGGGGTCGCCGAGGGCGTCCACGACGCGGCCGAGAAGCTGCTTGCCGACCGGGATGTCCACGATCGAGTTGGTGCGCTTGACCGTGTCGCCTTCCTTGATGGCGCGGTCGTCGCCGAAGATCACGATGCCGACGTTGTCGGCCTCGAGGTTCAGCGCCATGCCCCGGACGCCGCCGGGAAACTCGACCATCTCGCCGGCCTGGACGTTGTCGAGGCCGTGCACACGGGCGATGCCGTCGCCCACGCTGAGCACGAGGCCCACTTCGGAGACTTCCGTCTCCTGCCCGAAGTTCTTGATCTGCTCCTTGAGGATGGCAGAAATCTCGGCGGCCTGGATGGTCATACGCCCACCTCCCTCATGGCGGTTTGAAGTCGGGTCAGGCGCGAGCGGATCGACGTGTCGATCATCTTCGAGCCCAGTTTGACGACGAGCCCGCCGATCAGCGTCTCGTCAACGGTGATGTCGAGCGCGATGTCGGCGCCGGCGGCGGCGCGCAGCACGCGCTCGAGCTCCTCGCGCTGCGCGTCCGAGAGCGGCGCGGCGGCGCGGACCTGTGCGGGAACCACGCCGCGGCGCTTCGCCAGCAGGGCGCGGAAGGCGCGGATGACGTCGGGCAGGGACGAGAGGCGGCGCTTGGCCGCCATCAGCCCGATCAGGTTGGCGGTCGGCGCGCTGATCTCCATCGCGCGGCAGACGGCGGCCATCGCGGCGCCCTGCTCCTCGCGGCTGTAGATCGGCGACGAGACCAGGGCGCGCAGGTCGGCGCTCTCGGCGAGGGCGGCGGAAAGGGCGCCGAGATGACCCTCCGCCGCGTCGAGTGCGCCGGCCTCGTCGGCCAGCTCGAACAGCGCGGCGGCGTAGCGTCCGGCGACGTCGGTGACGGGAGTGTTGTCGGACACGGACCACCCTCTGGCTGGACTCGGAACGCCTGGCCGGAGAAGTCCCGACCCTGCGCAGGAAAAACGCCAGAGCGTCAGCCCCGGCGATGGCCGGTGGCTAGCACAGGCTTTCGGCGGAACGCAACACGACCTCGCACCTGCGGCGCCATGGACCGCGATAATTGCGGCGCGACGCCCTCCCGCATGCGCCGGGCCGCGGCGCCGGGGCGCCTCGCGGCGGAACCTCCCTGCGGTCCGGCCAGGCGGCGCGACGCCCCATGCGCAACTCGGACGTGCAACCCGCCACTCCCCCGCTCCCGCCCGCAGCCCCGCCCCGGCGGCGACCGCGCGCCGCCTCAGGGGCCGCGCGCCATCAGAGAAAGCTCTGCGGGTCCACGTCGACGGCCAGCCGCACGCCGCCGCGCGGCGGCGCCGCGGCGATCCAGGCGCGCAGGGCCGGCTGCAGCGGCGCCGTCCGCGGCGCCTTGACCAGAAGCCGCACGCGGAACCGGCCGCGGATGCGCGCGACCGGCGCCGGCGCCGGGCCGAACAGCCGCGCGCCGACGGCCTCCAGCGGGCCGCCGGCCCGCGCGAGGGCGCGCGCGGCCTCCCAGGTCTTCGCCTCGTCCGGCCCCGAGAGAATCGCCGCCGCCATGCGCCCGAAGGGCGGGCTGCCCGCCGCCTGACGCTCCGCCGCCTCGCGCCGCAGGAACCCCTCCTCGTCGCCGGCGAGGATCGCCCGGATCACCGGGTGCTCCGGCGCCGCGGTCTGGATCAGCGCCAGCCCGGGCCGCTCCGCCCGCCCGGCCCGGCCGGACACCTGGCGGATGAGCTGGAAGGTGCGCTCCGCCGCGCGCAGGTCGCCGTTGGCCAACCCGAGATCGGCGTCGATCACCCCCACCAGCGTCAGCAGCGGAAAGTTGTGGCCCTTGGCGACGAGCTGCGTACCGATGATCACGTCGGCCCCGCCGCCGGCGATCTCCTCGATCTGCGCGCGCAGGGCCGCCGGCCCCGCCGCGGTGTCGGACGACAGCAGCGCCACCCGCGCCTGCGGAAACAGCGCCGCCGCCTCCTCGGCCAGCCGCTCCACCCCCGGCCCCGTCGCCGCCAGCCGGTCCGCCGCGCCGCAGGACGGGCAGGCGGCGGGCTGCGGCTCCGCGTGGCCGCACTGGTGGCAGACGAGCTTTCCGCGCAGGCGATGCTCCACCAGCCGCGCGTCGCAGTCGGGGCACTCGAAGAAATGCCCGCAGGCCCGGCACACGGTCAGCGGCGCATAGCCGCGGCGGTTGAGAAACAGCAGCGTCTGCTCGCCGGCCGCCAGCCGCTCCGCTGTCGCCTTCGCCAAGGGCGGCGCGATCCAGCGGCCCCGCGCCGGCCCGTCGCGGCGCAGGTCCACCGCCGCGAGCCGCGGCAGCGTCGCGGGGCCGTAGCGGTCCGGCAGGGTCAGGCGGCGATAGCGCCCGGTCTCGGCGTTCACCCAGCTCTCCAGCGAGGGCGTCGCCGAGGCCAGCAGCGCCGCCGCGCCCTCGCAGGAGGCGCGCAGCACCGCCATGTCGCGGGCGTGGTAGAGCGCGCCGTCCTCCTGCTTGTAGGCGCCCTCGTGCTCCTCATCCACCACGATCAGCCCCAGCCGAGCGAAGGGCAGGAACAGCGCCGACCGCGCGCCGATCACCACCTGCGCCGCGCCCGAGGCGGCCGCGCGCCACAGTCGCCGCCGCTCTGCGCCCGAAACGCCGGAGTGCCAGGCGGCGGGGGCTGCGCCGAATCGCGCCGCCAGGCGGTCGAGGAAGGCCGCGGTCAGCGCGATCTCGGGCAGCATCACCAGCGCCTGCCGGCCCCGCGCCAGCGCCTCGGCCACCGCCTCCAGATACACCTCGGTCTTGCCAGAGCCGGTCACGCCCTGCAGCAGCGTCGTCGAGAAGCCGCCGGCGCCCGGCTGCGCCGCAGCCGCCTGCGCCACCGCCGCGCGCGCCGCCAGCGCCGCCGCCGCCTGCGCGGGCGAGAGCGCGGCGGGCGCCGCTTCGGGGTCGAGCGCCGGATAGGGCGCGTCGCGCGGGGCGCTCTCGCGCAGCAGCGCGCCGCAGGCCTCCAGCCCCGCGGCGACCGAGGCCGAGACGCCGGCCTCGCGCGCCAGATCGCCGGGGCTCAGGCCCGCCCCGCCCAGGGCCGCCAGCACGTCCAGCACCCGCGCCCGCGCCGGCGTCATCCGGTCGGGCGCGCCGGGGCCGAGGCGCAGCACCGCCCGCTCCGGCGCGGGCTCGCCGAGGCCCGGCGCGCGGCAGGCCAGCCGCGCCATCATGCCGATCGGCGTCAGCGTGTAGTCGGCGGCGCGGGCGATGAAGGCGCGCAGGGGCTCGGGAAGCGGCGGGGCCTCCAGCGCGCGGATCAGCGGCTTCAGCGCCGCCGGCGGATCCGAGGCGCCGCCCCATGACGCGCCTCCGGGGCCCCAGACGACGCCCACCGTCCGCCCCGAGCCGAGCGGCGCCTCGACCAGCGCGCCCGGCGGCGGCGGACCGCCCGGAAAGAGGTCGGCCGGCGCGGCGTAGTCGAACAGGCGGTCCACCGGCACCGGCAGGGCGACCGCGACGCTGGGCCCGCCGCTCATCGCCACGAACCCGCCGCCGGCCTGCCCGCCGATGCTGGCGGCGAGCCCGCGCCTGCTCTAGACTCCGCCCGCCGCAACCGGGAGCCGCAACCCATGCAATTCTTCGTGGACACCGCCGACATCGCCGAGATCACCGACCTCGCCGCCACCGGCATGGTCGACGGCGTCACCACCAATCCGTCGCTGATCCTGAAATCCGGCCGCGACATCATCGAGGTCACGCGCGAGATCTGCGCGATCGTGCCCGGCCCGGTCTCCGCCGAGGTCGCCGCGACCGAGTTCGAGGCGATGGTGGCCGAGGGCCGGGCGCTGGCCGAGATCGCTGACAACATCGCCATCAAGGTGCCGCTGACCTGGGATGGCCTCAAGGCCTGCCGCGTCTTCGCCGACGAGGGGCGGATGGTCAACGTCACGCTGTGCTTCTCCGCCACCCAGGCGCTGCTCGCCGCCAAGGCGGGCGCGGCCTTCATCTCGCCCTTCATAGGGCGGCTCGACGACATCGGCCTCGACGGGATGGACCTGATCGGCGAGATCCGCACGATCTACGACAATTACGGCTTCGCCACCAAGATCCTCGCCGCCTCGATCCGCACGCCGAACCATGTCCGCGACGCCGCGATGCTGGGGGCGGACGTCGGCACCATGCCGCCCTCGGTGCTGCGCGCGCTCGCCAAGCACCCGCTGACCGACAAGGGGCTGGAGACGTTCCTCGCGGACTGGGCCAAGACCGGCCAGACCATCAAGGCCGCCGGAAAGGCCGCCCGGTGACCGATGATGCGGCCGATCGCGTGACCGGGCAGGCGACCGCGTCGGCCCCGGGCGCAGCCAAGGCGGCCGCCGGGGCGCCCGCGAAGCGTTCGGCGCAGGAGACGGCGGCGCTCCGAGCGGCGATCCTCGCCGAGCCGGCGCTGGTGCTGGACGACGGCGCGCTGATGCGCGCGCTGATCGAGGCGTCCGGCGGCGGCGAGGCGCGCAACGTCGTCGACCTGCGCGGCGCGCTGGTGCGGCGGCTGGAGACGCGACTGGAGACGCTGGAGCGCGCGCACCGCTCGGTGATCGCCGCCGCCTACGAGAACCTGGCCGGCGCCGGCCAGGTGCACCGCGCCGCGCTGCGCCTGCTCGACGCCGCCGACCGCCGGGCCTTCCTGCGCGCGCTGCTCGTCGAAGCGCCGGACATCGTGACGGTGGACGCCGCGCGGCTGGCGCTGGAGCCGGGCGCCGAGGTCGGCGACGCCGGGCCGCTGGCCGACCGCATCGTGGCGCTGCCGGAAGGCGCGATCGACGCCTATCTCGCGCTCGACGACACGCCCGAGCGCGACGGCGTGCGGCTGCGCGCCGCGCCGCCGGAAGCCGAGCTGATCTGGGGCGACGACGCGCCGCGCGCCCGCTCCGAGGCGCTCATCGCGCTCGATCTCGGCGGCCCCCGCGCGCTTCTCGCCTTCGGCGCGGAGGACGCACACCGCTTCTCGCCCGAGCACGGCGTCGATCTCGTCGCGTTCCTCGGCGGGGTCGTGGCGCGGGCCGGCCGGCGCTGGCTCGTTCCCTGAGGCCCGCCCGGATGCGGCCGGGGACGCTTGAGGCGATGCGCGCCCGGGTGCGGGCCGGCGACCGCGCCGGGGAGCGAACCGGCGCAGGCCGGTCGCCGCCCCCCCTGGCGGGCCAGTCGCCGCGCCGCCGGGGGCGCCGGTGAGCGAGGCCGCCGCGGCGCTGCTGGACGGATGGCTCGCGCGGCTCGGACCGGTCGCCGGGCGCAGGCCCGCGACGCTGGAGGCCTATCGCCGCGACGTCTCCGACTGGCTGGGCTTTCTCACCCGCCACCGCGGCGAGGCCGTGACCGGCGCCGCGCTCGCGGCCGCGGACACGGCCGACCTGCGCGCCTGGGTCGCGTCGCTGCGCGGGCGCGGGCTCGCGGCGCGCTCCGTCGCCCGCGCGCTCTCGGCCGTGCGCGGCTTCCACCGCTGGCTGGCAGAGACCACCGGGGCGGAGAACGCCGCCGTCGCCGCCGCGCGCGGCCCGCGGCGCCCGCGCCGCCTGCCCCGCCCCGTGTCGCCCGACGCCGCCCGCGCGCTGATCGCCGCCGTGGACGCCGCCGCCGCCGAGCCCTGGGTCGGCGCGCGGGACGCCGCCGCGCTCACCCTGCTCTGGGGCTGCGGCCTGCGCATCGGCGAGGCGCTGGCGCTCAGGGGCCGCGACGCGCCGCTGCCCGAGACCCTGCTCGTCGCCGGCAAGGGCGGCCGTCAGCGCGTCGTGCCGGTGCTGCCGGCCGCGCGCGCCGCCGTCGAGGCCTACCGCCGCGCCGCGCCCTTCTCGCTGACGAGCGAGGAGGCGCTGTTTCGCGGCGTGCGGGGCGGGCCGCTCGGGCCGCGCGCGGTGCAGGCGGCGATGGCGTCGGCGCGCATGGCGCTCGGCCTGCCGGCGACCGCCACCCCCCACGCCCTGCGCCACGCCTTCGCGACCCATCTGCTCGCCGCCGGCGGCGACCTGCGGTCGATCCAGGCGCTGCTCGGCCACGCCTCGCTCGGCACCACGCAGATCTACGCCGCCGTCGAGGGCTCGCGCCTCGCCGCCGTCCACGCCGCAGCCCACCCCAGGGGCCGCTGACGCGCGTCCGTCAGCGGCAGTATGGCCCGGAGCGGTAATCGGCGACGTCGAGATGGAAGTGATTGCGGTGGAAGCGGTCCGACTGCGGCCCCAGCACCGTGCCGAAGGGCCCGCACGCATCGCGCCAGACGCGGCGCAGGAACGCCCGCTCCGGCGCGGATCCGCCCCAGCCCTCCAGCACCGACACCTCGCCATGGCCCGCCACGGTGAAGGCGCCCACGTCGATGGCGCGGCCGAAGGCGTGTTCGGATAGACGGGCGCCCACGCGCGAGTTGCGCGAGCGGCAAGCATAGCCGGCGAAGGGCGTGATCGCCGCCAGCCGCCCCCCCATCAGGCTGCGCGCCGCGGGCGCCGCGCTCTGCTCCAGCCAGTCCGCGAGCGCCCGCGCCGCAGCGCAGCCGACGATTACTGTCCGCGTCAGCTTCACCCCCGCCGCCGACTGCAGCCGCACCGGGTTGGCGACGCCGCAGGGCCCCGTCCCGTCGATCGTCGACATCGCCTGCCCCTGAAGCCGCGCGTCGCCGCAGAGCCCGCCCGCCGACGGCGGCGCGAAGGTCGGCGGCGGCGTCCGCGAGGCCAGCTGCGCCGGCCTGGACGCGGGCCTCGGCGCCGGCTTCGGCGCGTCGCTCGCCGCCCTGCGCGCCGGCGCCGCCGCGGGTGCGCCTGTCGAGGAAGCCGCCGGGGCCGCCGGCGCGTCGACATGCTCGGCGCGCGCGGGCCGGGGCCGGGGCGCCGGAGCGCCTTCGACGGCCCCGGGCCCGCCCGGCGCCTCGGCGGAGACGGCGGGCGACCCGGGCCGCGGCGTCGGAACGGGGCTCGCGCCGGCGGGCGCGCAGAACGCGCCGAGCAGGACGGTCAGCGCCAGCGCCGTGAGGCCGCGCCGCGGACCGCTCATCGCCCCCCGGCGCTCCCGCGCGCGGCGCCCGGAGCGGAGGCCGGAGAGGCGCCCGGAGGGGCGCCGGGAGCGAGGGCCGGGGAGGCGGCCTCGGGATCAGCCGGGACGGAAACCGGCGACGGTCCCGGCGCAGGGGGCTCCGCGCCGCGCCCCCGCCCGAAATCGGATTTCGCCGTGTCCTGGCCCGCATCGAGGATGCCGCGGCGGATCGCCCGCGTCCGGGTGAAGTAGTCGAACAGATGCTGTCCGTCGCCGGTGCGGATCGCCCGTTGCAGCGCGAACAGTTCCTCGGTGAAGCGCCCGAGGATTTCCAGCGTCGCCTCGCGGTTGCTCAGGAAAACGTCGCGCCACATGGTCGGGTCGCTGGCGGCGATGCGGGTGAAGTCGCGGAAACCTGCGGCGGAGTACTTGATGACCTCGGATTTCGTCACGCGTCGCATGTCGTCCGCCACGCCCACCATCGTGTAGGCGATCAGGTGCGGCGTGTGGCTGGTGACGGCGAGCACGAGGTCGTGGCGCGCAGGGTCCATCACGTCGACCTGCGCGCCGCAGCGCTCCCACAGTTCGCGCACCTTCGCGACCGCGCGGCCCGGCGCGCCGGGGGCGGGGGTGACGATGCACCAGCGGTTGTCGAACAGTTCCGCGAAGCCGCTCTCGGGGCCGGAATGCTCGGTGCCCGCCAGCGGGTGCGCCGGCACGAAGGCCGCGCCATCCGGCAGATGCGGCGCCACCGCCTCGATCACGGCGCCCTTGGTGGAGCCGACATCGGTGACGATGGCGCCGGGGCTGAGGCTCGGCGCGATCTCCGCCGCCACGGCGCCCATCGCGCCCACCGGCACGCACAGCACCACGATGTCGGCCCCGCGCGCGGCGTCCGCGGCGGTCTCGTAGGCGGCGTCGAGAAAGCCCAGCCGCATCGCCGCCGTCCGCGTCTCCGCGCTGCGGGCGTGGCCGACGATCTCGCGCGCCACGCCGTCGCGCCTCATCGCCCAGGCCATGGAGGAGCCGATGAGTCCCAGGCCGATCAGCGCGACCCGGTCGAACAGCGGCGAGGGGCGATTGGCGGCGGCGCCTGCGGTCCCGACCGTCACGCCCGCGCGGCCCTGAACGCGGCGACGGCGTCGGCGACGGCCCGGCAGTCCTCCGGACGGCCGACGGAGACGCGCAGCCAGCCAGGCAGGCCGTAGCCCTCCATCCGCCGCACGACCAGCCCGCGCGCCTTGAGCCAGGCGTCCGCCTCCGGGGCCGCGGCCGGGCCGGTCTCGCCGAACTCCGCCAGCAGGAAGTTGCCGTGGCTTTCGGTGCAGCGCACGCCGGCCGCGGCGAGCCGGTCGCGCAGCCAGCCGCGCCAGGCCGCGTTCTCGGCCGCGCAGGCCGCGACGTAGTCATGGTCCGCCACCGCCGCCGCCCCGGCGGCGAGCGCCGGCGCCGAGACGTTGAACGGCCCCCGCACCCGGTTGATCACGTCCACCACATGCGCCGGCCCGTAGAGCCAGCCCAGCCGCAGCGCCGCAAGCCCGTGGATCTTCGAGAAGGTGCGCGTCATCACGACGTTCTCGCGCGCCCTCGCCAGCGCCTCGCCTGCGTCGTAGCCGGGCGCGTCGACATATTCGGCGTAGGCCGCGTCCAGCACGAGCAGCGCCCGGGGCGGCAGCGCGTCGGCGAGCCGCGCCACCTCCGCCGCCCGGATCAGCGTGCCGGTCGGGTTGTTGGGGTTGGCGAGGAAAACGAGCCGCGTCCGCTCGCTGCACGCCGCCAGCAGCGCGTCCACATCCGCCGTCAGGTCGCGCTCGGGCGCGGCGACGGGCGTCGCGCCAGCGGCCCTCGCGGAGATCGCGTACATCAGAAAGCCGTGGCGGCTGTGCAGCACCTCGTCGCCCGGCCCGGCATAGGCCTTGCAGAGCAGCGCGATGAGTTCGTCGGAGCCCGCGCCGCAGACGATGCGCTCCGCCTCCAGCCCATGCGCCGCCGCGATGGCCTCGCGCAGCGCCGTCGCGCCGCCGTCCGGGTACAGCGCCAGCGCCCCGGCGCCCGCGCGATAGGCGTCGACCGCGGCCGGCGACGGCCCCAGCGGGTTCTCGTTGGCGGAAAGCTTCACCGCCCGGTTCGCCCCCGCCGCGCCGCTCTCGCCACCGACATAGGGCGAGATGTCGAGCACGCCGGGGCGCGGTGCGATCGTAGGGTGCGGATGGGTCATCGGCGCGGCTCGCAGGACTCGGCGGGCGAGCCCTGCGCCCGCCCGGTCGACGCGTTCTAGCGGCGCGGGGCTGCGGGCGCCAGCCGTCCCGCCGGGGCCCCGCGCTTCGCGCTCGAGGCGAGCGCCGCGAGGACGGCCCCGGCCGGGACGGGGACCAAGTTCGGGCGGACCTGACGCGATCGCGTCACCTGAAAAGCGACAGCAGCACTTCCGGTCGCCCATTGGCGACGGAAAGCGAAACCAACGCCAGGTCACGCCGCACCTGCGAAGCGACCAGCTTCGCCGCCACATCCTCCATGTCGGCGTCGGTCAGGCCGCCGCGCCCGCTCACAAGCACGTCCTTGAGTTGGGCGTTCAGCGTTTCATGCAACGAGATCCGCCTGCCCACCGAACCGTAGTAGGACGCCGCCGCCACGGCATGCTCGATCATCGGGTCGATGATCGCCAGCGCTTCGGCCGCAGCCGTCTCCGTACGGACATTGAGATCCCACGCCCCGCTCAGCCCCGACACCACCACAGGGGCCGGTCGGTCGAACTCGATACGGAACTCGCTGAGATATCCAACGTACTGGAACGCAAGCACGTCGGGCTACGACGGCAGGTACCCTTTGTTGAACGTCGCCGGCGTCGCGCCGAGCGACGCGATCAGGTTCGTCGCCAGCGCGTTCGCATCGACCGCGCCTGCGAGGGTAAGGTCGCCGGGTGCGACCACATAGGTCGTCGCGGCGCCGTTGATCGTCGTCGTGATCTCATCGCCGAGGGAAATCAGATTGGCTCGGAACCCGAAGGTTTCCTCTACACCCGAGGTGAAGGCGCCGTTGCCGTCAGGCGCCGAGGCGCCGCCCAGAATGCGGATGCCGCTGACCGGACCGGCCGCCACGGTCGTCACGCCGAACTCGGGGGGTCATGACGCGGCGCTCGACCTGCAGGGCCGCGACCTCCAGCCCGGCGGGCGAGCGCGTCGCGCCGGTCACGATCGTCAGCGTGTCCGGCCGCGCGTCCTCGAGAAGATTGAAGCCGTTGAAGTCGGCGCCGTTGATCACGTCCCGAAGCGCCTCCTTCATCGTCTGAATGTCGGCGTCGATCTTCAGGCGGTCGACGTTACGGCCCTGCGCCAGGACGATGCGCTCCTTCATGTCGGTCAGGAGCGCCGTGGCGCGTTCGGCCACTTGGCGCGCCATTCCCACCGTGGCGCCTCCCAGCGCCATGGAGTCCATGGCGCCGGATATCCAGCTCTCGTCCGAGCGCAACACGCTGGCGACGCTCCAGATCGCCGCGTTGTCTCGCGCCGTGCTGATGGCCAGCCCGCTGCTAGCGGCGCTCTGAGCCTGACCCAGGTCGGCATTCGCACCCCGAAGCGACTTCAGGGCGACCATCTCTCCCATATTGGTTAAAATAGACCCCATGGGCTCCCCCTATGAATTGGCATGTAAAGACCAGTTGATCGGAGCCTAAATTGCCACAGTGAATTTTCCAGTAATGTTAATAGTCGCCATCGGGAAGCGGATGAACTGCGAGTCAGCGCTGCAGGATGCTTCCCCGGCCGAGCGCCCGACCCATGGCCTTGCCCATCGCCTTGCCGGGCCGCGGCCGGCCTCCCGCCAGCCCCTCCAGCACCTCCAGCGGGGTGCGCACGCTGACCGAGGAGCCCGAGCGCGGCGCGGCGAAGGCGAGCTTCGTCGTCTCCACCATGATCACGCCCGCCAGCCGCTGCGCGTCGAGCCGCCGGCCCGTCGCCTCCGCCAGCCCCGCCATCCTGAGCCAGAACGCCTTGTGCGAGGGCGGGGCGTAGAGCGCGGCGGCCTGCCGTTCCGGCTCGAAGCCGTGCTCCTGCAGCTGCCGCTCCAGCTGGCCGGAGGAATAGGGCCGGCCATGGCCGAAGGGCGTCGCGTCGCGCCGCGCCCAGAGG
This sequence comes from Rubrimonas cliftonensis, assembly GCF_900107585.1. Lineage (GTDB taxonomy): Bacteria > Pseudomonadota > Alphaproteobacteria > Rhodobacterales > Rhodobacteraceae > Rubrimonas > Rubrimonas cliftonensis. The sequence goes on along the minus strand of NZ_FNQM01000016.1, from coordinate 12,090 downwards.
CCGGAGCGGTTCGGCGCGATGAAGATCGCCCGCCCCCCCGGCGCCAGGCAGCGGTTGACCTCCTGCAGCAGCGCGCCGGGCCGCTCGCTCACCTCAAGCCCGTGGGCGACGATGATGCGGTCGAAGAAGCCCGGCTGCACCGGCCAGTTGCGCTCCTCCACCAGCACGGTGACGTTGGGCTGGTCGACCGGCCAGTGGAACGCCCCCTGCTGCGCCGGCATGAAGCACAGCGTGCGTTGCGCCTCGGCCTTGAACGGTCGCAGGAACGGCGCGGCGAAGCCGAAGCCCGCCAGCGAGGCGCCGCGCACGTCCGGCCACAGCTCGCGCAGCGCGGCGCGCACGGCAGACTGCGCCACGCGGCCCAGCCTCGTGCGATAGTAGAAGCTGCGCAGATCGACGGCGTCCTGATGCATCGCGCTCCAGCCTCGGTTAGCCTGCGCGGCGGGGCGGCCGCCCCGACCGCACGCCGACGGAGCGCGCCCGCCGCGCCCCGCCCCCTCCTTATCGCGGAGCCGAGCCAGTGCCGACCGACAATGCGCCCACCCTCGAAATCGTCACCGTCCCGTGCCGCACGGACAACTACGCCTATCTGTTGCGCGACGCAGCCTCGGGCAAGACCGCGGTGATCGACGCGCCGGAGGCCGCGCCGATCACCGCGGCGCTGGAGGCGCGCGGCTGGGGGCTCGACTGGGTGTGGATCACCCATCACCACGCCGACCATGTCGACGGCGTCGCAGCACTCAAGTCCCGCTTCGGCGCCAAGGTCGCCGGCGCGAAGGCCGACGCCGGCCGCCTGCCCGCCCTCGACGCCGCGCTCGACGAGGGCGAGGAGATCGCCCTCGGCGACAGCGTCGCGCGCGTCATCGACGTCTCGGGCCACACCGTCGGCCACATCGCCTTCCACTTCGCCAAGCCCGGCGCCGTCTTCACCGCCGATTCGCTGTTCCGCCTCGGCTGCGGACGGGTGTTCGAGGGCACCCACGCGATGATGTGGGCCTCGCTCTGCAAGCTCGCCGCGCTGCCGCCGGAGACGACCGTCTGGTTCGGCCACGAATACACCGAGGCGAACCTGATGTTCGCCGAGACCATCGAGACCGGGAACCCCGCGCTCGCCGAGGAGGCCCGCGCCATCCGCGCCCTGCGCGCCGACGACCTGCCCACCACGCCCACCACCATCGCGCGGGAACTGGCCGCCAACCCCTTCCTGCGCGCTGGCGAGCCTGACCTGCAGCTGGCCGTGGGCCTGCCCGGCGCCGACGCTGCGGCCGTCTTCGGCGAGGTCCGCCGCCGCAAGGACGCCTTCTGAGCCGATGGCGGCGGGTTCCGACGCGCCGCGATTCCTTTCGGCCGGCCACGCCGCGGCGTGGCTGAAGGACCGGCCCATCGCCGTGACGATGGCCATGGCGGCGCGCGCGGCGCTGCGCGCGGGGCCGCTGCTCGCCGAGCCCTCGCGCGCGCCCCGAGACGCGGCGTGGCGGGAGGGCGTCGTCCTGCCATGGTTCCGCGCCGTCGCGCTGTCGCAGCGCGGGGCCGAACTCCTCGCCCTCGACGAGGCGGCGTGGGAGGCGACGACCATCAGCGAGGCGGCGGTCGCCGCCGCCGCCGCCGCCCAACATGCCGCTGACGCCGCCCACGCCGCCGCCGAGCGCGCCGTCGGCGTGTCTTCGTCCACCCAGCGCGCGGACGGCGCCGGGCGCGCCGCCCGCGCTGCGGCCTGCGCCGCCTACTGCCTCAGGCGCGCGGCCTACCGCGACCAGAGCGCCCGGGGCCGCGCCGCCGGCGCCGCCTCCCGCAATCTCAGCGAGCACGATGTCGCCGCCAGCGAGGCCGACGCTGCGCAGGTCGAGCGGGGCGACGACGCCGCACGCCTGCTGAGCCGCCCGCTCTGGCCGGACTGCGCCGCGCCCGCCGCATGGCCGGGCGTGCGCGTCCGGCTGACGTCGGCCGACCGCCGCTGGGCCGTCTGGACCGACTGGTGGGAGGCGCGCGCGCGAGGCGGCGACCCGCCCGCGATGCGCGACCTCGCCCGCATCGTCGCCGAAACGCGCCTGCCATGGGACCGGGGCGCCGACGCCGTCAACGACTTGCTCGCGCGCCTCGCCGTGGAGCAGGGCCTGCCATGGCTCGTCGAACCCGAGCGACCGCCGGACGCGCCCCGCGACGAAGCAGCCGGCGGCGAAGCTGCCGAGCACGCCTACCCCGCCGGGTTCGGTCCCGAGGCCGACGCGCCCGCTCCGCCGCAGCCCCCGCCGCAGTCCCATCCCCAGTTCCCGAACCGCATCTCCGAGGCCGAGCCGGACCCGGCGCTGCGCGACACGCTCGCCGGTCTCGACACCGCCGCGCGCCAGACGCTGGCGGCGCGCGCCGCGCTGCGCGCGCTGCCCGCCATGCTCAGGCCGCTGGAGTGGGACGCCGAGGCCCGTCGCGCCAGCCTCGCCCTGCCGAGCTTCCGCGCCGCGGCGACCGCCTGGACGGCGGCGCGCAGCGGGCCGGGAGCGCGGCTTGCGGAGCCGCGGCGCGCCGCGGCGGCGGGCGCCGCCAACATCGACAGCGCCGCCGCCCGCGCCGCCGAGCGCGCCTGCGCCGCCGACGCCTGGGCCGCGCTCGCCCACGCCGTCGACGCCGCGTCGGGCGTCGCCGCCATGCTGACGCCCGATACGCCGCCGGGCGCAAAGGTCATGCATTCGTCGCAAGCCGCCGCCCGCGGCGCGCAGGCCGACGTCGAGGACGCGATGCGCGCCGACGCCGCCCTCCTCGTACGCGACGGCAGGCCCCAATCCCTCGCCGCCGCGCCGCTCTGGCCCGGGGGCGCGCCGCGGTGGGCCGTCGAGGCGTGGTCGCGGCTGTCGGACGCGCTTCTTGACTCCGGCGAGGGCTGGGAGGTCTGGACCGGCTGGTACGAGGCGCGTCTCGGCGGCGAGGCCGGCGACCCGCTGGCCGAGCGCGCCCGCGTCGCGCTGCCGGAACCCGTCTGGTCGCTGCCCCCCGCCGAGGCCAACGCCGTGATCGCGCGCGCCGTCGCGCCGGACGCCCCCGCGCAGATCAGCGACGCCAAGGCGCTGCTCGCGGCCGCCCGCGGCGTCATCCGCCTTTTGCCCCTGCTCCGCCGCTCGCTGGCGGAGTCGCAGCGGGAGCGTCACCCGGCCATCCGCGCCACGCTCGCCCTGCCCGCCTTCCGCACGGCCGCCGCGGCCTGGGCCATGGCGCATGGAGGGCCTGCCCAGCCGCTGCGCTCAGCGATGGACTGGTCGGCGCGAAAACTGCCAACGGCGCCGACGAACTCGCGTACGGGGCAGGCCGCGGCCTGGCTGGCGCGCACGGTCGCCACGCCGCGCGGCTTCGCCTCGGCTGCCGGCTACGCCCGCGGGGAGAGCTCGGCGCCGGGAGAAGCCTACGAGTTCGCGCGTGCGGACCTGCGCGAAGCCTTCCTGCACGATCTCGGGTTCGGGCCGGAGCCCGCGCCGGCTCCGGGACCGCCGCCGATGCGCCAGCTCTGGCCGGGCGAGCCTCCGCGCTGGTGGGACGAGAACGCCGCCGCCCTGAACAGCATCCTCCAAGACGCGGGCGAGGACTGGGCCGTCTGGCTCGACTGGCTCGGCGACCGGCTGAACGGCCGGCCCGCCGACATCGCCTTCGAGACCAGCCTGCTGACGCTCGACGACGCGCTCTGGGACGCCGGCCCCGCCGCCGTCAACGCCGAGATCGCCCGCATGATCGCCGATCGCGAGGGCGCCGGCGCCGAGGATGAGCCGTCAGCGCCCGAGCCGCCCGCGGAGCGCCCGGCGCCGGTGCATTTCGAGATGCGCGACGGCGCCCTGCGCCCCGCCCCGCCGCTGGCCGAGGCCGCGCGGCCCGGCTTCGTCGCCGCCGCCCGCGCGGGCCTCGTCGCGGCGGCGGACGACCTGCTCGCCGCCGGCGCCGGGCGGCAGAACCCGCGCCTGGCCACCGTGCTGGGCCGCCTGCGCGAGGCGCTCGGCCCCGACCCCGACGCGCTCGACGCGATGTCGCTCGGCGTCTGCGCCGGGCGGCTCTCGGCGCAGGCCGCCCGCGCCGACGAGACCCTGATGCCGCAGGACGCCGCGGAGCTCGTCGCGCTCGACATCGAGCTGCAGCGCTTCCTCGCCCATCTGCCCGAGTGGCGGGCCTATTTGGAAGACGTCTCGCGCGGGTTCGACGCGCCGGAGGTAGAGCAGGCCGCCGTCGCCGACGCCGCCGCGGCGATGGAGGCCATCGCGAGAGCCGCGCCCGACCTCATCGCCGAGGACGCCGCGGAGAGCCTCGCGGAGCTGCGCGACGCGGCGACGCCGGACCCCTCGCCCGACGACCCGACGCCGCTCGCACCCGCGCTGGCCCGCCGCTCCTACCTGCGCGCCGCGCGCTCGGCCCTGCGCGCGCTCGCCGCCCATGCGCTCGGCCCGGTCGCGCGCGGCGCCGGCAAGGGGGTCGAGAAGGCGGCGGAGGGCGCCGCCTTCGCCGCGGCCGGCGTCGGCGTCGTCGCGGGCCTCTCCGCGCTCGCCGCCCGCCTGCCCTCCGAGTTCGGCTGGCTCGCCGCCGTCGTCGGCCATATCGCAAGGCTCGTGGGGCTGGCCTGAGCGCGCGCGGCGGCGCGATCCGGCCGCTCTCAGCGCTCCCGCGCCGGGTCCGCCGCCACCAGTTCCACGACGTTGCCCTCGGGGTCCTCGGTGAAGACGCCGCGCCAGCCGATCCAGTCGAAGCGCTCCGACCGCGCCGGCAGGCCCAGCGCCGCGAGCCGCGCGAGCGCCGCGTCCTGCGCCTCCCAGTCCACCGACAGCGCGATGTGATGAAGGGTAGAGGTCTCAGGCGTAGACGACCCCTCCGCCGCCGGCCGCGCGGCCGCCTCTGGGCCGAAGAGCGCCAGCACCGCGGTATGGCCGCGCCAGCCGGGGCCGAGCGCGTAGAACTGGATGCCGCCGCGCTCCGCCGCCAGCGGCGTCAGGCCCAGCACGCCCTCGTAGAAGGCCCGCATCGCGCCCATGTCCCGGCAGCGCAGCGCCACTTCGCCGAGCCCGCGCACGGCGGCGACCGGCCCGGACGCGCCGGCGCGCGCCGCGGGGCGCCCTTCCTCCGCGCCGCCGCTCACGGCGCGGCGCAAGTCCCGTCGGCCGCGCTGTCGCGCACCTCCAGCAACCCCTGCGCGATGGCCTCCGCCGCGGCGGTCGCCTCGGCCTCCATCGCCGGCGAGATCAGCGCGCGGTTGTGCTCATCGATGACCCAGTCGAGCCCGCCCTCGGCCCAGCCCAGCGAGCGCAGGCCAGGCGTCCAGTCCGCGAAGGCCGCCGACACGGCGCGGTCGGTGCGCTTCAGGAGCGAGGTGAGCACGGCGCCGGGATGCAGCGCGTTCTGGTTGCTGTCGGTGCCGACGCCCAGAACCCCGGCCTCCGCCGCCGCCTGCAGCACGCCGAGCCCGGTGCCGCCCGCGGCCTGCAGTATCACGTCCGCGCCGCGGTCGATCTGCCCGCGCGCCAGCTCCGCGCCGCGGGCGGGGTCGGCCCAGGCGGCGGGCGTGCTGCCGGCGTAGTTCACCAGCACCTCGGCGCCCGGCGTCGTCGCCTTCACCCCCTGCGCGTAGCCGCAGGCGAAGCGGCGGATCAGCGGGATGTCCATGCCGCCGACGACGCCCACCACGCCGCTCTCGCTCGCCATCGCCGCCAGCACGCCGACGACATAGGCGCCCTCATGCTCGCGGAACACGACCGACTGCACGTTGGGCGCGTCCACCGCCGCGTCGATGATCGTGAAGCGGGTCTCTGGGAAGTCGGCGGCGACCTTCGCCAGCGGGCTGGCCTGCAGGAAGCCCACCGCCACCACCGGGTAGCGCCCCCGCCGCGCGAGACGGCGCAGCGCCTGCTCCATCTGGGTCACGTCGCCGGGCTCGACCTCCATGACGTCGCCGCCGGTCTCGCCGCGCCAGGCCTCGACGCCGGCGAAGGCGCTCTCGTTGAAGCTGCCGTCGAACTTGCCGCCGATGGAATAGACGATGGCGGGCCCGTCCGCCGCCGCAGGCCCCGCAGCGGCGCCGAGCGCCAGCGCCGCGGCGAGGGCGCGAACGCCGGCCCGCCCCGCTCCCGCCAGCGCGCCCATCAGTACGGGCAGGCGCTGTCAGCCATGTAGTCGTGCACGACCACCTCGCCGGACACGATCTTCGCCGAGGCGTCCTCGACCGCCGCCTTCATCGCGTCGGTGATCAGGCTCTCGTTGTTGGCGTCGAGCGCCCAGCCGACGCCGCCCTCGGCCAGCCCCAGCACCCGCGCGCCGCCGCTCCACTCGTCGTTCATCGCGTCGGAGAAGGCGTCGAACACCGCCACGTCCACCCGCTTCAGCATCGAGGTCAGCACCTTGCCCGGATGCAGCGCGTTCTGGTTGCTGTCCACCCCGATGCCGAGCTTGCCGGCGTCCGCCGCCGCCTGCAGCACGCCGCGGCCGGTGCCGCCGGCGGCGTGGTAGACGACCTCCGCGCCGCGGTCGATCTGGCTGCGGGCGAGCTCGCCGCCCTTGGCGGGGTCGTTCCAGGCCGCGCCGGTGGTGCCGGTCATGTTCTGGAACACCTCGATGTCAGGCTTCATCGACTTCGCGCCGCCGACATAGCCGCAGGCGAACTTGCGGATCAGCGGGATGTCCATGCCGCCGACGAAGCCGACGTCGCCCTCGCCCGCCGCCATCGCCGCCAGCACGCCGACGAGGTAGCTGCCCTCATGCTCGTTGAACAGGATCGAGCGCACGTTCGGCAGGTCCACCACGCTGTCGACGATGGCGAAGCGCGTCTGCGGGAACTCCGCCGCCACCTTCTCCATCGCCGAGGCATGGCTGAAGCCGATGGCCACGACGGGGTCATAGCCGCCGCGCGCGAAGCGGCGCAGCGCCTGCTCGCGCTGGCTGTCGTTCTGGATCTCGAAGTCGCGGTACTCCACCCCGGTCTCGGCCTTGAACTTCTCGGCGCCGGTGAAGGCCGCCTCGTTGAAGCTGCCGTCGAACTTGCCGCCAAGGTCGTAGACGACGGCCGGCTTGAACTCCTGCGCCTGAAGGGCGGAGGCGAAGGCCGCGACCGCGGCGATGACGAGTGCGCGAAGCATGGCACAGGCTCCCTGTTCTGCCTGAGGCGCGCGGGCGGCCCCGCGCCCCGCGCCGGTGTTGTTAGCTCAAGGGCAGCTTCACAGATTAATGCGGCGGCGCAAGGGAGAAGGCTTCGCGCCGGGGGGGCGGCCCGGTTACGGTGCCGTGAGCCGCAGCCCGCCGGAACGAAGCATGGTCGAGAGAACGCCCCCTCCGGAGGATTTCAGGAATAGTGAGGCCGTAGAGGCGTGGCTCCGTGGGCAACCGCGCGACGTGAGCGTCGCTATCGCGGCGCGCGCAGCGCTGCGCGTGCTCCCGGCCTGGGAGAATGCGTTCGACCGCCCCGACCATGCGCGAGAATGGCGCCGACCCAACACGGGCGAGGTCGGGAAGCAGCGGAGACCGGCGGTTCTGCCGAATGGTCCCGCCAGAACTCTGATGCTGGCGATCTTCCGCGCCGTGGCCGCGTCGATTGTTTCAAGCCGGCGGGAAGACTTTGGCGGGACGATTGGCTTCACCGCCGCCGCCGCCGCCGCGGCCGCGGAGCGCAGTATCGATCAAGAAGCCAACGCCGCCCGTTTCGCGGCGCGCTGCGCCGCCGCCGCCGCCGGCGCCGACGCGGCGGCGGCCGTCAACTGGTCCGACCACGCAGCCTCTCATCTTGGCTTCGGCCCCGCCAACGCGGCCGCCCTTCGCGCCGACGCGACGGCAGGCGTCGCCGCGCCACGCCCGCTCTGGATCGGCGCGACGCCAGACAGCGCGTCGCATGTGTGGCGAAAACTGCGCGAGCGCCTCCTCGCCGCCGACGAAGGCTGGGAGGTCTGGGCCGACTGGTACGAGGCCCGCCTGCGCGGCGACCCCTTCGACCCCGCCCTCGAAGAAGCCCGCGTCCTGCTCCCCGAGGCCCTCTGGGAGCAGGGCCCCAAGGCGGTCAACACCGAGATCGCCAAGCGGATGGCGGCGCATTCGGAGGGCGACGCAAAGGAAGCGGCGCATTCAGCGCATGACGAGTTTGAGCAAGCAAACAACCCGGATGCAATAGAGGATTTAGACCGCCTTCTCGCAGCCGAGGCCATCGCTGACGCTCCGGCGGACTTTAAGATCGACGAGGGGCGCAGTCGAATCCGGATGGTGGCCGGAAAGGCGGACATGCCCACGCCTCTCGATCCGCTCATCGATCTCGACTGGAGAGGCCGACTGGCGGGTGCTTGAGGGGCACGCGCGCCTTGGCTGACGATATTCGCGCAGCACAGGCGAATGTGCCCCCATCTCTGCTGCGCGATCTTGAACGATACGCGGTCGAAGCCGACCGCGGAGCGGACGGCGTGCGGCCGGGCGTACTCGACTACTACGGGCGCGCCATCGCGGCTGGGGCCGGAAACGAGGACGTCGCTTTCCCGCTCGGCGATTATCTCGCCGCAAAACTAGCCAACCTGGCATCCGATCATACCGCCCTCATGGCCGGCTACCACGCTGAAGTGGCTGCGCGTCGCGACGCCTTGAAGAGCGTCCCGGTAACTGACGATGCGACAGCCGAACGGGTCGCAGAGGCAGCCGCCGCGATGGCGGCAGCTGTAGAAGCCGAGACGTTCGCAGGCCTGCGCGCTTCACGGCATTTCGGGCAATTGCTCGGAGCCATGTCTCAATCTATGCGCGAAAGGCTTGCCCAGATCGACATGCGGCAGGAATCCGCCGTTCGCGCCGTGCTCATCGAACGCAACGAACTGGAGAAGCGTCAGGCGCTTTCGATCATCGCCCGGTTCGCCGTAAGGCTGGGACAGTGGGCATCTCGGAGACGCCCCACATTGGGCGGCGCGGGCGGCGTCGCTGGCGTACTCGGCTTGATCGAGGCTGCATCGCCGGGAAGCATTTTTCCGACGATCAAGTTTATTCTGCAATCGCTCGGTCTTGTGTGACGCGGCTTGATGCCTTCCACGGTTAGCCAGTCGACGCCGTCGCCGCATGGCTTCGCACACCCCCTCGGCGTTCCCCTGTAGCCACTCACATCCCATCACATCGCCACTTCGGCGCCTTCCTCCATCGCCGCGCCGCGACCACTATCGCGCGACCTGCTCGCCCGAAGGATTGCCGATGCGCCGCCTGCTCCTTGCCCTCGCCGCGCTGCTCGCCGCCGGTCCGGCCGGCGCCCAGGCGCTCGACTTCGCGCCTGCCGCCATCGCCGGCTGGGCGCCGCACGAGTTCGACGGCGAGACGCGCTACTCCCTCGGCGAGATCGAGGGCGCCCCCGCCGTCCACTCCGTCTGCGACGACAGCGCCTCGGGGCTCTTTCTTGAACAAGAGATCGACCTGACGCGGACCCCCATCCTCGAATGGCGCTGGCGGGTCGCCGCCGCACCCGCGCCCGGACCCTCGGAGAAGTCCAAAGGCGGCGACGACTTTCCCGCCCGCGTCTACGCCGTGCGCGAGGCGCTCCTGCCGTGGAACACGCAGGCGATCAACTATGTCTGGGCCGCAGCAGAGCCGGAGGGCGCGACATGGCCCAACCCCTTCGCGTCGCAGGCCAAGATGGTCGTCGTCCGCTCCGGACCGCCGGGCGGCTGGGTCACCGAGCGGCGCAACCTGCGCGAGGATTTCCTGCGCCTCCACGGCGAGGACGTCACAAGCATCGACGCCATCGCGATCATGTCGGACTGCGACAACCGTGGGCTCTCGGCCGAGGCGTGGTACGGCGGCCTGCGCTTCCTGCCGGAGTGACGCCAGCCTTCCCGCGCTCCCCCCGCCTTGCCGCGACCCGCCCCGGCGCGCTACACGCTGGCGTCCTTCTCCAGCAATCCGGGTGCGCGCCATGGCCGTTCAGTTCGTCTACCACATGGATGGAGTGTCCAAGACCTATCCCGGCGGCAAGAAGTGCTTCGAGAACATCCGCCTCAGTTTCCTGCCGGGCGTGAAGATCGGCGTCGTCGGCGTGAACGGCTCGGGCAAGTCGACGCTGATGCGCATCATGGCCGGCATCGACAAGGACTTTCAGGGCGAGGCCTGGGCGGCGGAGGGCATCCGGGTCGGCTACCTCCCGCAGGAGCCGGCGCTGGATGACGCCAAGACCGTGCGCGAGAGCGTCATGGAGGGCGTCGCCGCAAAGCAGGCGCTCATCACCGAGTTCAACGACATCTCGATGAAGATGGCGGAGGACTACTCCGACGAACTCATGGAGCGCATGACCGCCCTGCAGGACCAGATCGACGCGCAGAATCTCTGGGAGCTCGACAGCCAGGTGGACGTGGCGCTGGAGGCCCTGCGCTGCCCGCCCGACGAGGCGATGGTGAAGGACCTCTCCGGCGGCGAGCGGCGCCGCGTCGCGCTCTGCAAGCTGCTGCTCGAAGCGCCCGAGATGCTGCTGCTCGACGAGCCGACCAACCACCTCGACGCCGAGACCATCGCCTGGCTGCAGAAGCACCTGATCGAGTATGCCGGCACCATCCTCATCGTCACCCACGACCGCTATTTCCTCGACGACATCACCTCGTGGATCCTGGAGCTCGACCGTGGCCGCGGCGTGCCGTGGGAGGGCAACTATTCGGGCTGGATGGAGCAGAAGGCGAAGCGGCTGGAGCAGGAGGCCCGCGAGGACAAGTCGCGCCAGAAGACGCTGGAGCGCGAGCTCGAATGGGTCCGCCAGAGCCCCAAGGCCCGGCAGGCGAAGTCCAAGGCCCGCCTCAACGCCTACAACGAGATGGCCAACACCTCCGAGCGCGAGCGCATCGGCCGCGCCCAGATCATCATTCCCAACGGCCCGCGCCTCGGGGCCAAGGCCATCGAGGTCGAGGGGCTGCGCAAGGCCTACGGCAACCGTCTGCTGATCGACGACCTGACCTTCAGCCTGCCGCCCGGCGGCATCGTCGGCGTCATCGGGCCGAACGGCGCCGGCAAGTCCACCCTGTTCCGCATGATCACCGGGCAGGAGCAGCCCGACGTCGGGGCGATCACCTTCGGCGACACCGTGAAACTCAGCTATGTCGATCAGTCGCGCGACGCGCTCGACCCCAACAAGACGGTGTGGGAGGAGATCAGCGACGGGCTCGACATAGTGAAGCTGGGCGACGCCGAGATGGCGAGCCGGGCCTACTGCGGCGCCTTCAACTTCAAGGGCGGCGACCAGCAGAAGAAGATGAGCCTGCTGTCGGGCGGCGAGCGCAACCGCGTCCACATGGCGAAGCTGCTCAAGTCCGGCGGCAACGTGCTGCTGCTCGACGAGCCGACCAACGACCTCGACGTGGAGACGCTGCGGGCGCTTGAGGACGCGCTGCTCGACTTCGCCGGCTGCGCGGTGGTCATTTCGCACGACCGCTGGTTTCTCGACCGCATCTGCACCCACATCCTCGCCTTCGAGGGCGACAGCCATGTGGAATGGTTCGAGGGCAACTTCGAGGCCTACGAGGAGGACAAGGTCCGCCGCCTCGGCCCCGACTCGATCATGCCCAAGCGCATCAAGTACAAGAAGTTCGCGCGGTAGGGGGCGAGAGGGCTCGGGCAGGTCCGGATGCGCGCCGGTGGGGGATGCCGGCGCTCGTCCAGCCGAAATGCCCGGGACTCCGGAGTTCGACACTTCCGGCCCCGATTTTCGGGCACCCGGACCGTTAGCCTCTGGGTAATCAATAACTTAGCCTTTGCCCGGGGGTGATTTCAGCGAAGTTGTGTTGTGGCACGTCATCGGTATTTCACGATGGAAAGCAGTTTTCTGCCGTGATATCGTTGCGGCATGTACACGAAGATCACCCGGTCGGGCGGACGACGCTATCTGCAGCTGGTCGAGGGCTATCGTGATGATGCGGGAAAGGTTCGCCACCGCGTGATCGCGAACCTGGGGCGGATCGAGGATCTCACGCCCGAGAAGCTGGATCCCCTGATCAGTGGGCTCAACCGCGTCCTGGGCCGGGCGGAGAACACCGCCTCGCACCTCACCCACGAACCCGCGCAAAGCTACGGCGACGTCTTTGCGCTGCACGAGCTGTGGAAGGATCTCGGCTTCGACCGGGCGCTGAGCCGCGCGCTGCGCTCGGG
>NZ_FNQM01000040.1 GCF_900107585.1 Rubrimonas cliftonensis | reverse complement strand
TGTTGGCCTGCGTTGAGATGTTGGCCAGGTCCGTCGTCGCAGCCGCGCCAGTCTCGGCGGTGGCGTACGCCTCCAGCTGGACCGCCATGGCGCGGCTGGCCCGCAGCACCATCTCCGCCGACGTGGCGGCGGTGCTGCCGTCGGCGCCGGTGTCGGACTCGGTGACCTCGTAGGAGAGGATGATGCCGCGGCCGTTGTCCCGGCCGACGAGCGAGATGGCGATCTTGTCGCCGACCGCGTAGGTCGTGCCGGCCCCGATGGCGCCGGTGAGGTTCGTGGTCGCCAGCTCGGTGGCCGCGACCGACTCCACCGCGCCGTTGGCGACGCCGCTGCCCGTGCCGGCGGCGCCCTGCTCGAGCGTGGCCCGGGCGACGTCGATGTTGGCGACGGTCACGTTGCCCGAGCTGTCGCGGTCGAGCGAACCCAGCACCTCGACGACCGGATCGGTCACGTTGCGCTGAAGCACGTTCAGGCCGTTGAACTGCGACGCCGCGACCGTGGCGTTGATGTTGTTGCGCAGCTCAGCGGCGTCGGCCTGGATCTTGGAGCGGTCGACGTTGTCGGCCTGGGAGGCGACGATGCGGCCCTTCAGCTCGTCGAGCAGCTTGTTGACGGTCTCGGCGCCGCTGCGGGCGACGTTCAGCGTCGACTGGCCGAGCGCCAGCGAGTCGGTGATCGCCTTGAAGCCGGTGACGTCGGAGTTCATCACCGCCGACACCGACCAGATCGCCGCGTTGTGGCGAGCGTTGGCGATCTTCTTGCCGGTGGAGATGTTGCCCTGCACGTCGCTGAGCTTGGCGCTGATCTGGCGCAGCGTGTTCAGCGCCACCATCGACGAGTTGTTGGTAAGAATGGACGACATTGTCTCTTCCTCTTTGCGTGCAGTGAAATTTTTTCACCACGTCTGACGCTATCGGACAGGGTTTTTCCTGATCCGGGAGAGACGTCTTCTGACGTATTCGGGACATTCGTGCCCCCGCGCCTTCTGCGCGCTGCGTGGTTATCGGCCGGAAACCACTAAGGGCGGGTTAGCGCCGCCGGCCGCCTTTGCGGGGCGCCGGCCCGACGCCTCCCGCGCTCCCCGCCAGCGTCCGATCATAGCGTCGCGACGCCGTCCGGGTGATTTGCGTCGGCCACCGCGAACCGCGCGCCCGCCGCGCGCAGGGGCGCAAGCGTCGCCGCGATCTCCGCACGCAGGTTCCATGGCAGGATGAGCACCAGATCGGGCCGAAGCCCGGCGAGCGCCTCGGGCGCAATGATCGGAACATGCGCGCCGGGCATCAGCCGACCCTGCTTGCCCGGATTGCGGTCGGCCACCGCCATGAACACGTCGGCCCCAAGGCCGAGCTGGTTCAGGAAGGTGACGCCCTTGGCGGCGGCCCCATAGGCGGCCAGCCTGTCGCCGCGGTCGCGCATCGCGATGAGGGTCTTGCGCGCGGCGTCGGTGAAGCGGCGCACCCGGTCGCTGAAGGCGCGGTAGGGAGCGGCCGTCTCGATGCCGAAAGCGGCCTCCTCCGCGCGCGCCGCCGCGACCGCGCGCGTCTCGGCGTGCGCCGCCCCCTCGCGGCAGGCGAAGACGCGCAGCGAGCCGCCATGGGTCGGCAACGCCTCGACGTCGAAGACGCGCAGCCCCGACGCCGCAAAGATGCGCTCGACCGCCGCCAGCGAGAGGTAGCTGTAGTGCTCGTGATAGATGGTGTCGAACTGGAGCCCCTGAAGCTGGCGCAGCAGATGGGGGAACTCGAAGGTCGCCACGCCCTGCGGCGCGAGCATGACGGGAAAGCCGGCCACGAAATCCGTGATGTCGGGCACATGGGCCAGCACGTTGTTGGCCGCGATCAGGTCCGCCGAGAGACCCTCGCCGCTGAGGCGCGCCGCCGTCCCGGCGTTGAAGAAGCACACGCGCGTCGGAACGCCCCTTGCGACCGCGAGACCCGCGGCGTGACCGGCGGGCTCGACGCCCAGAACCGGGACGCCCGCGGCGGAGAAATGCTGCAGCAGGTAGCCGTCGTTGGAGGCCGCCTCCATGACAAGGCTGTGCGGCCCGAGGCCGAACCGCGCCGTCATCGCCTCGGCATAGGCCTTGGCGTGGGCCACCCAGCTGTCCGAGTAGGAGGAGAGATAGGCGTAGTCATGCACGAAGATGGCGTCCGCCGGGGCGTCATGGTCGAGTTGCGCCAGCCAGCAGCCTTCACAGACCCTTGCATGAAGCGGGTGCCGCCGCTCCGCCGCGATGGCGGCGGGATTGTCGGGGAGGAAATCGTTTGCGAAAGGCATGTGGCCAAGGTCGGCCATGGTCAGCGACAGCGGCGCGCCGCAGAAGCGACAGGGACGGCCTTGATCTGGCCTCACAGGGTTCGCCATGGCGCGCTCAGAGGCTCGTCACTGAAAAGCGTCCGCCAACCGCAGCGGCGATTTCAGCGTGGTAGTTCGGGTTTGCGACCAGGATGGCGGCGCCGGACGGCAACGCCGCGAGCGCGTCCTCTGGCGCGCTCACCAACAGGCCCGCGCCGGCGACATGGCGCCCCTGCTTGGCGGGGTTGATATCGATTATCGCTGCGGGAGAGCGGCCGGCGCGCGCCATCAGAAGCGAGAAGATCACGCCCTTCGAAGCCGCGCCCCACACCGCGAAGGGTTGCGCGACCGGAACGCGGGTCCAGCGATCCAGCGATTGCGAGAAGTCGTCCGGCAGCCGTAGCGCGCGGCGCAGCCGCGGCGGGCGGAGGCTCGATAACTCGGCCGTCACGCCGATGTACTGGCCGCCGAAGCAGTGGCGCATCTCGTAAATCTGGCCAAAAAGGCTCTCAAAGTACTCCTTGGTAAAATAATTTACGTGCTCGTAAAATATATCATACCAGGCTTTGTTTGAGGCAATCCACTCCAGACATGGAACCTCTATGTAGATTTTGGCTGTGCCGCCATTGGCCTGCGCGATACATGCCATGAAGCCGGCCGGGTCAGGGATATGTTCCAGAACATGGCGGAGCACGATCAGGTCGGCGCCGAAACGGTCGGATCCGGTGAAGCGCCGCTTCGCGATGCGCGGGTCGTCGCCCTCATAGGCGGGATCGATGCCCTCCACGTCATGGCCGCGCTCGGCGAGCATCCGCAGGAATCGGCCTTTGCCGCAACCGATCTCGATGATCCGGCGACCGCGCATCAGCGGTTCGAGCCGATCTGCTGTCTCGCGGAGATGCGCCTCGAATGACGGGCTCAGCCCCTGTTCGTTCTGGTAATCGGCGTCATAGACGATGATGGCGGGATCGAAGGCTATGTTCCGGACCAGACCGCTCACCGGATCCTGCGCGAGCCGAACGTCGCCGGTCGCGCTCGCGAGCGCGGCCTCGCGCGTGTCGAACATGCGGTTCTGCAGCGCTGGCAGGCCGTTGGCGGCGTATAGGATGTCGCTTTCTGCGACGGGCGTGACTGACCGCATGGATTTCCATCTCGCTTCGTGTAGGGTTGCACGGCGCTGGCCTAGCCTCTGGCGTTGGACGCCGGGCGTCCAACGGGGCCGACGGGAATGTGACGCGCACTGTGCATGCTGAGGAACGAACAACCGGTAACCAGAATCGGTGCGTGCTGGTCACCGGCGCCGGGGGCTTTGTCGGACGCGCTCTGACGTCGGCGTTGCGCGCCCGGGGCGTCGAGGTGCTAACGGCGGAGGGTCTCCTCGGCAGGCGCGGCGATCTGCTCGACGCAAGCGAGCGGCGTTCCCTGATCACGGCGGCCCACGCCGACACGCTGATCCATCTCGCCTGGACCACCGGGCATGGAGCCTTCTGGACCTGCCCGTCAAACGACGCGTGGTCGAACGCTTCGGCGGAGCTGTTCCGCGCGTTCTATGCGCGGGGGGGGCGTCGCGTGGTCGGCGTCGGCACCTGCGCGGAATACGACTGGACCGCCGCCGACGCGCCGCTTCGCGAGGATGCGCCGCTGCGGCCGCACACCGCCTATGGCGCCGCCAAGGCCCGCGCAGCGGAGGCGCTGCTGGACGCGGCCACGCGCGCCGGAGCCGAGGCGGCCTGGGCGCGCGCCTTCCTGCTCCTCGGCGCGGGCGAGCCTGCGCAGCGGCTTGTCCCCGCGATGATCGACGCGGCGCTCTCCGGCGGCCGGATCGACTGCGGCCCGGGCGGGACGGAGCGCGATCTCTGGAGCGTCGAGACCCTCGGGTTGGCGCTCGCCGACCTGTCGCTGAGCACGCTGTCGGGTGCGATCAACCTCGCGAGCGGACGGCGGACGCGGTTCGACGCCCTTGCCGGCATGATCGAGCGGGCCTGCGGGACCAGCGGAGCCATCCGCTGCGGCGCGCGCCCGTTGAGGGCCGGCGAGCCCGCGCGGCTGGTTGCGGACGCCGGGCGGATGCGGCGGGAGCTCGGCTTCCGGGATCCCGGGTCTCTGGAAGGCGCGATCGCCGACTACGTCGCGACCCGGCGCGCCGAAATCACAGCCGTCTGAGCCACGCGCTGGGAAAATGGGTGATCTCGGGAACCGCCGCCGCCTCGCTCCAGGGCGGCGCGGGGCGCTCAAGCACGAAATCCGCGCGGCGACGCGCGAAGTCCTCGGCCGCGTTCGCAGGATTGTCTGTCAGCCAGCATGGCTTTCCGCGCGGCGTTCCCGCGACCTCGCGCATCACGCCGTCGGTGGCCACGAGATGGCAGCCGGGCGTCACGAGGTCGGCGTAAGCCTCGAGTTCCGCCGTGACGTGGGCATGGCTGTGGTCGCTGTCCAGAATCACCATCACGCGCTGCGCCTTGGCGGCGGCGGCGCGGGCCTGGGCGATCACTTCGGGAGCGGTCGAAGAGCCCTCGACGAGCTCGATGCGGCGGGACATCGGATGCGCCTCGATCGCGGCGCGATTGTGCGGGCGGATCTCGATGTCGACGCCCAGAACCCGGCCGGCTCCCATTGCCTCGAAGAGCGACGCATAGAAGATCAGCGACCCTCCATGCGCCACTCCCGTTTCGATGATAAGCTCCGGTCTGGTCATGAAGATCGCCTCCTGCAGGCGCATCATGTCGTCCGGCAGCTGGATCACCGGCCGACCCAGCCACGAGAAGGTGTAGGAGTACTTCTGGTTCCAGCCGACCCGGACATAGTGGCGGGAAATGAGCGCGAACGCTTCGTCGCAATAGAGTGGAAGCGTCCTTTCGCCGTCCGCGTCGGTGACGTGAAGGGTGGCGGCGTCATCGTCAATGGTGAGCTTCATCTGATCTCCCGCGGCGTGATGGGTCGGACAGCCGCAACGGACGCCCGAGGCCTGCGAGCGCCCAAGGCCTGCGGGCGTTATCCTTAACGTCCACAACTTAAGTGATAGTCAAGGTGTTCTCTGTAGCCGTGGCGGCGGGATGGAGGACATACGATGAAAGCAGTGCTGCTCGCCGGCGGTCTCGGCACGCGCATCGCCGAGGAATCAGAGTATCGCCCCAAGCCGATGATCGAGATCGGCGGGCGACCGATCCTCTGGCACGTCATGAAAACCTACGCCCACCACGGCGTCACCGATTTCATAGTATGTTGTGGATACAAGGGCTATGTGATCAAGGAGTATTTCGCGAACTACTGCCTCCATCAGTCCGATATCACGGTGGATCTAGTAGCCGGGGTCGTGACTCACCACAAGAACGGCGCGGAGCCGTGGCGCGTCACGCTGGTCGACACCGGTCTCGACACGATGACGGGCGGCAGGCTGAAACGCGTGACGCCCTATCTGGACCCCGGCTCGGCCTTCTGCATGACCTATGGCGACGGCGTCGCGGACATCGACGTGACCGCGCTCGTCGACTTCCACCGCAGCCACGGCAGGCTCGCGACGCTGACTGCGACCGTGCCGCCCGGCCGCTACGGCGCCCTTGAGATGGAGGGCGAAGCCGTGCGCCGCTTCACCGAGAAGCCGCCGGGCGACAACGCCCACATCAACGGGGGCTTCTTCGTGCTGGAGCCCGGCGTGCTCGACCTCATCGACGGCGACGAGACCGCGTTCGAGGGGGCGCCGCTGGAGCGGCTGGCCGCCGACGACCAGCTCCGCGCCTTCCGCCATGACGGGTTCTGGCGGCCGATGGACACGCTGCGCGACAAGCGTCAACTGGAGGCGCTCTGGCAGTCCGGCGCGCCGTGGAAGGTCTGGCCATGACCGCGCCGCTGCCCGATCCCGCCTTCTGGGCGGGAAAGCGCGTGCTCCTGACCGGTCATACCGGCTTCAAGGGTTCCTGGGCGGCGCTCTGGCTGCGGCGGCTCGGGGCGCATGCGACGGGTCTCGCGCTGCCGCCGGAGGGCGCCGAGAACCACCACGACCTCGCCCATGTCGCCAAGGCGCTGGACGGGCGCATCGCCGATCTGCGCGACCCCGCCGCCGTGGCCGACGTGGTGCGCGCCGTGCGGCCCGAGATCGTGCTGCACCTGGGCGCGCAGGCGCTGGTGCGGCGCAGCCTGCGCGACCCGGCCGCCACCTTCGCCACGAACGTTCAGGGCACGGCCAATCTCCTCGCCGCGCTGGGGCGGCTGGCGCCCGAAGCCGCGACGCTCGTGGTGACCTCCGACAAGGTGTATCGCAACGACGGAACGGGCCGGGCCTTCCGCGAGGACGACCCGCTCGGCGGCAAGGACCCCTATTCCGCCTCCAAGGCCGCCTGCGAACTGCTCGCGGCGAGCTGGCGCGCGAGCGCCGCGGCGCCGGAGCGGCTGCCGCTGGCGACGGCGCGCGGCGGCAACGTCATCGGCGGCGGCGATTTCGGCGAGGACCGGCTCGCCCCCGACATGATGCGCGCCGCCCGCGCCGGCCGGCCGGCGACCCTGCGCCACCCCGAGGCGACGCGCCCCTGGCAGCATGTGCTGGACTGCCTCTGCGGCTACCTGCTCTACCTGGAGCGGCTCGCCGCCGACCCCGCCGGCGCGCCGCGCGCCCTCAACATCGGCCCCGGCCCCGGCGCCCCGATCGCGGTGGCGCGGCTGGCCGAAGCGCTGGCGGCGCGGCTGGAGTTGCGGCGGGCCTGGGTCCATGAGCCGGTTCCGGGCTCCATCGAGGCGCCGGCGCTGGCGCTCGACGTTACGCGCGCCCGCGAGGCGCTCGGCTGGCGCGAGCGGTTGCCGGGCATGGCCGCCATCGCCGCGACGGCGGACTGGCAGGCGGCCTATCTCCACGGCGCCTCGCCCCGCGCCCTGGCGGAAGCCGCCTTCGCGGCGTTCGAGGCCATGCCCGCCGCGGCGGCGGCGTGATGCGCGTCTCGCGCGCCGCGATGCCCGAGGTCGCGATCATCGAGACCGACGCCGTGCAGGACGAGCGGGGCGCCTTCGCACGGCTCGTCTGCGTCGAGGCGCTCGCCGCCGCGGGACTGCCTTTCCGTCCCGTGCAGATCAGCCGCTCCTGCAACCGCCGCGCCGGCACGCTGCGCGGAATGCATCTCCAGCGCGCCCCCCATGGCGAGACCAAGCTGGTGCAGGCGCTGCGCGGACGCGCCTTCGACGTGGCGCTCGACCTGCGGCCCGGCCCCGGCTTTGGGCGCTGGTGTGCGGTCGAGTTGCGGCCGGGCCGCGCCGTGATGATCCCGAAGGGCTTCGCCCACGGCTTCCTCACGCTGGAGGACGAGACCGAACTGCTCTATGCGACCGACCACCCGTGGACGCCGGGCGCGGAGGCGGGGGTGCGCTGGGACGATCCGGCCTTTGCGATCGGTTGGCCCGAGCCGCCGCGCGCCCTCTCGCCGCGCGATGCGGCGCACCCGCTCCGCGACGGGAGCGCCGCGCCGGCGGCGTGACCGCGCCGCGACCTCGGGCGGGCCCTCTCCGAGCGGCCGCCCCCCTGCCCCTTCTCGCGCCGCGCCCCGCGCTCCCGGCGCCCTCAGGCGTCGACAGTGGCGGTGGCCGCGGCGGTCGCCACATCGATGTCGGCCGGGGGCAGCCCATCGGCGCTCCGCGCCGCCGCCGCCTTCAGCCCCGCCTCGAAGTCCGCCGTGTAGCGCGCCGTGTCGAACAGCGGCTCGACCAGCCGGTTCACCGCCAGACGCGCCCGGAACGAGGCGAGCAGGTCGGGGTTCAGCGCCAGTTCGAGGATCAGCGCCTCGTATTCCTGCGCGCTGCGCGTCACCAGTTCCGGCAGCCCGACGGCGCAGAGCAGGCTCGCGGCGACCCGTGCGGCGAACTGGTCGCCGATCTTCGTCACCACCGGCAGACCGGCCCATAGCGCGTCGCTCGTCGTGGTGTGCGCATTGACGTTGAAGGTGTCGAGAAAGAGGTCGGCGTGGGCGTGGCGGGCGAGGTGCTCGCCCTGGCGCAAGGTCGTCGCAAAGACCAGCCTGGCGGGGTCCACCCCGCGCGCCCGCGCCTCGCGCCTCAGGTTCCCGTCGCACCACTCGTTGTCGCGCAGCAGCCACAGCACGCTGCCGGGGAGCTTCTGCAGGAGCCGCATCCAGATGTCGAACTCCTGCGGGGAGATCTTGTAGCCCTTGTTGAAGCAGCAGAACACCAGCGCATCCTCCGGCAAGCCGAAATCCGCCCGCGTGGTGACTTTCGGCGAAAGCAGGCGCGCGTTGTCGGTGCACTGGTAAGTGTGCGGCATGTAGATGACGCTCTCGCTGTAGCAGTCGCGCCATTCGGGCGGGATCAGCACATGGTCCGCAACGATATAGTCGATGAAGCTGGCCCCCAGCGAGCTGGGATAGGCGAGGTGATGCACCTGCACCGGCGCCACCCGCTGCGCCAGGTCGCCGAGCCGCGCCTCCTGCGTATAGCCCTTCAGGTCGATGGCGATGTCGAGTTCCGCCGACCGCGCCAGCGCCACCGCCTCGCTGCGACTCTTTCCTCGAATGTCCACGATCGCGTCCTCCGGCCTGAGGAAGCGGTCGCGCTCATGCGCAAGGCTCGCGCTCGGATAGCTGAAGACCGTGACCTCGAACGCGGAACGGTCGTGGTTCCTGAACACTCCGGACATCAGATGCATGGTGGCGTGGCCGAAGGCGTCCCCGGCGAAGTAGCCCAGCCGAAGCCTGCCGCGCGCCTGCGCCGGAACCTTCCGGGGCAGCCACGGATCGGGCGCGCGGACCTCGACATGGGCGCGCGCATAGACCTGCGAGCGCAGCATCTGCCTGCGCGGCGCGTCCTCGACCGAGAGCATGCCGAAGGGATCGACCGCCTCTTCCCTCACGCCGAGCGACGGCGCGAGCTTCTGCATCTCGTCGAACTCGCTCCAATCGCAGATCTGCAGCATCTGGTGGTAGTAGTGCGTGCGGATGTTCTGCTTGTCGGGGTCGATCGCCAGCGCGAGGCGATGGTGTTTGATGGCTTCGGTTCGGCGGCGGAGCGTCTCGAACGCCTCGGCGAGCTTGCCATGCTGGTTCGCCGACATGGGCCGCAGGGTGCTCGCGCATTCCAGCACCGCGATCGCCTCGCCATGACGGTTCAGACGCAGCAGCGAAAGGCCGAAGTTGATCGTGTAGTCGGCCGAAGCGGGGTTGATCTCGCATGCGCGACGGAAGCAGCGTTCGGCGGTGGCGGTGTCGCTCGTCTCGTAGGCGTGCACGCCGAGCCCGTTCCAGGCGTCAGGGTTGTCGGGCGCAAGATCGAGGGCGCAGCGGTAGCGCTCCATCGCCTCCTCCACGCGCTGGAGGCAGACGAGGGTGTGGGCGAGATTGACGTGCGAGCCGGCGTCCGCCGGATCGAGCCTGACCGCCCGCTCATAGCTAACCGCCGCCGCTTCGTCCTCGCCGAGCGCGTGCAGGGCGTTGCCGAGATTGTTGTGGCCGCCCGCATAGTTCGGCGCGAGGTCGACCACCTTGCGGAACGCGGTCTCCGCGGCGCGCCAGCGCTCCATCGCCGCCTGGTTCACGCCCTGCAGGTTCCACAGCGTCGCCGAGCGGGGATGGCTCGTCAGCAGCGGCGCGAGACGGCTCTCGAGCATGGCGTGCTGGCTGTCGCCATAGAGCCGGTTGAGCGCGTCGAGGATCGGTTGCGGCGGGTCCACGTCGCCGGGCTTCGCGCGGCCCTCGATCAGCTTGCGCAGGCCCTTGCGCGCGCGCTCGTTGGCGGGAAAGGCCTCAAGCACCTTCTCGAACAGCGCGCGGGCCTGATCGCCCTCGCCCTTGCTCGCCAGCGCCTGCGCCTTGATGAGGGTCTGCGGGACGTTGATCTTGCTCACGGGTCATGTCTCCGGCGTCAGGCGCAGGCGGCGCTCAGGGGAACTTGGCCATCAGGTCGCAGATCGTGGTCCTGAAACCGGCGTTCGCGTAGTCGGCGGCGGCCACTTCCGGCGCGCCCATCCCGGGCATCAGCGCGATGTCGGCCGGTCCAAGGGCGGCGCCCGGCTCGTGCAGAGCGACCGGAATGCGCGCGAAGTCCGAAATCCACGCCGCCTCCTCCTCCGTGAATCCGCCGACCAGAACCAGCCGGCTGGCGCCGAACTGCGCCGCCACCCGCCCGTCCAGAAAGCCGATGCCGGCGCGCATGGAGAGGCAGTCGATCGTCAGGGGCAGGTCGTCGGCGCGGCCCAGGCCCCTGAGCCGCGACGCGAGGAAGTAGGATTCCACCGCGTCCCTGCCCTGGCCGAGCCGCAGCCGCAGCGCCACCAGCATCCTGTCCTGCACGAGATGGTCCGCCAGTCGCCGCAGCTCGGCGCGCTCGTCTTCCGAAACCGCCCCGGCGAGCCCGATAAGATGCTCGACCCCGCCGCGATAGCGGTCCCATGCGATCATCACCTCCTCGTGCCCGGCCTGTGACCGGTGCGCGGCCGCAGGGTGCCGCGTCACCGAGCCGTAGAACGGCTCCTCGGAATAGATCACCTCGCCGAAATTCAGCAGCTCGGCCGGCATCGTGAACGCCCAGAACGCCAGGTCGTTCTGGACCGGCATGATCTGCCTGATGAGCGCCGTCCGGTGAATTGCGATCTCGGAGAAAACCTGGTTCTCAAGAATGAAACGCGCCATGCCGGCGCGGTTTTCATGCGAGAAGACATGCGTCTTGGAATGATGGTAGAATTGCGCCTGAATTTTTTCGTCCACAAGATCGACCAGATACCACGGCGCGAACAGCGACACGGCGTTCGGATTGGCCTCCAGCACTCTGATCGACTTCAGGACGGCCGGCCAGAACACGATATCGTCGTCCGCGAGATACATGCAGTACCGGCCCCGGGCCTTCTGGAAGGTGAACTCCAGACTGCGCATCGCGCCGATGTTCTCGGCCTGGCGGAAATAGCGCAGGCGGTCGCCCAGGCCGCCGGCGGCGGCGGCGGCGGCGACCGCGGTCGTGTCGTCCTCGGATGCGTTGTCGGAGACGATCACCTCGATCTGATCGCCAAGCTCCGCCGTCTCCCGCGCAATGCTCTGGAGCAGGCTCCGCAGCATCGGGGCGCGGTTGCAGGTCGGGATGCAGATGCTCAGCGCCGTGCCCTGTCGGGCGGCGGCGGGAGCCTTGAGGCGCTCGTCCGGCTCAATGGCGGCAAGCACGTCCGTCGCGGTTTCAGGTCCAGTCATGTCCGGCAACCTCGCTGGTATCTGGCGCATTTCGCCTGCGACGCGCCAAGTACTGGCGGCGTTCGCGCCCTGCCGGGGCGAACGATGCGAGATCTTCGGGCCGACGTCGCCTCATGAAGGTGCGATCCGCGCAATCACGGCAAACACGCCAATGATCTACACACACTCTACTTCGCGCGAACGCGTCGCGCGCCGATACCGTTAGGCTGATTTGGTTAAAGCTTCTTTCCCGCGATCGGGCCGTTCCGCGGGAACGGCCCGAGACGAAGCGCCTTCAGAGGCGGGAAAGAAACAGCCCGGTCGATGCGCCCGGCCCGAAACCGCCGCCCTGAAGCAGCGTCAGCGCCGCGGCGCCGGGGGTGAAGGCCGACGGGCCCTGCTTCGTCTGCTCGATCGCGAGATAGCGGCGGATCACGGCGTCGCGCGTGTCTGCTTCGGTGAGCTTCGAGACGTCGCCGCCGAAGACGCGGGCGAACTTGCTTTCGAGCGTCTCGATCTGCACGTCGAGATCGAGCTGGGCGAACTGCGTGGGCAGGGCCAGCGCGCCCTCGATCACGCGGCGCAGCGGCACGTCGCCGAGGATTCGCGCCCATTTCGTCCGGTCGCGGCTTGCCGATCCGGCGACGTCGCTCACGCTGCGCTCGAAGTTCATGACGAGGCGCATCGTGTTGTCCACCGCGCCGACGGCCTCCTCGAAGCTGCGAACCTTGTAGCGGGCGACGATGTCCTTGACGAAGGCGGCGTCGGTCACCTGCGCGCCCTTGGCGTCGCCGTAGCCGAAAGCGCCCGCGAACTCGCGGAAGCGCTGGTCGGAGAAGCGCAGCGCCATGGCGCCGTCGGTCTCCGTGCCCTCGTCGAGCACCTTGCGCAGCAGGGCCTTCTTGTAGGCCTCATCGCCCATGCCGAAGGCGCCGAGCGCGACCTTCAGCAAGGTCGGGTCGGCGACAAGCTTCTCAGGGGTGTCGGCCGCGCCGATCTTGCTCTCGAAATAGGCGATCTCGCGCTTGACGATCGCGCTCTCGGCGAAGGCCGCGCGCTGCGCAGTCTCGGTCCGCTGCAGGAAGCGCCAGCCGGCGACGCCGGCGCTCGGGATCACGGGCTGATACGTCATTGCTCGACCTCTGCTGCGGCTCCTGCGCGGGTTTCGGCTTGGGCTTCGTCGCGGTTCCGGCTCGCAGCCCCGTCGCCATCGGGGTTGAGCAGGCGCTCCTCGGTTGGCAGCAGGGTGCGGAGGGCTCGGAGCGCGGGGTAGAAGCGGGCTTCCTCGACATGGGCCAGCGCGCC
>NZ_FNQM01000041.1 GCF_900107585.1 Rubrimonas cliftonensis | reverse complement strand
CACCGCCCTCGGCATACCCGTCACCGAAGCCATAGGATGAGTCCGTCCGGGGAAAGGGGAAATCCGGCCCAGCCGTGATTTGCTCAACAGAGTCCGGCAAGACGACAAGGCTTCATTGGTGATTTCCCTCTGACAGCGGCCTAAAGCCAAATGAAGAACATCTCTTGAACTGCGCGTGCCGCGGACTACACGATGGCGTCGAAGGGGTTGGCTCCGACGCCAAGAAGGACAATTGCGTCACCGTCCGGTCCATCGAGAAGAAGAACCGTCCGCGACGGAGACTCGAGCGCCTTTGTCACGGAGCGACCATCGAGCTCCAGCCTGTCGGCGTTCGGATCGAAATCGGCGATGGTGAGCACATCCCGTTGTCCGGCGACATCATTGAAGCGGATAGTGTCGGCGCCCAGGCCGGTGGTGACGAAGTCGTAGCCGCCGTTCGGAAGGAACTCCTCGCCCTCCGCAGAGTCCCCTCCGGCCAGAACGTCGCGTCCAGGAGTTCCGACGACCTGCGGCTGCCGCCCGCCCGTTACCGTCACGGTTTCGGCGTCCACGGCGAAGGTCCCGTCCTCGTTGACGACGCTGACCGAGACGTCGAAGACGCCGGGCGCGGCGTAGACGGTGGTGAGCGGAGCGCCGGGCGCGAAGCTCCGCGGGCCGGCGCCGTCGCCGAAGTCGACCAGGATCTCCGTCACCGCATCGTCGCCGGGGTCGATGACCGGTCCCAGCGTCAGCGTGTAGGTCGCGCCGACCTCGACCGCGGCCGGGCCCTCGGCGTCCGCCGTCGGCGCCACGTCGGTCACCGTCACGGCGCCGCCGCCGAGGGTGAACACTCCGTCAGCGTTCGTCGCCCGGACGAAGAGATCGACCGTCGCGTCGCCGTCCGGCAGCACCGCCGAAAGCTGGACCGGGCCCGACAGGTCGGGGTTCGCGAGGCTCGCCAGCACCGCGTCCGAGCCGTCGACCAGCTCCAGCAGCGTCGCCGCGTCCCCGCCGGGGTCGGCGAAGCCCGAGACCGTCGCCGTGACCGCCGAGCCTTCGTCCACCGCCGAAGGCAGCGACACCGTCGCCGTCGGCGCGACGTCGCCCACCATGACGTCGAAGCCGTCCGCCGCGCTCTCGTCCCCGTCGGTCACCGTCACGGTCACCGTCTGCACGGCGTCGCCGTCGCCGAGCGTCACGTCGATGTCGAAGCTGAGCGCAGCCGTCGTGAAGCTCCGGTCCGCGACGCCGTCGCCGTCCTCGTCGATCTCCACGAGCCGGCCCGGAGCGCCGTCGTCCTCGGCGTCCGTCACAACGATCGTCTGCGTGATCGTCCCGCCCTCGTCCCCGACACGGTCAGGGCCCGCGGAGACGACAAGCACCGGCGCGGCGCTCACCGTCACGGTTTCGGCGTCCACGGCGAAGGTCCCGTCCTCGTTGACGACGCTGACCGAGACATCGAAGACGCCGGGCGCGGCGTAGACGGTGGTGAGCGGAGCGCCGGGCGCGAAGCTCCGCGGGCCGGCGCCGTCGCCGAAGTCGACCAGGATCTCCGTCACCGCATCGTCGCCGGGGTCGATGACCGGTCCCAGCGTCAGCGTGTAGGTCGCGCCGACCTCGACCGCGGCCGGGCCCTCGGCGTCCGCCGTCGGCGCCACGTCGGTCACCGTCACGGCGCCGCCGCCGAGGGTGAACACTCCGTCAGCGTTCGTCGCCCGGACGAAGAGATCGACCGTCGCGTCGCCGTCCGGCAGCACCGCCGAAAGCTGGACCGGGCCCGACAGGTCGGGGTTCGCGAGGCTCGCCAGCACCGCGTCCGAGCCGTCGACCAGCTCCAGCAGCGTCGCCGCGTCCCCGCCGGGGTCGGCGAAGCCCGAGACCGTCGCCGTGACCGCCGAGCCTTCGTCCACCGCCGAAGGCAGCGACACCGTCGCCGTCGGCGCGACGTCGCCCACCATGACGTCGAAGCCGTCCGCCGCGCTCTCGTCCCCGTCGGTCACCGTCACGGTCACCGTCTGCACGGCGTCGCCGTCGCCGAGCGTCACGTCGATGTCGAAGCTGAGCGCAGCCGTCGTGAAGCTCCGGTCCGCGACGCCGTCGCCGTCCTCGTCGATCTCCACGAGCCGGCCCGGAGCGCCGTCGTCCTCGGCGTCCGTCACAACGATCGTCTGCGTGATCGTCCCGCCCTCGTCCCCGACACGGTCAGGGCCCGCGGAGAGAAGGAGCGGCGGATCATTGTCGACGATGGTGGTGACGCCATCCGTGCCCGCTTCGCCGCTGGCCAACGCAGATGTCGGAGAGAGGTCGAGCGTGAACGTCTCATCGAGTTCTGAGACTGCGTCCCCGATGATCGGGACGTTTACGGCCGTCGTTGTCTGCCCTTTCGTGAAGACGACGGTTCCGGACAGAGGCTCGAAATCGACGCCAGATACGGCCGAGCCGGACACCGTCGTGAAGTTAAAGCTCAGATTGACCGGCGCAGGACGGGACAGAGAAATCTCGATCGCTGCGACCGATCCACCGGGGACATTCTCAAGAACGAACGGCTCGCCGACGTAGATGGCGAGATTGTTCCCGTCACCATCGTCGTCAAGAATCCAGCCTGTTGAGCGAAGGCGGGGCTGAAGCCCCGCCAGCGCGGCGTTGCTCGCCGAGAACACCTCCAGCACCACCGCCTCGTCGACCTCGTCGACGCTGTCGCCGCTGATCGCGTAGGACACGGTCTTCGACGTCTCGCCCGGCGCGAACGTCACGCTGCGCTCAAGCGCTCCGTAGGCGTCCGGATCGCCCGACGAGTTCGACCCGACCGAGCCGGTGCCCGCCAGAAGACGGTAGAAGACCGTCACCTCCTCGGTCGACGCCGCGCTCAGAGAGATCGTCCAGATCAGGTCGTTCACGTCGCTCGTGCTGTCGCCCTCGAAATTCGAGGCCGGGCTCACGTTCACCGTCGGCGCGGCGCCGCCGGCGTCGTCGTCGAGGATCTCCGCCGAGCCGATCGAGGTCGCCGCCACCAGCGACGGCGCCGTGAAGCCAAGCGTGAAAAGCTCCTTCGGCTCCACCTTCATGTCGCCGAACACCGGCACCGTCACCGAGGCCGTCGTCTGGCCGACCGCGAAGTCGAGCGCGCCCGTCGTCGTCTCGTAGTCCTCCCCCGGCGTCGCCGAGCCGGGGATCGTGGTGTACTCGGCCGTGAAAGCCTCCGGCGCCGGCCGCGACAGCGACACCTCGAACGACGCCTGCGTCTGCCCGGCGTCGCCCTCCACCAGCAGCGGCCGCGACACGTAGAGCGCCAGGTTGTTGCCGGTGCCGTCGTCGTCGAGGATCCACCCCGTCGAGCGCAGCGCCGGCGCGCCGCCCGCCAGCGCGGCGTTGCTCGCCGAGAACACCTCCAGCACCACCGCCTCGTCGACCTCGTCGACGCTGTCGCCGCTGATCGCGTAGGACACGGTCTTCGACGTCTCGCCCGGCGCGAACGTCACGCTGCGCTCAAGCGCCCCGTAGGCGTCCGGATCGCCCGACGAGTTCGACCCGACCGAGCCGGTGCCCGCCAGAAGACGGTAGAAGACCGTCACCTCCTCGGTCGACGCCGCGCTCAGAGAGATCGTCCAGATCAGGTCGTTCACGTCGCTCGTGCTGTCGCCCTCGAAATTCGAGGCAACGCTCTCGATGAATACCACAGCCAAAACCCCCACCTTAATCCATGCAAGTATGGTTAACGACAACCAGCAGATTCGCAACTCTCGCGGCAGCCGCAGAAGTGTTATGATGGTCGCCCGATGCGGCGCGGCAGTCTTTCAGAGCTTTCGTGGATGAGGATTCAACGCGTGACTCCACGGGGTTACATCGATTGTACCAGCAGGTTTGCGCTCGCGTGCTGCTGCACAATGAACTGGTCGGCCTCCAACGCGTAGCTGCGTAAGCAGGCTAGCCTGCTCCGCATCGCCTCACCTCCTGGACGAAGCGATGGGCTACGCTGAGTTTGCCGCGCCCCATCTCGGCATCGGCTTTTTCCTTCGGAAAGGCTCGGAACGGTAGAACCCTGCGTGGAAGTCCGTTCGCCATCCCGCTCGTGGTGCGGCGTTCGCTGAGGCCGCTGAAGGCGTTGGCCCGGCAGGCCGACGCCATCGCGTCCGGCTCGCTGGACGCTCGTCCCGACGCCGAGGCGGCGCCGGTCGAACTGCGCTGCCTCGTCTCGCGCTTCAACGACGCGCTGGACCGTCTCGAGGCGGGTTTCGCCCTGCAGCGTGCCTTTACCGCGAACGCCGCCCATGAGTTGCGCACACCCGTCGCCGCCCTGCGGGCCGAGGTCGAGAGCGGCCGCGCGGACCGTGCGGTGCTCACGGCGCAGTGCGACCGCATGGGACGCATGCTCGGTCAGCTCCTCGCCCTCGCCGAGGCCGAGCGCCAGTCGCCGCCGCTACAGGCTCCTATGGACTTGGGTGCGCTCGCGCGCCAGGCGCTGATCGACCACGGCCCTGCAGCAATGAGAGCTGGCCGCTCAGCCGCGTTCGAGGTTGCGCCCGACGCAACTGGCGAGGGAGACCCCGGCCTGACGGATATTGCATTGCGAAACCTCATCGAGAACGCCGCCAGACATGCGCCGCAAGGCGCCGGGATTCTGGTCGCGGCGGGTCCCGGTCTCATCGAGGTGTCGGACGATGGACCGCCCATCCCTCCCGCTGTCGTGGCTCGAATGTTCGATCGGTTCTGGAAGGCGGACCGCCGCACTGTCGGCGGTGGCCTCGGCCTGTCCATCGTCGAGGCAGCAATGGCGCGTCAAGGCGGCGCTGTCCGGTTCGAACGCCGCAACGGCCTTAATGTGTTCGCGCTCCGCTTCCGGCAAGGTTAAAAGCGGGCGACGCGGCATCCGTCAACTCGGGCCCAGTCCTGCCGCTCGCCAAATGCCGCGCGACTGGCGGGTTTCTGCGCCCCGGACTCCGCCGCGCGACCGGCTGCTTCCGTTAACCCTCTGCCTCCCCGGTCAGGCGGCCGACCGAAGTTGCCCCCGGCCGCCACCTGCGCGAGCGGCCGGCTACCGCGCTCCGCAGGTCTCACCGGGACCGGCGGCTTTCGGGAGGGAGTTCTAGGTCGCCGCCGCGTGTCCCCCAGAGGGCGGTCTGCTAGATCGGCGAGGGGGCTCAACGCCGAGCTGCGTCCCAAGAGGTTGAAGCTCTTTGGCCGAATGGGGTCACGCTTCGGCGCTTGGTCGAACGCCGCTCTCACATGCTGGAGAGAGCGGCCTCCAGTGCATCGAGATTTGCGCTCATCCGGTCGATGAAGCTGCGGCTTTGAGCGTCAGACGCGGCTCCGGGGTCGAAGACGGCGCCGGCGACGCCACGACCGGTGAGCGCAGCGGACGCTTCGGGCGCGGGCTCGGCCTCCCAGACCATCAATACGCGGGCAGCGCCCTCGCGCAGATGGTCGAACGCCCTCCACTGCGCCTCGGTCGGCGTTTCGCCGGCCTCCCAGTCAAGACTTGCGATCTCGACCCCGTAGGCGCGGGCGAGATACTGGTAACGCGGGTGCGAGGCGATCACGCGCACATCTCTCAGCGCTTCTCCGATCGCCCTTGCGCGCGTGTCGAGCGCCGAAAGGTCCGCCGTGAGCGCGTCGAGGCGCTCCGCGATCTCCGCCTCGGCGTCTGGTGCGCGGCGGGTCAGAGCGTCGGCGACGGCACGGGCCTGCTCGGCGGCCTGCCGGAAGTCTAGCCAGGTATAGGAGGCGACGGCGGCGTGGCTGTGCGCGCCTTCGGGCCCATGGCTGTGGGTGACGCCTTCAGTCTCGATGTAGCGATCCGCAAAGCCCCGCGACGTGTCGACGACGCGCGAACGCGGCAGCGAGACCTTTTGCGTCCACGAAGCGAAGCCGGCGCCGTTGAGCAGGATCAGGTCGGCGGCCTGGAATTCGGCGATCAGCGCAAGGGGCGGGCGCCAGAAGGCGGGATCGCGCCCAGCCGGCACGGGAAAGACCGCCTCCACCCGCGCCCCGCCGAGCCGCGCCGCGAAATCGGCGAGCGGCGCGTTGACGGCGTAGACCTTGAGCGGCTCGGCCGCCGAGGCGACGAGGGCGCAGAGCATGAACAGGGCGGCGAGCGCGGCGCGCATGTTCGGTCCTTTCCGTGGCGGTCGGTCCCGGCGGGCGCAGGACCGACCGATTTTACCTCAGCCTTCGACTTCGAAGACTAATGTGGCGCGCAGGTTGTGGCGGTCGAAGCCATCGCCGCCCGCCGCGTCGTGCTCGGCCCGTATCACCCACAGCCCCGGCGCCCAGGTCTTGACCATGGCGTTGCCGGCGTTCTCGCCGTCAATAAGCGTCTCGGTGACGAAGGCGTAGGTGCCCGGCGTCTCGGCGAAGCCGCCGAAGGTGGCGTGCACCGTGGCGGGGATCGCCGCACCGTCGTAGAGCACCTTCACCGGCAGCGTGTCGCCCGGCGCGAGGTCGGCCGGATCTGCGAGCGGCACGATCTCCAGAAGATGGCCGAGCTCGGCGTCGTAGCCGGCGCCGCCGGCGTTCAGCAGCGCTTTGGAGAACTTCTCGTACTTCGCTGCGGCGCGCGCGTCGGGATTGGCGTCGCGGCCGCCGATCTTCCAGCCATCGGGCGTCTGCGACCAGATCTGGCCGTGGCGGTGGCCGGTGAGCCAGACCGGGCCTTCCGCGGGGATCGGCGCGGCGCCTGCGAGCCATGTTCCGGCGTTCTCGAGCGTGACCGGCAGCGTCTCGCCGCTGGCGACGACCGCGGCGGAGACGCTGTCAAGGCCTTCCGCCTCCTCGGGCTTGAAGAACACATGGGTCGAATGCGCGGCGAAGGGCGCCGCGGACCCGACGGCCGCGGTCGATGACTGCGGCGCGAGGACGAATTCATGGGCGGAGGCGGCGCTGGCGAATATGCCGAGCGCAAGGGCCGTGGTCATGATCTTCATTTGTGCGATCCTCGTTGTATGGTGATGAGCCGTCCGCATGCGACGACCGGATTTCGTCGCTACGGCGCTCACGCGCCGCAGTGGCGTCATGGGGCGCGCCGTCCGGCCTCAGCCGCCGGTCTGGCGCGCGATGTCGTCGGGGGTGAGGATCCAGTAGTCCTCGTGACCGTCGCCGGCGTCCACTTCGATGCGCAGGCCCTGCCCAGCCCCTTCGAGTGGGAAACGGGCCGAGCCGTTCTCGTCGACGCCCATCGTGCGGATCAGCGCGTCCGCGCCGTCATAGACCCGGACCATGCCGACCCTGGGCCGCGCTCCGCTCGCGAACTTCGCCTCGACCACCACCTCGCCGCCATCGATCCAGGCGAAGACGTTGAGGCGATGGGCGAGAGCGGGGCCCGTCAGGAGCGCGAGGGCGATCAGGGCGGCGCGGATCACCGGCGCGCCCAGTCCTCGAAGCGCACCCAGATCACCGCGCCGAGCTCCACCGCCTTGTCCTCGCCCTCATGGGCGATGGTGTAGTCGGCCGTGTTCAGCGCGGCGAAACCCCACCATCCGGCATGGGGGGCGGCGTAGGTGAACACGCCGTTGGCGTCGGCCTTGACGGTCTGGGTGATCATCAGCTCGTCGGGCGCGACGGCGGCGCCGTCTTCGTTGTAGAACTCTACCTCGACTTCGGCGTGGGGAACCGGCTCGCCGTCGAGCTTCACCACGCCCTGGAACACGTTTCCGGCCCACTGCGCGAAGGGTTTCGCCATCGGCACGATCTCGGTCTTGAGCCCGAGCTCAGCGTCCCAGCCCTCGTCCTCGCCGAAGGCCGACACGTAGGCCTTGGTGTAGTGGATGATGAAGGCGTCCTCGGCCGGCTCCCAGTAGGGCTGCGGCTCCATGTGGAAGACGTAGGTTCCCGGCGCGGCGATCGCATAGTCGAGCGTGAAGCCCTCATGTTCCATGATCGTCGCCGGTTGCAGCGCGTCCAGCAGGTCCTGCGGCTCGCCGTTGGCGACGACCCCGAAGACCGCGGGCCGCGCGAGCGGCATGCCCAGCAGTTCGAACGGGTGCGAGAACGAGACCTGCAGCGCGACGGAGCGGCCATCCTCCTGCGCCAGCATCGGGTCGGACGGGATGATCATCCCGTAATGCGCCTGCGCCGCGCCCGCCGTCAGCGCAGCCGCCGCCGCGATCTTCCAAGCCTTCATCTCGCTCTCCCTGTTCGGGCGCCTCAGGCCGCGGCCACGAGACCGGCCGCGATAGGCGCCATCGACCCTTCGGTCATCAACAGGATGGCAAGGGCGAGTATGAACGCAAGGCAAAGAAGTATGACGGTCTCCGTTGCGACCAGCCGGGCCACGGTGGACCGCCGCCCCCCGAGCCGAAACGCGGTCTGCATTTCGCGCCGCCGCAACTGCAGCGAGAGAAACACCGCAAGGCCCACGGCGAGCGCCGCTGCGCCCGCGACCACCGCGACCACGGCGTCGAGCACCGACTTGAAGCGGAACACCCGCTCGAAGAGACCGCCCACCACCTCGGCGGGTTCGACGATCTGAAGCGGGTTCTCCCGGTCGAGGTAGCGGCCGCGCAGAATCGTGGCGGCGCGGTCATCGAACGGCGCGGCGATGATCGCGTCGATGGGATAGTCGGCTGGGGCGCCATGGAAGTGGAAGCTGTCGATGTTGTCGGGCGTGACCTCGCGGAACGCCACGAGCGCAGCGTCGGCGATGATGTCCCCCGCCTCGGCGCCCGCGGGCAAGACATCCTCATGACCGTGGCCGATGCCTTCGATGACCCACGCCGTCTTGAGGTCGACGAACACGGCCATGTCGTCCGGCCCGCCGGTCTCGGCGAGCACGCCGACTACGGGCATCCTGAGCGGATAGACGCCGGCGAGATCGAACAGGTTCTCCGGGCTCGACACGATCGCGTCGCCCGGCCCGAGCCCCAGCCGCGCCGCGACGCCCGCGCCGAGCACCGCCTCGCCGAGCAGCGCGAGCGGGCGGCCCGCGGCGACCGTCAGCCCGCGGAAGGCGAAGTAGTCGAGGGTCGCGCCGACGATGGGCGCGCTCTGAGCGCGGAAGCCGAGATGCAGCGGCATCGCCTCCGCGAGGCCACTCTCCCACACCGCCTCGGCCGCCTGCATCGTCAGCCGTTCGGGACTGTCTTCGGAAAAGTAAAGCGCGGCCATTGCGAGATCGAGGCGGCTGCCGCGCGCCCCGATCAGGAGCGGCGTGGCCTCCGCCCGCGCCGTCATCCGCGCCTCGCTCGCCGCGATCAGGCGCTCCACTCCGAGCGGCGTCGCGATGATGAGGGCGGCGACAAGGATGAGCACGAGGCTCCGCACCCAGTGAAAGCGCAGATAGGCCAGCGCGAGGCGAAGGGCGCTCACGCCGCCGACCTATCGGCGAAGCCGGCGAAGTCCACCACACGGTCGAAGCGCGGCAGCAGATCATGGTCATGGGTGACAGCGAGCACCGCCGCGCCCGCGTCCGCCGCCTGCGCAAACAGCAGATCGAGCACCACGCCCTTGTTGGCGGGATCAAGATTGCCCGTCGCCTCGTCGGCGAGGATCAGCCGGGGCTTGGCGACCAGCGCCCGGCAGATCGCGACGCGCTGGCGCTCGCCCTGGCTGAGATCGCCCGGCCGGCGGTCGAGCTTGTCGGCCACGCCGGCGGCCTGCGCGAGCGCCCCGGCCCGCGCCCGCACGGCCGCGTCGAGCCTCAGCGCCGGTGAGATCATGTATGGATAGAGGATGTTGTCGCGCGCGGAGAGGTAGTCGATCAATTCGAAGGTCTGGAACACGAAGCCGATGCGCGCCGCGCGGAAGGCGCGTCGCCCCGCTTCCGACAGCGCGGGCACGTCCACGCCGTCCACGAGCAGGGCCCCTCCGTCAGGCCTGCGGATGCCCGCGATCAGGTCGAGCAGCGTGGACTTCCCCGAGCCGGAGGGACCGACCACCGCCAGCTTCTCGCCCGCCGCCAGATCGAGCGCGGGCACGCGGAGGCCGAAGCCGCCGCGCGGATAGGCGTAGGCGAGGTCTCGGGCGACGATCACGGGTCGAGCGGCTCGCCGACGGCCTGCCGGTCGATGTCGCGCAGATCGAACGCGACCATGCGCCAGCCCTCCGGCCCGAGCGCGAAGTCGACGCGGGCCGTGTAGACCGCCCCGCGGATGTGGCGATGATCCTCGTGGCCCACCGCACCGACCACGCGCCAGCGCCCGGCGACGGACACGAGCCCGCCCTCGACGGCGGCCTCCGCTTCGGTGACGTCGACATGGTCCACGCGCTGCGTTCCGCCGTCGAAGGCCGCGTTCACGAGCGCGTCGCGCTTCTGGAGATAGAGCGTCTCAAGCGCCTCGCCGGCCGCGACGCGCGCCAGCCTGTCGTAGATCGCCGTCTCCGCGGTCTCGCCAAAGGCCTCGTAGACCTGCTCGAGGGCGAGCCCGAGCAGCGCGCGCGGCTGCGCGGCCGCATCCGCGAGCGACGTCGGCGGCCAGGTGGCGCTGTCGGCGTCGCCGAGACGGCGCTCCTTCATCTCCATTGCGGCGACAAGAAGCCCGACCGAGATGGCGAAGGCCGCAGCTATCGCCGCAGCCGCCTGCGCCGCAGCGCGCGCGCGGGGGCTGAGGCTGGCGAGGAGCGTCGGGCTTGAGGGCATGGTCCGTCCTGCGCCTGATGAGACGCGGCGCAGCCTAACGCACGCTCCATGACGGTGTCATGTCGGTTGATCGCGACGCGGCGGTTCTCCGTCACGCCTCCTCGAAGCGGTCGAGCACATGGATGTGACGGTGAGGGCGGCGCGCGCCGCCATGTTCGTGCACCGCCTCCTCGCTGCGCACAGGGATCAGCGCGACGCGCCCGTGGCGAACGCCGCGCTCCAGAAACAGGCTCTCGGCGTAGGCGTTCACCTCCTCGACCGGTCCGCGCATCACCGTAACCTCCACCGAGGCGTCGTGGTCGAGCGGGGCGGACAGCGCCGCGACGGTCGCATCGTGGCGCTCCTGCCGGCTCTGGGGAATGCGCCGCCCGAGATCGCGCATGGCGGGATCGAGCGTATAGCTCAGCACGCCGACGCATTCGGCGTCCGGGCTGGCCTCTGCGCCGAACCCGCGCCGCAGGATTTCGCGGATCGCCTCGGAACGGTTCCCGGCCCCCGAACGCGCCATGAAGGCGTCGAGGTCGTCAAGCAGCGCCTGCTCGATGCTGATCGTGATCCGACGCATGGGTTCCCTCCGCTGTCGCGCGACCATCGTCGCGACCAGGCTGCGCGGCAAGTCTGCATTGGCGCGCGCCAAGCGACCGCCCGCTTGCGTTAACCCGCGGCCTGCCCGGTGGGGCGTTCGACCAAGATGTCCCGCACCCGCCCCCTTCGCGAATGGCCGGCTACTGAGCTCCGCCGGTCTCACCGCGACTGGCCGGAACCGGGAGAACGATAGCGGGGCAGGTTGACAATCCGCCCCTCTGCGGCCCCAATAATGATTGCATGCCGCGATGAGAACGGTCAGTCGACGACGTGGTGGCCGCCATCGACGTAGAGGGTCTGCCCTGTGATGAGCTTGGCGGCGTCCAGCGCCAGGAAGGCGGTGGCGGCGCCGACGTCGTCGATGTCCACGAGCGCCCGTGCAGGCGCCTTGCTGCGCGCCTTCTCCAGCAACTCGTCGAAGTGGGGGATGCCGGACGCCGCGCGGGTGGCGAGCGGCCGTATCCCTTCGGTGAGGGCCGCCGTGCGGTGACGGGCGCTGGCGGTGCAGATGCTCCTTTTTTTCGGCTTGATTTCGTGAAAACTGACGTCGGCGTCGACTGCGTCACATAGAGATCCGCCTCGTCTTATTACGATTGACGAATACGCTCGATATGTTTGGTCACGGCGCCTTGGTGAGAGCGATCCGCGTTTGTCCGGCGCTTCGCTGTATGTAGATGACTGCTGTGAAGGTGGAGGCGCACACCACTCTCGGCGCCTCAAGAGGGGAATGCGCAGAGTGGTGTACGTCGAACTCGCCGCTACGCCTGTAGCGGTTTGAGAGCGTTCGATCGGGTCCTACGACCGCGAAGACAAACTCGTCGTCGTAGATCGGCAAAAGGTGTTCGAGGGCGTCCACAGAAAAGCCTTCAGGCAGGCTGTATGACCCGAACTTGAGGAAGTCCTCGTCGTAATGTCACCGGACACGTCACTGAGGGCGTAAGGCGACACCCAGATTTACGAGGTGTCGCCTTGGCCTGATCGATTTCCGGCGGGTTGTCCGCCGGAG
>NZ_FNQM01000037.1 GCF_900107585.1 Rubrimonas cliftonensis | reverse complement strand
CGACATTGCGCTCGAGGCGCTGGCGATGGCCGTGGAACGCCAACGGCCAGCACCCGGTCTCATCCATCACAGGCGCGCTTGCGCGCGCGGGGTGCAATACGCAGCGGATGAATACAGAAAAGCCCTTGCCGCGGCATGCATAACGCCGTCGATGAGCCGAAAAGGGAACTGCCTCGACAATGCGCCGATGGAGAGCTTCTTCCACACGCTCAAGGTCGAGCGAATCCACCATCGCGTCTACGCCACCCGTGCCGAGGCGCGAAGGGACCTGTTTGCCTACATCGAGGGCTTCTACAATTCACGCCGCCTGCATTCCGGGATAGGCTACCGTTCACCGGCCGACATGGAGCGCATGGCGGCCTGACCCCGTCCACTTTTCTGGGGCAGGATCACTGCGCACTGTCGCAGATCGGCTCGGTGTCTGGCTCGGTGAGGGGAATGTCCTGCCGGCCAAGGGTTCGTGGCAAGATCTCGCCGCCGAACTTGGCGTCTCGCGCGAGGCGCTCTACCGCGAACTGACGCGGCGCCGCAAACAGCCTTAGCGACATTGCAGGTCGAGCCAGACTGGCGCGCGAAGGATAGCTTCCCGCCCGAGACGCACAATCCTGCGACCGACCGGAACCGTGAACCCGCCGCCTTCCCGGCAGGGCGGCCGGCCGAGGGTGACCCCACTCCAGGTGCCTGCGCGAATGGCCGCCTACTGCGCCCGGCGGGTCTCCACGCGACTGGCCGGAACCGGGAGAATGAGTGTGGCGCGGAAGAGCGTCGCCTACCGAGCGGCGCTGTCCAGCAGAAAGCCCGCCGTGCAGGCGATCACGTCGTCCAGCAGCGCCGGCTCATGGACCGCACCAAGATCATGGCCGGCGTCCACATCGAATATGACGGTCTCCGCCTTTCGTTTCTCTCGCATGCGTTCGGCAAGGGCAGCGCCGCCGGCGACGAGCGGATCACGCCGACCAGTCACCACCAGCACGGGCGCCGCGGTGCGAGCGGCGTCGTCCATCGGACTCGCTTCGATCAGTTCGGCGAAGAACGCGGGCCGCAGCCGCGTCTCTTGGATGACGAACCTTGTTTCGTCGGCAGCAGACGCTTGCGCCGCCACGAGTATCGTGTCGCGGCCAAAGATGACGCTGTAGGTCGCCATAGGATCGATCACGGGGTTCCAGAGCGCGATCCTGTCGAAGGCGGCCGCCGCCCGGAGGGCGATAAGGCCTCCCTGGCTGTAGCCCAGCACGCCGAGCGCGAGGTTTTTGTCGACGTGCTCCGCCTGAAGCGCGCGCGCCGCTCGGACCGCGTCGCGCGCTTGTGTCGAGAACAGCGTGCCGGCCCAGTCTCCATCGCTGAGCCCGGAGCCGATAAAGTCGATCCGCAGCGTCGCGATCCCTTGCGTCGCGAAGGCGCGCGCCGTTTTCGCGAACATGCCTTCGCCGCTCGCCAAGGGAATCTCGTTGCGCGAGCCGGTGTAGCCATGAAGCAGGAGCGCGAGCGCGCGGGGCGCCACACCCTGAGGCCCGGCGAGCGTCCCCCGGATCACGCCATCTGGCGTGTCGATCTCGATCGAACGCTCGTCGGAAGGCAGGTGTCGCGCGACAACCGGTCGGCATCCGTCGATCGGCGCGCTCCGGGCCGCGCCGAGGGCCGGCAGCGCGATGAACGCGAGGACCGCAAGACATGACGCCGCTGCGACGCTCCGCATCTCCATCTCTCCGCGTTCCGACTTTCGCGCCGCCCACCGCACGAAGCTTTGGGTTCCTGAGTGTCCGT
Organism: Rubrimonas cliftonensis; assembly: GCF_900107585.1. Classification (GTDB taxonomy): domain Bacteria; phylum Pseudomonadota; class Alphaproteobacteria; order Rhodobacterales; family Rhodobacteraceae; genus Rubrimonas; species Rubrimonas cliftonensis. The sequence goes on along the minus strand of NZ_FNQM01000037.1, from coordinate 13,467 downwards.
TCGTGCGCATCCCACGATGCGACCTCGGCCGCCATCTGTGCGAGACCCGAGACCCTGTCGTCCTCCACCGAGGCGGGCCGCCGCAGTTGATGAAATACTCTACGCTCGGCCGAGCGGTAGCCGATAACACCCTGCCCTCCGCCATGCGACTGGCCGTTTGCGCGAGCGAGTACCGCGGCGCGGGGGATGGTCAGAGCGAGCGGACGTGTTGCTCCCTCAGATCGCGAAGTCCTCAAGCTTCTTTCCAGCTGCCAAGCCCTCGGAGATCCATCCCGGCTTGCGGCCACGGCCGCGCCAGGTCAAGAGAGGATTTTCCGGATGGCGATACTTCGCCTCGGGGACAGTCTTCTTCTTGGCAGCGCTGGTCTCGACCAGGTCGCCAAGCACGAACCCGAACTTCTTGGCGACCGCCTCAGCCTCGGCCCTTGCCTCCGCCTTTTGCCGCTCCTCAAAATTCGCGATGGCCTTGCCAACGTCCTTCTCGAGCTTCTTAAGTTCTGCGAGTGACAGGGCGGTCAGGTTGATATCAGACATTTCAGCTCCCTATAATTTCAGACGCCTTCGCTACAGAGATTTGGCGAACTAATCAATCAGGACCGCTGCCTGTGTCTGGGAAGGATTGGAGCCGAATGGTCCCTCATTCAGGCGGCAGACCCGGGACTTTCGGCGCAACAATAGTGCGCCTCCCGATTGGCGAGTACAGAGATTGGACGCGCTTCCGCCAGCCGCGCCAACGGCTGTCCATTCGGGTCGGCCATCCGCGCGGCGACCGGCGGCTTTCGGGAGGAGGGGGCACTCTATGGTGATGGGCTGTCCTGTTCGCAGCAATCTTCGGTTGACGCCTCAATCCGACGTCATCGAATTACCGATAGCAGACGATTTGGACATCGCCGGCTGGGATTTGCGCAAGGCCCTTGCGCTCCTAATGAAGCCGAATGCCGTTCTTCTCGAGTGGTTGTCGAGCCCGATCCGCTATCGCTGGCAGCCCGATGTCTGCGCAGCGCTGTTCGCGCTGGCCCGTCGAACGCTGCATGCTCCGGCCTGTCGTCACCACTATCTTCGGCTTGCTGCTCGACAGTGGGCCGAGCACATCGCCGAGCGCGCCGAGGTCAGTCGGAAGAAGTACTTCTACGTGCTGCGGTCGGCGCTAGCGCTGCGCTGGCTCCGGCTGCGGCCCGCAGCGCCGCCGCCGATGGCGCTGAGCGACCTCGGCGCTGGCGTCGCCCTGCCGCCGCGTGTCGCGTCCGCCATCGATCTGCTCGTCCGCCAGAAGTGGGACGTCCGAGAACACGGCCTCGGACCGAGGCTGGCGGTGCTCGATGAATTGATCGAGGCGGAGATAGCCTTCGCAGAGATCCAGCTCGACCCGTCCGTTGTCGACCCGGGCGTGCTTGCGGAAGCCGAGGCGTTGTTCGCCGAACTGGCGCTTGCGCCGGAGCGGCTGGCTCCCAGTCGCCATGGATGGGCTTTGGCGGCTGGTGGTGTCGAGGGGCAGGATCAGCTTGGGCGATCGCAGACGACACTTGGGGCGGAAAACACTTGTCTAGCGGGAAGAGTCAGGCAACTCGGAAATTAGACGCAACGCCACTTGGCGAATATCGCATAAAGGTCCTTTACGAGGCCGAAGCCGAACAGCGCGTCCACTGAGGCGGGCGAGATCGCCGAAGCGGCCGTGAACCGGGGGGAGTTTGAATGCTGGCGACACGCATCGGCCTCGTGGCGGCCATGCGGCTTCTTGTCGGAGCGTTTGCGCTGTCGTCGTGCGCTCAGACCCCCGCCGAGTCGCCGGCATCCAACGCGGAGATTGGCGCAGGCTCGCCGCGCACGGCGCTGGTGATCGGCAACGGGGGCTATGCCGGCCTCCCGACCCTCGCAAACCCTGCGACAGACGTCCGCGCCGTCGCGGCAGCGCTTTCCGCCGCCGGCTACGCGGTACATGGCGGCGGCCCGCAGCTCGATCTCACGCGTGAGGCGATGTCGGCGGCGGTGGACGGCTTCGCCGACGTCGCCGCCCGTCGCGGCGGCGTCGCGCTAGTGTATTTCGCCGGTCACGGCGTGCAGCTGTCTGGCGACAACTATCTGATGCCGACCGATGCGCGCGTGCTCCGCGCCGAGGACATCAGCCAGCAGGCTGTCGCCCTGCAGGACGTTCTGTCGGCCTTGGACGAGACGGGCATTCTGGCGCGCATCGTGGTGCTGGACGCCTGCCGCGACAATCCGTTCGCCATCGCCGCCGAGGGGCCGGGCCAGCGCAGCCGCGCGGTCGAGGGCGGCGCGTCCGACGTGCGCTCGCTCTCGGCGGGCCTGTCGCAGCTTGTGGCGCCGCCGGGTTCGCTGGTGGCGTTCTCGACCGCGCCGGGGGCGGTCGCGCTCGACGGCCCGCCAGGCGGCGCCAGCCCGTTCGCGTCCGCCTTCGCCGAGGCCATGTCCAGGCCGGGCATGCGCGTCGAGGACGTGTTCATCGCCGTGCGCAACATCGTCCGGGCGCGCACCGGCGGGGCGCAGACGCCGTGGGAGACCTCGTCGCTCGTCGCGGCGACCAGTTTCGGCGGCGCGGCGGCGGAGGCGGTGAGCACGGCATGGGACGGGCGCTACGAAGTGCGAGAGGAGTGCGGACCCGCGGGCGACTCGCCTGGCTTCGAGAGCACGTATTGGCTCGACGTGATCGGCGGGCGCGCCCAACGCACGCAGCCCGACGGCAGGGAGGACACCTCATACGAGATCGACAGGGAAGGAAAGATGCGCGTGCGCGGGTGGTATGTCTGGGACGCCCGCAAGCCGATCGACCTGTCGGGAGACATGACGCGCGGGCAGTCGCGCATCACCGGAACGCGCGGCCCGCGTCAGTGCGCGCTTACCATGCGCTACGTCTCGTCGGAGAGCGCTGACCGGCAGGGGATGCCTCTGGGCCTGCCGGGCGCCGCGCGGCGCGTATCGGGCGCGGCCCTCGAGGCGCTGGCGCGCAACGCCACATTCGTAAGCGCCTCGCAGAGTTTCGGCGCATACTTCGCGGCCGACGGGCGCGGCGTGATGGTGCGCAAGGCCGGCGAGACGGAGATCTCGCGCGAGGCGTTCACATGGCGCGTCGGGGAGGATCGCCTATGCCATGACGTCTGGCGGGAATGCGCGGCCATCTTCAGCGACGGTCGGACGCACTACTGGATCAACGCCGACAACTCCCTCGGCTGGACGTTTCGCGTGGCGCACGGCGATCGGCTGCACAACCTGCGTCTGAAGTGACCGGTAGCGGCCCGCCTCACGGCGTCTCGCGCGGGCCGTCGGGACGGGTGAGGGTAAAGGTCGCCGCGCAGGCCAGCGCGACGGCCGAGAGTGGGCTGAAGCTGGGGGTCACGCCGCAGTCGTGCGGTGCGAGATCGTGAGGCGACGATCGAGCACGGCGACCCTGGCGACGGCTGCCCGATGGGCGCCCGTCGGCGACCAGCGCATTCGGCGCCGCTTTCCCATCCGCGTGTTCGCGATATCGTCGACGCACCCTTCGGCGCGTGATCTCGAAACCGGCAAGCCGCGCCGATGCCGGGCGCCGTAGTCGATCAGGGCGTCCATGTTGTTGGCCAGATAGGTGTAGAGCGCGAGGCAGCGCGCCTCTGCCCGTTTGGCCGCCGCCGCCACGGTCGCGTCGCCGCGCACGCGCCGATAATCCACGATCAACCATTGAAGATACATGCCGACCAGCTGGATCTTGCCGCGCCACAGGTTCCATCGCAGGTGCTCTGCGGGCTTCAGAAAGAGTGAGGGCAAATCCTCGAAGCCTGGCGTCTCCACGAGACCCTTCACCGTGGTCTCGACGTGCTGCACGCGCATCGAGACATGCCACCAGTCGAGGATGTGGATGATCGAAGCGCGCGCCGCGTTTCTGACGAGGGACGGCGACGCGGGCTCGCCATCGGAGATTACGGTCAGCGGATCGCCATGGCGCCATCCGGCCGCGGTGCCTTCGATCTTGCTGACGACGACATCGAGATGGCGCCGCTGGTACTCCGGCCGGCACCGGATATGCGCGCCGTCGACGAAGACGGTGATCGGGCCGCGCGATGCTTCATCGTCCCGGCTTTCGCTTGGAGCCGCGTCCTCTCGCTCATCCAGCCCGTCAGCGATCCGCCCGAGGCAGTACCGCGCCGTCGTGTGCTGCGTTCTGGCGCAGGGCGGAAAGGTCTCCATCAGCCGTGCAGCCTCCCGAAAAGTATGGCGCGCGCCGAGCTCGGTCTGCAACCGCCGCATCTCGGGCGTGGCGCGGTCCGGGAAGAACACCGACAGGGGAGAAACGCACCGGGCATGACCGCCGGTCGTCCTGTCCCAGCAATCACAGAGCCGGATGCGCGGCGCCCGGACGCGAAGCCGCCCGAACAGCGTATCGAGCGTGCGGGGTCGATAGTCGTGAACAGGGCGTACGCAGCCGCAGTCGGGACAAGGCCGGCTCGCCTTGGCGAGCTCCTCGAGCTGATCGTCGATGATCGCGCGCTGAAGACGCTCCAGGATCGCCTTGGCGTACTCAACCATCAGCCCGAACGCTTCTGGACCGGTCATCCGGCAGGGGCGCGAGAGGCGGCCGAGTGAATGCCGCCGGACCTCGCCGTCCTCGAAGATCGTCTCGATTGAGATCCGCACGTCCATGCCAGGCACCCTCTCCAGCCGCAAGCCCAGCCTACCACCGATTCCCACCCAAAGCTTTTGCCCACTTCCGGACGGGGCCAACGTGCTGATCGAGGCGCGCGAAAGTTCGGTTCTGGTCAGCGCCGCCCGCATCGGCCCGCTGGACGCCGCGGCCTTCTACGGCGACGCGCTGCTGTTCGGCTGAGCGTGAGCCGAGCTGGACTCGTCGATCGCCGCCCGCTGATCAGAAATCGGTAGACATCGAATAAATTATTCTATATAAAAGAGACGTTTGTTGGATAATTGCAAATTATTTAGGAAAATACATTCTAATGATAATTAATTCGCAGCCGATAGTTGGCTTGTCCGGGGATGAAGACATCATTCATTTTGCTGATGATGTCGGTGAGATCGTGTATCTCGCAAGGGATACTGTATTCATCACTATGCCTTCTTTGATGGCGGTGAATCTGGAAACCGGTGTTCGGCGGGTGCTTGTCAACGAAATCTCGTCTAGTGAATCACAAGATCTGCTGATTTCCGACGATGGAAGAACGCTTCTGTTCCGGACGCGCGAATCTCTGGCGCAGGAAGATGTCGACGAAGACTGGAACGCGTATGTCGTGCGCCTTGGCGAGACGCCTGTCGACCGGTTGGCGGACGCCGCGCCGCGCCTGGTTGCGGGCGCGTTCGACGACACGCGCGCCGTCCCCCTGGCGCTGTCAGGCGACGGGCGCATAGCCGTGATCAGCGGCCTGTCGGCCGGGTCGCCCGGCTCGCAGGTTCTGGTCGCGCGCGACCTCGACACCGGCGCCACCACCGATCTGCGGGCGCTGCTGGCGCCGCTCCCGCCTGACAGGTCCACGGTGTTCGCTGATCTGGTCTATGACCGCGCCGAGATCTCCGATGACGGCGGCCGGATCATCATCGACGGCTCGTCGCGCCCATCGGCCTACATCGACCTCGCCGCGGGCGCCGCCGCCCTTGTCAAAAATTTCCTCGATCCGCAGGTTGCCAGCGGCAACGGGTTCTTTACCGACGCGACCATTTCGGGCGACGGCTCCCATGCATTGATGAACGTTATCTCCAGTTTTTCTGGTGGACAGGCGTTCGGACCTCATAAGATCAGTCTCGACGGCGGCGTTCGCATCGTGCTGGAGACCCAAAATACATCGCCTGGAGTCTTCGTTTCTGATGGCGGTCTCTACAGTTTTTATCGTGATGAAATCGATGAACTGTTCGGGTTCAGGGTGGTCGCAGGCGCCGTCCGCACCGCCGTGGTTGCGCCGGACGCGCCGGAACGCAGCCTCACGCTTCTGTCGATCTCCGATGACGGCCGCTACGCCATGGTCAGGGTGCGGAATCAGACCGGGTCCGCGCAGCTTGTCGACACACCGGACGGCCTCGACACGGGCTATCGCGTCATCAGCGGCGAGGGATTGTGGCTGCCGCCCGGCGTCAGCGCGCCGCTCGCCGTCTTTGCGGAGGCAGGCTCGCCGGATCCGGCCGCGGTTCCGCCTCCGACCCCCGAGCCCGACCAGCCCCAGCCGCAAGACCCGGTCGACCAGGGCGGCCCCACGGGTGACGGCCCCACGGGTGACGGCCCCACCGATGCGGGCCCCACCGATGGCGGACCGTCGCCGGTTCCGCTGTCGCCGGTCGCCCCGGATTCGCAGACGGGGGGCGGCGACGCCGCCACTGCGGGTGATGATCGCCTTGCCGGCGGCAGCGGCGACGACGTCATCGACGCGCTTGCGGGCGACGACGTGGTGAAGTCCGGGGCCGGCGACGACGCCATCGACCTCGGCGCCGGCGACGACATCGCGCTGTCGGGAAGCGGGGCGGATACTGTGCTGGGCGGCGACGGGAACGACACGGTCAAGAGCGGCGCCGGAAACGACAGCATCGACGGCGGCGCGGGCGACGACGTCATCCTGTCCGGCGACGGCAACGACACGATCCTCGGCGGCGACGGTAACGACACCATCAAGCCGGGCCGCGGCGACGACGTGATGGACGGCGGCGCGGGCGACGACATCCTCGTTGCGTTCCGCGGCGACGAAATGCTGATCGGTGGGGCCGGGAACGACACCCTGCTCGGCAATCTCGACGACGACACGCTGATCGGCGGGGCCGGCGACGACCGCCTGCAGGGCGGGCCGGGGCGCGACGTCTTCGTGTTCGACGCGGCCGAATGGGGCCATGACCGCATCGTGCTCGACTTCCTGCCCCAGTCCGACACGCTGGACTTCCGCGGCTCGGGGCTGGCGCTGGCTGACCTCAGCATCACCCAGGCCGGCGACAACGTGCTGATCGAGGCCGGCGACAGCTCGATCCTCGTCAACTCCGCCCGCTTCGGCCCACTCAACGTCGCCGACTTCGCCGGTGACGTCTTGCTGTTCGGGTGAGGCGGCGGACGTTGCGGTAAACGGCGGCGCCCTCGCAACAATGGTTGTCCTTTCAAGAATCTCGAATTTTCTCACTAAAGTGCAGATTGCCGTGAAGGAGTGACGTGGTGATTGAATTTTCCTTTCGCATGGTGAGCGAAGAGACGCGGGGAACGCCGCTCGGGCAGCCGCTCATCGAGTGGGCGGATCAAGTGGAGGCCCTGTCCGAAGGTCGTCTGCGGATCTCGGTCTTCTTTGCGGGTGAGCTCGTGTCAGCCGTGGAGACCTCGGACGCCGTCGCAGCCGGCGTCGCCGAGATCGGCTTGCATACCGTCGAGTTCTGGAAGGCGCCGGAACTCGAGGTCTTTGAACTGCCCTTCATCGCCGCACCCGGTGCTGAGGCCTCGACCGCCTTGTGGAGCCTGTTCAGGGACGGCGTGGCGCAGACGTTCTACGCCGATATGGTCACGCCGCTCGCCGCCAATCTCGGGCCGGCGAACCAGCTGGCGCTGCGCGGCGTCGGCGCCGCACCGGAGGAATTCGCGGGAAAGACCGTGGCAGGCGCGCCGATCAAGTTCTTCCAGTCGCTTGGCGCCGGCGTCGCCACGTTGCCGGCGGTGGAGCTGGCTTCGGCGCTCAATATGGGAACGGTCGGCGCTGTCGCCGCGCCGGTTTGGCTAATAGCCGCTGGCGCTCTGATCCAGACGGCGGACACGGTCGCCCTCTTTCCCGGCGGCTTCGGTCTGCGGACGCCTGCCCAGATCATGACGATCAACACCGCCGCTCTCGAGACATTGCCGCCCGACCTGCGTCAGATTCTCCGCGACACAACCGGTGACACGTTTTCGGCGACCCTCGGCGCAGCATCAGCCGAGGCGCACAACCGTGGCGTTCAGTCCGTACGCATCAGCGAAAGTGTGAGCACTGATGCTGATGTAATCGATCTTCCGGGTTCTGTGGTCGAGGCATGGCGCGCGGCGGCTGCAAGCTTCACCGCCGACCAACTCGCCGCACTCGGCTCCGAGGCCGCAATGATCTACAACGGCATGGTCGAGCGGCTGGGAGCGCCAGAGGTTGCGGGGCCCGTCGACAGCGCCGACCCTGATCCCGCGCCGGGGCCGGGAGACAGCGACGGACCGCTCCTCCCGGATGGCGGCGCAGGCGGCGACGGGAGCGCTGGGCCGGGCGACGAGGCGGCACCGCCAACGCCTGGCGCTGTCACAGGCGCCATCACGACGCCAAGCGAGGCAGGCGATCGACTTGCCGGCGGCAGCGGCGACGACGTCATCGACGCGCTTGCGGGCGACGACGTGGTGAAGTCCGGGGCCGGCGACGACGCCATCGACCTCGGCGCCGGCGACGACATCGCGCTGTCGGGGAGCGGGGCGGATACTGTGCTGGGCGGCGACGGGAACGACACCGTCAAGAGTGGCGCCGGAAACGACAGCATCGATGGCGGGGCGGGGGCCGACGTCATTCTGTCAGGCGACGGCAACGACACGATCCTCGGCGGCGACGGGAACGACACGATCAAGCCGGGCCGCGGCGACGACGTGATGGACGGCGGCGCGGGCGACGACATCCTCGTTGCGTTCCGCGGCGACGAAATGCTGATCGGTGGGGCCGGGAACGACACCCTGCTCGGCAATCTCGACGACGATACGCTGATCGGCGGCGCCGGCGACGACCGCCTGCAGGGCGGGCCGGGGCGTGACGTGTTCGTGTTCGACACGGCCGAATGGGGCCACGACCGCATCGTGCTGGATTTCCTCACCCAGTCCGACGTGCTGGACTTTCGCGGCTCGGGCCTGACGCGGGTGGATCTCACTATCACCGACGCCCCCGGCGGCAACGTGCTGATCGAGGCGGGCGACAGCTCGATCCTGGTCAACTCCCAGCGCTTCGGCGCGCTGGACGCCGCCGCCTTCGACGGCGACGTGCTGCTGTTTGGGTGAGGCGTAATACCGCCAACGCGGCGATCATCCTTCATTCATTTATATCGCGCTACTCCCAAGCAAAGGCAAAAGGGGATTGGCGCGAGATGAACTGTATCGATGATGGGCATTGATGAGGCATTGCCAAGTTGCAGCAACCAAGACGCGCTTGTCTGCGGGCTCGGGCTCGGGCTCGGGCTCGGGCTTCAGGCCTTCAGTTCGGCGGCATAGTCATCCCAGAGGCGGAATGCGTCGGCTCGAGCATGACGCCAAGAGGTGGCGGATAGACAATAGCGGCGGGGGCGGAAGACGACGCCGATCTGGTCGTGAGCGGAGAGAAACCGTTGCGCCTGCCTTGGCGACTTGGTTCGGCCTGAACAACGCCCAAGCATCTGATTTATCTTGAGAATGGGTTCGTTTTGGTGGCCCGCGCCCGCAGGATTTCGTAAGATTCAGATGGGAACCCTGCAATTTCGGTCCGCCGCATGAAACATCGCCCGCGCCCTCCCGAGCAGGACGATCTCCTGCGGCCCCGGCTTGTGGACTTGATCGACATGCGCCACGAGCTGGCGACGCTGACGGCGCTGATCGATTGGGAGTTCTTCGAGCGCGAATGGGCGGGCTTCTTCCCCTCGGCGGTAGGCCGGCCGGCGACCTCGCCGCGACTGGTGGCCGGGCTCTTGTATCTGCAGCACGCGTTCCGGCTGTCGGACGAGGCCGTCGTGGCGCGCTGGGCCGAGAACCCGTACTGGCAGCACTTCACCGGCGAGACGTTCTTCCAGCACCGCCCGCCGATCGACCCGAGCTCGCTGGTCCGATGGCGCAAGCGGATCGGCGAGGAGGGCGTCGAGTGGCTGCTCACCAAGACCATCGAGGCGGGGCGCAAGTCCGGCGCCGTGGAGCGCAAGGCGCTCGACGCCGTCGCGGTCGACACGACTGTGATGGAAAAGGCCATCGCCCCCCCCACCGACAGCCGGCTCTACGATCGGGCGCCGGCGCGGCTGGTCGATCTCGCAAGCGAGGCCGGCGTCACGCTGCGCCAGAGCTACGCGCGCCTGGCGCCGCGGCTCGCCGCTCAGGTCGGCCGCTACGCCCATGCCAAGCAATTCAAGCGGATGCGCAAGGCGCTGCGCAGGCTGAAGGGCTACACCGGCCGGGTCCTGCGCGACCTGCGCCGCCATCTGCCCGGCATCCCCGAGGGGCCGCTGCGCGAGCGCATCTGCGACGCGCTGGTGCTGACCTCTCGCCTGCTGTCCCAGCCCACCAAGGGCGGAGGGAAGATCTACGCGCTCCACGAGCCGGCGGTCGACTGCATCTCGAAGGGCAAGGCCCGGGTCCGCTACGAGTTCGGCTGCAAGGTCAGCGTAGCCACGACGGTCGACGGCGGCTTCGTCGTCGGCATGCGGTCGATGCCGGGAAACCCCTACGACGGCCACACCCTCGCCGAGGCGCTCGAGCAGGTCGCCATCGTCACCGACCACGCGCCCAGCCGCGTCGTCGTCGATCGCGGCTATCGCGGCCACGGCGTCGCCGGACCCCAGGTGCTGATCAGCGGGACGCGCCGCGGCCTGACGCCTGCGCTGGCGAAGCTCTTGCGACGGCGCAGCAGCATCGAGCCAGAGATCGGCCACATGAAGACCGACGGCAGGCTCGCCCGATGCGCACTCAAGGGAACCCTCGGCGACGCCCTCTTCGCCGTCCTCTGCGGCTGTGGCCACAACATCCGCAAGATCCTCGCCCATCTCAGGGCGGTTCTGCGCGTCATCGTCGACATCATCCTCGCGGTCCTCATGCCGCCGCGAGACCGCCAGATCGCCTACGCCGCAGCCTGATCGCTTTGTTCAGAGTGACCTAGCAGGTGTAGGTGTCGCTGCGGTGGTCGTAGGTGAAGTCGCTGCGCTCGAAGGTTCCGTCGCGTCGTGCGGACTTGTCGAAGACGGGGATGTGCGGCTCGATCCCGTTCGTCGGGACGACGATCCACTGGATCGTCGCCTGATCCTCCTCACCCTCGACCAGCCAGTTCAGCATCGGCGCCGCGCCGTACGCGGTGTCGGCGATCAGCCGATCGGGGTAGAGGCCGAAACGGTCCATAGTGCGGTCGATCATGGTCCGCACCGCGCCGGTTTCGGCCTGGCGGATGGCGCGCGTCGCCACGGCGACGACAAGAATGCCGTGGTCGATGTCGATGAGGTAGCTCGCGGCGTAGGCGAAGGTGGCGTGGCCGCCGCCCGCGCCGGTCCACTGTGCGGCCGGATCCGATGGCGCGACGCGCTTCGGCTGCGCATCGCTCGCCGCGCCGAAGGCGGCGTCGTCGAGAACGGCGAGATGCTCGCGGACCGCGCGCGGCGCGGCGTCGGGATCGACGGCGGCGGGGTCCCACTCGTCAGGGCCGACCATGTTCCGCCGCCCGGCGTCGGCCTCGATCAGGGTGGCGTCCACCGCGAAGCGCTCGCCTCCGAACGGCCCTGCCGCGATGCAGGCCTTCACCGTCGTCTCGAAAACCTGGCGCAGGAGATCGCTGTCGCGGAAGCGGTCGTGGCTGTTCTTGGAGAACGTGCTGTGGTGGGGCACGGGGTCCGTCAGATCGAGGCGGCAGAACCACCGGTAGGCGAGGTTGAGATGGACCTACTCGCACAGCCGCCACTCCGAGCGGATGCCGAGGCAGTAGCCCACCAGCAGCATGCGGATCATCAGCTCGGGGTCGACCGGGGGCCGGCCGATGGCGCTGTAGAACGTCGCAAGCTGCGCCCGCACGTCACCGAGATCGACCACGCGGTCGATGGCGCGCAGCAGATGGTCGTCGGGAACATGGCGCTCCAGCGAGAACTCGTAGAACAGCGCGCCCTGCGCCACCTGCCGCGGTCCCATCATCGCCAGCGTCCTCCATCACCCCCTTCGAAACGAGTGAATCAGGGCCTACCCCATTCGGTAACCAGACTTTTTCAACAGAATCGGCAGAACGGCTGTCGCTCGGTTCACACCGGATGGTCGGCGCTGCGCGGTCCGAACAATCATGGGAGCGTGAGCTTTCTTTCGTTCAATGGCGGAGCGACGCAGCTTTACTCCCACGCCGCTTGGGCTAAGATGCTAAGCTGAACCTCGATTAAGAAAACAATTGTGAACATAAGGGTTGATGGCGATGGCTTTTGCGAAAATCGCTGGTGACGAAATTGTCGTCGATCTGAACGGCGACGGCGCGCCGGATATCTTGCGCCACAGTCAGGCAGTGGGCGCGCAGCCAGGCAGCGACTCTCCCTTCGATGATGCGGAGACTGATATCTTCGATGTCCTCGAAGTCCGTTTTGGTGGCGCTCTTTTCAACGAAATCAGTCTGTTTTCCAATCTTCAGATAAGCGACCTTCTCGCTTATAACATAGTTGCCGGTACCCGAGAGGAGCTTGGTTTTATTTTGGCTTCTCCCTTCAATTATGACGTTGTTGAGTCATTTGATTATCACTATGCTGTTGTCGAAGCGGACGGCACGTTGGTCTACGATCCATTTGAGAATCGTACGTCTCAAAATGCTCCCTTGCCATTGTCGACTGTAGCGGGTGTTGCTGACGTGGACGGCGACGGTTTTGATGATCGGCTGACGCTGGTCCCCGGCGCAGATGCTTCCTTGAGGGACAGAGGCAGCGCGTTCCCATCCGCTTACCTGATCTACGGCGGTCCAGCTGGTTTGCCCAATCTTGCTATTGAAGACATTGACGGGATGAACGGGTTCCTATTTTATGATTTTTTGTCGCCAGATCCGTATGAGAGCTTGACTGTCGATCATATTTTTGGTGCCGCTGAGGATTTTGATTACGATGGCGCGCTTGAGATCGCATATGTTCACACCATTAATACATACTTTTTAGATGATACCCGGTTCAGTTCGCGCGCCGCTCTCTTCTCGGGCGCCAGGGACGATCTCGCGCTTCTGGATCGTCTCGATGGCGTCGAGGACGGCCGCGTCGGCTACGATGCCGTCGTCAACACCGTTGTCGCCGAGAACGACGGAGACCGACTCTTGAGCGTCAGGGGCTCCTTCCCGGAGAGTGCTTTCCTCATCGGCGGCGACGGCGACGACACGCTGATCTCCGTCGAGACGTTCTCGGCGAGCGGAAAGTTCGCGTCCGTCCTTGAGGGTGGAGGCGGCCGCGACAGGCTGATCGGCGCCGGCGGCGACGATCGGCTGAGCGGCGGAGACGGCGACGACACCTTAAAGAGCGGCGGTGGCGACGACCGGGTATCGGGCGGCGCGGGCGACGACGTCGCGCTATCGGGCGACGGCGACGACGCGATGTTCGGGCAAAGCGGAGACGACATCTTCAAGGCGGGCCGCGGCGACGACAACATGGACGGCGGCGCCGGAGACGATTTCCTCTCGGGATGGCGCGGGGCGGACAGCATCTCAGGCGGCGAGGGCGACGATGTGATCCGGGGAGACTTCGACGCGGCTATGTTGCGCAAAGGTGGCTGGCGGAGGGATTCACGTCGCGAATCCAGCGTGATAGCCGGGGTGGATGAGCAAGCCGACACCCCCGACGTAC
>NZ_FNQM01000044.1 GCF_900107585.1 Rubrimonas cliftonensis | reverse complement strand
GTGTCGACGCGCCCGAGATTGGCGACGACCCGCAGACGGGGCTTGCCGGCCTCGTTGCGGAAGGACTCCATGATCTGGAGGTAGCGCCGGCCGCCGTTCTCAGTGATGCGCGTGAACATGGCATGCAGGATAACGCCTTCCCTGCATCTTCACCAGTAAGTAACGAGCCTTCGCATGTAACTACACGCTATCCGCGGAAATCGCCGCTCGCAGACACTAACCCTTTGAAATCACGTCGGCGTCATCGCCAGCTGCGGAGCTCTTCCGTCGGGAACTGTCGAACTCCGGTGGCACGAGAAGCACGTGCCGAGATCGCCATACTCGGCCTTGGGCGAGATGCTTGCTCATACTGAATTTTGCCTCGTTCGCGCTCTTGGGCTAGCGGGCAAGCCAGATACTGTATGGGAGTTCTTTCATGAAGATGCTGCGCGCGCATCTGAGTTTTGGGGCCGAATTTATGAACAAGAGAGAGAACGCCAAGCTGCTCTACGTTGCAAGTGAGAAGCAATGCGATACCGGCAATAGACCTCTTTAAGGGAAAAGCCTCATGCCCCTCGCCACCCCCGTCACCGACATCGTCGACGCCCATCGCGACCGGGCGCGCATCCTCGACGCCGACTGGCGGTTCTTCACCGGGGTGGCGCGGTTCCACGGCCCGGCGCGGCCGGTGGCGTTGCACGGGCCGGACGGGGCGCTCAAGGCGCTGCTGCAGACGCCGGGGAACGGCGCGGTGGCAGTGGTGAGCGTGGGCGCGAGGGCCGCGGTCTTCGGCGACGGCATGGCGCAGGCGGCGGAGGCGAACGGCTGGGCCGGCGTGGTGATCGACGGCGCGGTGTGCGACGTCGCGCTGATCCGCCCGCGCAAGGTCGGGGTGGCGGCGCTGCGGGCCTATCCCGCCTATCTGCGCGAGGGGCTCGCCGGCGGTCCGGCCGCGACCGTGACCGTCGCGGGCGTCACGGTGCGCGAGGGCGACTGGATCGTGGCCGACGAGGACGGGATCGTGGCGCTCGACGCGGAGACGGCGCGGGCCCTCGGGGCCTGACGCCCCCCTGCGCCGCGCCCCGCCTCAATGCAGCCTGGCGCCGAGGGGCGCGTCGGCGTCGGGGGCGACGAGCATCACGGCGCCGTCCGCGTCGCTCACCCCCAGCGTCAGCACCTCGGAGACGAAGGGCCCGATCCGGCGCGGCGGGAAGTTCACCACCGCCATCACCAGCCGCCCGACGAGGTCCTCCGGCGCGTAGCGCTCGGTGATCTGCGCCGAGGAGCGCTTCTCGCCGACGCCCGCGCCGAAATCGATGCGGAGGCGATACGCGGGCTTGCGCGCCTCCGGGAACGGCTCGGCCGCCACCACCCGGCCCACGCGGATGTCGAGTTTCAGGAAATCCTCGATCGTCGCGCCAGCGTCGTCGCCCTGTCCGTCCATCAGCCCTCTCCCTGCGCCAGCGCCCGCGCGAACATCCCGGGGTCGACGTTGCCGCCGGAGGCGAGAACGATCACCGGGGCGTCGCTCCCGCCGTCGAGCCGCTCCAGCGCCCCGGCCAGCGCCACCGCGCCGCCCGGCTCCAACACCAGCTTCAGGCGCAGGAAGGCGGTCGCCATCGCCGCCAGCGCCGCCGCGTCGCTCACCGCGATCCCCGGCCCGCAGAGCCGGCGGATCACAGGGAAGGTCAGTTCGCCCGGGCAAGGCGTCACGATGGCGTCGCAGATCGACGTCGCGCCGGGGCGGTTGCTCTCTGGCCGTCCGGCGGCCAGCGAGCGCGCCATGTCGTCGAAACCCTCCGGCTCGACGGGCCGCGCGCGCAGGCCGGGGGCCTCGGCCTCCAGCGCCAGCGCGACGCCGGAGGTCAGCCCGCCGCCGCCGCAGCACACCAGCACGTCGGCCTCGGCCACGCCCGCCGCGCGGGCCTGCTCGGCGATCTCCAGCCCACAGGTTCCCTGCCCCGCCATCACGAACGGGTCGTCGTAGGGCCGCACCAGCGTCAGGCCGCCCGCCGCGATGCGCTTCTGCGCGACGGCCTCGCGGTCCTCCCCGCCGGCGCGGTCGTAGAGCACGACCTCCGCGCCGAGGGCGGCGGTGTTGTCCCGCTTGAGCTTCGGCGCGTCGGCGGGCATGACGACCACGCAAGGGCAGCCGAGCAGCCGCGCCGCCAGCGCCACGCCCTGCGCGTGGTTGCCGGAGGAGAAGGCGATCACGCCGCGCGCCAGCGCCGCGGGGTCGAGCGCGGAGAGCCGCGACCAGGCGCCGCGGAACTTGAACGAGCCGGTGCGCTGCAGGCATTCGGCCTTCACCAGCACGCGCCGCCCGGCGCGGGCGTTGAGCAGGTCGGACTCCAGCAGCGGCGTGCGCGTCGCGACGCCCGCCAGCCGCGCCGCCGCGGCGCGGATCGCATCGATGTCGGGCGCGGTCCACGCCCGGGCAGCCTCGTCCGCGATCATGCCGCCCCCCTCGCGCTGTCCAGCCTCGCGCAGTCCAGCCTCGCGCCGCCCGTCCTCACGCGGCGGCGTCCACGCGCGCGAGCAGCGCGTCGACGGCCGCCAGCGCCGCGGGCTCGTCGAGCAGCGGCGCGTGGCCGCGGTCGGGCACCGTGACGACCGTGGCGCCGCGCGCGCCCATCTCGGCCAGCGTCCCGGCGGACAGGATGTCCGACAGCCCGCCGCGCAGCGCCAGCGTCGGCGCCTGCGTCAGAATGTCGAACAGCGGCCAGAGGTCGAGCGGCGGTGCGCCTTCGGCCGCCGCCAGAGCGGCCGTCGTCGCCTCGATCAGCGCCGGGTCCGCATCGCGCGCGAGCCGCCCGCCGATCTCGCGGTGCAGGCAGCGCGCCAGCGAGCGCCAGCCGGCGGCGTCCAGCGTCGGATAGATCGCGGCGAACTCCGCGCGGACATGGGTCTCGGCGGCGTCCCAGTCTGGGTGCTCCCGCGGCGCGGCGGCGAGGCTGGCGACGAGGCGCTTCAGGCCGTCCATCTCCAGCATGGGGCCGACGTCGTTCAGCGCCGCGCCGGCGACGAGTCCGGGGCGCTGCGCCGCCAGAAGCATCGCCTGCAGCCCGCCGCGCGAGGTTCCGATCACCACCACCCGCTCCAGCCCCAGCGCGTCGACCAGCGTGAGGATGTCGCACGCCTCGTCGGTCAGCGCGTAGGCCCCCGTCGCGCAGGGGTCGGAGCGGCCGCGGCCGCGCATGTCGGGGCAGATCACGCGTCGCGTCGGCGCCAGCCGGGCGGCAAGCGCGCCGAAGTCGCGGCAGTTGCGCGTCAGCCCCGGCAGGCACAGCGCCGTCACGCGCCCCGGCGTCGCCACGCTGTAGTCGCGGTGGAAGAGGCGCCCGCCGTCTGGGCGCCTCACGAAGCCCTCGCGCCAGCCGATCACAGGGCGGTCGCCAGCGCGGGCACGCCGGAGAGGTCGCGCGCGACATGCGCGGGCCGGCCCGGCAGCCGGTCCATCGGGTCGCCGGCGCGGTTCACCCAGAGCGTCCGGAACCCGAAGGCGGCGCCGCAGCAGGCGTCCCATCCGTTCGAGGAGACGAACAGCGTCTCGGCCGGGCTGGCGCCGAGCCGCCGCTCGACCAGCGCATAGACCGAGGCGTGCGGCTTGAACACGCCGACCTCCTCGACGCTGATCACCGCGTCGAGGAGGTCGGCGAGCCCGGCGTTCGCCACCGCCGCGTCCAGCATCTCTGGCGACCCGTTGGACAGGATCGCGGTCGTGCGGCCGGCGGCCTTCAGCGCCGCCAGCATCTCCGCGACCTCCGGATACGCCTCCAGCTCGCGGTAGAGCGCCAGCAGCCGCGCCCTGAGCGCCGCGTCGCCGGCGAGACCGCAGGCTTCCATCGCGACGTCGAGCCCATCCGCCGTCACCGCCCAGAAGTCGGCGTGATCGCCCGTGACGGCGCGAAGCCAGGTGTACTGGAGTTGCTTCAGCCGCCAGATCTCGGCGAGCTTCGGCCACAAGGCGGCGAGCCTCTCGGCCCCGGGCTCGGCGGCGGCGGCGCGGGCCGCCGCGGCGACGTCGAAAAGCGTGCCGTAGGCGTCGAAGACGCAGGCTTTCACGGGCATGGCGGGGTCTCGGGCTCCAGAGGGAGCGCCAGTGAGGCGCGAGGACGGGCAGCGCGAAGGCGGGCGGCGCGAATGCGCGAAGGCGGGCGGCGGGCCGCGCTCAGCCCTGCGGGCGGGTGAGCGCGGCGCGGTAGGAGGCGGAGGTCGGCGCGCCGAGGCGGGCGCGGTAGACGTGAACCCCCTCCAGCACGCGCATGACGTAGTTTCGGGTCTCGTTGAAGGGGATCGTCTCGATCCAGTCCACGGCGTCGGCGGCGCCGCGCGGGTCGCCGAACCGGCCGATCCACTGCTCCGGCCGGCCGGGCCCGGCGTTGTAGGCGGCGGCGGCGAGCATCTTGGCGCCGTTGAAGCGGCTCAGCATCTCGGCGAGATAGGTCTGGCCTAGGCGGGCGTTGTAGGCCGGGTCCGTGGTCAGCCGGCCCAGATCGTAGCCCAAGCCGATGTCGCGGCTGACCTTCTGGGCGGTGCCGGGCATGAGCTGCATCAGGCCGCGCGCGCCGGCGGGGCTGATCGCCTCGACGTTCATCTCGCTCTCGGTGCGGGCGATCGCCAGCGCGAAGGCGGGCTCCACCGGCCCGCCTCCGGCCGCGGCGCTGGCGACGGGATAGTAGATGTCCATCAGCACGATCGGGTCGCGCGCCGCGCGCTTGGCGACGCGGATCGCGGCGTCTGGCCGGTCGAGCGACAGCGCATAGTCGCCGAGCGCCGCGTATTCCTCGGCCCGCGTCGCGTGCTCGGCGGCGCTGATGAAGAAGAAGCGCACGTCGTTGCGCCGCCCCGCCGCGTGCAGCAGCGCGATGGCGCGCTGTGTGTCGGAGCCGGCGAAGGGCGAGCGGCGCCAGTCCTGCCGGTCATGAGCGGCGAGCTCCGCCGTCACGTCGCGCCCGACGCGCTCGGCGGCGAGCTGGCCGTAGAACGAGGTCGGGTGTTCGGCGCCGCGCTCGTACCAGAGCCGCGCCCGGTTCCCATCGCCCGCCGCCTCGTAGGCGCGGCCGAGCCAGTAGCCCCCGCGCCCGCGGCTGATCGGGGTGGTCACGTCGTTGTAATGGCGCAGGAAATGCCCGGCGGCGCGGTCGGGGTCGCGCAGGCCGCGCAGCGCGATCCAGCCCGAGAGCCATTCCAGCTCGGCGAAGTCCGTTCCCGTCGTCAGGTGGTGCAGGCTCGCGAGCCGGTAGGCCTCGGCGACGCGACCCTCGCGGAAGGCGCTGCGCGCCAGCGTCAGGCGGCGGTCCGCCCAGGCCTCGGGGCGGCCGAGCGCGGCGGCGGAGCCGGTGCGCTGGGTGATGAGCTGCTCGGCGCCGGCGTCGAGCCCGGCGCGCGCGCGCCAGACGAAGCGCTCATAGGCGAGGCCGGGGTCGTTGGAGAGGTTGGCCGGCACCGCCTCGATGGCGGCGTCGACGCCGTTCGCGCGTGCGCGCAGGCGCATCCGCGCCTCGGCGAGGCGGCGCCAGCCGTCGTCCACCAGCGGCAGGATCGCACGCGCCTGATCGGCGTCCCCGTCCCAGAGCATCGCGTCGAGCCGCGCGGCGGCGTATCTGCGCGCGAGCGCGCCGTGACGGCTCTCGAAAGCCTCGCGCTCAGCCTGGGTCAGCGAGTACTCCGTCCAGGCGCGAACCAGGGCCGCTTCGGCCCCGGCGCGGTCGCCGGAAGCCGCCAGCGCGTCCGCCAGCGCCAGCGCGCCCGAACCGCTGAGCGGCGGCCGGCCGGCGAAGAAGGCGCGCACCTCGGCGGGCGGCAGCCCGGCGGGCATCGCGCGCTCGGCCTCGATGCGCAGCCGGTCGCCGCGCGGCCAGTCAGGCCGGCGCTCCAGCAGGCCCGCGATCTGGCGATAGCCGGCCTGCCCGGACACGCCGAGCCGCCACAGCGCGAGGTCGGCCACCACCGGATCGGCGGCGCCGCGCGCGGCCTGCGCGGCGCCGTCGAAGTCGCCGGCGTCCGCGCGCTCGAAAACGGCGCGCACCGCCGTCGCGTCGCGCGCGCTCTGGGCCGGCGCCAGCGTCGGCGCAAGAATGAGGAAGGCTGCTAGGATGGGGGCGAACATGGGGCGCTCTCATGGCGGCGGCGTGTTTCGTGCGAGACGCTATCACAGCCGCGCAGAGCTCTCACCCCCTTCCACAACGCAAGGGCGAGAGGTCGGCGTCGACACCCGCCGAAACGCCCGATGCGCCGCCCGATGCGCCCGAGGCTTCGGCCGCAGGCGCGCTTGTCGGGTCCGCGCTCTGCCGCTAGTGTCCGCGCTTCGCAAACTCGGGGGCAAGGCATGCTGAAGGGCTCGATCACCGCGCTCGTGACGCCGATGAAGAACGGCGCCGTGGACGAGGCGGGCCTGCGCGCGCTGGTCGAATGGCAGATCGCCGAGGGCAGCCACGGCCTCGCCCCGGTCGGCACCACCGGCGAGAGCCCGACGCTCTCCCACGAGGAGCACGAGCGCGTCATCGAGATCGTGGTGGAGACGGCGGCGAAGCGCGTGCCCGTCGTCGCCGGCGCCGGCTCCAACAACACCGTCGAGGCGATCCGCTTCCTGCAGCACGCCGAGAAGG
Source organism: Rubrimonas cliftonensis (assembly GCF_900107585.1). Classification (GTDB taxonomy): domain Bacteria; phylum Pseudomonadota; class Alphaproteobacteria; order Rhodobacterales; family Rhodobacteraceae; genus Rubrimonas; species Rubrimonas cliftonensis. The sequence continues at coordinate 4,641 of NZ_FNQM01000044.1, read as the reverse complement.
TCGGCGCCGACGCGGGGCTCGTGGTGACGCCCTACTACAACAAGCCGACGCAGGCCGGGCTCATCGCGCATTACACCGCGCTGCACGACGCCTGCGGCCTGCCGATCGTGATCTACAACATCCCCGGCCGCTCGGTGGTGGACATGAGCCCCGAGACGATGGGCGCGCTCGCGAGGCTGCCGCGCATCGTCGGGGTGAAGGACGCGACCGGGGACATCGCCCGCGTCAGCAGGCAGCGCGCCAGCTGCGGGCGCGACTTCATCCAGCTCTCGGGCGAGGACGCCACCGCGCTCGGCTTCAACGCCCAGGGCGGGGTCGGCGCGATCTCCGTCACCTCCAACGTCGCGCCGCGGCTCTGCGCGGAGTTCCAGGAGGCGACGCTGAAGGGCGACTTCGCCGCGGCGCTGACGCTGCAGGACCGGTTGATGCCGCTGCACGAGGCGATCTTCATCGAGCCGGGGCTGGCCGGCGCGAAGTTCGGCCTGTCGCTGCTGGGCCGCTGCGACGAGACCCCGCGCCTGCCGCTGCTCCCCGTTACGCAGCCGGCGCGCGACCGGATCAGGGCGGCGATGGTCCATGCGGGCCTGCTGAACGGCTGATGGCCCTCACCAAGGACGGGCGCCGCGTCGTCGCCGAAAACCGCAAGGCCCGGCACAGCTACTTCATCGAGGACGACCTCGAGGCCGGCATCATGCTCGAAGGCTCCGAGGTGAAGTCGCTGCGGCAGGGCGGGGCGAACATCGCCGAGAGCTACGCCAACGTCGAGGGCGGCGAACTGTGGCTCATCAACGGCTACATCGCCCCCTTCAAACAGGCCAAGACCTTCGGCCACGAGGAAAGAAGGCGGCGCAAGCTGCTGGTGAACAAAAGGGAACTCGCGCGGCTCGCGCAGGGCGTGCAGCGCGAGGGCATGACGCTGGTGCCGCTGGAGCTCTACTTCAACCAGAAGGGGGTGGCGAAGCTGAAGCTCGGCGTCGCCAAGGGCAAGAAGATGGCCGACAAGCGCGACACCGAGAAGGCGCGCGACTGGGCGCGCGACAAGGCGCGGCTGCTGAAGGCGCGCGGGTGAGCGGCGCGCGCGCGGCGCACGCCGTCCACGCCGGGGCGCCGTCGTGAGCTGGGTCGCGCCAGGCGCGGATGCGCTGTTCGACGCGCTCGACGCCACATGGCCGGCCGCGGGGACGCAGGCGCTCGGCGGCTGGACGCTGCGGCGGGGCGACGGCGGCGGCCAGCGCGTCTCCTCGGTCCGCGCGGTCGGCGAGCCCGGCATGGCGCTTCGGGACGCCGTCGCCGCCGCCGAGGCGGCGATGCGCGCCTGGGGCCAGCCGCCGCTTTTCCAGATCGAGCCCAAGGACGGGGCGCTGGACGCGGCGCTGTCGGCGCTGGGCTATCGCGTGCTCTCGCCCTGCCCGTTCATGGCGGCGTCTTCCGACGCGCTCGCCGGCCCTGGCTGGGGCAGGCGGATGGTGGTGCGGGTGCGCTCGCCGCTCGCCGCGCTGGACGAGATGTGGGGGGCGGGCGGGATCGGCCCCGCCCGCCGCGCCGTGATGGCGCGCGCGCCCGCGCCGAAGGAGACGCTGACCCTGCGCGAGGACGACCGCATCGCCGCCGCGGCCTTCGTGGGCGCGCATCGGGGCGTCGCGGTCATGCACGCGCTGCATGTCGCGCCGACCTTCCGCAAGCGCGGGCTGGGGCGCGCGATGGTGGCCGCCTGCGCGGCCTTCGCCGCGGAGAACGGAGCCCCAACGCTGGCGTTCCCCGTCGAGGCGGCGAACGCCGGCGCGCTTGCGCTCTATGGCGGGCTCGGCATGATCGAGGTCTCGCGCTACCACTATCGCGCAGCGCCGGAGGATGCCGCGACATGACCCAGCCCGAGCTCCCCACCGCCCTCGACCTGCCGGCGGCCGCCCCCCTTCCCGAGGATCTGGCGGCCTATTTCGCGAAATGCGACCAGAAACTGGGCCTCGTGCCCTGGGTGCTGCGCGCCTACGCCCACACGCCGGCCAAGCTGCGCGCCTTCATGGAGATGTACAATGATCTCATGCTCGGCGAGAGCGGCCTGAGCAAGCTGGAGCGCGAGATGATCGCGGTCGTCGTCTCCGCCCGCAACCGCTGCTTCTACTGCCTCGTCGCCCATGGCGCCGCGGTGCGGCAGCTCTCCGGCGACCCTGCGCTCGGCGAGGCGCTGGCGTTCAACTGGCGCATGGCCGCGCTCGACGCCCGCCAGCGCGCCATGCTGGGCTTCGCGGAGAAGATGACCGAGGCGAGCTCACGCGTCGAGGAGGCCGACCGAGCCGCCCTGCGCGAAGCCGGCCTGTCCGAGCGCGACATCTGGGACGTCGCGTCCGTGGCCGCCTTCTTCAACATGACCAACCGGATGGCCTCCGCGGTCGCGATGCGGCCGAACCCGGAATACCATGCGATGGCGCGCTAGGGCTGCGCTCGGCGTCGCCGGCGCCGCGCTCTTGACCGCGCTGGCCGGCGCCGCGGCCCCCGCGCCCTTCGACGCGATGGCGCCGCCCGATGAAGCCGAGCCGATCTGGTCGAGCGCCCGCGCGCAGGGCGCCTACGCGGCGCCGGTCGCCCCCGTCCACGCCGACCCCGACGCGCCCGCGACCGTCGCGCTGGAGGGCGGCGTCGCCTGGGCGACATGGCGCATGGCGTCGCCCTCCAGCCGCGCCGCCGCCCGCGCCTTCGCCGCGCCCTACCTCGCCGACGGCTTCGAGACCGTGCTCGACTGCGACGCCGCGTCCTGCGGGGGATTTGCGTTCAGGCTGAAGCTTCAGACTGCGCCCTGGCCCGAAATGCGGCTCAGCGCGCTTGACCTGCACCAGATCACCCTGCGCCGCGGCGACGCGCTGGCGAGCATCCTCGCCAGCATGGCCGGCGACGCGGCTTTCGTGCAGGTGGTGACGGTCGAGAACGCCGCCGCCGCCCCCGCGGGACAGGCCGTCGCCCCGCAGCCCGGCGCCAACGCGGCGTCGGGACGCGCCGGCGGGGCTGCTGCGCCGTCGCCGCAGACCGCTTCGCAGGCGCCGCCGCGACCCGAGGTCAGGCCCGGACCGGCCCAACCGTCGCAGAACGCCGGGCGAGACCCGATGGAGGATGCCGGCGCTCCCGCGGCGCCCGCCGACGCAGCCGACCTCGCGGCCGCGCTCAGGCGCCAGGGGCGCGCGGTGCTGCGCGGCGTCACCTTCGAGAGCGGCGGCGCCGCCCCTGACGCCGCCTCGGCCGCCGCGCTCGACCGCGCGGCGCAGGCGCTCGCCCTGCTCGGCGGCCGGAGCGCGGTGCTGGTCGGGCACACCGACGGCGCCGGACCACTCGCGGTGAACATGCGCGTGGGCGCGGCGCGCGCGGAGGCCGTGCGCGCCGAACTCGTCGCCCGAGGCGTCGCGCCCGGTCGGCTTCAGGCGGAAGGCGCCGGCTGGCTCGCGCCCATCGCGCCCAACGACAGCGACGCAAACCGGGCGCTCAACAGGCGCGTGGAGTTGCTGCTGCGCTGAGCCGAGGCGCGGCGCGGCCCGCGCTTGCGCCGTGGCGCCCGGCGCGCTAGCTAGATCGGGGCGCGGGCATGGTGAAAAGGTATCACACGAGCCTTCCAAGCTCTTGTTGCGGGTTCGATTCCCGCTGCCCGCTCCACGAGCCCCGCAAGGCGGCGCGCCGCTCAGGGCGCGCGCATGCCTTCGAAGAGCGCGTTCCACATCGCCGCGGAGACGGGCTCGGCTCGGGCCTCGCGCATCGCGGCCTTGGCGGCGGCCTCGGTCGCGACCACCGCCTCCTCAGCCGCGAGGCACAGGCGCTCGAGCATCTCCAGCGCACGCGCCGTGGCCGGGTCGATCGGCGTGGGGTCCATGCGGCGCATCTGCACCAGGCGCAGCATCTGGGAGAGCGGCATCCGCGCCAGCGCATTGTAATAGAGAATGTCGCCGTGCAGCGTCAGCTCCGGCTCCGGCGTCGGGGGCGCCACCAGCGCGGCGCTGCCGAGAAGCCCCTCGACCATGCCGCGACTGTCGAAGAACGGCACCAGCGCCGTTCGCCACAGCATCCGCCCCGCAGGCGGGCTGACGACATGGGTGCAGTGCTGCACATGGCGCGACTGTACGCAGGCGCGGCAGAGCGCGAGCAACGCGCCGGCGTCCTCCCCGCCGAGCAGCGCCTCCAGAGGCAGGTCGCGCATGGCCGCGTCGGAAACGCCCGCCAGCCGCTCCATCGCCGGGTTGACCCTGAACAGGCGAAAAGCTGCGGCGTCCTGCGCGTCCTCGGCGAGCCTGAGCGCGAAGCAGGCGGCGTCGATCGCCGCCAGGCTCGGAAAAGCCCGCTCACCCGCCGTCTCGCCCTGCATAGCGCCACTCTCCGTTGCAACGACGCGCCCGCCGACGCGATACCGTCCTGGGGGAGCAGTTGCTTGATCGCGCGTTAATGCGGAGTGAACGTCAGTCGGGAACCGCCCATCGACGCGGCGCTTTCACTGAGTGTTGCGCTGGCCGCGCCGCCCCGCTATGGGAGCGCCGCGAAAAGGGCTCCTCCGGCTGAGGGAATAACGACGATGGCTAAGGCGAAATTCGAGCGGAACAAGCCGCATGTCAACGTGGGCACCATTGGCCACGTCGACCACGGCAAGACGACGCTGACGGCGGCGAT
>NZ_FNQM01000067.1 GCF_900107585.1 Rubrimonas cliftonensis | reverse complement strand
TTGCCTCCGCCTTTTGCCGCTCCTCAAAATTCGCAATGGCCTTGCCAACATCCTTCTCAAGCTTTTTGAGTTCTGCGTGTGAGAGGGCGGTCAGGTCGATATCGGACATTTCGACTCCCTATAATGTCAGACGCCTTCGCTACAGAGATTTGGCGAACTAATCAATCAGGACCCTTGCCTGTGTCTGGGAAGGATTGGAGCCGAGTGGTCTCTCATGCAGGCGGTAGAGCCCGGAACTTGGCACAACAATAGTCCGCCTCCCGATTGGCGAGTATCGAGATTGGACGCGCTCCAGCCGGCCGCGTCAAAGGCCGTCCATCGAGGTCTACCCTCCGCCTCACAACCGGCGGGAGCCGGCAGTGCCATCCGAGGCGCCGTGGCGGCGCTGAACGCGTTATGCGGAAAACTCGGTTTCAGGACGATCCGCTGATCGGAGCGAGGCCTCGGGGCGCGGGCATCCGCTACGAGACGACATGCAGCGCCTGTCCGGCCGGCTCACGATCGGCTGTCGGGCTGCCGGCTTTCAGCCGCCGACGCTGCGCAGCGCCGCCGTGCGCGCCGCGCCGAAGCCGCCGGCGCTTGCGACCGCCGCCCGCGTCATCGGCGGCGCCGGGCGCGCGGCCGTCACGGGCCGGATCTGCGCGCTGGAGCCCGAGACTTTGGACCCGGGCGCCGCGAACGCCATCCGGTCGCCGCCGCTGGAGTGCATCGCGCCTGTCCGCGCGTCGCGATAGAGCGGACGGCCCACATAGTCCGCCGCGCCCGAGCGCATCATGTTGCCCATCATGTAGCCCATGATGAACGGCATGTAGGAGAAGCCGGCCTCCTGCGTTTGCGGGTCGTCGGCCACGCCGCCTGCGGCCTGAGGCGGCGCGCACACGCCCGCGCCGTGCTGCTCCCCGCACAACGCCAGGCTCTCGTAGCGCGGCGCCTGGGTGGCGTGCTCGGCCAGCGCCGTCCTGAAGGCGGCGTCGCAGTCGGCCGCGCTGAATTCGGCCATGTCGGCGGCGCGGCGGCACTGGTCGGAGTTCTCGAAGAAGGTCAGGTCACGCGGCTCTTCGCAGGCGGTCAGCGTGAACGCGCCTGCCCCGATCAGCAGGGCGGAGGCGGCGCGAGAGCGCTTGCGGCTGATCATCACGGTCGATCCTTCACATGGTTGGCCAGAAGATAGTCCCTGAGCACCGTCGGTCGCAACGGCGCGACGCCGAGTCACGGCAGGATCACATGCGGCTTGAAGCGCGACAGATCCTGCGTGATGCGGCCTGCGTCCTCGCGCACCCCCAGTCCGACGCAGGCTTCACCGACGATCCACGCCCCCAGCACCGGCCGAGCGCCGTCGAACGCCGGCAGCGGCGCGTAGGCCTGGGCGATCATCGGATGGGCGTCGTAGGCGCGGTCCGCCGACTGTTCAGTCACGACGCCGCCCTCGACGATGCTGACGCTCGCCCCCTCTCGGCTGAACAGCGGCTTCAGCACATGCGCCCCCGTCATCGCGTCACGCGCGCGGGCAACCAGCGGATCGCCACCGGCCATCTCGTCGGCGAAGAGCGCGGGCAGAAGGTTCGGATGTCCTTCGTGGCGCCGCCACAAAACAGGCAGTAGTCCCTTGTTGCTCAGCAACGCCTTCCAAGCAGGCTCGATGATCCGGCAGCGCGAGGCCGGGATGGCCGCGGCGAAGTCGTCGCGCAGCATGTCTTCCCAAGGATACAGCTTGAACAGCGTGCCGATCACCCGCGCCTCGGCGTCGGCGAACTGGCCGGCCCCGGTCACGCCGATCGCGTCGAGCGCGACATAGTGCGGCGTCAGCCCAGCCTCGTTGGCGATCCACGCCATGTATTCGACCGTCGCGAAATCCTCCTCGACGCCTGCGACCGACGCGAAGTGGATGTCGTGGCCCTTCGGAAACAGCGTCTTGAACCGCTCCGCCATCGCCTCGTGCACCGCGTTGAACTGATCGGTTCCCGCCGGCAGCGCGCCGGTCGCGATCTGGTCCTCAAGCCACAGCCACTGGAACGAGCCCGTCTCGTACAGCGACGTCGGCGTGTCGGCATTGTACTCCAGCAGCTTCGCCGGGCCGTCGCCGGAATAGGCGAGGTCGAGCCGGCCGTAGAGCGATGGCTCGCGCGCCGCCCAGGACGCCGCGATCATGTCGCGAGCGGCCTCTGGGATCGCCAGCCGATCCAGCAGCGCCTCAGAGGCAAGGATGGCGTCGACCGCGTCAAGGCAAAGGGCGTGCAGGTCGGTGGCCGGCGCCTCGACGTCGCGCTCGATCTGTTCGAGCGTGAACGCGTAGGCCGAGGTCTCGTCCCAATAGGGCGCGCCATGCATGGTGTGGAACCGGAAGCCAAGCTCGTCGGCCTTGCGCTTCCAGTCCGGGCGTTCGGCGAGCGCGATGCGCTTCATCGGAGTTCTCCTGGCCGGGCCGCCCGGCGGGTCGCGATCGGCGTCTGCGCGAAGCGGGCGCGGGACGCAAGCGCCGGGCTCACCAATGCCGAGTGCCGGGCGCTCCCTAGATCGCGCCGTCTAGGTTCGGCGTCACCCTTCCGCCGTAGAAATCAGCGGGGGCGGATCGGCGTGGGGTCACGACGCTGATCGGCACCGTAGGTGATTGATGCCAAGCGGTGCGAGGGGGCACGCCTCGGTGCTTGTTCAAACGCGGCTCCCGGCGCTCATCGCCATGGCGTCATCGTCCGGAGCGGTCCGCTCCGCGCCACGCACACAACAAATGTTGTCAATGTGGTTTCAGCATCTTACATTGAGTCGCCATGCCAGAGGAGACCTCGATGCCCCGGCTTTCAATCGAAATCAGCTCCCAGGAGCATCAGCAGCTCAAGGCTATGGCAGCCCTCAAGGGCCAAAGCATCAAGGACTACGTGCTTAGCCGCGCACTGGTCGATATGCCCAATCCTGTGAGCATGACCGACACCGAGGCCCTGCAGGCGCTCAAGGACCTGCTAACCCCGCGCCTCGTCGAAGCTGAGGCGGGCCAAGTCGTGACCGCGACGGCCGACGACATCAAGCGCGAGGCGCGGGTTCGCCAGAGCCGTAGATGACCGCCTATTATCTCACGCAGTCCGCACGGGAAGACCTCATCGACATTTGGCTCTATACCCAAGAGAGTTGGGGCGAGGCTCAGGCCGACAACTATCAGGACGCGCTGCATCTGTGCTGCGCACGGATCGCCGCCGATCACGTCCAGACGAAGCCCGTGCCGGGTCTCGAAAGGGTCCGGTCGCATCATTGCCGGCATCACTATCTGTTCTTCATCAAACAGGATGCCGCCGTCACCATCGTGGCGGTGTTGCACGAGCGGATGGACCTGATCGAGCGCCTGCACGA
>NZ_FNQM01000023.1 GCF_900107585.1 Rubrimonas cliftonensis | reverse complement strand
CTCCGGCGGACAACCCGCCGGAAATCGATCAGGCCAAGGCGACACCTCGTAAATCTGGGTGTCGCCTTACGCCCTCAGTGACGTGTCCGGTGACATACACGATACCTCTGACAATAGTTCTCGCTGCGGAGACAGGATCCGCCCTTGATGGCGAACCTTGGCGCGCCGGGTGAGAAGGGGCTCTCCGTCCATTCCCAGACATCCCCGATCATGTCGCAGACCCCGGTGAGACCGGGCTCACAGCGCCCCGCCGGCGCGAGGCCGGCGACGCCGTCACGGCCGCGGTCGACGACGGGAAATGGACCTGTCCAGATATTGGCGCGCGCGCTTCAGTCCGGCGCCCGAACGCCGGACTTGGGATCCATCGGGTCGAAAAGACCGAGGCTCGCGGCATATGCCCACTCCACCACGTTCGGGATGCGCCCGCCCACCCGGTCCGCATGGGAGCGAGCCTCGGCGAGCGTGACATGCACGACCGGGTGAAGCGCGCGCCCATCGAGATCGGATCCGGCGCCGTCTGGAGTTCTCCATGTCGACGCCGGGCCGAGCGACCACCGGGACAGGAAAACTTCGGGAGTATCGCTTTCATCGAACCGCGCTGAGCCCAGGCGCCGTTCCGCAACCGTGACGTCCCTATTCCGGCGACAAAGGCGGCGAACTGGCTGTTGGTCACCTCATGCGCCTGCAGACGGAAGGGGGACACGAAGACCCATCTTGGTGGGCCTTCCTCCCGGTAGAGCGGATCGGTCCCCATCACAAAGTCCCCACCCGGCATCTTCGCGAGGGCGCCAAGGCTGTCCGCGCCCAGAACGCGGCTCGACACCCGCGCTTCAAGGGCGCCGATCGAACCGCGGCATTCAGCGCCCCAAGCGTCAGCGCGCCTCCGGCGAAGACCGCCACGGTGATGATCACCCGTTTCACGCGGCTAAGCATTTCTTTGGGTGGCGAGTTTTTCAAGGATTCGGTGAGACGTCTCGTACCCGCTGTTCTGGTTCTGTCCGGTGACCAGATTGCCGTCGATGGTGGTATGCGTCGCGAAATAGTCGCGCCAAGCATGTTGGGCCTCGAAGATTGCGCCCATCTTGCGCAATTCGGTTTCCGGGTGTTTGGGAGTGATCGCGATGCCGAAAGACTTGATCTGAGCGTCGGTCACTCCGGTGACGCGCCGGCCTGCCACGAGGGGGGCGCCGTCGATCCCTTTGGCTGACACAAGACCCAGGGCGCCGTGACACACTGATCCGAGGATCTTGCCAGCAGCATTCGCTCGAGTAATGACGTCAGCCAATTCACCACTCTGCGCAAGATCATAGGCCGCACCCCAACCGCCCGCCAAGAAGATCACGTCGTAGTCGTCGGGGTTTACATCTGAAATCCGCTTGGAGTTCCTCAGTTTCTCCATTGCGGCGGTGTCCACCATGAATCTGCGGTCATCTGAGCAAGCCAGTGGCCAGTTCCACGACCAAGGCTGAATTGGTACTTCGCCTCCCTTGATCGAGGCGATCTCCACATCCATTCCTGCATTGATGAAAGCAAAGTAGGGTACAGTCAATTCAGATCCGAACGCGCCCGTCTTACTGTCTGTTGGGTCCATCTTGTCGTGACTGGTACAGGCTATGTTGCGCAAAGGTGGCTGGCGGAGGGATTCACGTCGCGAATCCAGCGTGATAGCCGGGGTGGATGAGCAAGCCGACACCCCCGACGTACAAGACCACGAACTGGCGGAGCTACAATGAGGCGCTCAAGCGCCGCGGCTCGCTGACTATCTGGTTCGATCCCGCCATGCGTTGGGAGGGGGCGCCGACGGGCAAGCGCGGGCGCCGTCAGCTGTACAGCGACGCGGCGATCCAAAGCTGCCTGACGCTGAAGGTCCTGTTCGGCATGGCGCTGCGGCAGACGACCGGGTTCGTCGAGAGCCTGTTGCGGCTGATCGGCCTGGACTGGGGCGTGCCCGACTTCAGCACCCTCTGCCGCCGGCAGAAAACCCTGGCCGTCAACATCCCCTACAGGGGCTCGAACGGCCCGCTGCACCTGCTGATCGATAGCACCGGGATCAAGGTCGAGGGCGAGGGCGAGTGGAACGCGCGCAAGCATGGCGGCTCGAAACGCAGGGTCTGGCGCAAGATCCATCTCGGGATCGACGAGCAGACGCTGGAGGTTCGCGCCATCGAGGTCACCACCAGCGACATCGGCGACGCGCCGATGCTGCCCGAACTTCTCAGCCAGATCGCCGCGCACCACGATGTGGCCAGCGTCACAGCTGATGGGGCGTACGACACGCGCAAGTGTCATGAGGCCATCGCCGAGCGCGGCGCCGACGCGGTCATCCCACCCCGCAGGAACGCCCAGCCCTGGAAGGAGACCACCGCGGGCGCCGCGGCGCGCGATGAGGCCCTCCGGGCGTCACGCCGCCTCGGCCGCGCGATCTGGCGACGATGGAGCGGATACCACCGCCGAAGTCGCGCCGAAACGAAGATGCATTGCGTCAAGCTCCTCGGTCAGCGGCTCATGGCCCGCGACTTCGACCGTCAGGTCGCAGAGCTCCATGTCAGGGTCGCCGTCCTGAACCGCTTCACCGCCCTCGGCATACCCGTCACCGCAGCCATGGGATGAGTCCGTCCGGGGAAAGGGGAAATCCGGCCCAGCCGTGATTTGCTCAACAGAGTCCCAAACAACGAAAACTCCGCATTCAATCAAGGCCAAAGCGCGCCGCCCAGATCAGGCGGCATGGCGGCTGCGCAGGAAGACGGGATCGAGCGTGCGCGCGAGGTGTCGCCGCAGTCGACGCTCCATCAGCGCGATCTCCAACGGCGCAGTCCAGCGCGCGCGGGGGATCGCTCGGCAGCGCGCGGAGATCCGCGCCAGCGCCGGCGCGCCCTCTGGGGTGACGACGAGCGGCGGCCTGCCGGCCCGCACCAGCGCAAAGCTGGCCATGAGCGTCGCCGTGCGCTGGTTGCCCTCCAGAAACAGCTGCGGCGCGCTGACCACCCGAACATAGAGCGCGGTCGCCCAGACCAGCGGCGGCGCCCTGTCGGCGCGGCTCACCCAGTCGAAGAAGGCGTCGGCGCCGGCGGCGCGGTCTTCGTAGAACCGGCGTTCGGTCAACGCGAGGTGCCGCTTGAAATCCGCGCGGCGCGCCGGGTCAGTGCCGCACAGCACCCGGTGGTTGAGCTCTATCAGCCGGTGCGAGGCGCCCAGTGCGAACAGGTCGACGCCGCTCGCCAGCATATCGTCGAGCAGCGCATACCCGTCGAGCATCCAACGCAGGATCTCTGGCGAGAACGCCTCCCGACCCGCGACCCAAGCCGGCGGCGCAGCCGCGGCCAGCGCATCCAACGCTCGCGCGACGGCGTCGAGATCGATGACGACGCCGCCGTGCGAGGCTGGGATTTCGCCGTCGCGGCGCTCAGTCGAGAGCGGCAAGAATGTCGCGGGCACGCTCTGCCGCGGGCTCAGGAAGGCTCAGATAGCCCAGAGTGTCGGCCATGGGCTGGCCTTCGGTGAGGCTCCACTCCAGAAAGCGCCGAAGTGCGGCCGTTCCCTCGCCCGCCTCCCTGTCGGGGTTCACCAGCGCCCAAGTGTAGCCGATGATGGGATAGCCGGTAGGCGCGTCGGCGACGATCAGGCGTCCGTCCTCTGGCAGCAGCGAAGCGGCGCCCGCCAGCGCGGCGCGGCCTGTCGCCTCGGTCGGAGCCACAAAATCGCCCTCGCGGTTCTCGATCAGCGCCGCCGGCAGGCCCAGCGCGCGCGCGAAGGAGTATTCAACGTATCCGATCGCATACTCGGTGATCGCCAGCCGAGCCGAGACGCCCTCGTTGCCCGGCGCCAACATGGCGCGCGGGAAATCCACCAGCGTCCCCGGCCTGAAGCCCGCCGTCGACCAGGCCGGGCTGGCGCTGTTCAGGAAGGTGGAGAAAATGTAGGTGGTGCCGCTGCCGTCGCGCCGGGTGACCAGCGCGATGGTGCGGTCGGGCAGCGCAAGGTCGGGGTTCGCCGCCTGGATCGCGGGGTCGTTCCACGCAGTGATCTCGCCAGCGAAGATCCGCGCCAGCGCTTCGCGCGACAGGCGCAGCGCGCCCGAGACGCCCGGCACGTTGTAGGCGACCACCACCATGCCCGCGGTGGTCGGCACATGCAGCACACGGTGGCCCAGCGCGGCGATGGCCTCGTCGGTCATCGGCTGCTCGGTGCCGCCGAAATCGACCAGCCCGGCCGAGAACCGCCGGATGCCCTCGGAGCTTCCCACGGAATCGTAGCTGACGACGATATCGGGATGGTCCGGGTTGAAGCGGTCGATCCACGCCCGATAGAGGTTTGCGGGAAACGTCGCGCCGGCCCCCTGCACCATGACCTGCGCAGGCGCAGCGACGGCGGAAAGCGCAAGGGCGAGCGCGGCGAGGACGAGGGGGGTGCGCATGGCGGGCCTCAGCTGAACTGGCCGCTGACGTAATCGCGCGTCAGTTTCTCGCGCGGTTCGTCGAACAGCTGCTTCGTGGGGCCGACCTCGACGAGGAAACCGGTGCGTCCGCCCTGGCTGATGTCGACCGAGAAGAACGCGGTGGTGTCGGCGACGCGCACCGCCTGCTGCATGTTGTGGGTGACGATGGCGACGCTGAAGTCCTGCTTCAGCTCCAGCATCAGTTCCTCAACGATGCGGGTCGCGATGGGGTCGAGCGCCGAGCACGGCTCGTCCATCAGCAACACCGAGGGCTGCGTGGCGATGGCGCGCGCGATGCACAGGCGCTGCTGCTGCCCGCCCGACAGCGCGAGGCCTGACTGCTTGAGCTTGTCCTTGACCTCCTTCCAGAGGCCGGCCTTCTCCAGCGCGCTCTGCACGCGCTCGTCCATGTCGCCCTTGAAGCGGTTGAGGCGCAGGCCGAAGGCCACGTTCTCGTAGATCGACATCGAGAACGGGTTGGGCTGCTGGAAGACCATGCCGATGTAGCGGCGCACCGCCACCGGGTCGACGCCCTTGGCGTAGATGTCCTGCCCCATGAAATCGACCGTGCCCTCCAGCCGGAAGATCGGGATCAGGTCGTTCATGCGGTTGAGGCTGCGCAGGACGGTGGACTTGCCGCAGCCCGACGGGCCGATGAAGCCTGTGATCTTGCCCTTTTCCACGCCAATGCGGCTGTCGCGCACCGCGAGGAAGTCGCCGTAGAAGATCTTCGAGACATCCGCGCGGATCGCGTAGTCGCGATCCGGCAGAATGCCGGCGTCGGAGGCGGGGATGTCCACTGCGGCGAGGCTCATGGCGGGCTCCTGTCGGATCAGAGTTTCGGCGCGCCGAACAAGCGGCTGAGGATGTTGAACACGAGCACGATAAGCACCAGCACCAGCGAGGCCGCCCAAGCGAGCTCGATCTGGTTCGGGAACGGCATGCCCGAGAAGTTGAAGATCAGGATCGACAGAGAGGCGGTCGGCTCGAACAGACTCTCGATCCAGAAGCTGGAGAACAGCGCGGTGAAGAGGATCGGCGCCGATTCGCCCGCCGCGCCCGCCACCGCCAGCATCACCCCGGTCATCACGCCGGGCAGCGCCGCCGGCAGCGTGACCTTCCAGGCCGCCTGTGCGGGTGTGCAGCCCATGCCGACCGCGGCGTCCTTCATGCGCTGAGGCACCATGCGCACCGCCTGCTCGGCGGTCAGCATGACGGTGGGCAGCATGCCCACGGCCAGCGCCACGCCGCCGGCGATGGCGCTGTACGTGCCCATCGACAGCACGAGAAAGCCGAACACGAACACGCCGGCCAGGATCGACGGGAACCCCGTCAAGGTCTTGGCCACGAAGCGCACGATCGAGGCCAGCGTGCTTTCCGGCGCGACTGCGCCGAGGAACACGCCGCCCATGACGCCGATCGGCACGCTGATCAGCCCCGCGATCCCGACCATCACCAGCGTTCCAAGGATCGCGTTGCCGAAGCCCCCCCCGGCCATGAAGCCCGCCGGCGGCAGCGAGGTCAGCGTCTCGAAGCTGATGCGGGTGCCGCCCTGCGAGATCAGCATGTAGAGCACGGAGAACAGCGGGATGGCGGCGATCACGGCCATCAGCCACAGCACGCCTGTCATCAGCCCGTTCACGACGTTGCGCCGGTCGCCGAAGCTGTGGCGCATTTGCGGCGCCGCGGCGCGCGTGTCGGCGGAAGCCAAGGCGGCGGCGGGAATGTCGGTCATGGCGGCGCTCCTCAGTTGACTGTCTGGCGAGACGTGAACTGCATGACCAGCACGCCGAGCATGTTCACCACCAGCGTCAGCGCCAGCAGCACGACGGCGGCATACATCAGCGCGCCCCGCTCGATGTCGCCGGCCTCCGGGAAGGTCGAGGCCAACAGCGCCGCCAACGTGTTAGCCGGCGCGAACAGCGACCAGCTGATCTGGTTGGCGTTGCCGATGATCATGGCGAGCGCCATCGTCTCGCCCAGCGCGCGCCCGAAGCCAAGCACAAGCGAGGCGAAGATGCCGCCCGATGCGGTCGGCAACATCACCTTCACGATGGCCTCCCACCGCGTGGTGCCCATGCCGTAGGCGGCCTCCTTGACCTTGTAGGGGATGAGCCGCAGCGCATCCTGGCTGATGGCGGCGACCGTCGGCAGCACCATGATCGCCAGCACGATCACCGCAGGCGCAAGCCCAGGCCCGCCCATGGAGGTGGAGAAGGGCGGAAACCAGCCGAAACTGTCGTGAAGCCAGTTGGCGGTTGGCCGGATCGCCGGGATCACCACGAAGATGCCCCACAGGCCGTAGACCACGCTCGGGATCGCCGCCAGCATCTCGATGATGGTGCGGAACACGACCGCCACCTTGCCGGGCAGGAAGTCCTGCGTGAGGAAGATCGCGATGGCGACGCCGAACACGCCGGCGATGATGAGCGCGAGGATCGAACTGTAGAGCGTGCCCCAGATCTCCGCGGCGATGCCGAACTCGCCCCGGCCAGGCGACCAGACGGCGCGGCCGAGGAAGCCGAAGCCCTCGCGCACCATGGCCGGCAGGGCCTCGCCGCCGATCACGACGATGATGAAGGCCAGCAGCAGCAGGGTCGCTGCGCCAACGCCGTAGGCGGCGCCGCGAAACACCCGGTTGGCGAGCAGCTCGCCGGCCGAGGGCGGGCGGGTGATCACGCCGGCCTTGTCAGCACCCTTGTCGCTGGATCGCATGGGCGTTGCTCCATTATGGGTCGTCATCGATCGTCACGGCTCATGCGAAGGCGACCGGCGCGGGGCCGGCCGCCTGCGTCGACCTTATTGGATCTCGGCGATCTTGGCGCGGTTGCTTTCCTTCACGGCGTCCGGCAGCGGCACGTAGTTGAGCTCGGCCGCCATCGCCTGACCGTCGTCCATCGCCCAGGTCACGAAGTTGCGCAGCGCCTCGGCCACCTGCGGGTCGCCGTGGTTCCGATAGAACAGCATCCAGGTCATGCTGGTGATCGGATAGGCGCCGGGATCGGACGGATCGGTGACGTAGACGAAGAGCTCGTCGCCGGAGAAGTCGCCGCTCGACAGCGCCAGCGTGCCCGCGTCGTTCGACGGCAGGATGAACTCGCCCGAGGCGTTCTCGAGCATCGCCATCGGCGTGTTCGACATGCGTGCGAAGCCGTACTCGACATAACCCAGCGCGCCCGGCGTCTGCATCGTGGTCGCCATGACGCCGTCGTTGCGCGGCGCGCCGACGAAATTGGCCAGGTTCGGCCACTGAACCGTGGTGCCGACGCCGATCTCGCTGGCGAAGGCCTCGTCGATGGCGGACAGGTGGTTGGTGAAGATGAAGTTGGTGCCGGCGCCGTCCGAGCGGCGGACCACCGTGATCTGCATGTCGGGCAGCGTCACGCCGGGATTCGCCGCCACGATGCGCTCGTCGTTCCAGCGGGTGATCGCACCGCGGAAGATCTCGGGGTAGACCGAGCGCGGCAGGCGCAGTTCGCCCACGTCGGGCAGGTTGTAGGCCAGCACCACCTTGCCGGCGGTGGCGGGGATGACGACGAGGCCGCCCTCGACCGAATCCATCTGCTCCTGCGTCATCTCGGCGTCGGAGCCTGCGAAGTCGACAGTGCGGTCGATAAAGGCGCGGATGCCGGCGCCGCTGCCGGTCGACTGATAGTCGATGCGCACGCCGCTGTTCTGCTGGCTGAACGCCTGCGTCCAGGTGGCGTAGAGCGGGAACGGGAAGCTGGCGCCCGCCCCGTTCACCCTGACGCTCTGCGCGGAGAGGGAAGAAGCGGCGCCGGCGAAGATCAGCGCGGCTGCGGCTGCGAAGCGGAAGAGCATGGAGGCCTCCATCAATGCTGTCAGGCCGATGTACGCTTCGATCGATGACAACATCATGACAAATTCAATTTAAATCCACAAACGTTTGGCGCCCAAAAATAATTGGCCGCACCTTCCAAAACAACGGCCTGCCACATGCGTGATTGTTAATTAAGACGCCTCGCGCCTGAATTATTGCAAGTAAACGTTACAAGTAATATATGGCGTTTGATAATATTTATATAAAATTTTATTCATATCGTGTGGAATTTTTGGGCAGAAAGGATCGTGTTTTGGGGTTTCTCAGTGTCGACTATTGAATTCGTCGCACTCCCGGTGCAGTTGATCAGTGCCAGGAGATTCTGTTGCTGAGAAGCGGCAAGATGAGGGATTCACCTCGCGAGTCCAGCATGATAGCCGAGGTGCATGAGCAAGCATACACCCCCGACTTACAAGGCACCCCTCCGGTGAGAGCCGCGGCTAGGCGGCCTTGACGGCAAGGTTTGTCTGGGCGGCCCGGTTCCATGGCAGCAGCTCGTCGAGCTTTGACATTGGCGTGCCGGCGATGCGGGCGAGGACGTCGGCAAGCCAGGCCTGTGGATCGACGTCGTTGAGCTTGGCGGTGACGATCATTGTGTAGAAGAAGGCGGCGCGGTCGCCGCCGCGTTCGGAGCCGGCGAAGAGCCACGCCTTGCGTCCGAGGGCCACGCCGCGCAGCGACCGCTCGGCCGAATTGTTCGTGAGGCAGATCCGTCCGTCGCTCAGGACTTCAGGAGACGGTCGCGCAGCGATCGGGCGCGCCTGTGGCGCGACCGAAGGCGGATGAAGGCCCGAAGGGCCGGTGAAGCCGTCCCATCGGGTGAGCATGTAGTCCATGGCCTTGGCGACAGGGGCGTGCTTCGACAGTCGGGCGCGCTCGGACGTCATCCAGTCGCGCAGGGCGGCGACGAGCGGCGCGACCTCCGCCTGGCGGACGGCGAGCCGCTGGCTGGCGGGCATACCGTTGACGGCGCGCTCGATGTCGAAGACGGCGTCGATGCGGGTCACGGCCTCGAGCGCCAGCGGCGAGATCGGCGGCGCCTTGCCGCCGCGCCGGGCGTTGGCGGCGATATCGGCCAGTTCGAAGAACTTGCGGCGCGCATGATGGCATGGATGCCCCCGCTCGCCTCACCTCAACCGCTGGCGCAAGCTGCGAGGGCGTTGGCTGAGAGAAAGGAGCGCTTCATGCCGAACGACATCGCCCTTGTGGGGCTCGACATCGCCAAGTCCGTCTTTCAGGTTCATGCTGCAGCCGCGGACTGTCGGGCCGTCCTGCGGCGCCGGCTCAGGCGCGAGGAGGTCGAGCCCTTCTTCCGCGCCCTGCCGGTGTGCCGGATCGGGCTTGAGGCCTGTTCCGGAGCGCATCACTGGGGTCGCCTGTTGCGCGCCATGGGTCACGATGTCTGTCTGCTTCCGGCGCAGTACGTCAAGCCCTACGTCAAGACCAACAAGAATGACGCTGCAGACGCCGAAGCGATCTGCGAGGCGATGACGCGGCCGACCATGCGCTTTGTGCCGATCAAGGAAGCCGTCCAGCAGGAGGTTCTGGTGATTCACCGCGTCCGCGAGATGCTGATGCGCCAGCGCACCCAGCTGATAAACGGCATCCGCGGCCACCTCGCCGAGTTCGGCGTTATCGGCCCGGAGCGTGCGCTCCTACACCACGCTCTGGGACACTATCACGCAGGCCATCGACTATGTATTGACCCATGAGCTGGCGCATCGGCTGGCCCATCACCACGGGCCTGCATTCTGGCGGCTGCTGGAGCGGGTCATCCCAGACTGTTATGAAAGAAAAACGGCGCTTGAGAAGGCGGAGCGATAACGTGCAACGCGACAGATCGTGGCGACGAGCAGCGCTTCCTTGAACCGGTGAGCAAATGATTGGCTTAGTCAGCCTAATGCAGTTGTTGCAAGGCAGATTTCTCCTCAGACAGCTGGAATTTCGCCTTCCCAGCCGTTTTCAAGCCCAATGGCAATCTTTTCTTCAATTCAATGGCAATCTTTACCACCAAATGGCAAATTATTTTCAGCGGCTACACACAACCACATCCCTTTTCAACCTGAACACTTACTGAAGCCGCAGTCCCCGCAGGTGGCGCAGCCTTCGGTCATGTGGAGGTTGGTGGAGCCGCAAGCGGGGCAGCCTGGGCCGCCGGGGCGCTCGCCGACGCGCACGGCCTGCGCCTCGGGGTCCGTCTTCAGGCCCAGGCCCTCGCCTTCCAGAAAGCCGATCTCCACGAGATGCCGCTCGATCACGCCGCCGATCGCGGCGAGGATCGACGGGACATAGCGGCCGCCCATCCAGGCGCCGCCGCGCGGGTCGAAGACGGCCTTCAGCTCCTCCACCACGAAGCTCACGTCGCCGCCGCGGCGGAAGACCGCGGAGATCATCCGCGTGAGCGCCACGGTCCAGGCGTAGTGCTCCATGTTCTTGGAGTTGATGAATATCTCGAAGGGCCTTCGCCGCCCGCCCACGATGACGTCATTGAGCGTGATGTAGATCGCATGGGCGCTGTCGGGCCATTTCAGCTTGTAGGTGGCGCCGGGCAGCGCCTCGGGGCGCTCCAGCGGCCGAGCCATGTAGACGACGTCGCCGCCGGTCGCGGCCTCGCGCGTTGGCGCCGCGTCCTCCGCCGCGGGGCTGACAGCCGCGACGACGCCGGCGGAGGCTTCCGCGGGCGCGTCGGCGGTGAGCGACAGCACCGAGCCGGTCACGGCGTTCGGCCGGTAGGTCGTGCAGCCCTTGCAACCGGACGCGTAGGCGAGGCCGTAGACGTCCTTGAAGCTCTCGAAATCGATGTCGGCCGGGCAGTTGATCGTCTTGGAGATGGAGCTGTCGACATGGGCCTGCGCAGCGGCCTGCATGCGCACATGGTCAGCCGGGCTCAGGGTCTGGGCGTCGACGAACCACGCCGGCAGGGGCGCGTCGCGGCCCCTGAGTGCGCGCCACCGCGCCACGGCGTAGTCGACCACCTCCTCCTCGGTGCGGCCGCCGTCCTTCTGCAGCACCTTGCGCGTGTAGCTCGCGGCGAAGATCGGCTCCACGCCGGAGGAGACGTTGCCGGCGTAGAGCGAGATCGTGCCCGTCGGCGCGATGGAGGTCAGCAGCGCGTTGCGCAGGCCGTTCTCGGCGATGAGCGCGCGGGTCTCGTCGTCGAGCGCGGCGACGTGCGGCGCGGCGAGGATCGCGTCGCGATCGTAGAGCGGGAAGGCGCCCTTCTCGCCCGCGATGCGCGCCGACGCGCGGTAGGCCGCCCGCGAGATCAGCGCCATCCAGCGCCCGGTGAGCGCCGCCGCGCCCTCCGACCCGTAGCGCTCGCCGACCATGAGCAGCGCGTCGGCGAGGCCCGTCACGCCGAGGCCGATGCGGCGCTTGGCGCGCGCCTCCGCGGCCTGTTGCGGCAACGGGAAGCGCGAGGCGTCCACGACGTTGTCCATCATCCGCACGGCGTCGGCCGTGAGCCCCTCCAGCGCCGCCTCGTCCAGGGCGGCGCCCTCCGCGAAGGGCTCGGGCACGAGGCGCGCGAGGTTGATAGAGCCGAGCAGGCAGGCGCCATAGGGCGGCAGGGGCTGTTCGCCGCAGGGGTTGGTCGCCGCGATGGTCTCGCAATAGCTGAGGTTGTTCAGCGCGTTGATGCGGTCGATGAAGATTACGCCGGGCTCGGCCACGTCGTAGGTCGCGCGCATCATCGCATTCCAGAGGTCACGCGCCGGCAGCGTGCGGTAGACCCTGCCGTCGAAGGCGAGCTCCCACGGCCCGTCCGCCTCCACGGCGGCCATGAAGGGGTCGGTCGCGAGCACCGAGAGGTTGAAGTTGCGCAGGCGCACGGGGTCGCGCTTGGCGTCGATGAAGTCGAGCACGTCGGGGTGGTCGCAGCGCAGCGTCGCCATCATCGCGCCGCGACGCGCGCCGGCGGACATGATGGTGCGGCACATCGCGTCCCAGACGTCCATGAAGGACAGCGGGCCGGAGGCGTCGGCCGCGACCCCCCGCACCGGGGCGCCCTTCGGCCGGATCGTGGAGAAGTCGTAGCCGATGCCGCCGCCCTGCTGCATCGTGAGCGCCGCCTCGCGCAGATGCGCGAAGATGCCCTCCAGCGAATCGGGCACCGTTCCCATCACGAAGCAGTTGAACAGCGTCACCGAACGGTCGGCCCCGGCGCCGGCGAGGATGCGCCCCGCCGGCAGGAACCGGAAGTCCTCCAGCGCGGCGTGGAAACGTGGCGTCCAGGCCGCCGGGTCGGCCTCGACCGAGGCCAGCGCCTGCGCCACGCGGGACCAGCTGTCCTCCACCGTGGCGTCGATCGGCGCGCCCTCCGGAGACTTGAGCCGATACTTCATGTCCCAGATCTGCGCTGAAACCGGCGCCGCGAAACGATCCATCAATCCTGCCTGTGGTTGTCTACGCGTGAACATCCTACGAACGCGGCTGACGGCGGTCAACGCCGGACGGAGGCGCCCCGGACAGGGGTTCCGACTTGAAACCTTTGCGTTTTCGACGTCCCCACGTCGCAATTTGCTGGCGTCGGAGGGGGTGTCTCCTCTATAGGTAGTACGACTAAAGGAGTATGAGGTCATGGCCGCCGTGGGGCAGCTGCATCTCTTGAAAATCTGCGTCGGCGCCGCCGTCGTGGAGGATCTTGAGGCGTGGCAGGCGCTGCGCGCCCCGCTCGACAGGGCGGCGGGCCGGGCCGGCGTCGCCCATGTCACGCGGATGTGGCCCCGGCGCGCGCGCGAGCTGCTCGACGGCGGCTCGCTCTACTGGGTCTTCAAGGGGCTCGTTCTGGCGCGCCAGCGCATTCTGGCCCTCGAACCCGCGACAGGGGAGGACGGCGTGACGCGCTGCGCGATCGTGCTGGACCCCGACCTCGCGCGGGTCGCCCCGCAGCCGCGCCGACCCTTCCAGGGCTGGCGCTACCTAACGTCCGCCGAGGCGCCGCCGGATCTCGGCGCCGCCGTCGGGACGGACGCGCTGCCGTACGAGATCGAAGCGGCGCTCGCCGACATCGGCGTCACCGCCAGGAGGGCTCGATGATGCTGGACACCGACCTCATGGACGTCCTGGGCCCGGTGCGCGACGTGCATGTGGCGGCCATCCTCGAATCGATGGCCTCCGAGCTTTCCGCCGGCGCCGACGTCGACGCCGAGCCGGTCGACCGTGACGGCGACGGACGCATCCGCCGCCGCGCGCCCCTCAGCCTGCCCAGCCGCTGCGACCTGCGCGTGAGCCGCGACGGGCGTATGATGACGCTGCGCGCGCTTTCCAGCCGCTGGCTGTGCTTCGAACCCATCGCATTGCCGCTTTCCGAGCGCGCGGCGGCGCGGGTGGCGCCGTTCCGCTGGGGCGCGGCGACGGTCGAGGCGCGCCACGCGCTCGCCAAGCCCGACTGGACGCCCGTGCGCCTTTGGTATCTCGAATGGTTCCAGGCGCGTTTCGGCGAGGAGAGCCCCGACCTGCTGGGCGTCGTCCATGCGCTCGAAGGGCCGGAGACGGCGCCGGACGGCTGGCGCTTCACGGTGGACCTCGGCTCGGCCTCGGTCGCGGGCTTCGTGGCGATGCTTCACGCCTTCGGCTCGACCGGCTGCTCGGATATCCGCGTCGGCGAGGCCGCGATCGCGCTCTGAGCGGGGCCTTCGGCGCCGGCCGGCTCTCCCATCACGCCGATGCGCAGCGCGCCCGCGCGATCCTGCGCAGGAGCCTCGCTCTGCCTGAGACAGTTGAACGCGCAACGGGCGCTCGCGCCCGACTTGTGAGGCCTCACCCGTTCGAGTAGTTTCTATCGGAAACGGGAGGCGCGATCCGATGGCTAACCCTCAATCGAGGCGACCGCCGGCCCACCAGGACGCCGCGCCGCCGCCGGGCGAGGCCGCGCTCGAGACGCCGCTCGCAGCGCTGCACGCGCGGCTGGGCGGCGTGATGGTCGATTTTGCGGGATGGTCGCTCCCGGTGCGGTATCCGGCGGGAACCCTCGCGGAGCACGCCGCATGTCGCGAAGGCGCCGCCCTCTTCGACGTCTCGCACATGGGTCAGCTCAGGCTGGAGACGCAAGGCGGGGCGACGGCCGCCGCGCAGGCGCTCGAAGCGCTGTGTCCCGGCGGGCTGGCGACGCTGAAGCCCGGCGACGCGCGCTACACCCAGTTCACCAACGAGGCCGGCGGCGTCATCGACGACCTGATCGTGAGCCATGCCGGCGACAGCCTGTTTATCGTCGTGAACGCAGCCCGGCGCGAGGCCGACCTCGCCCGCCTCGCGGAGGCGCTGGACCCCGACGCGACCGTGACGCGGCTCGATCGCGCGCTGCTCGCGGTCCAGGGGCCGAAGGCGGCGGCGCTGGTCGGCGAACTCGTGCCGCAGGCCGCGGCGTTGCGGTTCATGCAGACCGCAGCGGCGGAGTGGCGCGGCGCCGAGGCGCGGGTTTCGCGGCTCGGCTACACCGGGGAGGACGGGTTCGAGATCTCGCTGCCGACCGGCGCCGCGGAGCCGTTCGCAGAGGCGCTCATCGCCGCCGGCGCGGTCCCCGCGGGCCTCGGCGCGCGGGACACGCTGCGCCTTGAGGCCGGTCTGCCGCTCTGGGGCCACGAACTCGACGAGACCACGACGCCGGTCGAGGCGGGGCTCGCATGGTCGATCCCGAAGCGCCGACGCGAGGCGGCGAACTTCCCCGGCGCCGCCGTGATTCTGCGCCAGATCGCGGAAGGCCCTGCGCGGCGCCTCGTCGGCGTGCGCCCCGACGGCGCCGCGCCGGCGCGCGAAGGCACGGTCGTCACGGCGCGCGGCGCGCCCATCGGCGCGGTCACCTCCGGCGGCTACGGCCCTACCGTCGGCGGCCCGGTCGCAATGGCCTTCGTCGCCGCCGCCGTCGCCGAGCCCGGAACCGCGCTGGAGTTGGTCGTGCGCGGCAAGCCGCGCCCCGCCGGCGTGGTGCCCCTGCCCTTCGTCCCCCACAGGTATTTTCGCGGAGCCTGACCATGACCACCTACTACACCGAAGACCATGAGTGGCTCAGGGTGGAGGGCGACGTCGCGACGGTGGGCGTCACCGTCCATGCCGCGACGCAGCTCGGCGACGTCGTCTTCGTCGAGATGAAGGAGCCGGGAGCGGCCGTCGCCAAGGGTGACGAATGCGGCACGGTCGAGTCGGTCAAGGCCGCCTCGGAGATCTACGCCCCGGCCTCCGGCGAGATCGTGGAGGTCAACGCCGGCCCGGTCGACAACCCCGCCAGTCTGAACGCAGATCCCGAGGGCGCGGCATGGCTCTGCCGCATCCGCCTCAGCGACCCCGGCGAACTCGCCGGGCTGATGGACCGCGCCGCCTACGACGCCCTCACAGGAGCATGACCCCATGCCGACGCCAGAGTACTTCACCGCACGGGCCGACGCGCTGGGCATGGACGCGCCGCGCGCTCCGCTGAGCGCGCTTGAGGACGGCGCGGCCTTCGCACGCCGCCACATCGGCCCCGACGCCGCCGAGATCGAGACCATGCTCAGCGGACTTGGCGCGCACAGCCTCGCCGCGCTGATCGACGAGACCGTGCCGGCCTCGATCCGCATGCGCAGGCCGCTCAATCTGCCCGAGCCGCTCACCGAGCAGCAGGCGCTGGCGACGCTGCGCAAGATGGCCGACGCCAATGTGGTGGCCCAGCCCATGATCGGCATGGGCTATCACGGAACCCACACGCCGCCGGTGATCCTGCGCAACGTGCTGGAGAACCCGGGCTGGTACACCGCCTACACGCCTTATCAGGCGGAGATCAGCCAGGGCCGGCTGGAGGCGCTGCTGACGTTCCAGCAGATGACCATGGACCTCACCGGCTTCGACCTCGCCAACGCCTCCCTTCTCGACGAGGCGACCGCCGCCGCCGAGGCGATGACCATGGCCCGCCGCCTCTCGAAGTCGAAGGCCGACGGCTTCTTCGTAGACGCCGACACCCACCCGCAGACCATCGCCGTGCTGCGCACCCGCGCCGAGCCGCTCGGCCTGAGGGTCATCGTCGGCGAGCCCGGGGCGCTGGCGCCCGCCGAGCTGTTCGGCGCGTTGCTGAGCTACCCCGGCTCCTCCGGCGCGGTCCGCGACTGGCGCGGCGCCATCGCGGCGCTGCACGAGGCCGGCGCGCTCGCGATCATGGCGACCGACCTGCTGGCGCTGACGCTGCTGACGCCGCCCGCCGCGCTCGGCGCCGACGCCGCCATCGGCTCGGCGCAGCGCTTCGGCGTGCCGATGGGCTTCGGCGGCCCCCATGCGGCGTTCTTCGCAACCCGAGAGGCCCACAAGCGCGCCTGCCCCGGGCGGATCATCGGCGTCTCGCGCGACGCCGAGGGCCGCCCGGCGCTGCGCATGGCGCTGCAGACCCGCGAGCAGCACATCCGCCGCGACAAGGCGACCTCGAACATCTGCACCGCGCAGGCGCTGCTGGCCGTGATGGCCGCCTGCTACGCCGTCTGGCACGGGCCGGAGGGGCTGACGCGCATCGCCCGCCGCACGTCCCGCCTCGCCGCCATCGCGGCCGAGGGGCTGCGCCGCGCCGGCGTGACGGCGCCGACGACGGGCTTCTTCGACACCGTGACGGTGCAGGGGGTCGACGCCGCCGCCATCGCCGACCGCGCCGAGGCCGAGGGCCTGCTGCTGCGCCGCGTCTCCGATGACCGGCTGGCCTTCTCGTTCGACGAGACGACGACGCGGGCGCATGTGGAGGCGCTTTGGCGCGCCTTCGGCGTCAGCGCCGATATCGATGCGCTGGACGCCGGCGTGGGCGACGCGATCCCCGAGGCGCTGCGCCGCCGCGCGCCGTTCCTCACCCATCCCGTATTCCACGCCGGCCGCTCCGAGACGCAGATGCTGCGCTGGCTGCGCCGGCTTCAGGGCCGCGACATCGCACTCGACCGCGCGATGATCCCGCTCGGCTCATGCACCATGAAGCTGAACGCGACGGCGGAGATGATCCCGATCACCTGGCCGGGCTTCGCCGACATCCACCCCTTCGCGCCCGCCGCCCACACCCTCGGCTACCGCAGGCTGTTCGCGGGACTGGTGTCGCAGCTGCGCGAGATCACGGGCTTCGACGCGGTGTCGCTCCAGCCCAAC
Source organism: Rubrimonas cliftonensis (assembly GCF_900107585.1). Taxonomy (GTDB): domain Bacteria; phylum Pseudomonadota; class Alphaproteobacteria; order Rhodobacterales; family Rhodobacteraceae; genus Rubrimonas; species Rubrimonas cliftonensis. The sequence continues at coordinate 18,419 of NZ_FNQM01000023.1, read as the reverse complement.
GCCGGCAGCCAGGGGGAGTATGCCGGGCTGCTGGCGATCCGCAGCTGGCACCGCAGCCGCGGCGCGGGGGGGCGCGACATCTGCCTGATCCCGGGCTCCGCCCACGGCACCAATCCCGCCTCCGCCGTCATGGCCGGCATGACGGTGGTGCTGGTGGCCTGCGACGAGCGCGGCGACATCGACCTGCGCGACCTGCGCGCCAAGGCCGAGGCCCACGCCGAGAGGCTCGCCGCGCTGATGGTCACCTACCCCTCCACCCATGGCGTCTTCGAGGCGGGCATCGTGGAGGTCTGCGAGATCGTCCACGCCCATGGCGGACAGGTCTACATGGACGGCGCCAACCTCAACGCGCTCGTCGGCCTCGCACGGCCGGCGGACATCGGCGCCGACGTCTGCCACATGAACCTGCACAAGACTTTCTGCATCCCCCATGGCGGCGGCGGCCCCGGCGCCGGGCCCATCGGCGTGAAAGCGCATCTGGCGCCGTTCCTGCCGAGCCATCCGGTCGAGGCCCCGAACGCCGCGGACGGCGCGGTGGGCGGCGCCCATGGCGGCGGCGCGGTGGCGGCGGCGCCATGGGGCTCGGCGCTGATCCTGCCGATCTCTTGGGCCTATGTCGCGATGATGGGCGCGGCGGGCCTGAAGCGGGCCACCGAGGTCGCCATCCTGAACGCCAACCACATCGCGCGGCGGCTCAGCACGCATTTCCCCGTGGTCTATGTCGGCGAGAGCGGCCGCGTCGCCCACGAATGCATCCTCGACCTTCGAGAGATCAGGGCGCGCACGGGCCTCGGCGTGGAGGACGTCGCCAAGCGCCTCGTCGACTACGGCTTCCACGCCCCCACGATGAGCTGGCCGGTGCCGGAGACGCTCATGATCGAGCCCACCGAGAGCGAGAGCCTCGCCGAGCTCGACCGCTTCTGCGAGGCGATGATCGCCATCCGGGACGAGATCGCCGCCGTCGAGCGCGGCGAGATCGCCGCCCTCGACAGCCCGCTGCGCCACGCGCCCCATACCGAGGAGGCGATCATCGGCGAGCGCTGGGACCGGCCCTATCCCCGGCGGCTCGGCGCGCTCCCCGCGGCCGCGGACGGCGTCGACAAGTACTGGCCCCCCGTCGCCCGCGTCGACAACGCCGCCGGCGACCGCGTGCTCGTCTGTGGCTGCCCGCCGCCGGAGGCCTACGCCGAAGCGGCGGAATAGCCCGCAGGCCGGGTGCACAAGCATCAACGCCCCGGCCGCAGGACCGGGGCGCGCCACGGCGACTTCGAGAACAAGCGCCGTCCTGCGCTCGCCCCGGGACCCCGAGGAACGAAGCGCTCCATGGACGATTGGCGTCCCATCACAGACCCGCCATGCGACGCGCCGGCTGCGCCCAGACACTCGCCGACACGCCTACACGGCGCGAGGCCCTGGCTCAGGGCCGGGGCCTCGCGCCGCTTGACCCGTTGCCGCCAGACTGCGCGCGCGCCGCTCCTCAGCCCTTGAGGGTCTTGGCGACCTCGGCCGCGAAGTCTTCCTCCTCCTTCTCGACGCCCTCGCCGACGGCGAGCCGAGCGAAGGACGTGACCGTCATCTCGGTCCCAACGGCCTTGCCAGCCTCGGCGACGGCGGCCTCGACGGTCAGATCGGGGTTGATGACGAAGGCTTGTTTCAGAAGGCAGACTTCCTGGAAATACTTGTTCATGCGGCCGACGATCATCTTGTCGATGACGCTGTCAGGCTTGCCGCTCTCGCGGGCCTGTTCAGTCAGCACCTGCTTCTCGCGCTCGACCAGCGCGGGGTCAAGATCGGCCTCCGACAGCGAGGCGGGGCTGGTCGCGGCGACATGCATGGCGACCTGGCGGCCGATCTCGGCGGCGGCGGCCGGGGCGCCGGTCCTGATCGCGACCAGCACGCCGATCTTGCCCATGCCCGGCGCAACGGCGTTGTGGACATAGGCCGAGACAGCGTCCGCCTCGACGCGCTCGAAGCGGCGCAGGCCCATGTTCTCGCCGATGGTGGCGACCTTGTCGGTGATGATCTCGGCCACGGTCTTGCCGTTCATCGGCGCCGCCTTCAGCGCCTCCACGTCGCCCTCGACGCCGAGCGCGACCTGGGCGATTTCGGCGACCATGCTCTGGAAATCGGCGTTGCGCGCGACGAAATCGGTCTCGGAGTTGACCTCGACCACGACGCCCACGCCGCCCTTCGTCGCGACGGCCGCGAGGCCCTCGGCGGCGGTGCGGCCCGACTTCTTCGCCGCCTTGGCCAGGCCCTTGGCGCGCAGCCAGTCGACCGCCGCCTCCATGTCGCCGTCGGTCTCCGTCAGCGCCTTCTTGGCGTCCATCATGCCTGCGCCAGTGCTGTCGCGCAGTTCCTTAACCTGAGCCGCCGTGATCGCCATCTCTGTGTCCGTCCCTTAAACAGCGCTGGCGGCCGGTCCGTCGCCTGGGCGGGACGGACCGGGCCGTGCGCGTGGTCTAACCAGCAGACGCCGCGGCCTCAAGCGCCGCGAGCGTCATCGTTGCGTCGCAATGAAGGCCGTCGCTCAGGCGCCGGCGGGCGTCTCCGCCGGAGCGACGTCCTCGAGGCCGACTTCCTCCATCGGCTCCTCCATCTCGCCCAGGTCGATGTGGGTGCCGAGATTGGCGGCCATGCCGTCGAGCGCGGCGCGGGCGGCAAGGTCGCAGTAGAGCGCGATGGCGCGGGCGGCGTCGTCGTTGCCGGGGATCGGGTAGGTCACGCCCTCGGGGTCGGAGTTGCTGTCGAGCACCGCGACCACCGGGATCCCGAGCTTCTTGGCCTCCAGGATCGCGAGGTCTTCCTTGTTGGTGTCGATGATGAACAGCATGTCGGGCAGGCCGCCCATCTCACGGATGCCGCCCAGCGACGCGTTGAGCTTCTCGCGCTCGCGCTCGAGGTTCAGCCGCTCCTTCTTCGTGAAGCCGGCGCCGTCGCCCTCCAGCATCTCGTCGAGCTTCTTCAGCCGCGAGATCGAGCCGGAGACGGTCTTCCAGTTGGTCAGCGTGCCGCCGAGCCAGCGGTGGTTCATGTAGTACTGCGCGCACATCTCGGCCGCCTCGGCCAGCGCCTGCTGCGCCTGCCGCTTGGTGCCGACAAAGAGCAGGCGACCGCCGCGCGCGACGGTGTCGCGGATCGCGACCAGCGCCGCGTCGAGCATCGGCACGGTCTGCGTCAGGTCGAGAATGTGAATGCCGTTGCGGTCGCCATAGATGAACTGGCCCATCTTGGGGTTCCAGCGATGCGTCTGGTGACCGAAGTGAACGCCAGCCTCAAGCAGCTGACGCATGGAGAACTCAGGCAGAGCCATCCCAGCCTATCCTTTCCGGTTTCGCCGCCGCGGGGTCTCGAGGCGTCTCCGCCCCAACCGGTGGACCGATGCGGGGATGTCTCCCCCGCCGGCCCGTCCCCTGCGTGTGGGTTGAATTTGTGTCTCGTTCGTCGCGGACCGGCCCGAAGGCCCGCCCGCCATCTCGTGCGCCGGGCTATAGGCTGGCGCCGCCGCGCGCGCAAGCCGCGCGGCGGGTCGGGCTCACGCCTCGGCGGCCTCTTCCTCGGCGACGCGGGCGCGGTCGGCCGCGCCCTTGGCCTCCACGTCGCGGTCGACCAGCTCGACGATCGCCATCGGCGCCATGTCGCCGTAGCGGAAGCCGGCCTTCAGGACGCGGCTGTAGCCGCCCGGACGCTCGGCGTAGCGCTGGCCAAGGGTCTCGAACAGCTTCTTCACCGCCGGCTCCTGCTTGATCTGCGCAAGGCACAGGCGGCGGGCGTGCAGGTCGCCGCGCTTGCCGAGCGTGATGAGCCGCTCGACATAGGGCCGCAGCTCCTTCGCCTTCGGCAGCGTGGTCTTGATCTGCTCGTGCTCGATGAGCGAGCAGGCCATGTTCGCGAGCATCGCCTGGCGGTGGGAGGCGGTGCGGTTCAGTTTGCGGCGGCCGGATCCGTGGCGCATGGTCGTGATCTCCTGTGGTGCTTTATGCTTTGTCCGGCGACCCTGCTTCGGGGCCGCCTCCTTGGGGCGTCCTGCCCGGTCTTCCAGCGGGCGCCGAAGCGCCCGCGCGTCGTCAGAACTGGTCCTCGAATTTCTTGGCGAGGTCGTCGATGTTCTCGGGCGGCCAGTCGCTGACCTCCATCCCGAGATGCAACCCCATCGCCGTCAGCACTTCCTTGATCTCGTTCAGAGACTTGCGCCCGAAGTTAGGCGTGCGCAGCATCTCCGCCTCGGTCTTCTGGATCAGGTCGCCGATGTACACGATGTTGTCGTTTTTCAGGCAGTTGGCAGAGCGGACCGAAAGCTCCAGCTCGTCGACCTTCTTGAGCAGAAGCGGGTTGAACTCGAGGTTCTCGTCGCCGGCGTGGTGCGTCGCCTCCTGCGGCTCCTCGAAGTTGATGAAGGTCCGAAGCTGGTCCTGCAGGATGCGCGCGGCGTAGGCGATGGCGTCCTCGGGCGTCAGGGCGCCGTTGGTCTCCACCGTCAGTGTCAGCTTGTCGTAGTCGAGCACCTGGCCCTCGCGGGTGGGCTCGACCTTGTAGCTGACTTTCTTCACCGGGCTGAACAGGCTGTCCACGGGGATCATGCCGATGGGCGCGTCCTCGGGGCGGTTCTTGTCGGCCGAGACGTAGCCTTTGCCGATGCCGACGGTCAGCTCCATGTGCAGCGTCGCGTCGTCGTCAAGGTGGCAGATCACATGGTCGGGGTTGAGCACTGTGACCCCCGCGATCTCCTGGATGTCGCGGGCGCGCAACACGGCGGGGCCCTTGCCGCGCAGCGTGAGCCGCTTGGGCCCGTCCACGTCCATGCGCAGCGCGACGCCCTTGATGTTGAGCACGATGTCGGTGACGTCCTCGCGGACGCCCGGCACCGACGAGAACTCGTGCAGCACGCCGTCGATCTGGATCGCCGTCACGGCGGCGCCCTGGAGCGAGCCGAGAAGAACGCGACGCAGAGCGTTGCCGAGCGTCAGGCCGAACCCGCGCTCCAGCGGCTCCGCCACGGCGGTCGCCTTGCGGCGAAGGTCGGGGCCGGTTTCGAAGTCCAGGCCGGTGGGCTTGATCAGCTCCACCCAGTTCTTGTGGATCATATCTGCTCTCCTCCATTCACGCGCCGCTGGCGGATCCCACGCCGGGCGCTTCCCGAGGATGCGTCACGACAAAAGCCCGCTCGACCTGGAGCGGGCCCGTCGTGGACGCAGGGTGAAACCTGTCTCAGACGCGCCGACGCTTGGGCGGCCGGCATCCGTTATGGGCGATCGGCGTCACGTCCTTGATCTGGGTGATCGTGAAACCGACGGCCTGAAGCGCGCGCAACGCGGACTCGCGGCCCGAACCAGGCCCCTGGACGAGCACCTCGATGGTGCGGACGCCGTGCTCCTGAGCCTTCTTGCCCGCATCCTCGGCCGCGACCTGCGCGGCGTACGGCGTGGACTTGCGCGAGCCCTTGAAGCCCATCGTGCCCGCGGAGGACCATGAGATCGCGTTGCCCTGCGCGTCGGCGATCGTGATCATCGTGTTGTTGAACGACGAATTCACATGGGCGACGCCGGACGTGATGTTCTTGCGCTCGCGGCGCTTCGGGCGGGCGGCTGGTTTGGCCATGAAGGGCGCTCCTTACTTCTTCTTGCCGGCAATCGGCTTGGCGGGGCCCTTGCGGGTGCGCGCGTTGGTGTGCGTGCGCTGGCCGCGAACCGGGAGACCGCGGCGGTGGCGCAGGCCGCGGTAGCAGCCGAGGTCCATCAGCCGCTTGATGTTGACCGCCACCTCGCGGCGCAGGTCGCCCTCAACCTGAACGTTGCCGTCGATATGCTCGCGAATGCGCAACACGTCGGCGTCGCTCAACTCGTTCACGCGGCGCGCCGGATCGACGCCCGTCGAGTCGCAGATGCTGCGGGCGGTCGTCTGACCGATGCCATGGATGTAAGTCAGGGCCACATGGACCTGCTTGTTGGTCGGAATGTTCACACCGGCGATGCGCGCCACTGCCTGTCTCCGTCACTGCTGGGCCCCGCAGACCGGGGCTGTCTCGAATGGCCGGCCGCAGATGCGCGCCAACGCGGTTACGCTCCTCGCGCGACCGATTCCGGTGTCGAGAGAAGCGCGCACTATAGAAACCGGCCGCGCCGCGTCAAGCAGCGCGGCCGGGAAATCGTCCTAGCCGTCGAGCGCCGCGGCGATGGCCTTCGTCACCGCGCCGATATCCGCCATGCCGTCCACCGCCTTCAGCTTCCCGGTCGCCTGATAGTAGGCGATCAGCGGCGCCGTCTCGGCATGGTACTCCTTGAGGCGCGCGGCGACCGTCTCGGCGTTGTCGTCCTTGCGGCGCCTGAACTCGGTGGAGCCGCACTTGTCGCAGACGCCCGGCTTCGCCGGCTTCTTCTCGGTGTCGTGGTAGCCCTCGCCGCAGCCGGCGCAGGTGTAGCGGCCGGCGATGCGGTCGACCATGGCGGCGTCGTCGACCTCCATGTTCACCACGGCGTCGAGCGCCATGCCCTTGTCCGCGAGCAGGCCGTCGAGCGCCTTCGCCTGCGGGGTCGTTCGCGGAAAGCCGTCGAAGATCACGCCGCCCGACACGTCCGGCGCGTCGAGCCGCTCGTCCACCACGCCGATCACGATGTCGTCGGACACGAGGCCGCCGGCCTTCATCACGGCGTCGGCCTTCTGGCCGACCTCGGTGCCCGCCGCGACGGCCGCGCGCAGCATGTCTCCGGTGGAGAGCTGCACCATGCCCCGCGTCTCGCACAGGATGCGCGCCTGGGTTCCCTTGCCGGCCCCCGGCGGCCCAAGAAGAATGATGTTCATCGCTCGCCGTCTCCCCCTCGCCGGGCCGCCGATCCCCTCCGGATCAGCCCCGCGCGTCCAGGCGCCGTTGACCGGCGCTCAACTCCGCCCCCGCGCGGGGCCCCGTGACGGCGTCCGCTTGCCGCGCCCGCGCAGTTTCGATTTCTCGATCAGGTCGCCGTACTGGTGCGCGAGAAGATGGCTCTGCACCTGGGTGATGAAGTCCATCGTCACCGAGACGACGATCAGCAGCGACGTGCCGCCGAAATAGAACGGCACCGACAGCTCGGCGATCAGCAGCTCCGGCAGCACGCAGACCACCGCGAGATAGAGCGCACCCACCAGCGTCAGCCGAGTCAGCACATAATCGAGATACTCCGCCGTGCGCTTGCCGGGCCGGATGCCGGGCACGAAGCCGCCATGCTTCTTGAGGTTCTCCGCGACCTCCTCCGGGTTGAACACCACGGCGGTGTAGAAGAAGGCGAAGAACACGATCAGGGCGACGAAGATCACCATGAAGAGCGGCTGGCCGCGGCCCAGCAGCGCCGAGATCGTGCCGAGGATATCGCCGCCGCCGTCGGCGGAGAAGCCCGCGACGGTCGCAGGCAGCAGCAGCAGCGACGACGCGAAGATCGGCGGGATGACGCCCGCGGTGTTCACCTTGAGCGGCAGGTGGCTCGACTCGCCGCCATAGACCTTCTGCCCGACCTGGCGCTTGGGATACTGGATCAGGATGCGCCGCTGGGCGCGCTCGATGAACACCACGCCCGCGATGACGGCGATCGCGCCGAGCAGGATGGCGATGACGATGATCGCGGAAAGCTGCCCGGTGCGGCCAAGCTCGAAGAACTGCGCCATCGCCGTCGGGAGCTCCGCCACGATGCCGATGTAGATGATCAGCGAGATGCCGTTGCCGACGCCCCGCGCCGTGATCTGTTCGCCCAGCCACATCAGGAACATGGTGCCGCCGACGAGCGTGATGACGGCCGACGCCCGGAAAAACAGCCCCGGATCGACCGCAAGCCCCTGACCTTCCAGTCCCACGGCGATGCCGTAGGCCTGGACGGTGGCGAGAACGACGGTGCCATAGCGGGTGTACTGGTTGATCTTCTTGCGGCCGGCCTCGCCCTCCTTCTTCAGCTGCTCCAGGTGCGGGACCATGGAGGTCATCAGCTGCATGATGATGGAGGCGGAGATGTAGGGCATGATGCCCAGAGCGAAGATCGCCATGCGGCCGACGGCGCCGCCCGCGAACATGTTGAAGACCCCGAGAATGCCTCCCGAGGTCTGCTCGATGAACCGCGCCAGCTGGTCGGGATCGATGCCCGGCATGGGGATGTATGTCCCCAGCCGATAGACGATCAGCAGCCCGAGCGTGAACAGGATCCTGTTCTGAAGCTCCTTGGCCTTGCCGAAGGTGCTCCAGCTCAGGTTGGCGGCGAGTTGCTCTGCGGCTGAAGCCATGCAGGTCCCCTATCGCGCCCTTGCGGGCCGCGCTCTGTTCACTCGGACTTCGCCGCCTCGCGCACGGCGCGGGCGGCGGCGCGGCGACGGGCCACGACGTCGATCACCTCGACCTTTCCGCCGGTCTTTTCAACTGCGGCGATCGCCGCAGCGGAGGCCGCCGCGAGTTCGAGCGTCACGGGCCGCGTCAGCTCGCCCTTGGCCAGCAGCTTCACGCCGTCGAGCACGCGGCGCACGACGCCGGTCGCAACAAGCACGTTCTCGTCGATCACGCCGTCGCCCGAAAGGGCGCCGCGCTCGAAGGCGCGCTCGATCGTGTCGAGGTTGATCACCGCATGGTGGACCGGATTGAGGCTGTGGAAGCCGCGCTTCGGCAGGCGCCGGTGCAGCGGCATCTGGCCGCCCTCATAGCCCTTGATGGCGACGCCGGAACGCGAGGTCTGGCCCTTGATGCCGCGGCCTGCCGTCTTGCCCATGCCCGAACCGGGGCCGCGGCCGACGCGCTTGCGCTTCTTGGCGGCTCCGGGATTGTCGGCGAGCTCGTTCAGTTTCATCGACGCGTCTCCTCTGGTCGGATGGACCGGCGCGCGTCGACGCCCGGCCCCCACGACAAGCCGCGCCCGGAGGCGCAGCGCAGCCCCGGACCGGATCCGGGGCCCTGATGAACCGGGGCGCTGCGCCCGGCCCGGTGGAGAGGCGCGCCGCCAAGGCCGCGCGCCTGTTGTGCAAGACCCCGGGTCCAGCCCGGGGTCATCGAGGCGCGCCGCTTCAGCCGCGCTCCTCGATGATCTTCGCGAGGTGCGGGATGGCGTTCACCATGCCGCGCACGGCGGGCGTGTCCTCAAGCTCGCGCTCGCGGTGCATCTTGTTGAGGCCGAGGCCGATCAGCGTCTGTCGCTGCTTGGCCGGCCGGCGGATCGGGCTGCCGATCTGCTTCACTACGATGGTCTTGGCCATTGCGATCACTCCGCCTCAGCCAGCTCGACGGCAGGATCCGGCGTCTCGACCGGAAGCTCGTCGCGCTTGGGCAGGATGTCGGCGACCTTCTTGCCCCGGCGCGCCGCGACCTGCCGGGGCGAGGTCTCGAGCTTCAGGCCTTCGAAGGTGGCGCGGATCATGTTGTAGGGGTTCTGGGTGCCGATGGACTTCGCCACGACGTCCTGAATCCCGAGCATCTCGAACACGGCGCGCATCGGACCGCCGGCGATGATGCCGGTGCCCTGCGGCGCCGCCCGCATCACGACCTTGCCGGCGCCATGGCGGCCGTACATGTCGTGGTGCAGCGTGCGGCCCTCGCGCAGCGGCACGCGGATCATCTCGCGCTTGGCCTCCTCGGTGGCCTTCCGGATCGCCTCCGGAACCTCGCGGGCCTTGCCCGAGCCGAAGCCCACGCGCCCCTTCTGGTCGCCGACGATCACCAGCGCGGCGAAACCGAAGCGCTTGCCGCCCTTCACCGTCTTGGAGACGCGATTGATCGCGACCAGACGATCCTGGAATTCGGGCTCCTCCCGCTCGCGCCGGTCCCGCCCGCCGCCGGGGCCGCGGCCGCGGCGCTCGTCTTCTCTCGCCATCTCGGCCTCCTCAGAACTTCAGGCCGCCCTCACGGGCGGCGTCGGCGAGGGCCTTGATCTTCCCGTGGAAGATGAAGCCGCCGCGATCGAAATAGACGTCCTCGACGCCGGCGGCCTTCGCGCGCTCGGCGATGGCCGCGCCAATCCTGGCGGCGGCCTCGAGGTTGTTCTTGCCGACCACGCCCAGCGTCGCCTCCAGCGAGGAGGCGGCGGCCAGCGTCCGGCCCTGCATGTCGTCGATCACCTGCACGGAGATGTTCTTCGACGACCGGTGCACAGAAAGCCGCGGCTTGTCGCCGGCGTGCTTGCGGAGTTTCGAGCGCACGCGCATGCGGCGGCGCAGGAACAGCTTGAGCTTTGTGTTCGCCATCTTGCGCCCCCTTACTTCTTCTTGCCTTCCTTGCGGAAGATGTACTCGTTCTTGTACCGAACACCCTTGCCCTTGTAGGGCTCGGGCCGGCGCCAATCACGAATCTCCGCCGCGACCTGCCCGACCTGCTGCTGGTCGGACCCGGTGATCTCCACCTCGGTCGGCTTCGCGCACTTGATCTCGATCCCCTCGGGGATCGCGAACTCGACGTCGTGGCTGTAGCCGAGCGAGAGCTTCAGCGTCTTGCCGGCGACCGCGGCGCGATAACCGACGCCGACGATCTCGAGCTCCTTCTTGAAGCCTTCGGTGACGCCCTGCGCCAGGTTGGCGATCTGCGTGCGCGTCATGCCCCATTGCTGGCGCGCGCGCTTGCTGTCGCCGCGCGGACGCACGGTGATCACGGTGCCGTCGAGCAACACGTCCACGTCGTCCGTGGCGGTGAACACGCGCACGCCCTTGGGGCCCTTCGCCTCGACCTTCTGGCCGGAGACCTTCCATTCGACGCCCTTCGGGGCTTCGATGGGCTTCTTGCCGATACGTGACATGATCCCGGGCCTCCTCAGAACACCGTGCAGAGCACTTCGCCGCCGACATTGTCGGCGCGTGCCTGCGCGTCGGACATCACACCGCGCGACGTCGAGACGATCGCCACGCCCAGCCCGTTGCGGACCGAGGGCAGACCATCGACGCCGGAGTAGTTGCGGCGGCCGGGGGTCGAGATCCGCTTAAGTTCGCGGATCACCGGCCTGCCGTCGAAATACTTGAGGCTGATCTCGTACTCGGGCTTGTGGTCGCCCTTGTCGATGACTTCGAAGCCGCGGATGTAGCCCTCCGCCTGCAGCACTTCCAGCACGCGGCCGCGCAGCTTGGAGGCCGGCGTCCTGACGGTGGACTTGTTGCGCATCTGGGCGTTGCGGATGCGGGTCAGCATATCGCCGAGAGGATCGTTCATGCTCATCTGTCGCCCTCCCTCACCAGCTCGACTTGACCATGCCGGGAACCTGGCCGACGGAGGCGAGGTCCCGCAGCGCGATGCGGCTCATCTTCAGCTTGCGATAATAGGCCTTCGGACGACCCGAGACCTCGCAGCGGTTGTGCAGCCGGGTCGGCGACGAGTTGCGAGGCAGCTTGGCGAGCTTCAGGCGCGCCTTGAAGCGCTCCTCCATCGGCAGGTCGGTGTTGGCCGCCGTTTCCTTGAGGCGCGCGCGCTGACCGGCGTACTTCTTGACGAGGGCGACGCGCTTTTCCTGGCGCTGGATCATGCTTGTCTTGGCCATGTATCTATCCCCCCGCTCAGGTCCGGAACGGCATGTTGAAATGCTTCAGCAGCGCCCGGGCCTCGTCGTCCGTCCTGGCCGTGGTGCAGATGATGATGTCCATGCCCCACATCTGATCGATCTTGTCGTATTCGATCTCGGGGAACACGATGTGCTCGCGAATGCCCATGGCGTAGTTGCCGCGACCGTCGAAGCTCTTTGGGTTCACGCCGCGGAAGTCGCGGATGCGCGGCATCGCCACCGTGATCAGACGGTCGAGGAAGTCGTACATACGGGCCGCGCGCAAAGTCACCTTCACGCCGAGCGGCATCTCCTCGCGCACCTTGAAGCCGGCGATGGAGTTCTTCGCCTTGGTGATGACCGGCTTCTGGCCGGCGATCTTCATCAGATCGTCGTGCGCGGTCTTGATCTTCTTGCTGTCGCCGACGGCCTCGCCGACGCCCATGTTGAGCACGATCTTGTCGAGCTTCGGCGCCATCATCGCGTTCTTGTAGGAGAACTCCGAGATCATCGCCGGCTTGATCGTGCCGTCGTAGAGCGCGCGCAGCCGCGGGACGTATCCGGTTTCGTCAAGCATCGATGACCTCCCCCGACTTCTTGGCGAAGCGGACCTTCTTGCCCTCGACCATCCTGAAGCCGACGCGGGTCGGGCCGCCCTCTTTCGGGTCGATCAGCGCCAGGTTGCTCAGCTGGATCGGCGCATCCTTGGGGATGCGGCCTCCCTGCGAGCCCTGGCTCTGCTTGGTGTGCCGGATCACGGTGTTCACGCCGCCGACGACGGCGCGGCCCTCGGACGGCATGACCTTGAGGATCTCGCCTTCCTTGCCCTTGTCGCGCCCCGTGAGCACGACGACCTTGTCGCCCTTCTTGAGCTTCGCGGCCATCACAGCACCTCCGGCGCGAGCGAAATGATTTTCATGAAGTTCTTGGCGCGCAGTTCGCGCACCACCGGGCCGAAGATGCGCGTACCAATCGGCTCGTTGTTGTTGTTGATGATGACCGCGGCGTTGCCGTCGAAACGGATTGCGGTGCCGTCGTCGCGGCGCACTTCCTTGGCGGTACGGACGATGACGGCCTTGCGGACGTCGCCCTTCTTAACGCGACCGCGCGGAATGGCTTCCTTAACGGAAACAACGATGATGTCGCCGACCGACGCATACTTGCGCTTCGCGCCGCCGAGCACCTTGATGCACTGCACGCGCCGGGCGCCGGAATTGTCGGCGACTTCCAGATTCGTCTGCATCTGGATCATGGATCAGCTCCTGACCTTCGGGGACACGGCCCCGGGGTTTCACGAGCCGGAAAATGGAGAGGGGTCAGGCCTCTGCGGCCGCGTCCGTCACCAGCTCCCAGCACTTGTTCTTCGAAATCGGGCGGCACTCGACGATGCGGACCGTCTGGCCCACCTTGGCGATGTTGCCTTCGTCATGCGCGCGGTACTTCTTGGAGGATCGCACCACCTTCTTCATCAGCGGATGCGTGAAGCGCCGCTCGACGAGGACCGTGATGGTCTTCTCGTTCTTGTCGCTGACGACCGTGCCCTGGAGAATGCGCTTGGGCATGGATCAGGCCTCCGCGGCCGCAGCGGCGGCCTTCTGGTTGAGCACGGTCAGCACGCGCGCCGCGTCGCGACGCACCGCCTTGAAGCGCGCGGTGTTCTCCAGCTGCCCGGTGGCCTGCTGGAAGCGCAGGTTGAAGGACTCCTTCTTAAGCTGCGCGAGATCCTCGCGAAGCTGGTCCGGCGTCTTGTCCCGCAGATCCTTGGCGTTCATCGCCATCTTTCCTTTTCAAACATCACCGGCGAGCCCCACAGGCGACGGATCGCCGGGTCACCCTGATTCCGGTGGGATCGTAGATGAGCGGCTTCCCTACAGGCTGCGCGGCGGCAAGGCAAGCACGGTCGCGGCGTTCGGGGGGCGGCGCCGCGGAATTTCTCGGCGAGCCAGCCCCCCTGCGCCACAGGGAGCGTCCGAGAAGGACCGCGAAGCAGAAACCCCACCTTTCGGCGGGGCTCAGACATCTCGTAGTCGGACCTTTCGGCCAGCCGGAAGGCGATCGGAGATCACCAGTCCTCGCGCTGAACGAAGCGGGTCTTGACCGGCAGCTTCATCGCCGCGAGGCGCAGCGCCTCCTCGGCGATCGGCAGCGGCACGCCGTCGATCTCGAACATGATGCGACCGGGCTTCACCTTGGCCGCCCAGTACTCGACCGAGCCCTTGCCCTTGCCCATGCGGACCTCAGTGGGCTTCTGCGTCACCGGCACGTCGGGGAAGATGCGGATCCAGACCCGCCCCTGGCGCTTCATGTGGCGCGTCATGGCGCGGCGGGCGGCCTCGATCTGGCGCGCGGTCACGCGCTCGGGCTCGACCGCCTTCAGGCCGTACTCGCCGAAGTTGAGGGCGGTGCCGCCCTTCGCCTCGCCGTGCATGCGACCCTTGAACTGCTTGCGGAACTTCGTCCGTTTCGGCGACAGCATCGCTCTACTCCCTCACAAGCCGTCAGCGCTGCGGGCGCGGACCACGGTCCCCGCCGCCACCGCGGCCGCCGGCCTGCTGAAATTCCTCCTGACGACGATCGTGCGCCGCCGGATCGTGCTCCATGATCTCGCCCTTGAAGATCCAGACCTTGATCCCGCAGATGCCATAGGCCGTCTTGGCCTCCGCGTGGGCGTAATCGATGTCCGCGCGCAGCGTGTGCAGCGGCACGCGGCCTTCGCGATACCACTCCGTGCGCGCAATCTCGGCGCCGCCCAGACGGCCGGCGGCGTTGATGCGGATGCCCTGCGCCCCCATCTTCATGGCGTTCTGCACGGCGCGCTTCAGCGCGCGGCGGAAGCCGACGCGGCGCTCGAGCTGCTGGGCGATGTTCTCGGCCACCAGCTGCGCGTCGACCTCCGGCTTGCGGATCTCGACGATGTTGAGGTGCAGCTCCGACGCCGTGAACTTGGCGATCTTCTGCCGCAGCTTCTCGATGTCGGCGCCCTTCTTGCCGATGATCACGCCCGGCCGCGCGGAGTGGATCGTCACCCGGCACTTCCTGTGCGGGCGCTCGATCACGACGCGGCTGACGCCGGCCTGGGCGCATTCCTTCTTCACGAACTCACGGATCTTGATGTCTTCGTGAAGAAGCTCGCCGTACTCCTTGCCGTCGGCGAACCAGCGGCTGTCCCAGGTGCGGTTGACCTGCAGGCGCAGGCCGATCGGATTGACTTTATGTCCCATCAGGCCTGCTCCTCCTGGCGAACCTTGATCGTGAGCTGGCTGAACGGCTTCATGATCTTGCCATAGCGGCCGCGGGCGCGGGGGCTGCCGCGCTTCATCACGAGGTTCTTGCCCACCCAGGCCTCGGCGACGATGAGATCATCGACGTCGAGGTTGTGATTGTTCTCGGCGTTCGCAATCGCGCTCTGCAGCGTCTTCTTCACATCAGCGGCGATGCGCTTCTTGCTGAAGGTGAGATCGGCGAGCGCCTTGGCGACCGGCTTCTTGCGGATGAGCGCCGCGACGAGGTTAAGCTTCTGCGGACTTGTCCGCAGCATCTTGCTCACCGCCATCGCCTCGTTGTCCGCGGCGCGGCGCGGGTTCGGTTCCTGACCCATGATTACCTCCGCTTCGCCTTTTTATCGGCGGCGTGGCCGTAATATGTGCGCGTCGGCGAGAACTCGCCGAACTTGTGGCCGATCATGTCCTCGGACACCGCCACCGGAATGTGCTTCTTGCCGTTGTAGACGCCGAACGTGAGTCCGACAAACTGCGGCAGGATGGTCGAGCGGCGCGACCAGATCTTGATCACGTCGTTTCGTCCCGAAGCGCCGGCTTTTTCGGCCTTCTTCAGAACGTGGGCGTCGACGAACGGGCCCTTCCAGACGGAACGCGGCATGCTTCCGGGCCCCCTTTACCGTTTGCCCTTGCGCGCGTGGCGCGAGCGGAGAATGAGCTTGTCGGTCGCCTTGTTGGAGCGCGTCTTGCGCCCCTTCGTCGGCTTGCCCCACGGGGTGACCGGGTGACGGCCGCCCGAGGTGCGGCCTTCGCCGCCGCCATGCGGGTGGTCGATCGGGTTCATCACGACGCCGCGGACCGACGGGCGCTTGCCCATGTGCCGCACGCGCCCCGCCTTGCCGAGGTTCTGGTTGCTGTTGTCGGGGTTCGAGACCGCACCCACCGTCGCGATGCACTCCTGGCGCACGAGGCGCAGTTCGCCCGAGGTAAGGCGCAGCTGCGCGTATCCGCCGCCGCGGCCCACGAACTGGGCGTAGGAGCCCGCCGCGCGCGCGATCTGGCCGCCCTTGCCGGGCTTCATCTCCACATTGTGGACGATGGTGCCGATCGGCATGCCGGCCAGCGGCATCGCGTTGCCGGGCTTCACGTCGACCTTCTCGCCGGCCACCACGCTGTCGCCGACGGCAAGCCGCTGCGGTGCAAGGATGTAGGCCTGCTCACCGTCCTGATACCTGACCAGCGCGATGAACGCCGTGCGGTTGGGGTCGTACTCGATCCGCTCGACGGTCGCGGGCATGTCCCACTTCCGCCGCTTGAAGTCCACGATGCGATAGAGCCGCTTGGCTCCGCCGCCGATCCGACGCGCCGTGATCCGCCCGGTGTTGTTCCGGCCGCCGTGCCGATGAAGACCCTCGGTGAGGGACTTGACGGGACGGCCTTTCCAGAGTTCCGAACGGTCGATCAGAACCAGCCCGCGCTGGCCCGGCGTCGTTGGTTTGTATGATTTCAACGCCATCTTGCTGTCTTCCGTTGTCCGTTAAGGGTGCGGCGACCGGTCAGAGACCGGTCGTCACGTCGATGGTCTGGCCGTCCTCGAGGGTGACGTAGGCCTTCTTGCGATCGTTGCGCACGCCGAGGCGGCCCTTGAAACGCTTGACCTTGCCCTTCTGGAGGGCGGTGTTGACCGCCTTCACCTTCACGCCGAACAGCGCCTCGACCGCCTGTTTGATCTCGGTCTTGTTCGCGTCCTTGGCGACCTCGAACACCACAGCGCCGGCCTCCGACGCCATCGTGGCCTTCTCGGTGATGATGGGACGCCGGATGGCGTCGTAGTGCTTCGGGCTCGCGCTCACGATGCGGCCTCCCCGGTCTGGCTTTCGCCGTTCAGACGCGCCTCGAGGGCGGCGGCGCCGGCGCGGGTCAGCACCAGCGTGTCGCGCTTCAGGATGTCGTAGACGTTGGCGCCCTGGCTCGGCAGGATGTCGATGCCCTCGATGTTGCGCGAGGCCAGCAGGAAGTTCGCGTCGACCTCGGGCCCGTCGATGACCAGCGCCCGCTTCCAGCCGCGATCCTTCAGCTTCGCGATCAGCGCCTTGGTCTTGGGCGCGTCAAGGCGGGCCTCGTCGATCACCACGATGGCGTCGTCGCGCATCTTGGACGACAGCGCCATCTTGAGACCCAGCGCGCGGACCTTCTTCTGGAGGTCATGCGCGTGGCTCCGCGGCACGGGCACCTTGTAGCCGCCGCCATGCCGGAAGATCGGCGCGCCCTTGGAGCCGTGGCGAGCGCCGCCGGAGCCCTTCTGGCGCACGATCTTCTTGGTGGAGTAGTTCATCTCCGACCGGGTCTTGGCGTGGTGCGTGCCGGCCTGACGCTTGGCGAGCTGCCAGCGCACGACGCGGTGCAGGATGTCCGCGCGCGGCTCGACGCCGAACACGGCCTCGCTCAGCTCGACCTCGCCCGCAGGCTGGCCGTCAAGCGTGATCGCCTCGCGCTTCATGCTTCGGTCCCTTCCGTCTCGCCCGCAGGCGCGTCGACCTGAGCCCCGGCCTGAGACCCGGCGGCGGCGCGGATGGCGGCGGGCATCGGCAGGCCGTCAGGGGCCTTCCGCTTCACCGCGTCGCGCACCGTCACCCAGCCGCCGCGCGAACCCGGCACCGCGCCCTTGATCATGATGAGGCCGCGCTCGGGGTCCGTCCTGACCACGCGCAGGTTCTGCGTCGTGATCCTGGCGGCGCCCATGTGGCCGGCCATCTTCTTGCCCTTCCACACCTTGCCCGGATCCTGGCACTGGCCCGTCGACCCATGCGAGCGGTGGCTGATCGACACGCCGTGCGAGGCGCGCAGACCACCGAAGTTCCACCGCTTCATAGCGCCGGCGAAGCCCTTGCCGATGCTGGTGCCCGACACGTCGACGTGCTGGCCCTCGATGAAGTGGTCGGCGGTGATCTCCGCGCCCACGTCGATGAGGTTCTCGGGCGCGACGCGGAACTCGCAGATCTTGCGCTTCGGCGCGACCTTGGCCACGGCGAAGTGGCCGCGCATCGGCTGCGTCACGTTCTTGGGCTTCGCCGCGCCGGCGCCGAGCTGGACGGCGGTGTAGCCGTCGCGCTCAGCCGTGCGCTGGGCGACGACCTGAACCTCTTCCATCTGCAGCACCGTGACCGGCACCTGCCGACCGTCGGGCATGAACAGCCGGGTCATGCCCAGCTTCTTGGCGATCACTCCGGAGCGCATCTCGGTAGCCCCCTCAGATCCGGATTTCGACATCGACGCCGGCGGCGAGGTCGAGCTTCATCAGCGCGTCCACGGTCTGCGGCGTCGGGTCCACGATGTCGAGCAGCCGCTTGTGGGTGCGGATCTCGAACTGCTCGCGGCTCTTCTTGTCAACGTGAGGCCCACGGAGAACCGTGAACTTCTCGATCTTGGTGGGCAGCGGGATCGGCCCGCGCACCTCGGCGCCCGTGCGCTTGGCGGTGTTGACGATCTCCAGCGTGCTCTGGTCGAGCACGCGGTGATCGAACGCCTTCAGCCGGATGCGGATGTTCTGACTTTGCATCTTCGCCTCTCTGGGCCTTCTCGTTCGGACCGGCCGAAATGACGCGCGGGCCGGGGGACGGGCCCCCGGCCCGCGCGGATAGTGTTGATTACTCGATGATCTTGGAGACGACGCCGGCGCCGACGGTGCGGCCGCCTTCGCGGATGGCGAAGCGGAGCTTCTCCTCCATGGCGATCGGCGCGA
>NZ_FNQM01000045.1 GCF_900107585.1 Rubrimonas cliftonensis | reverse complement strand
GAGATCGGCTACAAGGATGTTCTCGGGGTCAGCAATATGCTGCAGGAAGCCGGGCTGTCGCCGCCGAACATTCTCAAAATGCCCGCCAACAACCTAATGCTAGTGGCCGAGCGATGAACTGTTCAATGTGTCAGGATGCAGCCCGCCCCAAAACACGTCGGACGCTTCGTCACAAGCCCGGATCGCCATCTGCTGGGCCAGCGCAGGAGAGACGGCGCTGAGCAATGCGGCGACTACGATCGCCAAAACAGCACTGCCGTTTTGCGGAAATGTGCAATTTGCTATGTGCAACTATCCTTTCGGCCTTATACCGCAGGCCAACCGAGAAAGCACCCTCCCCTCGTAACGTCAGCCTCTGACTTTCCAATGACGTGCGCACCGCCCTGCCCGCGCGCCCTCCGCGCCAACCTGCCGCCGCGGATCACGAGCGGTGATAAAATCATTCGGGCTACGACCGCACTCCCCGCATACTGCAGTGATGACGATAGATTAGTGTTCCCGGAACAGCCCCTGCGCGCCGATTCCGGGATGTTACGTCGTGATGGATGAGCGCCAAGTGCAGAAGAAGCTTCGTTGCACGACCGCAGAGCTGACGCGCCAACATAAGGGCCGCCGAGAAGGCTTTTGAATCAAGCTCGCCATTGAATCAGGCCTCAGAAGTTCTCCTAAGCGCGCAGTCTTCGGCAACGTCTCTCGCATCACCAAAACGTGGTCAGCGTCGCCTCGACGTCAAGCGGCCGAATGTCTCGCGCGTCTATTGCGGTTCTGTCTGCGAGATGTGCGGCGCTGTCGGGACATCGCTACCGCACGACAGCGGTAACGGCGATGTGTGGGTCAGGGTCACCCAAGCGACATGTGGCTTCGACCCAGTCTGGTCCATACGGTCGGACGCCTGAGGGAACATTTTCGACATCTGCCGCTCGAGCCCAGCAGGATCGGCGCTACACCAGAAGCACGTTTCTCGCGTCGACAAAACGTGACTCGACGGCCCTCTTAGGATTTCAACTCTGGTCTGTCGTCGAGAACCGCAAGGATTCGCTCTACACGCGCCTCATCCAGACTCGTCGACACGATCTTCAGCGTCACTGCGCCGTCACGCCGCCGCGAAAGCTCAACGCTGCCGCCATGCACGTCGCGCCGCTGGAAGGGCAGGGCGGCGTCCTCGCGGCGGCTCGCGCGAAGCTTGCGCATCGCCTCGGCCTTCGCTGTCGGCGCCGGTTGCGCCTTACGCAGAGCGGTCAACGCTGCATCGATGTCGCGGAGCGTCGCCTTAACCAGATCGACACCCCGGGCTTCCAGCGCCTCGCGATGCGTGAAGACGGCGACACCGCGTGACACGAGGCTCTTGTCGCACCCGAGGATCTCGGCAACCTGGCCCTGAGTGTCAGCACCAATCGCATCCGCGATCATGCCGACTGAGAAAAGCTTTTCGAATGTCGTCAGGTCGCGACGCTGCACATTCTCAAAAAACCGCTCCGTCAGATCGTCAAGGCGCGGCGCGCCGTCCGCTGACAAGGAAAGGAAGGCGAGGGGGGCTACACCGATCATTTGGCAGGCGGCAAGCCGTCGGCGGCCCGATTGCAGCACGAACATCATCTCGCCAGTGGCGTAGGGATCGGCCGGATCCGGTCGCCAGTTCGGGTCTACCGGACGCACGCGGATCGGCACACGCAGCCCGCGTCGCTGGATGTTCTCCGCAAGCGACGCAAGATCAACGTCAGCGACACCGGCGATCCGATCGCTGCCGATTTCGTCGATGATCCGGTCCGCCTGAATGCGGATCGGAAGGGCTCCAGATGCGAGATCCTCCGCCTGACGCGCCTGCAGACGCTGCAGCTCCCGGCCAACAGCGGTCACGGCCGTACGTCCCCACGCGCCGCCATGCGGCGCCTCGACGCCCTTAAGCAGCGCCGTCTGGTGTTCGATCGAACCCGTGTCGCCGGGTCCAGTCCCCACGGGCGACGGCGATTGGGGCGACCCCGCGGCGCGGGCTGTGATCGCGGCAAAGGCCGCAGCATTGCGCTTGCTCGCCATGATCAAACCTCCCGCGTCCACAGCGGCATGCCTTCCGGCAGCCGCTCGCGGATAAAGGCGTTGGCGTATCCGCGGATTGGAAAATCAGCGAAAGCGCGCGACAGAACTGCTTCGGCGACGGCGTTCGCGTTGGCGAGGAATGCGCTCGCAGAGGTTCGGCGGCTCTTGGGCGGCGCATACTCGTATATCGACATGTAGTCCTCGGCGGCGTTGGCGACCGCCTCAGAGCGGCCATAGAAGACCGGACAGACGATCTCGGGATCCGCCACGTAGAGCTCGGCCACGTGGCGCATGTCCGTGTCGGACTGGCTGGAGACGATCGTGGGCAGGATGTAACTGGGCAGAGGGGCGAACGCTGTACCGCGATCCAGCGTCCGCAATACATCCCCATAAGCTGCAAGCGATCCGAGGTAGATTTCGAGCGTCGACAGGTCGAACCCCCGCATTGTCTGCGGAACCACGAGCATGTCCGAAGCGACCACGGCGTTCAGCTGCGAAATGCTGAGCGAAGGCGCACAATCGATTACGATCAGGTCGACCGTCTCTGACATCCCTTGCGCAAGCGCCGTTCGGTCGAGTCGTCCAGTTGCGTCACGAAGATCATCTGCGCGCACAGTCGCCGGATGCGCCTTGATCCAGCGCCCGAGCGCGTCGCGCAGGATCCGATGGATCGGGTGCTCGCGCAGCTCGCCACGAGCGGCGAGGAAATGCAGCGCGATGTCGGCCTCTTGGATCTCGGCTCCCCCCGGCAGCAGCCGTAGGCCCGGCCACGGCGTCGCCTGCCAGAATTGGTCGAGCGCCAGACCGTCATGGTCAACGAGGGGATCCTTCGGACCGTCAACGCCCATGAACCGGACAAAGGTCGCCGCCTCGGCGTTGGCCACCGCCATGCGGTCCGTGGCGAAGTAGAGCGAGGCCGTCGCCTGCGGGTCAGCATCGATCACCGCAACCCGCATCCCATAGCTTAGCGCCGCTGCGATCGCGAGGTTTGACGCGGCGATGGACTTTCCCGATCCTCCCTTCTGACTCGAGAAGCAGATGGTCACGGGTGGCTGATCGGCGCCGCGCCAGAACGGGCGGGCAGGGGCCTCGGCCGGGTTCGCCGAATCGGCGATCGCGCGCAACGTCATCAGGTCGCTGGCGCTCAGCGTCGGGTCTTGCATGAACTGTGTCGGCGCATTGCTGTCGGGGGCAACGGGCGTCGGCGCATCGGGGTGTCTCAACATGATGTCGAGCGTCGCTCGCTCGATCCCCAGATAGCCGCACGCTTCTCGCAGCGAGAAACGGCGCAGGATGCGCTGCTCCTTCGTTGCCGCCAGACGCAGCGCCGACTGTGCGCTCGCGACCGATCGCGCCGCTCGCGCAGCGAAGTCGAATATCCCAGCGTTGGGATAGGCGGGATCGCCCGCCTGTTCAGGACTGTCCCTCATCTGCTTACCTCGATTTCGACACGGTGCCGGATTTGCCCGATCTTCCGTCCCGACGCTGACCCGTTCTTGGCCGCCTCGCAGACAGTATCCGGGCGCCGCGCGTCATACGCAACCATTCTCGCAGCGAGAGACGTGGCAATGGTCGCGTCACCCGGCGCTTCGACTTCGCGACGACGCTTCAACTCGATCCGTGCGATCGATGCGCGCGCCCGCGCCCGGTGCGCCGCGCGTTCGCGGTCGCAGGTCAACCGCCCCCTAACGGCTTCGCTGTCAAGAAGCGCAGCGACCTGCTCGGGTGTGGAGAGGCGTCGCCAGTGCGGCGCCCAGTTCTCGCGTAGAGCATCGATCGCCTTCTCAATCGAACCTGGCGCCCTCGCGCGCTTCGCAATCGCGGCCGCCACGGCGTCGATACCGTCGCCGACGATGATCCTCGCCTCCCTGGCGAATTCTCTGAGCCGGCCGACCACAAGCGCCTGCGCTTCAGTCTCTTCACACCACTCGACAGCGCGCTGCATGTGTTCCGCATGCTGTATCGCCCGCTTAAGAAGATCGCTAGGCGGCTCCCGATCAAAAGCGAAACCAGGAGCGCCACCCTTGAAGTATGCCCAGCGCAGCTCGTCATCGGACGACCACGACTCGCAGGGCGTTTCTATTACACCGTTGTTCACAATTTCCGGTCCGCTGGTGGTGTTAGTATATTTGATATTATTATTATCCGTAGGATAGGAGTGTTCGATATCCTGAACGCGGTGTTCAGTCTCCGATGAGGACAGAAATGCCGTCCGATGGCTTTCTGGGCTTGGCAAGAGTTTCTCAGCTGGCGCGCGCTGCCGCTGAGAGGAGGCGGGGGAGGGGACGCGGGATGCGACACGGGAGGTGCGGCGCCGGGCAGCGTCCGCCATCGCGGACCACTCCGCGAGAAACGAGGACCAGCCGACAAGGCGCACCAGCAGGTGCGCGTGATAGCCGTTCGCAGTGCGCTGCTGTTCGGTCTCCACGACGCCGACCTCTCGCAGTTCGGCAAGGTAGCCGCTGATGGCGGCCTTTGACCGTCCAACGATGTCAGTGAGCTGGGCGAACTTGTACCAGCTTTCGCCAGCCGCGTTGGCGGCGGCGCAGAAGTGGAAGAGCAAGACGCGGGCTCCCGGACTGACGTCAAGCGCAACCCAGACCCTGGGCACGCGAACGAAGCCCGACCGCGCCATAGAGACGGTCGACATTGAATACTATCCTCCCGCGGGACCGAAATCCCGTTGCGTGGAAGGGCGCCTGTGATAGGGTGACCGTGTTGATGGGCGGTCAGCTTCTCACGGAGCCCCGTTTCACAAGGCCTCGATCAGTTGGCGCTGATCGGGGCCTTTCTCTTTGCCTGCGGCTGCATCCGTCCAAACGGCACGGCAGGCTGAGAGCCATTACGACATCGCCGTCATCCTTATCGCTTGAACCGGGATTGCTCGGGGTTTCGCCATGCTGTTGACTCTCATGCGCGCGCCAGAGCGGTTACAGCGTCCGCCTGGCTTAGCAGGACGTTCATCGCTGGCCAGGCTCGGCGCCCACGCATGATCCGTACGAAGAGGTCGTCGTGGCTCACGCGCTTGGCGAAATCGACTTCCTCAAAGCCCTTCGGCGTTCGCCGCTCCAGGAGCAGCCGGATATGGGCATTCATCTCGGGCGTCGCCGCAATCGTCTCCATGGCCGTACGGAGCGTTCTGCTTTTGAACACCTTCAACGGGGCCGAGATTGGCACACGGCGGCGCAGATCGTCGATGTGGATCGCGCTCGTCGCGCTCTTTGCCTGGATCAACTGGGCGAAGCAGATCTCGTAGATGCGCCATGCGCTCGAGCGGCTCGCGGTGACTGCAGCAAATTCTGGCTGCGCCACCTCGAACCCGAGCGTTCGCGTCATCCACATGAACGCGTCGTCGCTCAACGTGATCTGGAGCGAGAGGATCGATTTGCCGCCGCTCGTCGTATGATTATCGTGCTCGTAGGCGTCGACCCACCTGAAGCGCCGCTCGCGCGAGACCCCGTCGCCCAAAGGCATCGTCGTCTCAATGACGGTGCCCATCAGGCGCTTGAGCGAGGCGATCAGTCGCTCGTACTCCGCGCCTCCGACAACACCATCCGCGCGGAGCGCCTCGATCAGAGGGCGCGTCTCAATGCGGATGTGACGCGACCCGGCCTGACCACTGCGGATTCGGGCGGCGATGGCGCCTGCGAGGAAGTTCAGGATTTTGCGGTCCGTGGGGCTGGCCATCCGGCCGTCGTCGCCTTCCACGTAGACGCGTAGTCGGTGACCGTCGAACTCGGCATCAATCGGACCCGGCCCATCGACGAACACCGGCAACAGCATCAACGAGATATCGTTGCGCATGGCGATCGGAGCGCCCAGCCCTCCGCCGAGGCTGGACGACCCCGTTGCAGCCCCAGCGGCAACGCTAGCTGCGGTCACACGACCCAGCGCGAACGGGTCGTCCTGCTTCCGGGCCGTCTGCGGTTCAGCCCCCTTGCGGATGGCCCTATCCCGCCGGGCGTCTTGCCGGTCGTGGTTCATGCTCGTCTCTGGCCTCATCTTGCGCCTCTGGCGGGCGCTGTCGCTATTGGATGTGTGCGAGCCGCTTGACGCAAGCATCAAAAGACCACCTGCAGCGCGAGGCCCCATGCTCGCCGCAGCGTTGCGAGGACGCCGCCGGAGACTGCCGCGAGGCTTAGCGTAGATTATCTTCTAGCAGAGACTCAACTGATAGATCATTGTTGATTGTCAGAAGCTTCTGGTCGGTAGTTAAGAGTCTGATCGAGAAATTTCGCGTGGGAGCGACGCTTCTGAAGGTTGCGATCTTGAGGGCGCCGCGTAACCTTCGCCTTGGCAGCATAGCGCCTTGGCGCCGTCGCCCCCTCCCATATGGGGGCGATCAGAACGCCGCTCCTCGGCTCATGGCGTCCGGCGAAGGTGATTTTTGACGGGCGCCGCGTAACCGCGGCGGGTTCTCGGCCTTCCGCCGCGACCGATCAAGGCTTGTATCTAGTCTCGTCTTGCGGGCGCCGCGTAACCTTCACCTCCACTCGGCGAGAATCGACCGCCTGATTGGTCACAGCCTCGTGGGCGCCGCGTAACCTATTTCGGTCGAGAAGACGTGCCGACGGACCATGCTCGTCACGATCTCGTGGGCACCGCGTAACCTCTTTCCTGGTGCTCGTGCTCTCGATTCGAAGGTGTACGAAGTTCCTCAATCACGGATGGGACCTTTCCGAAGTTGGGAGCGCCGATCCAGCGCGCCGATGTCAGGGATTGTGAGCGCCAGTCATCGTTGGTCGTCGAACCGCCCACGGCGGCTGACAATTCCCAACTTCGGAAAGGTCCCGCGCCGGCCTGCGGCCGGCGCCCTTGATCGTCGCTCCCCGCTTGCGGGCAGGCTGCTATCGCCCTGCCCCGGAAACGGCCCTTGTCCGTCTCCGGGGCAGGGCGGCGCACTCCATGGCAGAAGGGTTCCGGCCGCTCCGACGCAGCCGGCTCGACGCTGACGCGCACGGCCCGATGCGGCCGCGCGCCGCTTGCCCCAGCGCTGCCCCTCGCGGCATAGTCGTCACGCGCGGTGCGATCCTCCGGCCATCAGGCCGGCGTGAGGATCGCGCGCATGACCTTCGCCTCTCCCGCTTTTCTGACCCTCTTCCTGCCTCTTGCGATCATCGCGGTCGCTTTGGGTCGACGCCATGGCGGCGCGGCCGGCGCGATGGCCGCCGCGCTGGCAGCGAGCCTGCTTTTCTACGCCCTCTGGGACTGGCGGCTCCTTCCACTCCTGGCGGCGTCGATCCTGATCAACCACGCGCTCGGCCGACGGCTCGCGGCGCGGCCGTCCCGCGCGCTGCTGGCCATCGGCGTCGCCGCCAACCTCGCCGCGCTCGTCTGGTTCAAGTACGCGCTCTTCTTCGGCGAGCTGGTCGGACTGGCCGCGCCCGGCTCGACCGCCGCCGTCATCGTCCCGCTGGGCCTGTCGTTCTACACTTTCCAGCAGATCGGCTACCTGGTCGACGTCCGCCGCGGCCACGCCGATCCCGGCGACCTGCTGCGCTACGCTACCTTCGTCAGCTTCTTTCCGCAGCTGGTCGCCGGGCCGATCGTGCGCTGGCGCGACCTCGGCCCCCAGCTCGACCGGCTCGGCGCGGTCAGGCTCGACGATCCCGCGGTTGAGCGCGGCGTGCTGCTCACCGTCTTCGGCCTCGCCAAGAAGACCCTGATCGCCGATCCCATCGGCGCGATGATCGCG
Organism: Rubrimonas cliftonensis; assembly: GCF_900107585.1. Classification (GTDB taxonomy): domain Bacteria; phylum Pseudomonadota; class Alphaproteobacteria; order Rhodobacterales; family Rhodobacteraceae; genus Rubrimonas; species Rubrimonas cliftonensis. Next base: position 2,101 of record NZ_FNQM01000045.1, on the reverse strand, counting down.
CCTGCCTGGGCCGATCCCGGCGCCATGACGGCCTACGACGCCTGGGTCGCGGCGCTCGGCTACGGCGTGCAGCTGCTCGCCGACTTCTCCGCGTATGGCGAGATCGCCGTCGGGCTCGGCCTCATCATGGGCGTGCGCCTGCCGGTCAACTTCGATGCGCCCTACCGGGCGACGTCGGTCTCCGACTTCTGGCGGCGCTGGCACGTCACGCTGGGCGCTTTCCTGCGCGAGCATGTCTACATCCCGCTCGGCGGCGCGCGCCATGGCTTGCCACGGTGCTGTCTCGCGCTGGGGCTGACCATGCTGCTCGCCGGCCTCTGGCACGGCGCCGGCTGGGCCTTCGTGCTCTGGGGCGCGCTGCACGGCGCGGCGCTGATCCTTGAGCGCCTCGGCGGGGCAGGGGGCCTGCGCCTGCCGCCCCGGCTCGGCCATGCCCTGACCCTCGGTTTCGTGCTGCTGGCGTGGATCCCGTTCCGCGCGGGCGACATCAGTGACGCGATGACGGTGCTGTCGGCGCTGGTGGGCGGGCAGGGGACCGCCATGCCGCTGCCCTGGGCGCAGGCCCTCGGCGTCGCCGCATCGCCGACGCTCTGGTTCAATGGGACCGAAATCGTTGTCCTGACGCTCCTGATCGCCTGGGCGGCGACAGCCCCAAGCATCCACGCCGTCGCGGACGACATCCTGCGCCGGCCGACGCGCGCGGCCGCGGGCGTTTTCGCGACCATGGCGGCGGTTTCGTTCAGCCTCGGAACCGAGGCGCCGTTTCTCTACTGGAGCTTCTGATGCGCCGCGCCCGCGCCCTGATCGCCGCGGCCGTGCTGGGCCTCGCCGCGGCCCCGATCCTCAACCTCGGCTTCGACCCGCTGGAGACCTTCCGCCCACCGGCCGTCTCCCACAGCCCCTACGGCAATGACCGCGTCGCCAAGATCGAGCATCTCCTGCAGGCGCCGCGTTACGAGGCGCTGTTGCTCGGCTCTTCGCGCACGGGCCTGCTCGATCCCAACTGGCGGCCGGAGACCGCCGGGCGCTGGTACAACCTCGGCCTGCTCGGCGCGGCGCCGAGCGAGATCGCCGATTTCGCCGCCGCGCTCGCCCTGCGCGGCAAGCTGACGGATACGCTCGTGCTCGGCCTCGACCTCTTCGGCCTCGCCCCCGGCGGCGGCGCGCCGGGCCACCTCGCGCATCCCGCTGTGAGCGGTCGCGGCTGGCCCGGCTGGACCATGGACCGGCTCTTCGCGCCCAGCCTCAGCGCGCTCGCCGACGCCGCCTTGCGCGCCGCTGCCGGCCGCAACGCCGTGCGCGCGGACTACGCCGGCGGCGGCGCCTTCGCCATGCTCGGCGCGCCGGCGCCGCGGCCGGCCGCGCGAAGCGCAGCGACCCCCGGCGCGGTCGCCGTCGATCCCGACCAGCTGCGCGCCTTGCGCCGGCTCGCCGAGATAGCGGACGTCGCCGGCGCGACCCTCTGCCTGGTCTGGCATCCGCACAGCCCGACTGTGCTCGGCGGCTACGACCGCGCCGGGATCGACCGGCTCAAGCGCGCCGTCACTGATATCGGCGCGCCGGTGGTCGACCTCATGGACGCGCCCTGGGCGCGTGATCCCGCCGCCTGGTTCGACCCCAAGCATCTCGCCCCAGCCGCGGCGCGACGCCAGTTCGACGCGATCCTCGCCCGATGCCCGACGGGAGACGCTGCGCCGCGCATCGCTTCCGGACACGGAGATCCGCCATGACCGCCGCCACGCCAGGGCTCGACCTGATCCTCATGCAGCACATCGCCGACATCGCCATGGGCTGGGCCGCGATGGAGCCGGTCGCGCGCGCCTTCCTCGCCGTCGGGCTCGGCGGCGCGCTTACGCTGCTCTGGCTCGGGCTCGCGCGGCAGCTCGATCGCAGCGCGCTGGTCAGGCGGCCGTCGCGGGGCTTCGCGCTGGGGCTGGCGGCGGCGCTGATCGTACCGCGGCTCCTGCCGCCGGCGTTGGCCGCGTTCCTCGCCGACCGCATCGGCCCGGCTCTGTTGCAGAAAGGTGGCGTGACGAGGGATTCACGTCGCGAATCCAGCGTGATAGCCGTGCTGCATGAGCAAGCCGACACCCCCGACGTA
>NZ_FNQM01000097.1 GCF_900107585.1 Rubrimonas cliftonensis | reverse complement strand
GTGTCGACGCGCCCGAGATTGGCGACGACCCGCAGACGGGGCTTGCCGGCCTCGTTGCGGAAGGACTCCATGATCTGGAGGTAGCGCCGGCCGCCATTCTCAGTGATGCGCGTGAACATGGCATGCAGGATAGCGCCCTACCTGCATTGCCGCCAGTAGGTAAAGAGCCTGCGCATGTAACTACACGCTATCCGCGGAAATCGCCGCTCGCAGACACTAACCCTTTGAAATCACGTCGGCGTCATCGCCAGCTGCGGAGCTCTTCCGTCGGGAACTGTCGAACTCCGGCGAGCCGTTCTTGACCGAGTTTCTGCGCAAGCTCGCGCGACGCGGCCTGCGCGGCGTCAAGCTGCGGGAGATCGCGGGTTTTCGCGGGCGCACTGACATGCGCATGGTCGAGCGCACACCTAATTCACCTGCGGCGCAAGTGAAGGAGACAACAGAACAGCCGCATATGCTGCGAATATGCAGTAACATCAGCTGTTTGGGCGGCCTACAGACCCATGTTTCCAAGCATCTCCGATACGGCGCGTCGCGCCGCTGGGCCTAATTTACGGTTTCCCGAGATGTTCCGCAACGGCCATCTCGCGACACACAGCATGATCAATCGGTCGACACCGAAGTTTGCAGGCGGCGTTGTTCGTGTCGGTTGCGAGGGCTGGGACGAAGCTCAGTCGACAGCCCTTCGCTTGACCGGCGGTCTCCGCCGCATGACCGGTCGTTCGTCGTACTCGGTGGACAAGTACGCGGGTCCCGTTGATAATCATGAGCTTTGGCAGGGATGCGCACACTCCGGTCGTTCGTGCGTGGCGCAGCGAACGGCGGATGAGAGCCCATTGTGACTGATGCCGCTCTTCCTGCAAATGACGGCTGACAAGCCCGCAAGTCATTTCACCAAGGACCCTTTCCTCTTCCCTTGCCTTCCGACTTGAGCCGTACCCCTCCGCCGGGGATCGTCTTCCGTGCTGAGGCGGCTTGATCGTACCTGTCCTTATGGGCGCCCATACGGACAGTTGCGTTTCTCGGCTTGAGGTTGTGGAGGTCGGCCG
>NZ_FNQM01000098.1 GCF_900107585.1 Rubrimonas cliftonensis | reverse complement strand
TCACGGACGCCTCGGGCACCTTCAACGAGATGACGCGCCATTCGGCCTGGGGCCGCATGCAGTCGGCCGGCGTCCAGCTGATGACGTGGTTCGGCGCCGCCTGCGAACTGCATCGCGATTGGCGCAACGATGTAGAGGGGCTGGGCGCGCTTTTCTCCGCGCACATTCCCGACTATCGAAACCTCATCCACAGCCACGCCGCGCTGACCGCTGGGCGATGACATGTCGGCGCCCCGCGGGGCGCGAAGGTCTGGATCCCGCGCTGCGAGGCGCGGGGTCAAAGACGCCATGTGGCGGCGCATCGAAGGCGCGCGCCGCTTGCGCGGTGAGATCACCGCCTCCGCCACCGGGAAGCGCCGCTCACCCGACACGAGACCCGGCGCGCAGACCGGTCTATCGAAACCACGCGGCGGTTGCGGTCATTTCACCGCTTCGGCGGCCTGTTGGATTACGGCGGCCACCTCATCGGGGTTCGTCATTGGCAGCATGTGACCATTCTCGATGTCAGTAACCGCCGAACCGGCCCGGAGCGACATCCGGCGCTGCAGGTCGGGCGCGATGGTTCGGTCGAGGGTCGCGATGACCGACCAGCTCGGCTTTTCGCTCCACGCCGCCGATTGCACCCTGTAGTCGAGGATAGCCGAGTTCGAGGCTGCCTGGGACCTCGCCACGTAGATGGCGTCTTCATCGGACAGACCGTTGCCCACAACCGAAATGAAGGCGTCTTCATGAATCAGGTAGTGACCGTCTGCGAAGACCGTCAGCTTGTCGGACGTGAACTCGGTCGGTGTCGAGGCCAACAGGGCTCCGCCGCTCTCTCCCACGTCTGGCTGGAAGGCCGCGACGTAGACAAGGCCGCGGACGTCGGGGTCCACGCCCAGTTCGCTGATGATCACGCCGCCGTAGGAGTGGCCGACCAGCAGCATCGGGCCATCCTGAACGTCAACAATCCGCTGAACTGCCGCGATGTCGTCCTCGGTGGATGTCAGCGGCATCTGCACGACCGTGACTTTGAAGTCTTTTGCGGTGAGGC